>JABSPZ010000002.1 GCA_013213785.1 Henriciella sp. | reverse complement strand
AGGGCAGTAAAGCGAGCGATCTTCCGCTACCCGCGGTGACCTATGTTGCTCCAGAAGTTGCCCAAGTAGGTCTCACTGAAGCCGAAGCTCGCGAGCAATATGGTGATAGCGTCACGACTTCGTCTTTCCCATTCCACGAGAATGATCGCGCGATTGCGGAGGGCAAAACCCTCGGTGAAGCGAAACTGGTCATCCGTAAAGGGAAGATCCTCGGCGCATCCGTCGTCGGTGATGGCGCGGGGGACATTATCCAGATTGTTGGCTACGGAATGTCGAACAAACTCGGCGTTCAGTCTTTGACGAACTTCATTTCACCTTACCCAACACGGGCGGAAGTGGTGAAGCGCGCCGCCAGTGCGCACTTCACGCCAGCTGTCTTTGGGAAGGCCTCCCGTACCCTCGTTGGGTTGCTGCAACGCATTCCATAGAGTACGAGCATCGCGTGAGCGAACCACAATCTCCGGTTGCCAGTGGATCTGGCTTGCGTTGGCGAGACAGCCTGTCCTTCAGGCTGTTTCTAATTGCGATTTCAACGGTCTTGATCGTTGAGGCGCTCATCTTTGTGCCCAGCGCGACCAATTATCGAAACACCTGGCTGAAAGATCAGATCGAAGCAGGACGGCTCGCCGCTTTGGCTTTGGAGGCAGCCCCGTCGCGCATGGTGTCCGAGGAGCTGGAACAGGATCTGCTTGCCAGTGCGATGGTCTTGGCCGTCGCTGAGCTTTACGATGAGCGCCGGGATATGATCCTCAATCCGGGCGAGGAAATCTGTTGTACCAGTAAGATTGTTCTGTTCGACGAAAGCCCTGACATGTCGGAGGTCGGCGATACGCTGGCGACTTTCTTTGCGTCGAACGACCGTTTCCTCATTATTCGCGCTGCAGGCTCACAGCCCGGCCGTGTTATAGAAATCGTCGCGGATGAAACAGCGCTTCGTAAGGGGCTTGCGCAATATGGACGGAACATCCTCGTCCTGTCTTTGATCATTTCGATTGTGACTGGTGGTCTGATTTATTTGATGCTCCTGCTTACCGTGGTGCGCCCGATTCGGCGCGTGACACGGTCGGTTGTACAAATCAAAGAAGATCCGGGCAGTTGGCGTCGCCGCCTATCTCCGACGGTGCGAACAGATGAAATTGGCCGCGCGCAAAATGCGCTCTCTGATATGGAAGAGGCGGTCTCGAACGCCTTCCGCCAGCAAGAGCGTTTGGCGCAGCTCGGCGAAGCGGTGGCGAAGATCAATCACGATTTGCGCAACTCGCTTGCGACGGCACAGCTCGTTTCGGACACGCTGTCTCGATCGGATGATCCGCGCGTTGCGAAAAGCCTGCCTCGACTGGAACGCGCCCTTGAGCGCGCGATTAATCTGGCGAGCGACACGCTGAAATATGGCCGGTCCTCAACGCCGGATACAAAAATCCAATCCGTGCGGCTGTTCGATATTGTCGAAGAAGCCTCCGCGGAAGCGCTTGCCGCCTTTGGCGATGTGGCATTCACAAATGCCGTTGTCGAAGATGCCAGCGCGCAGGCGGACCCCGATCACCTG
>JABSPZ010000015.1 GCA_013213785.1 Henriciella sp. | reverse complement strand
AGTCCGAGATGTCCGCCGCAAGCTGGGCTCACTCTTATCCGCAGACTCTTATGATGCGACCGAAGTGCAGATGGCTTTTGAAGAATTGCGTGACGCGGAATCGGCAATGAAAAAACGAATGCACGATGTGCTGGCGGAGCAGTTCGGTGCATTAAGCGAGGCACAGCGTCGCGCGATTGTTCAAGACCTCAATCGGCGGGGCGCGAGACGTGGGCCGCCGGGTGGTGGCCGAGATCGACGTCCGCCGCCGCCAGGGCCTCGCAACTAGTCCTTTGACTTGTGCGCGAGTGCAGGTGCGTTGGCTTCCCAATTCTGTCCATCAAATTTGTTGATGGTCACATCAAGGTCCATCCAATTGTCTAGGCAGCGCCAAGTCACTGCAAAGCCGTCTTGGTTAGAGCGTGGGATGTAGAAGCTTTTTACGCCGCACGTTTTGCAGAACTTGTGTTTCGCCCCGCCAGTATTGAAGCGGTACTCGCTCAGCGCATCTTTCCCTTTGATCAGACGAAACCGCGAGGCTGGGACAATCACATGGATGTTCCCACTCATCGCGCAGATGGAGCAATTGCAATCCTCAACTTCGAACGCATCTGGAAGATCCACCTCGAAGCGCACGGCGCCGCAATGGCATCCACCAATATGCGTCTTTAACTCGCTCATCTCGTTCTCACTATCCAACCCAAACCGGTGGACGACGGTGCGCCCATGGTGCGGCGCGCTCTAGCTGTCCAGCCAATTGATAAAGCTCCCACTCATTCCCAGCACGCGCACCAAACATCATGCCGATCGGCAAATTTTCCCCCGTCCAGTGCAGCGGGACTGACATCGCTGGCGACCCAGCTTGGTTCGAAATCGCGCACCATGGGGCAAACGTTGTGACGGCCTGTGTGTAAGCATCCATATCTGCCGGGTTCAGCGACAACACGTCCGTCTTGTCCGGCACACGAGACATGGTCGGCGAAAGCACCATGTCATAGCCACCATCAACGAGGAAATGCTCATAGGTGAGGCCTGCCGTGATCGACGCCTGTGTAGCTTTCATAAGCTCTTTCATCGGGATCGTGTTTCCGAACTCAACAAACCGGGCCGTCACAGGTTCCATGTCTTGAGGACCGAGCTCACGACCGAGGGCTTCGCCACGTGCTTCCATTACCATCGCGATGGCAGCAGAGACAGTCACCATGAGACTTTTGCCGAGCTCTTCACCGTTAAGATCGGGGCCTGCCTCTTCAACATGGTGGCCGAGCTCCTCGAGCAGTTTTCGTGTGTTGTCGATCCCGGCCTGCGCATCCGGATCCGGCACAGTGCCGTTCGGAGCTGTGGTCCAAAGCGCGATTTTGAGCGGCTTTGGATCCTTGTCGAGCGCGCTGAGGAATGTGCTGTCTGGCTCCGGCGCCACGTAACGAGAGCCAACTTCGCGGCCATGCGTTGCGTCGAGCAGGGCGGCATTGTCTCGCACAGAGCGTGACACGGCATGCACCGTAGACTGCCCGTTCCAGCCTTCCGTCGTCGCCGGCCCCATTGGCGTCCGTCCGCGCGAAGGCTTCATGCCGAACAAACCGGTACAGCCTGCGGGGATACGGATCGATCCACCGCCATCGCTGGCATGCGCCATCGGAATGACGCCTGCGGCGACACAGGCGCTTGCGCCGCCTGATGACCCACCTGAGGTTCGTGTCGTATCCCACGGGTTCACGGTCGCCCCATAGAGCAGGCTTTCCGTCGTCGTGGTGAGGCCGAATTCAGGGCTTGTCGTTTGTCCAAATAGCGTAAATCCAGCAGCTTTATAGCGTTCTGTGAGAACACTATTGCGGGTCGCTATATTGCCCTTAAACGCGAGCGATCCATTGGTGATGGGCTGGCCTTCGATCTCGAATCCGAGATCTTTTACGGCCATCGGCACTCCTGCGAAAGGACCATCGGGCAGCCCGTCTGTAATCTGGCCTTCGCCAACTTCTGGGAACATGGCTGAGAAACAGTTCAGATCTTTTTGCGCCGCGGACGCGCGGGTGACCGCTTCCTTGAGAAGCTCGCCTGCGCTGACATCGCCTTTGCGTACGAGCTCAGCCAACCCGGTGGCATCATAGTCTGCGTAATTATCCATCATTCCCTCCGCTATCCTTACAGGGAGGATGGACCGGAAGTCGCGACTTGAAAAGCCTCACCTCGTGTCAGGATTTCTCAAACACGAGGCATGTCCATTCAACACCGAGATTTCGGTTTTCGGCGAGGTGGGAGCCACTGCGTTCATTGTATAGGGTTCGAAGGCCATGTGCGCGCGCGAACGATATCGTCTCATCCCCGCTGACATCAAACATACGCCGACCATTGGGGACGGGCCCATGTCTCTGGCTCATGAATAAATGTGCACCAGGGGCCATCAGTGAGACCAGCGTTCCAAACCCAGTTTTGCGTTCTTCTTCGGTCAGGTGCATCCAAACCGCATTGAGCATGATGACGTCGAAAAGCTCAGACCGTGCTTTCACTTGCGCGAGGTCTGGGAGCTGGTCCTTCAGCCAGGTGATGTCCGGCTCGGGGTGCAGCTGTTGCGCACCCTCGCGCAACTCATCCGTTGGTTCGACAGCAAGGACCGTGTGACCCAGCGAGACAAACCAGGCCGCGTCGCGTCCGGTGCCGGCACCAATATCTAAGACCCGCGACGGCGTTTCTGGAATCCATTGCCGCCACTGCGCGTGAACCGTTTCAGACGCGAGCCCCTCATATCGCTGAAGTAGGCGCGGCGCTTCCTGCGCATAGCCAGCGTTTGAAGGCTTTACGGTCACTCGGCCGCCTGAATGCCGTCATCGTCGGTCAGGATTTCGAGCATCGCCACGGCGCTGTCCGCAATGACAGTTCCGGGTGGGAAAATCGCAGAAGCGCCAGCCGCACGAAGGGCATCAAAGTCTTGCGGCGGGATGACTCCGCCAACGATGATCTGTGTCGCTGCCGCACCTTCATTGCCGAGCGCTCTTTTGAGTTCAGGCACAAGGGTCAGGTGACCAGCCGCGAGCGATGACGCCGCGACGATATCAACACCAGCCGCTCGCGCATCTTTAGCGGCCTCTTCGGGCGTTTGGAAGAGGGGGCCGATTTCGACATCCCAACCAAGATCCATCAGCGCGGAGGCGACAACTTTCTGACCGCGGTCGTGGCCGTCTTGGCCCATCTTCGCGATATAGATTTTTGGGCGGCGGCCATGCTTGGCTTCGAAGGCTTCGGCCATGCCCACGGCTTCTTTCGCCCGCTCAGTCGTTTTCACGCCCGCGCCATAGACGCCTTTGATTGAACGGATCACCGCTTTGTGGCGACCTTGACTGCGCTCGACCGCTTCAGAAATTTCGCCCACGGTCGCTTTAGCCCGCGCCGCATCAACGGCAAGGGCGAGCAGGTTACCTTCCGTGCCAGCGGCTGCGGTGGCAATTGCGTCGAGCTTGGCGTCGACTTCGGCTTGGCTGCGATCTGATTTCAGGCGTGCCAGCTTGTCCAGCTGCATCCGGCGAACCGTTGCATTGTCGACTTTTAGCACCGGCACTTCTTCCTCTTCATCAAGGAGGAATTTGTTGACCCCAACCACGGTTTGCTCACCGCTATCGATGCGCGCTTGTGTGTTAGCTGCAGCTTCTTCAATGCGCAGTTTCGGGATGCCTTCCTCGATCGCTTTGCGCATACCGCCCAGCTTTTCGACCTCCGCGATATGGGTCAGCGCTTTCGCTGCGAGATCATGAGTGAGCCGCTCGACATAGTAGGAACCGCCCCATGGATCGATGGTCTGCGCCGCGCCAGCTTCTTGCTGAAGGAAAAGCTGCGTGTTGCGAGCAATCCGTGCCGAGAAGTCTGTCGGAAGAGCGAGTGCCTCATCAAACGAGTTGGTGTGGAGACTCTGTGTCTGACCGCCTGCAGCTGCGATGGCTTCTAGGCAGGTTCTGATGACATTGTTGTAGACGTCCTGTGCGGTCAGAGACCAACCAGAGGTCTGACAATGCGTCCGCAGCGATGTCGATTTCGGGTTCTTGGGTGAGAATTCCTCGCTCACCAGTTTCGCCCAGATCAAACGCGCAGCACGCATCTTCGCGACTTCCATGAACGTATTCATGCCGATCGCCCAAAAGAAGCTTAGGCGCGGCGCGAATGCATCTACATCCAGCCCAGCATTTACGCCCGCGCGGATATATTCAATGCCGTCCGCGATCGTGTAGGCCAATTCAAGGTCTGCCGTCGCACCGGCCTCTTGCATGTGATAGCCGGAGATCGAAATCGAGTTGAACTTCGGCATGTTTTGCGACGTGTAGGCAAAAATGTCCGAGATGATCCGCATGCTGGGTTTTGGTGGATAGATGTAGGTGTTCCGGACCATGAACTCTTTCAGAATATCGTTCTGAATTGTTCCGGCGAGCTTCTCAGGACCGACGCCTTGTTCCTCTGCGGCGACGATATAGAGCGCCATGATCGGGAGAACGGCGCCATTCATCGTCATCGACACTGACATCTGGTCGAGCGGAATGCCTGAGAAGAGCGTGCGCATGTCATAGATACTGTCGATCGCCACGCCGGCCATGCCGACATCGCCGCTCACTCGGACATGGTCGCTATCGTAGCCGCGGTGGGTGGCGAGATCGAACGCGACAGAGAGGCCTTTTTGACCTGCCGCCAAGTTCCGGCGATAAAATGCGTTGGAGTCTTCTGCCGTGGAGAAGCCGGCATACTGGCGAACCGTCCAAGGGCGCTGCGTGTACATGGTTGGGTAGGGGCCACGTCCGAAGGGCGTGAGACCGGGATAATCGTCCAGAAAGTCGAGGCCTTTCACATCGCTCGCGCCATAGGCGGTCGCAAGGTCTATGCCTTCAGGTGTGGCGAGCGTCCGGTCGCGAGCGCCGGATTTTCCAGGCTCTAGGGCGCCGAGATCGAGTTTGGTGAAGTCTGGGAACTTGCTCATCTTACGATACTCTCAATTCTGCGAGGGCGATGGTAAGTTCATGCACGACGTCACAGCCCATAAAGATATGCCGATCTATGCTGTCTGCTTCGTGTTTTCCGGCCAGCCATAGGGCCACGGCACCTGCAGCTTTAAGCGCGCTTGCGGCCTCCGCAGCTTCCTCTGCATAGTGCTTATCAGCGCCGCAGAGGACAGCGACCTTGCATCCGCTGGCCCTAAAGGCGGCAGCGAGTTCAGAAACGCTTTTCGGAGGAACAGGCGCCGCTTTCGCTTCAATGCCGCCTGCAGCAAAGAAGTTGCGCGCAAAGTCGGCTCGAGCGGTGTGCTCCGCAAGCGGGCCGATTGTTGCGAGGAAGATCGATGGCCGCGCACTGGTCCTTTCCATGTGCTCTTCGGATCGATCCCGTAGGGTTTCAAACGGCTCCGCGACGGAGATCCAGGTCAGCGGTTCAGCAACCGTGTCGGCGCCGCGTTTGTCTTCATAGTCTGGCAAGAGCGTTGTGAGACCTACCGGGTCCACACCGTCCCCGCGCGGCGGGCGCGAGACGTCTGCGACGGGGGCAGAGATCTCTTCCAAAAGCGGAAACTCGCTGACGCCGGTCACGGGTATTTTGCGACGCGCCACATCTTTCATGAGAGCAGCGCGCTTTTCCGCGATACGGGCTTGGGCTTTGCCTGCGACCAAGCTTTCCACCAAGCCACCTTCGGCTTCGATCTGTTGGAACTCTGCCCAGGCGGCCTGCGCCAAATCCTCTGCCAGGGTTTCGGTAAACCAGGCGCCGCCACTTGGGTCGGCGATACGACCGAGGCCGCTTTCTTCCATGGCCATGATCTGCGTGTTTCGTGCAATGCGGCGACCGAGCTCTTCCGGAACGCTGAAGCTCTCATTGAAGGCGCGTACCGTGATCATGTCAGCACCGCCGGTTGCCGCGGCAAAGCAGGCGGCTGTTCCGCGTAACATGTTCACCCACGCATCATAGCGGGTCAGCATCCGCGCGCTTGTCACGGCATGGATT
This sequence comes from Henriciella sp., assembly GCA_013213785.1. Lineage (GTDB taxonomy): Bacteria > Pseudomonadota > Alphaproteobacteria > Caulobacterales > Hyphomonadaceae > Henriciella. The sequence goes on along the minus strand of JABSPZ010000015.1, from coordinate 69,514 downwards.
TCCATAGGAATCGGCGTTAGGTCCATCGCCTCTTGAACGCGGGCCCATAGACGCCGCGCCGCGCGCAACTTCGCAATTCCAACGCCGTAATTCGCATCGACCGCAAGTTTGAAAACAAGTTGTTTCGCCGCCTCTGCAGCAGGAAGCCCAGCAGCATCTAGGCGCCGCAGCGTATCCACGGCGTCCGCGATCAGGATACCAAGTTCTTGGGCTTCACTCGCGCCTGCCTCATGAGCGGTTTGGCCATCGACCGCGAGACTCTTCGAGGCCGGGAACTTAGTCGCGAGACGTTTCACCAGCGAGGCCGTCTTCGCCATGGCTGCATCAATGCCGCCGCCAATCTTGCCAGTGAAGCTCAGTTGACGAAGGGGCGAAATATTGAAGGCAAGTTTCTGTGCCTCTGGGGTTTCTTGCTGGTCAGCCCACAGCGCTAAAAGCGCCGCTGCGCTGGCACCGGAACCCGCACCGCGATGTCCTAAGCTGATCGTGGCAATGTCTGCACGCACGCCGGAGAGGGCGGTGCTCAACTGATCGAGGTTTGTAATGATACAGCCGCGTTCACCTGAGCATTCGATCCCCAAATGGATCGAAGTCACGCCGCGCTCTAGGTCACGCATGATCTCTTGATTGGTGATCGCAGGGTCTGGATGAGAGAAGCTCTGGCGGATGTCCCAAGGCAGATACTTGTCCGGCTCCGACGCGCCGCCGCGCAAGTACGGTGCTTCACCTGGGGCGCCCCGAGGATCATCGCCACTCGCAAAATTTGTTTCGCGATAGAGCGGATGGATTTTGAGACCGTCGCGTGTTTGCCGCGTGATTCTTTCGATTCCGCCGCCTTTCAGTGCTTTTTCAACAGCACTTAGCCAATCGGCTTCTGTTGCTTCATCGAAGCGACTGGAAAGCGAGAGCATACCATCTGCCATGAATGCTGAACCCCTTTTGGAATCTTCCTTGCCCGGATTTGGCGCAATGCACGCTTTGAGGCAAGCCTCACGCAACGCCAAAGCCGTGCAAATGCCCTGTGGGAAGGGCTTGCCTAATGGTCCGCGAATGCTACCTCAACGCTAACGTAAACGGAAAGCAATGAGAGACCCATTATGGCGCTACCTCCTGTCCTTCAGAACCTTCGCATCCCGGTCATCGGAAGCCCGCTCTTTATCATTTCAAACCCAGACTTGGTGATTGCGCAGTGTAAAGCCGGTGTGATCGGCTCATTCCCGGCTTTGAATGCGCGCCCTGAAGCGCAGCTGGATGAGTGGCTTGATCGGATCACGACGGAACTTGCTGAGTACGACGCAAAGAATCCAGACCGTCCATCCGCGCCATTCGCGGTGAACCAGATCGTTCACAAAACCAATAACCGCCTCGACCATGATGTTGAGATGTGTGTGAAGTATAAAGTGCCAGTCGTCATCACGTCGCTCGGCGCGCGTGAGGAAGTGAACCAGGCGATCCACTCTTATGGCGGAATCGTTCTTCACGATATCATCAACACGATCTTCGCCCGAAAAGCGCTCGAGAAAGGCGCCGACGGCTTGATCGCGGTTGCGGCAGGTGCTGGCGGTCATGCTGGTACCATCTCACCGCTCGCCTTGATCCAAGATATTCGTGAATTCTTTGACGGTCCGCTCGCTCTGTCTGGTGCAATGGGCAATGGCGGCGCTGTTGCTGCGGCGCAAGCGATGGGCGCGGACTTTGGCTACATCGGCTCAGCGTTTATTTCTTGCCACGAAGCCAATGCGGTTGAAGGCTATAAGGACATGATCGTCGAAAGCGACGCGAAAGACATTGTCTATTCGAACCTCTTCACGGGTGTACACGGCAACTATCTCGCACCGTCAATTGCGAAGGCCGGTCTCAATCCAAACGATCTGCCAGAAAGCGATCCAAGTGCCATGAACTTTGGCTCAGGTGGAAATCAGGAAGCTAAGGCCTGGAAGGATATTTGGGGCTGCGGGCAGGGGATTGGCGCGGTCAATTCCCGCATGAGCACCGCCGAATATGTCGATAAGCTGGAAGCTGAATATGTTGCCGCAATCGAGGCTTTGCAAAACCGCCGCGCTTTCGATCGTACAAGCGTAACAGTTTAAACGCTGCGATCGAGCCAACCGAATTTAAGTCAATCTATCCTCGCCTCTGAACATCGAGGCGAGAATTTTTATGCACTATGCGTTGGCAGGCCTTGCCGATGATTCTTTGCGGTCATCGTGGCGATGGCCGAGCTTTCCAATCGCTGAATTATCTTGTCGTTGTGACGGACGATTTTGCGATGGCGCCTATCGGCATGACCCGGAATTCCTGGATTATTTGTAGGCATCGCGCGATCAAATCGGCAAGCGGCTGATCATCAATTTGGCTGACCGGTGTCCGCAATGGCATGCTATTATCGAAGGCGCCCATCGTTCCCGGCACGAGCAACTCGCTGTGGATATCGCTTTGGCGGGACATGATTATGGTGAGCTTTTTCATTGTGGTCGAGCGCTCGGGTTTGCGGGGCTAGGTCTCGCACAAGCTTTCCTACATATCGATCGGCATCGTCACCCGATCACTTGGTTCTATGTAGGGAACGAAAGATTATGGCAGATTTATTTGGTGCGGCACCGCGTGCTGCGGGTGGTTGTGTATTCGGCCTAGTCGGTACCTCATTGGGGCGTCTGGCAGGTTCTTTTCGAGAGACGCCAAAGGGTCGCGCACGAAGAACGACGATAGCAGTATGAAGTAAGTTTCTTGAGCTTCAACTGTCTGCCGCCACTCAAGAGGCAGAAGCTGAGCTCGCCATCTCACGTGCAGAAGGCGCTGGCACGGTTTAGGGGCGAGGCTCAAATCGGAGGCGGCGATTGCAGCGAGTCATCGCTGGGGCGGTGCTAACTTAGCCGATCCTGACCACACTATTATAGGCGATCACCTTGGAGATTTGGTCTAGCGCGGATTAAATCAGTCAATCGAGTATTGCCAAGACCGCGACCTTTGCCGCGACAGCGGCCACCTTGTGGTGGTTCGGGGAACGCAGCGTGGGGGGCGCGCACAAAATAAAAAGGGCGGCTCAAACAAGCCGCCCTTTTCGGGAAATGTACAAGAATGTTGGTCTTAGAAGACTTTGGACACGCTCACAAACCCGCGACGCCCGCGGAAGTCATATCCGGTACCATTGATTGGCGTGTTACCAACAACGGTAAGCAGATCAGAGACTTGTGGTGGCTCTTCGTCGAAGATGTTCCGAACACCAGCGGTTACGCTCCAAGTATCACCGGCCCAGCGCACTGATGCACCGTGACGGAATTCTGCCTCAGTGTTCACGTCATAGAGACCTTGCAGGCCAAAGTAGTTGGCAGGCTGGTTCAGATCATTTGCGAAGTTACGGTTATTGTCTTGGCGACCTGTGTAGTCAGTGAACCAAGAATAAGTCCAATCACCGCGATCCAGACGGACCGAGACGTCACCAACCACGCTTGGGAAACCAACTGTTCCGTTAAAATCGAGATCATCGACACCGATATTGAAGTCAGAACCAAAGACGTCGACAAAACGTTCAAGCGCCCAGTTGATGCTGCCTTCGACTGTGAGTTCACCAAAGTTGAGGTCCGCCTGGTAACGAACCTCAAGATCGATACCGCGTTGCTGTTGAGAGTCCACGTTTAGCGTCGACGCACGTATGTTGTCGACACGGAATGGTGCAACCGGATCACTTGCTGGTGCGCGCTCGAAGAGATCACAGAAGTCGTTCGGGAAGTTCGGGGAACCATAACAGCCACCAACGATTTGTGCGCCGCTCAGAGTGGTAATCTGATCGTTGATTTCGATTTCGTAATAATCAATCGCAACGTTGATGTCAGAGAAGGTTGGCGTGAAAACGATACCTGCTGTGAACGTTTTACCGCTTTCTGATTCTAGCGTGTCTCCACCGCCTGAAGTTGTGATCAGGGCAGAAGAACCCGCACCGATATAGTCTTCTGGAATGCCTGCTGCAGCACAGTTTGCCCGAATGTTTTCATTCGTGCTCTGACCCCAGTCGACACAAACGTCGATCGCTGACTGTCCTTGGAAACCAGTTTGGTCTTGAAGGAAGAGTTCAAACAGCGCTGGTGCACGGTATGACGTACCGTAGCTTGAACGCACACGGAAAGTTGGGTTGACCTGCCAATTTAAACCAAGCTTGTAGATCGTATCAGAGCCGCCAAGATCGTATTCAAAGGTCCGGAAAGACCCAGAGAACTCAACGTCTTCTGCGAACGGTTGGCCTTTCAGGATTGGAACGCTTAATTCACCGAAGAGCTCAATAACATTGTTCTCACCAACAGTTGGTCCGGCAGTAGAAGAACCCCAGATGTCGCCGCTTTGCGTCAGTTCACCTGGATTATCGTCGATGCTGAACTTGCGATACTCGATACCAACAGCAGCACCAATTTCGCCAGCTGGAAGTTCAAACAGTGTCCCAGAAGTTACACCCGTGAGGGTGGTCTGTTCGTAGACTGTCTCACCAGATTGGTAACCGCCAACGGCCCCAACCAGTTGATCGAGTGCTGCACCTGAAAGAACGCTCGGGTCGAACAAGTTAATAGTTGGCGGAGCCACCGTATCTGGCAGACCGTCGCCATTGGTATCTTGTACACCGTCAATACCCCAGTCACCTGAAAGAGACGCACGGATTTCGTTCCCCTCATAGGTTCCTTCACCGCGCGAATATGTACCATCAACTTTCCAACCCCAATCAGGAAGGAAATCACCGTATCCGCCTGAGAGGCTGGACGATAACGAATAGTAATCAACAGTGATTTTGTCATAGGTCGGGAACGGAAGAACCGGTCGCACCAAGCTGTTCAAGCTGTTGGAGTATGTTGGGTCGCTGATGTAACCGTAAAAAGGGTTGTTACCAGCTGGGTTTGTTGCAGATCCGACGAGTGGGAAGAACTGACGCCAACCTTCGATTTCGGTTTCACGGCGGTTAAACAGGACTTCTGAATCCCACGTTAGGCCGCCGATGTCGATGTCAGCGGTCGCAAACAAAGCGATGTTTTCATTTTGCGGGAAAAAGTCTTCATTGTCCAAGAATGGCGCATCCAGAATATCTTCGTAAAAAAGTGTTCCATCTGGGTTTGTTCCGGTGCCAACACGTGGGCGGTACCCTGGAATTGCTCCGCCAAAAATCGTCGGGACTGTGATACCATCTGGAGATGGGACAAGACGTTGGCCTGAAAACGCATCAATCGCTGTATTGTGATACAGATTGCTACAATTAATGCTTGGGTCGGTCGCTGTCGCAGATTGGTTCAAGCGATCGATTAGCTGTCCTGTTTCTGGGTCACGAACTCTGTCTTGCCCACACTCCAAATAACTGCGGTCTGAATTGTCCAGCTCTTGCTGCAAACGATATTCTGCAGAAATCGTGAAGTCCATATTGTCGCCGACTTCGAAGCCATACGCTGCGCTCAGACGAAACTCTTCGCCGCCGCTCTCTTCCGGTAAAACAAAATTACCGTTGAGTTCAAGGCCGTCGACGCTGTCACGCGTGATGATGTTGACCACACCACAAACCGCGTCAGAACCATATGCGGTAGAAGCGCCGTCTTTAAGAACTTCGACACGAGAAATGATTGACTGTGGTACAACGTTCAAGTCAAGCGCCGCAACTGCACCACGTGTCCCAGAAGGACCAGGACGCTTACCGTCGATCAGAACCAATGTACGTGTGTCACCACACCCGCGGAGGTCGATTGTCTGGGTGCCAACGCCGCCATTGGTGACGAAGTTCTGGAAAGTATTGTTTAGCTGGGTTGAGCCCGCAGCGAGGGAAGATCCTTGTAGGAGTGCTGCTGTGTCGACGAGGCCTTCAAGCGTCGCGACTTCGGCGGTAATAACTTGAATTGGAGACGCAGAGCTGTACTCGTCGCGAGCAATCAATGAACCTGTCACCACGATTTTCTCTTGGCGAGCTTCGTCATCTACAGCTTCTTCGACGACTTCTACAACAACCTCATCGTTGTTTTCTTGGGCGATTGCAGTGCCTGACAAAGTCAATGCGCCAAGCGCGACGCCACTTAATACCGATTTCCGGTACGAGAATCTTTTCATATCTAACCCCTGATTTCCCGGCTGGGAAATTCTTTATTCGTTCAACGCTAATAGGGGACCTAAATTTTCTCAGTCCCTTATCGAGGAATAACTGCCCGCTACACTTCCAATCGACAAGCAATCTTGCGGAAAATGTGATCAGAATACTGACTTGCTTGGGTTGCTGTGTCTTTCAGATCACTGTCGGAGGGGCATGAATTTGCTGATTATCGCGAAACTGTGATGCGTATTTACATTCTTAGCCTTGACCATAACGAATTGGCGACGGACATAGAATGATGTGCAACGAATAGAGAATGAAAATCCAGGGGATTTATATGATTAAACGTTTATCGCTTGCAGTCTCGATTGCGGCCAGCTTTGCATTTGCCGCCCACTCTGATGTTAAGTCGTTGAGCAGCGAGGATTTTGCCAAATTCCCGTCTGTTTCGAGTGTCTCCATGTCAATTGAGGGAGATATGTTAGTTGGCGTCATTGCCGACCCAACTCGCGATGGTGAGCAAGGCGCTGCGGCCTATTGGGACATCAGCGGTGATGTCGACGTCTCGAAGCCGCTTGTCCCGTCAAATATTACGCCATCAAGCGGACGAACGCTCTTTTTCGCGGCCAGCGCGCTCAAGCAAAAAAAGTCGCTTTGGTTTACAGTACAGCCGTATACTGGCGCGCTCCAAGGGTGCGGCGAAGGTAAAACTACCGGCTCCACAAAAAAGTATCTGCAAAAAGCCTACATGGGCAACGAACGGATCAAAAAGATTGACGACTTGCCAAATGGCCGCGCGGAAGTTGGTGCCAGTAAAATGATGCTTCGCTGTTTCGAGCTTGTCGGCGAAACCGCTGTAGCTTCCTTGCTTCCGCTCGATCCTTCAAAGATCATCATTTCTCGAGCTACAACCAAAAATGGAACTAGCTACTTTGAGCATGACTTGGAAACCGGGCGCGAGAAGTTTCTCTACAAAGCCAGTGACGAAGAGCGCTACGGTATTAGCTCTCGAGACGGCACTGTGACGACAGCGACGAAGCTTGAGTTCGAGGATGGGGCTTGGCGTCAGTACATCCGCTTACTCAACCCAGAGACTAACACGCTTGAAACCGAAGAAGGGCTAACTACTCAGATATCGGATAGGTATACGATGTCGCCAGTTGCTCGTCAGGAAGGAACAAACAACTACTTCGTTTTGACGGATATGTTTGACGATAAAGTTTCTGTTTATCTTTATGATGTCGTGACAAATACATTCAGCGCTGAACCCGTGTTCGCGCATCCGGAATTCAATATTACTGATATTATTAGGTCGCAGCGGCAGGAAGATTTCGGCGAAGTGCTTGGTTTCCGATATGCGGGGCCCTCTACGACGACGTATTGGCTAGACCCTGAAATGAAGGCCATTCAGGATGGTTTGGAAGCGGCATTTCCCGGCAAAAACGTCAGCCTTAATGATTATACGAGCGATCGTAATCGTGTATTGTTTACGGTCAGTGCAGGGGACTTCCCGCCAGCATATTTCCTGCTCGTAGATAAGTCCAAAGTTGCTGTGATTGGCTCGCAGCGCCCCTGGATCGATACTGAAAGTCTCGGCGAATCAAAATTCGTCTACTATGATGCCCGGGACGGTATGAAGATTCCTGCTCTCATCACACTGCCGGCTGGCTACCAAGAGGGACAAAAAGCACGCGGTGCCATTATCCACCCGCATGGCGGGCCTTGGGCGCGTGACTTTGATAATTTCGACAATTCTGGTTGGACTCAATATTTTGCGAGCCGTGGCTACATTGTGCTGAGACCTCAGTATCGCGGTAGCGACGGTTGGGGCCGTGCCTTGTGGACGGCAGGCGACGGTGAATGGGGGCAAAAAATGCAGGATGACAAGGATGATGCTGCAACCTGGCTCGTAGAAAACGGTTATGTCGACGCGGATAAAATCGCGATCCACGGATACTCCTATGGTGGCTTCGCCGCTATCGCCGCTTCTGTTCGCCCGGACAGCCCATACCAGTGCGCAATTGCTGGTGCAGGTGTGGCAAATCTTGCCCGTCTCGGCAATGAATGGGGCGCCAACCGTATTCAACGGATCGTTCAGGGAAATACTGTTAAAGGTATGGATCCTCAGGCGAACACTGAGCATGTGAATATCCCAATAATGCTCTATCACGGTGACTATGATGTGCGTGTGCCGATTTTTCACAGCCGCGACTTCTACAATGCGATCAAGAAAGATCAGCCAGAAAGTGAATTCATCATTCTGAAGCAGATGGGTCACCAGGGAAACAAGTGGCTGCCAGAGCACAAAGACCAGATCTTGACCGAAATGGAACGGTTCTTGGCAACAACCTGCGGGATGTAGACAAAGACGTTCAGTAGTCGAAACGGGCGGTCCTTATGGCCGCCCTTTTTGTTTGCGATGATCCGAAAAGTACCTAATTAAGGGACATGACTAATGATAGTGGTCCTCGCCTCTCAGAAGCGCGCGGTATTGTGAATCTTAGCGGTGCGGCCCTGGACGCCGTGGGTGGCTTGTCGTCTAGCGAGTGGACCCCGCATCGGCCAGATCGGCGCTGGGAAAAGCTAGAAGGCGGAATTGAGCTTAAAGTGAGCTCGCCTTATGAGCCGGCGGGAGATCAGCGTACCGCTATCCCTGAACTTGTAGAAGGCATTCAGGCCGGAGAGCGTGATCAGGTTTTGCTTGGTGCTACGGGGACAGGTAAAACGTTTTCGATGGCGAAGATTATTGAAGCCACACAACGCCCAGCCTTGATCCTCGCTCCGAACAAAACGCTCGCGGCGCAGCTTTACGGAGAGTTCAAATCCTTCTTTCCGGATAATGCGGTCGAGTATTTCGTCTCATACTATGACTATTATCAACCGGAAGCCTACGTTCCACGGCGCGATCTCTACATTGAAAAAGAAAGCTCTATCAACGAAGCGATCGATCGGATGCGTCACTCGGCTACGCGAGCGATCCTGGAGCGGGATGATTGTATCATCGTCGCGTCCGTATCCTGCATTTACGGCATAGGCTCGGTTGAGACCTACACGTCGATGACGCGAAAGCTCGAAGCGGGACAAAGGATCGATCCACGAGAGGTCGCCAAACTGCTCGTAGAGCTACAATACACGCGCAATGACATGGCGTTCCAGCGGGGTAGTTTCCGCATGAAGGGCGATATTATTGATATCTTCCCAGCGCACTATGAAGATCGCGCGTGGAAACTCTCCTTCTTTGGCGATGAATTGGAGAGTATTACTGAGTTCGATCCGCTGACGGGACGGAAATCCGAAACGCTTCCTGCCATCAAGCTCTATGCGAACAGCCACTATGTGACGCCTCGCCCGACACTCAATCAGGCGATTGATCAAATCAAAGTTGAGCTCAAACAAACGCTCGAGCACTTTCAAAAAGAGGGGAAGCTTCTCGAGGCGCAACGGATTGAGCAGCGTGTCCAATATGATCTTGAGATGATGGCTGCGACCGGTAGCTGCAACGGGATCGAAAACTACTCCCGCTATCTAACGGGACGCAAACCCGGCGATCCGCCCCCAACCATGTTCGAGTATCTTCCGGATAACGCCCTCGTCTTTGTCGATGAGTCGCACCAAACCGTTCCCCAAATCGGGGCCATGTATAAAGGCGACTTCTCGCGAAAGCGCACGCTCGCCGAATACGGCTTCAGGTTGCCTTCTTGTTTAGACAATCGGCCGTTGAAGTTTGAAGAATGGACGGCGATGCGGCCGCAGACGGTGCATGTTTCGGCGACGCCGGGGCCTTGGGAGCTGGAGCGCACTGGCGGTGTCTTCACCGAGCAAGTAATCCGCCCGACTGGCCTCCTCGACCCGGAAGTCGAGGTCCGTCCGGTCTCAACCGGTACGACCAACCAAGTCGACGACCTGACGGCGGAGATCCACACCACAACCGCCGCGGGCTATCGTACCCTGGTCACCACGCTGACCAAAAAGATGGCCGAAGACCTGACCGAGTATCTGCACGAGCAGGGCATCAAAGTCCGCTATATGCACTCCGATGTTGACACGGTGGAGCGGATCGAGATCATCCGCGATCTACGCCTCGGCGAGTTCGACGTACTGGTCGGTATCAACCTGTTGCGCGAAGGCCTCGACATCCCGGAATGCGGCCTGGTCGGCATTCTCGACGCCGACAAAGAGGGCTTCCTGCGCTCTGAAACCTCGCTGGTGCAGACGATTGGCCGCGCCGCCCGGAACGCGGATGCGCGCGTTATTCTATATGCCGACAAGATTACCGGCTCGATGCAGCGCGCCATGGATGAGACCGAGCGCCGCCGCGAGAAACAAGAAGCCTATAACACCGAACATGGCATCACCCCGACCACGATCAAACGCGAAGTCGCCGACATCCTGGGTGAGCTTGGCGAAAAGCCAGGCGGCCGCACCCAGCTGAAAGGCGGCAAATCCCGCCGGAAAGCGGTCGCCGAGGACCAGGCCGCCTACGAGCCAGGCCAGGGCCACAACCTACAGGCTGTCGTCGCGGATCTGGAAAAACAAATGCGTGAAGCCGCCGCCAATCTCGACTTCGAAGATGCCGCCCGCCTCCGAGACCAAGTCAAAAAACTCCGAGAAGAAGAGCTGGGCCTTTAGGGGGAGGTGTCTGCATTGCGAGCAAAAATAGACGTGTAGATTGGGTTGGTTTAGCCGCTCGTCAGGCTTGCGACCTTACTCATCAGTCTTTCTCGAAAGGCGGGTTTAGCATCCGAGGCGAGGCATAAAAACACGCCAATCAGCGCCTGTTTTCTAAATCCATCCAAATCGAAATACCCGTTCGCCCAATCCTGTCTCGCCAAGCGATAGCAGCCGTAGATCTGAGGGCCGAGCACTTCCGGTGCAATTTGACCGCGCAGGAGTCCCGCTTCAACGGCCCGCGAGCAGGCTTCGATCGGTTGCTGCACGAAATGTGCGAAGATCCCCTCGCCAGAGCTTTGCTCGAACAGTCCGCTACGGTCACCGGCGATAAAGGCGGCACGAAAGAAAGCTTCATTGGTGGCAAAGTGATCTGCGAGATCGTTGATCAGCTTCGCAAACGACTTCTCGACCGGGTCAATCTTCGCCTCGTTCTGGATCGCACGAAGTTGCACCACCATTTCTTCAATGATGACGGCTAGGATTTCATTCTTGCCGCCGACCAGATTGTAAATTGTTGGCACGGTCAGACCGGCGCGTGCTGCAAGGTCGCGAATCTTCAAAGCCTCAAAGCCCTCATCCGCAATAAGCGCGTGGGCTTCACGCAGGATCGTCTCCCGGCGTTTCGCCATATTCTTTGAGCGCGTTGTTTCGTGTGAACTGAGCGTTTCGACTGCCATTTGGAATCCTTAGGTCGATTTTCCAATTGACACAAGAATTAAACACTGTTTAAATTTTAACAACGTTAAATAAAAGGGAGGATTCGTACATGTCAGACCCTCATTATATGGAGTCCATCGAAGCATGCGCCGCACATTACGGAGATGATTCAGATGCGATGCGGGATTATCTCATCTCCGGACACAAGCGCGCCATGGCTTTGGATAATCGTGGGCCGATTGAATATGACGCCGATGGGAATCTCGCGGGTCACATCGTCGACGCGTACAAGAAGTATGGGTTCTATGTGTTCACGGGCGTCCTTTATCAGGATGAGCTGGACGACATCAAACAAGACCTCGCCGAGATGAAAGAGCGGTTCCCTGTGGGACCGGGCGAGAAACTGACAGCCGATGGAGCGCCAGCCCTTGGCGCAGATTGTGAGACCACAACGCTGGTCTGGTCAAAGCCATTGGGCGACCCTTTAGGTGGTTCTGCCCTCGCGAACGGGCGCCACCAGGTAAAACTGCTTGAGCCAAAAGCGGCCGACGACGCACCCGCCGCTGCACCGTTCATTTTGCTCGGCTCGCTGCAGTTTTCTGAAACTTGTCTGCGCGTCTATGGACATCCGCAATTGCTCAAGGTGGCCGAGGACATTAACGGGAAAGACTTCGCGCCGTTCAATGAGAGCCTATTTATCAAAGAACCCGGCATCGGCGCGGCCGTGTCTTGGCATCAGGACGGCACCACGCATTGGGACAGCGAAGACTTTGATGATGGCATTCACGGCTTCAACTTCATGGCCCAAGTCTATGGCAGCACCGCCGTAAATGGGGTTTGGGTCCTGCCCGGCAGCCATAAGCTCGGCAAGGTCGATATCAAGCAATTGGTTGCGGAGTCTGGCAGCGAGCGGATTGCGGACACCGTACCGCTGGTCTGTGATGCCGGCGACGTTGTGATGTGCAATCGCCAGCTCGTGCATGGTTCTTTCGCGAATACGGGCTTTGAGCCACGCATCACGGTCAATATGGGCTTTCACCGTCGAAGTTCAGTCCTCGGTGTTACCGGCGCGGGCACGCACAGCGCTGTCCAGGTCTTTGATGAGGAACTGATTGCCAAACGTTCTGAGGTGATCGGCTTCGGTATTGATGCTCGGCGCAAGCGCTTCCCAAATGAGACGCCGTACGAGTATCAGCCATTCGTCGAGAAGGGCTTGTCCTATGAATGGAATGAAGCCGCGAAGGCCTCGCTTCACGATTACAATGCGCTCGATTTGAGCATCTAGAACAAACCGCCTATCGAAACTGCGCGCTCGAGACGAGTAATCGAAGCGAGCGCGCGGGTTTCCCTACTTATCCTCAGATGAGACTGCGTAAATGACCCACGACGCCACCGTGCTCGCCATGCATTCCGAAATGCACACACTCTTTCCGAACCGACCCAAACGTTGGAACTGGTTGGAGACGGATGGAGATGTCGAGAAAACGATCGCTAACCATGGCACCGATGTCGATATTCTACTCTCGGCCAGTATTGAGAAGCTCGACAAGGCCATGCTGTCTCGCTTTCCCAACCTCAAAATGGTGGCATCCGTATCCGCCGGATTTAGCAATATCGATCTCGGCGAGTGTCGCGCGCGCGGGATTGCGGTCACCAACGCTCCAGGCATGAATTCAGGTGATGTGGCCGATCTCGCCGTCGCTCTAATGACCTCACTGCTCCTACGTATTCCGCAGACGCAAGACTATATCATGACGGATCAGTGGGTCGGCGCAGCGCCGCCGCTCCGTCACTCGATCCGAAACATGCCAGTAGGGATCGTCGGGCTCGGCTCGATCGGTAAAGAAGTGCTCGCACGATTGACGCCATTTGGCATTGACGTGAAATGGTGGGGCCCGCGTCCTAAACCAGAAATCGAGACGCCTTATGTCGCTTCGCTCGAAGACCTCGCAGATCAATGCCGCGGCCTGGTGGTTTGCTGCCGCCCGGACGATACAACGCGCCATCTGATCAATGGCAATATCCTCGACCGACTTGGTCCCGAGGGCGTTCTTGTGAATGTCTCACGCGGGAGTGTGGTCGATGAGGCTGCGTTGATTGATGCATTGAAATCGAATCGGATTGGCGGTGCGGGTCTGGATGTATTTGATCCGGAACCAACCAATAGCGCCCGCTGGGCTGACGTTCCAAACGTCATTTTGTCCCCACATCAGGGCGGCGCAACTTTTGAGACGCTCTTCGCACAAGCACAGTTGGCCCAGTCGAACGTCGAGAATTTCTTAGACGGAAAGTCACTGCTTTCCAGCGTCCTTTGATTGCTGATAATCGAACGATGCCGGGCCATGTATTATTCAGCCCGATTGATGTTCGATTTTGTTGGCGATCGATGACTTCGTGATGTTCCGTTTAAGAAAGTTTGAAACGTCTGTCTCATCGCCCGCTCGCTTCATCAAGCACCCGCAGGAAATTCCCGCCCCAGATCTTCTCCACATCACTCGCAGAATAGCCGCGGCGGAGGAGTTCTTCGGTGACGTTTTGGGCGCTGTCTGCTTCGGTGAAGCCGACAATGCCGCCGCCATGGTTGAAGTCTGTGCCGATACCGACATGGTCAATGCCGATGCGCCCGACCACATAGTCCACATGGTCGACCATGCGGGCGACGTCCTCGCGCCCGACCAGTTCGCGCATATTGGTTAGGAAGCTGATCCTTTCGGCTTCGTCTTCGAGTTCCCAATAGAGCTCATACGGGTAGGAATAGGTCTCCGGCAGGCCGGCGGCGAGGCGGACGTCGCAAATGGCGCTGCGCTTCTCTGGCGAGGTCAGGTCGGCCAGATAGGCGCTGAAGGCGGCAATGTGGATGACACCGCCGGTCTCGCCGATGCGGTCAATCTCTTCATCGGACAGGTTGCGGGTGACGTCTGAGAGCTGTTTGGCGTTAGAGTGGGTGGCGATGATCGGCGTGTCGCTCAGCTCGATGGCTTGCAGGGTGGCGGCCTTGGACATTTGCGAGACATCGACAATGCCGCCGAGCGCGTCGATGCGCTGCACGGCCTGGCGCCCGAGCTCCGACAGTCCGCCATGCTCTTCGGTGACTTCATAGGTGCCGGTCTCGCCATTGAAGAGCGGGCGTGAGGAGTCTGAAAAATCATTGTGGCCCATATGGGTGAGGCCGAACACGCGCACGCCATCGGCATAGAGGGCGTCGAGGCGGGAGACATCGCGCTCCAGGGCGAGGGCGTTCTGGAAACCGAGAATGATGGCAGTTTTGCCTTGCGCTTGCGCGGCGCGGACCTCATCGGCGGTGCGGGCGAAGGTGAGGCGCTCTGGATCGGCGGCGACGCGGGCTTTTATGGCGCTCAGTTTGGCGGCGACCTCAGCGGCGCCTTGGGCGCGGCCTTCTGGGGTGCGCGGTTTCGGTCCGGTGGCGAGGGCCATGATGACGGCGTCCATGCCGCCAGCCTTGAGCTTGTCGGTTGCGACCTTGGACTGGCCATCCGCGCCGAGATAGAGCGGGGACGTGTCGGGCAGGGCGATATCGGCATGGGCGTCGAGGACGATGGCGTTTGCGTGGACCTGCTCTGCGCTTGGCGAGGGAGCGGGGATCGTGGTGCAGGCGGGGAGGGTGATGAGCAGCGCGGCCCCTGCCGCGAAAGATCTGAGTCTAAGCGTGTGGGTCATGTTGAGGCCTCTCCCGTTTGTGCTGGGTCAGTCTCTCAATAAGACTTGGCGCTTGCAAGCAGAGAGTTGGCGGCGAGGCTGTCGCTACGTCTCTCTTTCTAGGCCATAGGCTGCGGGGGTGCTCTGTGCTATGGGAGCGGCCATGTCTTATAATGTAAACGATGGCGACCTCGTCCTGTGTGTCGACGATTCTCCTAATCACGTCACGGGCGAGCCGGTGCCGCTGGTGAAAGGCGAGACCTATGCCGTTTGGGGCGTGTTTGAGTTCATGTGCCCATGTGGGCGCGGGGACGCGCTGCTTGATGTGGGCGTCGGCTGGGCCTGGTGCCAGACCCGGTTCCGCTTGCTCCCTAAGCCGCGCAAAGCGAAGGAAGAGCGTAAGACCGAAGCCCCAAAAGAGATCGAAACGGTCTAAAGCACCGCTTGCATTATGGCTCCGCGCGGAGGGTGGTTAAGTCTACGCCACCTGCCACGAGGCCGCTTGCGATCCCGCATTCGATGACCTTGGCGAAATAGACGTCTACGTCTTTGCCGGTTCCCTCGATTTGAACAAAATAGTCACCGAGCAGCACTGCACGACCTGGGTAGTCCTTTGGCGCCTTTTGGATCGGATAATTGTAGGGCCCAGGCGCCAGCATCATGGATGTGAGTTGCGGGTTGGAATAAGCCTCTTTCATACTGTCCACGCTCGGTGTGCCAGAGCTTATGTAGAAGGCGATATCTTGCTTCGTGTCATTGTATTCCGCGGTGCCGGGGGATGTGTTTTCCTCGATGAAGCTGAAGCTCATTCGCGCGAAGTCCGAACCTTGCGGCCACTCGCCAGCGGACATTGAAAACAGCCGCCACCCTTTCAGAGGGGGCGGGATTAACGAGGCCGCGTCGGTGCAATTTCCATAAGGCCAACTCGCTTCAAGCGGCACCTCGTCTATATCTTGACCGGTTTCCATAATTACGATCCGCCGGATTTCGGCGCGGGCATTTACCTGGGCGAGCGCATCGCTCGGGCCAGAAGCCGTGATCGGACTGTAATCAAGCTCGCGCGGTGCCGCGGCCGAGCTTTCGGGGGCCTCTGATTCCGCTTGGTTTGATGCGGGTGCAGCACTCGGTTCGGATGCATCGGAAGGACTTGCCTCGCCGCCACCACCGCAGCTCGCCACAACCCCAGCCGTCAGCAAAGTTCCGGTTAGCGTGCTTAGTCTCTTCACTGTCATGATAGTCTCCCCGACTGTTTAGTAGAGAGGAGCGTATAAGAGGCTGGGGCCGTGCACATACGTCAAATGACGCATGCTCGGGATGACTGAAAATCCGACTGGGGTCAGCGGCAATCTAAACTATCGGCTATGCCAGATTTACGAAGCCTCCCGATAGAAACGCGTCGTCAATTGGCCGCTGAAGCTGAACGCCGGGCGCGGGCAGGTGAAACACCAACCGAGATTCCGGCTGCCCTTGGAATTTCACTAACGACCTATGGCCGTTGGGCCGCGCTTTATGGGTTCCGAGTCACAGATCTAAACCCGAATGATAAACGAGGGCGGGCGCAACTCCAAGCCGGAACAGCGAGTGGGATGTCCGGCCGGTTTATGCTGCGTCAGGGGCTTGGCGGCCGGGTTAAAGGCTCAGGCCGTCCGCCTGGAATCGACCTCGAGACGGAGCATCTCTTCACCACCAAAGCTATCTTAAACGCCGTGCGTGATGCCTTGCAGGCGGGTGATCGATCTCGCGCAGACGGTTTGATCGCAGCCTGGAAAGTCAAGGCGCGGCGTACGCGAGATCTCGCGGCGCTCGAAGCTGAAGCCGCAGAAGAGTTGTCCACCGGGCAAGGCGAGCCGATGAGCAACGAAGACCTCGTCGCCGATATATCGGCCCTGCTCGGGCGCCCGGTGAAACTCAGACCTTAGGAGTCGTCGGCGACGCTGAAGAGGCAAAGCGCTAAAAGTAGCGTTGCGACAACGCCGGTGCCGCCAGCAATGGGTGAAGGCAGGAAGCCGTCGCGGCTGATCACAACAATGATTGAGTTGGTCGCGAATGCTGCCGCCCCAAACAAAACGGTGAGCCCACCGACAAGTCTTCCGCCCTGGTTCATCTTCGCCATGCCAAAGACAATCGCGGCGAGGCCCAAAGGATTTTGGCAGCATTGTAGCCGAAGAATGAGAACGCAACGACGGAATAAGCGACACCGCCAAGTTCCGGGTTGGCTGTCGCGGCTTCGCGGAATGGGTCGAACTGCGTGACCCCAACGCCGACTTGAATAACGTTCAATGCCGCGCTGAAGGCAATGGCCGAGAAGCCCAGCGTGTAGCGCTTTGCCATGACCAAAGCCGATCCAGAAAAAGCTGCAAGCACGACAAAGATGAGCCCCTCAATGCCCCAAATTAGCTTGCGGTCAATTTCGGGCGCCCCGAGATAGAGCGCTGTATAGATCGGCTGAGAAATTGCGGCGAGGAGTAGTAAGATCGCGATGATTTTTACGGTTCGGCTTTGAGTGAATTCCATTTTGAGCGTCCTTCCGTGACAGTGATCCCGTTTTGGGACGCTCTGACGCCCATGTCTAAAACAGAAGTCCGGCTACACTTTTTTGTGATCCCAAACGAGCGCTGAAATTGTGGGAAATAGACGTAAACCTTGAAAACGCCTGAATCTCCTGGTGCTGCAGTCGTAGCTGACCTTGCGGCAGTATTGCAGACTGTAGATGTTGCTCTTTGGCACTGTTGAGAGAGAATTTCAGATATGGTCTTGATCAACCGGTATTCAGCCCTTCTAAATCGTCGCCAATGTGGTCGCAAAATCGTTTGATTTGATCGATTTAGGTCTGATCGACGCGATACCGCCGCCCGGCCGAGTTGCTGGAGTGATCACACTAAAGTGGCAAATAAAATAAGCCGATCAACAAAGAGCGGCACAAGGGAGTAAACGAATGAGAACAAAACTTACGAGTAAAATAGGTCTCGCGGGCGCATCGGTTTTGGCGCTTGCCGTCGCTGCACCCACCGCAGTGGCGCAGGAGGATGCTGCAGGCGCAGATGAAGATCGTCGCCTAAGCACAGTCACCGTGACCGCGACTCAGCGGACCGAGAGTATCCAGGATGTTCCGATCGCGGTGACCGCGCTCGATCCTCAAACGCTGGAGCGTTCGGGCGTCGCAGACGTCACCTCGCTCGATAGCGTCGCGCCAAGCTTCAACATGAATAGCTCGGACACGGCGACCGGCGGTACAACCCTCCGGATCCGCGGTGTTGGTACAACCGGGAACAATATCGGTCTTGAAAGCTCTGTCGGTGTTTTCCTCGACGGTGTGTACCTGTCACGTCCTGGTGTTGCCCTTGGCGACCTGATGGATCTTGAGCAGATCGAAGTTCTTCGCGGTCCTCAAGGTACGCTGTTTGGACGCAACACATCTGCCGGTGCGTTGAACATCAAAACCAAGAAGCCAAATCTCGAGGAATTCGAAGGCTTCGGAACCGTTACGCTCGGCAACTATAATCTGGTCAATGTTCAAGGTGGCGTGAGCGTCCCACTGATCGAAGACACACTTGCCTTGCGCATCTCGGGCGCAATCCGCGAACGCGATGGCCTCATTCGGGGCATTGGCGGGACAGAAAGCCACGACCGTGACCGTTCTGTATTCCGCGGCCAGCTCTATGGCGACTTTGGCGACAAGGGTACGGTCCGTGCCATTCTCGATTACTCAGAAGCCAATGAGCAATGCTGTCATGCCGTTTGGAACAATGACACAGCGTTTGTCGGGTTCTTCGGACCTGCAGGTCTTCCAGCAGATGGCGGTGCACCATTCACCGGCCCTGACGCGCTTGAGGATCTACGTTCAAACGACAGTGAGTTCGGCAATCCGTTCGAGCAAACTGGCTTCTCTCTAGAGTATAACGTCGACACGCCGATCGGTGATTTGACGTATATCGGTGCTTATCGCGACTTCGAAGACGAAACCTTCCGGAGCACAGACTATACCAGCCTGGATATCTTCACAGTTGGCCGGTCACCTGAAGCGCAAGCCGCCCCAGGCAGCCCATTCACGCCAGGTGGAAACGTCACCGAGATTGAAACCATCACGCATGAACTTCGTTTGCAGGGGGCCGCATTTGACGACCGCTTGGACTGGTTGGTTGGTCTCTACTACTCCGACGAAACGATTGAATCCCGTGGGTCACTGACGCTTTTGGATGAGTATCAAAGCGGCGTGAGCGCAGGTCTTCTCGGACAGCCGGCGAACGTCCTGCTTGCCTTTGCCGGCGGCAATGACGCGAACGGTGACTTTGCGAGCAACGCCTTCCTTCAGGAGGGTGAGTCTTTCTCAATCTTCACCCACAACATCCTTTCACTGACAGACAACTTGGATCTGACAGTTGGTCTTCGCTATGTCGAAGAAAGCAAGGAAGGAAGCTTCGAGCAGCTCGATGGGAACTTTGACGCGTGTCTCGGTACGTTCAACACTCTCGCAACAAACCCGGGTGCAATTCCAAGCTCGCTTGTAGGTGCCTCCGTCGCTCTGAACTGCTTCGTCTTCGCAGCGCCAGTCTTCAACGAAGAGAACTTCGGTCCGTTCTTCGGCGCGTTCTCTGGCAGCGGTCTGGACGCACTGCTCCCACAAGAGTTTGATGACACGTTTGACGACGAAGAGTTGGTTTACACCGTTAAGCTCGGCTACTCGATCACTCCGGACATCAATGTCTATGGTGGCTTCACGCATGGCTTTAAGTCAGGTGGATTTAACCTGGATGCGTCTGCTGCGGCAGGCGGTGCAGATCCGCGCTTTGACTCAGAGCTTGTAGATGCTTGGGAACTTGGCTTGAAATCAACTCTGTTTGATGGTCGTGCACGTGCAAACGTCGCGGTCTTCCATCAGGATCTGGAAGGCTTCCAGGTGCTTGAGTTTACCGGAATTCGCTTCCAGACCTTCAACGTCGGAAAAGCGAAAGCCACAGGTGTCGAAGTCGAGACCGAAGCACAGCTGACAAACAATCTGTCGGCGAACTTCAACTGGACCTATTCAGATGCTCGCTATCCAAACAATTGCGACGTCCTCGATCCAGCAGATCCAGCGTTCAACCCGAATGCTGCGAACCTTTGCGGAAACACGCTGACCAACGCGCCTGAAAACGTCATTGTTGCGGGTGCGACTTATGAGTCGACATTTGAGAACTTCAACTGGTTCGCAAATGCTAACCTTCGCTATGAGTCAGATCGTCGGACCAGTACACAGCCAACAGAGCTTCTCTCTGACGTGCTGCTGCCCGGCGACATTCAGGACTCAAACACGAAGGTCAATCTGCGGGTTGGCGTATCGTCTCCAGACGATCGTTGGACAGTTGAAATCTGGGGCCGTAACGTCACGGATGAAATCACGAAGAACGTGACCTTTAACATCCCGCTGCGCGGCGGCGAAGGCAACCGTGCACGTGGTCAGTTCACGCAGGATCCTGCCACTTACGGTGTGACCCTGCGAACGAAGTTCTAGATCTAATCTAAAATTTCATCGCCTTATAAATGGGGCAGCCGGTTGGTTGCCCCATTTTCTTTGCAGGCTGCTTACTCAGCCGCCATGCTAGCGAACATGGCCGCGACGACGGGGTGCGGCTCTAGCGATGTGCGAGCTTGCTTCACCTCCGCGAACGCCTCACGCGCAGCCGCGATGGTCAGATCGATGTCGGCCTCGGTCATCGCTTGGCATAGGAACATATTATGCCAAGGGTGGACGTAGATCCCGCGCCTAAGCATGGCCTCCGACCACGCAAACCCCGTTCGAAAATCAGGATCGTCGTCGAACAAGAAGAGCGGCATCTGAACGGGGCCTGTTTGTCGAAACCCCATCCCGGCTTCGTCGGCTGCGCTTTGCAGTCCGGCGCGAAGCTGCTCCCCAAGCGCGATCATATGTTCGAGATAATCGGACTCCCTCAGGATCTGCAGCGTTTTAAGCGCCGCCACCATCGGTACGGCTGAGAACCAAAACGATCCGGTCGCGTAAATCGATCCTGCGCCTTCCCGCGTACTGTTTGAGCCTAGTAAAGCTGAAATGGGCAGGCCGTTCGCGAAACTCTTCCCCCACGTGCTGAGGTCTGGCCGCACGCCGATCAGCTCCCAGCTGCAATCGCGGGTCAGGCGGAACCCAGCTCGAATGTCATCAACAATCAGAAGGGCACCCGTTTGATCGCAGAGCTCGCGGGCCCGCTTCGCATAAGCCGGGTCTGGCAAAGCTTGATCGGTGAACGCGTCATGTTTGAATGGGGTTGCAAACACGCCGGCAAGATCATCGCCGGCCTCAGCGACCGCCGCTTCGAGGCTCTTCACGCTATTATAGTCATACATTTGAATGTGGGCGCGATCTTCGTCGATTACGCCAGACGGCATTGGAGTGCACCAAGGCGCAGCGCCGTGATAGGCGCCAGCCGCGACGAGGATGATGCGTTTGCTTGTCTGCGCCCGTGCTATGGTTTTCGCCATTGTGGTCGCGTCAGTCCCATTCTTACAGAACATCGCCCAGTCCGCATGACTGACCATGTCCGTCATCACCTCTGCAAGTTCGACCATGGCGGGAGAGGGGCCAGTCATCGCGTCGCCTTTTTCGAGCTGCGCGACCGCCACTTCATTGATGCGCGCGTCTGCATAGCCCAGCACGTTCGGTCCATAGGCGCACATGAAGTCGAGATATTTGTTTCCGTCAGCGTCCCATAAATAGGCGCCCTCGGCTTTGCTGAAGAATTGAGGATAGCTCTGTGGAAGCAGGAGGGTGGACTCATGCCCATACATGCCATTTGGCAGAACTTTCTGCGCCCGTTGCTTTAGATCCAGATCAATCTCTCGTTTCATAATGGCCTCCCAGCTAGACCCGCCTTCGTGGACGGCTGCACCTTTCGATTAGGATTGATCATTCTAAGGCAACTTACCAGTGGGGCGCGCCGAATTTTAAGCGTGAAAGGAGGTGGATCATTGCGGATCACACGTTTACAGAGAAAAATGTGCGTCTCTATGTGATTGTATTTAAACGATTTTCAAAAAAATTGCCGAAAAACGATATGTACTTATTGAAAAACAATAAGAGCTTTCCCAATTACCTTTCATCGACGGCAACAAACAAACAGCTTCAACCCCCGTCGATCAGGCTAATTCCCTGAATATACGAAGGAATAACACAATGAACCCGCAAGTCCGCGAAACAGAGCCAGCCCAAATCGCGGTGCCTCGCAACACCCTCCCGGCAACTGAAATCAATGCGATCTATATCGCGAAACCGATTGCCGAAATCGAAGCCCCAGCTCCCGAAACCCACGAGGAGTCAGGCTCAACCATGTTGGACAAGCGACGTCGGCGTCGCGCTCGTTTGAGCCGCCGCCACTAAGGTTCATAGACCGCGTATAGAAAAGGCCGCCTCTTTCTCTCCAGAGGCGGCCTTCTTCATTTTGGAGGGTTTAAAAGCGCTGGGCGGAGACCCCAGCGCTTTTGCGATTGGGATTACCAACCATATCGGAGGCCAGCGCGGGCGCCGACTTTGCCTTCATCAGTTGAGACACCAATGCCCATATTCGCAGACCAATTCTTGTCGAGGCGCTGCGTCGCGCTGAGCGCGAAGGCGTTGGAATTATTGTAATAACCCCAGTTCGCGGTGAAGGCGTGCGTCTCATTCGCTTGCAGCCAAGACGTACCAGCCATGGCGTTCGCGATGGAGATACCAGCCGTATTCTCTTGGATCTGCTCAGTATTGCTTGAGACTTGCTGCCCGAGCGCATCAAGCTGCAGACCAATCGCTTCGAAACGAGAGTTCATGAGGCTCACTTGCTGCGTGTTTTTGCGAACTGCAGCGCTATTAGCTTCAAATGTCGCCTCGGCCCGCGCCACACGTTCCTGATTTTCGTTTGAGAGGGTTTTGACACTCTCAATCTCCTGCGTGTTCGCGCCAATCGCCGCTGTGTTGCCAGCGATCAGGGTCGTATTGTCCGCGATCGCTTTGTCTTGATCGGTCGGGGTCGTGGGAGTTGTAGGCGTTGTCGGATCAGTTGGAGTGGTCGGCTCTGTTGGCTCAGTTGGAAGAGAATTCAAAAGAGCTCTCAAATCGGAAATTCCACCAGAGTTTGCATTAAAGTCAGATCGAATTTGGTTCAAAGTGCTTCCACCATCACTCGCGAGATTTCCCGCAGCATCGGTGTAAATAGGCGAGAGTGGGCCAGACTGAGCCTCGCGTGAGGCATCAGACGTAATTCGCGGCATCGTATAAATACTGCTCGCGGTCCCGAACATGAATTGATTTTCGAAAAGCGTTTCTGCCGAACTGCCGATAGCGGTTGAGAAGTTAAACGCGGCAACCGCTCCCTGTCCGAGGGCAGTTGATTGTTCGCCGTTCGCTTCTGTATTCTCACCCAATGCAGTGGCGCTTAAACCATCTGCATTTGCGCTTTGCCCAATAGCAGTCGCGTTCTCGGCGAGAGCGTCGGCGCCTGAGCCGACGGCCAGCGATTCCTGCCCAGTCGCTTGAGACGTGGCGCCAATGGCTGTTACTTCTTCTTCAGTTGCTTGTGCAAACTGACCGACTGCGAGGGATTCTTCTCCAAGAGCGCTAGAGGCTTCTCCCAAGGCTGTTGAGCTCAACCCCGATGCCGTCGCACTCGCGCCAAGTGCTAGGGAAAAGTCCGAAAGAGCTTCTGCTTCGACGCCAACTGCGACGCTACCTGTGCCTTGAACCAAAGAGTCCTCGCCGATCGCTGTACCAGCTACGGACGGATTACACTCATCTACATCCGGCGTATCTGGGTTATCCTCGACTGATCGAACGGTTGCGTTTTGACCGACAGCTGTCGAGAAGGCCGTCATCCGCAAGGGCTTCAGCATCCTCACCAACGGCAGTTGATTGATCACCCACGACGTATGCACTTTGCCCGAGAGCCGTGCTTCTGTTGCCAATAATCTCGGCGTTCTGGCCGACCGCGGTAGATTCGTCACCCTGGATCAAAGTTCCACCGCCAACCGCTGTGCTATTCTCAGAATTAGTGCTTTCATCTTCATCTGTGTTAGGGTCGTCGACAACGCTTTCAATCCGCGCGTTCTGGCCGATCGCTGTACTGTCTTCGGCAAGTTCATCGACGAAAGCGTTTTGACCGACCGCGGTTGAGTTTTCTGCGACTGCATCTGCACCTTCACCGAGCGCGCTCGCGCTATCGCCTACCGCAGTGGAGCTTTGTGCAAACGCTTTCGCATTTCGCCCAATTGCGGTTGAGTTAGCGGCTCTCGCGTCGGCTCCTGTGCCGCATTCGAACGAATCATCAATCAGTCCTCCTCTTGGGTCGCCGAGTTCATCAACGACCTGGAATGGACCTGGCTCCGCACAATCAGGACCTGCATTGGGACTCTCGGGACCGGGACTAGGAATAGGAACCACTTGCCCATGCGCCGTCATCCCGGCACCTGCGGTTAAAACGACGCCTAATGCCGTCGCACTCATAAGTTTCTTCAACATGAGATACTCCCTCAATATGACGGCAAAGCCGGAGGGAATCTCCATGTGCGCCGCCTCTCCAAGTTGAAGGAAATAAATTGCATGCCTCTTTCATGCGGTCACTGTTCTGGTGTCTCATATTTACTTGAGTAAAATGTATTTGTAGCCGTTAGGATTTTGTATACTAGTGCAAACAATTAAGGGCTTAAATGTACTCTTTAGTTGGGACGATTTTAGCTTCGCGGCGAGTTAAATGGCGCTTCCGCGCGGCGACGCATGAGGGGGAATTTCATGCCCTTATCCGGGTCTGATTTGCCGCTCTCATATCGGCCCACGAGTCGGTAGGCGAGCCAGAAGCCGACAATTCCAAACAGCACGCCGCCAACCGCTTGGCCGATCAAAACACCGGGCGCGCCGCCCATCGCCGCCCCGACCGCAATGAAAGGCACGACCCCAATCGTGTTCTTGCCCCAGTTCAGGAAAGTCGAGAAAAGCGGCCTGCGCAAATTATTGAACGCGGCGTTTGAGACGAACAGCGTCCCGTTGAAGAGGAAGAGCGGCGCGACCACGAGCGCGAACCAAAAGACAATGTTCGCGCCTTCTTCGCTAAGCTGGAAGCTGTCTGAAATGAAGCCGTGCGCCAGCATCAAGATTGCCCACATCACGGCGACATAGATCGCGGTGAACTGCACTGCCTTGATGAGGGTACCCCGCACGCGCCCGAACTGTTTGGCGCCAAAATTCTGGCCAATGATCGGACCGACCGCGCCGGAGAGGGCAAAGATCACACAGAAGGCGAGCGGCGCCAGCCGCCCGGTCACGGCCATGGCGGCGACGGCAGCGTCCCCAAACTCAGAGATCGTACGCGTCACAAACCCATTCCCAATCGGGGTCGCCACGTTGGTCAACATAGCCGGGGCGGCGATCGCGATGATCGGTTTCAGATCCGTCCTGAACCGCGGCAGGTCAACTTTCGCGAAGCCGCCATAATGTTTGAAAATCGGGTAGAGCGCCGTGGCGAGCGTGGCAAAGCGAGCGGCAACGGAGGCATAGGCCGCACCCTCAAGCCCCAGCCCGACACCAAAGATTAGGATCGGATCCAAGACCGCGTTCACGCCGCCGGCCACGAGGGTCACCGTCATTGCGCGGCGTGCGTCGCCATGCGCCCGCAAGATCCCGCTCGCCATCATTCCAACTGCAGCGATCGGCATCGCCGCGACGACGATCCGGAAATAGCGCACGCCCATATCTTGCGTGTAGCCTTGCGCCCCGATCAGGCCGAGCAGGCTCGGCGCGTAGATCCAGCAAATCAAGGCCAGCAGGCTCGTTATCCCAATCCCAAACAGGATAACGCTGGTGGCGATCTTGCGCGCTTCCACGGGGTCGCCTTGGCCCAGCCTTTGCGCGACCAAGGCGCTGGTCGCAATCGTCATCCCGATCGAGACTGAGAAAGTGAAGAAGAGAACAGTGCCCGCGAACCCAACTGCGGCTGCGAGCTCTGATTCACCCAGCATGGAAATGAAGAGCAAGTCGGCGAAATCCACCAGGAAGATTGAGACCAATCCAATGCTCGCCGACGACGCCATGATAATGATGTGGCGCAGCAAATTGCCTTCAAGAAAGATTGCTTGCTTATTTGCCATGATCGGCCCCTCGCGCGGGCTGCGTGCCCCAAAGTCAGCCTCGCGCCGCGCCCGAAACCCTGCTTCTATGAGCTGCATATATAGGAGGAGCTAAGCCATGAGCCAGGTGCAAGGTCACTGCGATCCACAATTTGAGCGCGTCCGCGAAGAATTTGAGCGTAATTTTGCAGAGCGCGGAGAAGTTGGGGCCTCTGTTTGCCTGAGCGTGAATGGCGAGACCAAGGTCGATCTATGGGGCGGAATGGCGAACCCGGACACGGGAGAGGCCTGGCAAGAGGACACCGTTTCCATTGTATTTTCCTGCACGAAGGCGGCGACGGCACTATGCGCGCACATCCTGATCGATCGGGGGGACCTGAATCCGGCGGCACTGGTGTCAGACTATTGGCCGGGCTTTGCCAAGAATGGCAAAGAGGAAACCACGGTTCAGATGATGCTGAACCATGAAAGCGCCGTGCCCGCATTGCGCGACCCGGTCCGCGAAGGTGGCTTCTTCGATTGGGACTATATGATCTCCCGCATGGAAGACGAAGAGGCCTGGTGGGAACCAGGAACCCGCAACGGCTATCACATGATCAATTTCGGTTGGACGGTTGGTGAACTGGTCCGACGCGTTTCTGGCAAATCGCTCGGTCTGTTTTTCGCGGATGAAGTGGCGAGCAAAACCGGCGCAGATTTCTGGATCGGTGTGCCGGATGATTTCTCGAAGCCCATCGCGCCGATCCGACTTTACGAGCCGAAAGAGGGCGACGAGCCAACCGCGTTTACGATCAAGCTGCTTACCGAACCACAATCGCTTCAATCCCTGTCTTTCCTGAATACGGGCGGCTGGAACATGAATGATCCGGTGGCGCACAAAGCGGAGATTGGCGGGGCAGGCGGGATCGCGAATGCCCGTGGTCAGGTGGCATGGTATACGCCGCTCGCGACGAATGATGGCTCGCTGGTTTCTGCTGATCGTTTGGCGGCGATGACCCGGGTGACCACGGCGTCGGGGATTGATGCGACGCTCTTGCTGCCATCCAGGTTTGCCTCAGGCTTCATGAAGTCGATGGACAATCGCGCTTATCCGCAAGGTGACCAAAAGAGCGCGATCATGGGCGAGGCGGCCTTCGGCCATGTTGGCGCCGGCGGGTCGATTGGGTTTGCGGATCCTGATTGCGGGCTGGCCTTTAGCTACACCATGAATCAGATGGGGCCGGGGCTGCTCTTGAACGAACGCGGGCAGAGCGTGGTCGATGCGGCCTATCAGTCGCTGGGTTATCGCACCAACGCACCGGGCGCTTGGGTGAAATAGGGCGCGGTTGCTCTCTTATAGCACTTGGCTCGGCGCGGTTGTTTTAGCTCGTAGATCCATCCAAGCGATCTATCTCATCGGGCATGAGTTCGAGGCCGATTCAAATCGTGTGGTTCAAGCGGGACCTGAGGGTGCATGACCATCGTGCTTTGGTCATGGCGGCGCGGCAGGGCCCTGTTTTGCCGCTCTTTATCGCGGAGCCTGAACTGTGGCAGCAGCCCGATTACGCCGCGCGCCAGTGGGCCTTTGTTGAGGAGAGTTTGACCGAGCTCCGCTGCGAGCTGGCATCGCTCGGCCAGGCGCTTGTTGTCCGCGTCGGCGATGTCATTGAAATCCTAGAGCGCGCCCGTCGCAAATTCGGAGAGATTGCGCTTTGGTCGCACGAGGAAACCGGCAATGGCTGGACCTATGCGCGTGACCTGAAAGTTGCGGCTTGGGCAAACCAAACAGGCGTAACTTGGACAGAGGTTCGCCAAGCGGGCGTGATCAGACGCTTGAAGAGCCGCAATGGCTGGGCCAAGCGCTGGGATGCTTTTATGGCCGAACCCGAGACGGAGGCGCCGCGAGGGTTAGAGCCGATCGCAGATCTATCGCTCGGCGAGATTCCAACCGCGGCGGATTTAGGCCTCGCGCCAGACCCATGCCCGGGCCGTCAGCGAGGTGGACGTGAGTCGGGCCTCTCGACGCTTGAGAGTTTCCTCCATGTCCGCGGGGCGCCTTATCGCAAAGCCATGTCGAGCCCTGCTGCTGGGGCAGAACACTGCTCGCGGCTCTCTCCGCATTTGGCCTGGGGCTCGCTTTCCATGCGGGAGACCGCGCAAGCCGGATGGGCGCGGCAGCGGCAATTGAAGTTTGATGGCGTCAAAGGCGGGTGGTGCGGATCTATGTCGTCTTTTCAGGGACGCCTTCATTGGCGGGATCATTTTACCCAAAAGCTCGAAGACGAACCGCAACTTGAATATCGCAACTTGCACGCTGCTTGTAACGGACTTCGACCGAGTGAGTCGGATGCTGTTCGCCTGGCGGCTTGGAGCAAGGGCGAAACGGGACTGCCTTTCGTGGACGCCTGCATGCGCGCGCTCAACGCGACAGGTTGGATGAACTTCCGCATGCGCGCCATGCTGATGGCGGTGTCGAGCTATCATCTCTGGCTTGATTGGCGCCAACCTGGGGAACATCTGGCGCGCAAGTTCACAGACTACGAGCCCGGCATTCACTGGCCGCAGGTTCAGATGCAGTCCGGCACGACGGGAATCAATACGATCCGTATCTACAATCCGGTGAAGCAAGGTCATGATCAGGATCCGGACGGGGCTTTCATTCGACGCTGGTTGCCGGAACTTGCGGAGGTGCCGGATACCTTTCTCCACGAGCCATGGACATGGGACGAGGCGGGAAGTGTGCTGGGCAAGGCTTATCCAATGCCGATCGTCGATCACCAAGACGCAGCGCGAGAGGCCCGGCAAAAGGTCTGGGCGATCCGCAAAGGACAGAGTTTTCGGAAGACCGCCAGCGCGATCCAAGACAAGCATGGCAGCCGTAAGTCCGGTATCCCAATGCGGGGACCGCGGCGCAAACAGAAAGCGCCTGATGCGCAGCTTTCGCTCCCGCTAGGAGTAGAGGAGACACCTCGATGAAGAAGCAAAACCTACCGTCCAAGATCTGCCCTGTTTGCGAGCGCCCTTTCAATTGGCGCAAGAAATGGGAGCGCAATTGGGACGAGATTGTCTATTGCTCTGGGCGGTGCCAGCGCGAAAAACGATCACGCAAATAAATCTCGATAAGTGCCGATTAACGAACGGATTTTCGCGTGCTAGGCCAGATGCGTAAAACCCGTTTGGAGCTTCCCTAAATGCAAAATCGAAACGTCGGACCGTTTAGCGTCAATCCGGTTGGCCTTGGCTGTATGAACATGATGCATGCCTATAATGTGCCAATTCCCGAAGAGGAGTCGGATAAGCTGCTCAATCGGGCCTTGGATCTCGGATATGACTTCCTCGACACGGCGACGATTTACGGGATGGGCGAAAGCGAGCGACGCATCGGCAAGTTCCTGAAACATCGACGAGACGAGTTCACATTGGCCAGCAAGTGCGTGCTCGGCGTTGAGGATGGACGGCGCGTTCTGGATGCACGCCCAGAAAAGATCAAAGCGGCGTGCGAAGCCAGCTTGAAGCGCCTGCAAACCGATGTGATCGACCTCTATTACATGCACCGTCCAGACGCGAAGGTTCCGCTCGAAGATTCCGTGGGGGCTCTTGCTGAGCTCGTGCAAGAAGGGAAGATCAAGACGATCGGCCTGTCTGAAATGTCGGCTGATATGTTGCGCACAGCGTCCGCCGTTTACCCCATCGCTGCGATGCAGTCAGAATACTCACTGATTGTCCGGAACCCCGAGATCGCTGTGATTGAGGCCTGTAAAGAGCTTGGAACATCCTTGGTTGCTTTCTCGCCTGTGGGACGGGGTATGTTCTCGCAGGAGCCACTTGATCCGTCGACATATTGGGAAGGTGATATGCGCCGGAGTTTCTTCCCGCGCCTGGCGGAGCCGCACTTTTCCAAGAATATGGAACTGGTCCCAATGGCGCTCGACATGGCGAAGCGCCTTGGATGCAGCCTGCCACAACTTGCAATCGCGTGGGGCCTCGCAAAAGATGAGTGCGTGGTCTCAATCCCCGGCACTAAGAATCTCACGCACTTAGAAGACAATTTCGGAGCGAATGATGTGGTCTTGTCCGCAGATGATGTCGCTGCGCTCGACGCGCACTTTGCGCCAGAAGCGATTGCTGGACCGCGTTACAGCGCTATGGGGCAGGCAACGGTGACGACTGAGATTTATCCGTTCGAAGAGCTTGAAGCTTAGAGCGACGCAAGGACCTTAGCGGCGCTCTCCAAATACTCGCGCTGCTTTTCCTCGCTCATGCGTTCCCATGTTCGATACATCTGCGCCATGCGTGGATTGCCGGCGAGCTTCTCTCGGTTTCGGACCAGGAAATCCCAATAGAGCGGATTGAACGGACAGGCCTTGTCCCCTGTTTTCTGCTTCACGTCGAATTTGCAGCCTTTGCAATGGTCAGACATTTTGTGGATGTAGTTTCCCGATGAGGCATAGGGCTTGGACCCTAACACACCGCCATCACCAAACTGGCTCATGCCGAGCGTGTTGGGCAGCTCGACCCATTCATACGCGTCGGCATAAACGGCCAGATACCATTCATGCACCTCTTTTGGATCAATGCCGGCGATGAGGGCGAAATTGCCGGTTACCATCAAGCGCTGAATATGGTGCGCGTAAGCTTCTTCTTTCGTCTGTGTGATCGCGGCGCGTAGGCAAGCCATATCAGTCTCGCCGGTCCAATAGAAGTCGGGCAGGGCGCGTGTATTCCCGAAGAAATTCTCGTCCACATAGTCGGGCATCTTCAGCCAATAGATCCCGCGGACATATTCGCGCCAACCAATGATCTGACGAATGAAGCCTTCAGCAGCATTCAGCGGAGCCTCTCCGTTTTTGTATGCAGCCTCTACGCGCTGACAGACATAAAGCGGGTCAAGCAAACCGGCATTGATGTAGAGCGATAGGATCGAGTGATAGAGAAACTTCTCTCCTTCCAACATCGCGTCTTGATAGTCGCCGAACTTCGCCAGTGCCGTTTCGATGAATTGATCTAACGCTGCCTCAGCTTCATCCCGAGTGACGCCGAACCAAAAGGGTTTCAGGTCGCCAAAGTGATTGTCGAATCGGCCGGCGACCAAGGAAAGGACGTCCTCCGTGATCGCATCTGGCGTGGCGCGCAGCGGCGTTGGCATGAAAAGATCGGCCTTCGCGGGTTTGCGGTTCTCCGCATCATAATTCCACTTGCCACCTTCGGGTTGGTCACCGTCCATCAGCAGGCCGGTTTTGCGGCGCATCTCGCGATAGAAATATTCCATGCGCAGTTGCTTCCGGCCCTCTGCCCAGGTCTGAAACTCTTCATGCGTTGCGATGAAGCGATCATCTTCGAGAATCTGGACCGGGGTTTTGAACGCTTGTTCCCAACCGTTCATCGCCTCACGCACGCGCCACTCGCCGGGCTCTGTGACAAGGATCTTGTTGGGCGAAAGCTTCTTAACTGCTCGTTCGACCTCGCCGGTAAAACTCCCGCTATTCTCTGGTGCATCGAGTGTCACATAGTCGACGGTCCAGCCCGCTGCTCGAAGCTCTTCGGCGAAGTGGCGCATAGCGGAGAAAAGAAATGCAATCTTCTTTTTGTGGTGGCGTACATAAGTCGCCTCTTCCTGTACCTCGACCATCAGCACGCGATCAGTAGCCGGGTCGCCGGCTTGCAGAGAAGATAGGTTCGGCGAGAGCTGGTCACCTAGAATGAGAATGAGGTTTGCGATGGGGCGCCCCGGTAATTGTTTCACGTTCCCGAGAGCTAGGGCGCGGACCGCTTGAGGCCACGGGTGAAGTGTCGCAATTGGTGTTTAACTTGAACCCGCGCCCAACCGTGTCATCTGTTTGGGTAGGGACATTAGATCTGGAGAGAAGGACCAAGCCATGTGCGATGAAACCACCGAACGCGAATTAGAGGCCTATCTCAAACGCAAAGCGATGACGCGGCGCAGTTTTGCTGTTGGTGCGACCGCGACAGTGGCCGCAGGAAGCTTCGCGCTATCCGCCTGTGCGATGCCGAAACCGGCGCCGGGCACAATCACTGAGACTGAGGTTCTCGTTCCAACGCCTGATGGGGAAGTGGACGCGCTATTCATTCACCCGGTCCAAGGCGCGCATGCCGCCGTGATCATTTGGCCAGATATCCATGGCGTGCGTCCGGCCTTTTTCGACATGGCGCGCAGCCTGGCCGGCGCGGGATACAGCGTTCTCGCGGCGAACCCGTATTACCGGACGCATGTCGGACGCATGTTCGGCGATGGCGAAACCATCCGAGATGAAGGCGGCTGGGACAAAGTGCGCCCGCATTATGAATCGCTAACACCAGCAACCGTTATCACCGACTCCGCCGCCATTGTTGCCTGGCTTGATGCGCAGGCCCCAGTTGATAGCGCGCGTGGCATCGGCGCGATTGGGTTCTGCATGACGGGCTCATGGACATTGCGCGCCGCGGCCGCTGTGCCGAGCCATGTGAAAGCACCCGCTTCATTCCATGGCGGCGGCCTCGTCACGGAAGCCGAAGATAGCCCGCATCGTTTAGCCGGAGATATTCAAGGCGGTGTATTGATCGCGATTGCTGAAAATGACCATGAGCGCCAACCGGAAGCCCAAGGTGAGCTGATCGCGGCGTTTGAAGCGGCGGACGTTCCTGCTGAAATCGAAGTTTACGATGACGCCATGCATGGCTGGGTTCCAACCGATTCACGCGCGCATAACCCGGAACAATCCGAACGTGCTTGGGGACGGATGCTCGCTCTTTTCGAACGGGAGCTTGGGGCGTAATCGCCCTGGGCGCTAAGTGCCGGTTTTGTCGATCGACAATGACCGGAGCGCTTTGATCGCTTTGGGTTGGTTTTCAGTCGGAATACCGGCCCAAAGCTCTAAGAGCTCAGTGGCTAAGTCACTTGGGTGACGATCCAGTAAAAAACCTGGAGACGTTTGCAGCGGTCTCGATAGGCGGTCCAACCAACTTGCGGACAGGCCGCGTTGTCCATTCTCGAGCAGTGATACAACGGCGGCAGTCGTCCCAACGCTTGAGGCCAGACTTTCTTGTGTGAACCCTCGAAACTCTCGCCACGCTTTGAGGTGATTGCTTGGGTTTTTGTTCGTCATTTCGAATTCTCAGGAGGCGCTATTGCGTTTGAGATTCTTAACTATGATTGTCGCATATTGCAAATGGATAGCATTTGCAACGATATAACATCACACAACTTTGTGAACTTGTTCAACCTAGCTTCAGTTCTCTTCTCGGGCAGGTAGCTTGACGACATTTCGCCGATCGGGATTTGGGCTCAGGACGTCCTCAATGGCTCTCCCAAGCTCTTCATAGCTGTTGATCGCAACATCGAGCGGTTGAACAAAAGTCTGCCCGTATTCGATTTCGCCGGTATTCTTATTGATGCGCCGTCTTTGTCCGATAATGGTTTGGCCCGGCCCAGCGCGAAATTCGACATGGATCTCCAGCCAGACCTCGCCATCAGCATCATCCGCCTTTTGCAATCGGCTTTGAGGCTGGAAATACGCGACATTAGAGATTCCTGCGTCTAGCTCATTATACAGAGCGAAACCTTTTTTCGCCGTGGCGTAGAAGATTTGTTTTGGCCATTGCGAGGACTCGCGCGGGTTTTTGGGATTGAAGACGACGATATCATCCTCAAGGCCCGTGCTCTCATAGAGATTAAGCCCAACCGTAAAGGCGTGCCAAAAAACGGACCTCGCATTGCTAATGGAGAGATCGGGGCGTTCCGGGCTGAAATAGACGATACTGTCGTCTTCTAAGTGTAAGCGCGGCACAGACTCAACTCTATGGCCAACCTCGAAATCGAGGCCTTTTGTGCCAATCACCACCTGAGGAATATCGCTTATGTGTACCCGCATTTCGTCCCCGTCCGAATACGTCTGCATACCAACTTTTTTTGAGCAGACTAACACGCGATTGGACCGGGTCAAATGGTCAGACCAAGAGCAGGCAAATCCCTGGGTCTGACAACAGGTTAGAAGGCTTTCTGCCACCCCAACGTAAACGTCATATCGGTTTCGAGCTGTGGTCCATTTAAGTCACGATAGACCGGCAACCCGATCTCAGCTGCGAGTCGATGGCCTTTTTGCCATCCGGATTGACCCGCCAGGTTAACCCCGAACAGAGCCTCGAGCGTTTCACCGCCGTGATTGTCTGGATCAGCGGTTTGAACCGGCGCTCGGATCACTGGATCTGTTCCATCAATTTGGCCGACGCTGGCAGCTTTCAGGCGCCCTGAGAACGAGATCCAAGACATCGGCTCGTAAGCGACCCAGCCGGTTGCCTCCAGCCGATCTCCAAGCGTGTAACCCTCATCATTCTCGTCGAGGCGGATGACGGCAGAAGCTTGGCCGCCATAATTCCACTTCCCGGTTCTCGAGAACGCGTTGAGCGAGGGTTTGAGGTCAAAACTCCCGGATCCAAGTTGCATTGGATAGGGCAGGCGCGGGCTTGGGGTCGTGCCCATAGGGGTTAAGATCTGATCTGTCTCTTTGATTGATCCGGTGGGCAAAGACAGTGCGAGCCCGAGATTGATCTGGCGATGCTCATATGACCCATCGTCCAGACCGATGATCGCGCCAATTGTTGTATCGCCAAACCCTTCGGTCTCGGTGGTGAACTCGCCAAGACGAGTCGTCCCCATCGGACCTTGAAACGTGATGTGGTCCATCTCACTCGACAGATACATGCCCATCGCCATCAGAGTGATCCGATCGGAGAGGCCATACATACCGCTGACCATATGCATTTGCATCGGCATCTCGGTTGGGACCACCCGCAAGGTGGGCGGCATCATCGGTGGGTTGGCGAATGGATTAGCGACCGTGGTGACGATTTCTTCTGGAGAAATGCCATCTGTGCCATCTCGATTTCCGGACATGTCCATGCGCATGAAGCGATAGGATGTCATCCACTCGCCTTTCTTGTGGCGGTGGTCGGCCATCACGCCAATCGGCGCGTGGTCTGAGGCGTAGGTGACATTGCCGCCGTCGCCTTCGTGGGCAGACGCAGGCAAAGCGGCGCACAGCAGAGCTGTGCTCGCGAGGAGTTTGAGTTTCATTGAATTTACTCACAAAGCTAGTGGGCGCTGTTCGCGCCTGAATAAGGAAAATGGCTAAGCGTTGTGAAAGGGGGGTGGTCCCTGAGGCGGAGCGCCTGGCCAAAGGGGCGATCGTGGTGAGACCGCCTCAGGCATTTGCGCGGGCAAGGGCTGCGCGAAAAGAACACGAGGTTGGATATGTCTGACTTCAGGAGGCAGCAGCGCCGATGGCGCAGCGCAATCGCCGCAAGATGTGCCCTTGGTTTCCTCCGCTGGCTCACCAGGGATCTCCATATCGAGCATTCGATTGGCGCCAGTAGAACAGATCATCAAGCTGATCGTTTCTCCGGGCATAATGCGAACATGCGCTTGGGCACCATTGGCGAAATAGCCAAGGCTCGCTGCTGCAAGGAGCAACATTCGGAGAAAGATCCAGAAACGCATCGGGGTCGATTTAGGCGCGACAATGTTTCACGTCGCTGTGGCGGTTTGTCCGCGCTCGATTGTTACCAATCATTCTTTGGGCGTTGGACACGCTTTCTTGGACGCAAAGATTTGCCGCGAGTCTACTGAAATAGCGGCATCGCCCAACATGTTCCGTCCGATCAGAAGCGGATAGTTGAAACCCGACCGGTCGGCGAGATTAACCTCGCCTTCGACACGGCGCCCGGCGATGCACAGCTCCATCATGACGACCGGGCGTACAATAGAACCGCCGCCGCGTCGCCGGATTGAGACCCAGCGAGACACCGGCTTTGTGTAGAGCCGTTCTTTGCCGCCGCGGCTGGTTAATCGGAACGTGATCCTCTCTGGCATCATGTCCTGCATATCGACCTCTGAAAGCGGCGCAATTTCTGCCGCTGGTGGATCGTCTGGTGCTTCTCCATCGACCATTTTGCTACCCATCATTTCCATCGCTGCGTCTTCTGATTCGGCGAGAAATTCTGCGAGCGCTTCTGGCGATAGCGAGTCTATATCAGGGACATCGGTGATAATTTCCGCATGGATTGAGGTGGTCTTGGCGCCGCTATCGAGTTTTGCCGTCATCAGTAAACGATCCGGCATGATCCGAGCGTGTTCGATCCAACCGCGCGTATGAAGCTCGGCCGCTTGCGCTGTTGCGCAAACGCTAGAGATCAAGAGTAGGAAAGCTGCACGCCACATCATTAGCGTCCTCATTCTTTGAATTGGAAACCGCACACATAGTGGGAATTATGGTGACTTTGAGGAAAGTAAACGGGCACCTTTAGCCGCGATCATAATTGTTGGCGTATTTGTGTTTCCTGATGTGATGTTTGGCATCACGGAGGCATCGATGACGCGCAAACGATCGACGCCTCGTACTTGCAGATACGCGTTCACAACAGCCATTGGATCCGTGTCCGCACCCATCATGGCGGTGCCGACGGGGTGAAAAATTGTCGTTCCGATATCGCCAGCGGCGCGCGCAAGATCGTCGTCGGGATAATCAGGACCGGGAAGGTGTTCGCTGGGGTGATAGGCCGCCAGAGCTGGCTGCGACATCAGCTTTCGCGTCACACGAATCGCATCTGCGGCGACTGTGCGGTCAGCCTCGGTGTCCAGATAGTTAGGATCGATTGTGGGCGCGTCCGTGAGGGTGGGGCCGCCAATCCGAATGGATCCGCGCGAGGTTGGACGCAGATTGCAGGCCGCCACGGTGATCGCAGGAAAGCGATGCAACGGATCACCAAACTTATCCAGCGAGAGCGGCTGAACATGAAATTGAATGTTCGCGCGCTCATGTTCGGGCGAGGAGCGGGTGAAGATGCCAAGCTGTGACGGCGCCATGGTTAGTGGTCCGCGCCGCCGGAACAAGTAATCTAGCCCCATCTTGGCCTTGCCGAACAATGAGTAATAGGTCTGGTTTAACGTAACGGCGTTGGAAACTTTGTAGATTGCGCGCTGTTGTAAGTGATCCTGCAAATTGGCGCCCACGCCGGGCAGGTCGTATTGCGGTGTAATGCCAGCATTTTTCAAGATTTTCGCTGGACCGATCCCGGAGCGCTGCAAGATCTGTACGCTGCCGATCGACCCAGCGCAGAGCACGGTCTCGCCTTTTGCTTCAACCCTATATCGCTGGCCGTTTTGCTCAAAAATTAGGCCTTTTGCGCGGCCACTTTCTAGCATCACTTTATCGATCAAGGCGCCGGTCTCAACCCGCAGATTAGGCCGGTTCCTTGCTGGCTTCAAAAACCCTCGCCCCGCTGACCAACGTCGTCCCGCCTTTTGATTGACGTGGAAATAGCCAGCCCCTTCATTATCGCCAGTATTGAAATCAGGGGTCTTGGGGATCGCCATTTCGGCGGCGGCGTCCCGCACAGCATCTAGAATGTCCCAACTGATCCGAGGTGGTTCGACCCGCCAATTGCCGCCGGTGCCGTGAATCTCACTCTCACCCAAGAAGTGGTCTTCCAGATCGCGAAAAACGGGCAGAACGTCATCCCAGCCCCAACCGGGCAATCCTAGGTCGCGCCAGTGATCATAGTCTTGCGCTTGGCCCCGCATGGTAATCATTGCATTGATCGCTGAGGAGCCGCCCAAAACTTTGCCGCGTGGATAGTTTAGCTTGCGGCCATTCAGACCGGGCTGAGATGTCGTTTCGAACATCCAATCGGAACGCGGATTACCAATGGCAAACAAGTATCCGACCGGAATGTGAAACCAGATCCAATTGTCTTTGCCGCCTGCCTCGAGCAGCAAGACACGGTTTTTTGGATTTTCGGAAAGACGGTTCGCAACCACGCAGCCAGCAGACCCAGCCCCAGCGATCACATAATCGTACTCGCCGGGAAATGGGGTGGCCGTCTCGGTCATCAGCCAGGTTGAACGTCGATAAAGCGACCGCCTTCAGCTGCCAGACGTTTCAGCGTTTCGCATGGCGCGAACTGCTCATCCTCGGCACCGAGTTTTTCCATAGTCGCAAGCACAGCTTCAGCACCTACCATATCACCGTATAGCATTGGGCCGCCTTTATCGGCTGGCCAGCCATATCCATTCAACCAAACGATATCGATATCGGAAGCGCGCTGGGCCTTTTTCTCTTCAAGAATTTTGAGGCCTTCATTGATCATAGGATAGATACAGGTCGCTATAATCTCGTCCTGGCCAGGCGCGCCGCCAGGCTCGACGCCGGTGACGTCTGCGATGATCTTGGCCGTAACGTCCGAAGGAATAGGGCGGCGGTTTTCGTCATAATCGTAATAACCCGCGCCGGTTTTCTGACCGCGGCGATCAAGCTCACACAGGGCGTCGCGAATCGGGTTGGCGGTTGTCGCGCCTTTCTTCCAGCCAATGTCGAGACCGGCGAGGTCTGACATTTGGTAAGGCCCCATGCGGAACCCGAATGCGTTGAGCACAGCATCCACATCCCAAGGCATCGCGCCTTTGTAGACGAGTTTCTGCGCCTGAGACTGGCGGGCGAACAGGATGCGGTTGCCGACGAAACCAGGACAAACCCCGACCAGGGTGGCGACTTTGTTGATCGTTTTCGCCAGGTCCATGCTGGTCGCGATGACGTCATCCGCGGTGTGATCGGCGCGAACGATCTCCAACAGTTTCATCACGTTGGCTGGCGAAAAGAAGTGCAAGCCAATCACGTCTTCTGGGCGTTTGGTAACGCTCGCAATTTCATCAATGTTCAGCGCTGATGTGTTGGTTGCGAGGATTGCACCCGGTTTCGCGATCCGGTCGAGATCAGTGAAGATCTGCTTCTTGAGATCCATATCTTCAAACACGGCCTCGATGATCAGATCGCAATCTGCAAAATCTTCCATAGACAGCGTGCCGTTGAGGCGCCCCATCCGCTCGTCCACTTCCTCTATTGGGAAACGACCTTTGTCGGCGCTGCGTTGATAGTGGCCGCGCACAACGCTCAGTCCGCGATCAAGCGCTTCTTGTTGACGCTCCAGAATGATGACGGAGATGCCGGCTGTGGCAAAGTTCATAGAGATGCCGCCGCCCATGGTGCCCGCGCCGATGACGCCGACTTTCTCAATCGTGCGTCGCGGTGTGTCCGCCGGAACGTCAGGAACCACCCATGCGTCGCGTCCAGCTTGGGCGATATAGTCGGAGACTTCCTGCGGGGTCATGGAAATAGCGGGCATGGGAGGGGCCTTTTTAGCTTAGAAAAACATGTGTGCGCTGGCCTTACACCAAATGAGGCCGAGTTTGGAAGCGCCGGGTGAGCCTGCCGTCGCGGCGTACCGATTATGCGCAGGGTGGGAATTGCTGGTCCTCGCAACTCGGCGCGCTTACTCGCACCAGGTCGGTTTGACCGTCTCACTCAGCCAGTGTTTGGACAGGCCTTCTTTCGCGAGCAGCCATCCTATGTGCGTCCCATCGAGATAGACATGCGCGCGGATACGTCCGAAGCGGTCATTGCCTTCTGGCTTAAAGGTGAGCGTCTGGGCCGTGTCAAAAAGCTCTTTCGCGCGGGCTTCAACTTTTTGCCCGAGGGCGTCCTCTGCGGGACAGGCCGCGCCATTGCCGGTTTCTGGACTGTCCCAACCGATCAGGCGCAAGCGAATGCGTTCTGTGCCGCGATCAGTCAGACGTTGCAGCTCAAATGTATCCCCATCGACCGCAAGAACATCGCGTACCGGAGCGCTGACACAACGTGCATCAGGTTTTTCACATAGGTTCTCCGGTTCCGGCGGCAGATCGCGTTGGGAGCAGGCGGCAGCAAAAACGCCGAAAAGAATGAGAGAAATACGCATCAGCCCACTAAGGCGGCCTGTGCCGCAAAGGTCAACGGCGGTCTATGATATACAAGACGCGGAGACACAGGTGATAGAAAAGGAAAACCCCAGCCGGGTCTCGGCTGGGGTCCGTGAGCCGGATGGCTCTTGAATCCTTGGCTGCGTTCAACTTTGTTCGGGCTCATCCAAACAAGCAGCCTTAAGACTGTGCTACGGTGTAATCAGAGGTTGCTCCAAAAAAACCTTCACACAAACGGATCCAATCACCGTTCCTGGTTTCTCACTCGACATTGGATCACCTCCTTTCAGCTGTTGAACGACTATGCCCGGCGCACTCTAGCGTTCCGGACAAGTCCAATTAAGCATGAGTCATGCCTAATGAAAGATGAATGTGTGCGTCTCGACATAAAAAATTGATATTTGCACGCTGAAACACCCGCTGACGCAGTTCAGCGGGTGTTTCTTAAGCGCGAGAGGGTAGCGCTGTGTCTGCTTTAGTTGGCAAGGGCGCCAATCACGAGACCGATAATGGCTCCGGTCGCGATCGATGCCAACACTGCGTCCCCACTATCATAATCGTGGACCCAGTGATAGCCGTGCGGCGGATCATAGAGCCCCCAATAATCATAGTCGCCTATGATGATCGTATTGGAGTGATAGCCATAATGGCCTCCGATGTAATAGCTCGGCACATAGTGGCGATCATACACGTATCGGAACGTTGGCCGCGAATAATAGTAGAATGGACGGTGCCCACCCCAATAATAGGCGCGCGGTGAATAGTGCCGGAAATTATGCCGACGATACGTGTTGCGATAGTGATAGCCATTGTGGTGACGGCGGTAATACCGGTTGAAGTTCCGGTGATGCCGATAATGGCGGTCGTGATTGTAGTGCCGGTTATGGCGATAATCGCGATTGTTATAGTGACGGCGTTGATGGCGATAATCACCGCGGGCATTGCGATAGCCCTGATTATAGCCGCGATCATATGAGTTCCGGCGGATCTGTCGGTTCTCTTGTCGGTTTTCGATGCGACGCTCTTGCCGGCGTTCCGCGCGGCGGTCCTGCCGTTGCTCAAAGCGCCGGTCATCGCGGCGCTCAGCACGCCGTTCCTGACGGTTTTCTATTCGACGTTCGTCTCGGCGCACTGGACGATTTTCGGCCCGGCGCTCTTGGCGATTTTCAATTCGGCGGTCTTGCCGGTTCTCGGCCCGACGTTCCTGGCGGTTGCTAAAACGTCGGTCTTCGCGTTCGGCAATGCGTCTTTCTTCACGGCGTTCCGCGCGTCGCTCTTGTCGACGCTCTCCGCCGCGCAGTTCGCCCGTATCGCGACGCTGCGCTCTGACACGCTGATCTCTATTGAGCACTTCTCCGCGCGCATCACGTCGGTTTTCCCGACTCTGACGTCGTTCCTGCCGATTGCGTTCGACACGTTCAGCATGTGTGCGTTCAGCGAACGGAGAATTTCGTTTCTCAGAATCAGCGAACGCAACGGGCCCAAGCAGGCCTGCGGCCAAAGCCAACACAGCAGCGCTAGAACTCAGTTTTGAGAGGATAGACATGGTGTGTCCTCCTTTCTTCGTTAGGGCGCCCCCAAAGGGCCCGCAAATTTCGGCTGTTCGTGACAAGCCTTGCATCTCAAACTAGAGAGGGCGCCTGAATTGACCCTGAACGGAGCTTTCATGTCGCTGCGCGCTCACATCTTTGTGACCGAAACGATCCAGATCCCTGAATGGGAACTGCAGGAGAGCTTTATCCGCGCGTCCGGTCCAGGCGGGCAGAACGTCAACAAAGTTTCTACCGCCGTTCAGCTGCGATGGAATGTGGTTGCAAGTTCGATCCCTGCCGCTGTCAAAGCGAGATTTCGCAAACGCTATGGCGCGCGCCTAACGCAAGAAGGCGAGCTCATAATTGAGGCCAAAGATCATCGGTCCCAGGGGCTTAATCGCGAAGCCGCGCGCAAACGATTGGCGACGATGGTTAGGTCCGTGGCGGACCCCCCGCGCAAACGAATTAAAACGCGTCCTACGCGAGCGTCCGTTCGGCGGCGTTTGGAGGGAAAAAAGCAACGGGGCGCTGTTAAAGCACTACGCGGGAAAGTGACCGGTGAAGATTGAAAGGCGTCGACTATTCTAGACGCATAACCGATTCGCCGGCCTCCAGCTCACTCGAATCGGTTGAATCTTCTAAAGGGGCCGCTGATGGTGAACTCGCCTGCGTCTCGGATTCTTTGGGACCCTCGTTCTGCCGCAAATCGCCCACAGCCGCGCCGACGCCAATTTCAAGCTGATCCATCCAAATTTCTTGACCAATGGCGAGCACATTTAAAAGGTTTGCCTTTATGTTCGCCATCGTCGTGCCGTGATCCAGGATCAAATACCGGCTGACCTGATAGGATCCGTTGTTGAGTGCGATCACGCTGACGGCGGCGTAATCATAATTAAGTTGGTTCGCTCTGGCATCTGAGAGCTCACCGACAAAGCTCATCCAGATGTGGAGGCCTTGGCATACTTTCTCTGCGGAGCAGGCTGTCCCTTGCATGAAGAAGGGGGTACCACCCGGGCTGACCGCCATGATCGCGACATCATCTTCAAATGCTTGGCCAGCTTCGTAATTGTCCGTCTCAACGATATATTCCAAGTCGCTGAAAGAAACGGATGTCATCAACCAACCGTCACGATCTGGTTGGGCCGCTTCTTCTTGGGCGTTCGCAAAATTTGCGAGCGCGACTGTGGTGAGCCCCAATATCCAGTGTTTCATCTCGTGTGCACCTCTTCGCGACAGCGTTGCGTCCCACATTTCACCATGATCGTCACCTTGTCCTAACAAAATGGCAATCTTCAGGCATGCAATTTTTCTATGAATGGTAACCGAATGGCGCGCTCAGGCCGGGTTGATGTCGTCTGTGTATTCCTGCAGCCATGATGAAACGCATCATATCACCTCGAGCAGCCGCGCTAGCCCTTGCGGCGCCTCTGCTCTTCGCTGCTCCGGCGCTTGCACACCATGGTAAGGCCGACAAACGCGTGACAGGCGGCATTACGTTCCATAGCGGGAATGGCAGTGTCCATCTCGGTCTTGGTCAAAATGGCTATAGCTCGATTGGCTATAGCACGAACCGCCACTACGGTTATAGCGATCACCGCTACAATAACCGCCAAGCGAAACGCCAAGCGATCCGTGCGTGCCGGCGTGCTATCAGAGATGAAGCGCACTATCGCGGGTTTCACGATGTCGACTTCGATGATGGTCGCTATGCCGAGCAAATTGGCCCGCGGGGGTATCGCGTGACGTTCAATGAAGTTGAGTTCGAAACGCGGCGTCGTGAGATCGAACGACCGGTCACCTGTGTGGTCCGTCGCGGAGACCAAGTGCGTGATATCTGGGGCATCCCAGAACCGCGCCGTCGTGGATACGGTCAGCGCTATAACCAAGGCTATTATAAATAGGGTCTTTTCTCTTTCAGAGTGAAAGCAGGAACGGGCTTCCCCTCGGGGAGGCCCGTTTTGCTTATGTCGCTGACTTGCCCTTCGTCTCCCGAGCATTAAAACCCCGAACAAAGTCAACGGAATGTGTGAGGTCGGAGCAAATGCAAGATGTGATTGAAGCCCTCGAGGCACGGCGCGAAAAAGCTCGTATGGGCGGCGGCAAAGCCCGGATCGAACGCCAGCACGAAAAAGGCAAACTCACCGCGCGCGAACGCGTTGCGCTTTTGCTAGACGAAGACAGTTTCGAA
The DNA here is from genome assembly GCA_013213785.1 of Henriciella sp. Taxonomy (GTDB): domain Bacteria; phylum Pseudomonadota; class Alphaproteobacteria; order Caulobacterales; family Hyphomonadaceae; genus Henriciella. Next base: position 25,916 of record JABSPZ010000015.1, on the reverse strand, counting down.
GAAACCGACATGTTCGTTGAGCATCGCAGCCATGATTTTGGCATGGAAAAGCAACGTATTCCTGGCGATGGCGTGGTGACTGGCCATGGCACGATTAATGGTCGTTTGGTCTATGTCTTCTCAAAAGACTTTACCGTGTTCGGTGGATCGCTGTCGCTCGCGCAGTCAGAGAAGATCGTCAAAGTTCAGAAAGCGGCGATGAAAGTCGGCGCGCCTGTGATTGGCATCTTCGATGCAGGCGGCGCGCGCATCCAAGAAGGCGTGGACAGCCTCGCGGGTTATGCCGACATCTTTATGGAAAACGTATTGGCCTCCGGCGTTGTGCCGCAAATCTCAGTCATTATGGGCCCCTGTGCGGGCGGCGATGTTTACAGCCCAGCCCTGACCGACTTCATCTTCATGGTGAAAGATACGTCTTACATGTACGTCACGGGTCCGGATGTTGTGAAAACCGTGACCAATGAAGAAGTGACGCACGAAACGCTTGGCGGCGCGTCTGTTCATGCGGCGAAGTCCGGCGTGGTCGATGGCGCGTTTGAGAATGACATCGAAGCAATGACGCAAATGCGCCGTTTGATTGACTTCTTACCTGGCTCAAACCGCGAAGAGCCGCCGATGCGGCCGACCTATGACACGATTGAGCGTCAGGATGACAGCCTCGATAGCCTGATCCCGGAGAACCCGAACCAGCCTTACGATATGAAAGAGCTGATTGAGAAAACCGTAGATGAGGGCGACTTCTTTGAAATCAGCCCGGCCTTTGGCGCGAACATCATTTGCGGCTTTGGGCGGATCGAGGGCTCGCCAGTTGGGTTTGTTGCCAACCAACCAATGACCCTGGCCGGCGTGCTCGACATTGACGCTTCGCGCAAAGGTGCGCGCTTCGTTCGCTTCTGCGACTGTTTCAACATTCCGATCGTGACGTTCGTGGACGTCCCGGGCTTCATGCCGGGCACCAAGCAGGAGTATGGCGGCCTGATCAAACACGGCGCCAAGCTGCTCTTCGCTTACGCAGAAGCGACTGTGCCCAAGGTGACTGTGATCACCCGCAAAGCTTATGGCGGCGCGTATGATGTGATGAGCTCGAAACACCTGCGCGGTGACGTGAACTATGCTTGGCCGACAGCTGAGATTGCTGTGATGGGCGCGAAGGGCGCAGTCGAGATCATTTTCCGCAAAGACATTGGTGATGAAGCGAAAATCGCTGAGCACACGCAAAGCTATGAAGACAATTTTGCCAATCCATATGTGGCGGCGAAAAAAGGCTATATCGACGATATCATTATGCCGCACTCAACTCGCCGCCGCGTCGCAAAGTCGCTGCGCACCCTGCGCGGGAAAGAGTTGAGCAATCCGTGGAAGAAGCACGATAATATTCCGCTTTAGGCGGATGAGCCGTTTGAACCACAATCATCGTCTTGCCATATATGGCACGCTTGCGCCTGGTGAGGTAAACCATCACCAGGTCAGCATGATGCAAGGCATCTGGATTGAAGGCACCGTTCGGGGGTGGCTGAGCGAGGATGGCTGGGGCGCGACGCTCGGCTTTCCGGGGCTCAGGCTCAATTCAGAGGGCGACAAGATTAAAGTCCAGGTTTTGGAATCAGTTGATCTGCCTGATCATTGGGGCCGGTTAGATGAGTTCGAAGGCGAGGAATATGCCCGCGTAACGACTGAAGTCTATACGGGCGAAAAGTACATCAAAGCGCAAATCTATGTGGTGGCGGGCTAGAGCCGTGACCCACCTTACTGCTTTTACCGCCAGCCTCGAAACCGTTGCGGAGCGCTGCGAAGATGTGGTCCCGCCAGTCTATGCCGCTTTGTTCAAAAGGTTCCCTGAGTTTGAAGACCTGTTCGTGCTCGACATAGACCAAGGCGCGCGGGGGCATATGCTCAACGAAGCGCTCAGCATGGCGGAGGGCTTGTTGCAGGATGACCCGGTCGCGATCAGTTTTGTCTCAGCCGAACGCATGAACCATGAGGGATATGGCATCGGCGATGATGTGTTTGAAGGTTTCTTTCAAGTCATGGCCGATGTGTTCCGAACGATCTCTGGCGAGGCCTGGTCGAGCGAGATGAGCGCCGCATGGGACAAGGTCTACGAAAAGGCCGCTGCAGCAAAACTATAACGCCCTGCATCCAATCTCGCGCTTGATTGCATCTTAATCTGTGAGCCCGCAAAAAGGGTGCAAGATAAGAAAGCAAGACTATGGACGAAATTATTGTTCCGATTTTTCTATTTATAGCGATCGTTGCGATCATCTGGCTCTACAGCCATTACAATTTCAAGAAGCGCAACACGGCACACGAAACGCTGCGTCTCGCCGTCGAAAAGGGTCAACAGGTCTCACCAGAATTGGTGGAGCGGATGTCGGCGATGAATGATCCGGTGAAGTCGGATTTGCGCCGCGGCGTGCTGCTGATCGCCTTTGGAATCGCCTTTGTCGTGCTCGGCGCAATCATGCCGCATGATGAGCCAGATGCGATGCGTGGCATTGCGGCGATTTCATCATTCCCCGTAATTTTGGGGCTCGCTTATCTCGGTCTTTGGCGGTTTAGCCACGATCGATAGAGCGTGGTTTGGGGCAAGCGGTGATATCCGACTTTGATCTCGCGCGCGACGCCGCCTCTGGAAAAGAGGCGGCGTTCGAGACGCTGGTACGACGTTATCAAGGCGCGGTGCGTGGGGTGTGCCGGCGCCTCACCAGTCATGCTGCTGAAGCTGACGATGTCGCGCAGGCGACGTTCCTGATGGCGTGGCGCAAGATTGGCGCTTATCGCGGCGGCTCGTTCAAATCCTGGATTTGTACGATAGCCTATCGTGAGTTCTTGCAGGCGCGGCGGCGAAAAAAGATTGAGGTCGAGTTTGATGAGAACACGCACATATTGGCGTTCGACTCCTCTGCGGCGCGCTTGCCGGAACAGCTTGATCTGGACCGGGCCTTAAAAACCTTGCCAGAAAATCAGCGCATTTGTGTGGTCCTGTGTGTGGCAACTGGGATGAGCCATTCAGAAGCGTCGGCGGCCACCGGGTTTCCGCTCGGCACGGTTAAGTCCCATGTGAATCGCGGCGTTGCGGCGCTTCGCAAACAGCTTGCGACCGAGAGCGTCGCGTGATGGAGTAGAAGAATGCAGACCGAAGAAAGATATGACGACCTGACCGCGCTGTTTGAAGCGCAGGACGAGGCGCTGCAAAATGAGGTCTTCGTTGAGCAGGTCATGAAGCCGATCCGACGTCGGTCGCGGTGGCGCGCGCCGCTTCTGTTCGGGGCAGGTGGGATTGGACTTGGCGCTGCCCTGTCTCAAATTGGCGGCGTTTGGGATGCTTTAAAGGCGCAGGCGCCGTCTTCAATCGAGGCCGATCTGAGCATTTCACTCGACGCTATTCCAAGCGCTCAATTGGCGATTGATGCGCAATCGGTTTGGGTCATCGCTGCTGTGTTGATGGTGGCGAGCTGCGCTGTCTTGGTGATGACAGAGCGCGCTTAACCGGCGCGCCACCGCGCACAGATCGAGGTTGGAAGCAAGCGATCATCGCTCGCATGCGGGATCGCCATCTCTCCCATTTCCATGATTCCGCCAAGGCCGTTCAGATGCCCTGCCAACGCTTGCGCCAAAGCGATATGGGAGAGGCGTACCGCATAGGCGGTAAGGATTACAAAGAGCGGCTGATCCGACAAAAGGGCGCGCGCATTTGCGAGCAGCTCTGGCAAGTCTTCTTCAAAACGCCAGGTCTCATTCTTGGTGCCCCGCCCAAACTTTGGCGGGTCCAATGCAATCGCATCATACGTGTTCCCGCGGCGAATTTCGCGAGCGGTGAACTTCATCGCATCATCGGCAATCCAGCGGATCGGCGCATCGGCCAAGCCGCTCATCTCAGCGTGCTCTTTGCCATAACCGTTCGACTTCGGGCTGGCATCGAGATGCGTGACCTCTGCGCCTGCTTGTGCGGCGGCAAGGCTCATCATGCCGGTATAGCCAAATAGGTTGAGGACGCGGATTTTGCGGCCCGCCGAACGGATCTGATCCTGTGCAAAAGCCCAATGTACGCTGTGCTCTTGAAACAGACCGAGATGCCGGAAAGGCGTGCGCCGCGCGTTCAAGTGCAAGCCGCGCCATTCAATCGGCCATGCCTCAGGGGCGGCACGTTTGAGCAGCTGCCAGTTGCCGCGATCATCATCACCAGCTTTGGCATCAAAACGAGCATCCGCTTGCCACTTATCGACTGGGTTCGCGGGTGACCAAAAGGCCTGAGGGTCTGGGCGGATTACGGTCTGCGATCCGAACCGCTCCAGTTTGTGACCATCGCCACTATCGAGCAGCGCGTATTGATCCTCAGCCCACTGATCTGCCAAGAAGAGTGTTGCTTCGGTCTTCATCACGCAAACCCTCTTTGGCGCCAGCCCTCATAGAGCATAATTGCTGTCGCTTGCGCCAAGTTGAGACTGTCGGCGCCGCCGCGCATTGGGATCAAACACAGCGTATCACACTCAGCTTCGATCGATGGCGGCAAACCAGCTTGCTCATTGCCCATGAGGATGAGGCTTGGTTGGACGAAATCAACGCCAATATGGCTCGTGTCGCCATTCACGCTCGCGGCGACCATGTTCAGTCCACCACTTTTTCGCCAGGCGTTGAACGCCGCGAAATCCGTGCGGGCGAGAGCGACGTCAAACAAGGACCCCATGGAGGCGCGCACGGCCTCAACACTAAAAGGATCACAGCAATTTTCGATCAGAATGACGCCCGCCGCGCCCGCGCAATCAGCGGTGCGGAGGATGGTGCCAAGGTTGCCAGGATCGCGGCACTCATACAGTCCGATCCAGAGACCGGTCGCGTCAGGTGATACGTCGTCGAGCGCTAGGTCACGCTGTTTGATTGCGGCGATAACGGCTTGCGGATTATCCTTGCGCGCAATCGATCCAGCCAGGCGATCCGGGACTTGGATGAGCCGTGCGCCTTGGTCGCTGGCGCGCTTCGCTAGGGCCTGCACATAGTCCCGTTCGGCCCCAGAGTTAGAGATGATCAGGGTCTCAACCTGCCAGTTCTGCGCAAGGGCTTGTTCGATTAAACGCGCGCCTTCGGCCAAGAACAGGCCGGTCTCATTCCGGCCCTTTTTGCGCTCCAAGCTTCGCAAGAGTTTAATGCTTGGATTGCTGGCCGACGTGATATGATCAAAACTCAGATTCATGAACGCCCTGTAACATGCACTTGCCTGATTCCAAGGGATAAGGCAGGACTCAAGGGTTAATGCAGTCTTTAGAATAGGGGATTGCGACATGGGTGCCTATGATACAATGACCGCTGGTCTCAGCGGCGCAGCCTTGGCAATTCTGGGCATCGTTACCGTGCACGGTGAGTCCGAATATCACCTGAATGCCCAGCAAATGCAGGAAGAATTGCAATCGCTGGCGAGCAAATCTCTGGTGGACGCAGGCTATAGTTGGGCCAGCGTTGAGATGACCGGACAACGTGCTTTGATCACCGGAGCACCGCCATCTGTTGAAGCGGCGGAAGCTGCAAAAAACGCTGTTCTCGCGTCAGCGGGACAGGGTGGCATGATTTGGGGCGGCGTCTGGTCGGTCGAAACCGACTTTGAAGAAATTCGGGATTTGCCAACGGCATCGCCTTTTGTTTGGCGCGCGATCAAAAGCCCAAGCGGATCTATGGTCTTTGTTGGCGCTGTGCCGAGCGACGCCGACAAAAACGCGCTGGCGGCGCATGCGGCGACGCTCAGCGGGGACTCGCTTGATGATCGCGCCCAGCTCTCATTGGGGGTTCCAGAAGGTGATTGGATCGGAACCGCGAAATTCGGTTTGGATCAACTTGCACTTTTGGACAGCGGCGAGGCAAGGCTAACGGACTACGAGCTGCGCCTGAGCGGCATCGCAATGCAAGACGCCGCACGGATGCAAGCGACAGCCTCTGTCTCGAACCTCTCCGATCCGTGGATTGGTGTCGCTGATATTGAAGGGCCGAGCCATTGGCAGGCGGAGCATGTTGACGGAACGTTGATCCTCTCGGGCAGCGTAGAAACCGCCGAAGATCGCGCCGAAATCGCGGAGATCGCTGAGACCTATTTTGACGGTCCAGTGATTGATCAGATGAGCATTGAAAGCTCTGAATACGAACCTTGGATACAAGGCGTACGTCTTGGGCTGCCGCATTTCTCCAAGTTTGAAAGCGGCGAAATGCAATTCCATCCTGAAGGCGACGGGTTTAGCTTTGAAGGCGAGGCCACGAGCTCAACGTTGCAGTTTCTTCGCGAAGATATGAGCGAACTCGAAGGCGACTATGCGGTCGAAATTGCAGCAGAGACGGTCACGGTCACGCTGGATGAGATTTCCGGGGTCGATCTGGGGGATGACCCCCTTCAAGCCTGCCAAACCTCATTTGATCTGATTATGGACGCGAATAATGTCGTCTTTGAAACAGGCAGCGCTGAGATCTCTCGAGAAAGCGGTGAAACCCTCGACAAGATCATGGCCGTGTCATCGACTTGCGCCGAAACGCTGGTATTCGAAGTCGGCGGCCACACGGACAATCGCGGCGCCCAAGACGCCAACACCGTCCTCAGCGAAGCCCGCGCCCAAGCCGTCGCCAACTATATGCGCGATGCAGGGTTCGACGTGGCGCGCTTAGTCGTCGAAGGTTATGGACCCGATCAACCAAAAGCGGACAACGCGACAGCGGAAGGTCGCGCCGCAAATCGTAGAATTGAATTTAAAGTTCAGGAACGGAGCGAGTAGATGCAGTGGCTAATCGCAAACATGTGGATGGTGCTCGCCGCCGCGACTTTTCTAGGCCTTCTCTTCGGATTTTCGTTCCGAGGTTTGCTCGCGAGCAATCAAGTTCGTCGGGCAGGGGTCGAACGTGAAATCGCAAAGACCGAGCTGACGCAAGCGAAGGCTGAAGTTGATGCCTTGTACGCCGCGCAGCGGAAACGCAAAGAAGAGGGTGTTCAAGCCGTTGGCGGCGATGACACTCTGCGCCAAGAACTTGATGAGCGCGCCTCGCGGATCGCATCGCTCGGAGAAGAGCTAAATGCAGCGCGCGCGGAGCTGGAAGAATTGAAATCCAAAAGCGATGGCGGGAATGGTCTCGTAGAAGCGGCAGCTGGTGCTGCGGCAGGTGCGCTCGCTGGGGCGGCTTTGTCGGACGATAATGAGAAAGAACTGAACGACCTCAGAGACCGCAATACCTGGTTGGAAGAGCGTGTGGTTGCTCTGGAGGCAGATATTTCAGCTGCGGCTGCCGTCGTGCCAGTCGCGACAGAAGAGGTTGCAGAAGAAGATCCGGGTTTGGAAAAATTGAACTGGCAAAACGCCTATTTGCGACAGCGCGTCGATGCGCTTGAAGCGAAAGCGATCGAACGATCTGCGGCAGCCGCAACCAATGTTGACGTGCAACCAGACCCAGAGCCTGAGGTCACCTCGGAACCTGAAAGCCCAGAAGCAGACAATGATTCAGCTTCTAATGCAGCGGCAGATGAAGAAATGGCGCGTTTGCGTTGGCGTAATCGCTATCTCGAAGGCCGGCTTGCTTATTTTGAGCAGGGCGAAGAGGTTGAGGAAGCGGAAGAAGAAAGTTCCGAGCCCGAGGCACTTGCTGAGAGTGTTGAGCCAGACGTAAGCGATCCAGCAGCCGAAGAGGTCGTCGCTGAGGAAGACGCTGAGCCTGAAGAAACGCCCGATGCTGCAGTAGCGGCTGCTGATGAACCTGAAGTGCATCCATCGGATGCTATGCTCGCGGAAATCGACGGCAAACAACCAGATCGAGTTGAGAAACCGTCAAATGGCGGGGATGATCTGACCGCGATTACCGGGATCGGACCTCGCATCGCCGAAGTGCTGAATAGCCTTGGCATCTGGACCTACGAACAAGTGGCGGGCTGGCTTCCGGAGCACGAGACGTGGATCGAGAACCACCTATCATTCAAGGGGCGAGTAAGCCGCGAAAATTGGGTCGGGCAAGCAAAAGATCTGATGGTGGCGGCTTAGCCAGCTTAACGGATGCCCATGATGGGCTTCATACAGCATTCACGTGACGCATGCGATTTTATGTGCGAGCATTTGATTAACCACAGTTTTCCTGACTGTGTGGGGCCAAAATATATAGAAATGAGGTAGCGGGAGACAAAGAGATGAGCAAACTACTGATTACCGATGAAATGATTGAAACCGGTGAGCGTGTTGATGCGCCGCGCGACTTTCTAGAGACCGCGCAGCGAATCCCGATGTCTCGCCGGCGCATTTTAGCAGGCCTTGCAGCGGGAACGATTGTTCCACTCGTAACCGGCTGTGCGACAAACCCGGTCACGGGCTCGAGCCAGCTGATCATTCCCGGTTTCGACAACGCGTCGCTGGCGCGCATGTCCCAAGCCGCTTGGGCGGATATGAAAGCGCAGACGCCGCAAACCGGCGACTCACGTCTTCGCAATCGTGTTCTGACGTCATGGGACCGCACCGCTCGAGGCCGTGCCACGGCGTTGACGGACATTTACAACCAAGATGCGTCTTATCGCCCGGATGAGTGGGAAATCGCGGTGTTTGATACCGACGTTGTGAATGCGTTCGTGATGCCAGGCCAGCAGGTTGGTGTGTATCGCGGCATCACCGAGCTCACCGAAAATGACGACCAGCTGGCAACAGTGCTGGGTCACGAAGCGGGTCACATTGATGGGCAGCACTCAGCGGAGCGCGCCTCGATGCAGGTGGCCAGCCAAGTCGCGATGGTCGCTGGTTCTATCGCGATCGCACAGTCCGATGAGTTGAAGCAGTATGGCAACACGATCGCGGCCCTCGGTGGCGCGGCAATCCAGTTTGGTGTGCTTCTGCCATACAGCCGTAAGCATGAGTATGAGGCTGACCGACTTGGTCTCGATTACATGGCGAAGGCGGGTTACGACGTGACCCAAGCGCCGCGTCTCTGGGATCTGATGGATCAAAGAAGTTCTGGCAATCGGCCGCCGGAATTCATGTCGACCCACCCTGATCCAGGCAACCGGAAACAGGAATTGATCAACTATATCAATGCCCGCGGATACGCCTTTATCTAAGACGCATGGTTCTCAGTGATTAAAAAAGCCCGCCAGATCTGTCTGGCGGGCTTTTTGGTGTCTAGGCCGGCTTGCAGGGCACGTCAGGAAGTGGGATTTCCGTATCCGTTCCATCCTGGACCGCGAAACATGCGCCGTTTTTCACGAACAAATTGAACACGGTCGGTGTCGCTGGGCTTCGAGTTTCATGCTCCGTCAATGATGGAGGCAGAACAGTCACCGTTGATGTCGCTGTGAAATCCCCCACACCGAGTTCGATATTGGCTCGGTTGATGGCGCCGCCGAGCGCTAACTTGAGCGCACTCAATGTGTCAGCGCTGCTGTCTGCCAGCGTCGCGGGCGCGGCGGTCGCACTGTGCTGGCATGCGCTGAGCACGAGGGCGACCAGGCCTGTGAAAAGTGCCGATCTTACCATGGCATTGCCATGTCGCGATTGCGCGAGATGAAGTCGTCTTGAGTAGAGAGCGGGGTTGTCGCGACCTCAGACATTCCAACTCTAGACGTTACAACTTCTTCCACCACTTTCGTGGTCACCGCTGGGCAAACCCCATTCTCGCGATAATCAAGCGCCGCCGCGAGCAGACCTTCCGTCGGATCGCCAAGCTCTGTTGAAAGATCATCGGGGACAACGCAGCCAGAGACGCGCTCTCCGAATCCAAATGAGGAGTTGTTCGGAACAAAACCGTCGGAATAGTCGCCGAAGCCCTTATCGTTCAATCCGCGGAACTGAATCGTGTAATAGGTCTCACCGCAATTGTCGGTCGGGTAGAAGCCATATGGTTTCCCGCAAGTGACGTCACCGATCAGAACAATCTCGACATCAATTCCGCGCAATCCGTTTAAGACCGCTTCACTCGCGCTACATGTTCCACCCGTCGAGAGAATGAACACGCGGCCCAAATCCAAATTATCGAGCGGTGTGCCGTTGGCGAGTGAGAATCCAAGTCCTGTATTATAGAACGGGATTGGACCATTTACCTGACCGGTTACCGGGTTCACATTGCCCGCATTGGAATTGAACTCCAGCAATTCGAAGGTTCTTCCGTTTGTGCGTGTCGGCCCAGCAACCATGTATGCGAGCTGGCTCGCCACGGCGAGCAACCCGCCGCCATTATAGCGAAGGTCCAGGACCAGGTCGGTGACGCCTTCATTGCTCATGTCGGAAATCGCTGTGGCGATCGATTCTTCCGAAGATCTCGGGCTGAATGTGTTGAACAGAATATAGCCGACCTTGCCGCTTGGTGTGTCGATAACACTCGAGCGGTTCACCGGGACTTCTACGATATCCGCCGACGTAACTGTGACCGTTCTCGATGCCGTAGCGCCCGGGTCTTGAAGTTCGAATGTATGAACTTCGCCCGCTGTGGCCGGGAAAAGCCCGCCATTCAAAGTATCGATCTCTTGCTGCGTGCTGCCACCGTTTACGAGATCGACGCCGTCAATGCTTAGGATCCGAGATCCGCGAACAAACTGTGTCTGACCATTTACAACCTCTGACGCTGGCGAGTTTGGCTCGGTGTAGCGGATGCGATAGTCGCGAGGCGGTGTGTTCGACGTGACGACAAGGTCAAAGCCATAACCTGCTTGTGCCGCTGAATTTCTGCGTTCCAGGAAATCTGATGTTGGTTCGTTGAAATGGAAGTCATCCAAGTCTTCGCCAGATGCCGTGACTTCGGTTGTTTTCAGGACATCGAAATAAGCGACGCGATCACTAAACGTGTTTGGATCCTGATCGGTCACTTGGTCGTTCCAGAGATATGTTTCTTCCGTCCACGATCTCAGCCAGAAGAGCTCTTCAGCAAGGCTTCCAGCTTCATCCGGGAAAGCATTGCCTTCGAGATCGACCCCAGTTCGCGGTGCTGCGCATTGGTCTTTGAAAACACTGGCGGCTTCAAACACGCCTTCTGTCCAGGTCGTACCTGATGGGGGTGGAGGCGGTGGAGGAGGAGGGGGTGGAGGAGGTGGTGACACTTGAGTTGGCGGGGCTGGAGACGTGCCGCCCCCACCTCCGCCGCCACATGCGGCCAGAACTGATCCACCGGCCAAAAGGGCTGCGGCAGTAACAATTTTTGTAAGTTTAGATGATGACATACGCGCCGGACTCCATGCACTAGGTTTGACTTCCCCGTCCACTATACTCGGACCACAAAATAGACGTGGTTTGCAACCACATTCTTTTCTTTTTACTGCAAATTTGAACTTGTCTTAGCGACCTACCGGTTGACCGCACGAGTATAAGCTGCTTTACGCCAGCGCTCACTCGCAAGAGTGGCGAAAAACCGTTTGTGGGAGGGGCAGTCAGCCCGAACCACGAACCCTCTAAACCCTGGCGTCTGGATCGAAAGACCACCAGACACCGCATTTGCCAGAGAGGCTATCATGGCTAAGAAACTGCTGGGGCAGCTTAAGCTCCAGATTCCTGCCGGCGCAGCAAACCCATCGCCCCCAGTTGGCCCGGCGCTCGGTCAGCGCGGCATCAACATTATGGAATTCTGTAAAGCGTTTAACGCGAAAACAGAGAAGATGGAAAAAGGCCTGCCGCTGCCGGTCGTCATCGACTATTACCAAGACAAGTCGTTTACCTTCATCGTGAAAACGGCGCCTGCGTCTGTTTTGCTGCGCAAAGCAGCGAAGCTGAAAAAAGGCAGCCAAGAGCCAGGCCGTTCTGTCGTCGGTAAAGTGACCCGCGCGCAATGCCGCGAGATTGCTGAAGCCAAAATGGCGGACCTGAACGCAAACGATCTCGATCAAGCAACCAAGATCATTGAGGGCTCTGCGCGCTCAATGGGTCTCGAAGTTACGGAGTAAGAGCATGGCTGGAAAACGTTACCGCGCTGCTGCTGACACCGTCGATGTAGATACTCTCTACAGCGTTGCTGATGCTGTGAAGCTCGTGAAATCTAACGCGACTTCTAAGTTCGATGAGACTGTTGAGATTGCTGTCAATCTTGGTGTTGATCCAAAGTATGCCGACCAAATGGTTCGTGGTGTTGTCTCACTGCCATCTGGCACCGGTAAAGATGTCCGCGTTGCTGTGTTTGCGCGCGACGCGAAAGCAGACGAAGCCCGCGAAGCTGGTGCAGAGATTGTTGGCGCTGAGGACCTCATGGAAGAGATCCAAAACGGCAAGTCTGATTTTGACCGTGTCATCGCTTCACCAGACATGATGTCTGTTGTGGGTCGTCTCGGTAAAATCCTCGGCCCACGTGGCCTGATGCCAAACCCTAAGGTTGGCACGGTTACGCCAAATGTCGGCCAAGCCGTTAAAGACGCAAAAGGCGGCTCTGTTGAGTTCCGCGTTGAAAAGCTCGGCATCATCCATGCTGGCATCGGCAAAGCGTCTTTCACTGAAGATGCGATCGAAAAGAACGTTCGTGCGTTCGTCGACGCGCTTATGAAAGCGAAGCCTTCTGGTGCCAAAGGGACATACGTTAAGAAGATTGCTCTGAGCTCAACAATGGGCCCAGGTGTCGTCGTCGACACGTCTGATGCAATCGCGAGCTAAGGCTAGTCGCACCTATTTCAAAAACCCCGTCGGATCTGTTCGGCGGGGTTTTTAGTTTTTTTCTTGACTTTTCTGATTTTGGCCCTTGCGCACATGTGGATCAAAGGTTAAGGAACGCGGCTTGCGGGAGATTGGCGATTCGTCGGTCTCCCGTTTCCTGTCCGAGACCATGGGTGGCTTTGTTCGAAGTGTAAATCCCTTGATAGACGGGGTGATGCAGGTTGGTCTGTGATGTTTTCACAGATTGGACTGGTCTGCGGATGCCCTGGGCAGGCGCTTGAAATGGCGTCTAGACGTCATCGACGGCAACCCCAGGCGCCCGGATGGTCCGGTCGCCTTGTTTGAAGGAGATCCGTAATGGATAGAGCCGGAAAAGCCGAAGCCATCAAATCGCTGGAAGGCGTTATTGCTGACTCAGGCAGTGTCATCGTGGCACGTTATACCGGTCTTACAGTTGCGGAGATGACTGAGTTCCGTGGCAAACTGCGCGAGCAGGGTGCGACAGCGAAAGTGGTCAAGAACCGTCTCTTCAAAAAAGCGCTTGATGGAAAAGGCGGCGACGCGGCAAATGCCATGTTCGTTGACCAGACTGTCATCGCTTACGCTGAGGATCCCGTTGCTGCGGCAAAGGGCGCTTCGGAGTTCGCTAAAGATAATGAGAAGCTCGTTATCGTTGGCGGTATGATGGGAGATGAAATTCTTGATGCGGCGGGCGTAACTGCGCTCTCCAAAATGCCATCTCGTGAGGAACAAATTGCGACTGTGGTTGCGCGCCTCTTGGGGCAAGCAAGCCAACTTGGTCAGCGTCTAAATGCACCAGGTCAAGGCCTGGCGGGCGCAATCAACGCCATTGGCGACCAGGCAGCAGCGTAAGGTCAATTCCACAACAAAGACCAGCAAACACATCAACCCGTAACAGGAAATCAGAAAAATGGCTGATATCGCAAAACTCGGTGAAGAGCTCCTGGGCCTCACCATTCTAGAAGCAAAAGAACTCAACGACTTTCTCGAAGAGCGTGGCATTAAAGCTGCGGCAGCTGTCGCTGTTGCAGGCCCTGCGGCTGGCGGCGACGCTGGCGGTGACGCTGCTGCTGAGAAGGACGAGTTCGACGTCGTTCTTACAGATGCCGGCGCTAAGAAAATCAACGTGATTAAAGTTGTCCGCGAAGTCGTGGGCGGCCTTGGTCTGAAAGAAGCTAAAGAGCTCGTAGAAGGTGCTCCAAAGCCGATCAAAGAAGGCGTCGCAAAAGACGAAGCCGAAGAAATCAAGAAGAAGTTCGAAGAAGCCGGCGCGACTGTCGAGCTCAAGTAAGACTTCTGCCCCTCGCGGGGTGAGTACAGTACGGAATGGGGTTTGCGCGAGGCGCCATTTCGTCAGAATTAAGCGCGGCAAAGCTGTTAAGGCTTTGCCGCGTCCTCGCGTTCTAGGCGACACGCTGCTTTGGCATCCCCGCTGAAGCGCAAAGAACGGAAGACAAGATGGCACTCTCTTTCACTGAAAAGAAACGCATCCGCAAATCCTTCGGCAAAATTCCCGAAGCCATCGATATGCCAAACCTCATCGAGGTTCAGCGCTCCTCATATGAACACTTCCTGCAAATGCACACACCGCAAGCAGAACGGACCGATGACGGTCTCGGCGGCGTGTTCAAGTCAGTGTTCCCAATCATCGATTTCAACGAGCGCGCGTCGCTCGAATATGTTTCGTATGAGTTTGAGCCGCCGAAATTCGACACTGAAGAATGTATGCAGCGCGATCTGACATATGCGGCGCCTTTGAAAGTGCGCTTGCAGTTGGTCGTGTTCGACATTGATGAAGATACCGGCGCCAAGTCGGTCAAAGAAGTCAAAGAACAAGAGGTCTATCTCGGGGATATCCCGCTGATGACCAATAAAGGCACCTTCATCGTGAATGGTACTGAGCGTGTTATTGTGAGCCAGATGCACCGGTCGCCAGGTGTGTTCTTCGATCACGATAAAGGCAAAACGCACTCTTCTGGTAAGCTGCTCTTCGCAGCACGGATCATTCCATATCGTGGCTCTTGGCTCGACTTTGAGTTTGATGCCAAGGACATCCTCAACGTACGGATCGACCGGAAGCGGAAACTGCCGGCCACAACGCTTATGATGGCGCTCGGCTATGACGCAGACCAGATCCTGGACATGTTCTACACCCACTCAATCTACCGCCTGGATAAAGCTGGCTGGATCACTGGGTTCAATCCAGACGCTTGGAAAGGCGTGAAGCCAACTTTCGATCTGGTTGATGCCAAGTCAGGCAAAGTTGTTGCGCCTGCGGATCGTAAGATCACAGCGCTCGCGCTGAAGCGGATCAAAGAAGGTGGAACCGAAGAGCTTCTGCTTCCGACCACTGCGGTCGAAGGCAAGTTCCTTGCGCGTGACATCGTCAACCGCAAAACCGGTGAGATTTATGGTGAGTCTGGCGATCTTCTGGACGAAGAGCTGCTCGCCGAACTGCGCGAGCAAAAGATCAAAGCGATCGAAGTTCTCGACGTAGATGGCGGTGGCCGCGGCCCATGGCTGCGCAACACGCTGAAAGCGGACAAGAACGACACCCGTTTTGAGGCACTGTCTGACATTTACCGTGTTATGCGCCCTGGTGAGCCGCCAACCCAGGAAGCGGCTGACGCGCTCTTCAACCAGCTCTTCTTCGATGGCGAGCGTTATGACTTGTCTGCCGTTGGCCGGGTAAAAATGAACACCCGTCTGAAAGTTGCGGTCCCTGGCTATGAACCAGCTGAAGATACTGAGCGTACCCTCCGCAATGACGACATTGTTGGCGTCGCGAAGGTCATCCTCGACCTGAAAGACGGCAAGGGCGAAGTCGACGATATCGATAACCTCGGTAACCGCCGCGTTCGTTCAGTCGGTGAGTTGATGGAAAACAACTACCGCATTGGTCTCGTGCGCATGGAGCGCGCGATCAAAGAGCGTATGAGCTCTGTCGACATCGACACGGTGATGCCGAACGATCTGATCAACGCGAAGCCAGTTGTTGCGTCCGTGCGTGAATTCTTCGGCTCTTCGCAGCTGTCTCAGTTCATGGACCAAACCAACCCGCTTTCAGAGATTACGCACAAAAGACGTCTCTCAGCGCTTGGGCCAGGTGGTCTGACGCGTGAGCGTGCGGGCTTTGAGGTTCGCGACGTGCACCCGACCCACTATGGTCGGATCTGTCCGATTGAAACGCCAGAAGGTCCGAACATTGGTCTGATTAACTCGCTCGCGACCCATGCGCGCGTCAACAAGTACGGCTTCATTGAGAGCCCGTACCGTAAAGTTGAAAACGGCAAACTGACCGATGAGGTCATCTATCTCTCTGCAATGGAAGAGCAGCTCTACAAGATTGCTCAGGCCAACACGCAGGTCGACGAGAAGGGTGAACTGATCAACGAATTCGCAAACGCTCGTGTGAACGGCGAGGCGATGCTCGTGCTCAAAGAAGACGTTCAATACATGGACGTTTCGCCGAAGCAGGTTGTGTCTGTCGCTGCGGCGCTGATCCCATTCCTTGAGAATGATGATGCGAACCGTGCTTTGATGGGCTCAAACATGCAGCGTCAGGCTGTGCCATTGGTGCAAACCGATGCGCCGCTGGTCGGAACCGGTATGGAAGCGGTTGTGGCGCGCGATAGTCGCGCGGCAGTTGTGGCGTCCCGCGCCGGTGTGATTGAGCAGGTTGACGGTACGCGTATTGTTGTGCGTGCGACTGAGGATCTCGAAGGCAAGTCAGGCGTGGATATCTACCGCCTGTCTAAGTTCCGTCGTTCGAACCAGAACAGCTGTATCAACCAGCGTCCGATCGTTCGTGTGGGCGATGTGGTCAAGAAAGGCGATATTATCGCCGATGGCCCGTCTACCGACCTCGGCGAACTGGCCCTTGGCCGTAACGTGCTCGTCGCGTTTATGCCTTGGAACGGCTACAACTTCGAAGACTCGATCCTGATCTCTGAGCGGATCGTGCGCGACGATGTCTACACATCGATCCACTTGGAAGAGTTTGAGATCGCGTCTCGTGATACCAAGCTTGGCCCAGAAGAAATCACCCGCGACATTCCAAACGTTGGTGAAGAAGCGCTCCGTAATCTCGACGAAGCCGGCATTGTTGCCGTCGGCGCCGAGGTAAAAGCAGGCGATATTCTGGTCGGTAAGGTGACACCAAAGGGCGAGAGCCCAATGACGCCGGAAGAGAAGCTTCTCCGCGCGATCTTTGGTGAGAAAGCCTCAGACGTTCGCGACACCTCTATGCGTGTGCCTCCGGGCGATGCGGGCACGGTTGTTGAAGTTCGTGTGTTTAACCGCCACGGCATCGATAAAGACCAGCGCGCGCTACAAATTGAGCGTGAGCAGATCGAGCAGCTGCAAGAGGATAAAGAAGACGAGCAGTCTATCCTTGAACGCAACACCTATAACCGTCTGCGCGAAGTTCTGACCGGCAAAGAAGCTGCGGCTGGACCGAAAGGCTTCAAAACAGGCAAGATTTCTGCTGCTGATCTGGAAGAGCTGTCTGATCGCGACCTTTGGGAAATCGCGCTGAAGTCTGAGAAGGCTCAAGCCGAAATCGATGGTCTGCGTGAGCAGTTCGACGAAGCGATCCGCGAGCTGGATGCGCGCTTCAACGATAAAGTCGACAAAGTTCAGCAGGGCGATGACCTGCCTCCTGGCGTGATGAAGGTTGTCAAAGTCTTCCTCGCTGTGAAGCGTAAGCTGCAGCCAGGCGACAAAATGGCCGGACGTCACGGAAACAAGGGGGTTATCTCTAAGATCAACCCGATCGAAGATATGCCATTCCTTGAGGACGGGACCCCAGTCGATATCGTTCTGAACCCACTCGGCGTTCCATCGCGTATGAACGTTGGGCAGATTCTCGAAACCCACCTCGGATGGGCGGCTGCCGGTCTCGGTAAGCTGGTGACGGAATCGCTCGAAGAGTGGCGAGCCAATAATGACGTGAAGCAGCTCAAAGAGACGCTTCAGAAAGTCTATGGCAATGATGAGCCGCTTCCAGAGTCGGAAGAGGATCTGGTCGAGTTGGCCGGCAACCTTCACAAAGGTGTGCCGTTCGCGACCCCAGTCTTTGATGGTGCGCGTGAGCCAGACATTGTTGAAATGCTCGAGCGCGCAGGTCTGCATGGCTCTGGTCAGTCGGTCGTGTTTGATGGCCGCACCGGCGAGCAGTTCAAACGTCCCGTTACTGTGGGCTATAAGTATCTCCTCAAACTACACCACCTGGTCGATGAGAAGATCCACGCGCGTTCAACCGGACCATACTCTCTGGTCACACAGCAGCCACTCGGCGGTAAAGCCCAGTTCGGTGGTCAGCGCTTCGGTGAGATGGAAGTCTGGGCCCTTGAGGCCTATGGCGCGGCATACACGCTGCAAGAAATGCTCACCGTTAAGTCGGATGATACGGCCGGTCGTGCCAAAGTGTACGAAGCCATTGTTCGCGGCGATGACACATTCGAAGCTGGTATTCCGGAAAGCTTCAACGTGTTGATCAAAGAGATGCGATCCCTCGGCCTGAATGTCGAGCTGATCGGAGACAATGACGGAGACTCAAACGTGGCGGCTGAATAGCCGTCGCGCCTTGAATTAGGGCAGTAGAGTAAACAGGTTCAAAGGTCGGATTTTCGGCGAGAAAGCCGGCCAAACCCTCCCAAGGAGTGGAAACATATGCGCCAAGATGTAGCCAGCATTTACAGACAAAAAGAAGAAGTCCCTAGCTTCGATGCGATCCGGATTACGATCGCTAGCCCGGAAAAGATCCGCGGCTGGTCGTCCGGTGAAATCAAGAAGCCAGAGACCATCAACTATCGGACGTTCAAGCCTGAGCGTGACGGCTTGTTCTGTGCTCGGATCTTCGGACCGATCAAAGACTATGAGTGTCTTTGCGGAAAATATAAGCGGATCAAATATCGCGGAATTATCTGTGAAAAATGCGGCGTGGAAGTCACGCTCGCAAAGGTTCGCCGTGAGCGTATGGGACACATTGAGCTGGCCTCGCCGGTGGCTCACATCTGGTTCCTGAAATCCCTGCCATCCCGGATCGCCACGCTGCTGGATATGACATTGAAAGATGTCGAGCGCGTTCTGTACTTTGAGAGCTATGTCGTCACTGAACCTGGTCTGACACCGCTCGAGCCAAAGCAAATGCTCACCGAAGAAGAGTATATGGATCTTCAGGACGAGCACGGCGAAGACGCATTCACAGCGATGATCGGTGCTGAAGCGGTTAAAGAGATCCTCGAAGGTCTCGACCTTGACCTGCTGGCAGACCAGCTGCGCGAGGACCTCGCGGAATCAACGTCTGAGCTGAAAACCAAGAAGTATTCTAAGCGACTGAAGGTCGTTGAGGCCTTCCTCGCATCTGGTGCCAAGCCAGAGTGGATGATCCTCAATGTCGTGCCAGTGATCCCGCCAGATCTGCGCCCATTGGTGCCGCTGGACGGTGGCCGCTTTGCGACCTCTGACCTGAACGACCTGTATCGCCGCGTGATCAACCGGAACAACCGTTTGAAGCGCCTGATGGAGCTTCGCGCGCCAGACATCATCATCCGAAACGAAAAGCGGATGCTGCAAGAGTCTGTTGACGCCCTGTTCGACAATGGCCGCCGCGGCCGTACGATTACCGGTACCAATAAGCGTCCTCTGAAATCACTTTCAGACATGCTGAAGGGTAAGCACGGTCGCTTCCGTCAGAACCTTCTCGGGAAGCGCGTCGACTATTCTGGTCGTTCAGTCATCGTGGTTGGTCCAACCATGAAGCTGCACGAGTGTGGTCTTCCGAAAAAGATGGCGCTCGAGCTGTTCAAACCGTTCATCTACGCTCGCCTCGATGCGAAAGGTCTTGCCGGCACGGTGAAGGCTGCGAAGAAGCTGGTTGAAAAAGAGAAGCCAGAAGTTTGGGATATTCTCGAAGAGGTTATCCGTGAGCACCCGGTTCTCCTGAACCGTGCGCCAACGCTTCACCGTCTCGGGATCCAAGCGTTTGAGCCGAAACTGATCGAAGGCAAAGCCATCCAGCTTCACCCGCTGGTTTGTGCGGCGTTCAACGCTGACTTTGACGGCGACCAAATGGCGGTCCACGTCCCACTGAGCCTCGAGGCCCAGTTGGAAGCACGTGTTCTGATGATGTCTACAAACAACATCCTGTCGCCTGCGAACGGTAAGCCAATCATCGTTCCGTCTCAGGATATCGTACTGGGTCTTTACTACCTCTCGCTCGACAAACCGAACGAGCAGGGTGAAGGCATGGTCATCTCTGATATGGCTGAGCTTGAGCACGCATTGTCGTCCGGCAAGCTTGCGATGCACGCCAAGATCAAGGCGATGTACCACACCAAGGACGAAAACGACGAAGACATTTCAAAAGTCATCGACACGACCCCAGGTCGTTTCATGATTTCTGACATTTTCCCACGTCACCACAAAATCGATCCTGAGAAACTTCTCAGCGATGTGATGGTGAAGAAGAATATCGGGAAACTGATCGACGAAGTTTACCGTCACTGTGGTCAGAAGGCGACTGTGATCTTTGCAGACCGCTTGATGGCGCTCGGCTTCCGGGAAGCGGCGAAAGCCGGCATTTCGTTCGGTAAGGACGATATGAAAATCCCAGCGGCCAAGGTGAAGCTCGTTGAGCAAACCAAAGAGCAAGTGTCTGAGTATGAGCGTCAATATGCTGACGGTCTGATCACGCGCGGCGAGAAGTACAACAAAGTTGTCGACGCTTGGTCGACCTGTACGGACAAAGTTGCTGACGCGATGATGGATGCGGCTGGTGAAGCTGAAACCGACAAAAAGACCGGACGTCTCGAAGAGACTAACTCAGTCTTTATGATGGCCCACTCTGGTGCTCGTGGTTCTAAGAACCAGATGAAACAGCTTGCGGGTATGCGCGGCCTGATGGCTCGTCCGGATGGCTCGATCATCGAGACACCAATCATCTCGAACTTTAAAGAAGGCCTGACCGTTCAGGAGTACTTTAACTCCACCCACGGTGCACGTAAGGGTCTTGCCGATACCGCTCTGAAGACAGCGAACTCAGGGTACCTGACGCGTCGTCTCGTCGACGTTGCGCAAGACTGTATCGTGACCGAAGATGATTGCGGAACCGATCAGGGCATCGAACTGTCTGCTGTCATGGAAGGCGCCGATGTTGTTGTCTCGCTTAGCGAGCGCATCTTGGGCCGTGTCACTGGCGAAGACGTCAAAGCACCAAAAACTGGTGAGCTTGTTGCTCCGGCAAACACGCACATCGACGAGGTGCTTGCACGTCAAATCGAAGACGCTGGTGTGGACCGTATCAAGGTTCGTTCACCGCTGACCTGTGAAACTAAAATCGGTGTTTGTGTCGCGTGTTATGGTCGTGACCTGGCGCGTGGTACAGTTGTCAACAAAGGCGAAGCGGTCGGTGTTATCGCGGCTCAGTCAATTGGTGAACCTGGAACACAGCTGACCATGCGGACCTTCCACATTGGTGGCGCTGCATCGGTTGCGGAAGAAAGCTCTGCGGAAGCTCAGGTCGAAGGTAAGATCAAGTTTGAGAACCCAACCTTCGTGACCCGCGAAGACGGCGCTCTGATCGTTACCGGTCGCCACATGGTGATCTCGATCGAAGATGCTGACGGACGGACCCGTCAGACCTTCAAACCGACCTACGGCACGGCGCTCTCTGTCAAAGACAAGAAGAAGGTCAAGCCAGGCGACAAGATAGCGGACTGGGATCCATTCGCCCAGCCAATGATCTCTGAAGTTGAAGGTACTGTTCGCCTGGTCGACATCGTGGACGGTCTGACCGCACGCGAAGAGACTGACGAAGCAACCGGTATTTCTTCTCGCGTGATCATTGACGGTCGCGGATCAAAAGGCGCGGATCTGCGTCCATCGATCATGCTGGTCAATGACAAGGGTGAAGCGATGTCTCTGCCAAACGGCAATGAGGCCCGCTACATGCTGTCACCAGGTGCGATCCTGTCTGTTGAAGATGGCGATACGATCAAAGTTGGTGAGTCTATGGCGCGTGTCGCAACCGGCGGTGCGAAAACCAAAGATATTACCGGTGGTCTGCCGCGTGTGGCCGAACTGTTCGAAGCACGTCGTCCGAAGGATCACGCTGTGATCGCGGAAATGGATGGCCGTATTCAGTTCGTTCGTGAGTATAAGCAGAAGCGCAAGATCGCGATTGTGCCGGATGAAGAAGGCAAGGATCCGATCGAATTCCTCGTCCCGAAAGCACGTCGTCTCGACGTTCAGGACGGCGACTACGTGAAGCGCGGTGACTATATCATCGACGGTAACCCAGCCCCGCAGGACATTCTTGCAACGCTCGGGATTGAGGCTCTGGCCGATTACCTCGTCGACGAAGTCCAGAAGGTCTACCGTCTGCAGGGCGTGCCGATTAACGACAAGCACATCGAGGTGATCGTTCGCCAGATGCTGCAAAAGTTCGAAATCACGGATGCCGGAACCACGACGCTGATCAAAGGTGAGCACGTTGATGGGCTCGAACTGGAAGAAGCCAATGCTGCTGTGCGCAAGTCGAAGAAAGCCGACCAGCGCGAAGCGACGGGGGTTCCGGTTCTGCTCGGGATCACCAAAGCTTCGCTGCAGACCCGCAGCTTCATCTCAGCCGCCTCGTTCCAAGAAACGACACGCGTGCTGACCGAAGCGGCGCTGCAAGGCAAAGTCGATACACTCGAAGGTCTGAAAGAGAACGTCATTGTTGGACGTCTCATCCCGGCCGGTACCGGCGGCGGCATGCGCGAAATGCGCAAAGTTGCAGCTCAGCGCGACCAGCAGCTTCGCAACAAACGCGAAGCCGCAGCGAAAGAGGCAGCCGCCTCTCTCCCAGCGCCAGAAGCAGCTGAGTAAATTCGAATTAAGCTTGGCGGCGGAGCTTATTGCTGAAAGCTCTGTCGCCAAGGCTTGACGTGGCAAGCGCGGGGCCTTAACACGCGCGACATGCTGGCTGGGCAGGTCCTTATGGGTCTGCCCGGTAATCCTTTTGGGGATTACCTGTTTGGCAAACGCACCACATTAAGCGGATGCACGGTAGGGAACTCACGGCCCGTCTTGCGTCTCATCTGAAACTGGTCCGACAGGGGCCACGAAACTAGAGAGTATCAAGGCCCCTATGCCGACGATTCAACAGCTTATCCGGAAGCCGCGCAAACCGAAGCCGCAGCGCTCCAAGACACCCGCCCTCAAGGGCAACCCACAGCGTCGCGGTGTTTGTACCCGCGTTTACACAACCACACCGAAGAAGCCGAACTCGGCGCTTCGTAAAGTGGCGAAGGTCCGCCTGACGACTGGGTTTGAATCGCTTTGCTACATTCCAGGTGAAGGCCACAACCTGCAGGAACACTCTGTTGTCCTGATCCGCGGTGGTCGTGTGAAAGATTTGCCAGGTGTGCGTTACCACATCCTGCGCGGCGTTCTGGATACCCAGGGCGTTAAAGACCGTAAGCAGCGTCGTTCGCATTACGGCGTTAAGAAGCCGAAATAAGGGAGGGCTAAAACATGTCTCGTCGTCACCGTGCTGAGAAGCGTCAGGTCCTGCCTGATCCAAAGTTTAAGGACGTTGTCCTTTCAAAATTCATGAACCAGATCATGCAGGACGGCAAAAAGTCGACTGCTGAGCGCATCGTCTATGGCGCGCTGGATTTGGTTGAGTCCCGCGCTAAAAAAGACCCTGTTGAGGTGTTCCACGAAGCGCTGGAAGCGATTTCACCTGCGGTTGAGGTTCGTTCTCGCCGTGTTGGTGGTGCGACTTACCAGGTGCCTGTTGAGGTTCGTCCTGAGCGCCGCCAAGCGCTTGCCATTCGCTGGCTCGCAGCTGCTGCAGGTGGCCGTAACGAAAACACGATGCGTGAGCGTCTCGCAGGAGAGCTTATGGACGCATCGCAAGGCCGCGGTAACGCAGTCAAGAAACGTGAAGATACGCACAAGATGGCGGAAGCCAACCGCGCGTTCTCGCACTATCGTTGGTAGATTTCACTTAAAGAGCTTCCGTTTCCTCCCGGAACATAACTACGAAGGTAAAGCCCATGGCCCGCGAATATCCGCTGGAGCGCTATCGTAACTTTGGTATTATGGCGCACATTGACGCCGGTAAGACGACCACGTCAGAACGCATCCTGTATTACACAGGTAAGTCGCACAAAATCGGCGAAGTGCACGACGGCGCGGCGACTATGGACTGGATGGAGCAAGAGCAAGAACGTGGTATCACCATTACCTCTGCTGCGACCACCACGTTCTGGGAGCGCACTGAAGACGGTCAAACAGCTCAAACTGAAAAGCACCGCCTGAACATCATCGACACACCAGGACACGTTGACTTCACGATTGAAGTTGAGCGCTCTTTGGCTGTTCTCGATGGCGCGGTTTGCGTGCTTGATGCAAACGCTGGTGTTGAGCCGCAAACAGAAACCGTTTGGCGTCAGGCTGACCGGTATCACGTGCCGCGTATCGTGTTCGTCAACAAGATGGACAAGATCGGCGCTGACTTCTTCAACTGCGTCGACATGATTAAAGATCGCACAGGCTCACAGCCGCTTCCAATTCAGCTGCCAATCGGCGCTGAGAGCGAGCTTGAAGGCCACGTTGACCTGATCACCATGAAAGAGTGGGTTTGGGCCGGCGAAGACCTTGGTGCGACTTGGGAACTTCGCGAAGTCCGCGACGAGCTCAAAGCCAAAGCCGAAGAGATGCGCTCTGAAATGGTTGAGCTTGCTGTTGAGCTCGACGAAGAAGCGATGGAAGCTTACCTCGAAGGCGAAGAGCCTTCCCAAGACAAGCTTCGTGAATTGATCCGTAAGGGCACGCTGGAAATGGCGTTCGTTCCTGTGATCGCCGGGTCTGCGTTTAAAAACAAAGGCGTCCAGCCAATGTTGAACGCGGTTCTGGATTACCTTCCGAGCCCGCTCGATGTTCCTGCTTACATGGGCTTTAAGCCTGGCGACGAAACAGAGACACGTGACATTGCACGCTCTGCTGACGATGATCAGCCGTTCGCCGGTCTCGCATTTAAAATCATGAACGACCCATTCGTGGGCTCGCTCACCTTTGTTCGCATCTATTCAGGTGTCATGACCAAAGGCGGTTCTATGCTGAACTCCACCAAGGATAAGCAAGAGCGCATCGGTCGGATGATGATGATGCACTCGAACAACCGTGAGGAAATCGAAGAAGCCTATGCGGGGGACATTATCGCGCTGGCTGGCCTCAAGGCGACCACCACCGGTGACACGCTTTGCGCGAAGAATGACCCAGTTGTTCTCGAAACGATGACCTTCCCAGATCCAGTGATCGAGATTGCGGTTGAGCCAAAATCAAAGGCCGACCAAGAGAAGATGTCTGTCGGTCTGCAGCGCCTCGCGGCAGAAGATCCAAGCTTCCAAGTCGAAACCGACATGGAATCTGGTCAGACCATCATGAAGGGCATGGGCGAGCTTCACCTCGACATTCTCGTCGATCGTCTGAAGCGCGAGTTTAAAGTTGAAGCGAATATCGGTCAGCCGAAAGTGGCTTACCGTGAAGCGATCGGCCGTGAAGCTGAAATCGATTACACGCACAAGAAACAGTCTGGTGGTTCTGGACAGTTTGCCCGCGTGAAAATCACGTTTGAGCCGCTCGAAGCTGGTTCAGGCTTCCAGTTCGAAAGCAAAATCGTTGGCGGTAACGTCCCGAAAGAATTCATTCCAGGTGTCGAAAAAGGTCTCGGCATGGCGAAGGAAAACGGACTTCTCGCTGGCTACCCAGTGACCGACTTCAAAGCGACTCTGACAGACGGTGCATACCACGATGTCGACTCTAGCGTCTTGGCGTTTGAGATTGCGGCCCGTGCTGCGTTCCGCGAGTTGAAGTCAGAAGGTGATCCACGCCTGATGGAGCCTATGATGAAGGTTGAAGTTGTCACACCTGAAGACTACATGGGCGACATCATTGGTGACCTGAACTCTCGCCGCGGTCAGATCCAAGGGTCTGAACCACGCGGAAACGTGACGGCGATCAATGCGTTTGTCCCGCTGGTGAACATGTTTGGATATGTTGGCGATCTTCGCGGCATGTCTCAAGGACGTGGTCAATTCACCATGCAGTTCGACCACTACTCAGAAGTCCCAAAGGCAGAGGCCCAAAAGATTACCCAGGAGCTGGCGGGCTAGAGATAGATCCAAAGACAGGCCTGGCGATTACTCAAAGGGCCCTTTGAACGAGATTAGAATACAGGCTGTAAGTACAGGAGAGTATAATGGCCAAAGAGAAGTTTGAGCGTACTAAACCGCACGTGAACATCGGCACGATTGGACACGTGGACCATGGTAAGAC
>JABSPZ010000014.1 GCA_013213785.1 Henriciella sp. | reverse complement strand
TCTCGTTTGCCGTCGCAACCATTCGGGCGAGTTCTGCCTCATCCGCAGCCGCCATACAGATCATGCCCGGCAGCGCGCCAAGATATCCAATATCGAAGCTTCCCGCATGGGTTGGACCGTCTGCCCCGACCAATCCAGCGCGATCAATCGCGAACCGAACCGGCAGGCTTTGAATGGCGACATCATGCACGACTTGGTCGTAGCCGCGCTGTAGGAAGGTCGAGTAGATCGCGGCGTATGGCTTCATACCATCGGCGGCCATGCCCGCCGCCATTGTCACGGCGTGCTGTTCGGCAATGCCGACATCGAACGCGCGATCCGGGAAGGCTTTCTGGAACAGGTTCACGCCTGTGCCCGATGGCATCGCTGCTGTGATGGCGCAGATTTTATCGTCTGTTTCCGCCAGTTTGATCAGCGTTTTGCCGAACACATCCTGGAACTTTGGCGCCCCAGGCTTCGACTTTTGCTGTTCGCCTGTGACGACATTAAACTTAGAAACGCCGTGATACTTGTCGGCGCTGTTTTCGGCCGGCTCATACCCTTTGCCCTTTTGGGTTACGATATGCACCAGGACCGGGCGCTGCATCTGCTTGACGTTCTCAAGCACCGGGATGAGCACATCTAAATCATGCCCGTCGATTGGACCGACATAATAGAAGCCTAGCTCCTCGAACATGGTGCCGCCCATGGCGAAGCCGCGAAGATATTCTTCTGCCTTACGCGCCGGGTTTGCCAGTCCGATCGGCTGAACAACCGATTTCGCAAGCTTACGGAGCCCGCGATAAGAGCGGCCCGAAACCAAGCGGCTAAAATAATGGCTCATCGCGCCAACTGGCGGCGCAATCGACATGTCATTGTCGTTCAGGATGACGACTTGGCGCAGCTGATCGCCGCCAACATTGTTCATGGCCTCATAAGCCATACCAGCAGTCATTGACCCGTCGCCGATCACAGAAACAACGTGATTGTCTTTGTCTTGCAGATCTCGAGACGTCGCAAAGCCATGCGCCGCAGAGATGGACGTTGAAGCATGCGCTGCGCCGAACGGATCATACTCGCTCTCCGCGCGCTTAGTGAAACCTGAAAGCCCGCCGCCCTGACGAAGAGTGCGAATGCGATCACGTCGTCCGGTTAGGATTTTATGCGGATAGCACTGGTGGCCCACATCCCAGATAATCTTGTCGGCTGGCGCATCGAAGACCGCGTGCAGCGCGACTGTGAGCTCAACGACACCAAGCCCTGCGCCGAGATGCCCGCCAGTGACGGAAACAGCATCAATGACTTCCTGACGAACTTCGTCAGCAATTTGCTTGAGATCCTCACGCGATTTGTCGTTCAAATCGTCAGGCGTTTGGATCTCGTCCAGCAGACGTGCGTTTTTCAGGTCTGTCATCCAGCTTCCTCCTCAAGCCGAAGCTCAACAATCGGTAATCTTAGTGCTTTCTGTCCAAAACAAAATCGACCGATTGCAGCAGGATATTGGCGCGATTGCGGAAAATTGCGAGATGTTCCTTGGCTTGCGCGGCGAGGAGCCGCACCCGTTCTTGCGCTTGTTCCACCCCTAAGAGCGTGACGAAATTGGCCTTTCCGGCCTCAGCATCCGTCCGCAAAGGCTTGCCAACGTCAGCCTCATCCCCCGTCGCATCGAGCAAATCATCAGAGATTTGATACGCCAGCCCTAGGTCATGCGCAAAACCATATAGGGCCTGACGCTCAGCCTCAGTGGCGCCGCCAATGATACCGCCGGCTTCGACCGAATAAGATATTAGCGCGCCCGTCTTGAGGCGCTGCATTCGCGTAATCGTATTTAGGTCACGGGGGCTTTCATCTTCGAGCATATCGATCATTTGCCCGCCAACCATACCGAGCGCGCCCGAACAGTCCGCGAGCCGTTCCAAGAGTTTCAAACGGATGTGCGGATCCTGATGTGTTTCGCGGTTCGCAAGGATTTTGAAGGCCAGCGTCAGCAAGGCATCCCCCGCCAGAACCGCCGTCGCTTCATTGAACGCTTTGTGGACCGTGGGCTGGCCGCGCCGAAAGTCATCATCATCCATGCAGGGCAAGTCATCATGGACGAGCGAGTAACAATGAACACATTCAAGCGCTGCGGCGGCGCGCAACAAACTCTTCTCAGGCGCGTCAAACATCGCCCCAGTCTCGATCACATAGAAAGGCCGCATCCGCTTGCCATTTGCCAAGGCAGAATGGCGCATTGCCCGCATCAGGTCTGCTTCAGGTCCCTGTGCCGGCGGGATGAGTTGATCCAGAGCGACCGTAACCCGGTCAGCAACTTCCGTAAGCCGACGGCTAAATTCTGGGTCGCCGGCATCGGCCATTAGTCGAAGCTCGCCGGTTCGGTTTTCGGTGTCCCGTCCGATCCCTGTACGATTTGCTCCACTTTCAGTTCAGCGGATTTCAGGCGCGCCTCACAATGCTTTTTCAGCTCCGCGCCGCGCTCATAAATCGCGATCGACTTTTCCAGCTCGACATCACCCTGCTCAAGGTGACGTACAATGGTTTCAAGCTCTGCGAGTGCTTCTTCGAAGCTCATCTCTGTGACGGGTTTCGCCTTAGTTGCCATGTCGATTAATCCGGTTTCTCGCTGATTTCGCTGCACCCTAGAGGTGTAAATCACTCGCCTCAATGGCGATTTCAGCCTTTTCCACGATATTCATAAACGCGGTAGCTCCAATATTTGTCGCCGCCATCGTAGATACACACCCAACCCAGACGCTTCAGAGGGCCTCGCAGCATGCGGTTAAACCACCCATGCGCCGCCAAATAAACGGACTTTCCGTCGGCCGCCTCATGCAAAACCTGCGCGGCCTGCTTTGCCCGGTCCCTAGCCTCGTGCACACCTTCATCATCGATCGTGTGCCCCCGCAGCCAATAGGCCCGCGCCAAAACGTTCCAGGTTTTCGGAAGATACTTTTTGGTTTTGAAGCGCGGCGGCGGCAGAGGCGCTTCATTGAAAATTGCATTGGGCTTAGGCGTTCGGCCGTCGGTTGCCCATGTCGCCGTTTCAATCGCCCGTGGACGACCGGAGCTCATGACCACATCAACATCTTTGACTTCGGATTTGAGATTTTCCGGCGGCGCTTGGTCTTTCGCCAAACTCCCGGCCTCATATTGATCCCACCAATTGCGGTAATCTTGCCAGGACAGCTTGGGTCCTGCGGTTCGATCGAGCGCAGGTCGTCCGTGCCGCGAAACAATGATCGGGCCTCGTGATTTGGAAGACATGTCTTTGCGACTCATTTCGGAGATGCTGTCCCATCTTTCTCGATCTATCATTGCCGATTAGACAGGATTGAGATTAGCCGCAAGACAAGAAAACGCTTATCGCTCGTTAGACCGGGCGGTGTTGCAAAGCTGTCAGAATACCGCTCGCACGGCCCGCCAAGCTGGTTTCAACAGAGGCAATTTGGTCCATGCGTCTGCGGGCGCGAGCCATCAGAGATGAGGCTTTCCCCGGCATGACCTGCTCGCCAATACGCCAAGCCCGACCAGCAACGCGCGCAGGCGTTAAACGCTCTGCATGCCCCGTCAAAACTCCCGTTTCAATCGGCATTTGGAGATTGGCATAGTGGCGTTTGTAATGATCGAGCCCTGGCCCGGCATCATATAACCGAAGCCCATCCCCAGACATGGATTCCAGCAACTCTTGCACGAGTCTGTTCCCAGGTGAGTAATTGCCAAAGCTCTGCTCAAACGCCGTGATCCAGCCGTGCAGAACGGTATCTGATTGTAGGTTAAACTCTCCAGCGGCAAACGCGCCATCAAAAGAGATCGTGCTTAGCCTGCCACGAAGGCGAGGCCCTTCGAACGTGCGAAGACGGTCGAATAAGGCCCGCGTCCAAGGGGCTTTGAGTACGTCATGATAGCCGGTGCGCGCATACTGGCTTTGTTTGAGCTCCAAGAGGCGCTCAAAACTAGCATCGCTTTTATCGTCCCACGCGTAGCGCATTTCACTGAAGTCGCGCGCGATGTTTCTGTCCAGGCGTCGCATTTTCTTGAAATGCTTAGGCCAACGCTTCTGTTGATCCGCAAAGAACGCGTCCCACCCCACGGAGAGATCGGTCATGTTCGCACCGACGCGCTCCAACTCAGGCGCTTTGTCGAACGAGACCGGCATGTAACCTTGAGTGGTCATGCCTGAGATATCAAACCCAGCGAGAATCTCTTGCGGTGAAAGCTCAGTGTCTTCTGTCAGGATTGGACCATTCCAATCCGAGAATGGCGATCCGATCGGCCTCGCCCAATTTCCAGGGCGGATGTGGAGCGGCCAAACCGCGAAGACGCCTTCGCGATCGCTCACGAACCCGATGTGCGTGTCAGAGCGAACTTCGCCTACGAGGCGCGCAAAATCAGGATCAAAGAAGGGATCGTCATAGATCGAACGGGTATCGCGCAGCGCAGCATAAATCTGCCACTGCTCTTCCGACATCTCTTCCGGTCGATACAAAACGTACTTCAACGCACTGCCATCCCACTCGCTTCTGCGATTTAACGCATGCAAGTGGTGTACCGAATTGATGTCGATTTATGCTGAACGAAAAAGGTCGAATTTATTACAATCCGCGCCAAACGCGTGATTTCATACAAGGATCAGCTTGCGCCCGTCCGCATCGATAGAACGAAAACAGGACTGTATCTGCGCGTCCGATCAGATTTTGGAACGGTACGAAGCCTACCGATGCGAGCTCCGGCGATGATCCGCGGCGCGGCGGACATCCTGCCTGATCGACGATCCCAGCCTCGTTCGCGAGACAATGTCCGGTCGGGTTGCGCCCATCCATCGAGTTATCGCGATTGTCGCCCATAAACAGGAAATGCCCATCGGGAACCGTATAAGTGATCGAAATATTCGTCCCGGTCTGGCCGTCAATATCGTGCACCATCCAGCTCTCATCGTCATAAGATTCGGTGAACTCGGCCGCTGTGATATAGGCGCCACTATCATGCTGGCGATAGCGCACGCGGCGCACAAAGGTTCGCTCAATCGGCGTGCCATTAATCGCCGTCGGTTGTCCGTCACGCACCGTCACAGTATCGCCTGGCAGGCCAATAATCCGTTTGATCATCACCCGCGCGGTGTGGGGATGTTCGAACACCGCGACATCGCCGCGTTTTGGATCACTGGCTAGGATACGTCCGTCCGGCAGCGGCACATAACGGCCAAGGCTGAACGGCAATGAGTGCCGGGAATAGCCATAGGCGAACTTGTTGACGGTCACGCGATCACCGACTTGCAGGTTTGGCACCATGCTTTCGGAAGGGATCACACGCAGTTCGTAAAACAGGCCCGAAAAGACCAAGAAAACCGGGATAAAGATCGAGAGAGTGATGCCCCACTCGCGGAGCTCTTTCACCACTTTCTGCTGCAGCGTCAAAGGCGCTTCAGTCGTCGCTACTGTTTTACTCATCTTAGGCGCACCGCTGTTCCATAAGCGAGCAGTTCAGCTGAACCGCCCATAATCATACTTGTTGTGACGCGCATGCAGATGACCGCGTTTGCGCGCTTGTCTTTGGCATCAGCAATCATCCGGTCGATGGCTTGCTCACGGGCTTCCGCCATGAGTTTGGTATATTCCGGCACCTCGCCACCCACGAGATTTCTCAAGGCCGCCATGATATCGCGCCCAAAGAAACGCGTTCGCACGGTGTTGCCTCGAACGGTGCCGATGATCTCCGCCACTTCTCGGCCGGGAACAGATTCACCCATGGTGACAATCATTCTACGCGTTCCTTACTTGTCGACCGTTTTAGAATAATGGTCATCTTCGGCATTGTTTAGTCGATCAACTATCACTTTTGCCAGAAGCACAAGAAATCCCATCCCGACAAGGCCCGGTATCAGCAGGACTGCCCAAAAAGGTGCCCCGACAAGGTCCTCGCTTTGTTGGAACAAGACAAACAATCCCAACACTGTTCCCAGCGCATAGATCGCCCCTCCTAGGACGATGAGAGCGATCCCGAAGGTGAACCACCCTTTCGTTTTTCCGGTTTCTTGCATGCAAGCTTCCTCAAGCGATCCAGCGTGTGGACCCCACTTATCCGGTTGATGATGTCGAGATCAAGGCGTGAGCTGGTTACGTCTTCGCGGCGTACCAAGCGACGCCATCTGCATCGACTGTGCGCTCTGCTTGCTCGTTTTCGATGAGATAATTGAGATGCGCGAGCGCCTCTCCCGTCGCCATAGACAAAACGTCGTCGCCGATCTTTCGACCGAAGATGGCTGGGAAGACATCGATCACCCGTCTCGGTTCTTGCGACAGGCGTTGATGCAGGCGGCGAAGCGCGACCCCGTGACCTTTGATCAAATGATCCAGCCGTGAATGCGCGCCTCGAAAAGGTTCATTATGCGCCGGTAGAACCAATACACCTTCCGGCAGTTCGGCCTTCAGCTTCTCACAGCTTTCCAACCAATCGCGCAACGGGTCCCCCGCCGGCTCCGTCGGAAACACTGAAACATTAGAAGAGATCTTAGGAAGCAATTGATCGCCTGAGATGAGGACGTTCAGATCCTCGCAATACAGGCAACTATGCTCAGGCGAATGGCCATTCCCTGAAATCACGCGCCAGGTTTTTCCCGCCATCTCAAAGGCGTCGTCATCTTCAAGCCGGCGGTAGGCATCTGGCAGACGAGAGACACCGCGCCCAAATCCGCCAAATCGAGACTTGTACGTCTCGATTTGGTCTTCGGTCCAACCCGCCTCGCGATAGAACGTGATGCCTGCTTCGGGGGCTTCGCGGCCTGTATCAGCGACCAGCATGCGGCATGAAATATACTCAAGTCGACTGATCCAAAACTCGGAGCCAGGGAACTTCCGGCTCAGCCATCCGGCATTGCCGATATGATCGGGATGCATGTGCGTGACGATCACGCGCCAAACCAGTCGCCCGCCCAGTTTCTCGTCAAAAATCTTGCGCCACGCGGTTTTCGTATCGTCGAGCGGCATGCCGGTATCGACGATGGTCCAGCCGCGATCGCCGTCATCAATCAGCCAGAGATTGATCCATTGCAGCGAGAAAGGAAGCGGCATGCGCACCCAGTGAACGCCAGGTGCAACCTCCATTGTGTCACCGACCGCGGGAGTTTCCTCCCCAAAAGGGTATTCGAGCGGCGCCCGCCCGGCTGTCTTACCTTCAAAACCATCCATGGTCGGAGTGTGCCATGCAGATGGCACAGGACCAATCCGTCACCGTGCGGCATGACCGAAGGGCAAGCTTAGCGGGTTTCGACGCGCGTGACTTTAGTGCCTTCGATGCTGACCCCGGCCATCAAGCCCTTTTGGTCGAAGATAAAGGCATAGGCATCGTCCTGAAGCGTTGATGAGGACAGGTTCTCCGCTACGCCCTGATTTACAACGACCACAGTTGGGCCAACGCCAATTTCCCAGCCGTCCGAGCGCTCAAGATATTTGATCGCGTCCTCATTCATTAGGAACACTGCATAGCCGTACGACTGCGCCCCAGCCTGCAGTCCCCACGACCCGGTGAAGGAGGTGTAATAGTCGACTGTCTGGCCGCCACGTCGCAGCTCACCCTCGCCATAGGCACCGCCAAAGACGAGACCTGCTTTCACGATGGATGGAAACACCAAAACCGCGCGCGATTGGCGCGAGATTGCGGCCGCAGCGGGGTTTTCACGGATCAGCTTGTTCAGCGCTTGAGAGCTATCCGTCGAGAGATCGGCGCGCGAGGCTGGCGAGGTGGCCGTCGTTGAACAACTCGCAGCGGCGCCCGTCATAAGAACAGCAGCGGCAGCCATAATTTTCGTAAAGGTACCCATTTGGACCTCCTTTTATGAATCGCTGCACGATGTACGGAGAATGAGACACCCAGACAATATCTGGCGCCTAAATTCGATTTAACATTCCACCACGTTGACCGCGAGGCCGCCTTCGCTGGTCTCTTTGTATTTCGAAGACATATCGAGACCGGTTTGGCGCATAGTCTCGATCACTTGATCCAAACTCACCTTCCCCGCTCCGGATTGATGCAAGGCGAGCCGCGCCGCATTCACCGCCTTCACGGTGCCAATCGCATTGCGCTCAATACAAGGGATTTGGACCAGACCGCCGACCGGATCACAGGTGAGGCCAAGATTATGTTCCATACCGATTTCGGCAGCTGCCAGGCACTGCGCCGGGCTTGCACCCCAGACCGCGGCCAAGCCGCCGGCGGCCATCGAACAAGCCACACCAACTTCGCCCTGGCAGCCCATTTCAGCGCCTGAGATCGAAGCCCGCTGCTTGTATAACAGACCAATCCCGCCTGAGACGAAGAGAAAACGACGTGCTTTGCTGCGGATCGGGACACCCTCATCGTCGCAGCAATAATGGCGCAAGACGGCAGGTAAGATCCCCGCAGCACCATTGGTCGGCGCTGTCACCACACGTCCGCCGGCGGCGTTTTCTTCATTCACCGCCATGGCGTAGACATTGAGCCAATCAAAGAGGGCTTCCCGCTCGTTCACGCCCGCGCCAGCCTTAAGCTTGCGGTACAGATCCGGGGCGCGGCGTTGAACCTCCAAACCGCCCGGCAAAATCCCCTCAGTTTGCAATCCGCGCTCGATACAGGCGAGCATCGTATCGGTGATGAGATCGATCTGCGCATACGTCTTCTCTCGATCACGGCGTTCATCTTCATTCGCCAGGATCAAAGCATCAATCGCCATCGGCGTTGTTTCGCATAGCGCAAGCAACTCTGCCGCCGATCCAAACGAAAACGGAGAGCGGCCTTGATCCTCAATCACATCATCCTTCGCCGGACGTGCGAGACGACGTGCTGACGAAATAAAACCGCCGCCCGTTGAATAGTAGACGCGGGTAAAACTCGGTGCGTCAGACCCATCCGCGCCAAACAAGCGCAAAACCATGCCGTTCGGGTGAAGCTCAGGCACAACATCGCCGCGATAGAGAATATCAGACACAGGATTGAAGCGAATATCGCTTTGCCCAGCCACGTGCAGCGATTTGCTCGTCACCGCTTGGTGAAACGCCGCTTCAGCTTCATCCGGTTCAGCCGTTTCTGGGTCAAAGCCAAGCAGACCCAAGATTACAGCTTTGTCGGTGCCATGCCCAATCCCGGTCAGCGCAAGCGACCCCTGAAGCTCGACTTCTATCCGATTGGCGGATGCGAGGTGGCCGGATTTTCGCGCTTCTCGGAGGAAGCGTTTCGCAATCCTCATCGGCCCAACCGTATGTGACGAGGAAGGTCCTAGCCCTACGCGGAATAAGTCTAAAACTGAGAGCATTCCCGGTGCCTCCCAACAAACCGACCGATACCCCTAGGGCGGCCTTGCAATCGCGGCAAGCCCAGTTCAGGGTCTAAAAAAGTGAAATCGGAGGGACCCCATGACGCATCTAGATCGACGCCGCTTACTGCAATCCAGCGCCGCCATTACAGCGCTCGGCGCGCTGGGCGCATGCGCAGGTGAAAACGCTGACGCACCTGACACCGACACGGTTGAAGCAGAGGCGCCGCCGATCGAGCCTGAGCCTGCCACCTACACCGCCAGCGCTATCCCGGATGGCGTGGAACAGCTTGAGATGCTCGCGAATGGCAGCGCCACCTCGCTGTCTTTGACCGAAGCTGCGATCGCCCGCTCAAAAGCGGCGCATCCGCTTATCAATGCGGTCGCGACGGGGTCTTATGACAAAGCGCTCGAAGCAGCAGCGTCACCAACGGACGGGAGTTTTGGCGGCGTTCCAACTTTCATCAAAGATCTACTCGACTGGGAAGGCGATCAAACCCTTTACGGGTCCCGCGCTTTCAAAGGCTATATCGCGCAGAGCGATGGCGAGTTTGCAAAGGCCTGGCGTAAAGCGGGGGTCGTGAGCCTCGGCAAATCGACCTCTCCAGAAATGGGCCTGATCTCCTCGACTGAGCCCTTGGTCACTGGAGCAACCCGCAACCCTTATGATTTGAGCCGGATCCCAGGCGGCTCTTCAGGTGGTGCGGCAGCCCTCGTGGCCGCGCGCGTGGTTCCGTTTGCGCATGCAAGTGATGGTGGCGGTTCTATTCGAATTCCTGCGGCGTGCTGCGGTCTGTTCGGTCTAAAACCGAGTCGCGGCGCCCTGCCGATTAGCCGCGATTCGGGCCCGGTCGACATTTCGGTCAATCACGCCGTTACGCTGACCGTTCGAGACAGCGCCGCGTTGTTTGCGGCGACCGAAGTCGATTTACAAACCGACCTCCCGCGCACCGGCAACATTACGGAGGCTTCCACACGTCGGCTCCGCATTGGCTTTGCGCCAGATCCGATCACGGATGCCACGCTTGATTCTGAGACCCGCTCCGGAATTGAGCGCACAGCGGAATTGTGCCGAGAGCTCGGACATGAAGTGATCGACTACACACTGCCGATCGATGGCGCTGAGTTCACGGACGCCTTTTTGCTCTACTGGGCAGCGGGCGCGGCCGCGTTCGCACAGCAAGCGAGCGCCTTCTCCGGGAAACCTATCAGTCCAGAAATTCTGGAACCCTGGACCCTCGGCCTCGCGCAGGAATTCTTAGGACGCCAGGGCGATATGGAAGGCGCGATTGCCTATCTCCAAGCCTTCGAGAGTGTCTATCACTCTTGGTTCGACCAGTTCGATGTGCTGCTTACGCCGACGGTTTCGACGGTCCCTCCTAAGATTGGCAGCCAGGCGCCAGATGGGGATTATCAAACAGTCCGCGCAAATGTCCTCAACTTTGCCGCCTTCACCTCGCCGATGAATGTCTCCGGCGCTGCATCGATGAGCGTTCCAATTCAGTGGAACGCCGATGGCTTACCGATCGGATCCATGTTCTCCGGCAAACGCGGCGATGATGGACTTCTGTTATCGCTCGCTTACGAACTGGAGGCGGCGCAGCCTTGGATTGACCGACTGCCGACTTTTAAACCCGCTTAGAAGGAGCTCCCATTTGCCATTCGAATATATCAGCACGGATGAGGCGATCGCCGCCGACGGACTTCGCATGGTCGTGGTGGGCAATGTACCAAGCCCCTGGGGCGAAGCCGCGAAGGGCATATTCCACGTCAAAAATACTTCGTGGAAAGCCGTCCGGCTAGAATATGACAATCCAAAATTCGACGCCTGGGCCAAACAGCAAACGGGTCCAGTTGCGATCAACAATGACGATGCGCCTCTTGCGGGTTGGCGTGAGATTCTGGAGTTCGCAGAGCAAATCGCGCCGGAGCCGAGCCTGATCGCCAGCCAGACCGATGCAATGTTCGATCTTTGCGAGGAGCTGGTTGGAGAAAATGGACTGGGCTGGGCCCGGCGCCTACAGCTGGTCGAAGCGGGATTGACGGGCAAAGGCGGCTTCCTTGAGCCAGTGGCAAAATACATCGGTGACAAATACGGCTACACCTCGGAGGCCGGAGCCGCTGCCAGCGCGCGCGTCCACGAGCTTCTCGGTCAAATTGCAGATCGCTTAAAAGCCCAAAAAGCGCTCGGCAGCCCATATTTGCTTGGACAATCACTCAGCGCCGCAGACATTTATCTCGCGACAGTGTTGGCGCTCCTTTCGCCATTGCCCGAAGCGCAGTGCGACATGAAAGCGACGACGCGCGCAGCCTTCAGCACGCTCGATGAGGCAACCAAAGCCGCGCTCGATCCGATCATTCTGGCGCACCGGGACTTCATCTATGAGACGCATTTAGAGCTGCCGCTTTCGCTCTGATGGAGGGCATTACATGAAACCTCAACTGTTCTTGCTATCAGCCTTGTTTGGATTGGGCCTTCCTACTCTCGCATCGGCCGAAGTGATCGCATCCGCGCCGGATCATTTCACACTGAAACTTGAAGCACATTCTGACCTGTCTCCAGCCGAAACTTGGGCGCGGTTGGTTGAGCCCTCCGAGTGGTGGCAGTCCGATCACACCTATTCTGGCGATGCCAGCAATCTCTCCCTCGACCCTCAAGCCGGCGGGCTTTGGCGTGAGGATTGGGACGGCGGTTCGGTCTGGCACGGATCGGTTCTGCAAGCTCAACCAGAACAGACATTGGTCCTGTCTGCCCCGTTCGGACCGCTACAAGGCCTCGCCGTAATGTCGGTCTGGACCATCTCTCTGGCGCCGACAGAGAGTGGCGGAACCAAAATCACATTCGATCACGTCACAAACGGAACGGGCGCGAGTAATCTAGACGCGCTGGCGCCTGCCGTTGATTTCGTAAAGCAACAAGCCATCGAAAGTCTCGCCCGTCCAAGCGGGGAATAAACAACTTTCCCCAAGGTCGAGCTTGCCGGACGGCGCAAAGCTCGTAACTCTCCCCAATTGAGAGAGATTGGGCATGGTGGAAACAAGCACGAATCCTGATGCGCCTTTGCGGCCGCTGACATCCTTCCAACAAGGCATGATTGGACTAGCGAGCGTCGCGATGGGCGCTGGCATGACGATCAATTTCGTTGTTGTTGCGCCGCTCGCCCGCAAGGCCGGCCTCACGGAAGTGCAAGTCGCCGGGATTTTGACGCTCTCAGCCGCGATCTACGCGCTTATGATCCCACAATGGGGACGTTGGGCTGATCGGTTTGGCCGCAAGCGCGTGATGGTCTTCTCGCTGATGGCGATGGGCTTCACCAATATGGCCTTCTTGTTCGCGCTCGAAGCAGCCTTGGCGGGTATGATCACCGGTATGACAATGTTTTTCACACTGGTCTTTGTGAGGGTTTGGTTTGGGTTGTTATCGCCGGGTTTGCAGCCTGCAAGCATGGCCGCGATGACCGACGCCACCACGCCCGCAAACCGTGCTGCCGGGCTGGGGATGCTTGGCGCGGCCATGAGCATCGGATCGATCTTAGGCCCCGCAGGTGCAACTGTCCTGGCGCCGTTCGGAGCTTTGGTGCCGCTATGGGGATCGATTATTCTCTGTATCTCCTGCGGGATCCTGATCGTATTCGCGCTTCCAAAGTCTCGCACCAGCAGAGAGAGCGCAGCCCGGCCTAGCCCGCTGGCCATGCGCGACCCACGCGTCTTCCCGCACCTGCTCTTCTTGTTCACCTATTTTGTCGCCGTCGGCATGATCCAGCAGACCCTTGGATGGTTTTTGGAAGACCGGTACGACCTTGGCGAGGAACGCACGGTTCTATTTGCTGGAATTGCATTTGCTTGTTTGGCGGTCGCCATGGTGATCGTGCAGTTTGGCTATGTCCAACTGCGCAAGCCCGATCCGCGGCGGATGCTGCCGACAGGGCTCTTTCTGATCGCTGTCGGGTATGTTCTCGCCAATCTATTGGCCCCCTTCTGGGCTGTATGTTTGGCCTTCTTGATTGTTGGAGGTGGCGCGGCGCTCGCTGTGCCCGCCGCCAATGCGCTCGGTAGCCTCTCAGTCGATCGCCATGAGCAAGGCTCTGCCGCGGCTTTGCTGGCCGCAGCACCGCCTGCAGGCTTTATCTTCGGCCCCTTGCTCGGCGCCGCTTTATACCAGGTTGGTGCGCCCTTACCGCTCTATATGTCTGCAGCGGTCATGGCCGTTTTGGGCGCCTATGCCGTCTTAGTGGTTGGCCGACGCCCAATCGGATAGAGCCCTATTCTGCGGCTACCATGCAGAACGCGTTCAGCTTGTTTCCATCCAGGTCGCGGAAATAGGCCGCGTAAAAGCCGCCACCGCGATCACCGGGTTTGCCTTCACAGGTTCCACCCTGCTCAAGCGCGATCGCGTGCAAGCGATCGATCTGTTCCGGGCCACTGGCCTGCAGGGCCACCATCGTCCCATTGCCAACGCTCGGTGCATTTCCGTCAAACGGTTTGGTGATGGCAACGCCAGGGGCGCTGCCCATCTCACCCCAGGCGATGAACGTGTCCTCGTCCATCATCCGCCCGACGCCCATTTCTTTGGCGATTGCATCGTAGAACTTCGCGTTCCCCGGCAAATCATTCGTGCCTAAAGTTACATACCCAATCATTCCAGCCTCCTTACTTGAGGCCGGAACATTACATGAACATTTAGGATTAGCAAGCGCTACATCGCGCTGATGCCGCCATCGACTTTCAGCTCAGCGCCCGTGACCAGTTTGCTTTCGTCACTGGCGAGATAAAGGACGGCATAAGCGATGTCATCCGGCTCACCGACTTTACCGAGTGGGATTTGGCGCCCGAGTTTCGCAAGCCCCTCTTCTTCCCCAAACATCTGTTTCACGCCATCTAGGATTGGTGTGTTGATGAAGACCGGGTGCACTGAATTACAGCGAATTTGTCCGCCCGTTTTTGCGCAGTGAAGTGCGATCGATTTCGACATATGGCGAACCGCTGCTTTCGCGGTGTTGTAAGACACATAGTTGCCGCTCGCGACGATACCGGCGATGGAGCTGATATTCACGATCGAGCCCAGACCATGATCGCGCATGAGTGGGATCGCGTACTTACAGCCCAGGAAAATCGAGTCGACGTCGACCTTCATAACGTGTTGGAACACGCCATAGTCTTCGTCTTCGACGCTGCCTAGCGAGCCAATCCCAGCATTGTTGATCAGGATGTTGAGCCCGCCCATGGCGTCATGAGCTTCTTGCACAACCACTTTCCAACGATCACCGTCGGTCACGTCGTGCTGCCAGGCAAAGGCTGTTCCAGCGCCAAGCTCTGCATTGATCGTTGCGGCAACGGCATCTGCGCCTTCGCCATTCACATCAGTGACGGTCACTTTCGCGCCTTCACGGGCCAGCATCCAGGCCGTGGCCTCGCCTAGTCCTTGTGCTCCGCCTGTGACGATTGCTTTCTTGCCTGATACGCGGCCCATGGCGGCCCTCCTCAATACTGTTGTCTGCGCGTGGTGTAGCCGCGCGGATGAACCCGGCGCAAGCCCTGACGCGGCGACGTCCGCTCACGGCGAGTTGAAAAAACGCGATTTGAGAATTTTGGCGCGCTACCCGAACTAAGGCGAACTACAGTTTGGAGACCTCCATGCGCATCACGCTTCTCGCTCTGGCTTTACTCGTCACAACGCTCACAGTTCTGTCGCTGGGCGGGGGCGCGCAAACGCTCCAAAAACTGCCGCCAGCAACAACGACGCCGAGCGGGCCGGTTGTTGCCGAGCTCTTCACATCGCAGAGCTGTTCTTCCTGCCCACCCGCTGAGAAACTCTTCTCGGAACTTGCTGAGCGAGAGGACTTGATCGTTCTGGAATGGCATGTCGATTATTGGGACCGCTTGGTCCATGGCCGCGCCGGGGCGTGGAAGGACCCGTTCTCCAACCCAGACTACACAGCGCGTCAACGCCAATACAATCGCGCCCTGCGAGGCACTGGCGGCGCCTATACTCCACAAGCCGTGATCAATGGCGCATCTGAAACCGTTGGCCACCGCGCGAGCCAAATCGCGCAGCTTATATCGAACTCGACCCACGCCATGGCATCACTCGAGGTGTCGCGCAGGGGAGACGAGGCACAGATAGATATTGGCGCCTTTGAGGTCGCTTTAGAACGTCCAGCAGAAATCTTTCAGCTCACCCTCCTCCCAGAACAATCGACTTCAGTTCCGCGCGGCGAAAACCGGGGCGTTCACCTGTTCAGCAGAAATGTCGTCTTAGACGCAAAACAAGTCGGGACGTATTCAGGAGCGGCGATGTCTTTGAACATCGAAACGCCATCGGCGGATCATGGCTGCGCGATCATCATTCAAGAAAAGCGTGGCAATCGCCTCGGCCCAATCTTGGGCGCGAGCTATTGTTCTTGATTAGGCGAGTTTGGCGGCCAATCCATCCATAAATGTCGCCAGCTCGACATCCAGTGCCGTGACCCCATCAGCATCATGTGTGGTCAACGTGACCTCCACACGATTGTAGACATTGAACCATTCTGGATGATGATCCATCTGCTCGGCCTTCAACGCGCACGACGACATAAACCCGAATGCAGTTTTGAAATCCGCGAACTTGAAGCTCTTTTCGATCGCGTCGCGATCTCCTGCCTTAACGGTCCAACCAGAGAGTTTCGTCACAGCCTCTTGGGCCCCAATTTTAGTCGCCATTATTCGCTCGTTTCTGTGTCCTGAACTGTCTCATGAACGAAATAGAGCCAACGTCCATCATCGGCAATCGCTGTGCGAATACCAGGATAGGTTTCACCCGCTCGAATTCGGTCGAGTCCGGTCTCACCTACCAGGTCGCGAAGCCGCGCTCGATCCGCAAAGTCGAGTCGCTCTGGCAGCAAGTCTTCGGCATCTCGCGCGGCAAAATCAGGCCAGATGTACCAGGTCTGATCGCCAACTTGGCGGGTGCCGTAAGGCCCATCTAAAAGCGCCTCGAGACGCATCAGAGGATCGAATCCGGTTCGGCGCAGAAGGTCCCAATGCACGCGGTGAGATTCTCCAGCAAAGTTGGAGACGAAATTATCTTCCGCATTCGCCAGCCGTACCAGACGCGAGAGCGAGTTGCGCTCGAGGATGGTGCGGATATCGGCGACTTTTGCGTCAACAGAGTCTGTGAGCGGCGTGATCGTTTCTTCAACTTCCACCGGTGTCGTCACGGCGGGCGCCGCATTGACCATCATTCGAACGCGCGGCGTGCCATCGCTATCACCGCAAGCGGTGAGCGAAAACAGTGTCGCCAGTCCTATGAGTAATGCTCTCATATTCCCTCGAAATTGGTAGCCTCGCGAAGGTCCTGCAAGAGCTGCGCCTCATTTAAGACTTTAATCGTGTGCATGCCCATCGCACGCGCTGGTTTGAGGTTAATTCCCAGATCATCGAGATAGACACATCGAGCCGGATCGACGTCCAAGGCTTCGCACATGAGAGCATAAATCCGCGGGTCAGGTTTGCGAATTCCGAGCTTAGAACTCTCGATCAGATGATCAAATTGTTTCATGATTTCGGACACTTGCGCCGCTTTCTTCGCATCTGAGCTCATGCCTGCGCCTTTACCGACAGGCGCATTATTGGTGATGCATCCGACCTTCACATGCTGCTTGCAGATCTTCAAAGCATTGACCACTGTAGGACGGACATCCCCGGAGAGAAGGCCGAGAATATCTTTTCCTGGGACTTCATGGCCAAGGTCGCGGCTTTCATTCCGAAACAGCGTATCGAACTCTTCTGCGGTCACTTCAGAGCGCTCGAGCTTCGCCCAGGCATTCTCTTGAATGTTCACCGCGTTGACCGACCGAACGAAGTCTTTGGGAAGTCCATTGGCTTCCTCGTATCGCGTGAACGCTTCAAACGGCGATGTCGTAAACACGCCGCCAAAATCCCAAATCACGGCTTGCAGTTCGGTCGTCATGCTTATCGTCCTATCTCGCGTCTATCAGCGATTTCTTATGGCTACGCTCCATAACGTCATGTCCTGAAGCTTCAAACCCTACCGCGTCCAGTAACGACTGATCGCGATCTTCGCCAGGATTATCCGTGGTGAGCAAACGGTCGCCAACAAAGATCGAATTGGCGCCGGCCAGTAGAAGCAAAGCCTGCTCGCCCTCGCTCATGCCTTCACGCCCGGCTGATAGACGGACCCAGCTCTTTGGAAACACAATCCGGCAGGTCGCGATCGCCCGCGCCATTTCAGTAACGCTAACAGCGGGGCTTTCGCCGAGCGGCGTGCC
Organism: Henriciella sp.; assembly: GCA_013213785.1. Classification (GTDB taxonomy): domain Bacteria; phylum Pseudomonadota; class Alphaproteobacteria; order Caulobacterales; family Hyphomonadaceae; genus Henriciella. The sequence continues at coordinate 58,797 of JABSPZ010000014.1, read as the reverse complement.
CTTGATCGGCACCAGCATATTGATCGGCACACTTTCTGGGTGGGGTGTGAGTTTGGACAGCTCATGGATGAGGCCGATACGATCCGCGCGCCGTTCGCCCATACCCAGGATCCCGCCAACGCAGAGTTTAACCCCGGCCTCGCGCGCTTTTGCAAGCGTATCGAGTCGGTCGTCATACGTGCGCGTGGTCACGACGGTCGTGTAGTATTCCGCTGATGTATCGAGGTTGTGGTTGTAATAGTCGAGGCCGGCCGCTTTCAGCGCCTCAGCCTGTCCATCTTCGAGCATGCCAAGCGTGACACAGGTCTCTAGACCTTCCGCTTTCACCGCAGAGATCATCGCCGCAACTTTCGGAACATCCCGGTCTTTCAAAGAGCGCCAGCCCGCCCCCATGCAGAACCTGTCCGCACCGCCGGCCTTGGCCCGCTTGGCGGCCGCCACAACCTCGTCCAAAGGCATCAGCTTTTCCGCATCAACGTCAGTGTCAAAATGCGCGGACTGACTGCAATATCCGCAATCCTCAGGGCAGCCGCCGGTCTTGATTGAAAGCAGCTGCGATTTCTGGAGTGCGCCGTCCGGCCAATTCGCGCGCTTCACCTCGAGCGCCTGCCCCACCAACGTATCTAGAGACTGCTCATAAATCGATTGGATTTCATCTTTCGTCCAATCGTGACGCGGGGAATCAAATGGCATGGGAGGATCCTTCTAATCTACAAACATCGCCGTGTTTCAGCACGCACGATCTAGCAGCCTTCTCTCCTACCATCTTGCGGAAAACAAGCCCTATGCGTCCCGAATGTCATCACATTCGACAAGATCGAAACACGGCCTATTTCAAAGGCCATGCTTACACGAATTTTTCTTCTATTTACCGCCCTCATGTTCCTCGCTTTTGGCGTCTGGTCGATCACCGACCCGGTCGGAATGACCTCCCGGCTTGGAGTGTCTGCCGAAGGTGTTTCCGGCGTTTTCGAGATGCGCGGCATTTATGGCGGCGTTAGCCTCGGTGCAGCGCTTTTGTGCCTGCTTGGTGGCCTACGCGAACGATTTGAGTTCGCCGCGCTCTGCTTCATTGCGGCCTATATGGGCGGCTATGTTCTCGGACGCGGCGCCTCATATTTCTATGGCGATACAGCAATGGCTTCGAACTGGTACTTTGCGGGGTTCGAACTGGTCATGTTTGTGCTCGCCGCGCTCCTGGTCCGCCGGAAGGCATAGAAAAAGCCCCACCGAATTGGCGGGGCTTCTCCGATGACTTGCTGTCTAAGCTTAGCTTAGAAGACTTTGCGAACCGTCACACCATAGGTGCGTGGCTGGCTTGGGTAACCTGTCCAGGTTCCAGCCTGCGCAACACCTGGGAAGGCCGTTGTGATATACTCATGGTCGAAGATGTTACGACCCCACAGCGTGATCCCAAGACCATTCGCAGATGTGAAACCAAGTGAGGCGTTCACATTGTTCACTTCGCGATCGAAGAGATCTTCCAGCGCCGCGTTGATTGGGGCAGTCGCGCCGCCATCACCAAAGTCTGAATCGGCTTCATACTGCCAATCGGCACGGAAGAAGCCGTCCCAATCTGTTTCGAGAACACCAAATTCGTACAGTACAGATGTCGATGTGATGACATCAGACACGCCTGACACGTTGGTGCCAGAGAGATTGTTGCCATTAAAGTCGATGAAATCGTCATAGACAGGATCCAGGAATGTCCCTGCGAATGACAGTGTCAGGTTCGCCGTTGGGCTCCAAGTCGCGTCAAGTTCGAGGCCGGTCGCAGACTGCTTCGCTGCATTGTCGAGCGTAAAGCCGGTTCCGTTAAAGATGTTCGACTGGAAGTTCTCAATCGTCTGATCAAACAACGCGACGTTGACGGCGAAGTTATCCCACGCGCCTTTCAGACCGATTTCGAAGACTGCCGCTTCTTCTGGCTCAGCGAAACGAGTTCCGGTGATCAGGTTTGGCTGAGCGAGACCAGCGTCCTGTAGCGGAGACGATGGTGCCGTTCGCAGGACTTGGCCTGTAAACGGATCAACCACGGTTCCAACAGCTTGGTTTGCTGCATTGATCGATGGCGTGAAGACGGCCGCGAACGGACGGCTGTCACGAGAGATGTTGAACGAGTTCGATTTGAAACCCGTTGCATACGAGCCGTAGACATTGACGTTTTCAGTCAGGTCGTAGGCGAGACGCAAAGAGTAAGTCAGATCATCCGCTGTGATGGTGCCATCCTCGACCGCATTCGGGAAGTTCACGAAAGGCGGCTGGAATTGCAGCGGCTGAAGTCCAATCAACGGGTTCTGCGTTGCGGCAGGCGTTGTTGGATCATAGTTACTGGCGATCGCGAGCGCCGTCTGCTGGATGCCCTGATAGACCGCTGGGTTACCACCGATGAACGCACCGATTGAAGCTGGGTCAGATGTGTCCACACCGTTCGCACCCAGGATGCCGTCAACGACGAGCGCATAACCGATTTGGGTCAAATCGAGTGAAGACAGAACGTCGAGGCTTTGAATGTTCAGCGTCGCGTCTTTCTCAGTTTCTGTATAGTTCAAGCCAATCGTCGCGGTCAGGCGATCGGTCACGTACCAATCCAATGTTCCGAAAAGAGAGATCGCTTCATCGTCTTGTGTGAAGCTTTCAATGTTGCCTTGTCCGGCACCTGCGAGGGTTCCGCTTGGAATGCCGAGGCCAGCTTCAAGACCACCGAGTGGGCTTGGAAGGACGCCCGCTTGGAAAGCACCGATAATGCCCGGAATATCTGCTGGTGCAGCGCCTGCAAACGCAGCACCGAGATCGATGAAGTTCCGGAAGTCAGAGCCGTAAAGCAGCTCGTTTTGAACCGCGGCAGACTCGTTGAAATAGTATGCGCCGACCATCCAGTCGAAATTGCCTTCGCCGTTCGATGTCAGACGAAGTTCCTGAGAGAAAGTCTCAAGCTGCTGCGCTTCATCGAGAGTCGCGAGGTTCGCGCTGGTGAAGTCGATATCGTAATTGTTGACGACGTCTGTTTCACGGTAAGCTGTGATCGTCGTGAGTGAGAACCCGTCAAACTCGATATCACCCTGTAGCGAGATACCTGTATTTTCGAGGGTGTTGTTCGGTGTTCCGTTGACAAAGATACCACGCTCAAATGGTGTTCCATTGTCGACGTCTCCGCCGATCAAACGCACGATGCTCGCGGTTGGGCCTTCAACCAGGTTTGACGCGATACAGCAGACTTCATCAATCTCGTCTGCGTCGACAATCAGGCGCCACTCTTGACGATCGGTTGGCTCAAGCAGCAATTCGCCGCGAATGTTCCAACGATCACGTGTGTTCAGCTCTGATCCGTCAACAAGGTTCTCGGCAACGCCGTCACGCTGGTTGATGCTGCCACCAAGTGAGAAGGCAAGATTGTCTGTGATCCCGCCGGTCACATAGCCCTTCGCGCGGCGAAGATTGAAGTTACCGAAGCTGGCTTCAACGTTTCCGCCCAGCTCATACTGAGGCTTGCTGGTTACGACAGAAACAACACCGGCAGATGCGTTTTTACCAAACAGAGTCGACTGTGGTCCACGCAGGACCTCGACGCGCTCGATGTTTGGAAGGTCGCCAATCGAAGCAGCGGCACGTGAGCGATAAACGCCATCGATAAAGATACCGACTGACGGCTCGATACCGATATTGTTCGCACCGTTCCCGAAGCCGCGAATCGTGAAGTTCGCGTTCGCTGAGTTTTGGAAAGTCCGGAAGCCCAGAGATGGAACAACAGATTGAAGATCGTTCAGATCCAGGATTTCAGCTTTTTCAATGACGCTTTCATCGATTACGGAAACCGCAACCGGCACGTCTTGCAGCGTTTGCTCACGCTTCGTCGCAGTAATAGTGACGGTGTTTAGGCGCTTGGCCTCTTCTTCACCGTCTTCTTGAGCCATCGCGCTAAGGCCGCTTCCTGCGACCAGTGCGGTTAGGCCTACACTGAATGATAGTGCGGCTTTCAAGCCAAAATTAGATCGTGTTGATCTTTTCATCTCACGTCTCCCGACAAATTGTAGATAAATTGCGTTTCTGGGGGTCCTCTCTTCACGGAGGATTTGTAAGGAGGAGTAGTCGAAACCGCCCCTCTGACAAGGCCAGATTTACAGAATTTTCGGGAAGCGAGAGCGGCGCGGTATTCGCGCAACAGTTGTTACAGGCTCACCCGCATTCGAGGAGCCTGAATTCACTTAAATTTGAACAAATCGGCGTTAGTTGACGCCCTGGCCAACACCGCCATCGAAGACCATCGCTTGGGCTTTCGTTTGACGTGTGCGCTCGACCTGTCGCTCAACCGATTTCATGACGGTGCGGGTGCTCGGCACACACGCTTTTTGCTGAACGCGAGCCGTGATGAGCTTAATGCCCGGACCATGTCGGCGGAGCAACGATCGCTCATTGCAATCGCGCTGCGGCGTTTGCGGTGCACAGGCTAAGTCGCCGCCATGCTTATGAACCAACGCCTCACCTTTGCGGCACGCAAATGTTTCGCCGTGTGCAAAGCTCGCGCGACCGTTTTCAGCACTCCCGAGCGTCACTTGCATGCTCGTGCCCGCCATGCAGCGGAACAGTTCGCCTTTATAAGCGGCTGGGACATGATCACTCGCATCCACGCGAGACGCAGGATGCGGGATGCCTTTATCGTCAATACAAACGGCTCGTACCGGGTGCACGACCGAATGGACGGAGATCTTCTCCTCACAGAACTCTTCTGTGGTCGGAACCTGTTCGGTCACGGTCTCATAATAGGTCTCATCAGCGCCTTCTACGTTGAGGGCGCCAATCGCGCTTGGCGCGACGCCTTGGGCAGGAAAGTATCCGCCGCCACCACCAAATAAGACGCTACTTTCGCCGCCGGAAACAACGCTCGTGCTAATGAAGCTCTGCGTGCTGCTCATAATGCTACCCTGGTGAACAGAGACATTAGAGCCGTGGATCATAACATTCGGGCCCGAGACATTGACTCCAGGTACGTGCACGCGAGGCCCTTTCGGCCCTTTACAGCAGTGCCCGCCATTATGTCCCCCATTCGAGCCACCCATGTGAGCGCCAGGGACAACCGGTCCTTTACCACCGCCCGAGCCGCCGCCCGCATAAGCAAATCCGCTCAAGATCGCGGCTGAAAGCAGGCCAGCGCCAGCAAAAAGGGTGTTCCGTGTTGAAACGGTCATTCGATCACTCCCGAACAGTTCGCCTAGTAGGAAGCAGGTTCCATGCCGAGTTTCCCCTGTGCGGCGAACCAAGCCCCAAAATGAACCGACTTTCGCGCAATGAGCGAGCGATAAACTGGCGCAAACATTGCGGCAGACGTCTCATATCGAAAACGAGGCGATGAGGGTGAGGCATCGCTGAGAGAGGCAGCAAGAATGAATAACACTGAACACCATCCGAACACCGTCACACTGCTATCAGCGTGGGAACGGATGCATGAATCGCCTGAGGACGTCAGCAGCACGGTCCGGGCGAGTGACCACCCTGACTTGTTAGAGTGTTTGTTCGTGATCGAAGAGTCTGAAGAAGGACGATGGTTGTTCCGGAATGCTGGTAATCAGCTCGGCACACTCCTTGGGCGTGATCTTGGTCAGCATGATTGCCTCGCTTTTTGGACCGGACATGACCGCGCAATGGTTCAGTCTCTGATTGCGTCTGTCAAAGAAAGTCGCAAACCCGGCATTCTTCACGCGACGGGTGAAACGCTGACAGGCACGCAGGTCGATATTGAACTCACATTTGCGCCGCTGCCATCACCGCGTAAGAATTCAAACCAAAATCGACTTCTCGGCCTGTACCAAATTCTGCAGCCAGCGCCCGTTTTACAGGGACGTCCTGTTTGGCGTCACCGTGTTGCCGCGTTTTATCCGCCAAAGATAGAACGCCAGCCAACACATCTGCGGCTCGTTGCGAATAATGACTAGGTAGAGCTTCGGTTGATTAAGCCGCTTCTTTAGCGCGCGCGATCAACTCAGCTTTCACGCGCTCAGCAAGCTGCTTCACGGTGAACGGTTTCGCCATGAAGGCAACTTCCTGATCGCCATCCAGCTTCGCAGCAACATCGCGTTCGGCGTAGCCTGACATGAAGAGAACTTTCGCCGTTCCTAGAAGCTCTTTCGCTTCTTTAATCAGCGTTGGGCCATCCATGCCCGGCATTACGACGTCGGAAACCACAAGATCGAAGCCGCCTGGATTCTCTTCCAGAATTTCCAGGGCTTCTTCGCCGTCACAGGCTTCCTCAACATCATAGCCACGCGATTTCAGCTGAGACGCAGCGATTGAGCGAACCCCATCTTCGTCTTCGACGAGCAGGATGCGGCCACGGCCGGAAATATCGACAGGCACAGAGACGGCATCGACAGGAGCTTGCTCCAGCACTTCAACCGCTGGAATTTCGTCCGCTTTCAATGCCGGCAGATAGATCTGGAAGGTTGTGCCCTTACCAACATCACTGATCGGACAGATATAGCCCTCAGACTGTTTGATAATGCCGTAAACGGTCGACAGACCGAGCCCGGTGCCGAGCCCTTTTGGTTTCGTCGTAAAGAACGGATTGAAAATGTTAGCGAGATTTTCAGGCGCGATCCCGTGCCCGGTATCCTCGACCTCAATCAACAGATATTCGCCCTGCTCGACATAACGGAAGCCGCGCTCATGCGCGTCCTTCTCTGATGCGCGAGAGGTACGGATTGTTAGCTTGCCGCCTTTGCCGCCATCCATCAGCAACGCGTCGCGCGCATTTGTGGCGAGGTTGATAATCGCGGTTTCGAGCTGGTTGCGATCCGCTTTGATCATCGGCAGGTCGCGGCCATGGACGACATTGAAGTCGATCCGCTCATCCAAGAGCTGGCCGAGAAGAATGGCGAACTCTGAGAGGAAGTCACCCGGCTCAAACACTTCGCGGCGGAAGGTTTGCTGGCGTGCGTAGGCCAGAAGCATCTGCACGAGATCTTTCGCGCGCACAGAGAACTCGTGGATCTTTTTCACATGGTCAAAAGACGGATCACCTACGGGATGTTTCGTCAAAAGCTCATCATTATTGAGCATGATGCCGGTCAGCACATTGTTGAAATCATGCGCGACACCGCCGGCGAGCTTACCGATGGCTTGCATCTTCTCGCCCTGTGCCAGGCGAAGTTCGAGCTCTTTCTGCTCACTCATATCGATGACGTAAGCGACCGCAGGCTGACCACGGCCATCCAAGGTCACGAACACATTCACATGCTTTTGGTCTTCATCCGCGAGACGCAAGCCGACCGGCTTATCGATTGAGTCCAGCAAATGCTCTCGAAGTTTGTTCTCGCCCTCTTCGGCAATGAAAAGGTCGATAAAGCGCGTACCAGGTGACGCACCACCGCCAGCAAGGCCCATCAGGGCACGGTTGCTGTCCGTGATGATCGCGCCTTCGAGCGACTGTCCCTCAAGACGCGCTGCCCCAAACGGAGCATCATCAAACATTGGGTCACCGTCAGGACGTGGCGGACGGCTGGCAGATGCCGCGAGCATCCGGCTTTCGCCTTCGAGCAAATTCTGTGAGTTCGCGAGAACGATCGTGCGGCCCGTCGCATCCGCGCCTTTGCCATGCCAGGTCGTGATGGTTTGAACCGGCATCTCAACACCGTCTCGTGACCGGATCATAATATCCGCGCGGCCTGGAACCCCAGACTTGCGGTCGCGGCGGAGCAGTTTCACAAATTCCGGGCGCATGATGTCATCGAGGCGAATATTCTTCGCGTTCTCAGACAGTCCCAAACTCTCGCGCAGCCAGCCATTGGCGTAAGAAATTGTGCCGTCCGGCCCGGACGAGAAAAAGCCCATCGGGGCGTCTTCTACGTAAAGCGCGCGCATATCCGCAGCGCCTGTCACTTGGTCAGACCCTGTAATCCGGCGCAGACGCCAAATGACGCGCTCGCCTTTCAAAGGCGAAACGGAGGCTTCGTACTGAACCGGCAAAGCCTCGGTGCCGAGTGTCATCGCCGGCAATGTCTCGCGGCGTGTTTCACCAGCTTTCGCGGCTTTTGACAGTCTGAAGATCGGTGCGGCCAACCCTGGCGCAGCACTGAAAATACGGTCAACTGAAACAGGTCCCATCGCATCGGATTGACCGAGCAGCGCCATTTGAGTCAGCTCGGTATAGGCTTCATTGGCCGCAACCGGCGCGCCGCCGCGGTCGCAAACCAGGGCGGCTTCATCCAACGCATCGATCCAAGAGAAACGCGGTGTCACTGGTTGCATCGCGTCGGCCATAGCGCCGCGCTCTGGGAATAGTCCCATGCGTCGCCCTGCCCCGCGCAGGATCCAAAGCAGGAAGACCATGCCGCCCGCTGCCATAGAAATGAGAAGAATTAGTCCCGTTGGGCCACCCGCATTCGGCCAAGCCAAGCTGGCACTGGACGCGCCGATGGCGAGCAAGATGCACAGCCAAAATCCCATTTGCAGCCAATCCAACTGACGCGTCAGTTTTGGCTCTGTCTCAGTTTGGATTTCAGGCGCTTCACCGGCCATATTACTTAACTCCAACGCGGACTTATACAGTCCGATGATTCGTGCCTACTTACAGCAGGTCGCCATGCGAGGACACATATGTCCCGCCCCAGCTTATCCTTTTGCACTCGAAATGGTTAACCAAAGGAGAAGGCTGGTTAATCTTACATGACCATTTATACAGGTTTTATTACAGGTCTCGAAAGGCTCACCATGCGTTTAGCTCCTTCTGTCACTTCGCTTATTCTGGCCGCCGGTCTCGTCGCTTGTGGGGCTCAATCCCCAGCCTCGAACAGCAGCGAATCCCAAACGTCTACTGCGGAGCTTGTTGCAGACATTGATGCCGAAAAAGAGGCAGAGACCGAACGTCTGAATGCCTGGTTCGAAACCAAGTTCAATGAAGCGGTTTCGCGAAGCCCAATGAGTGCGACCTTTCTGGGGAGCCGCGAGAATTATGACAAATGGGATGATGTCAGTCAGGAAGCACGCGACGCAGAGATGGAAGTCTTGCGAGCAAACGTCGCTGAAATGCGCGACGCGTTCGATCCGGCGAAATTGACGGATCAAGGCAAATTATCGTTCCGGCTGGCAGAATACGATCTAGAACGGGATGAGATCGCCAACAATTGGCGGGGCTATAATTACACGTTCAGCCAAATGCGCGGCGCACATGCCAGCATTGCGTCGTTCATGATTGGTCAGCACAAAGTCACCAGCAAGTCGGATGCGGAGGCTTACATCTCCCGGCTAGGAGGCATTTCCACCTATCTCGGCCAGCACCTCGCAAATGCGCAAGCGTCAGCGGAACGCGGCATCCGCCCACCCCTTTTCGTCTATGATTTCGTGATTGAAGGCGCCGGGAATGTCATCAATGGGTATCCGTTTGAAGGGGTCGGTCCGGCAGAGCCATCGCCCTTATATGCCGACTTCATAGGCAAAGTGGATGCGCTGGTCAGCAATGGAACGATCACGCAAGACGAAGCCGATGAGCTTGATTTTCAAGCGCGCGGAGCCCTTCTGGACCACGTTTATCCAACCTATTTCGAGCTGATCCAATGGGTCTCAGAAGACAAAGCCAACGCGACCGCTGACGATGGCGCTTGGAAGCATGAAAACGGCGCGATCTACTACAATGACCGCCTCTCTCTGATGACCACCACCGACATGACCTCAGACGAGATCCATGATCTTGGTCTCGCCGAAGTCGAGCGTATTCATGACGAGATGCGCGCGATCATGACGCAAGTTGAGTTTGACGGCACGCTGCAAGAGTTTTTCGACTTCACCCGAACAGACGCGCAATTCTTCAAGCCCAATACGAATGAGGGCAAAGCAGAATATCTCGCCGAAGCCACCGCAATGATCGATACAATGCGGGAAGCTTTGCCGACGGTGTTCAACACTTTCCCGCAAGCCGAGATGGAAGTCCGCGCTGTGGAAGCCTTCCGCGAAAAAGCCGCCGGCAAAGCGTTCTATCAGCGCCCTGCACCAGATGGGTCCCGCCCAGGGGTTTACTACGCCAACCTCTACCGAATGCAGGATATGCCGCTCTATCAAATGGAGGCGCTCGCCTATCATGAGGGCATCCCTGGCCACCATATGCAGCTCGCGATTTCGCAAGAGCTCACCGGCATTCCGAAATTCCGCAAATATGGCGGCTTCACAGCCTACACCGAAGGCTGGGGTCTATACTCAGAGTTCCTGCCGAAAGAGATGGGCTTTTACGAAGACCCGTATTCCGATTTCGGTCGCCTCGCCATGGAGCTATGGCGCGCGGCGCGTTTGGTCGTCGACACAGGTCTGCATGAGAAACGATGGACCCGCGAACAAGCGATCGATTACCTGCTAACCAATACGCCAAACCCTGAAGGCGACTGCCGCAAAGCGATTGAACGCTACATCGTGATGCCAGGCCAAGCGACTGCCTATAAGATTGGCATGCTGAAAATCCTCGAGCTGCGTGAGGATGCCCGTGAGAGACTGGGCGACGCCTTTGATATTCGGGACTTCCACGACGTCCTGCTCAAGGATGGTCCGGTCCCCCTTCAAATCTTAGAGGAGAATATTGAGGCCTGGATTCTCGCGCAATCGTGATCGGCAAGACTATTCCCGTAGAGGAAGCTTTTTAGAAAGCTGATTCCATCGTTTAGGTTTTTTTGTTGCACTGCGGCAAGATCATGCCCTAATGGATCATTATGAAACTAGCTGTCTTGAAAGAAGTGGCTGCTGGCGACGCTCGCGTTGCGGTCACACCCGAAACGGTCAAAAAGTATGTCGGCCTCGGTCACGAAGTGTCGGTGGCAGCCGGCGCTGGTGTCGCTGCCGGCTATACAGATGAGGCCTATACTGAAGCAGGCGCGAAAGTCGCCAAAACACCCGCGACGGTCCTGAAAGGGGCTGACATCGTCTTGTGTGTTCGCACACCTGATGCGAGCAAGCTGCCGGATGGGGTGACGGTCATTGGCCTGCTCGATCCGTTTAAGTTCGACGCCGCGGCCTTTAACGCCAAATCGATCACGACTTTGGCGATGGAATTCACACCGCGGATTACCCGCGCCCAGAGCATGGACGCTCTCTCCTCTCAATCAAACCTCGCGGGCTACCGCGCCGTGATTGAGGGCGCGACCCTTTATGGACGTGCCATGCCAATGATGATGACGGCGGCGGGTACAGTCGCCCCAGCAAAAGTCTTCGTTATGGGCGCAGGCGTCGCGGGGCTTCAGGCCATCGCGACCGCGCGCCGCCTCGGCGCTGTTGTTACGGCAACGGACGTACGCCCGGCGGCGAAAGAACAAGTCGCCTCACTGGGCGCGAAATTTATCGCGGTTGAAGACGAAGAGTTTAAAGCCGCAGAGACAGCTGGCGGATACGCCAAGCAAATGTCTGACGAGTATCAGAAGAAACAAGCTGAACTCGTCGCCTCGCATATCGCAAAGCAAGACATCGTGGTGACCACCGCGCTGATCCCTGGACGGGCAGCCCCCGTCCTCGTTAGCGCAGACATGGTCCAAACCATGCGGCCAGGTTCCGTCATTGTTGACATGGCGGTCAGCCAAGGCGGCAATTGCCCGCTCTCTGAACCTGATAAGGTCGTGGACTCTGACGGCGTGAAAGTCGCGGGCTTCACAAACCTGCCGGCGCATTTGCCTGCGGATGCAAGCGCGCTTTACGCGAAGAATTTGATCGCTTTCTTACCGCTGATCACAGCTGAAGACGGCGCCCTCAATCTTGAGACCGATGATGAAATCGTCACCGCAATGCTGCTCACGCGCGGCGGTGAAACCGTGAATGAGAGGATCTCCTCATGAGAAAAGCCCTAATTCTGGGCGCGATGGCAGGCGCCATGGCCCTGCCCGCCTATGCGGCTGAAACAAGCACAATCAGCCCAACCGTTTACCTCGCAGCGATTTTCGCGATGGCCTGCTTCGTTGGATATTACGTGGTCTGGTCGGTGACTCCGGCCCTGCATACGCCTCTGATGGCTGTGACCAACGCGATTTCATCGGTGATCATCGTTGGCGCTATTGTCGCCGCAACCGCCTCTGGCGCTGTCGAAGGTGGTTGGATCGCAAAAGCGCTCGGCGGCATCGCCGTCGCACTCGCCAGCGTCAACATTTTCGGGGGCTTCCTTGTCACCCAGCGCATGTTGGCGATGTATAAGAAAAAGGGAGACTAGTCCGATGGAACAGTTCCAATCGACCTGGGCACCCCAGCTCTATCTTGCATCGGGTATCCTTTTCATCCTGGCCCTTCGCGGCCTGTCTAGCCCAGCCACCAGCCGTGCGGGGAACCGCAATGGTATGATCGGCATGACCATCGCGGTCGGCACCACAATCGCCCTCTTCTGGAACGCGCTCGACGCGACCACATGGGGCATCCTGGCGGCTGGCGCCCTCGTCGGCGGCGGGATTGGCGCTTACATTGCGCGCAAGATCCCAATGACGGACATGCCGCAGCTTGTGGCGGCGTTCCACTCATTGGTCGGCCTGGCTGCCGTACTCGTGGCCGCAGCAGCGCTTTATGCACCCGTCAGCTTCGGCATTGGCAGTGTTGGCAGCCTCGCCACAGCCTCTCTGATTGAGCTTGCACTCGGATCTGCGATCGGGGCGCTCACCTTCACCGGATCTGTGATCGCATTCGCGAAACTGAACGGGAATATGTCGGGCGCGCCCATCTTGCTGCCAGCACGGCACGTCCTGAATATCTTGATCGGCGCGGGCATCATTGGCCTGATTGTCGTTCTGGTGATGAGCGGTGGCAGCGCGACCTGGGCCTTCTGGGGCCTCACAATCCTCGCCTTGGTGCTGGGCATCACTCTGATCATCCCAATTGGCGGCGCGGACATGCCGGTCGTAGTATCGATGCTCAACTCTTACTCAGGTTGGGCCGCGGCAGCGCTTGGCTTCACGCTGGGCAATTTCGCGCTGATCATCACTGGCGCGCTTGTTGGCTCTTCAGGCGCGATCCTGTCTTACATCATGTGTAAGGGTATGAATCGGAGCTTCATCTCGGTCATCCTGGGCGGTTTTGGCGGCGACGACGCGGCTGCCGCTGCTGGCAGCCAAGAAGAACGTCCGTTCAAACGTGGCTCTGCCGAAGATGCGGCCTTCATCATGAAGAACGCGTCTAAAGTGATCATCGTTCCAGGTTACGGTATGGCGGTGGCACAGGCGCAGCACGCTTTGAAAGAGATGTGCGACAAGCTGAAAGAAGAAGGCGTCGATGTCTCCTATGCGATCCACCCAGTTGCGGGCCGGATGCCAGGGCATATGAACGTGCTTCTAGCCGAAGCCCAAGTCCCATATGATGAAGTGTTCGAGTTGGAAGACATCAACTCTGACTTCCGCAACTCTGAAGTGGCCTTCGTCATCGGCGCGAACGACGTCACCAACCCAGCGGCAAAGACCGACAAGACATCGCCAATCTATGGCATGCCGGTCCTTGATGTTGAAAACGCTGGGACGGTTCTCTTCATCAAACGCTCTATGGGGTCTGGCTATGCTGGCATCCAAAACGAGCTCTTCTTCCGTGACAATACAATGATGCTACTGTCCGATGCGAAGAAGATGGTGGAAGATATTGTGAAGTCGCTCTAGCGGGCCTTTCAAATCACCTGACTCAGTCTAAGCTCTCGCCCATCTGATAACCATCCAAAAGGGGGTCACGATGGGCGAGTTAGTAGCCGAAGTGTTTTCCGTCAGCGGCTTGTTCACGCTGCTCATGTTGCTCTTGTTGCAGGCCGTGCTCGGCTTCGACAATTTGCTTTATATCTCAATTGAATCGCAGCGTGTCGGTCCCGAGAAGGCCTCGATGGTGCGACGCTGGGGCATTGGAATGGCGGTCGTTCTACGGATCGTCTTGCTGATCATTATCGTGAATGTGTTCGCCCTGCTCGCCGAACCTTTGTTCGAGATTGGCGCGAAAGGCTTCATTGAAGGCGAATTTACGATGCAGGCCCTCGTCACCTTGGCGGGCGGCGGCTTCATTATCTACACTGCGATCAAAGAGATCCACCACCTGCTCGCGGTTGATCATATCGAACATACGGAAGGGTCCGCGGGCAAATCTGTCATGCAGGCTATCGTGATGATCGTGGCCATGAACCTGGTCTTCTCGTTTGACTCCATTCTATCCGCGATGGCGATCGCGAACGTCGAAGTGGCGAACGTGGTCAACGCCTCGGGTGAGGTGATCAGAACGTTCACCGGCACCGTTGTTCAATGTAAAGCAGACCTCATCGCAACGCCGATTGCAGGCGCAGTGGGCTGCGAACCTGGTAAAGACTATCAGGTCTGGATCATGGCTATCGCCATCCTGTCTTCAGGCATCGTGATGATCTTACTTGCGGACTACGTCGCTGATTTCCTGAAGCGGAACCGGATGTATGAAGTGCTTGGCCTGTTCATACTGTTCCTAGTAGGTGTTCTCTTGGTCACGGAAGGCGCACACCTGGCGCACCTGAAATTGTTCGGCTTCCCAATCGATGCGATGAGCAAGTCCAGCTTCTATCTCGTCGTGGGTGTCTTGATCGTGACGGACATCATCTCAACCAATTACCAGAAGCGTCTTTGGGCGCAGCGTGAGGCTGAGCTAAAAAGCCCTGGCAATAAGGCGGATGACGCGATCAAAGCTGTCGACGATCACATTGCAAAACACGGCAATATTGGCTGATAGATAAGCGGATCGGGCGCTCGCGACTTAGTCGCCGAGTGCCCGGGCGCGTTTTGTAATCTTCACCGCAACCTTGCTGCTCTTGCGGCCCATTCGGCCTTCAAACGCAGGCTGTCCATCGAGGCCGCCTGACAAGAGCTCAACCGGCTGATCGGCTGGTAGGCCGAGCAGTAAAGTTGCCCCCGCCTTTAATTCGGTTACTCGGCTCAGCGGCACCGTCAGGCTCGCAAGGCGCGCTGTGAGCACAGCTGTGACGGGCACGGGCGACGCTTGCGCCGTCTCTTGCGTATTCTCCGCCGTCGGCAAGCTAGACTGGATGACAGCGAGCTCTGAGTGCAGCCCTGGAGCTTCAACCGCGAAATCGCCGATCGAAACCTCTGTCGATGAGAGGAGACTGCAGACATATGGAATATCGGTTTCAATCGATTGGAGTTTGAGACCATCTCCGACAGTCTCGCCAAGCGGCGCCAAGAGCTGCTCAAGCAGAGCGCAATCGATTGCGCTGAGGGTCCAACCGTCGCCGATGCGTCCGGTTGAGCCGCGCGCGCCGCAAGCTTTTGCGATGATCGCATCCGACAAGGTGGGCGGCAAACAAACCAGAGCGTGGATGTCGTTCTCCGATGGCCCAAGACAGGCGATCGCGCTCGATTTACCCTGCAGAAGTCCGGCTAGATCCCCGCGCGCAATCGAGGCAGCATCAGTGAGGGTCACAGCCGCTTTCAAGCCGGTCCCAACGGCTAGGGCGCGCGACATACGCGCCCCTAGAATTCGATAGTGTTCGTTCGCAGCTGCATCCGTTTCCACCGGAATTTCCTCGAACACAGGCGTAGTCTTAGGTTCGATCGACTCCGGTATTGGCACCTCTGGAAGGTCTTTATTTTTAAGGGTCTCCGGACGAAGCAAAGCTTCAATCTCCGCCGCTGACAAGACGCCACGCGCGGTTGGAAAAACATGATCTTCCTCAGCCGTTTCCGCAGCCGAATCCACATCGACAGGGCCCTGTCGATCAAGTGTCTTCGGGTTGGCGGGACCGTCTCGCATTCTGCACCTGTCACCAAGGAAAGCTTATCAGTGCGTTAACACGGTTAATGAAGCGTTAGGATTTTCGAGTCCGTCTGACGAGAATCGCTTGTCTAATCGTCGCGGACAACACGTTCGTTGCGTTCGTGACGCTCTTGCGCCTCGAGGCTGAGAGTCGCTGTTGGACGAGCCTCCAAACGTCGAAGGCCGATTGGCTCACCGGTATCATCGCAATAACCGTAAGTGCCGTCATCGATCCGGCGAATAGCCGCGTCGATTTTAGAAATCAGTTTGCGCTGACGATCCCGGGTACGAAGCTCAAGCGCTTTATCACTTTCAGCAGACGCGCGATCAACAAGATCGGGATGATTCGAGGATTCTGCACGTAGATTTCCGATGGTCACTTTCGCCCCATCTAAAATCTCATCTTTCCAATCTTCAAGCTTTCTACGGAAGTAAGCTTTCTGCTTGGCGTTCATAAAGTCTTCTTTGTCAGTCGGCGAATAACCGTCGAGATCAATGTCAGCCATGGAATCAAATCCTCTACCGAGTTTGCGCGCCCTATACTGCGGACGCGTTAGATACGCAATCGCAATAATCAGACCACTTGGATCGGAACGTACGTCGAAATGTGGCGCTGGGTAGGCTTACACAGGGCTTTTGCAGTTCATCACGTAACGAAGACTTGATCTCAGCCCCCCCTTCGTGCGCTAAAGAGATGGGTAGTCTGCGTAAGACAGAGAACAGGACCAGGCCGAGTATATGACCTCCCGTTGGCGGCAACGAGAATTCGAACGCCCGTCTACATGGCGGCAATCCCTGCTGTTTAATAGCCTCATGCTTCTGATGCCTATCTTCGCATCACAGATTATCACCGCTGCCTATACATCCGACATGGCGACCGACTCGCTGAGCCTCGAGGCGCTGTCAGAAACGCGTCAGGAAATCGACGAGGAGTTTCGAACGCTTGTGATTCCAAATGGAACGGAGCGACGCGCCTGGGCTGAGCGGATTGAAGCCACCCTGGATGAACGAGATTTCTCAGCCGCGCGCGGATATCTGCTCGCGGCGCCGCTCATGTTGAATAAGCAAGACTCCGCGGCTGTGCTCGCCGCCGCTGATGCAGAAAGCTCCGGTAGCCGCGATCAACGCCTCGCCCGCGCCGCGCTTTTATTCCTGCCGGAGGAATTACGCGCCAGCTATCAACGCTCCACAGCCCCGCCTCCCGCGCCAGAGCTGACGCCGTCCGAAGATGACGAGACGGAGACCGACGCCGCTGAAACACCTGAGCCAGAGGCCGACACGCCGCGTGCGACAGGCAACGCGGTTCAACTCTCCCCGATGGACGAGCCATTCGCGCAGCAAGGCTCATTCTTCCTGCTCGGAGATCCTGCAGACCTGACACGCCGCTCACAACGCTGGCTCGCACAAGAGCAAGTTGATAGCCTCCAGCTCAGGCTGCGTGCGCTTGGCTTGATGACCCAAGATGACCCAAGCCCAGAGTCCCAGGCCGTTTTCGAAGCCGCTTCGATTTTACGAGCCGCGCATCGCGCCGGGCGCCTTAATGATCGCTTTATTCGCTATCTAAGCAGCCGGGTCGAAGATGCTTTGCCGGAAGATGTGCTGCGCGCTGAGCTTGTCACTGCTTTTGAGCCGGTGATGACCACCGAAGCCAGAACGGTCGAAGTCTTGAAAGCCTATGAGACCGCCCTGCAACCTGCCGCGCGTGAGCGCTTGGCCAGCGATATGGAAATCGTCGCCCGTATTGCAGAACTCACAAGCTCGTCAGGCGCCATACGTCTGGTCGAACAAGCGCGCACCCCTGAGGATATGCGCCGGGCACGGCTGCTATCAGAATCAGGTGGACACCGCTCAGTCGCCCTTGCCCGAGAGCTCGGCCCAGATGTTCTGGGCCTCGCCCAAATCGGCGTGAAGTGGAGCTATGGGCTCGTGCTTCAGGTGATGGGGCTGATGGCGCTTGGAATGGCACTGGTTTGGACAACTCTGTCTGCCTTAACCCAGGCCGAGACCATTCGGTTCAGATCTTAGATCCCGAACGCGCCTTTTATCCCATCGATCAGAAGCTGCACGGAGAGCGCAGCGAGGATCACACCAAAGATCCGTGTGATCGCGCCGGCAATGCTTTCCCCCATGGCTTTGACCAGCGGGCCAGCCGCCAAGAAGATCAGCAGACAGATGACCATGTTCGCGCCAATGGCGCTCAAGACAGCGCACTTGCCGACCCAATCATCATGCTGGGACATATACAGCATTGCTGTGGCGATAGATCCGGGACCTGCCAGCATCGGAATGCCGAGAGGGAAGACAGACACGTCGTCTAGCTTCTCATCTGTTTCCTCGTGATCGGCGAGGACAGATTCTGCGCGGTTTTCACGTCGCTCTGTTCGCTTCTCAAAGACCATGTCGAGCGCGATGATGAACAGCAATATTCCGCCCGCCGCGCGGAAAGCGTCGATTGTGATGTGAAGCTTGTCCAAGAGCCAAGCGCCGAAAAAGGCAAACCCAAAGATGATCAGGGTTCCGACCAGAACGGATCGAACCGCCATGGACCGGCGATAGCTCGCGGGACCGCGAACCGTCAGCGATGCAAAGACGGGCGCAACGCCCAGGGCATCGATCAATACGAAGAACGTCACAAAAGACGCGGTAAAAATGGAAATGAACTCGCCGGACATTTTCGGCTCCCTCAATCAGATTAGAGGATCGCCTCTAGCCTTGATCTTTCAGGGCGTCGAGGATTGCGGCCACATCGGGATGCATGTCGGGTTTGCCGGAACGCATAGGCACAACACTCGGCGCGATCTCCCCAGACGATAAAGAGAGGATCATGCGATGCCCTCGCAAACGCTGGAGCAAGCCGGAAAGTCCCTTTACTCCGTCCGCCCGTAGAAGGGTGTCAGAGCCTATATCAACACAAATATCGTCAGGTGCCTCGCCGGACTCGATCAAGGAAATACCCTCATCGAGAGAGACAATGGGAGAAGGTTCAGGGCGTTCTATCATGCTTGACCGATCAGCCATTCTCCGCCCCCGCCGCTTTCAAGAGTTTGCGACACAGGGACAGAGCTTGGTAAGTTTGAGCGGCTGCCGACGCCGTCGAGATTTGGATGAGCAAGTCTCGTTGCGTATCATCCTGTGCATCTTGCATCGCAGCTGCGATGGCCGTGACGGTTTGGTCGTAAAGCTGCCCTTCTGTTTGCCCCGTGAGATACATTTGCATGACTGCGAAATAGAGATGCTCTGCCGGGCTCTCAGTGGCCTCAGGTTGGAGCACATCTTTCTGGCGCAGCACACGCGCGCGATTTTGCAGGAGAATGGTGCCCCGTCGGTCGCCATTGCGCAGCACGGCGCCGTTCACGACAACCGCTTCTTTGGGCCTCAATGACAGTTTGAGTGGCATTCCTAACGCTCCCGATCGTAGACTGGTTTACGCGCGAATGGTTAACGCGGGCTTTCAGATTGGTAACGCTGCGGTGAAAGCCCCGCGAATTCAGGGATTTACCGTATGACCGATGCCACGCCGCCATAGTTCAATCGCGAATCGCACCCCTCCCCCCGCGTTAGTCCTTGCTTCTACAGGGCTCAGCCTTATCCTTAGCGTAAACGTAAACGAAGAGGCCCCTCCCATGCGCTTTGAAGGCACCGAGAACTATGTCGCAACCGAAGACCTACGGGTGGCCGTCAACGCCGCGATCCAATTGGAGCGCCCGCTTCTGATTAAAGGCGAGCCTGGCACAGGTAAGACCGTGCTTGCTGTTGAAGTCGCGAAAGCGCTCGGCTGTGAGCTGATCGAATGGCACATTAAATCGACCACGAAAGCCGCTCAGGGCCTGTATGAGTATGATGCGGTGTCTCGCCTGCGCGACGGCCAAATGGGCGAGGAGCGCGCCAAGGACGTCAAAAACTACATCAAGAAGGGTAAGCTCTGGGAAGCCTTTACCGCGAAGAAGCGCCCGATCCTGTTGATCGACGAGATCGACAAAGCCGATATCGAGTTCCCGAACGACCTTCTGCAAGAACTCGATCGCATGGAATTCTACGTCTACGAGACCGATGAGACGGTGAAAGCGAAACAGCGCCCGATCGTAATCATTACGTCGAACAATGAGAAAGAACTGCCGGACGCCTTCCTGCGCCGTTGCTTCTTCCACTTCATCAAGTTCCCAGACGAGCAGACAATGAAAGACATTGTCGACGTGCACTATCCGGGCATCAAAGAGAAACTCGTTTCTGATGCGCTGACGACCTTCTACTCCATGCGTGAAGTTCCAGGCATGAAGAAGAAGCCATCGACATCTGAGCTACTCGACTGGCTCAAACTCTTGATGAACGAGGATGTGGACCTTGAGACGCTGCGCGAGCAGGATCCAGAGAAGCTGACACCGCCTCTGCACGGCGCTCTTCTCAAGAACGAGCAAGACGTGGCCCTGTTCGAGCGTCTGGCCTTTCTCAACCGCCGCCAATCAGGACCAACCCCGCGCGGCCCGGCCGGTTAAGGTCTTCCAGCGAAAATCAGGCGCTCCGCATTCCCATCGCCGCCTTTGATGGGGCTGTCCGTCGCTGCGCGCACAGCCCAACCTTGTTCCTCTAACCAGTCGATAAACGTCGCCTCTGCGCACCGCGTCGCCTCGCTGCTTGAGACGATGCCGCCCTTGCCGACATTTTCGCGACCGACTTCAAATTGCGGTTTAAAGAGTGCAATCAGGGTCGCCTGCTCTGCCGTGAGCGAGAGCGGGACAGAAAGCAATTTGTGCAGCGAGATAAAGCTGGCATCACACACCACCAGAGCCGGTGGTGTTTGAACGAGGTCCGGCGTCAAAGCCCGGGCGTCCGTCCCTTCCAAAAGCGTGATCCGTTTGTCATCGCGCAGACTTGCGTGAAACTGATCACGACCGACATCGACGGCGACGACATGCGCGGCGCCATGTTCGAGGAGCACCTGTGTAAAACCACCGGTCGAGGCGCCAATGTCGAGGCAATGCTGACCTTGCGGGTCGACGTCAAACGCATCCAAGGCATGCGCGAGCTTCAGACCGGCGCGCGAAACCCAAGGGTGTTCCGCCTCGGCTTCGATCGCGGCACTGCTGGAGATTTTTTCAGATGCCTTGGTAAGCACCCGGCCCCGCACGCGAACCTTGCCAGCGGCAATCGCAGCTTGCGCGGCAGAACGGCTTTCGAAGTGTCCAAGCGCCACAAGAATTTTATCGGCGCGATCAAGTTTTTCTATCACGGCTGACTTCTCCACCGAACGCTCTACAGTCTCTACCGATTAGCAAATGGAGCCCGTCTCATGATCCGTAAAGCCCTTCTCGCGGCCTGCCTGCCTTTGGCGGCCTGCGCTCACGCCCAAGACCACATGTCACACGGGGATCCGTCCGGCGCGCCAGACCCGAGCATTGTCGACGACATGCCCAAGGCCAGTGGCGAAATCATCAATGGTGAAGGCGCTGTGATCGGGACGCTCAACATTGTCGAAGGACCACACGGTTCGATGCTTGAAGCGATGCTCGAGCCCGGAAGCCTCACGCCAGGCTGGCACGGTCTACACCTCCACCAGGTCGGCGATTGCAGCGATCTTGGCGTGTTCAAGAAATCTGGTGGGCATCTGGGATTGATCCCGAACGGACATGGCCTCCTCAACCCACTCGGTCCAGAGATTGGTGATGTTCCGAACATTTGGGCCGCCGCGGACGGATCTGCCGGGTACGAAGCCTTCACGCCATTCGTGACGATTGCTGATCTCGCGGATGAGGACGGCACAGCGATGATCATTCACGCCAATCGCGATGACCATATCAGCCAGCCGATCGGCGGCGCAGGTCCGCGTGTAGCCTGTGCGGTGATCCGTTAGGCACTACTGCCGAGTTGGCGGGGGCGGAGGAGCTGCTGCAATTGGCGGCTCTTCGATCGACAATGATCTCGCCCCCGCTGCCGGTGCAATCTCGTTCAGCAGACTCGTATCGAAACCCGCAACCAAGCGGTTGGCGTCATCGATAGACACAAACCCGCTGGCGACACTCTCCATCAAACCAACGCTGGCCTGCTGGAATTCGAGGCGCATATCATTCGCGTTCTCGAGCTGTGTCACATAGGCTTCCATGACGTTGTTGCAGTGCTCCGACAGCGCGGTCTCGCCATTCACAGGCGCGTGCCGCAAGTGCTCGAAGCAGAGCTGTACGCCATAATCGTTTTGAACCAGTACCATCGTGATATCGCGGACAGCTTCAGCGACAGCATATGACGGTGGATAGGCTGGTGTCGCGGGCCAAGACCCTGTTACGCCGCCAGCTGTTGAGTCAGATGCTGATGGCGCGGTGTCGGCGAGACGATTGCTGGTTTGCTCGGTCGCTGCGGCAGACGCCTGTGCATTCGAGAGCGCGCGTCTTCGGGATCGCAGATCACTGATTTCACGTCCGCGCCGTTCGACCTGATCGCCGGAGCATCCCGGAGCATCCGGTGATCCGAAGCACTGATCTTGAACATTCTCGAGCACGATCACTTCTTCATCGATGGATACGATTTCGTTGCCGAGGCGCGTTTGCTCCGCCGATGCGATGGCGGCGCGCTGCAAATATTGCTCGCGATAGTTCATACCGCTGCCAGCCGAGGCGCTGACCACAGCATCTCCGCCCTTCACTGAGCCGGTCAGTTTCTCAATCGCGAGGAGCGCAATCATATTGGTCTGGAAACGGCGCAACATGATTGAGTACTGCTCTTGCGATAACCCGTTCATATAGGCCTCGCACACTCGGTAAAAACCGTCGCGCAAGGTTTGGATGGTTTGTGTTCGAAGGCCTATATTGGCTGCCGCTTCAGAGACGCCGCCCTCAGCTGAGACCGCATTAGAAATATCCGACACGCTGACGCCCGCTTGCGCGGCAATTGCAGATAGCGCGTCCGGCGAAGGTTCTGCGCAGACAACACGAATATCACGGTCGCTGCGTTTGTTAGACAAGACAGCTCGTTGCTCCGCGTCGATGAAGATCCCTGCGGGGGCTGACCCGCCTCCGAAACCAGATCCGATGGTCTCTTTCTTATTGACCGCGGCCATGTTCCCAATCGCGCAAGCTGAAAGGCTCAGGGCACTCAGCACTACTATACCTATGCGTCGCATAACGTCCTCCTCCAGTTTTGGCAGGACGCGAGATTGGTAATTTAGTCAAGCACAACAGCGCGTTGCGGCAGAACTCTAAGGCAGCGCTTCGAACCAAGTCTGCAAGGCGGCGGCATCTTTTGCGCGCGCCGCTCGGACGGCCATGGCTTCGTCATCCTCGCCCCATTGCTCGATCTGCCAAGTTTCATCCACACAAGATGCTGCAAAGGCTTCGCTGGCGTTCAACGCACCGCGCTCAACCGCCAAGGCCAATACCGCCGACCCTAAGAGACTGCACCCCCAGGTCAGCGCCGTAAGACGAAAGTCATCTAAGCCGAGCGCATGATCGCGAACCGCATCGAGACTCGCTTGCGGCTGCGGGCTCGCCATCAATCCGACAACCGGCACCAAGACTACGCCCAGCTCTTTGCCGGCCCATTCGCGCCAAGGCTGCCATGCCGCTTCTTGGCGCTCGCGCAGCGCAGCTGGAGCGTCTGCCAAGTAGCATGTGACATCTGTACCAGCGTATCGCGACAGCTCTTCCGCCAAATCGGCGCGCGTTTCAGGCGTACGGTCCAGCGCAACATTGGCCAGGCGCGTCAGAGTCATGCCCTGCAGGTCGAGCGTCTCACTCTGCGCGGCCCATTCCTCAGCGACGGCGTTAGCGAGCGCTTCACTCGGAAGGGCCAGCGTCGCTTTTGCAGGCGTTTTGATCGCGCGGCCATCAAGCTCCACGGAGAAGCCCTCGTCGCTCTTCGCGACAGACGCGTCTTTGTAAAATCGTTTCGGCAGATTGACTTCGTCCATTAGGATAAACGCTCCGCAAATTGATCCAGGCTGGCATTCAACGTCGAGAAGTTGTGATGCACTTCATGCGCGCCGACGCTTTCCAATTCCTGCGCCTCGCCAAAACCCCAGCTGACACCCATTGTGTGAATGCCTGCTTTCAGGCCCATCCGAATGTCGTGGATAGCATCCCCGATAATCAGCGACTGTTCTGGCTCCGCACCAAGCGCCGCCATGGCTTGCTCGCACATGAACGGATGGGGCTTCCCAGGTCCGTCATCGGCGCACCATGTGGTGTCGAACAAGTCGCGCAAATTATGCTGCTCGAAAAAGGCTTCAATGCCTCGCCGGGCCTTACCGGTTGCGATGCCAAGCAGCCAGCCATCTTCGGCGAGGCGTTTCAGGGTCTCCGTCGCACCATCATAAAGTGGTTCAAACCCGTCGCCCTCGGCGCGCAGCTGCACGAAAGATTGGCGGTAGCTTTCAACCAACGCATCCAGCTTTGCGCCAGACACTTCAGGGGCCAAAATCTGACAGGCTTCCGCCAGACCGAGGCCAATCGTTTTCCGCGTTTCTTCATAAGGCGGCGGCGCCAGGTCCAAAGCTTCAAAGCTTCGGACCATAGCGTTTTGGATCACCTCGCGGCTGTCCACGATGGTGCCATCCATATCCCAAATGGCGAGTTTAAGGGTCATGGCCGCCGTTTAGGCGGCAGCGGCCTTCCTCGCAACCAGTCTTTGCCAGATCAGGAAGACGGGAACGCAGAGTTCAATAATCATCCCTGCGAACTGTTCATCAGATCCAGCCCCGACGGTCGAGTAAGACAGGAAACGCGCGAGCCCTCCAATGAAGATCGCGGCGCAAACCAATGCGAGGACTTTTCCGTGCTTTTCTACATTTGGAATGGTCCACCAGAGCAGCATCGTAACCAGCAAATAAATCGCCGAGAGATATCTGAACTGATTGTCGATGGCTGCTGGATAGCCGCCGTCGGGCATGAATTGAGCTGCGCCCGTCGCAATTCCGAGGATTGCGAAATAGAGCGGGATCAATGAGAAAATTCCGAGCGCAATTTGTAGTCCGAGTTTCATATTTTAGACCTCCACGATGCTGGACGAGATCTCTTTGGCCCGCGCATCGAACGCGGCTTTGGTCTCGCCTCCATCGGTCGAGCAGATCAGATAACCCCCGCCCTGTCCAATGGTTCGCGCAATCTCAGGCCACATCACATCGGGCAGTTTGGCCTCATCCCACATTTTGGAGAAGGAAGGGTCCATATTCCGCGCACCGCCAAATCGGTCAGGACGCGCCTTCGCTCCATCCCAGATCTTCGTGTTCAAAAGGCCAGGACAAAGAATGGTCGTGCCAATGCCTTGGCCGGCCAATTCACCGCGAAGCGCTTCACCGACCGCAAAGGTGCCGTGCTTTGTGGTGGCGTAGAGTGGGAAATCCCCTTCTGGCGATCGAAGTGAGGCCGAAGAGGCTGTGACCCCGACATGTCGCGGCCCCTCTGCGCCTTCCATCAGTGGCACGAAGGCCTGCGCACTCCAGATGATGCCGCGAACATTCACGTCCATCGCCCACTCAATCAAATTTTGTTTGCCAGCCAGAACGGGGGATCCGACACCCACGCCAGCGTTCAGCCATAACAAGGAGAGCGGTCCGCGCGATCGAGCCGTTTCGGCAGCGGAGAGGCAAGCCTCGCGGTCTGATACATCGCAAACCAGTGGGAATGCGCCGCCGCCGATCTCATCGGCAACCTTTTCAGCGGCTTCGGCGCGAATGTCTTGGACACCGACCTGCATGCCAATGCTCGCCAACTGACGCGCGAGCATTTCGCCAATCCCGTCGCCGGCTCCGGTGACGATTGCGAGTTTTCCTGCATAGTCACGCTCTAGCGCCATGACCGCCTCCCTAAACTTATCTGTTTAGGGATATAGGCGCGAGCTCGTCCAAGTCGATCCATCGCGCTTGAGCTTGAGGCGGTCATGCATGCGGAAGGCTTGATCCTGCCAGAACTCAAACTCGGTCGGAATCAAGCGATACCCGCCCCAGTGTTCTGGACGCGGAATATCGTCGTCATCGCCATAGATCGCGCTGATTTCCGCGACGCGCTGATTGAACACGTCTCGGTTTTCGAGGGGGCGCGATTGGTCTGACGCGATCGCCGCAATCCTAGACTGTGGGGCTCGCATTTGAAAATAGGTATCTGACTGCTCAGGCGTGGATTTCTCTACCCGGCCACGCACCCGCACCTGTCGTCTGAGGCTTTTCCAATGAAAACACACCGCCGCGCTTGGATGCGCCGCCAGCTGCGTGCCCTTAGCGCTGTCATAATTGGTGTAGAACTGAAGCCCGTTCTGGCCATCCAAACCGCGCAACAGCACAATGCGCACGTCTGGCATCCCGTCCGCGTCGACCGTCGCCAAAGACATTGCGGACGAGTCGTTCGGCTCATGAGCGTTTGCGTCAACCAACCAAGCATCCAGCAGGTCAAACGGATTGCTCGTGTCTGGGATCAGCGGGCGGTCGCCCTCGGCCGCATAATCGGCATATGAAGGGGATTTCGGGATAGAAACGGGCACATCAGTCATTCAATTCGATCCAAAGGAGACGTTAGGGGTTTGGCAGGCGCCGGAATTGCATATAGGAGACCGCGAGCGTCGCAACCACGGATCAGCCCTTATGTCGCATAACACATTTGGACATTTATTTCGCGTCACCACTTGGGGAGAAAGCCATGGGCTTGCTCTTGGATGTGTTGTTGACGGTTGCCCGCCCGGCTTAGCGCTCGATGAAGCCTGGGTTCAACAGTTTCTCGATCAGCGCCGCCCAGGAACTAGCCGCTTTGTGACCCAGCGCCGCGAGCCGGATCAGGTGAAAATTCTCTCAGGTGTCTTCGAAGATGACCGTACCGATGGCCAGGTTACCACAGGCACGCCGATTAGCTTGATGATCGAAAATGTCGATCAACGCTCGAAAGACTATTCAGAAATCCGTGACCGCTATCGTCCGGGTCATGCCGACTATACCTACGATCAGAAATATGGCGTACGCGATTATCGCGGCGGCGGGCGCAGCTCAGCTCGCGAAACCGCCTCTCGGGTCGCAGCTGGCGCTGTCGCAAGGCGCGTTCTTGGCGACGATATCCAAATTCGCGGCGCCGTTGTTCAAATCGGTGAACACAAAATCAATCGCGATAAGTGGGATTGGGACATTACCGGAGACAATCCATTCTGGTGCCCAGATGCAGATATGGCCGCCAAATGGGAGATCTATCTCGACGAAGTCCGAAAAGCGGGCTCATCAGTTGGCGCCGTGATGGAAGTCCGAGCCTCTGGCGTTCCAGCCGGATGGGGCGCCCCAATTTATGGCAAGCTCGACAGCGAGATCGCGATGGCGATGATGAGCATCAATGCCGCCAAGGGCGTCGAAATCGGCGCTGGCTTCGATGCGGCCGCTTTCTCTGGTGAGCAAAACGCCGACGAGATGCGGATGGGCAATGACGGCGTTCGGTTCTTGTCGAACAATAATGGCGGGGTCGCCGGCGGACTTTCGACGGGGCAAGACGTTATTGTCCGCCTCGCCATCAAGCCAACCTCTTCGATCCTGACCGAAACCAAGTCCGTGACGCGAGATGGCGCGGAAGTAGATGTGCGCACCAAAGGCCGTCATGATCCTTGCGTCGGCATCCGCGCCGTCCCGGTCGCAGAGGCCATGCTGGCCTGTGTCCTCGCCGATGCAAAATTGCGACACCGCGGACAGATCTGCAGTTAGAACTGCGTCGGTTCATATCCGATTCAGGTTTTTTAAGAGCATGTCGCGCCCGTCTAATGACAGGAGCTAGACATGACATTCTCCCAGTTTCTTAAATTTGCAGCCTTTGCAGGCGCAGTCACAATCGCCCTCCCAGTCCACGCGCAAGACGCGGACGAGATCGGCTGGAGCGGCGAAGGCTCGCTCAGCGCTGGTGTAACCACCGGCAACACTGAAACCACCGATCTCGGTCTCGCAGTCGACGCCACACGGACCATGAACCTCTGGAAAGTCGGCCTTCAAGCCAGCGCTGATTATGGCGAAACAGATGGCGACGAGACCAAAAACCGGATCTTCCTTGGCACCAATCTTGATCGCCAAATCAATGACCGCCTCTTCGGGTTCGGTCAGCTGACTTATGAGCGTGATGAGTTTTCAGGCTTTGAGTCTCGCGCCTTTATCGGTGGCGGTCTCGGCTATGAAGTCCTGAATGGCGACGCTACACAGTGGACGGTTCGCGGTGGTCCAGGTCTCAAAATCGATGAGATCGAAGCGGTCCTTGATGCCAGCACTGTGCCTCCAACAGTTCTCAGCGAAGCCACAACAGAAGAGTCTTTTGGTGCGACCGCCGCATCGAACTTCGCCCACCAGTTCAACGACAATGTTGCTTTCACGAACGACACGACCGTCGTTTACGCCGAGACGTCTACTCAGATCGGCAACATGGCTGCGATCACCGCATCTCTCACAAATACGTTGTCGGCACGCGTTTCGTTTGAAGTTCGCCACGACACCGATCCAGTCGACGGCTTCGAAGCCACCGACACAATCAGCCGCGTATCGCTGGTTTACGGCTTCGGCAAATAAGTCAGATCCGCGTCGCCCTCGTCCAGAGCCAAGCTTTGGATGGGGGCGCTGCTTTTTAGAGGTCGAGCAACATCTGGCAGTTGCAACGATCATAGGGCGTTGGGGTGAGCTCATCCCCCGTCAGCTCACGAAAGCCAGATTTTCGATAAAGCGCCAAAGCGGCCTCCAGACTCGTATTAGTCTCAAGCCAAATTTGAGAGGCACCCATCTCGCGGGCTCTCTCAATCGCCGCATCCATCAAAGCGCGGCCAATGCCCTTACCTTGAATATCGCTGCGCGCCGACATTTTGATCAGCTCTAGCATACCTTCATGGTGTCCGGGGACCAGACCGACAGTGCCAACCGGCTCGCCTTCATACTCAGCGATCAGAATCGCACCGCCTTTATCGAGGATATGCGTGTTTGGATCTTCTAGCTGCGCGCGATCCTCATCTTCAACCGCGAAGAAAGCCTCGACCCAAGCCAGGTTGAGATCGCGAAAAGCGGCAGCATCGTTTTGTGTGTAGTCCCGGACACTCATGCCCAGCTATATGCTACCCAACGAAGGCGCGTTCAATCACAAAGTCTGCAGGCTCGGAATTTGAGCCCTCTTTGAGGCCATGCTCTTCCATCAAGCCTTTCAGCTCTTTGGTCATATCGATTGAGCCGCAAATCATGGCGCGGTCGGTCTCAGGATCAAGTCTTGGTACGCCGAGATCTTCGAACAATTTGCCCGAACGGATCAGGTCCGTGACGCGGCCAGAACGCTCGAAATCCTCACGTGTACAGGTCTGATAGAGGCGCAGTTTTCCCTGCCCGATCTCACCAATGTCCGGATCGTTGAGGAACGTATCGACGGTTTCCTGGGAGTAGGCGAGCTCCGCCACATCGCGGCAAGTGTGCGTGATGATGACTTCTTCGAATTTCTCATAGGTCTCTGGATCGCGCAGGATGCTCGCAAACGGCGCAAACCCGGTTCCGGTCGAGAAACAGTACAGGCGTTTGCCGGGCACGAGCGCATCGTGGACCAGCGTCCCAACCGGCTTTTTCCCGAGCAGAACTTTGTCGCCAACTTGGATCTTCTGCAGCTTAGAGGTCAGCGGGCCGTCTGGCACTTTGATCGAGTAAAACTCAAGCGTATCGTCCCAGTTTGGGCTGGCGACAGAATAGGCCCGCAAGAGCGGCTTTCCATTGTCGCCCATAAGGCCAATCATAATGAACTCGCCGGAGCGAAAGCGAAAGCTCGAGGGGCGCGTGATCGTGAATTTGAACAAACGATCTGTGTAATGATGCACAGACAGCACCGTCTCTTCAGTCGGGGCGTTTGGGTTCACTTTTTTCGCGGGCGCTTCAGCAGCTGCGGTCATCGCGATCTCCTAAGAACGATTCTCAAACGCCGCAGATGTATGATCTGACGGCGTATTGCAAGGGTTCGTATGAACGCATTAGCAGAGCTAAAACTATCCGGGGAAGTCCTTAGAGCGGAAATTCGCTTGCGACCCAGTTCACATCTTCGTTTGTCGTCTCGGTTAGGACGCCGAGTTCATAGATATTCTCGTACCCATAACCGTAGAGATTGATGAAGGTTGGAATGTTCAATGCGAGCGAAACGCGTTTCAGCGGGATCGGCTCAGCGTCATCGCTGAAATTATTGTTGCAATAGATCAGAACGCGCGTGTCTTTATTCGGGATGATTTCTGCGAGCTTCTCATCGGTGAAATCAGAGAATGGCAGGTTCACGGCGCCCTCAATATGCCCGAGCTCAAAGGCGTAACGGCTGCGCGCGTCCAGGATGATCGTATTTGGCGCGCCCGCCATATCGTTGAAGGCTTCCAAGCTAAGCAAGCGATCTTCGCGCACTTGAAACACCTCGTCGGTTAGGTCGAGAAAGCCGCCAATGTCGACGTCTGCAGGCGGTAATTCTTCCTGGGCGCTTGCGGCGAGACCAATTTCGATAAAGGTCGCGATCGCTAAGAGACCGCAAATCAGGCTGTTTCGAACACCGTTTCTTCGGGCACGCATACTGGGCTCCATTCTCTGCCCCGCGCGTTTGGTAATAGTTCTTTGTGGCAGGATTGCGCACCAAATTCGGTCTTAACGCCCCAATGCCTCTTCCCAATGATAGCGGCACAAAGAGACATAAACCTCTTTGCCGACACTGACCTGCTCACCGGATTTGATCGCTTTGCCATTCTCGTCGAGGCGGGCGGTCATAATCGCCTTTTTCCCGCAATGGCAAATCGTGCGCGCCTCGCGCAAATGGTCTGCGATCGCCAAAAGCGCGGCTGATCCTTCGAAGAGCTCGCCCTGGAAATCGGTTCTCAATCCATAGCAAAGCACCGGGAGTTTGAGCTTATCTCCGACCCGCGCCAATTGCCAGACTTGGTCCTTGGTCAAGAATTGCGCCTCGTCGAAAAAGATGACGCTCAAAGGATTTTCGGCGTGTTCTCGTTCAATCGCTTCAAACAGATTAGTATCCGCGCGATAGAGATGGGCGTCCGCCTCCAGCCCAATCCGCGACTCAATCATGCCTGACCTGGCATCCTGATCCGCTCCGTAATGCCCAGACGTCCAGAGCATAACCTGCATGCCCCGTTCCTTATAGTTGTAGGCCGCCTGCAATAAAATCGCGGACTTTCCCGCATTCATCGCGCTATAGGTAAAATAGAGTTTGGACATGCGCCGAACTTAGACGATTCTTGGTGCCGAAAAAGCATGATTGGAGGAGAGGTTTAGAATGCTGGAAATTCGACCAAATTGCGAGCTCTGCGACTGTGATCTGCCGCCAGATTCCCCGAAAGCAATGATCTGCACTTATGAGTGCACTTATGGCTCAGATTGTGTGGACGGGCCGCTCGCAAATGTCTGCCCAACCTGCGGCGGTGGGTTTGCTCCGCGCCCGATCCGTCCCAAAAAGAATTGGCGAGACGGCAAACGCCTTGGCTTGGAACATCACCCCGCCAGCGACAAACGCTATTACTCCCCTTACCCAAAGGAAGATCTTGAAGCACATGTCGCAAGGATAAAGGATGTGCCGGTAGACGAACGCTAATCCAACGAAAAGGGATCAACCATGACGGACAATGGCAGTCTCCCTCGCCTTCCGATTCAACCGGCTGACACCGCCTGGCCCGCCCAGACCTGGCCCATTGGCGATCTGCCGAAGCAAACCGATCGGACTGCATTGTCCAAGCTGCTGGATCACGCCTTTTCCAATCCAGATGATCTGGGGAAGACCTCCGCTTTCCTCGCTGTTCAAGGCGGGAAGATTGTCTCGGAACGCTATAATGACGGCTTTGGGCCAGACGAGACCTACCATTCCTGGTCGATGGCCAAATCCATGACGCATGCCCTCGTTGGCATTGCGATGGGAGATGACCATTTAGACATTCACGCACCTGCAAATGTGCCGGAATGGCAAGGCGAGGATGATCCACGCAAGGCGATCACGATCGAGCACCTTCTGCGCATGATCTCCGGTCTCCAATTCACCGAGGATTATGAGGATTCAGGCATCTCTCACACGATTGAGATGCTGTTTGGATCGGGCAAAGAAGACGTCGCCCACTACGCAGCCTCGATGCCGCTTGAGCACCCGATCGGATCATTCTGGTCTTATTCCAGCGGCACGACCAATATCCTCTGCCGCCTCCTCGCCGACACGCTGGGCGTTGATCAGGCCGGGTTCGAAGCGTTTTTACGCGGGCGTCTTCTGGATCCGATCGGAATGACGTCGGCGATCCCGAAATTTGATGCCGCTGGCACGTTCATTGGATCGAGCTTCTGTTTCTGTACCGCCCGGGATTTCGCGCGATTTGGCCTGCTCTATTTGCGCGATGGGGTTTGGGACAGTACCCGCATTCTACCGGAACGCTGGGTCGACCATGCACGCACGCCGACATCGAATGTGCCGCCAGAAGAACCGATGGGATATGGAGGTCAGTGGTGGCTGAATCTCGCTGGCCCTGGCAGCTTTTCGGCCAACGGATATGACGGACAATACATTGTCATCGTTCCTGAAAAGGACCTCATTCTGGTTCGTCATGGCATGTCGGAGGCTCGCAAGGACAATGTCCGCGCTTGGCTCGCGGATGTCGCATCCTGTTTCGAGACGCTTTAAACGGGCCGTAAGTAAAGCTCGCCGTCATGTTCGATGAGCTCCGGTGCCGTCGCCAAAGCTCGGCATTTTTGTTCCGTATTCTCGCCGCTGCGAAGATCGAAATGATAGCCATGCCATGGGCAAGTTAGCTGACCTTGTTCGTTGATTTCACTGCCGTCCAGCGGCCCCAGCAAGTGCGTGCAAACGGCGCTGTGAACCACCCATTCCTCTTGATATCGGCGAACACAGAAGCGGCCATTTTCCATCTCAACGGTGTGCACGGTTTTCGGATCCAGCTCTGACGCAGATCCCACCAGCACATCGTTCGAACCCGGTTCGTTTGCGCCCCAGCGTTGGCGGTCATTCAAGGCACCTTGCCGTCCGAGCATTAGATCCTGGTCTTCGTCATAAAGGGTCGCATATTGCTGCTGCATGTAAGCCAGGATCATCTGAGCGCCGGTCTCGTTTTCCGGCGCCTCCGGGAGGTAGAACCGGACATCGACCTCGATTTCTTCCTCCGCGACCTTCGTCGCTTGAGTGTGAATCTCAATCCCTGTCCCGGGCCCCGAAAAGACGGTCGACACCCAATAATGCCGGTCGCTTTCAACCAGAAGATCGAGCAATTGGTGCGATGCGGGGGCACCATCTGGCAGCCCGATTTTAGCCCGCCAGCCCCATGTCCCGCTATCGATCAGATCGATCGACGAAAAGGATGAGGAATGCACATATGGGAGATGCTCCCAGTCATAAGCGTTCTCTATCATCCGCGCGAGATTGATCGGCAAACGGCGGACATAATTTCCGAGATAATGAAGGCCCGAGATACGGTCGAAATCGATTGCGTTTGGACGCGCTTCAGAGAGCGATTGCTCCGTTTCGGTCAGCATTTCCAAAGGCCTCCAATCAGTTTGGTTTAAACGCCCGCAACTTCACTGGCTGCCGCTTCGGCCTTCACCCATTTGATGAACGCGCGGACGTCTTCTGTCAGGTGACGACCCTTAGGCCAAACCAGCCAATAGCCATAATCAACACTAATTGATCCATCCGCAAACGGCGCAACGAGCCGGCCCGCGGCGATATCGGCTGAGGCAATCGCGCGTTTCGCGAGCACCACACCGCGACCGGTCGCTGCGGCCTCAATAGCGAGGGCGGATTGATTTAAGCGTGGCCCGCGTGTGCCATCTACGTCGGCCCCGGCACCACGCGCTTTCAACCAGCTCGTCCAATCTGGGCAAGACGGGTCTACTTCAGCGCTGACATCGTGAATGAGGGTGTGTTTGGCGAGGTCCGCCGGCTTCCGGATCGCATCGCTGCCTTCCAGGAGGCGCGGTGAGCATACTGGAAGCACGGTTTCATCGAGCAGTTTTTCTGCTTTCAAACCATCATAATCACCGGCTCCGTAGCGGATCGCAAAATCCGCATCAGCAGTCGTAAAATCTGTGAGGCCGCTATCCGCGCTGACCCAAGCTTCAACGCCCGGATGCGCATTGTGGAACCCATCCAGTCTTGGCGCCAGCCACTTCGCAGCAAAGCTCGGCGCGGAGCTCACCATGACGCGCCCTTTTCGCGCTGGCGCCTGCATGATGCGTCCGGCTTCAGCGATCTGATCAAATGCCTCGCGCACCAGTGGCAGCGCCGCCTGCGCGGCATCGGTCAGCAAAACGCTGCGCCCGGTTCGCTTAAACAAGGGCGTTCCAGCATAATCCTCAAGTTGGCGGATATGCTGTGAGATCGCACCGGGCGTCACGTTCAGCTCGTCGGCTGCTTTAGTAAAAGACAAACGACGTGCTGCAGCTTCAAAAGCCCGCAAAGCGTTGAGCGGTGGGAGGCGATCATTCGTATCAGACATAGTTCACGTCTATAACCAGATTTTGATTGTAGTTTCTCTAAACAATGGGATAAGGCTAATACGGTTGCTGAAAGCGCCTCGTCAACTCATTTCTCCGGCAACGATCGATCGAACGGAATACATCCCCCTATGCGTCTCTTCCCCGCGTTTTTCTATACGGACAATGCTCACGTCACCGTTTTCGGTGGTGGTGAGGAAGCCCGTCGCAAAGTCCGTCTTCTGGCCAAGACCAGCGCCCACATCACAGTCGTCATCGATACAGAGATCGAACCAGGCTTCGCCGAAGAGTTCGCCGGCCGCATTACGATCGCGCCGCGGGACATGGCGGGACAAGCCCTGGACCGCTCCAAATTTGCGATCGTTGCCTGCCGCACCAAAGAGAATTGCGACCAGTCGATCATCTGGGCGCGCGAATATGGCATTCCAATCAATGTCGTCGATCAGCCGGAAGAGTGCGACTTTACCGTTCCAAGCATTTTAGAACGCGGCGAAATCGTTGCGGCGGTTGGGTCTGGCGGCGCTGCGCCGGTCCTCGCAAAAAGCGTTCGTACAAGTCTAGAGGCTTTGATGCCCCAGAACATGGGGCCACTGTCAGAACTCGCCCGAGACTTCCGCCCGAGTGTTTATGAAGTGCTGGATGATGGCACCAAACGCCGACAATTCTGGGAAGCCGCGCTGAACGGCACACCTGCCGACCTCGCCATGGCGGGGAAGTTCGATCAAGCCGTATCAGCGATGGAAGCCCTGCTTCAGGACATCGCATCTCCTAAAAACCAAGTCTGCAGCGTGCACATCGTTGGCGCCGGACCGGGAGATCCAGAACTGCTAACCTTGAAGGCGTTTCGCCTTATCCAGAATGCGGATGTGGTTTTCCACGACCGCTTGGTTAGTGACGAGATTATGGACCTGGTGCGCCGGGACGCCGACCGCGTTTCAGTTGGAAAAGCCAAGTCCAATCACAGCGTTCCTCAGTCCGATATTCATAAGCTTATGATCGAAGCCGCCCGCGAAGGGCAGCGCGTCGTGCGCCTTAAAGGCGGCGACCCATTCGTCTTCGGGCGCGGCGGCGAAGAGGTCGAAGCCCTGCGCGAAGCTGGGATCGAGGCGAGCGTGGTCCCAGGAATTTCATCTGCGTTAGGCTGTGCGGCCTCGGCAGGACTGCCCCTGACACACCGCGATCATGCGCAAACGCTGACTTTTGTCACCGGACACGCAAAGTCAGGTGAAGTCCCAGATCTTGATTGGGATGCGCTCGCCAAACCAGCGCAAACAGTCGTGGTCTTTATGGGCGTTGGAACCGCGCCCACCATTGCAGAAAAACTGATCCATGCTGGTCGCGCGACGAGCACGCCCGTCGCCGTCATCGAGAACGGAACGCGGCCAAATGAGATCAAAGTCTTCGGCACATTGGCCGAGCTCCCACAACTTATCACGCGTGCTGGGATCAAAGGTCCTGCCTTGCTTGTTATTGGCGAGGTCAGCGCGATCCCTGCTGAAGCGCTTGCAAAACTCTCATCGGAGGCCGCCGCATGACATCTGTGCGCCCTAAACTAAAGCCCGACACACCCAAGACCGTGACCGCCTGGAACACCGCCAGCGGAAATGTGGTCTGGATGCGCGCAGACCAATCCTGGACAGAGGATGCGAGCGAGGTTGGCGTCTTTACCGGCGACGCCGCAGAAGCTGCGCTCGAGCACGCGAAAACCCAAGAAGGGTCGATCACGGATCCCTACTTTATGGAAGTCACCGAGGAAGGCGAAGTTGCAGGCCGCGAGACGCTCCGCGAGACCATTCGCGCCAACGGACCAACGGTTCCCTATGGAGTGATTATTCAATGACCGATCGCGAAATCAGCAAGCTTACGCTCTATGGCGACAGCATTTCTGGCAATTGTCAGAAGCCGCGCTGGACCGCCGATTATCTCGACATCGATCATGATTGGGTCGAGGTGGATATCCTGGATGGCGGCACTCAGACCGAAGAATTTTTATCCCTGAATCCCGTTGGCCAGGTTCCAATTGCGCGCTGGCCCGATGGCCGCGTCCTGCCGCAGTCGAATGCGATCATGCTCTATCTCGCCGAAGGATCTGGTCTGGTTCCAGAAGACGCGTTTCAGCGCGCGCAGATGAATTCCTGGTTGTTCTGGGAGCAATATTCCCACGAAACATCGATCGCCGTTCGCCGGTTTAAGAAACACTATCTCAAACTGCCCGACGAAGAGATTGATCCGCAATTGATGGTCAAAGGCCGCCGGGCGCTCGGCGTCATGGAGATGCAGCTGACTTGGACCGATTGGTTGGTCGGTGAGACTATGACCTGCGCTGATATTGCTCTCGTCGCCTATACTCGTGTTGCGCACGAAGGCGGGTTCGACCTCGCGCAATTCCCGAATGTGGAACGTTGGGTGAGCCGCGTCGAAGGCGCGCTCTCCATTGGCCACGCTATGCCCAAACAAGGGGTCACTTTGTAATGTACCGCTATGATGAATTTGACGCGCAGATCGTAAAAGAGCGCGTGGACCAGTTCCGAGGTCAGGTGGAGCGCCGCCTGTCGGGAGAGATTCTAGAAGACGAGTTCAAACCACTGCGCTTGCAGAATGGCGTCTATCTGCAATTGCACGCCTACATGCTGCGCGTCGCGATCCCTTATGGGCAGCTGAACGCTGCGCGGATGCGGAAGCTGTCAAAGATAGCGCGAGATTATGATCGCGGCTACGGCCACATGACGACGCGCCAGAATATTCAGTACAATTGGGTGGCCCTGAAAGACATTCCGGACGTGCTCGAAGAGCTCGCCGAGGTCGAAATGCACGCGATCCAGACCTCAGGCAACTGCATTCGGAACACCACCAGCGACCACTTTGCTGGCGCGACACCAGATGAGATTATGGATCCACGTCCCTGGTGCGAAATTATCCGTCAATGGAGCACGTTCCACCCAGAGTTCGCTTTCTTACCGCGTAAGTTTAAAATCGCGGTCAATGCTGCGAGCCATGACCGCGCAGCAATTCGTGTTCACGATATCGGTCTACAAATGATCAAACGCGGCGAGCAAGTTGGCTTCGAAGTTCATGTGGGTGGCGGTCAGGGCCGGACGCCCATCATCGCGTCGATGATCAATGAGTTTGTTCCTGAAGGTGAGATCCTCGATTATTTGGAAGCGGTCATGCGGGTCTATAACCGCTTCGGTCGACGGGATAATAAGTACAAAGCGCGGATCAAAATTCTGGTCACCGAGACCGGGCCAGAAGAGTTCACGCGCCTGGTTGAAGAAGAATATGCCGCCCAGCAGGTTAGCGAGAAGATTGCCCTTCCCCAGGAAGAAATTGATCGCATCAACGCCTATTTCGCGCCCCCTGCCTTTGAAGACAAGGCAGAGACCAGCGATGCGTTCGAACGCGCAAAAGCCGCTGATCCGGCCTTCGCGAATTGGACGAGCGTGAATCTGCATCCGCACAAAGTTGCAGGCTACACATCTGTTACGATCAGCCTAAAGCCGATCGCAGGCCTCGCGGGCGATGCCACAGACAGTCAGATGGCCGTCATGGCGCACTTGGCCGAGACCTATGGATTTGACGATATCCGCGTGACTCACGCGCAGAATGTTGTCCTGCCGCACATCGCGCTCGATGATTTGTACAATGTGTACCGCGAACTCGACGCGGCAGGTCTGGCGACCGCGAATGAAAGCCTGATCACAGACATGATTGTCTGCCCTGGCCTCGATTATTGTAACCTTGCGAATGCGCGTTCAATCCCGGTCGGACAAGAGATCCAGAAGGTCTTCGCAGACCCGGCTTATGAGCAAGACATTGGCAAGCTGCACATCAATATTTCTGGCTGCATCAATGCCTGCGGACATCACCATGTGGGCCATATCGGCATTCTCGGCGTGGACCGGAAAGGCGAGGAATACTACCAAATTTCTCTCGGCGGCCGCGCGGATGAAAAAGCTGCAGTAGGTCAAATCATCGGTAAAGCGCTGCGCCACGAGGAAGTCCCCGGCGCTGTAAAGACGATTGTCGATACATATCGCGATCTGCGCACTACCAAAGACGAGAAATTTATCGAAGCGGTCGAGCGTTTGGGCGTCGAACCGTTCCAGGAGGCGATCTATGCCGCTGATTAAAGATGGCGCTGAAATCGAAGACACATGGACCTTCCTCGAAGGTGACAATGACCTTCCGAGTTCAGGATGCATAACACTCCCTTTAGATAAACTAATAGAAAATGCGGACGCGCTTTTGGCGCGGAACCAGCAGATCGGCGTGCGATTGTCGCCAGCCGATGATCCGCATGTTCTGACGCCTTATATCGACCGTATCACCTTGATAGCAATAAATTTTCCGAAATATACGGATGGCCGCGGATACAGCCAGGCACAGCTGCTGAGACGCCGTTTGGGCTATACGGGAGAGCTGCGCGCAGTGGGCCACGTCCTCAGAGATCAGATTCTCTATATGAACCGTTCAGGGTTTGACGCTTATCAGACCTCCAGGGCCGACCTACCTAATGTGGTGAAAGCGCTGGAAGAGTATTCGGCGTTCTATCAACCCGCCGCGGACGGCCAGACTTCGGTCTTTTCGAGGCGTCACACGAAAGCCTGAGGCGCATGCCATATTCAGACATCAAACTGCGGATCGACGAAGACGTAGATCAGCGCCTTGCGCGCTTGAACGAAGAACTTCGCGATGCCTCCGCCCAGACCATCCTGCGTGCTTCTATTTTGCGCGAGTGGATGGGCGAGCTGACTTATGTCTCAAGCTTTGGGGCAGAGAGCGCGGTTATGCTAGCGCTGATCGCGGATGTAGAGCCTGATCTACCGATCGTGTTCCTCGAAACCGGCATGCACTTCCCGCAAACGCTGGATTATAAAGCGGAATTGATCGAACGCCTGGGCCTCACCAATGTTCGCGATATTGCGCCTGCGGAACACGAGCGCCTGGCGGAAGATCCAAAGAATACGCTTTGGAAAACAGACCCCGACGCCTGTTGTGCCCTTCGCAAAGTTCGTCCGCTCGAACCTGCTCTGGAAGGATTTGATGCCTGGATCACAGGACGTAAGCGCTTCCATGGCGGCGCGCGGATGTCTCTCCCCGTCTTCGAACATGCCAGTGGCCGCTTCAAAGTGAACCCACTCGCAGGTTGGACTCAGGAAGATGTGCAAGCCTATTTCAAACGCCGCGAACTTCCGCGCCACCCACTCGTAGCGCAAGGCTATCCGTCAATCGGATGCTGGCCTTGCACCAAGCCTGCGGAAGATCCGAACGACATTCGTTCCGGTCGCTGGGCGGGTCGCGATAAAAGCGAGTGCGGCCTGCATATCGAAAAGAGCGAGCGCCCTCGCGTTTTCTAGTCGGGCCTCCGAACACCTTATTTTTGCCGGAAAGCATGCTTTATCTAAAGCATGCTTTCTGCATTTTTGCGTCTGATCATTGTGGGCCTGATTTGGTCGAGCGCCGCTGTCGCACAGGCACAACCCGCTGCCGAGTTGCTCGGCGAAAAACTCTTGGCTGAAGCTCTCCGCGCGAAGGCGGATGCGGCCAGCGAGATCAAGAATGACCGATACTTTAGCGTAATCGACTATCGGGCGCCTTCAAACGTTCCGCGCTATTTCCTCATCGATACAAAGGATATGAGCGCCGAGGCCTTACTCGTCGCGCACGGCAAAGGTTCAGATCGCGATCATGATGGTATGGCGGATCAGTTCTCGAACATTGAGGGCTCGAAAATGACCTCGCTGGGCGCCTTCGTCACCGGCAAGACCTATTACGGACAGCACGGCCTCTCTCTAAAGCTGAAAGGGCTTAGCCCACAGAATGACCTCGCTGAAAAACGACTGATCGTCATTCACGGCGCCGACTATGTTAGCCCCAATCGCCGTATTCTGGGTCGCAGTTGGGGATGCCCTGCCCTAGAGCGCGCCGACGCCGAAAGAGTCATCCCCCTCATCAAAGGCGTTTCTTTCCTGTATGCTGTGGGATCAGAAACCCGGGGCTAGACACATGACCGTGGACGATTTTCGGACCCTCGCCTTGTCGCTACCGATGGCGATCGAGAAACCGCACTTCGACCACGCGAGCTTCAGGGTAGATGCACCGCGCGGAAAAACGATCGCGACGATGTTGGAATCTGAGGCCACCGCGAATATCTTTTTAAGCGTAGAAGAGCAAGAGATGCTGATCGCGGCTGAGCCTTCAATCTTTTCCAAAGTTCCAAATAAGTGGGGCGATAAAGGCGCCACAACGATTGCGCTCAATAAGGCAGATGAAACCACCGCACTTTCAGCGCTGAAAATGTCATGGCGGCATGCGGCCCCAGCAAAACTTCAAGACTTGCTTGAATAGTCTGGCGAGTTCGGTTTAAAGCGCGCTCATGACTGATCAAATGCCAGACCGTCTCTCGGTCAATCCGAAGAGCCCGTATTATAACGAAGAATTGCTGCTGCGCGGCGTTGGGATCCGCTTCAATGGCGAGATCAAAACCAATGTCGAAGAGTATTGTATCTCAGAAGGCTGGGTCAAAGTCGCCGCCGGCAAGGCCGTCGATCGCAAAGGTAATCCTTTGACTTTGAAGCTTAAGGGCACCGTCGAGGCCTGGCCAGAAAACCAAGACGGCGCCGAATAGGTCGCTACTCTGCGCTTAATGCGCCGTAGACAGCTGTGCTTGATGTTTCGCGCAGCTCAAGCGGGCCGTTTGGATTGTTATTGTCGAAGACCTGGACCATTCCAATGAAGTAAAGCTCGTTCACAGGATCAACCCAGAACCACGTGCTGGCCGCGCCGCTCCAGAAGAAAGAGCCCGCTGGAATTTTCGTTGGAACAGCTTCTGGTTCGAGCACGGTCCCAACCGTCAGACCCATACCGAAGCCTGGATAGACCTCGCCCATATTCATCCCGGCTTGTGACAGCATCGCACCTTCTGGCAGCACATCTGTTGTCATCAAGTCGAGTGTTTCTGGCTTGATGATTTGAACGCCATTCAAGCTGCCGCGATTGACCAGCATTTGAGAGAAACGGCCGTAATCGTCCATGGTGGAAACAAGTCCGCCGCCACCCGATTCAAACGCAACCGTCTCTTTGCGGAACATCACGCCTGGGAACGGGACCGGGACCATAGCGCCAGACTCTGGATCGAAGCCATAAACTTCACTGAACCGGCCATAGTCTTCTTCCGGAACGTAGAATCCGGTATCTTCCATGCCGAGAGGTCCGAATAGGCGGGACTGGAGGAATTCACCGAAGGTCTGACCAGAAAGCTTCTGGATAATGTAGCCCTGGATATCCATACCGACGCTATAGAACCAGTGCTCGCCAGGTTGGAACAGAAGCGGGATTTCAGCCGTGCGATCGATGAAGGTTTGCAAGTCTGGCGATTCCAGAACCTTTTGATCGCGGAAAGCTGAATTGGCAGGATCTGTTCCACCGAGTCCGTATGCAAACCCAGATGTATGCGACATCACTTCACGCATCGTCGGGGCACGCTCTAGGTCTTCGAGGATTGCCGAGCCGTCTTCATTAACGCCCGCAAGCACTTTCAGGTTTGCAAACTCCGGCACGTGCATGGAGACGGGATCATCGAGATCAAACTTACCCTCTTCGTACAGCATCATCATCGCCACGCCCGTGACCGGCTTTGTCATCGAATAGATGCGGTAAATCGTGTCGTCTTCGATCGGCGTCTGGCTCTGAAGACCGCGTAGGCCCGTTTTGAAATCGCTGACCACTTCGCCTTTGTGAACGAGTCGCGTGTGAATGCCATATAGGCGTCCTTCGGCGACGTACTGGCCCATTGCCTGCTCTAAGGCCGCGATGCCTTCCGCGGTGAACGCAGGCTGCGCGACGGGCGCCTCTACTTCGACTTCAGTGACCTTCTCAACGACAGGCGGCGCATCTGCGACGACGGGTTCTGTTTCTGGCACCACCGTGGCGCAGCCAACCAGTGCAAAACTTGATACAGCGGCCAGCAATGTCCGCGGGTGAGTAATCTTTAGCATAGCGCCCTCCGAAGGTTCGACAGTCTTCATTGCGGGACTCGCCCGCGATCGACAAGACCTACCGTCGCGAAGTCATAGATTTGTGATTAGGCGCGCTCAAATCCCATATTATCGATCAGCCGCGTTGGCCCCATCCAGGCGGCCGCCAAAATCCGAGCGACCTTGCCGATTGGCAGAGCGCCTTCTGGGAGATCTTCTAGAGTTTCGGGATCGACGACACTGACATAGTCCAACCGCTCAAATCCGGCAGCCGATATGCTGGCCTTCGCTTCTTCCAGCGCTTCAGAAACCGATGCGCCGATTGCGATACGGGTCCGCGCGCGGTGCAGCGCCGCGCTGATCGTGTTCGCTTTCTGTCGCTCGGCGGCGTTCATGTAGGCATTACGAGATGATTGCGCCAAACCATCGGCATCTCGATAGGTCTGCCCGCCAACGATATCGATTGGAAACCCAAGGTCTCTAACCATCCGGCGGATGATCTGGAGCTGTTGATAGTCTTTCTCTCCGAACACCGCGACGTCGGGCTGAACGTGCACGAACAAGCGCGCCACAACGGTGGCGACTCCATAGAAAAAGTGCGGACGGAATATGCCGTCGAGAAGATCTGACATATCGGCGACGCGAACGTCGGTCTTTGAACCGTCCGGATACATCTCTTCAACGCTCGGCAAGTAGACGATATCGGTCCCGACTTCTGTTAGTCGCGCGATATCTGCCTCTTCAGTCCGCGGGTAAGTGTCCAAGTCCTCACCTGGCGCAAACTGGGTTGGATTCACGAAGATGCTGACCACTGTTATGTCGGCCTTTGCGCGTGCCATACTCACCAAAGACAGGTGCCCGTCATGCAGTGCCCCCATGGTCGGGACGAAGCCAATCGAACGGCCCGCCATGCGGTGTTCTTTGAGAACGGATCGAAGCTCAGAGAGCGTTCGGATTCTGATTGGAGATTTAATCATTACATTCGCGCCTCAGGGGAATTCGTAAACGTGTCATTAACCTTTTGCGTGGATTCTTTAACGCATGAGAAAGCACATCCTTCCCCGCCTTAAAGCGCTGCTCACCGCAGCTTGTGCAACCCTCTACACAAGGCAGACGCGCCCCGCCACGTCGAAATTCAGCCTTGAACCCGATCTTGATAACATTCGGCCGGAAAACGACTCTTGGTTGTTTGAGTCCGCGACCGAAGTTGAAACCGTCCGAGCCAAACTTTCGGACGATATGAATTCTATCGCCGCCAATCTTTCTGACCTGCGCGAAACGCTTGCTCTGATCCACGGCGAAACGCCCTTCCCAATCGAAGCCACGACCCTCGCCCCCTGCGCGATCACGCACCATGACGAGATGCTGTTCGATGGCGAGCCGATGGCCCCGCACATTCCAGCCCAAGAAGAAATCTCTGGCGGAGAGCAAGTCTTTCTATTCGACGATGCACCGAGTTTCGAAGACGAACTCGTTGCCCAAGCCCAGCAACACGCTGCCTGATGACCTAAAGGAGATCCGGTGCCGACATGGCCGATGGATATCAACCTCCCCGCGACGGCGCGGACACGCTAACGCTTTTGACCCCGGCACAGAAACAGTGCCGGGTTAT
Source organism: Henriciella sp. (assembly GCA_013213785.1). Lineage (GTDB taxonomy): Bacteria > Pseudomonadota > Alphaproteobacteria > Caulobacterales > Hyphomonadaceae > Henriciella. Next base: position 15,080 of record JABSPZ010000014.1, on the reverse strand, counting down.
CGTTGTTGGCAACGAAAAAGGCGGCGCTGGCAAATCAACTGTCTCGATTCACATGGCGATTGCCTTGATGCGCATGGGCCGCAAGGTCGGCGTGATCGATCTTGATGTCCGACAGCGTACGCTGACACGATATCTTGAGAACCGGATGCGCTGGATGCAATCGACGGGCGCACAGCTTCCCATGCCCGAGATTATCCGCGTTGATGCAAGCTCAGAGCGGGATCTCGATATTGCTGAGAAAGAGGAAACCGAACGGTTCTATACGTCTCTTGAGCGTTTGAAAGCGGTTTGCGAAATCGTGATTGTCGACGCACCAGGCGGCGACACATATTTGTCTCGGATTGCCCACATGGCCGCCGACTCATTGATCACGCCGCTGAATGACTCATTCGTGGATTTTGATCTTCTGGGGGATGTGAACCCGCAGACCTTAGAAGTATTGCGCCCGAGCTTTTACTCTGAAATGGTTTGGCAGTGCCGCAAGAATAAGGCGCGCACATCGCGCCAACCGATTGATTGGATTGTGATGCGGAACCGGGTCTCTCCGTTGGAAGCCCGCAACAAGCAAAAAGTTGGCGAAGCGCTTTCAAATCTCTCTAAGCGGATCGGCTTTAGGCTAGCGCCTGGCCTGTCTGAGCGTGTGATTTATCGCGAGCTCTTCCCGGCTGGCCTGACGCTGCTCGACCTGACTGAAAGCGGATCGAATGTGTCGTTTACGATGAGCCACGTTGCGGCCCGCCAAGAGCTGCGTGACTTGGTTATCATCATGCAGCTCCCGGAACTCGCTGGCGTCGAAATCGCCTTTTAGACGACTACCACCCCGAACGTAGCCCAGCCCGCGCGCCAATCTCGCCGCGCTCGGTATCCGTCCCGACAGCAACATTTGCCGACCAAAGCTTGTGCAGCCGACGCGTCCCTGAAAATGCGAGCGCTGAGCTTCCTTCGAAATAACCCGCATTCAGGGTCAGAGCGGTGGTCTCATTGGCCTGCAACCAAGACGACCCAGCAAGGGCGTTTGCGATCGCAATGCCCCTTCTATTGGTTTCGATTTGCTCAGCCTGATACGCCACCGTTTGCGCCAAACCATAAACATTCAACCCGAGTTGTTCGAAATCAGTTTGAAGCATTGAAATCGCCTCTCCCTGTTCAGCCAAGCCCGCTTGATTACGCGCGATCCACGCTTGGTTCTCACTCGCTATCGACTTCACAGTCTCCATACGCTCGGTGTTTTCCGCGATCTGGTTTTCATGTGTCGAAATGGAGTGATCGATATCGTCAATTCGAGCCGCCTGGGTCGATACAGACGTTTCGATCGCGTCGAAGCGAACTGCGCCGTTCGACGCAGACTCTTCCAATCGATCAATGCTGGCGGAATTACCTTCTATAGCGACGCGGTTCTCTTGGATCGATCCAGCGTTCTGATGGATTCCTGCTCCGTTCGTAGCAACACGGCCGTCTAATGCATCCAATTGCTCAGCCGTTTGCTCGGAAAAGGCAGCCGTTTCAGCCAGGCCGCGCTCGAGACCCGCAATACTTGTTGAGTGATCGTCAACTGTTCGCCCCAGAGAGGCAACATCGTCTCGAAGGTTCGCATTGGCCGCTACACTTTGCTCCAAACTAGAGATGCTAGAGCTATTCTCGCTGATCCGATCGTCCAAACCGTCAATGTCTTCCGGACGCGCAATCCCTCCTGCGAGGGTTTGCTCGATATTCGCAATGCTGGAGGAATTTTCTGTCACGTCGCGGCCGAGTGCATCAACTTCTTCAGGAAGATTAGCAAATGCGGCAATCCTATCTCTTAAGTTCGACAGACCTGATGAGTGCTCTGTCACCTGATGCTCGAGAAGCGCCAAACCTCTGGAAAGAGCGCCCCGTTCCTGTAGTCCGCGGTCAAGACCCGCCGCATGATCGGATATCTGCTGATGGAGATCTTGAATGCCTTCATCCATCACTGCGATGTTCGAGCGTAGATTTGAAACGGTCGCCCCACCATCTCCAGCGAGCGTGCCGGACTCGTCGACCGTGACAAGTTGCAAATCACCGGTTTGAAGCAATCGCGATTGGGGGTTCGCCAGGCCAGGAAGCGAATAATTAGACAGCCTGGTGCCAAACATGAATTGTGACTCACGAGAGGTTTGAGCGTTTGCTCCGATCGCGTAGGCATTGTGGAAGAGTGATTTCGCACCCGCCCCGAACGCGACCGATCCATTGCTACCGGCAAAGGCGTTCGACCCCAGCGCTATTGAGTTTGCCCCTTGAGCCCGCGCGTTTGGCCCAGTTGCATTGATAGCAAAATAGTCTGAGCTGAAATCGACGCTCTCCAACGCGGATTGCAACTGGGCGTAGTTGACCGCGTCTGTATCTGCAGTTCCCGCCGCAAGGTTGGTGAGGCGCCGAAGAAGTGTTTCGTCGAGCTCCGTTTCAGGGTTATCTTCACGACCAAGGGAAACTGTATTGGCTTCATCGGCGACTGAGCGGGTGCCGAGAGCTATACTACCCGGAGCGGTAGATCGCGCGAGATATCCGAGCGCAATCCCACCTGGCGCGCCGACATAGCTATGGGCGCCGACCGCTATGGACTGCGCGGCTCCAGTAAAAACGTGAGCATTTGGACCAATGGCCATCCCGTTCAACGCGCGCTCTTCAACGTTTGCTGAAAGCCCGATCGCAAGCGATTCGGTTGGTGTTGCGATGGCACTCGCTCCGATCGCAACCGCGCCGAACTCTTCTGACAGGGCGTTTGATCCAATTGCGATCGCTCTTCCGCTTCTCGCAACGGCATCGATCCCGATCTCAACCGAGCGGGGAGAAATTGCAGCATAGACCGGCGGTGTGCCCAGGTCTCCGATATTTGAATCGACGGGCGCGCGGTCTTCACTCTGCGGATCTTGCCGGTTTCGTAAGTCTTGCAAGCGATCGCTGAGGATTTCCATCACCCAACACGGATCTTCGGACGCGTCTGGCGCAACCCAATATTTGTTCTGCGGCGGTTCTGATCTGGTCAGCGCTTCCATCAAGTCTTCTGTTTGGCAGGATTGAGCGGCGGCTGGCAGTATCGTGGTCGACGCAACCAAAAGACCAATTGCGGTTCTGCACATCAAATTGGCGTTCATTCTGAAAGTCCCAACATTGTTTGAGACCCAACGCCAAATCTGAATTCTGTTGGCTCGAGTGCTCGAGCCCCTCTAAATACAATCTTGAGCTGAGATACTAGGATTAGTCATTATCCGAGCATCTCGAATTTATTGTCCGAGTGCGTCTATTCGATTTCGAAATGAATAACCAAGCGTGTGGGACCGCTTTACGCTGTCGCGAACTAGTCCCGAAGTCGGCGCAGCGAGGCTGTCTCTGAAAGTCGGACGAACCAATCGAATGTCGGGAACGCCTCTCGCATCGACCCAAACCGCGCCGGCGGAACATAGGCGCCCTCTGCGAACAGTGATCCTGGCGGCATTGAGAAAGCTTGCTTGACCGCACGATTAAAATTGGCGTTCGAAGAAAAGCCCCACTTTTCGGAAAGATGAGTCAAGCGGCCACGTTTAATACCGCCATCCGCGAGGTCCCAGATCGCAACGTGTAAACGACGATCCTGAATGTATCGGCGAACCCCGCCATCGGCTTCGAACATACGGTAGAGCGTTGCTCGCGAGAGATTGAAGACATTGCAAATCTTTGAGGGCAGCAGCGTTTGGTCGCCGAGATTGGATTCAATATATTTGCGAATAATCTCATTTCTGGCACGCCACCATCCCGCGCGTTCGGAAACGAGGTGACGGTTATGAACAATCACAGAGTTTGCCGCGTGAAGAAGTGTATCCGCATCAAAGTCTGAACTTTCAGGCAAATCGAAGAAGCGAGTCATCTCTTGGCTCAGCGTCTCTCCGAACAGTGTGCCTTCCTCAATCAGAATCGGACCCGTGGCGGAACCTTCCGGCAAGCCAAGTAAGTGACGCGGAACATAGATCGTTTCGCCAACCATTTCATGCTGACTGCCGCGATAGTTTTGCAAATGATCATTGATCAGAATCTGCCCTGGACGAAGCACGAAACTCTTGAGTTCGAAATCCATGGTCGCATATCCGGCAAGGACTCTCGAAATCGAAACCACGCCTAAACGCGCCGAAAGTTTGTGATTGGAGTGTTGGTTCAGTTGCCAGCCCGTCGCATAGCGCATGCCGGCATACTCCCCTCGAGCAACACCGCGCGTAAAGTTCATCCGCTCAAAAGATCGAGGATGCTGAATGCGCATATCATGGACTGGTGACCATATGGCCGCCCAGACATCTTGCCGGACAGGTTCGAGGCGCCAGTACTCTGGAACATCATAGGTCTGCGAAATCGGGTGAAGAACATCTTGCATGAATTCTAAGTACGCGCGTTCGACCGGAATGAAATTCTCCTGACGTCTCAAACTTATAAAATAGATAAGTATATAAATTTACGGCTCGTTTACGAAGAAAGTCCTCAAACCCGAAAATTGAGACGCCAGGGTAATGATCTCCCGAAAACCATCGCATATACAAAACTCGTACGAGGGCTTCTTGAGGTTCTTGTGCATACGAATAGCTCTTAACTTCCTATTGGTTTCAAATACTAACGCCCCCTAGTACTCACGCAATCAATAGGTGCGCCTTGGTCGTTTAAAGCAGTCGACCAAGGCGCAATTTTTTTGGGCCTCCGACACGTCAAAACCCTTGCAAGCAGCGCTTTGAAAAAGTACCGCATGCCCCATGCGCTCGAGAACCATCACCTCTCAACAAAACCAGCTCCACACATTTTGTGGCGCTCGTTGGCGCATGTTTCGAAACGTGAATTAGGCTCAGCTCATCCACCTCTCGAAACGCCAACCCTCGCCACCCCCGGCGAGGTTTTCTTTTGGACGCTCGCCAAAGACTTCAAAGGAATACTTCCATGAACCGACTTGACCCCAACGATATCAATCGCCTCACGGAACGCTTCAAAGATAGAAGCCTCCCCAAGACCGAATGGACGCATCGCGCTCACTTCGCGGTGGCGCTCGGTTTACTCGCCGACGCCGACGTTGATGTGTTCGCCGAAATGCCGGACATGATCCGCGCCTATAATGAAGCCGCTGGTGTCGCAAATACAGATTCTGAGGGCTATCATGAAACGATCACGCTCGCGTCTCTGCGAGTCGCGCGAGCTTTCTTGAGCAAGGCTGCACCAGATACGCCGCTTGAAGATACGCTGAGCGACCTGATGGACAGCCCTTACGGCCGTTCAGACTGGCTCTTAGAGCATTGGTCACGCGAGCGTTTATTCTCGGTTGAGGCAAGGCGAACATGGCAAGCGCCAGATCTCGCTGAGCTACCGTTCTAAGGCTCGCCCGCTAGCCCTGATCTCGGTCGAGACCGATCCAGTCTTTCGCTGGTAGATCATAGATCATATCCATGACTTCAAACTGCACGCCAACGGGCATACGAGAGTTTGAATTCCAGAGCGCCACCACGCCGGATTGGCGCTCTGGATCAAACAGAATCATGGAGCGGTAACCATCAACCGCGCCGCGATGCCCGACGACGCGATATCCTGGCACACCGTATTTGTAGACACGCCACCCAAGAGCGTAACGCGCATCGCGCAAATGCCCGCCATAACGACGGCTCATGCTGGACTGTTCGCGCCGTGTATATATGCGCGGGGAATGCAGCTCGGTTAGTGTCGCATCATCGAGCACGTCGGGCTGGAGCCCCATCTGGGCTTGGGCGAACCGCGCCAAGTCTAAGATAGAACCATTGACCCCGCCGGCGGCAGGTACGCGGTAATAAGAGCGTTTGAGAGGACGACGAACCGGGCGCGCATCGGCGCGGCGCTTACGATAAGGTTCCGCCCAAGACAACGAACCGGTGAGTGCCTCCAACCCATAGCTGGCATCGCGCATGCCGAGCGGTTGAAACAGTTCAAGTTGCACAACCTCTTCGAACGACACGCCCCGTACAGCAGCCACCACTTCTGCGATCGCGTCGAAGGCAACGTTTTGGTAGGTGTGGCATTCGCCTACTGGACACGTGCGTTTCAAGCTACCGAGGCTTTTACGGATTTCTGCCGGATCACGTCCGTCTTCGAGGCGCGTGTCATAGGCATTGGGCACAATACCAATCTTGTGCGCCAGCAAGTCTTCCAGCGTACCAACCTTCTCACCGCCCAATGGGAGTCGAAGCGAGGTTTTAAACTTTGAGATTGTGTCGGTTAGGGCGAGCTGTCCTTCTGACGCCATTTTACCAACAGCTGTGGACGCGACCCCCTTCGACAAAGAGGCCCAACGAAAAACGGTGTCCGGCGTGACAGCCTCTCCGTTCAGGGCGGTGACGCCATAGCCTTCCGCAAAGGTGATTTCGCCATCTTCAATGACAGCCACAGCGAGGCCAACAATGCCGGTATCATCCGCCAAACGCTTCAACCGTGCGTCCAAAACATCATGATCAACCGGCGCTGCGTGAGCACTGGCCAGAATGAAACTAAAGAAAAGAAGGATCAGGCTAAATGGACGAAACACGACTGGAAAAGCTCCTAGTAAGCGGTGGGCTTAGTTTGATTTGGAGCCTTCATCGCCTTCGGCAACCACGGTGTTTGTTCCAAAAATTTTACCATTCAAAACCGGCATTGCCGCGCCATTTGGATCAACAGGCGGCTGGACCTCACTGAACGACATGCGCAAGCGGAGCTCTGGTTCCAAATCGGTTGGCTCAAAACTCTTATAAGCAGCTTCAACAAGGTCGGTGACATGCTGGTCGCGAGAGCGAGCCGTCGAGCCACCGAACATGATCGCCACAACGCGTCGACCCCGGCGCTTTGCACTTGTCATAAGATTGAATCCCGACGCGCGCGTGTATCCTGTCTTGATGCCATCTACCCCTTCAACCGTCCCGATCAGGCGGTTGTGGTTCTTATAAGTGGCTCGACCCCACGAAAATTTCTTGTTGGAGAAGTAGCCGTAATAATCCGCGTGATCTTCCAACAGGCGCTCAGCGAGCACCGCCATATCCCGCGCCGTGGAGAGTTGCTGAGAGTTCGGCAGGCCTGACGCATTCTTAAAGGTCGTGCTTTCCATGCCCATCGCGTTCGCTTTAGCCGTCATCAGCGTTGCGAAGCGCGCTTCGGTTCCGCCGAGGCGCTCGGCAACAACCACGGCAACATCATTCGCCGACTTCGTGATCAATGCATTGATGGCTTGTTTGGTCGTGATCGTTGATCCTGCTCGCAGGCGAAGCGAAGATGGCGGCTGATTTGCGGCCGCGCGAGACACCGGCAGCTCCTCATGGAGACGAACCTCACCGGCCTTCATCGCATCAAACAACATATATAAGGTCATCGCTTTGGTAAGCGATGCAGGATAGCGCGGCGCATCGGCGTGGCGCGCGTGCAAGACTTCATCGCGCTCTAAGTCTACGACGATCGACGCGTATTTTTCGGCAGTGGCAGACGGCGTAAATCCAAGCGTAAAGATCGCGGCGGCGGCGAGACTTGATTTTGCAGAGAGCGCTGGGATTCGTACACGCATTCGGGGGTCTCCAAAAATGGTTGCCCCGGTCCACCCGAGGAAACTCTAGGATCAATTCATAAGGTTAGCTACTGGTAAATGCATATGGCATTTTTGTTAGGATTTGAGCGCCAAACGTTACCAAGATGATAATATTGTGCGCCGCACAAATTTTTGTTGCGTGCGCGAAAATTTCGGCTATATTCCGTTAGGTAAAACTTACAGGATTCGACCATGACGTCTGCGACTGCCTCCCCTTTTTCTTTCCCGTTTAACGCGTTCAATGCCGACGCTTTTTCTGGCTTCTTTCCAGAAAGCGATTCAATGAGCGCGCTTGCACGCGGCGCGATGGAGGCCTCTACGGCCAGCACTCGCGCGTCCGTGAAAGGAATGCAGGACGCAGGCCAAACCATGATGGCGCACTTTAAAGAGCAAATGAGCCTGTCCGTCGAAACCGGCAAGAAGCTCGCCGAAGCGGGCTCTATCGAAGACGCCATGACGATCCAAACCCGTTTCGTGAAGTCGGCCTTCGAGAACAATCTAAAGGGCTTCAGCGAATTGTCTGAGCTTTACGCCGACACAATGCGCGAAGCGTTCTCTCCAATCGCCCGGCAAGCTAAAAAGGCCGCGAAATCGGCAAAAGTGGCATAGCGGTTCCTCTCAACCGAATAACTCCCAGAAAAACCAGGCCCAGCGGCCTGGTTTTTTGCTGTTCCCGCGCTGACAAACGATCAAAGTGCGGGCACAGTCTGGTCCATGACCGACTTTATCAATTTCAAATCCCTCAAGCGCCCTCCAAAACCAAACACATGTTTGGTGGCACCGGATAATCACTGCCTAGCCGCAGAACCCGATTTCGCGCCGCCTGAACTCGCCATGACGGGTCGCGGTTTGTTCTCAAAATTCAGCGAGATCGTCGCGTCTGAGCGTAGTTTTGGAAGAATCGAAACAGATGCTGAGGCCTTGCGGATCAAACTGGTCGCCACGACGGGATTGATGCGCTTCAAAGACGATCTTGATATTGAGATTATCCCGCTGGATGAGGGGCGCGCGACCTTCGCAATCTACTCACGCTCGCGGGTGGGATATTCCGATATGGGAGCCAATCGCAAACGCGTAGGAAAATTAATTGAACGCGTGACCGCAAATTGATCAAATCCAGGCTTGATCCTTCAGCGACGCAGCGTCAGTCTACACAAACGAAAAGGAACACTTATCTTCTAGCTCATGTCTATTAGAATCGACCGCATAACACTCTCAGATCCCGAAGGCCCACAAGGGCCGAATGATCCTGGCAGAGATGATGATGGCGGCCTTGGGATTGCCACCAAGACCCGCGTCCGCACGAAAAAACCGAGCATGTATCGCGTGTTGATTTTAAATGATGACTATACGCCAATGGAGTTTGTGGTTCTGATCTTAGAGCGGTTCTTCAATAAGAGCCGCGAGCAAGCAACGCGCATCATGTTGCATGTTCACCAAAAGGGCGTCGGCGTCTGCGGCGTCTACACCTATGAAGTGGCTGAAACGAAAGTCGCACAGGTCATGGATATGGCCCGCCGCAACGAACACCCGCTTCAATGCACGATGGAAAAAGAGGACTAGGAGAAACACAACATGCCAAGCTTAACCCCTAGCCTAGAATCCGCCCTCGAACGCGCCCTCACCGCCGCTGGTGAGCGCCAGCACGAATACGCAACGCTTGAGCACTTGCTGCTCGCGCTGACCGAAGATGACGATGCAGTCGAAGTGATGAGTGCTTGTAAGGTCAACATTCCTGACCTGAAGTCTGCGCTCGAGCAATACATCGACGAAGACCTGTCTAGTCTGATCACGGACGAGCCTTCCGGCCGCGTTCAACCAACCGCTGCTTTCCAACGTGTTGTGCAACGCGCGGTCCTACACGTCGAAAGCTCTGGCCGTGATGAAGTGTCGGGCGCGAACATTCTGATCTCAATCTTCTCAGAGCGGGAAAGCCACGCGACCTACTTCCTGCAAGAGCAAGACATGACCCGCTATGATGCGGTGAACTATGTCAGTCATGGCGTCTCCAAAGTTCCTGGGCAGAACCGCCCCTCAACACCGCGTGGCGCTGAAGCAGAAGAGACACCGCCAAACGCTCCGCAAAGCGAGGCGCTGGATGCCTACTGCGTCAACCTGAATGAAAAGGCCAAGCAAGGCAAAATCGATCCATTGATCGGTCGCCAGCTAGAGATTGAACGCTGCATCGAAGTTCTGTGCCGTCGTTCTAAGAATAACCCAATTCTGGTTGGTGACCCTGGCGTTGGGAAAACCGCCATCGCTGAGGGCCTCGCTCGTATGATCACGAATGGCGAAGTTCCAGAAATCTTGAACGACGCTATTATTTGGTCGCTGGACATGGGCGCCCTTCTCGCTGGCACACGGTATCGTGGCGACTTCGAAGAACGTTTGAAAGCGGTCATGAAAGAGATTGGCGAACAGGAAAAAGGCATTCTCTTTATCGACGAGATTCACACCATTATTGGTGCGGGCGCGACGTCGGGCGGCGCCATGGATGCGTCTAACTTGCTGAAACCAGCGCTCCAGAATGGTGAAGTGCGCTGCATGGGGTCCACGACGTTCAAGGAGTACAAGCAGCACTTTGAAAAAGACCGCGCCCTGTCGCGCCGGTTCCGCAAAGTGGATGTGGTCGAGCCGAATGTCGAAGACGCGGTGAAGATCCTGACAGGCTTGAAAGCCACGTTCGAAGACTTCCACGGTCTGCGCTATACCAATGATGCCATCCGCTCAGCGGTGGAGCTTTCCACCCGTTACATGACGGATCGCAAGCTGCCGGACAAAGCCATCGACGTGATCGATGAGGCTGGCGCCACGCAGTGGTTGGTCCCTGCAAGCAAGCGCCGAAAAACGATTGGTGTGAAAGAAATAGAAGCCATCGTTGCGAAGATCGCGCGGATCCCCCCGAAACAAGTTTCGAAAGACGATGCGCAAGCGATCAAGTCGCTCGAGACCGACCTCAAACGCGTGGTGTACGGTCAGGACGATGCGATCGACGCTCTGTCCTCCGCGATCAAACTGTCGCGTGCCGGTCTGCGGGAACCAAACAAGCCAATTGGCTCTTACCTGTTCACCGGTCCAACCGGCGTTGGTAAGACCGAGGTCACACGCCAGCTTGCCTCTATCCTTGGGGTTGAGCTTCACCGGTTCGACATGTCCGAGTACATGGAACGCCACTCGATCTCTCGTCTGATCGGGGCGCCTCCCGGCTATGTCGGTTATGATGAAGGTGGTCTTCTCACAGACGCCGTAATGCAGCATCCACACTCAGTGGTTCTGCTCGACGAAATCGAGAAAGCCCATCCGGACCTGTTCAACGTGCTTCTGCAAGTGATGGATAACGGTACGCTGACCGATGCGAATGGCCGCAAAGTCGATTTCCGCAATGTCATCCTGGTCATGACCACCAATGCGGGAGCCTCTGACGCCGCGAAGAACTCCATCGGATTCGGACGCGGCCGTAAGGACGATGAGCAAGAAGAAGCGCTGAAGCGCCTCTTCACCCCAGAATTCCGAAACCGTTTGGACGCGGTCATCACATTTGGTGGGCTCACGCCAGAGATCATCGAACGCGTGGTCGAGAAATTCGTGCTGCAGCTTGAAATTCAGCTCGCAGATCGCAACGTCACGATCGAACTCGCAGCAGGGGCTCGCGATTGGCTCGCCAAACGTGGCTTCGATGCAGAGTTCGGTGCGCGTCCTCTCGCGCGTGTTATTTCTGAGCATGTGAAGAAGCCAATGGCGGAAGAATTGCTGTTCGGCAAACTCGCCAAAGGCGGCACGGTGAAGATTGGCCACGACAAGAAGAAGGACGAACTGACCTTCAAATATGTCGAGGACAAGCCTGCCAAGCGTAAGCCAAAGACCCCAGGCAAAGGTAAGCCTGAAAAGGTCTAAGGCCCGGCGTCACCACTCGAAAACCTAAAGCTCAATCACACCAATGCTCTGCAATCCAGGGCGTTGGTTTGGTGTGCTTGTAGGCTTTTTTATACCAGGGCGCAGTCCACGTTCCATCGCGGGCCTGATCCTGATCAGGTCGCCCGGTGAAGGCCACGATTTTCGTTTCCTGTGGCAGAGGCGGCTTTTGCACCCAATTCATTGGAAATTTCGGCGAGAGAGAGTGTTTAAAACTCACGCACCAGTCTGCGGGCCAATAGATCATTGGCTCAATCATCGCGGAAACGAAATGCTGCTCGACGCGATAGAGCGCATGAATAGCGTCGCGATCGCGCTGATATTGCTCATAGATTTCCGTATGTGATCCGGCGCGCCATCTATAGACAGAGGTATTGCCAATGCCCTGCCCGAGCTGTGTCCAGTTCTCGGCCACACACATTTCACCAGGGCGATAGTTCCAAATCGGATCCAGGTTCCCGGTCACGACGAGATCAATATCCAGGAATAAGATATCCCCTTCGAGGCCTGCTAATCCCGGTTGCCACAAAGACAATTTGCGCCACGGGGTCCATTTCAAATGATCAGGTAAATCGATGTCGGGCAAAGGCTGCGCCTCAATCCCGTCTATCAGGGTACTGGCGTCATCGGTAAAACAGACGAAGCGTAAGTCGCCGCTCACATTTCGGCGGACAGCTTTGTACAGACGGTTCACAAACTTTGTGGGGTAGCGGCGCCCCCATTTCATACACACAACGGTTTTGAGCATCACATGCCATCTCTTTATCCGTGCGCAAACGGCAAAGCTCGCGTGCACGGTACGATTGATCGGATATGAATGGCTCTTGTGAGGATCCGGGCGTGCCGGATAGCTTTCGCTTATGGGCGATTACGCCTCTCTCTTTTTCAGATCGCCAGATTTTGCGGAGCGCGTCAACAGCTCTGTTTTATCGGCGATGAGGGTCGTAATCCGCCATGTCCTACATCCTATGGACAAGGTCTGCAGAGACATGACGGAGACTAAGTTGGTTAGACGATCAAAGCAGAATCAGGCGCCACAATAAGGTGTGGAACACCGTCGCTCGTCTTTGACCAGGAAATACCTTCCGGCGAGACCAACGCTTTGACGCGCTGGCGATGGGCGGAGAAACTCTCCCAATCAACAACATCGACCGGTTCATCAAAGTGAATGGTCACCTCGTAGCCGGACCCGGCTTGAAGTTCACGAACCCCATGAATGCGGCCGGTAAAGTCGCGCTTGAGATATTGCCCGCTGACGCGCTCCCCGACTTGCCAGTTTGTATCTGGCGCGTTTGAGAGTCGAGCCGATGCAGTGTTCCAATCTCGGAACCCCATATCTTTGGCCACGATTTCCAGCGCAGCTGCTAAGCTCATTGTGGCGCCGCTTTCGGCTTTCAATTGACGTGCTCGGGCTTTGGCCTGCACGCGTGTGTAAATATGCGAGGTCATCGCAAGATCCTTTCACAAGTCCTTTTGGTCTAGCAAAGGGCGGGGCTCGCATTGCCGCCAGACCAGATGTGAAAAGGTCTGCGTTGGGTCCAGTTAAGCTGGGAGGTCTTCACCAAGGACAAACATGTCCCGCGAGCAGCAGGCGCCTCAACCGAGACGGGCGTTTGCCCGAAACTCGGCGCTGCGTCAAACGTTTTTTGGGTGCTGGGAGGGTCTAAGCCTTCTCCGGCTCGTCCTCCATGATCTCCATCATACGGTCATGAAGCTCGGCTTCCCAAGACTCTGCACGTTCGCGAACCCGTTCGACATAGGCTTCATTCTCGTGCCCGGGGATATTGATGTCGAACACGTCCGCGACCTCGATCATGGATTTCTGATCCATCTCGTGGAACGCCTCTTTCATCTCCTCAGCCGATGCGCGCGGCGCGCCGAGCGCTTCGAAAGCAGACCGTCCAATCCGGAGTGAGCTGTCATAAGTTTCGCGGATGATATCGCGGCAACCATGCGCCCAAAGCTCATAAGTATGGTGCCGGTCTACGGCGCGGGCGATTACGTGCAAGTTGGGATAATTCCGCGTCGCATATGAGACCAGCTCCGTGATCTGATGCTTGTCATCTATCGTCACGATTAGGAGTTTAGCTTTATCAATCCCCGCCGCGTGTAAAAGGTCCGGCCGCGTGGCATCGCCGAAATAGGTATGACTGACGCCGAACTTGCGTAGGATATCTAGCTGTTTCGCGCTGAAGTCGATCACCGTGGACGGATAACCAGCGGTCCGAAGCATGCGGTCGACAATACCGCCCATACGGCCGCGGCCCGCGATGATGATCCCGTTTTCTTCGTCAATCGTATCAGCCTCTTGTTGCTGCCCTCGGGCATACAGGCCCGCCACGATTTGATCGTAGAGAATGAACAGTAATGGCGTGACCAGCATGGATAGCGCCACCACCAATAAGAGCAGATCCGCGACGCCGCCCGGCAAGATGCCGTTGGTCGTCGTGAAGGCGAGCAGCACGAACCCAAACTCACCCGCCTGCGCCATTCCGAGGGTGAACAACCAACGCTGCGCGCCGCGAATTTTGAACAGGGTTCCAAGCAGGAAGAGGACGGTGGCTTTGAGAAGGATCAGCCCCATCGTCATGCTAACCACCACGCCGAAATTTTCGGACAGAAGATTGAAATCGATCCCGGCTCCAACGGTGATAAAGAACAATCCGAGCAGCAGCCCTCGGAACGGATCAATATCGGCTTCCAGCTCATGCTTATACTCAGAATTAGCGAGCACCACGCCTGCCAAGAAGGTTCCCAGTGCGGGTGAAAGTCCAACCAGAGTCATCAGCAAAGCAATGCCGATCACCATCAAAAGCGCGGCAGCGGTAAATAGTTCGCGCAGCTTCGCCCAAGCGACAAACCGGAAGATCGGGCGAGTCAGATAGTTTCCGCCAAGAATGATCGAGGCGATCGCGCCGAGCGTGACAAGCATCGTTTGCCAGCCATTGAGGCCTTCAACGAGACTGAAGCTATGGCCATGATCATCGCCCCCGCCACCGGCTGTCAGATTGGCCACTTCAGGAAACGCGAGCAGCGGAATGATGGCGAGCATGGGAATGAAAGCAATATCTTGGAACAAGAGCACGGAGAAGCTCGCCTGCCCGCCATCGCTCTTCATCAATCCCTTTTCATTGAGGGTTTGCAGAACAATTGCAGTAGAGGACAGCGACAGGATCATCCCGATGATCAGGGCTGTGTTCCAGGACTGCCCGAATGCCATGGCGACCGACATCACCAGAATCATCGTCATCAGAACCTGGCCGCCGCCAAGCCCCAAGAGTCGGGCGCGCATTTGCCAGAGGATCTTTGGCTCAAGCTCCATCCCAACCAAAAACAGCATCATCACAACGCCGAATTCAGCGAAATGCTGAAGCGATACGACATCGACGCCAAGCACGCCTAAGATGGGCGCAATCGCAATCCCGGCGATCAAGTATCCCAGTACTGATCCCAACTTCAGGCGCGTTGCGATCGGAACAGCGACGATCCCCGCGACCAAGAGGATGAAGGCAAGCATCAGAAAATCGGACATGGAATGTGCTCCGCAGAGAAGGTTTCGCCCGATATAACCGGAGTTCCCACGAATGCGACCACATAGAAGTTATTCCATATTTGTGCCGCGATC
>JABSPZ010000013.1 GCA_013213785.1 Henriciella sp. | reverse complement strand
ATTCAAACTGCACGGACATGGAGAAGCGCGGCGCGTTATCCTCCGCGATGCTGGTTTCATAGATGCCCCAGCCGCCATCTTGTTCAGCGGCGTAGAGCAGTGTTCGGCCATCCGGCGCGAAAGAAACGGACCGCTCTTGGCCGGCCGTATCGGTCACGCGTACGGTGTCGGAGAATTCTGTATCGGTGACGAAAATTTCGCCGCGGAAGACGTAGGCAATTTCTGATCCGTCCGGGGAGATATCAAACTCTGTGATATTGCCCATGGCGGGGACGGGCGTGTCTTCGCCGCCAATGCGCCCGGCGGGAACTGTAATAGAGAGGGCCTCAGAGGCTCCGCCCGCCGCCACTTTGTGGATCACACCGTGATAGGTGTAGACCAAAGTACCATCATTGCTGATTGAGGTATCGCGGGCCGGGTGTGGTCCATGCGATGTCAGTTCCTCACTCGCCCCACTGGCCAGATCAATGCGGCGCAGATTGAACGTGCCGCCATCAACCTCAGACTGCATGAACAGGCTTTGGCCGTCCGCAGACCAGGCTGGGGAATGATCGCCGCCCGGCGTATCCGTCACTTTGGTATGAGCGCGGCTGGCGAGATCATAGACCCAGATGTCCCGCGCGAACGAACTGACATCGCGCTGGCGCCATTCATTCTCATAGGCTTTTTCGTCACGATACGCGATTTTGGTACCGTCTGGGCTATAGCGCGCCTCCATACCAGGGACGGTCGTGACCATGCGCGGTGTCCCGCCATCGACGGAGACTTGATACAGCTGCGGTAGTGCGCCGGTCGGGAAATAGCTGGAGCTCGCCGACTGACCGCGGGCCGAGGCGAAAAGAACGCCGCTGCCATCGGGGGCGAAGTCGCTCGGATAATCATTGGCATCATGATGGGTCAGGCGGCTGAGGCCCGTGCCATCTGCATTCATCACGAACACATCGAGATTGCCATTGCGATCGGAGGCGAAAGCGAGCTTTGAGCCATCGCGTGACCAGACGGGCATGCCGTCCCAGCCATTGTCGCGCGTGATTGGGGTCGCTGTCCCGCCATTGATTGAGACAGTCCAAATATCGCCATGCGCTTGGAACGCGATCGTGCTTCCATCCGGAGAGATGGCCGGCGCCTGGAACCAAGTCTCGGTTTCAGAGACCAGATCTTCGGGCGAAAAGCCCTGCGCCGACGCCGCCGACGCAGCTGCCAAAGCGGCGGTTAAAGACAAAACAGATAGCGACGTTCGCATACGATACTCCCAGCTGTGACGTTTGTAGTGTGTTAACCAGCTGAGACAGGCGCCTCAAGGAAAGAATGAGACCACCGCGCGGAAATCTGGATTGTTGGAAGAATTTACCTTGAGAGGCAGAAAGGCCGGCAAATCAGTTCGTCTAGTCGCACAGATTTATTTGGCGGGTACGGAAGCGGTGTTCGGAATAGTTGGAGCGGGTACACGGAATCGAACCGAGCTCAACAGCTTGGAAGGCTGCCGCATTACCACTATGCTATACCCGCTCAGGGCCTGCAGCCTCTATAGCATGCTTTGTGTAAGTGGTGGAGGGGACTGGATTCGAACCAGTGTACGCAAAGCGGGCAGATTTACAGTCTGCTGGATTTAACCACTCTCCCACCCCTCCAGGGTGACTTACACAACGCCATTTGACGCCGCGGTTTCCGACCGTCATTAGGGGGCTTTGACACCACCGTCTTTCAACCGGAAACCGGCCTTATAATGAGCAAGCCCCGCCCGCGCAACCGTCCTAATTCACACAAGCGTAAATCTCCGTCTCGGCCCCATGGATCCGGCGAAAATTGGCTCTGGGGTGTGCATGCCGTGACGGCCGCTTTGGCAAATCCAAAGCGCAAACTCGTCCGCTTGGTCGGAACCAAAAACGGTTTGGATCGTTTAGCGTCTAAACCCGGTCGATCAGAAATTGTTGACCCTGGCGCCATCGATGCGCTTTTGCCGAGAGATGCGGTCCATCAAGGCCTCGCGGCACAGTTTGAGCCCCTGCCCCCGATTCAGATTGAGGATGTAATTGCCAGAGGCGCAACGCATGTCGTCGTGCTGGATCAGGTCAGCGACCCGCACAATCTCGGCGCGATCTTTCGCTCTGCCGCAGCGTTCGGGTTCGGCGCTCTGGTTTTGCAGACCCGCAATGCGCCGCCCATCTCTGGGATTGTTGGAAAGGCGGCGGTCGGCGCGATTGAAACAGTCTCAGAGTGCCGCGTTGTAAATATTGCCCGCGCGCTTGATGCTCTGAATGAGGCGGGCTTTCACACCGTAGGTCTCGCCGGTGAAGGTCGCGCCCAGATTGAACAAGCGGTCGCCGGCGCGGCGAAACTGGCAATTGTTCTCGGCGCCGAAGGGCCTGGCCTCCGGCCCGGCGTTGCCAAAGCATGCGCTGAACTCGCGAGGATTCCGATCGCGTCTGAGATGGAGAGCCTGAATGTGTCTAACGCCGCGGCGATCGCATTCTATGAGGCGGCCCGCTCTAATTAGCAGCTAGCCGAGGCGTCCCTTTAGCGCGTCCGCCATGATCGACCCGAGCTCCGGCCCTTCCTTGGGATAGAGGTATGGCTCGATCAATTCGAGTTCCATGAGGAGAAGCTTTTCATCTTCGCCGCGGATCATGTCGACGCGGGCATAGAAGGATGTCTCGTCCATGAGCTGCAAAATGGCCTGCGCTTGGGCGAGGTCTTCAGCGGTCGGAGACACTTTGGTTTCCCAGCCGCCATAGGAGGATTGGATTCGGTAATCACCTGATTTGGCCTGCTTTAAGAGCGCGTGGGAAAACGTGCCGTCGATAAAGATGAAACTGTACTCGCCCTCTTCTTGGATCTTGCTCAAGAAGGGCTGGACCATCATTGGATGCGGCATGGCGGGAAGTTTGTCGCTTGGCGATAGTCGAAACTGACCATCCGCCCCTGCCCCGATTTGGCGTTTAAACACCAAGTCATCGCTGCCCAATTCCCCAAACGCGGCCGCGAATTCGTTGGCGCCAACTTTATCGATCCACAGCGTCGGAATGGTGCGCGCGCCCTTTGCGGCAAGCTCTTTCAAATAGCGCTTGTCGCTGTTCCAACGCACAGTCGCCGATGAGTTGAACAGGTGCGTTTGGTTCTCGATTTTTTCGAGCGTCGCGAGGAAGTGCTCTGGTTGGTCCCAGTAGTCCCAGGTCGTGCCGATCAGCGCCGCATCGAAACTTGCCCAATCCAATTCATCGTCTGCCCAGTCTACATCCTGGATCTCCATGCCGAGAACAGTAAAAGGCGGGCGCAGTGCGTCCATCATATAATCATGTTCGAACGCATCGCTGCGCCGAAGCGGTGATCCGGGCAGTGTCACTTTGGACGCGAGATAGGCAATTTTCTTCATAACCGCCCCATAACTGGGCTGATAGGTTGCGTCTAGCACCTGCATCTGGCACATCGCCCCGAGTTCATTCCAGGGATATCTCAATGACAGCAGTGGTTTATGATGTAGTCGGTCTCGGCAACGCGATCGTCGATGTAATCTCGGCGCAGGATGATGCTTTCCTGACCAAATGGGGCATCAATAAAGACGCGATGAACCTGATCGAAGAAGACCGCGCGGACGCTCTCACAGAAGCGTCTGTTAATGCGGTCGAAACCTCGGGCGGCTCAGGCGCAAATACGATTGCTGGCATTGCAAGTTTCGGGGGTAAGGCTGCTTACATTGGGAAAGTCGCAGACGACCGTCTCGGAAAAGTGTTCAAAGAGGATATGGAAAAAGGCGGCGTGCCGTTCGAAACCGCTCCTTTGACAGACGGCCCAGCAACGGCGCGGTCGATCATTTTTGTGACACCCGATGGCAAGCGTAGCATGAATACGTTCCTCGGCGCATCTGTTGAGTTTGCGCCGTCCGACGTTGACCGGAACATGGTCGAAGCTGGCGGTATTCTTTATCTTGAAGGCTATCTTTTCGACAAAGAAATCGCCAAATCAGCCTTTGTTCACGCAGCCGAAATCGCCCATACGGCGGGCCGCGAAGTGTCCCTGACGCTGTCTGATAGTTTCTGTGTTGATCGCCACCGCGACAGTTTCCGGCAGCTGATCCGCACCCAGGTGGACATCCTCTTTGCGAATGAGGAAGAGCTGCTCAGCCTTTATGAAACGCGTGATTTCGATACGGCCCTTGAGCAATTGCGCGCTGAGACCGGTCTCGCGGCAGTGACGCGCGGTGAAAAAGGCTCAGTCGTGATCGGCGAAGGCGACCCGATTGAAGTCCCCGCTGAACCTGTCAGCGAAGTCGTCGATACGACGGGCGCCGGTGATCAATACGCGGCGGGATTCCTCTTTGGAGTCGCGCGCGGCCTGCCATTGGCGACCTGCGCAAAGCTCGGCCACATCGCGGCGGCAGAGGTGATCTCTCATTATGGACCGCGCCCAGAGGTGTCGCTTGGAAGCCTGGCGGCAAAGGCCGGTATTGAGGCCTAACTGGGCCTAAGCCATCAAAGCTTCTTCGGCATAATCCAAGCGATCATGCCCGAAGAACATATCTTCTCCGACAAAGAAGGTTGGGGCGCCGAAGGTGCCGCGCGCAACCGCTTCTTCCGTGTTTGCGCGGAGCATGGCTTTCGTTTCGTCGGCCGTTCCAAGCTCCCATAGGCGGTCCGCATTAAAGCCCTCTGACCCGAAAGCCTCTTTGAACTGCGCTTCATCGCCCGTATTGATACCGCCTTCAGGCAAACCCCAAATATATTTGAAGCCAGCATCAATGAGTTTGTGCTGCTGTACCGGATCATCCTCGAGACGGATGGTTGCGCCGGTTAGAATGCGCGTATTCATCAATGGGAAGTGCGTGTTCGAGTAGATTTTGATCCCATGACGCTTGCAGCAGCGGGCCATATCTTGGGCCATATATTTGCCCTTCGCGGCCACCATGCCGGGGGGTTGGTTGCCGGTGGCTTTCATAACGCCGCCAAGAAACATAGGTTTGATTTTCAGCTCCGCGCCGGTTCGCTCAATGACGCCAGGCACCACAGCCCAACCAAGAAATGAGGTGGGGCTCATATAATCAAAAAAGAATTCCAGCGTTTTGGCCATGGGTCGTCTCCTGGTTTGTTTGCAGCGTTTTGGCATCGCTTACAAAGTTCTTATTTGGAACTTAAAACAAATCAGGTTATGCGTGCAAGTATGAAGTGGACAGATTTAGACGATAATTGGTGCCCGGTTGCGCGAACCCTTTCTTTGGTTGGCGACCGTTGGACTTTGCTCATTTTGCGCGATTGCTTCCTCGGCCTCTCGCGGTTTGATCAATTTGTCTTGAGCACGGGCGCCACCCGGCATCTGATCTCAGATCGCTTGAAGCGTTTGGTTGAGGCGGGCATCCTGGAAAAGCAGGCCTATTCGGAACGCCCGAAGCGTTACGAGTACGTGCTGACCGAGAAAGGCCACGAGTTCTCACCAGCGCTGGTCGCGTTCAAGGATTGGGGCAAGAAACACTTGCCCGTCCGCCGCGCGACTCAGGGGTAGAGATATTCTAACTCGCCTGGCGGCGCCAGATTGGGAACGGATCATCCAGCTCTTCCGCCTCTGGATTGAAATCCTCCGGCAACAGAGCTGCGTCTAAGCGCGCTTCCAAAGCGGCCCAATCAATATCAGCTCCAATAAAGACGATCTCTTGTCGGCGATCGCCCCATGGTTCTTCCCAATTGGCATCGAGATAGTTTTTCAGAGCTGGATTGTCCGGCCATTGCTCTGACGGGACTGAGGCCCACCAGGTACCTAGCGGTGAAATGCTCGACAGGGCGCCAGCGAGCGAAAACTCAGCCAGCCATTCAGGGCGGGTCGCCATCCAGAAATGACCTTTGGCGCGAATAACCCCTGGCAGGTTACCATTCAGAAGGTCGTGGATCTTCTGAGGATGAAAGGGCCGGCGCGCCCGATATGTGTGGGAGGTTACGCCATATTCTTCGGTTTCAGGAACATGATCTTTGAAGCCGTAAAGCTCCTTCGCCCACATTGGGTGGGTCTCAGCTTTCTCAAAGTCAAACAGACCCGTGTCGAAAATGCTTGAGGCGGGAATGTCAGAATAGTTCGCTTCGATGATTTCCGCGTCCGCGTTCAAGCTACGAATGATCTTGCGCGCCGCATCGACTTGGCTTTGGCTCGCATCGTCGACTTTGTTGAGCACGACCACATCAGCAAACTCAATCTGGTCGGTCAGCAAGTGGACCAGCGTGCGATCATCCTCTTCGCCCAAAACCTCGCCGCGATCTTTCAGAAAGTCATGGCTCGAATAGTCTTTAAGAAGGTTCACGGCATCGACGACCGTGACCATTGTATCGATGCGCGCGACATCAGACAGACTGACGCCGTGCTCATCGCGGAAATCAAATGTTGCGGCCACCGGCAAAGGCTCTGAAATACCAGTCGACTCGATGAGCAGATAATCAAATCGGCCCTCGACCGCGAGACGGCGAACCTCTGCGAGCAAATCATCGCGGAGTGTGCAGCAGATGCAGCCGTTCGACATCTCGACTAGTGTTTCATCGGTGCGGCTGAGCTCTGCGCCGGCGCGAACGAGATCCGCGTCAATGTTCACTTCCGACATATCATTGACGATGACAGCAACGCGCCGGCCTTCGCGATTGTTTAGCACCCGGTTGAGGAGCGTGGTTTTTCCAGCGCCCAGGAAACCTGAGAGAACTGTAACGGGCAAACGCGTTTCGGGAGAAGTGGCTGTGTCGCTCATAAGGGCGCCTCTAAATTTTTCAGATCTTTCGTTGGAGCTAAGTGCTCAACAGAATTTTGCAATGTAATTTTATTGCGAATGCGAAAGAATTTTGAGGTTGCTGACCGAGCGGTCTACTCGTCTTCAGGATCGAGATCCCTTGCCACTTCTGCGCGGCGGAAGACCTCGCTCATATCCGCGGCTTCATCATAAGATAGGTCCGGGATGAAATGAAGTTGCGGCGTAAACTTCATTGCAATTTCGCGTCCGAGGCGGCCACGCAAGAAACTTGCAGCGCGGTTCAGCGCTTCAGCGATTTCTTCCATCTCAGCCTTGCCGGATTTTCCGAGCGCCGAACAAAATATATTTGCGTGTCTGAGATCAGGAGATGAGCGAACTTCACCAATTGTAATCGCAACGCCCTGCAGCGCCGGATCGCGAAATTCTTCACGGGCGATAATCTCAACCAGTGCATGACGCACGAGTTCGGCGGCGCGCAACTGGCGTTGGGACGGCGGACGGGCGCCATGGTTTTGTTTTCGGCTTCGGCTCATGCCGCCTTCATGCCCTGCCCGAGCCGTCGCATAAAGATCTCGCACGCAGTTTTTTCGCCAAACCAGTCATGCGGAAGCATCAGAGGTTCTGCACCATCAAAACAAACCAGCGTATAGCTGCGCGTGCTTTTAATCTCGTCGATCGCGTCCCAATCGATATGCGTTTCAACAAGACCCCGGCGGACAATCAAAGCATCGTCTCTCAGCTCGACATTGGTTTCCTGCTGCATCTCGCCAGCGCGTCCATGCATGTGCCGGTAAGACCAGCGCATGAAAATGAGGTACCAAACAATCCCGGCCATCGCCGCGACAAAGGCTGAGATCATCGTGACCCAATATGGACCGACAGCGACCTTATCGAGCGCACTGCGGGAGATGAGCGCCATGCCGGCGCCAATAATCGGAGCCGTAACGCCCGCATAATAGAGCGTGGTCGGTCCAACCGTACCGCTACGAATAGCCTTGGTCAGACGCTTCGCATCGCGCTTGGTTAAAGCGCCAGAGATTCGAAATAGGGTCTCCATCAGATCAGCGATACGCTAAACTGTTTGGGAATTCGAAAATCAAATAGATAAAAATAAAAAGACCGCCCAGAATTGAGCGGTCTTTTCAAACTTGAATTTGTGTCGATTTACTCGAGCGTACGGGCAATCATCTCGACCTCGAAGCACTCGATCTTATCGCCTTCGCGGATGTCTTCATACTTCTCGAATGCCATGCCGCATTCCATGCCATTGGTCACTTCCGGCACTTCGTCTTTGAAGCGCTTCAGTGTTTTCAGCTTGCCTTCATGGATCACAACATCGTCGCGAAGCAGACGCACACCGCAACCGCGCTTAACGACGCCTTCGGTGATTTTACAACCGGCCACTTTGCCGACTTTGGTGATGTTGAAGACTTCCAGGATGTCTGCGTAGCCAATGAAGGTTTCTTTCTTTTCTGGCTCCAGCATACCGGAGAGTGAGGCTTTCACGTCATCGATCAGCTCATAGATGATCGAATAGTAGCGGATCTCGACGCCTTCTTTTTCGGCCAAATCGCGCGCTTGTTTGTTCGCACGAACATTGAACGCAAAGACCGGGGCACCCGAAGATTGCGCCAGCAAGATGTCGCTCTCTGAAATACCGCCGGCGGCGCCATAAACGACGTTTGCCCGAACTTCTTCGGTCGACAGTTTCTCGAGAGATTGCGTAATCGCCTCGACAGACCCTTGCACGTCGCCTTTGAGAACGATCGGCAGATCTTTGGTATCCGCTGAGCCGTCTTTGAGGCTGGTCATGAATTGCTCGAGGGAAGCCCGCTGCGTTGCCACACCTTGCTTCTGACGCTTCATGCGCTGACGATATTCTGTAATTTCGCGCGCACGGGCTTCGCTCTCAACCACGTTGAAAGCGTCACCAGGCTCTGGCGTGCCATCGAGACCAAGAATCTCCGCTGGCATCGCTGGAACGGCTTCTTTCATTTGCTGACCGCGCTCATTCACCAAGGCGCGAACCTTGCCCCATTGCGCGCCGGCAACGACGATGTCACCGCGCTTCAGGGTTCCGCGTTTTACGAGGACTGTCGCGACAGGACCGCGGCCTTTATCAAGCTGCGACTCCACAACAATACCGTCGGCATCGCGTTTTGGGTTGGCTTTCAGCTCAAGCAGTTCCGCTTGAAGCGTGATTGCTTCGGTCAGCGCATCGAGGCCGGTTTTCTTCAGCGCCGATACTTCAATCGCTTGGACTTCACCGCCCATCGCTTCGACCTGAATGTCGTGCTGGAGAAGGTCAGTCAGCACTCGGCTAGCATCCGCTTCTGGCAGGTCGACTTTGTTCACCGCCACGATGATCGGAACTTCAGCCGCTTTCGCGTGCTTAATCGCTTCAATCGTTTGCGGCATGACAGAGTCGTTCGCAGCAACAACCAAGATGACGATGTCCGTCACGTTCGCGCCGCGGGCCCGCATCGCAGAGAAGGCTGCGTGACCCGGTGTATCGAGGAAGCTGATTTTGTCGTCAGACTTCAGTTGAACCTGATAAGCGCCGATATGCTGGGTGATCCCGCCAGCTTCGCCGGCAACAACGTCGGTTGAGCGCAAGGCATCCAGAAGCGAGGTTTTACCGTGGTCAACGTGGCCCATAATGGTCACGATCGGCGGACGGTGCGCGAGATCTTTAGGATCGTCTTCAACGCCCTCAAGGCCAATTTCAACGTCTGCTTCAGACACACGCTTCACCGTGTGGCCAAACTCTTCGGCAATCAATTCGGCGGTGTCGGCGTCGATAATGTCATTCGAGCGCAGCATTTCACCTTGCTGCATCATGAATTTCACAACATCGCCAACGCGTTCCTTCATCCGGCCCGCAAGATCCTGCAAGGTGATGGTTTCCGGCAATGTGACTTCGACCGAGACTTTTTCGCCCTGGTCGCCACCTGCGCGGCGTTCGCGCTCCCGCTCACGGGCGCGCTTCACAGAAGCGAGTGAGCGCTGACGATCACCGTCATCCCCAAGAGCAGATGCAATGGTTAGCTTACCGCGGCGACGTTTAGAGTCGCCACCGCCGCGACCACCGCGGCCACCGCCTTGGTCCCGGCGATCACGATCATCACGATCGCGGCCACCTTTGCGGCGACCACCGCCTGAACTTGCAGCAGCTTCCAGGTCAGCCTGGCTCGGTGCAGCCCCGCCGCGACCCTGAGGCTTACCCCCACGATCAGAGCGTGAAGACTTGGCTTCTTCGGCAGCTTTTTTCTTCGCTTCAGCTTCAGCCTTTTTGCGCTCTTCCTCTTCGGTTTTGCGCCGGGCTTCAGCTTCTTCGCGTTCTTTTTCTTTTTGTTTGTTGGCCTGCTGTTTTTCCTGCAGGGCCTTGGTGCGCGCTTGCTGTTTCTCTTGTTCAGCTTTGCGCGTCTCTTCCGCCTTCTTGCGCTGCATCAGCACTTTCTGGCGTTGGACAAGCTCTTCAACTGTAATGCCCAGCTTCGCGGCTGCGGCTTCCAGTTTGGACGGTTCTTTGCCGCCCGCGCCGAGTTTTTTACCGGTCGTTTTTCCAGCCGCCCCCGGCTTGGATTGTGCGCCAACTGTGCGGCGCTTTTTGGTTTCGACAACAACCTGTTTAGACCGGCCATGGCTAAACGTCTGTTTCACAGTGCCGGATCCTCCGCCACGTGACACAGTCAGAGGCTTGCGCCCGGATGTCGTACCTTTGTCTTTCGTATCGCTCATGCGTACCCTAGGTTTTAACCTTTCTTTAGAGGCGTTTGCCAAACACCTCTGCCTACAAAATTTCCTGTCTGCCGGAGAACCAGCCTGTCTCAGGCGCGTCTCTGAATCCAATCAGCCGCCGATAGGCGATTGAAAAAGCATCCGAGAGGGAACCTTGTTCAAGCAGCGCATGTATCACATGCTCCCGCCCGAAGGCTACGCCCAATTCAGCAGACGACAGCGCGCCCGCGACTTTCACGTCTTCATATATCGCCTTGGCGAGAAAATGAACCTTGTTACGGCCATCTTCTGCACCGTCGCTCGCTTCAAGCAGCCAGCCTGGCTCTTGTTTACGAATATAAGCGCGAACTTGGTCAAATCCAAGAACCGCCACACCACTCTTTTTCGCCATGCCTAAAAGGCCAATGCAGCGCTGTAAGAGCTGTCGCTCCACCTCTTGGATCAAGTCATCAATCGGCTGGGATGGCGCCTTAAAGGCACGTGAAAAGACATGGTTTTCGACGCTATCCGCGATCATCACGCGATCAGCTGTGACCCAAGCGCCACGCCCGGGCAGTTTTCCGAAAACATCTGGAACAACGATGCCATCAGGGCTCCGCACAAAGCGGATTAACGCGTCGGGCGCCAGGCGCTCACGCGTGACCGCACACTGGCGAACCGGGCCGCCAGCGCGCTTGTCCTCTCGCGCCTCTAGGCGCTGGTCGCTATCATTGAGGTTCTGCGGCATCGTCGCCGCCCTCCATGAGAAGATCTTCGTCGAGATCTAAGCCTTCGAGTTCCGCGAGAATGTCCTCATCACTGACATCAATGCTGTCTTCTGCGGAGGCGGCGGTTTCTTCGCCGTCTGATTTTCCGAGCTCACCAAGAGCGAGAAGCGCACGCTCCTCTTCGGTGAGGTCTGTTTGCTCTGTGCTTGCAGCTTCTGCGGCCATTTCGGCTTCGAGCTGCTCAAGGGCTTCTGGCTCAATCCAGCCTGCGATCACGCGGGCCTTCATGATGAAGAGCTGCGCATCATCTTTGCGCATCTCGCCTTTCTTCAGGATTCCATCCTGCCAGACCGGCTTGCCTTCTTTATTGTTCTCACGCCAACCGGTGAGATCGTCTGGCACCAGGCCGGCAACGTCTTCAACCGATTTGATGTCATTCTCACCTAGCTTCACAGCGAAGCCAGGAGACATACCATCGAGTTCCATGACGCCGTCTTCGACGCCAAGCTCGAGGCGTTTCGCGTTTTGCTCTGCGGCGAGTTTCTCAAGATACTCACGCGCACGCTCTTGGATTTCTTCCGCGACCTCTTCGTCAAAGCCTTCGATCTGCATGAAGTCTTCAGCGCCGATATAAGCGATGTCTTCAACAGCTTCGAAGCCTTCCGAGGCGAGAAGCTGCGCCAGAGTTTCATCTGCGTCGAGTGCCGTCATGAAGAGTTCTGTGCGACGCTGGAAGTCGATCTGGTAACGCTCAGAGTCGTCGCTCTCAGTGACGAGATCAATTTGCCAGCCGGTGAGCTGTGAGGCCAGGCGGACGTTTTGACCGCGGCGACCAATCGCCAGCGGGAACTGCTCATCAGCAACAACAACTTCAACGCGGTGCTCTTCTTCGTCGAGGACAACTTTAGAGACTTCCGCTGGCTGCAGCGCGTTCACAATGAATGTCGCGTCGTCATAATTCCAAGGAATGATGTCGATCTTCTCGCCAGACAATTCGCCGACAACAGCTTGAACACGCGCGCCGCGCATACCGACACACGCGCCAACGGGGTCGATGGAGCTATCATTCGAAATCACGCCAATCTTAGCGCGGGAACCCGCGTCACGCGCACAAGAGCGAATTTCGATGACGCCCTCATAAACTTCAGGAACCTCAGCGGCGAACAGTTTGACCATGAAGTCAGGGTGCGCACGAGACAGGAAGATTTGTGGCCCCTTAATCTCGCGGCTGACTTTGTAGAGATACGCCCGGACGCGATCATTTGGCTGGAAGTTTTCGCGTGGGATGCCGTCATTCCGGCGAATGATGCCCTCAGCGCGGCCAAGATCAACGATCACATGCCCATACTCAACGCGCTTAACGATGCCGTTGATGATCTCACCTTCGCGGTCTTTGTACTCATCGAATTGGCGCTGACGCTCAGCGTCGCGCACTTTCTGCATGATGACTTGCTTAGCGGTCTGCGCGGCAACACGTCCGAAATCGAACGGTGGAAGTTCTTCTTTAATCTCGTCGCCAAGCTCTAAATCGGCATCGATTTTCTTCGCATCGGCGAGTGAAATCTGCTGCGCAGGATCTTCAATGTCTTCCGGATTGACGACGGTCTGAATGCGCCACAGGCTTTGCTCGCCGGTCTCATGATCGATGATCGCGCGAATATCGTGTTCCTGGCCATAGCGAGACTTCGCAGCTTTCTCGATCGCTTCCTGCATCGCTTCGATAACGATGGCACGATCGATCGCTTTTTCTTCTGCGACCGCTTTCGCGATCTGCATGATTTCAAGCCGGTTTGCGGAAACGCCTACATTACTCATGGGCTTCAGGCTCCAGTCTCTGGGTTGTTTTCTAGTGTATCAGATTCTGCCTCGTCTGTTTCGAGGCTGTCGAAATCTTCATCTCCGGGCTGCGGCGGCAGCGTTCCATCGCTTGCCGCAGCATCGATGAGCTCATCTGTCAGGATCAAGCTGGCTTTGCTCATTTCGTGAACGTGCGCCACCAGTTCGCTTTCATCGTCCAGCTCAATCGCGACGCCCGCATCGTCTTCGCGGCGGATAATGCCTTGAAACCGGCGTCGTCCTTCGAGCGGCATGATCAGCTCGATCTTGGCGAGATGCCCGATCCAGCGGCCAAAGTCCCCGACGCGGGTCAGCGGACGATCGATCCCGGGCGTAGAAACCTCTAGGCGATACGCTTCGCTGATCGGATCTTCTGCTTCCAGGATAGGAGATAGGTTGCGAGAGAAGGTGGCGCAGTCTTCAACATCGGTTGGTGCGCCGCCAGCTTTCTCGATCATGATCTGAAGCAAAGGTCGGTTGCCGCCCATCACACGAATGCGCACGACTTCCAGGCCGAGCTCGGTTGCGAGCGGATCGGCCATGGCGAGGATGCGGTCTTCTTGAGGGCTTAGTGTGATCACCGGGTTTAGACTTCCAGACAAATAAAAGCGGCGGCCCCGTTCCCGGAACCGCCGCCGATATGTTTCGACTTGTCGCCTAAATAGGCGCAAAGCGTGTTTTTGTCTACAATAGTTTCAGATCGACCGCAGACGTCTTGTTACGACGCTCGTCATTGTAGAGTTCATACTCAATCGGTTGATCGTCTTGCAGGCCCTGAAGGCCTGAGCGCTCAACTGCAGAGATGTGTACAAACACGTCCTTGCCGCCTTCGTCTGGAACGATGAATCCAAAACCTTTTGTGGCATTGAACCACTTCACTTTTCCGGTGGGCATTTAAGGCCCCTTTCCGTTGATCTGCGCCGTTTCTGCACCGTGCAGGCGGTCGCGGTGTCGATTACGGAGAGGTAGGGACGTAGTTATCCGCCGGTCTGGCGGGGTCTTCTCAATTCAGACCGGCCGTATTCGATGGCGGACCAAGGTCACATTACAGGCGCTGGGTCAAGCGAAACCGGATTAGCCGATCTGAAAAATCAATGGTTGCACCACATTCGAGCGTTCGAGACGACACGAAACCCCGACTTGATCAGGGTCATCTGGTTTGAAGCGCCACTTGCCGACGGTCTGCAGGGACTTCTCATCGAACTCTTCGATTGGAATAGATGCCAAAATCTCAGGGTTCACGACCCGGCCTTCCGGATCGAGTTCAAAGCCCAGAATAACGGCCCCATACATCCCGCGCCTCGCTTTACCGGACGGGTAACGCATTTTGGGACGTTGGATCATTCGGCCCGCGCACTGAGGAAGCGGGTTATCGCTCGCTGTTTCCGTTGCATCTTGCGGGACGGGATAGGCTGCGAGGATCGCATTGATTTCAGCGTCAGATGGCGGTTTTTTCCGGTCGCTCTCAAAATAGGCCTCCATTGCGATGCCCCAGGCATCGGCTTTCCATCCCAAATTGGTCGCCCAGTCAGGCCGTTCTCCCAAACTGTCGCGATAGGCTTTCGTGAACCCCTCAACGTGCGCCATCTCAAGCATCGCATCCGGCTCTGGATCATCATTAAAATAGGCGACCGCGGCCACATATTTGGTCTCGGCGTATTGCTGGGGAATGATGTCTTTTACGGGCTCGAAATGCGCGGCGGCAGCAAGCGCGCTTTCTCGCATTTTCGCGGTGTCGCCAGAAGCGCTGTCGCTTGAGACCAGGCTCATATAGGCATTGACGGACTCAACGGCCGGCGGTCCAGAATAGTCGTCGAGCGCCGCCAGTAAGCCTGCCCGCGTCGCATCTGAGGGCCCATCCGCAAGACTTTTCTGCGCGGCCACAATTTCGCTAATGCCTGTTTTTTGCGCCATTGCCGGCAGCCCAAGGTGAATCAAACAAACCAGTATAAGCGCGTAGATCGACTTCATGAGCGGCTCCCTCTGAAGTCAAAGTCATACGCGCTCTAAATGAATGGTCAATTAGGCCGTCTGAGCGATTGAGAAATCGTAATATACCGGGTCGATGTCGCCGAGTTTCTTTTGCTGATACCGGGTCTCAACGTGATCGGTTGGCACGTTCCGCCAATCGTCTGCGCAGGTGGCGGTCCAGTCAAAAGCTGGGTGCGCTAGAAACCGCTCGAGCGCCTCATCCGCGTAAGACCTGACATCTGTGGCGAACCGAACGCGCCCGCCAGGCTTCATTACGCGTGCGAGGGCATCAAGGAAATCCGGTTGGATGATACGCCGCTTTTGATGGCGGGCCTTTGGCCACGGGTCAGGAAATAGAATGAAAGCGCGGTCGATGCTGGCGTCTTGCAAGCCATCCACCAGCTCTCGCCCATCTTCCGGCCAGACCCGCACATTCTCGAGCTTCTGATCCTCAATTTGCCCCAGCAGTTTGGCGATCCCTTCAAAGAACACTTCGCTCGCGAGGATTCCAGCGTTTGGGGCCTTTCGCGCTTGTCCACTTACATGCTCGCCGCCGCCGAAACCAATCTCTAACCAGATCTCGTCCAGATTTGGGAAGACCTGCTTCGGGTCGAGGTGCTGCCCAGGCACGATAGGAACCTGCAGCCGGGGCAAAGCCTCATCCATTAGGACCTTCTGCCGCCCAGACAGCGGGCGCCCGCCGCGACGTCCAAACGTCTTAAGCGGCGCAGATGCGAATTCAGATTTGCGGTCGGTCATGGGAAGACGAGGCTCTTATACGGTCACGCGAAACGCCGCCCTGTGCACCAAAACTAACTATTCCTCAATCTGTTTATGCGAATTTCCATGAAGCCCGGAGCGTATACCGGGCGCGTAGAGTTTTGAGGACACCATGGACAGTTTGCAAGAGACAGCGATCCCGGGTTGCGTGTCGATCATCGTGCCGACCTTCAATGAAGAAGAGAGCGTTGGCTTGCTCACCGAGCAAGTCGCTGAGGCGATGAGCGACATCGGGTGTTCTTATGAAATGATTTTTGTCGACGATGGGTCGCGCGATGGAACGCCTGCGGTCTTGGCGGATCTTGCAGAGAAGCACCCTGAAGTTCGCGTGGTCGAGTTTCGCCGAAACTTCGGCAAGGCGGCGGCTCTCGACGCTGGCTTCCAGTTGGCCAAAGGCGACATTGTTTTCACAATGGATGCTGACCTTCAGGACGATCCAGCGGAGATTCCAAATTTCCTCGCAAAGCTTTCAGAGGGCTACGATGTGGTCTCGGGCTGGAAGCATGTCCGCCACGATCCGCTGGATAAGACGCTACCCTCCAAGCTGTTTAATCGCGTGGTCAGCCGTTTAAGCGGCGTAAAGCTCAACGATTTCAATTGCGGATTTAAGGCCTATCGCCGCGAGGCGGTCGAAGAATTGTCGCTCTACGGCGAACTTCATCGCTTCATTCCGGTTCTACTCCATTGGGACGGTTACAAGGTTGGCGAGATCCCAGTGAACCACCGCGCCCGTCAGTTTGGCGTCTCGAAGTATGGTTTCGGGCGTTTGTTCAAAGGGGCCCTCGATTTTCTCGGCGTCATGCTGAACACGCGCTACGCGACGCGGCCGCTACATGTCTTCGGCGGCGCTGGTATGGCGTTCGGAGCTGTTGGCGGTGCCGCTTTGTTTTATCTTTCCGTTCTTTGGCTGGTTGGCGCCGGACCGATTGGCAATCGTCCATTGCTGTTCTTCGGAATGCTGATGGTGATGACCGGATTCCAATTCATTACGATTGGTCTGCTCGGCGAATTCGTTCAGCGCCAGAGCGCGCAACCGAAACGCCGGTTCACAATCCGCGCTTTGCGGAACTTCGAGTCGGACACGTCGAATACAGATCTTCTTCTAGCTGAGCTAAATCGCGCGTCTGCGCGCTTAAGAGAGGTGCACTCCAAATGGCAGCCACAACAATCCGCGCCGACACAACCGAGCGCCATGTCAGCAAATACAACAACCCAAACCCGATCCACCGGCTAAGTCTTGGCCGCTTCTATGATGAAGTGGGGAAAGAACTGACCGAGATCGCGCCGACCAATGTTTTGGATTTCGGCTGTGGGGAAGGCTACATCCTCGATATGTTGGATGCGCGCGGCGTGTCGTTGTCCAATTATGAGGGTTTGGATTTACGCACGGACGCTTTGAACGAAGCGCGGCGTCGCTGGCCGAACACCAACTTCCAAGAAGCCAACCTGTTCGATCCAAAATTCGACCAGAAGCGCTATCACACAGTTATGGCGCTCGAGGTTCTGGAGCATCTTTTCGAACCGGAAAAGGCGCTTGAGCGTCTGGTCTCTTTAGCGGACGAATATCTGCTTCTGACGGTTCCGAACGAGCCCTGGTTCCAAATGATGAACTTGGTGCGAGGCCGTGATCTGATCCGCCTCGGCAATCACCCGGAGCATATCAATCACTGGAACAAGACGACGTTTGCAGAGTTCGTTGAACCCTATGCGGAAGTCGTGCGTGTCAACACGCGGTTCCCGTTTGTGATCTTGATCGCCAAGCCGCGAAAATGACTCCGTCTACCTTGAAGCCAGTTCATGTCGCTTTCGGCCTTATGGCCTTATTGGCGGGGATGGTGGCATTCTGGCCGCTCGGCATTGGGATTGATTACTACAATCACTTGGCGCGGACCTATATCCAGGGCCATCTGGCATCAGAGCCAGCGCTTCAAGGCTTCTACGCGGTCTCGTTTGATTTCATTCCCGACCTGACCATGGACATGATCATTCCTTGGCTCTCGCAATGGATTGGAATTTATGCGGCGGGCGGGGTCACGGTCTGGTTGGCGCTGATCTTTCCGCCGGTCGCTGGGTTGGTTCTGTCTAAGAGCCTCCATGGCCGCGTGACCTGGGTATCTTTGCTCGGGTTTTTGACCGTTTTTAATGCCAATATGGGTTGGGGGTTCGTCAACTATACGGTTTCCAGCGGACTAGCAGTGTTGGCGTTTGCGCTGTGGGTCCGGATGGCACCGAGTTGGCGCCGAACCGTGCTATTCGCGCCGATCAGCCTGTTCCTCGTCGCCAATCACGCGCTGGCGTTTCTATTATTCGGCTTTCTCGCGTTTAGCTGGGAGGTGATCGGCTATCTCAAGCAGGAGCGCGGATCTCTATGGACCTTTGTGCGCCAACTTGCGGTGCTCGATTTCCCGGCCATGCTGGCTGGATTGGTGTTTATCGCGCTGTCCATGCAGGGCGCGGCGGACCTGCCTCAAGATGTGGCGCCGCTATACGATCTTCGGGAGAAAACAGGCATCTTGTTCGCCGCGACCGATTTCAATAACCGACTCCTCGCGCTTGTCGCGGTGCTTGCGGTTGCTGGGTTTTTCTGGACAGCGGTTCGGCAAAACTGGGTCAGCTTCGCTCCGAATAGCGCCTGGCTCTGCGCGGCCTTCTTGGCGCTGGTGATTGTAATCCCGTCCTCCATCTTTGGGATCTGGGGTCTTCATTTGCGATTCACGGCGCCGCTTTTGATCGTCGCGGTCGCATCGATAGCGGCGACCGAAGCGTTTCCAGCTCGCTTAAAGCCTGCATTGGCAGGCGGATTTGCCGTGCTTGGTGCACTTTCGTTTGCGAATGCGGGCTTGAAAATGTCCGCGATCGACAGCCAGGCAAATGCTCTCAAAGCGCAGCTCGTAGACCTCCCAAAAGGCTCCAAAGTTTTGGGCGTCTATGTCGATCTCTCATCTGGGACGGCGTTCAACACGCATGCTTTATCCTTGGCCGTGATCGAGCGCGATGCGTACGTGCCGAACCTGTTCACCAATACCAGCTTTGTGGACGTTGCTCCGGCTTTGGTCGATTTGCACATGCCGCAAGCCAATCCAGTCTTCGCGCAGGACCTTGCCGCGCTGGCGGAGCGCCCGCGCGTCGCCTCTGAGAATGGCTATTGGTCACCAGCCTTTGCGAATGATTGGCCTGAGCAATGGGATTATCTCCTCATGTTCAAAACGCCGGAGCAAGACGACCTCTCGGAACTTCCCGTGTGCGCGGTTTCTGCAACGCCCGAGATCATTCTCTATAAAACCGAGCCCTGCACCTAAATTTCGCTCAGAAAAAGCTTGCGATTGAAACCATGCAGGTTCACAACCCGCGCCTTGGTTAATTGTGAGTGAGCTAGGTGACACAGCCCGAAACAGCTGCTGCGAATGAGGTGCCGACCCCGGCATTGCCGCTGCCGCAATGGGAGCTGGTGATCCTGGTGGCCGCCTTGATGTCGCTGAACGCTTTGGCGATCGACATTATGCTTCCGGCGCTCAGCAATATTTCAGAGTTTTATGACCTGCAGCGGGACAATGATCAGCAGCTAGTGATCTTTGCCTATATTGCAGGATTTGGCGCGCCGCAGCTGATCTTTGGTCCGATCTCAGATCGCTATGGACGCAAAGGCCTGCTCAGCATTTGCCTGGTTGGTTACGCGATCGCGGGTCTCGCCTGTATCATGACGAACTCTTTCATGACGCTCCTGCTCGCCCGCTTCATTCAAGGCATCTTCGCGAGCGGTGTCCGCGTGATTGCCGTGTCGATTGTTCGCGACCTTTTGGCTGGGCGCGCAATGGCGCGGATCATGTCTCTGGTCATGACGGTGTTTATGGTTGTGCCGATCCTAGCGCCGACCATTGGCGCTGGCGTCATGCTGTTCGCGCCTTGGCAATGGACGTTTGGTCTACTGAGCGTCGCCGCGATCTTGAACCTGATTTGGATCCAGTTGCGCTTGCCAGAAACGCTTCCAGAGAAAGACCGGCAGCCGCTGAACCCTCAACAGACAGGCCGCGCCTATTGGCAAGTTTTACGGACGCGGATCACGTTCGGCTATATGTGCGCGAGTGGCGTCATCTTTGGCGCGCTCTTCGCTTTCGTGGCGGCGTCAGAGCAGATCTTCACCGATGTATTTGAGCAGCATGATACATTCGCGCTCTGGTTTGCGGGTGTGGCAGCAGCGCTCGCGGCGGCGAATTTTCTCAATTCACGCATTGTCGAAAAGTTCGGCATGCGCCGGATCAGTCATACGGTGCTTGTCCTGTTTATCGCCTTAGCGCTGACCAATGTGATCACGCTCTATACTGTGGGTGAGAAACTGTGGCTGTTCTACCCGCTCTTCTGCTTGACGTTCGGATGTTTCGGAATGCTCGGCGCGAACTTTACGGCTCTGGCCATGGAGCCGCAGGGTAAGATCGCGGGCACCGCGAGCGCCGCTTACGGCTTTGCGTCCACCACGGTTTCGAGCTTCATTGGGTACCTGGTCGCCGGACAGTTCAACGGGACGATCGCACCCTTCATGTGGGGTTTTGTAGCGCTTGGCGTGAGCTCGCTGACGATCATCTTCATCACTGAACGCTTCAAGCTCTTCCAAACGCGATAGTCTCTCTTGCGCTTCCGCTGCGATAGGCCCGCTATCTGCCGAGCAAAGACATAAAGACAGAGGAAGCCCCATGGCGCTGAAGACCCGCATCACTGAAATGCTCGAGATCGAGAAACCCATCATTCAAGCCGCGATGGGGTGGATCGCGCGATCACAGCTGTCCTCTGCTTTCTCAAATGCCGGCGGGATGGGAATTATCGAGACGAGCTCCGGTGAGCTGGATGCTGTACGCTCAGAGATTCTGAAAATGCGTGACCTCACAGACAAACCGTTCGGCGTGAACGTCGCGCAGGCCTTTGTCCGCGATCCCGACATCGTCCAATTCGTGATTGATCAGGGCATCAAGTTTGTGACGACCTCTGCGGGGAACCCCAAGAAGTATACGAGCCAGCTGAAAGAAGCCGGGCTGACCGTTTTCCATGTTGTCCCAAGTTTAAAGGCCGCGCTCGGCGCGATTGATGCGGGCGTTGACGGCTTGATTGTCGAGGGCGGCGAAGGCGGCGGTTTTAAAAACCCGAAAGATGTCGCCTCGATGGTGCTGATCCCGCAGGTCTGTGAGGCCGTGGATGTTCCAGTTGTGGCCGCGGGCGGCATCATGGATGGTTCCACGATGGCAGCTGCGTTCTCGCTCGGCGCCGAGGGCGTTCTTATGGGGACACGCATCCTCTCAAGTGCCGAGAGCCCGGTGCATGAGAATTGGAAAAAAGCCATCGTTGATGCGGATGCGACCGATACGGTCTTCTTGAATCGGGATGGTCCTGGCCCAGCCCTCCGTGCCCTACGCACCGAACGCACCACGCGGATTGAGCAAGATGGCGTCGAGAATATCTTTGGCGAATTTGCAGGGACGCAGCAGGTTTACTTTGGCGGCGATCTCGAAGCCGGGATCGCGCTGACGGGCCAAGTCGCAGGCCGGATTAAAGGCGTGCGTCCAGTCGCAGATATCCTGAATGAGACCATGGATCAGTTCAACGCCACGGTCGGACGCCTGACCCAACTACAAGTGTGACAGCTTCACCCTAGGCGACTGGCCTAGAAAATGATTAAACACCGCAACGTTTTTCTCAAAGGTGCCTCAATGACCGCAAGAAACTACCTCCTCGGCAGCGCTGCTGCTTTTACGCTTATGCTCGCTGGATGCGATGCTGTTCGAACACCAACCGCTGAGACGCCTGCAGAAACAGACGTCGCGGAGACATCTGAAACTCCAGTTGTCGACGAGGCAGCCCTCGCAGAAAATCCATTGCTACAAGATTGGGATACGCCATATGGCGTGCCGCCTTTCGCTGAGATTGGAGATGAAGATTATCTCCCGGCGATTGATTTTGCGATTGCAGAGCTCGAAGCCGAGATCGATGCGATCGTGAACAATGCGGATGCCCCAACTTTCGAGAACACGATTGTTGCCTTGGACAAAGCGGGTGGGACGCTTTCAAAAGTTGCGTCCACATTCTCAAACATTACCGGCACAGACACCAATGATCGCCTGCAAGAGCTCGCGACAGAGATCTGGCCAAAGATCACAGCGGTGAGCAATCAGATCAGCTTCAACGAAGATCTGTTCGCACGCGTGAACGCGGTGAAGGATCAGGCCGAGAATCTTGATCTTGATGAGCAAGACCTGCGCTTGATCGAACTGACCTATCGCGGCTTTGAACGCGCTGGCGCGACCCAAAGCGCAGACGTCAAAGAGAAAGTGGCGGCGATCAATGAAGAGATGTCTTCGCTGACGACGCAATTCTCGCAGAACCTGCTTGCCTCGACCAAAGCGTTTAAGCTGGACGTGACCGACGAAGCCGAATTGGCAGGTCTGTCAGACAGTTTCAAAGCGGCTCTGAAAGACGGCGACAAATGGGTGCTGACGGTCGATCGCTCTGTCTATGAAACCTTCATGCAGCAGTCTGAAAACCGTGATCTGCGCCAGCAAATGTTTGATGGCTATCGCCTTCGCGCGACTGAGGGTGAGACCGACAATGGTCCGCTTCTGATCAAGATCGCACAGCTGCGCGCTGAGAAAGCTGAGCTGCTCGGCTATGAGAACCACGCCGCGTACATCCTCGAATACAACATGGCGCGCACGCCGCAGAATGTTGAGGACTTCCTCGTTCGCGTCTGGGAGCCGGGTCTCGCCCAAGCCAAGACTGAGCGCGATGAAATGCAGGCGCTGATTGGCGACGAGTTCACCTTTGCCGGCCATGACTGGTGGCACTACAGCGAGAAAGTCCGCCAGGACAAATATGCGTTCGATAGCAATGTTCTGAAGCCATACTTTGAGCTGAGCGCTGTTCGCCAAGGCGCATGGAACATGGCTGAGCGCCTGTTCAACATCACGCTGGAAGATGTCGACGTCGAAGGCTGGAACCCAGTCGTCACATCCTATGACGTCAAAGACAAAGAGACTGGCGAGCATCTCGGCCTGTTCATGATGGACATGTATGCCCGCGACAGCAAACGCGGCGGCGCCTGGATGAGCTCTTATCGCCCGTCCACAAACTATGATGACGCAGAAGAAGTTCGCCCGATCATCACCAACAATCTGAACCTGATCACACCGGCCGAAGGTGAGCCAACTCTGATGAACTTCTCAGAGGTTGAGACCTTCTTCCACGAGTTTGGTCACGGTCTGCACGGCCTGCTGACTCAGATCAAATATTCAGAATTCTCAGGCGTTGATGGTCCGCGCGACTATACAGAGTTCCCGGCGCAAATCCTTGAGCACTGGGCCGGCGAAGAAGAAATGCTCGCCGAATATGCGCTGCACTATGAGACGGGTGAGCCGATCCCGCTTGAGCTGATCGAAAAGATGCGGGAAGCCGCGAACCACAATCAGGGCTTCCGCACAACAGAGTTCATCGCGGCCTCCTTGCTCGACCTCGCTTGGCACCGCCTCAGCCACGAAGAAGCGCTCGCCATCACGGATGCGCGCGCGTTTGAGAAAGAGACGCTGGAAGGCTATGGCCTGGTCGAAGAGATCGAGCCGCGCTATCGCAGCCAGTACTTCGCGCACATCTTCTCTAGCCCAGTTGGCTACAGCTCTGGCTATTACGCTTATCTCTGGTCAGAGATCCTCGATGCGGATGGCTTTACTGCCTTCCAAGAGAAGGGCGATATCTGGGATCCAGAACTCGCCGCGAGCTTGAAAAAGTGGGTGTACGAGTCCGGGGGCCTGCGCCCAGCGGATGAGCTTTACCGCTTGTTCCGCGGCTCAGACCCAACCATTGAGCCCCTGCTCCGCATCCGCGGCTTCGACACGGGCGAAGACTAAACAAGATCCGTTTCTTATTGGAGTGAGAGACGAATAGAGAAAGCCGTCCCTAAAGGGGCGGCTTTTTTTGTTAGGAATGAGCGGCTTAAAACGCCTGCCGATTCAATTGGTCATCGCAACACACGCATTTAATCGCTCAGCTGGGGTCTCAAAGTCCAGTGTTTTTCTCGGGCGTTCGTTCAGTGATCTGGCGATCTTGTTGAGCTCGCCTTGAGTGAACTTTGATAGATCTGTTCCTTTGGGAAGGTACTGTCGCAGGAGACGGTTCGTGTTTTCGTTGGTGCCGCGCTGCCAAGGGCTTTGCGGATCGCAGAAATAGACGTCGATATTGGTCTCCATGGTGAACCGCCGATGGTCTGCGAGTTCATGGCCTCTATCCCAGGTCAGTGACTTATAGAGCTCGCTCGGCAGTCGCCTGGACTGTTTGATCAATGCATTGACGACGGTTTCGGTATGACGACCGGAGAGCTTGGCCAGCATCACATAGCGCGAGTGACGTTCGACCAGTGTGGCGACAAAGCTATTGTTTGGCCCGCAGATCAGGTCTCCCTCCCAGTGCCCCGGCACTGCGCGGTCTTCGACTGAAGCTGGGCGTTCACTGATCGACACAGCGCCCTTGATCTGCCCACGTGGGTCTTTGTTCACCTTCTTGTACCGCGAGCCTCTGAGCTGACGTTTTGATCGTAGATACTGAACCAGCTCTTTCTTTAGAGCCCCGCGCGCCTGAACATACAGGCTCTTATAGATCGTCTCATGTGACACGTGCATCGCCTCTTGGGCCGGGTATCTGCGCTTTAGCCAACCAGCAATTTGCTCTGGTGACCAATCGCGCTTCAACTTGAAAATAACAGCTTGCCGCAATCGACCATTGAGCACCAGCTTGCAGCGCTTAGGGCGCAAGGCCTGCTTCCAAGCGCGTTTGTCTGCTAGCACCGCACGATACCGACGCCGGCCACCATTGCGTCTGATCTCACGGCTAATTGTGGAAGGAGATCGACCGAGTGCGCGCGCAATCGCCCGTACGGTTTGGCCAGCAACCAAACCTCGGGAGATCTCTTCGCGCCCTGCTAGCGTCAATGCCGAAGGAGCCCGCTTGCGCTCAACTGGAGTGTACCCGCCAGTTGACCGGATGTGCTTGAAAATGCTCGACGATGGCTTGCCAAACACACGCCCGATCGACTTCATCTGCTCGCCGCGTCGCCATCGCTCCCACAGCTCAGCCTTTTGAGCCGGTGTAAATCC
Source organism: Henriciella sp. (assembly GCA_013213785.1). Lineage (GTDB taxonomy): Bacteria > Pseudomonadota > Alphaproteobacteria > Caulobacterales > Hyphomonadaceae > Henriciella. Next base: position 81,454 of record JABSPZ010000013.1, on the reverse strand, counting down.
AACCCGTACGTATTTCTTCCTCATAGATCATGCTCCACATACTCTAACTAAAGTATGTGTTGCGACGACCCATTGAGATCACACCCCCAAGCCAACCGCTCATCCCATCCCAAATCCGACCCACTCCCTCGTCCCATATACTTCACCGCATCTCCTCCTGATGAGAGGCTAGTCCGGATCGGCTGGATTGAGGGGGAGAGTGGCGGTCTGGTGGCTGGGCTTTGGGCTCCGAACCCTTTATGCTTGGTGCCAGCCGGGGGAGCTCAGCCCACCCTCCGATGAGCGGTGGCGAGGGTCGAACCTGTAAGAGCAATCCCCCCGGAGTTGTCCCGGACGTTTGATCCGGGAGACCAAAGTTGAAAACATGCTGCCATGGGCGCGCTTTGACCAGGCGCATCTGCGCCGTCTCGAGAGAGCGGCAGTTCGCTTCGCGTTTGTTCCAAGCGCGCCCAGTCTCTTTTTGCCTCAAGGGTCCGCCCTGTGAGGGGTTTGGTGTTGGTTAGTCCTCCGCGTCAGGGAAGTCTGGCGGACTTGGCATGCGGGCCATCGCGGTGGCCATCAAATGCATCCATATCTTGGCGTTCAAGTCTTTCGCGGCGTCGTCTTCGCGATTCTCAAGTGACATTTGCAAGGCGGTAAGATAACCCGCCAGCGCATTGCGTTCTTCGGTGAGGTCAGAGATTTTAAGGGTCTCGCTTTTGGCGACAGCGACGTCTTTTCCAGCAAGCGCGAATAGGCCGCGCATGCCTGCAATCTCATTCACCAAGCGATCGGCGGCGCCGTCCCACGCCTCTCCCGCCATGACAGACATTAAGCCACTCATCGCCGCGTGGCCGCCAGAATAATCGCCCTCAAGTTTCGGAGCGACTTCCATGACGAGCTTACGTCCGATGCGGTCGAGGATCATGCCAATATCGCTCATGCGCCTGCTCCATATTTTGGGCCGAGCCTCATCGCGAGCATCAGCTCATGCGCGGCGTGGGTAAACCAGCCTGACCAGGCCAGGATCGGGTCATCATTCTCACCATTGGCGAAAGCTTTTTCAGACGTCACCCAAATCCCCAGCGCTTTGACATGAGAGAAGAGCGACCACCATTCGAACGCGGCTGGATCAAACGTGCAGCCAGATGCCTCTTGCCAAATGGCGATGGCCTCGGGCCAGGGAATGAAGCCCGCAGCACGCTCTTGATCATTGCCGCACCAAAGCAAATCCGTCGCCCAAGCCAGGTCTTCATACGGATCACCAATATGCGCCATTTCCCAATCGAGAATTGCGGTCAACGTGCCTGCGCCATCCTGCAGGAAATTGCCGGTTCGGTAGTCGCCGTGCACGACCGAAAGCCGCTGCGCTGGTGGCGGTGGGTTGCGTTCCAAATGACGAATCGCAGCTTCCGCCACGGGCTGTGGATCTTTGGCGTTCGAACGGATTTCATTCGCCCAATAGTCCAACTCTCGCCGCCAGCATTCATTTGGCGATGGGACATCCGTCTCTTCAGCCAAAGCAGATCCCTCAACCGGCAAGGCTGCAATCGATCCAAGATGTCGGAAGAATTGCTCGCCGATGGCCGCGCGGTGCGGTTCGATATCATCGATCTTGAATGGATTAACCGGGTCGCCACCTTCGATCCGACCCATGACAAAAAACGGCGCGCCGAGGGCATCATTCTCGGTTTCCAGGAACAGAGCTTCAGGCACCGGCAAATCACGCTGGCCATAGGCGCTTTTAATTGCCGCGAACTCGACCCGGCGTTCTGTATCAATCAAACTATCCGGCGGATCACGGCGAAGGATCAAGCCCTTAACTTTTGGACCGGTCGCATCCTCATAGGCCAAATCGATCGAATAGGTTTGCCGGCTCGCCCCGCCATGGATGCGGTTGATGCTATCGACACGCGCATTCTTCGCGCCTGGCAGCCGGGCTTCCGCATAGGCCGCAAACTTTTCAGCGAGATCTTGCTCAAGCATCAAGGACATCCTTCCAGCCGCTCGGGGCATGGGGGCCGAGCGTCAATTGCTCCAGAATGCCGATCCCTTCACTTGTTTCACCCTCCGGGCCTTTATGGGTCGCTTTGACGATCGCCTGGATGTGCAGATTGTCCGGTTGCTGCCAGGGCAGATTGTCGGGCGTGAGATCCTCTCGCGTGACAGAGAGATCGCCGCGATAGGATCCGTGCGATTTGTCCGGGTGCCCGTATCCAATGCCCTTCATCATGAAGGTGGAAATGGGTTCATAGGTGACCTCATGTGGGCGACCTTGGCCATCTTCGACATGCAGAACCGCACCCGCTGCGCGGCGAGTCCCTTCCCGCCATGTGACATCCATTTTCGGACGATTGAGATGCAACAAGCCGTCATTTTCAGCGCCGTCCATTGCCAGCACCGAGCGCGTGTTCCAAGCGCCGCCTGCGCCGTCCTCGTTCACATGGAAATACAAAGACAGATTAGGGAAATTGGTCGGAGCCCAAAGCCAGTAAAATTGCGGAAGCTGCAGCGGTAAGACCGGCTGCGGATCGCGTTCACCAATCGGACGCACACCCCAGCTTCGGTCGCGAGTCCCAAAGAAGTCTTTGACCTCAACGGTCTCGCCGTCAGCGCTCAAGCTACCCTGCCAATGGCCGTTCTGGGTCATCCGCGTACAGTCGATCAGCATACGTGGACCTTGGCGGTAGGTGAATCGTGGCTCCTCTATCGGGAAGTGACGACCGGTAAATTGCACATCGAGCGCGATGCCGTCGGTTTCTTCCAGCTTCAAATGAATGCGCTTTAGCGGTTCAATGACGTCAACCGAGAGCGGACCGACCGTCGTATCCATCCGCTCCATACCGAGCAGACGGGACACATGGATCGATTTTTGAACGCCATCTTTCAGGATGGAAACCGCGCCATCCATGACATTCAAATGCGGATAGACGCCAAAGGATGCAGCAAAGAATACAGACCCGTCAGCGGAGTATCCATTGAAAAAATATCGATCGTAAAAGTTTCGATCAGATCCTGAAAACGCTATCGGTTCAGGGGTCTGGTGAATCGGATATTCGTCACCTTTGGTCAGCATCGTCTTGGTCCTCCCGTGGCGTGATCTCTTTTCGGATCGACATCGGTCTATAGGTTGGCCTTCAAGCCAAGCAGGCGTCAATGCCTATCGGAGGGAGAACATGGGTTCAGTCGTTACGGTCGAAGAAGTGAACGCCTTCTATGACTCGGTGTTCCTAGGGTCCGGTGAACAGGAGCGGGTTCTTGAAGTGCGCGAAAATTATGCCCGCGTTCGACAACCCGTTGACCCAGGCAATCTGCGCCCGGGCGGCTATATCAATGGTCCGACTCAGATGGCGATTGCCGATAGTGCCGCCTATATCGCGATCTTCACACGGATCGGCATCACGCCGATGGCGCTGACCAGCAATCTGAATATCAATTTCATGCGTCCGTGTATTGGCACTGCTGTTGTTGCGGAGGCCCAGATCTTGAAACTTGGAAGAACCCTCGCGGTGATAAGTGTAGACGTTCGCGCCGAAGGAAGCGACAAACTCTCGAGCCATGCTGTCGTGAACTATTCTATTCCGATTGAGCCAACCTCATGATCACCGTTCTCGGAGCCATAGCCGGATTCCTCTCTGTTGCCTTTGGCGCGTTCGGGGCACATGCCCTTGGCTACACACTGACAGAGAAAGCAGCGGGATGGTGGGAAACCGCCACGCTCTATTTGCTCATCCATGCTGCGCTCGCGACAGCTTTATCCGCCCAAAACTCGGACAAGTTCGGCGGCGCGGCGGCCGTTCTTTTGGCGGGCGCCGTCCTATTTGCAGCGACGCTTTATGCGATGTCGCTCGGCGCGCCGCGATGGTTAGGCGCAATCACACCCATTGGCGGTCTTGGCATGCTCGCGGGCTGGGCGATGATCGCATGGGCTGCGTTCAAAACCTGACCTCGCGAAACCCTTTTCTTACACCAGTCCGCCGCGTATCACCCGTTCAGCACACAAGTTAAAAGGGAGCGCTCAAATGAGCTTGTTCGATCTTTCAGGAAAATCCGCCATCATCACCGGGTCGTCTCGCGGCATCGGCAAAGCCATCGCAGAACAGTTCGCAGCAGCCGGCGCAAAAGTGACCATCAGCTCGCGTAAGCCAGGCCCATGTCAGGAAGTGGCAGGCGCGTTGAATGATAAACATGGCGAAGGCACCGCAATCGCGATCCCAGCCAACATCTCTGAAAAAGATCAATTGCAAGCCATGGTCGACGCGACCAATGAAGCGTTTGGCAAGATCGACATTGTCGTCTGCAACGCGGCGTCCAATCCCTATTACGGGCCCATGGAAGGCATCTCAGATGACGCGTTTGAGAAAATTCTATCGAACAATATCATTTCCAATCACTGGCTGGTGCAAATGTGCGTTCCGCAAATGCGTGAGCGTAAGGACGGTTCCGTCATTATCGTCAGCTCGATTGGAGGTTTGCGCGCATCGCCCGTGATCGGCGCGTATAACATTTCCAAAGCCGCTGACTTCCAGCTGGTGCGCAACCTCGCGGCTGAATATGGCCCAGACAATGTGCGCGTGAACGCGATTGCGCCTGGCCTGATCAAAACAGATTTCGCCCGCGCCCTTTGGGAGAACCCGGACACCCTTAAACGCGCCACCTCGACCACTCCGCTCCGCCGGATCGGTGAACCTGTCGAGATTGCAGGTGCGGCGGTCTACATGGCGTCGAATGCAGGCAGCTTCATGACCGGCCAAATGATGGTGGTCGATGGTGGACAGACGGTCGTCTAAAATGCCGAAGATGATCGTTCCGGACAGCCTAAAAGACCGGACAGAGCAAATGCAATTCGCCCCGGCGGTTCGCGCCGGGGATATGGTCTTTCTGTCCGGTGTCATCGCGGCTTTGAAAGAAGGGGAAGCCCCGTCCGACGAGGCCTATTTCCGCGGCGCTGATGAGGCATTCGCAGAGATCGATATGATCTTGAAAGCGGCTGGCGGCAGCATGGCCGATGTCGTCGACATCACCGGCTATCATGTGGACTTTGAGAAACATATGGGACCGATGTTCAAAGCCAAGGCGAAGTGGATGCCGGGTCCATTTTTCTCCTGCTACACGATGATCGGGATCACCTCATTGTTTAATCCGCTCGGTTTTGTCGAACTGAAAGCGCGAGCGTATATCCCGCAATGAGCCGCACTGAACTTTCCGCCGAACAGCAAGTTTTCTTCGATCGTCTAAAATCGAACGAATGGGACAAACCTGCTGGGATCGCCAATCTCGGCATCCGCCCAGAAGAGTGGCTGAAAGAGGTTCGCTACGGCTATGTCCACTATGAATGGCCGAATAGCGGCGACCGCGACATTTCAGAGGGCCGCGTCTTTGGCGGCTGGGTCGCTGGATTAAGTGACCACATCGTCTCCATGTGCATGGCCTCTGGCTTGGAGGATGGTGAATGGTTCACCACGACGGAACTTCAAACGCGCATCTTGCGGCCTGTGCCGCATGGCTTGATTACGATTGAAGGTCGGCTCGTCTCACGGGGGCGAACTACCGGGTTTGTGGAGGCAGATTGGCGCGATGAAAAAGGGCGTCACTTGGTGCGCGTGAGCGCCGCGAAAGCGATCCGTACCCGCGCTGAATTGGGTATGAAATAGCTGGCTATCCAGCAAGGTTTTGTACGAAGGCCAACCGGCTCGTCTCGTCATTTTTTGATCCCCAGAACTAGACTCATCCCACGTCTAGGCGTTTTCTAATGCCAAAAAAGCGATGGAGGATGACCTATGCCGTTGAAATATCTACCCGCTGACGCCTCACCAGAAGCGCTCAGCGATGCGCTCAAAACGGATGGCGCCTGCGTTGTCGAAGGCGCGCTTTCAAGCGCAGCACTCGCGCAAATGAAATCGGAATGCATGCCCTTCATCGAGGCGACTGAAACCGGGTGTGATGATTTTACCGGACGCAAAACAACTCGTACAGGCGCTCTGGTTGCACGCTCCGCAGCATGCCGAGATGCGGTAATGAACAAGACGATTGTGAATGGTGCGAAGACCTTCCTCAAACCGTATTGCGAAACGATCCAGCTGCACCTGACCCAGTTCATCCGCATCCAGCCGGGGCAGCCCGTTCAGCCGCTACACCGTGACCGTCTTGCCTGGGGCGGTTACCTCTTGCCGACACTGGAGCCGCAATTCAACACGATTTGGGCGATCACGGATTTCACCAAAGAGAACGGCGCGACAAATGTTATTCCAGGCTCCAATCAATGGGCCCCTGGCCGCGAACCGAGCCGCGATGAGGTTGAGTATGCCGAAATGGACGCTGGATCCGTCCTGGTTTACTCAGGATCGGTGGTTCACAGCGGCGGCGCGAATGTCTCGGATGGGGACCGTATCGGCTTGAACATCACCTACGCGCTTGGATGGCTACGCCAAGAAGAGAACCAATACCTCTCCTGCCCGCCTGAGATTGCAAAGGATTTCGACCCTGAGCTGCAAGCCATGTTGGGATACGCCATGGGCTCCTATGCGCTCGGCTATTTCACACCGCCCTTGCCACCTGGCAAAGGTCCTGAAGTCGTCCCACCAGACTTCCTCTTCAATGGCAAAGTCGCATCCTGGGGCGAAGAAATGTACGAAAGCGTTTCGGCCTGTGCAAAAGACGGGGCCAACTAGTCTCGGCGCCTACGCACGCTTGTCCTTGGGCGAGCCGAGACTGATATGTGACGTGATCGACCGAACTTGGGGCAGTACGCCGAGAATGTCGGCATGAAAATCTTTATAGGCTGGCAGATCCGCCACCTCGACCCGCAGCAAATACTCCACAGCGCCGGTAATGTTGTGGCACTCACGAACTTGCGGCGCAGCCTCCATAGCGCGCTCAAACGCTCGCGCGTCTTTGGACAGATGCGCCGAAAGCCCGACCATCACAAACACCGTCAAACCTGCGCCGAGACGGCTTCGGTCCAGGACAGCGCGATAGCCTTTGATCCAACCTGAGCGCTCCAATTCTTGAACACGTCGCAGGCAAGCCGAGGGTGAGAGCCCGACCTGCGCCGCGAGATCGGTGTTGCTGATCCGACCATCCAGCTCCAGTGCAGACAATATTCTTGAGTTGATTGCGTCCAATTCCGTCATTCATTGCGTATATCATCCGTAAAAAAGTGAACAAGATGGGAAATTGCGTCCTTAATCGCGTATTCTTGCATGAAATATGAACTGGGAGCGATAAATGTTGAATCTATCCGACTACGATATGTCTGCCGAGCGCGGCTTCCTTTGCCGCCATGACGCAACGGATGTGACCCTATCAGGCGATCTTGCGGTGATTAGAGATGTCGCGATGTCTCTGCCGGATCTTTTGCCGACCGGCCGGGTCCGCACGCTGCTGACCGACCGCTTGCCGGTTATTGAGTTGCCGCTCGATAAGATGAGCGACGCTGAAGCACGGATGTGTATGGTGCATTACTCATTCATGGTTCAAGCCTATGTCTGGGGCGAACCGAAAGCGCCGCAGACCCTTCCTGCAAACCTCGCCGTGCCAATGGTCGCGCTCGCGGATCACCTCGGACAGCAACCTTTGCTGCCATATTCGGGTTATGTCCTCGACAATTGGGGGCTGATCGACCCAACCAGACCCGTCGATCTCGACAATATCTATATGATCCAGAATTTCCTGAACGGTCAGGATGAGAATTGGTTCGTGCTAATCCATGTCGCGATTGAGGCAGCAGCCGGGAAAGCCCTAGCCGCCTTCGGCCCGGCGATTGAAGCCAGCAATGCGGGCGATGTCGCAAAGACGCGCAGCGTGCTGGAGGGGATTGGTGAGACGTGGAAGACGATCAATTCAGTCTTTGACCGGATGCCGGAACGCTGTGATCCTTATATCTATTTCGAACGCGTACGGCCTTACATCCATGGCTGGAAAGACAATCCGGCGCTGCCAGATGGGATCATCTATGAAGGCGTGGAAAAGTACGGAACCAAAGCGCAAGCTTTCCGCGGACAGACCGGGTCACAGTCTTCAATTGTGCCGGCCATGGACGCCTTGATGGGCGTCGGGCATGCGGCGGACCCGCTTCGAGAATTCCTAGACCAGCTCCACATCTACCGTCCGCCGGCGCATCGCAGGTTTATCGAGGACACCCGGAATGCAAGCCAGCTGCGCGCATTCGTCGAAGGTGCAGATGATCGCGGTCTGACAGACGCTTACAATACGATCATTCAAGCGATTGCAGACTTCAGAACCCGGCACCTGGAATATGCGGCAAGCTATATCAACAAGCAGCAACGCGCCGCCTCAGGCAACGACACCGAGGTCGGCACCGGCGGCACACCGTTTATGCGCTACCTGAAAAAGCACCGCGACGAGACAGCAGCACGCCTGATTTCATCAGCGGCGAATGCGGCTTAAGGGAGCACATTCGCACCCCACTGAAACACAAAAAAGCCCGCTCGAATTGAGCGGGCTTTTTCTATTCATTGTTGAAACGCTTTAAGCGCTCTGACGGTTCTCATCGTCGACTTCTTCGAAGTCAGCGTCGACCACATCATCGCCGTCGGCAGCTGCGTCAGACGCCGCGTCCGCACTTGCTGCTTCAGCTTGCTGCGCGCCATAGATCGCTTCACCGAGTTTCATCGCGGCTGTCATCAGAGCCTGATGCTTCTCTTGGATGTCAGCAGCGTCATCGCCTTCTGCAGCCGTTTTCAGCGCTGCAGCTGCATCTTCGATTTCTTTCTTCACATCTTCGCCGACTTTATCGCCATGCTCTTCGAGCTGCTTCTCAGTTTGATGCGCGAGGCTTTCCGCATTGTTCTTGGCTTCCACCAAGTCGCGACGCTTCTTGTCTTCTTCCGCGTTCGCTTCCGCATCTTTCATCATCGCGTCGATGTCGGCATCGTTGAGGCCGCCATCGGCTTGGATGGTGATTTGCTGCTCTTTGCCGGTCGCTTTGTCTTTCGCGCCAACAGAGACGATACCATTCGCATCAATGTCGAAGGTCACTTCGATCTGCGGCACGCCGCGCGGGGCTGGCGGGATATCTTCCAGATTGAACTGGCCGAGGTTTTTATTGTCCGCCGCCATTTCGCGCTCACCTTGGAACACGCGAATGGTCACAGCTGGCTGATTGTCTTCCGCGGTTGAGAAGGTTTGGCTTTTCTTGGTCGGGATCGTTGTGTTGCGATCGATCAAACGTGTGAAGACACCACCGAGCGTTTCAATACCGAGCGAGAGAGGCGTCACGTCGAGCAGGACAACATCTTTCACGTCGCCTTGCAGAACACCGCCTTGGATCGCTGCGCCGAGCGCCACAACCTCATCTGGGTTCACGCCTTTATGCGGGTCTTTACCGAAGAAGCCTTTCACTGCTTCCTGGACCGCTGGCATACGCGTCATACCGCCAACCAGGACCACGTCATCAATGTCCGATGGGTTCTTACCGGCATCGGCAAGAGCTTTCTTACACGGATCAATTGTCCGCTTGATCAGGTCGCTGACGAGGCTTTCGAGCTTCGCACGAGACAGTTTGATGTTGAGGTGCTTCGGGCCGCTCGCATCAGCGGTAATGAAGGGCAGGTTCACTTCATAAGAGGAGGCAGAGGAAAGCTCTTTCTTGGCTTTCTCAGCTTCTTCTTTCAGACGCTGTAGCGCGAGCTTGTCGGCTTTCAGGTCAATGCCTTGCTCTTTCTTGAACTCATCGGCCAGGAAGTCGACGATGCGAAGATCGAAGTCTTCACCGCCCAGGAAAGTGTCGCCATTGGTCGAAAGAACTTCAAACACGCCGTCACCAATCTCAAGCAAGGAGACGTCGAACGTCCCGCCACCGAGGTCGTAGACTGCGATGATTTTGTTGGCGTCTTTATCGAGGCCATAAGCCAGTGCCGCGGCAGTTGGCTCGTTGATGATGCGGAGCACTTCAAGACCAGCAATCTTACCGGCGTCTTTGGTCGCCTGGCGCTGTGCGTCGTTAAAGTAAGCAGGAACGGTGATGACCGCTTGGGTCACTTCGCTGCCGAGATAGGCTTCAGCAGTTTCTTTCATCTTGGTCAGGATGAAAGCCGACACTTCTTGTGGCGCATAGTCTTTGTCGCGGCCTTTAACCCAAGCATCGCCATTTGGACCTTTGACGATATCAAATGGGCTGAGCTCTTTGTCTTTTTGCGCGGTTGGGTCGTCAAAGGTACGACCGATCAAGCGCTTGATGGCGTAGAACGTGAAGTCGGGGTTCGTCACAGCCTGACGGCGCGCCGGCATCCCGATCAGGCGCTCACCGCCTTCGGTAAAGGCCACAACAGACGGGGTCGTGCGTGCGCCTTCTGAATTTTCGATAACTTTGGCGTCTCCGCCGTCCATGACAGCGACGCAGCTATTGGTCGTGCCGAGGTCGATTCCAATAATCTTACCCATAATTTTTCTCTCCTTAGCCGCCGCCATTTGCCTCGAATCGGCCTGCTATGCAGCACCAGCAACCTGCGGCTCTATACACAAAGATGGACGAAGGTGAAGACGGTGTTTCAGTCCGGTCGCCTCCGGTCTCCCCGAATGTGGGAAACGTCGGGACATCTTCAAGGGGTTTTATGGAGATAGACGTGGCAAAGAATTTAGTGGGCAAAACCATCAAATCTGCGCTACACTTGTCACATCAAAATTGGAGACCCTTCATGCGCTTACTCGTATCCCTCTCAGTCCTTGCCCTCGCAGCCTGTTCGGGAACAGAAAATGAGGCCACGAGTGAAAGCCCGAGTGCGCCCGAAGCGCAGCAGGCAGCAACTGAGACCGCGACCGATACACCCTCTCCCGACAGCAACGCGCTGCCCAATCTAGAACAAGCCTGGGTTGCAACGGGTTTCGCCGCGCCTGAAGGCGTCGCGACCGACGAAGACGTTCTCTACATCTCGAACGTCGCAGGCGAAGGAAACGTCAAGGACGGTGGAGGTTGGATCAGCCGACTCTCTCTGCAAGGTGAGGTTCTAGACGAAAAATGGATCCAAGGCCTCAACGCACCCAAGGGGATGGCTGTCCGTGATGGCAAACTCTTCGTGTCTGACTTTGACGCCTATCATGTGATCGACATCACCTCAGGCCAGATCGAGAATACCTATCCTGTCGAAGGCGCCGGCTTCCTGAATGACATCACGGTTTGGCAGAATGGTGTCTACCTAAGCGATTCCGGATCCGCGCGGATCTTTCAGATCGATGTGAATGGCTACAAGGAATGGCTCGCCGATGACCGCCTGGGCGGTGTGAACGGTCTCACCCCGGATGGAGACCGACTCCTCATCGCGACCATGGCCTCGGGTAGCTTATTCGAAACGCTCGGCGCGCGAGATTTGACCGAGATTGCGAGCGGAATGGAAAACGCGGACGGCATCGCCGTGCTGGATGATGGCAGCTATCTCGTCTCAAGCTGGCCGGGACAGATTTGGCATGTTGGATCTGATGGACAAACCACTGAGATCCACAATACCGAAGACACCCCGACTTATCAGAACGATCTGACGCGCGTCGGCGACATGATCATTGTTCCGAACTGGCAGCCCGGAACCGTCACAGCTTGGCGGATAAAAGCGAACTAGTTCGCCTGCCCTGCACTCACCGCCACCATCGCGGCGCGGAGCGTTCGATCGCCAATTTTCCAACCAGCTTGGAACAAGCTCGCAATCGTGCCGTTCGGATGCTCAGATGGAATGTTCGCGACGGCCTGGTGCAAGTTCGGGTCAAACGCCGCGCCCGGCTCCGCCTCAATCGCGGTAACGCCGTGGCGCGTTAGAACCGTGTGCAGCTCTTTTTGCGTCATCTCGATCCCGCCGAGTAAGCCTTTGCCGCCCTCAGTGAGCGCGTCGCGCTCAGACTCTGGCAAAGCTTCTAGGGCGCGGGCCATATTGTCGGATACGCTCAAAAGATCGCGCGCAAACTTTTCGATCGCGTAGACACGGGCGTCGCTCTTTTCACGCTCTGACCGCTTCCGCAGATTTTCCATTTCCGCCATGGCGCGCAGCATCTGGTCGCGCAGTTCTTGCTTTTCGACCTCGAGCGCGAGCATTTGCTGCTCTGGTGTCAGCTCAATCGGTTCCTCGATATCAGCTTCGGCATCGACCTCGGTCTCTACCTCTGGCTCAGTCGCCTTGGCCGCCTTTAAAATCTCATCAGCCGCCGCTTTGAGATCGGCTTTGCTCGCATCTGGGCCCAGCTCTGGGGCGTCGTCTTTGACTGTTTCGTCACTCATCGCTTCAATTCACTCATTCTTGGCGGTGCTTGCCGAGCACCTCTCCAACCATCCGTGCTGTATAGTCAACCATTGGTATCACCCGCGCATAGTTGAGCCGGGTCGGCCCAATCACTCCGAGGGCGCCAATCACCTGACGTTCGCCGTTCATATAGGGAGCAACGATCACGCTTGAACCCGAGAGCGGAAAAAGACTGTTTTCTGATCCAATAAACAGGCGCACGCCGTCAGCATCGCGCGTTGAGTCGAGCACTTCTAAAAGCCCTTGCTGACGTTCCAGCACATCAAACAGCTGACGGACACGCTCCATGTCTTCGGCCGCGGAGGCATCATCAAGCAAGTTGGCGCGGCCTTGAATGATGAGCCTGCGCTCTTCGCCAGGCGCGGCGCCGCTCCATTCAGCCAGACCGCGCTGCACCAGATCAGCGGTCGCTGCATCAAGCTGAGCCTGATGCGTTGCAATTTCCGAGCGCACATCTGCCGCTGCTTCATGCAAGGTCCGGCCTTTCATACGCGCGGCAAGATAATTCCCAGCTTCGATCAGGACGGTTTGCGGCAAACCCGCCGGAATTTTTACGAGTCGGTTCTCGACATCGCCCTGCTCTTTCACGAGGACGCAAAGCGCTTCTCCGGTCGAGAGCGGCACGAACTCAACATGGCGAACTGCGGCGTCTTGCGTCGGCGATGAAACCAGACCGGCGCCGCCTGCAAGGCCTGATAAGAGCGATGAGGCCTCTTTCAATACGCCGCTAAAATCTCTTCCCGCGCTGTTCAGCCGCCCCTCAATGGCGGCGCGGTCTGCCTGACCCGGATCACCCATCTCCAAGAAGCCATCGACGAAAAGCCGTAAGCCCGCATGGGTCGGCATCCGACCTGCAGACACATGCGGTGCATCGAGTAGGCCGAGATCCGTGAGATCTGACATGACGTTGCGGATCGAGGCCGCCGAAAGCTCGATCCCGGCCTTGGACAAGGTCCGTGATCCAACGGGCTCGCCGGTTTCGAGATAGGTCTCGACAATCTGCTTAAAGATGTCACGCGAGCGCTGATTGAGCGCCTGCATAATCGAAGTGTCCGCATTCATAGGCTTTGAATAAGGCGCAGAAGGGTGAGTTTCAATTGGGCAGACGCGATTGCCAACATTGGATTGTGTTCAATACAATCCGTGGCTCACCAAGCGGCCACTTTAACCGCCGCCGCGCCGCATGCTCCATGCTCTGGCGCGATTAAAACGCTTTCGATCTTCGTGGCCTTTGCGTCGCCGTAGCGCCAGTGAGGGCTTTGCTGTGCAGTCTCCAGGTCGAATGCCATGCCATGGATTGGCACATAAGATACCGCATCAAGCGTCGGGGACCCGGACGGCTCGTTCAATTGAAATTGCCCCAAATACTGCGTTTCACCAGCCTTCACGTCGACCATTGGGTTTTTTCCAGAAGACAGAAGGATTGGTATCCATCGCGAAACGCAACTTGATGCAGAATGTACTCGCCGGTGGGAAGGTCGAGGTCCCGAAATGTAGTTGAGTTACGACGTCCATTTCCCAAAATATGCCGACGCGTATTTGGCGCTCCAACATGGGTCACATCACCGTTTGTGTTTCGTTCAACTGGAGAGAAGACAAGATGGATCTCTCTGATTTGACTGTTGTAGACCCCGTCGGTCGCAACAATTCCGGCGTCCCAGACAATTTTTCCTGTCTCAACCTTATCCGCCGCGGCTGTGCCGGAGGAGAGAGTTAGAGCAAACGCAGTCAGCAAATATTTCATGAGATGTCCCAAGTTATCGTTGGATGGAACCGCAATGCACACCAAATCTGGGCGCAAACGAAGTGAGCACTAGACATTTTTTAATTTAAGAAGAAGTTCGATGCAATTTTCCATACGCAGTAATGCTTCCACATCCAAAGACTATCGCAAGTCTTTTGAGTTCATAGATTCTCCGGTCAGCGGGTGATTAAAGCGGGACACACGCGCGGCGTAAAACTCAGCGACTTTTTCCATATCCGCCACATAATCTCCGAACGGCACTAAGGCGCCATGGAGACCGCCAAATTTGTTTTCATAGTCGATGAATCCGAGCCCGACCGGGACCTCAGCAGCGAGGGCGATATTGTAGAACCCTGTTTTCCACGCTTTGACGTCGGCGCGCGTGCCTTCTGGCGCGATGACGAGACAAAGCTCATCTGCCTGCTGATAGGCCTCGACCACTTGATCCACGAGTTTGGTGGACCCCGACCGGTCTACGGGAAGCAATCCCCACCACCGCATCAACCACCCAAATGGCCCCTCACCGAGGCTTTTCTTCCCCATCCACCTCACAGGAATGCGATAGTAAAACGCGATGCCGAGCATTTGGGTGAGATCCCAATTGGTCTCGTGCGGGGCCGCGATGATCACCATTTTCTTATCCGGCGGCGCTTCGCCGAGAACGCGCCATCCCATGAGACGATAGAGGCCATAGAAAAAGACCCGCGCCAGCTCATAAGCGAAACTGCGCGGCGGGCGCTTTGATTGCGCCGCCTTGGCCTTCATCTCTTCGATATCCAACGTCCCATCCTCACCAGGTTGAAAGTCAGCCTAGACACAAGACCCAAAACCCGCAATTTGCGCCGTGCAGCTTAAGCTATGAAAGAATTGATAGATGACCGACTTCGCCCGCCCCTCAGGCCGCACCGCTGATCAACTTCGTGAAGTTCACCTCGAAACCGGCGTGACGCGCTACGCAGAAGGCTCTTGCTTTGCCAAGTTCGGGCATACGCACGTCTTATGCACGGCCAGCTGGACCGACAAAGTCCCGGGCTGGATGCGCGGTTCAGGATCAGGCTGGGTCACCGGCGAGTATGGTATGCTTCCCCGCGCCACACATACACGAGGACGGCGCGAAGCCGCCGCCGGAAAACAATCAGGCCGCACCCAGGAAATCCAGCGCTTGATCGGACGGTCGCTGCGTTCTGTGGTCGATCTCGAAGCGCTCGGCGAGAACCAAATCACAATAGATTGCGACGTCATCCAAGCCGATGGTGGAACCCGCACGGCCTCCATCACAGGCGGCTTCGTTGCGCTGGCTCTGGCGTGCAAGTATCTTCAAAAAGAGGGCGTCATCTCGCGCGACCCGATCCTCAAACAAGCCGCCGCGATTTCAGTCGGTGTCTACAAGGATGTTCCTGTGCTTGATCTGGATTACCCAGAGGATAGCGCCGGTGAAGCTGACATGAACGTCGTAATGAGTTCAGACGGCGGAATCATCGAACTTCAAGGCACCGGTGAAGAGCGTCCAATGACGCGAAGCGAAGTCGACACGATGATGGCACTGGCTGAAAAAGGTTGTAACGAATTGTTCGCGGCCCAGAAAGCAGCGATTGGATAAGGATGGAACGCTTACTTCCCTTTGCTGAGCAAATCGGCGCAGCCCTCAAATCGCGGGGCGAAACCATTGCCATTTCGGAGTCATCGTCAGGTGGGCTAATCTCCGCCGCGCTCCTCGCGGTGCCAGGAGCGTCAACCTTCTATCGCGGCGCTGGGGTCATCTACACCCCGCAAGCGTTTCGCGGCCTGATGGGCCTCGGCAGAGACGATATTAAAGGCATGCGATCAGCGACAGAGCCGTACGCGCGTCTGATGGCGCGAACGATCCGCGAGAAACTGGATGCGAGTTGGGGGCTTTGTGAAACCGGCGCGTCTGGACCGAGTGGCAATGGCTATGGCGACGCCGCCGGCCATGTGTGCGTCGGCGTTGTCGGAGCAACCGAACACTCGCGAACGGTCGAAACAGGCCTCAGCGACAGACGAGAGAATATGTATCTGTTTGCAGAGGCAGCTTTGGAGCTGTTAAGCGAGCAGCTTCGTTAAGCCGCTTCACTGGCCTCATTCGATTGACCATCTTCGAAAACAAGAATGTCGCCAGGCTGACAATCAAGTTCGCGGCACAAAGCTTCGAGCGTTGAAAACCGAACGGCTTTGGCTTTGCCGGTTTTCAAAATGGAGAGATTGGCGAGCGTCACGCCGACCCGCTCAGAGAGCTCGGTCAGGGACATTCTTTTTTCCAATAAAACCCGATCAAGGGTCACACGAATTGACACGTTATGGCCCTCCTAAATTGTCATTTTCTCTTCTTCGCGAAGGCGAGTGCCCTCTTTGAAGACTTGCGCCAGGATGAAGAGTACGATCACTGCGCCCCAAACGGCCATATTGATGTTGATGTTCGCTTCGTAGCCCTCGCCCAGGTCGACCGTCGACGCGAGGATCAAGACTGACGCGATGCGGATGATTTCAACCAGACAGATGGCAATCGCAATGTGCGTGAGACGCGGCGCGTTCTCTGGCACAAACGGGTCGCCGTCCGCCAAAGTCGATAGAATTTTACGGAGCTGCGCGCACACATAGGCAATCCCAGGTGCGAACACGGCGAGGCCGACAAGCGCCGCTGCAATGCGTCCAGCCGGGACACCATCAGCGCGGGCTTCGACCAATGGAAGGTCCAATTCGCCGCCATTAAGGCTTCCAAGGAGTCCAATTCCGAGAATCACGAACAGAATCGTCCCGAGAACAATAGCAAGCCAGAAAATCACGGTCACGACTGTTGACAGAACCGCCGCCATTGAATTCTTGCGAGTGCCTGACATGCGTTTATGTCATCCTTCTGTCATTTCGCTACGTTTGTCACATAGCACAAAGTCACCAACTTACCGTTAAACGATAAGGTTATTCGTTCAAAAAGCAAGATCGGAGCCACATTGCATGTCGCGAAAACTACAGACAGGCCGATTGGTCGCCGCCACGCACAACAAAGGCAAAGTGTCTGAACTAAAAGATCTTTTTGAACCCTTGGGGTTTGAAGTGGTCTCCGGGATCGAACTCGACCTCGACGAACCCGATGAAACCGAGTTCACGTTCGAGGGAAACGCGCTAATCAAAGCGCGCGCTGCAGCGCAGGCGACAGGTTCACCGGCCCTTTCCGACGATAGCGGGCTGGAAGTTGCAGCGCTGGGCGGCATGCCGGGTGTGCACACTGCTATCTGGGCAGGTGAACCACGAGACTTTTACAAAGCAATGGAAAAAGTTGAGCGTGAACTCGCCGCGATCGATGCCCAAGACCGGAGCGCCAAATTCGTCAGCTGCCTCGCCGTCGCTTGGCCCGATGGAACAGAGGTCACGTTTCGGGGCGAAGTCCACGGCACGCTCACCTGGCCACCGCGCGGAGAAATGGGCTTCGGATATGACCCCGTCTTTGTGCCAGTTGGACACGAGGTCACCTTTGCAGAACTCGAACCGGCTCAGAAACATGCGATGAGCCACCGAGCGGTTGCCTTCGAGAAGCTAAAAGCGGCGCTGCTCTAATGAACGCGGTCGGGCCAGAATTTGGGTTTGGACTCTATATCCACTGGCCCTATTGCGCCCGGATCTGCCCCTATTGCGATTTCAATGTCTACGCCGCGAAGGATCGAGAGAGTGACCCTCTGGTTCAGGCGATTGTCGACGATATTCGCGCGCATCGAAGCACGCTGCCAGAACATCCTCCGCTCGATTCCGTCTTTTTTGGCGGCGGCACTCCCTCTTTACTCTCGCCTGCACAAATGGAGCGCATACTGACCGCTGCACAAGCGAGCTTCGGTCTTAAAACAGACGCTGAAATCTCACTCGAAGCCAATCCGAACGATGTTCTGAGCGGCGCTCCGTCAGATTGGGCGCTCGCCGGAATAAATCGTCTGTCCTTGGGGATCCAGAGCCTGGACGATCAAGCGCTTGCCTTCCTTGGCCGTGATCACAATGGGAAGGATGCCCGTGCCGCGGTGGAACGCACACAAAAGCACTTCGACAATCACTCCGTCGACCTAATCTATGCCCGCCCTGGACAGACCGCTGAGGCCTGGCAACAAGAGCTGACCGATACGCTGGCTCTAGGTGCCCCGCATCTCTCTCTCTACGAGCTGACCATCGAAGAACGCACCGCATTCGGGAAACGCGCGGCACGTGGCGATTTGGTCCCCATGGAAGATGATGACCAGGCCGACCTCTATGACCTCACACAGGAGGTCTGCGAGGCGCATGGGCTTCCTGCTTATGAGGTCTCAAACCACGCGCGAACGGACGCCTTTCAGTCGCGGCACAACCATATTTATTGGGCGAGCGGCGATTGGATTGGGGTTGGTCCAGGCGCGCATGGCCGCCTGACAATCAACGGCCATCGGATGGCAACGGAAGCGAAAAAGCGGCCAGCTGATTACCTAGAGGTGCAAAAGCCGGATCAGAATAAGCTCTCTCAACACGATACGGCGACTGAGTTTCTCGCCATGGCCTTGCGGCCAACGAGCGGGGTCGACTTAGAGCGATTTGAAACGCTGTTCGGCGTGCCAGTCGACACTGATGTCCTCTCAAACCTGAGCGAGCAAAAGCTCGCGCGACAGGAAGGCCAAAAGCTTCATTTAACCCAATCAGGTCGCCTGATGGCAGACTATATCGCTAGCTTGCTTGTACCCTATTGATACCGCGACAAAGCTTCGTCCAGGATGCGTTCCAGGTCTTTGATCGTCGTTACCTGCTTCATCGTATGACAATGCGGGCGGTAGCGCGGTAACTCGCTGTCACCGCTGCCCCACATGCTCTCGCCTTCCGGCGTTAGCCAAATGACACGTTTCACGCGCGCGGCTGCTTCCCGGAACAAGTCCAAGCGCGGATCGCCATAGTTGGATCGCCCGTCCCCGAGCACGATCAAAGTGGTTCGGCGATCGAGGGCATTCCAATGGTTCATCTTTAGGTCGGAAAGCGACTGTCCATAATCAGTTGAACTCATGCCAATCGAATTGACGATCTTGTCCATCGCCGCCGCGAAATCGTCTGTCTCCAGAGTATCCCCAACATCCTCCAAACGCCCCGAAAATGCGAACGACTCGATGTCTGGAACCACCTCATTCAAACTGTAGAGCAGCATCAAGAAGAAACGAACAACCCGCGCTACCGATCCGGACACATCACAGACAGCAACGATTTTCGCGCGATCTCGCTTGGTCTGTTTCCAGGCCAAATCGAACGGGACGCCATCAAAGCCCGCATTCGCGCGCAGGGTCTTTCGGACATCGAGCTGGCCGCGGTTCTTTTTGCGGCGACGCCGCGAGTGTTTCACAGCGAGGCGTTTGGCGATCTTCTGAACCAGAACCTGCATGCGTCCCAAATCGCGGACATCCAAAGCCGTCAAAGCGGTCTCTGCGAGGACGTCTTCCCGGAACGCAAGCGTCGCGCCAGCGCCATAAGTTTCAAAGGCCTGTTTGGCGTGTTCACGGGCACGCGAGAACATCTCTTTGCGCCCTTCAATCAGCTCTTCCGCGTAAGCCTGCCCTTCTTCCGTGCGCTCTCTGAAGGCTTGCATCATCTCGCCTTCAAGGCGCTCAATCCCAAGCGACTTCATCATTTGCTGCGCGTAGTAAGAGACTTGCGTCGAAAAACGGATCTCTTGTAGCCCAGCCTCTTGTCCGGCCCGCTCCATCGCCATGGCGATTGCGGTCTCGTCTCCGTTCTCTAACAGGTCAAGGAGATCTCCCGGTCCCTCGCCCTCCGATGATGTTTCAGAAGACTCTTCCTCCGCAGGTGGCTCGCTTTGCGGCACCGGCTGGCGTGAGAAATAGAGATCGAACAATCGATCATGGGCTTCTTTCTCAGTCGGAGATTTCGCCAGGACGCAACGCAGCGTATCGAGCAGGCGTTGCCGATCGGCATATCCAATCAGTTTTACCGCCTCGGCCGCATCAATCGCCTCACCGGTCGACACACGCACATCCGCAGAACGGAGTGCGCGAATAAAGTCAGTGAGGACCTGTTCTGCCATTTAGGTCGCCGATGCATCAGCTCTGGCCAATGTGCGAACGTCTTTGTCGACGGCCTGAATGTCGCTTTCATGCTTAAGCAGGACATTCAAGGTCGAGCGCACCATCTCTTCATCCAGCTTTGTCGCGTGCATCAGTAGCAGCGTCCGCGCCCAATCGACGGTCTCCGAAATAGATGGCCGCTTGCGAATATCGAGATCTCTTAGACCTTGAACGAACTCTACGAGCTGCTTCAGCAAGGCATCGGAGACATCCGGCACGCGCGCGCGGACAATCGCCTGCTCGCGTTCCGCTTCCGGGAAATCAATGTGGAGATGCAGACAACGACGCTTCAACGCATCGCCAAGCTCTCGAATATTGTTGGAGGTTAGGATCACCAGCGGCGGAACCTGCGCGCGGATCGTACCGATCTCAGGCACGGTCACCTGATAGTCTGAGAGCACCTCAAGTAGGTAGGCCTCGAACTCCTCGTCAGACTTATCGATCTCATCGATCAACAAGACAGAGCCCCTGTCTTGCTTCATCGCAGTAAGAAGCGGACGCGGTTCCAGGAAAGTTTCCGAATAGAACAGATCTTCAAACGAGGTCAGCTTGTCGAACGCGGCATTCAGCGTTCCGGCGCCGTCCATCACCTCACCTAGCTTTTCTTTCAACAGCTGAGTGTAGAGCAGCTGCTTGCCATACTTCCACTCATACAAAGCTTTACCCTCATCGAGCCCTTCATAGCACTGCAAGCGGTTCAAAGAGACATCGAGATAGCGCGCCATTGAGGCGGCGAGATCGGTTTTGCCAACCCCAGCCGGGCCTTCAATTAGAATAGGCTTGCGCAGATTGTGCGCGAGATAGATCGCCGTAGAGATTTCGCGGGTCGAGATGTAGCCAACAGAGGCCAATCCAGCCGTAATCGCATCAATCGAGGTTAGAGGTTCATAGCCGGTTTTCGTCATGGCCTTGTGGTAACGGCGCGGTTCCGCTGTCGCAAGAATGACCTTGAGGCAAGCGCACTGGCCAAAGCAGGTCGCCCTAGCTAGGCTCGCGCCAGAACAGATATTTGGAGCTTCCTCATGCGGTCTTTGGTTTTCGGCGCACTTGCCTTGTCGATCATGTCAGCCTGTCAGGCACAGGAAGCGATCGAGGTTCAACTGACCGAGGATGAAATCGCTTCAGCACTTGCGCCCGATTGGCGGGATGTTTCACCGGAAAACCTGATCCTCGTGGAAACAGTCTATGGCGATATCGTCATTGAACTGAATGCAGATTTCGCCCCCAATCACGCCAATCAATTCCGCCAACTGGTCCGAGACGATGTCTATAATGGAACCCGCTTCTATCGCGTCATCGATGCCTTTGTTGCACAAGGTGGCCTGCAAGAAGACGAGCTCATCGAACCATACCCGACCCTCGAGAATGAGAACGATCGCCCGATCTCAGACGCTGCCTTCGTTCCGCTTGGAAATGCCGACTTGTTTGCGCCGGTTGTCGGGCACATTGACGGGTTCGCCGTAGGGCGCAGCGAAACCTTGGGCAGCGAATGGCTCCTGCATTGCCCTGGCGCCCTCGCCATGGCGCGAGACAATGATCCCGATAGCGGCAGCACGGAGTTTTACATCGTACTCGATGCCCAGAGATATCTCGATCGCAATCTCACCGTTTTCGGCCGCGTTATCGATGGCATGCAATACGTTCAGAAGCTGAAGCGCGGCGTCAGAGCGATCGAAAGCGGTGTGATCCAAGCTCCTGAGCAGGGCGATGAAATAATGTCGATGACCGTTGCTGCGGACATGGCGGCCGCCATCCGCCCGGCCTATCGAGTTCAGGCGATGCCGACGCAGGCCTTTGAAGATGCCAAAACGGCCAAGCGGGTGCGCGAAGAAGACTTCTTCTATCGCAAGCCCCCTGAGATGCTCGATATTTGCGGATTTGAAGTTCCGGTGCGCAAGGCACCGGAATAAAGCCTAGCCCATCGTCGGAATGATGAAAGCTTGATCGCCAATATCGCCTTCCGGCCAGCGGGAGGTCACCGTCTTGATCTTGGTCCAGAAGCGCACGCCTTCAGGGCCGTGCTGATTGGTATCGCCGAAAGCAGACCGCTTCCACCCACCAAACGTATGATAGCTCACTGGCACCGGGATCGGCACATTAATGCCAACCATGCCGACATTCACTTGCGCTGCAAATTCGCGTGCCGCACGGCCATTTGAGGTGAAGATGGCAACGCCGTTTCCGTATTGGTGATTGCTTGGCAAAGCGGCTGCTTCTTCAAGGCTCTCTGCACGAACCACTTGGAGGACCGGTCCGAAAATCTCTTCCTCATACGACCGCATGCCAGGCTTCACATTGTCGAAGAGAGAGGGGCCAATGAAGTAGCCATTCTCATGGCCTTGAAGCGTGTGGCCGCGCCCATCAAGCTTAAGATCTGCACCTTCATCGACGCCCATCTGGATGTAGCTCTCGACTTTCGCTTTGTGCGCGGCAGAGACGACGGGACCGTAGTGAGCCTCGGCATCCGTGGACACACCGACTTTTAGGCCTTGGGCGGCTTCCATCATCCGCTCAACAAACTCATCCCCAGTCTTTTGACCAACCGTAACGGCGACCGGCAGCGCCATGCAGCGTTCGCCCGCCGAACCATAAGCCGCGCCGACAATGTCTTTGACGGCTTGTTCCATATTCGCATCCGGCAGGATGATGCCGTGGTTCTTCGCGCCGCCCATAGCCTGGACGCGCTTTCCATGCGCTGTGCCAGTGGCGTAAACATATTGAGCAATATCGGACGACCCGACAAAGCTAACGGCTTTGATGTCCGGATGGGTGAGGATGGCGTCGACCGCGGTCTTATCGCCATTGATCATGTTGAGGACGCCCGCTGGAGCGCCAGCTTCCATGAACAGTTCCACCATGCGGAGCGGGACACTCGGATCTTTCTCGGACGGCTTGAGAATAAATGTATTCCCGCAAGCAATTGCGACTGCGAACATCCAGCATGGAATCATCGCTGGGAAGTTAAACGGCGTAATCCCGGCAACCACTCCCAGCGGCTGACGCATCGAATAGACATCAATACCTGGGCCCGCGCCTTCGGTATATTCGCCCTTTTGAAGATGCGGGATCCCGCAGGCAAACTCGACCACATCGATGCCGCGCTGCACGTCACCGCGCGAGTCTGCCACGACTTTACCGTGCTCAGATGAGAGGAGCTCAGCCAGCTCATCCATATTGGCCTCGAGCAAGCGCTTAAACTCAAACATGACACGCGCCCGGCGCTGCGGGTTGGTCGCGGCCCAGACGGGCAATGCTGCGTTCGCATTCTCAACCGCCGCGGCGACCTCAGCCTCCGTTGCCAGTGCAACGCGCGCCTGAACCTCGCCCACATTTGGATCATAAATATCGCTGAACCGGCCCGATGTCCCAGCCACCTGCTGGCCACCGATGAAATGAGTTACTTCGCGCATCGCGCTTCTCCCGAACCTGTCTGATTATATGCAGGTGAGATCGCGCATTCAGGCCGGCAAAGCAAGCCTTGTCCGAAGGTCATTTTTTAAGTTGTTAGCCTCTTACCTTAACCGGCAAGGCGACCGCGCAATTCAACGGCCGAGACATGCCCAGCAGCACGTGACATGAGAGCGTCAGCAATCGTCGCTACGAGTTCTGGCCCCGCAATTGGCTTCTTAAGGGCACGGTCTGCGCCCATTGCGATACAATCTTGTCGACGTTGATCTGCGATATCCGCCGTCAGCGCGACAATGGGTACGGATCCATTCAGACCGCCGCGCCGTCTTATCTTATCGATCAGACTCATCGCTGAGCCATCCGGCAGATGCAGATCGGTCAATACGGCTTGGAACTGTTTGAGCGACAGATAAGACTCTGCCATATGCAGAGTACCTGCGTGGTGGACCGTCCATCCGGCTTGCTCCAGCGCATTGATCACAACCATTGCGGATGCTTCGTGATCTTCGACTAAGAGAATATCACCGAGTTCGAACTTGCCCTTGCGCGGTGCAGACTTGTTGAGCCAGTTTCCGGTCTCTTTGGTCGTCGCGCGTTCCACGGGCACATTGAGCGTAAAGATGCTGCCGCCGTTCGGGTTATCTGCGTGAGAGAGACCGCCGCCAAGCGCCTTTGCGAGCGCGCGGGAAATCGTCAGTCCGAGGCCCCATCCCTTCACGCCATCGATCTCCGGTCCTTTTTCAAAGACCTGCATGAACCGATCACGCTGCTCCGCAGAGAGACCGCGCCCGGTGTCCGCGACCGAGAGAATCAACATTAAAGTCTGCCCAACGGACTGCGTCAACAAGGTGACCTCGACCTGCCCTTCCCGGGTAAACTTAATGGCGTTGGACACGAGATTGTTCGCGATCTGACGGATGCGACCATGATCTGCGATGACGTGCCCTGGTCCATCAGGGATAACACCGACGCGAAGACTGAGTCCTCGCCGGGAGGCTTCATTCCCCCACAAACGGCGCAGATCAGCCGCGACCTCTCCAATATCGGTCGCTTCGGCCCGGACAGATAGTTTACCGGCTTCGAGGCGCGCGAAGTCGAGCGTGTCGGTCAAAATGCGGTCGAGTGTTTCGCTCGAGCGGACGATGGTTTGCGCGATATCTTTTTCATAATCGTCTTTGATCCGAGACGCGAGCATGTCCGAAAGGCCCATAATCGCTGTCAGCGGTGTTCGAATTTCGTGCGCCAGGGTTCCTAGCAAAGGTGTTGCCGGCTCCCGTGTGTTTGAAGGATGTGGACTCGCGGCAGGCGCCTCTCGTGGACTTTCAGCAAACGCGGACATAAGCGCATTGCGGAATTTCGCCGGGCTTAGCACGCCTTTAAAGCGTCGATCCTCGACGACGATGCACCCGCGGGACATCACGTCATCAATCTTCGATCCAATTTTACCGATGAATTCGCGAACGGTCGTACTGGACTTCAAAATCAGGGCGCGCGCGGAAACCAGGTCGCCGATCGATAGATTGGACTGATGGTTCGCGCCAGCGCTGACTGCGAATTCGAATGCAATCGTGCGGCTAATCAAGCCCGCCGGGCGTTTGTCTCGAACGAGGATGTAATAGTTCGCACCCGGGTCGTTCTGAAACAATTCAACGACTCGTGAGAGGGGCGTCGACGCGGATATTGGTTTCGCGGTTTCGACGAAATCGCCCAGACAAACAGGCATAACACGCCCCTCAAACTCTACTACAGAGTATGAGAAAGTGACCGCAATTCCTTTACGGCTTGCAAATCACCAAGCAATTTTTTCTATTTAATGTCGCTATGGTGAGAAACGATTTTGCTGACGAGACCATATTTCACAGCCTCTTCCGCACTCATCCAGTGGTCACGATCGGTGTCTTCGACAATCTTTTTGAGTGGCTGCCCAGTGGCTTCCGCAAAGATTTTGTTCAAGCGCTCGCGCATCCGAACGATCTCACGAACCTGGATTTCCACGTCAGATGCTTGCCCGCCAACACCGCCGCGTGGCTCGTGAAGGAGGAAGCGTGTGTTCGGCAGTGCGAAGCGATTCTCTTTCTTCGCAGCCGAGTAGATCAACGCACCTGCGCTCGCGACCCAGCCTGAGCCCAACACTTTCACCGGCGCGCCCACGAACTTGATCATGTCGTGGATCATATCACCAGATTCGACGTGCCCGCCTGGCGATGAAATCACCAGCAGGATCGGATCAGAACTATCCGATGCGAGCGCCAATAAGCGCTCACAGACGCGGCGCGCGAGTTTATCATCGACGCCACCGGTCAGCATGATGGTGCGGGCATTGAACAGCGCTTCTTCAAGAAACGCGTTCGGCTCGCTCATCGGTTTCGCTTCGTTATCGTCATCAAGGCGTGTCATGCAGTCTCCGCAATTCTCTTGGCCTGAGATTTGATGTGCGCGGGGCGCCGGGTCAAGCAGGAAGATGCCTATTTTGTGTGGGTAACCGTTAACCCGAAGATTTCTACGATCTCTTCTGGCTCTGGATCATCCTCATAACTGTCAATCAATTCCTCATCGATCGGACGCGGTGGGTTGGACGCGATCTCAAGCGAGCCACCGGTTTCCAGGTAAGTTGCCATCGCCTCAATCCAATCTGCCGCTGGCGGAAACTCGGCCCCGGCGCTGGCTTTACCCATTCGCGCCATGGTTCCGAGGTAGGATCGCATCTGTGCGGGTTCCATGCTGCCCAGCACCGCGCCCCACCCCTCGTTCGGATATTACTTGCCTAAGGCATGAGCGAAGCCGAACAGTTTGTCATAGACACCCTTATCCTGCTCGAACCATCGAGCGCCCCGGAATGAGAAAGCTTCCTGGAAAGCGGTTTCAAAAGCATCCTCGCGATCTTCAGACTCGAACGCAGCTTGCAGCGCTTCATAAGTTGGCAGCGAAATCCCGGCTGACAGTTCAGTGCGACCGTATCCATCGGCGTCCCATTCAAAAGCAAAATCGGTTGGGCCTGTATCGGCACCCCATTTGGCGGATACCGACATATCAAATGGCAGAATGTCTAAGCCATGCTCAGGAAGTAATTCCATCGCCTTTTCAACGCCCTCACGCACCATCGCCATTTGCTCGCGTTCTGATTCAGGCAGGTCCTCTTCATTCATGCCAGCCATGAAGGTTTCGAAGAACACGAATAAAAACTCGCCGAGCTCTCCGGTATTGAGTTGCGCACCAGACAGGCCAAAACTTAGATCGCTCGGGATGATCCACTCAAAATTCTCGCCATTAAAGTACCCGCGCTCCGCGGTGAGGATGGTTTTGTCGTTGAGCTGGGAAACATATTCTGAGACTTCCCAGGTTCCGAGGCTCAACAGATCACGTTCATCCATCATTCGCAGCTCGGACCGCGCCAGAAAGCCCATCAGCTTGTCCAGCTTGAAGTTCTTCATCTCTTAGGATTCGTAGCTCTCTTGCTGCGCCAGGGTTAAACCAGCCGGGAAGCCAGAGAAGGTGACGACTTCGCCCGGTACAAGCTCGTCAGAATAGACGTTCGTTTGCGACCCGCTATAGCCGCGTGCGATGTTTTTCTCGATATCAAAGCCTTGAATGCCTTCGGCGGCGGCAAGCTCGATGGAGACAGATACATTGGTTTCCGCACCAGGCTGGCGCATTTCAAATGTGAAATCCGTGTCGAGTGAGACCGTTTTCTCAATTGAGAGCGACCGCGAAACCGCGATCAAGCGCTGCCCGCCATGAACAACATCAATCACTTCCGAGGGAATGTCTTCGTCGAGATCAGTGATTTTTTCGGGCGCCAACAATGTTAGTTCCCAAGGGCGCAGGGACACGCCGGACATCACAAAGCGCTCAGTATTGCTGTCGAACCGATCAAACCCGAACTCAAAACCCTCGGGCAGCTCGGCGTCTAATTGTTCCAGTGTCTCTTCAAAAACGGAGTTCAGAACCGGAGCAACTCCGAAATAGGAAACATTCGTGCCTTCCAAACGGGTGAACAGCGTCCCCGTCTCAGCGAGTCGTTCGCCCGCCATGCGGGATAGGAGAAGCTCATCTTCGTAACCCCAAAGCTTTGCGGTTTCGAACTGGATCCCAAACTTTTCTTCACCGCCAAATCCAAGCGCCAATCCCTCAAAAACTGTGGCGCCAGAAGCCGCATCAAAGGTTTTCGCATCCCAGGTCAGACTTGCATAAGACGGAAGGCTCGCGGCGAGACCAGACAAGTCTGCTTCGCTCGCCCCCGCCACAGTGAACGCATCGTTTGCGTAAGCCAAATAGCCTGTAGCACCGGTGCTCGATGAAGCAGCGTCCCCCGCGGCCGCAGTTGGATCAGTCGGGGCTTCCGCCGGCGCGCATCCAACAATTCCTGCAGCCAAACCAATCCAGCAGTCCAATTCTTCAGGTTCATCCCTCAGTCTCCATTCCTCAGTGCCCGTCAAATTCAATGAGGGCGTGTATCGAAATTCCATGCTCACGCAGCCGCGCGGCGCCCCCGAGTTCGGGGAGGTCTACCAAAAAGGTTGCGCCCAAAACGTTTGCGTTCGCCGCTCGCAGGAGCTTAAGCCCCGCTTCCGCAGTTCCGCCCGTCGCAATCAAATCGTCGACCAGTAAGACTTTGTCGCCGGCCTTCAGCGCGTCGGTGTGCATATGTAACTCATCAGTACCGTATTCGAGATCGTAGGTCTCGCTAAACGTCGTCCAAGGGAGCTTTCCTGGCTTGCGCAGCGCGGTAAATCCAGCGCCAAGCTCTATCGCCAACGCACCGCCGAGAATAAAACCCCGGGCGTCGATACCGGCGACCTGATCGATCCCTTGGTCGCGAAAAGGGCGCGCCATGTCCTGCATAGCTTGCCGAAATGCAGACGCATCGGCCATCAGCGTCGTGACGTCTCGAAACATAATCCCTGGCTTCGGATGGTCAGGGATGGTGCGAATATACTGCTTGAGATCCATACGGTTAGTGAACTGAGCCTGGACTAGGAGGCTTTGATTCTGGCATCGCTTCGGCTGCGGGTTCAATTGGTTCCGCTTCGCTCATCTGTGGATTTGTATCGGTTGCCTCAGCTTGAGGCGCCTCAGCTCGCTCGACAGGCGTCTCCTGCACCGGATCAGGCTCTACAACCTGCTCTACTGGGGCTTCCACCGGCTCGCTGGATGTCTCAACGACCGGCTCTTCTGCGTCCTCAGCAACTTGCTCCGCGGTGTCTTTCTTCGGCTTGCGCTTCCAGAATGGCGCGTTCGGATCGGCTTTTCGATCATACTGCATCGAATAGAATTCATGCGCTGTGTGGGTGAGCGGTTTCGGGGTCAGAGTCATGCCCTCCGCGCGCAAATAGGCGACAACCTCATCGCGCAAATGCAACCCGGGCAGCGCGTGCGCGTCAAACGGGGTCGCCTTCATCCAATCGCGGACATCCCAAGTTCTCGTGGAACGGGCACGCTCGGGCGAGCTCCCTTTATGCTCTTCCCATAAATATAGGGTCGCGATCGACCCAATGAGCGCTTGGACTGCGCGGTTGGCAGGGAGCTCAACACCGCCAGCGCTCGCCAACGCGGTTCGCAAGGACTGCTTGTGCGCGCTGAGCTCATTATAGTTCCCGCGGATGATCGTGAGGCCCCGGCGATCGGCTTCATTCGGACGGGTCAGCAATGCATCGAGCTGCGGGTGCACGACAGGAATGACGTCGATTTCGCTTGCCAGCGTCCCATCGGAAATTCCTCGAAGCTCATCCAGAAGCCGCTTCAGGTTCAAGCGCATCTCGTGGCGAATGCCATCTAATGAGCGCTTCTCCATGTCACGCTCGCGATCCACCCACCGCCATGCCGACCAAGCTAGGTAGCCGATGGCGATGATGAGAATGAGTAATCCCGAGACCAAAAAGGTTTCAAAGGTCGTGTTCGACATGTCCGTCTCCCCTTTGTTAACCTTCTAGCAAAGGTCTATCGGGGAGGCCATGGGCAATCGGGCGCTAAACGGCGACGGGAGCCTTGATGTGTGGATGCGATTGATAATCCACCAATGTGAAATCTTCATATTCCCAACCAAACAGGTCCGTTTTGTCCGGATTGAGGATCATTTTTGGTTCTGGATATGGCTCTCGCGTCAGCTGAAGCCGCGCCTGCTCAATGTGATTCGAGTAAAGATGAGCATCCCCAAATGTATGCACGAACTCGCCTGGCTTAAGTCCCGTCGCACGCGCCATCATTATGGTCAGCAACGCGTAAGACGCGATGTTGAACGGAACGCCCAGAAAAACATCTGCGGAGCGCTGATACAGTTGGCAGTTTAGTCGACCGTCCATGACATTGAACTGAAACAGGCAATGACATGGCGGTAACGCCATCGAGGGGACATCCGCTGGGTTCCAGGCAGAAACAACCATCCGCCGCGAGTTCGGATTGGTCCGGATTTCGTCGAGCACCCATTGGATCTGATCGATGACACGACCATCTGGGGCCGCCCAACTACGCCATTGCTTACCGTAAACAGGTCCAAGGTCGCCATTCTCATCAGCCCACTCATCCCAGATCGACACTTTGCGATCTTGAAGCCAGCGGACATTGGTATCCCCGCGCAGGAACCAAAGCAGCTCTACAATGATCGATCGCAGATGCAGCTTCTTTGTCGTCACCATCGGGAAAGACTCCGACAGGTCGAATCTCAATTGTCGCCCGAAGACGCCGAACGTTCCGGTGCCGGTGCGGTCGCCGCGCTCGACGCCATTGTCGAGAATGTCTTGAAGTAGGTTCAGATATTGTCGCATGCCCTCTGCAAAACACGACTCGCTTTTACGTTCCAGTCCGAACCCGCAGACATGGTAAACAAATCCTCTGCGACGGCGCGATAATCCACACACAAAACCTAATCGGACCTCAATCAAGGTTCGTTATCTCTGTGTCTCATAAATTGGGCGTTAGGACGCAGAAGCGTTAAAAAAAAAATGAGACACACTGAGCTTTTCAAGAATGAAGGCGGGCAGGTGGCAATTCTATTCGGATTGGTTCTTATCCCGTTAGTCGCGGTCGCAGGCTTTGCGATTGATTTCCAACAAACCGTAAAACGTAAGGCGAAAGCCCAGCTGATCATGGATTCAGCCGTGCTTGCAGCTGCGAAAGTCAAGCAGACGGGGGCTTCAGATACTGAGGTGAAGCTCGCGGTCCAACAATATATGGACGCACAGCTGAACAATTTAGGCGGATTGGCGTGTAATGCAGCGATTGTCACCGTGTCGACGACAGACGAAGAAATCGATGCGCAAATGCGCTGTCAACAAACCACCTCGCTTATGAAGGTTGTGGGACATGACAGCATGCCCTTCACAGTTAAGTCCGGGTCTGAATACGGAATCGACAAAATCGACGTTGCCTTCATGTTTGACGTCTCAGGTTCGATGAACAGCTCTAACCGGCTGTCTAACCTGAAAGTCGCAGCGAAAGACGCGGTTGATATTCTTCTTCCAATCGATGCTTCGCCAGATGTGATTGAGAAAACGCGCCTCGCAATGGTGTCTTATAATGGCATGGTCGACGCTGGCGATTTCTTTGAAGATGTTGCGGGTGTTCCAGCAACACGAACCTATACGCACACAATTGCTGCAGGTTACGGAGCAGGCGATCTCACAACAGGATCCACATTCGACGATTTCCTGATCGGTCTTTATGATACCGATACCGGCGAACTGATCTCTGAAATTGGCGAAGATGCCGTGATCGAGGTCCAGGATCATCAGGATGATGACTTAACGATTGCCATCACGATGAACCCGTCTCATGACCTATATGGTCAGGTCGAGAGTATGCGTTTGGAGCTCTCAGGCACTGAGTACAAGATCAAGAACGAAAACGCTGAACCCTATGCTTTGTATGGCGATAGCGGTCTCAGCAACATGACCGGTCAAGCCTGGGATATGGGCGAATTCACGCTGCGTCTGCGAGCTTACTCAAAGAACAACCGCAAGGGCACAAAGCTGTTCGATGAGACCTTTGACTTCACGCTTGTACCAGAAGGTGGCTCTGAGCCAGAAACAAAGACGCGTACGTTGACCTCGACTTGTGTCTGGGAACGTGACGGACCATTCCGTTTCACCGATCTGCATCCGGACGTAGGCGGTTATCTCGCGCACCAACAAGCTTGGTTCATCGAAGACGATAATTACAGCGATGGTGGGTATTGGGAAGTCGGTCATCCAAGCCGTCCATATGACAGCAAGTATGATGGTGATGAGTGCCGGGATATCGAACCGGTTGAACTAACCAATAATCGCACGACGCTGAACAATTACGTCAACTCGCTCACCGCGGGCGGATGGACAGCGGGACATCTCGGAATTGCATGGACTTGGTACCTCGTATCTGAAGAGTGGAACACGATTTTCACCGGCGATGCGAAGCCCCTCGATTATACCGAGCCAGATTCCGCGAAAATCGTCATCTTGATGACAGATGGCGCCTTCAACACGGAGATTTTCCCCGGCCAAGGCAGCTCTGACGCTCAAGCGCGCGATGTTTGCGACAATATCAAGCTGAAGGACGTTAAGGTGTATGCAGTTGCTCTGAACGCTCCAAACTCGGGCAAGGCCGTCTTGGAATACTGTGCCACCGGTCCAGGCTATTATTTCGAGCCGGAGACAGGCGCGGAATTGAAGGATGCCTATCGTCAGATCGCTGTGTCGATCTCTGACCTAAGAATCTCGAAGTAGACCCCATCTAAACTTCGGGAAATCCGGCGATGCGTTTCTCCACGCATCGCCATTTTTTTATTCCGCCGCGATCAAAGTGGTCTTCGCTTTAGGCAGCGTACTATGAGGCCAGTGCTGCCAGAGCTCAGCCTCGTGTGCGGCCGCTTTTGCAATCGCCGCTTCTTTCACGTGGCCATAGCCTCTTATTTCGTCAGGGATTTCAGCGATCGCCACCGCAAGTTCGAGATTCTTCTCATTGAGGTCACTCAGCATCCGCTCGACATTGTCTAAATACTGATCCCGCAATTGGCGTTCAAGCTTGCGCTCTTCCGTCCAACCAAAGGGATCGAATTTCGTGCCGCGGAGGAATTTGAAACGCTTCATCAATTTGAAACCCGTCTTCATCCATGGCCCAAACTGTTTTTTGATCAGATGACCGTTCTCATCTTTTTTGGAGTTGAGCGGCGGCGCCAAGTGATAAGCGACTTTCCCACCCTTGAATTTCTTCGCCAAATAGGAGTCGAATTTTCCATCTGTCCAAAGCCGAGCCACTTCATACTCGTCTTTGTAGGCCATCAGTTTATAACCAAACCGAGCCACCGCTTCTGTTAGACGCTCGTCTAGGCCAGCAGCCTTTTCGGCAGCGCGGACCCGCTCGACGAAGTCACGATAGGTCTGCGCATAGGTCTTGTTTTGATAGTCCGTCAGACGGAAAGCACGATTCTCAATCAACTCATCCAAGCTCATCGGCGTGATATGACCGCGTGGATCTTTAGCCGGCTCGAGGCGCTCTGGATCATAGGCAGCGATACGACCAAGATCAAAGGCCGCCATATTGTCGTCAGCCTTCACACCATTTAGTTTAATCGCACGATAGATGCCGCGCAATGAGATCGGCAATTGCCCCTTCTGCCAAGCATATCCTGCCATGATCATATTGGTATAGATCGCCTCATTGAAGTAGAGGATCGCCAAGGCTTCAGCATCGAAAGCAGCGAAATCTGTCGCCTGGCGCTTCACGCGCGCGGCGAGCAAATCGCTCTCAAATTTCTGCGACCGATCTCGGATAAACTCGCTCGTCGGCGTCACATCGCTATTGGCGTAAGCCGCCGTACGATCGGCATCCATAAGGTTAAGCGCATCACCGCCTGCCGCGACCACAAGATCACAGGCGATCATGCAATCGGTGCTTGCTGGCGGTACGCGGCCGGTCGAAATCATGTCGGGCTCGCGGGCAAAGCGAAGGTGACTGAGGACAGGCCCGCCCTTTTGCGCGAGGCCGGTCATATCCAGGCTCGACGCAGCATGCCCGTCAACATGCGCCGCCATGGCAAGGATCGCAGCGACTGTGGTGACGCCCGTCCCGCCAACACCGGTAAACAGAACGTTCCAGACATTCTCTAGGCTTGGCGTCTCCGGCAGTGGGATATTGTCCGCGTCAATATCTGGGCGCAGCTGATCTTTCGCCGTGAACTCCGCATCCGTGACCGTGATAAAGCTCGGGCAGAACCCTTTCACACAAGAGATATCGGTATTGCAGGTCGATTGATTGATCCGGCGTTTGCGGCCGAGCTCGGTTTCAACGGGCTCGACGGAGAGACAATTCGACTTGATTGAGCAATCGCCGCAGCCCTCACAAACCTCGGTATTGATCAGAACACGCGTGCGGTCCGGTGCGCGCAATCCGCGCTTAGACCGGCGACGTTTCTCGGTCGCACAAATCTGATCATAGATCAGGACGGAGACCCCAGGTGTCTCACGCAATTGCTTTTGGACTTTGTCGAGCTCGCTGCGTTCGTAAATTCGCACCCGCCGTGGCAGGCCTTTTACGTTCGCATATCGAACAGGATCTTCGGTGACGATGACGATTGTCTCGACGCCCTCCCCTTTTACCTGAGTGGCGATCTGCTGCGGTGTCTGGCCGGACTCGACCGTTTGCCCACCCGTCATTGCGACGGCGTCATTGTAGAGAATTTTGTAGGTAATATTCGCGCCAGAAGTGACAGCTGCACGGATGGCAAGAGACCCTGAATGGGAATAAGTCCCGTCGCCAAGATTGACAAACATATGGTCTTCGTCGGTTGCAAAATGCTGGCCGACCCAAGCAATGCCCTCGCCGCCCATTTGGCTGGTCATATCCGTGTTTCGGTCTGGCATGAAGTTCGCCATATAATGGCAGCCGATCCCAGCCAGTGCTCGTGAGCCTTCCGGAACCACGGTCGATGTATTGTGCGGGCATCCTGAACAATAGTGGGGTGTCCGGACGGTTGGGGTGGCATTCGTTCGTGCGGCCTCACCCGAGCGTCCGACGCGAGCGAAATAGGCGTCTGCTTTTTCGGTGTTCCACCCCTTTGGCAGCACACCGCGAAGCGCCACCGCCATTTCTGGGATCGCGATAGATCCGATCTGGCTGAGCAAAGGCTGTCCATCAACGGTTTGCTTGCCCTCAAGCATAGGGCGTTGTTTCTCGGGTAAAGGATAAAGCGCAGCGCGCAACTGATCTTCGATCAGGGGACGCTTGTGCTCAATGACTAAGACCCGCTCCAGACCGGCGCAGAAGGCTTTAATACCTTCCGGCTCCAGCGGCCAAGGCATCGCCACTTTATAGATCGTGACCCCGAGCTTCGACGCTTCTTCCGGCGTGAGGCCGAGCGCGGCCAGAGCCTCAAACACATCGCGCGCAGCTTGGCCTGTTACGATCAAACCTACCCGCGGTTTCGCGCTCGGAAGAATGACATGATCAAGCTGGTTCGCGCGCGCCCAGGCTTGCGCCGCTGGCAATTTATACTCGCGCAGCCGGCGTTCTTTTTCGAGTGGAGGATCAGCGCGGCGCATATGCACACCATCCTCAGGGAACACGAAGTCCGGTGTCACGAAGTTCATACGGTTGAGCGAGACATCGACGACGGACCCACTATCCATCGTATCAGCAAGCGCGATCATTGCGCTCCAACCGCCCGTGAAGCGGCTCATCGCCCACCCATGAAGACCATAGTCGAGCACATCTTGAATCGATGCCGGATTAAGGACCGGGATCTCAGCATCCTGCATCGCAAATTCCGATTGCGACGGCAGCGTCGAAGACTTGCACATATGGTCGTCGCCCAAGACGGCTAGCACGCCGCCATGTGGAGAGGTTCCAGCGGCATTCGCATGTTTGAAAACATCGCCCGTCCGATCGACCCCTGGGGCCTTACCATACCAGATGCCGAACAGTCCGTCGCGCTGTGCGCCTGGGAAGAGACCAAGTTGTTGACTCCCCCAAACGGCGGTCGCTCCAAGGTCTTCATTCAAGCCTTCCCAGAACTTCACGTCATGCGCATCGAGCCACTTCTGTGCCGCTCGCAGCTGCTGATCATAACCGCCCAGGGGAGATCCGCGATACCCGGAAATGAAACCCGCTGTGTTATGACCTGCCTGAAGATCAAGCCGCTTTTGATCAAGAGGCAGGCGGACGAGTGCCTGTATCCCGGTCATGTAAGCTTTGCCCTCGACAAGATCATATTTGTCGTCCAGCGTGACTTCACGATGTTCCAAAGCGCCGTCCTCCAGTGTTGCGTTTAGGTCATATATCCCAACAAACTGCCGAAAATACTTGCCTTGTTTGCGACTTGAGGGCTATTACAAGCAATAAATAACCAAATAACACGCCATTTGGGGGAAGAATTGTCCGAGCAGCTCGACACCATTGATGCCAAGATTCTCGATCTGATTCAAAAAGACGCGTCGCTTTCTGTTGCGGATATCGCGGAACGTGTTGGCCTATCCTCCTCTCCCTGCTGGCGACGGATCAAACGGATGGAAGAGGCCGGCATCATCCAGGGGCGGGTCACGCTGTTGGATCGCCAAAGCCTCGGCCTCGGATTTGAAGTGGTTGCGAACGTCAAACTCGCGCTGCCGAGCAAAGAGAATTTGGAAGCGTTTGAAGAACTGGTCCGCAAGTGGCCTGAGGTCATGGAATGTATGACTGTGACCGGCGCCGTGGACTATATCATTCGCGTCACCACGACGGATATGTATGCGTATGATAAGTTTCTGCGCGATAAGCTGCTGGGCTCAGCTTTAGTCTCAGACGTGCAGTCTCGCATCATTATCAATGTTGCGAAGCGGACCACCGCGGTGCCTCTCGGATTGGTCAGCGACTACATCCCTGCGGGGTAAGGATCCACATACGTCACGTGGCCATCTGACTGGCCGTAGACCTCCACATCACCGCCCGGCCAAGTTTGTAGCCTGGCGTGCATATTCCCACTATTGGGATCCCCACCAAAGAGCGCCTCAGCCTCATAGCTGAGCCAAGCTAATGGCGCATCTGGCGTCGCCTGCTCTCCCTCAGCGCGAATGGTTTCCATGATTTGTGCGATCACATCGCGCGGCGGGTAGACCAAAAAGGCAGAGTGATAGATCACCGTGACACCGGACTGAGACCGATTTGCAAGGCGGTGTTTCAACCAAGCAAGCGCATCTGCTTGCTCCACTTTGGTTTTCTGCGCTTCGGCCAAACGGATCGCCGCATCCAAACGGGTCAAACGTTCTTGCTGATCCGCCCATGTATAGCATTTCAGGCGCAGCACTTGTTCGGGGTCAGACAGATCAATTGGCTTCAAATCGCATGCAGCACGGCTCGCGATTTGAACTTGCGCATCGAGGTCATCCGGCACAGGCGCGCGCCAGTCTGACCGAACTGTTACATCGCTGCTTCCTGAGCGAGACCAAGTTTCGGTTTCATAATTGAAGCAATCCCAATTCTGGTTGAGCCCCGCACTCGCGCCCATTTCCAAAAGGTGTAGCGGCATCTGAAACCGCGCCGCCAATTTCAAAAACCCCGGCAGAAAAATGATTGCACGCCGTGTTTCATTGGTTTGAGGCGGGCTCTGAATAAAGGCTCGAACCGCTTCGATGTTGCCAGAAAGCCAAGCCACAGCGCGGGGCCAGATAGCGTCTATGTGCCAGACACCGTCCCCTTTCGGGTAGACATCAGCGAGTTCCGGCGAGGTCCCAGACAAGACGGCATGATGCAGCGCCCCAGCCAGGCGCAACCCCAACGCATCTTTTCGCGGATTGGTCGTCCAGTCCTTGCAAATGACAGCAATCGGACCACCGGCTTCATAATCTGCAGCGAACTTGTTTTGCAGGGCCGCAGTGAAGGGAGACCCTAGCGCGTCGCACCACTTCGCCTGCTCGACGAAGTGATCAACGATTTTCGTTTCACCTAGCAAAGCGCGCCTAAGCCCGCTCGACACACATGGCGATACCCTCACCGCCCCCAATGCAAAGCGATGCGACGCCTTTTTTCACGTCACGGTCTTCCATAGCTGCCAAGAGCGTAATCAAGATCCGAGCCCCCGACGCCCCAATTGGGTGTCCCATGGCACAAGCACCGCCATTCACA
This sequence comes from Henriciella sp., assembly GCA_013213785.1. GTDB lineage: Bacteria > Pseudomonadota > Alphaproteobacteria > Caulobacterales > Hyphomonadaceae > Henriciella. The sequence goes on along the minus strand of JABSPZ010000013.1, from coordinate 43,919 downwards.
TTGACGATGTCATGGCTGATGCCGAGTTCCTTCATCGCGATCATCGGGACAACGGCAAACGCCTCATTGATCTCCCAAAGACCAACTTCGTCTTTTGACCACCCCGCTTTGGACAGCGCTTTTTCCATGGCTGGAACCGGCGCGGTCGTGAAATTCTCTGGCTCATGCGCATGGCTGGAGGACGAAACGATTTTCGCAATCGGTGTCAGGCCGCGTGACGCAGCTTCTGACTCTTTCATCAACACAAGCGCAGCGGCGCCATCAGAAATCGCTGATGCGTTCGCCGCCGTTACGGTGCCGTCTTTGTTAAACGCTGGACGCAGAGACGGGATCTTATCAGGACGCGCGGTGCGCGGCAGCTCATCGGTCTCGACAGTCGTTTCGCCCTTGCGGCTTTTGATAGTCACGGGCGCGATTTCGCGCTTGAACTTACCACCTTCGGTCGCCTCTTGCGCGCGCTTTAACGTCTCGAGCGCATAAGCATCCTGTTGTTCGCGCGTAAACTGATACTTCTCCGCAATCATATCAGCAAAGGCGCCCATAGGGCCGCCAGCATAGGCATCAGTCAAACCGTCAAGTGCCATATGATCCTTGGCGCCCATGTCGCCGTATTTGTGGCCTTTACGGACATCCAAAAGATGCGGCGCGTTTGTCATGCTCTCCATGCCGCCGACGATCACGATGTCTGCGTCACCTGACGCAATCGATTGGCGTCCCATGACTGCAGCTTGAAGACCTGATCCGCACATCTTGTTGATCGTCGTCGCTTCGAGACCTTTATCCATACCCGCTTTGAAGCCCGCCTGACGCGCTGGGGCTTGTCCTTGGCCCGCAGGAAGACAGTTGCCCATGATGATCTCATCGGCTTCGTCCGCCCCGAGACCTGCCTCTTCGACAGCCGCTTTAACAGCAATGGCGCCGAGCTCGTTCGCAGACATGCCTGACAAGTCGCCGAGCAAGCCACCCATCGGCGTGCGCGCCATTCCAACAATTACAACAGGATCCGTCGCGGTCATTGTAAGCCCTCCTACAAGCTTTCTATCTCATGCTTATTGTGCACCTGCGAACAAATGGAGGCGAACACCTATGATCGTCAAGTCACCCGGGGACGGAAAAATGCCACGCGCGTTTATCGCACCCTCTGCGGTGCAGTCGTGTCGAGCGCAACGGCTCGGTCCATGATGTCGATCAGCTCGTCATTGATCTGATCGGCAGAGTAAACTTTGACATGCCGCAGCGCTTTGCCCGTGCCTTCAATGCGGTCGAAGTAATCATCGGCCAAGCGCGCGCCCTGCCAAAGCTGCAGATTGCAGCGATCCGCGTGCGCGATGATCGAGAATACACGCTCATTGCCACTCCAGCACGGAAAGCCCCATGCCAGCTTCACCGTGAGATGCGGCCACTGCTTTTTGATGACATCCTCCAACGCGATCGCGATCGCGGATTGGTGCGGTTCAAGCCCATTAAAATATGCGCTTACAGTCTTTGGTTTCGGCACTGCTCACCCCATCATTTCGCCCCAGAAATGATCTATACCCCAATGTGCGCCGCACAAACCATAGGAAAACAGGAATATTCTGCAGACAGAAAAAGGGCGAACCGAGGCTCGCCCTTTTGAAATGGAAAGTTTTCTCGCTTTACCAGATCCGAATTCGGTCTTCTGGCGGCAGGTACAGCTCATGCTCAGGCCCGACATCAAACGCTTCGTACCATTCGTCGAAATTACGGACGATACCATTGACCCGGTAATAAGGCGGGCTGTGTGGTCCGCGTACCAGCTGCTGGCGCAAAGCTTCTTCGCGATACTTGTTTCGCCAGACCTGCGCCCAGGCCATGAAGAAGCGTTGATCGCCGGTGAGGCCGCCGAGAATTGGGGCTTCTTCGTCGGCGCTGAGCTCGCCATCGCCATTTGTGTCGAGGCTCATCTTATAAGCCTTATAAGCCATAGAGAGGCCGCCGAGATCGCCTGTATTTTCGCCGAGACCCAGACGTCCATTCACGCATGTCTCGCCATCATCGAGGGGGCAGAAACCGTTATACTGCCCGACGAGTGCATCGGTCCGCGCGACAAAGGCGTTTTTGTCTTCGGGGGTCCACCAGTTGCGCAGAACGCCATCGCCATCAGATTTGGAGCCTTGGTCGTCAAACCCATGACCGATCTCATGCCCAATCACACCGCCAATCGCGCCATAATTGAGCGCCGGATCGGCATCGATGTTGAAGAACGGCGGCTGTAGGATCGCGGCGGGAAAGACAATTTCATTCCGCGTTGGCGAATAGTAAGCGTTCACCGTCTGCGGCAGCATGAACCACTCGGTCTTATCGATCGGCTGGCCAAGTTTCGCGATATTGTCTTCGAACGCCCAGCGATCTGCAGCGTGAGCATTTTCGAAGGCGCTATTGGACACGTTCAAAGCGTCGTAGGTCTCGAATTTTTCGGTGAAACCAATTTTTGGCGTGAACTTAGACAGTTTATCGCGCGCTTGGACCTTGGTGTCCTCGCCCATCCAATCGATTTCATTCAGATTGTCTGCCATCGCCAGGCGAAGGTTCGCGACAAGCTCATCCATGGCCGCTTTGTTTTCAGCAGGGAAATAGCGGTCCGCATAGACTTTACCGACAGCTTCCCCAAGGGCGCCTTCAACGGCAGAAACGCCGCGTTTCCAACGAGGACGTTGTTCTTCCTGGCCCCGCAATTGCTGATTAAAGAACGCAAAGCTGGCCTCATCAATCTGGCTCGGCAGAACACTGGCGTTCGACGCAACGAAGCGCGCCTTCAAGTAGGTTTTCCAGTCCTCTAGATTCGCGGAATTCATAACCTCGGCAATTGCAGCGATCCCGCCACCAGAGATCTTTTCAAGCTGATCCTCGTGCAGGCCTAGCTCTTCGATTTCTTCTGCAGATGGCATCACCTGGCTAACAACGAAGAAGGCTTGATCAGCCACGCCGATCTCATCCAACATCGCATCAATTGGGAACTCACCGCCAAGCGCAAGCAAGTCGTCTTTGCTCAGCTTGTTGTAGGTGAGGTCGCGATTGCGGTTCATCGTGCGATCCCAATGCGCTTCCGCAATCTGGGTTTCCAAGGCGAGAATACGCGCAGCGCCGCCTGCGGCATCCTCTGACCCTGCCGCTTCGAGCACAGTGGTCAGGAACGCGACATAGCCATCGCGGATCTCTTGGTTCTTTTCATCATCGTTGATGTAGTAAGACCGATCCCCAAGCCCGAGGCCAGATTGAGAAATATAGAAAATATTCTCATCGGTTTTCTTCGCATCAATGCTGACGCCGCCACCGATTGGGCTTGAAAAGCCGACGCTTGCAAAAGCTCGCGCAAGATCTTCCTTGGTTTCAATCGCGTCGATCCGGTCAAGGTAGGGTTGCACGGGCGCCATACCGGCTGCTTCGATCGCATTTGTGTCGACAAAGGCATTATAAAATGCTGCGACTTTGCCTTCGAGCGTAGCCGGATCTGGCTTTGCAGCCGCGAGATCATCAATGATGAATTTGACCCGCTGCTCAGACTTTTCGCGCAACAGCGTGAAAGAGCCATAGCGCGTCTGATCACTTGGGATTTCAAACTCATCATACCACGTTCCGTTTACATGGTTGAAAAAGTCATCCCCAGGGTGAACCTCTGACTTCACCGAATCGAGATCGAGGCCAAATTCGCCCCAATCATCGCGCGACGTGGTTTCGACCACACGCTCTGTCGCTGTGGCCGCATCGCCATCGGTCGGCGTTTGTGAAGTATAGTCTGCCCCACAAGCCGCTAAAGCGAGCGCCGCCGCGCTCGCTAGCAATAGGTTTTTCATTCGTCTCTCCCGGAACGTTTGAAGTTTGGATTTTAATTATATGCCCTATTCAGCGGGGAGTGGTCGCGGTGTTTCCACACTCGTTCCGATCAACTCTTCGCTATCGATGGTCACCTCGCCCGTATAGGACTCGCCGATTTTGCGATAAGGGCGACCGCCCCAGCTCCACCGGAAGACGCGGCCAATTTCAACGCCGACAGCGTAAAGGGTTGGCACCAAGAAGAGCGACACGAAGATCGCGAATGCCACCGCATAACCGAGTGAAATCACCATAGGCTTGAGGAATTGCGCCTGCATGGAGCGTTCTGCGATCAAAGGTAGGATCCCGACAAAAGTCGTCACCGAGGTCAGCAAGATTGGACGGAAACGCGAGACACCCGCATCGACCAGGGCTTGAACAGCCCCGACTCCTTCAGCCCGTTTTCGGTTCACGAAATCGACCAAAACCAAGTTGTCATTGATCACGACCCCCGCCGCCGCTGCAATCCCGAAGATTGAGAACATCGCCATGGACGTTCCTGTGATCGCATGGCCAAGGATCGCGCCCGTCACGGCAAATGGGATCGCCGTCATCAAGAGCAATGGCTGCGCATAAGAGCGGAACGCGATTGCCAGGACGATATACATACAGATGATCGCACCCGCCGCTAGCATCTGAAGCTCGTTGAAGAAGCGCTGTTCTTCTTCGAACCCACCAGCAGCACCGCGCTCAATGTCAGGGAATTGCTTCTCAAAATCAGGCCAGAAATTGACATTCATGTCTGCCATGATTTGGCCGCGTCCGCCATCGCCGAGCACGTCAGCGAAGACAGATACTGATCGTGTCCGGTTCCGGCGCAGGATGCGGTTGATCCCTGGCGCGTAAGTGAACTCAGCGACCTGTGTCAGCGGCAACTCACGTCCATCCGCCGTACGGATCCGCAGATTGTCGATACTATCGAGATCTGTCCGCGCTGATTTCGGCAAGCGAACCATCACACGGACATCCTCACCGTCACGCGGTAGACGCTGCACTTCTTCACCGAAATAAGCTTGGCGAATTTGCCGTGATACATCCGCGAGGGAGACACCCAGGGCTTCAGCCCCTGGCTTCAATTCAATGCGAAGCTCATCTGCAGCCGCAGTCAGGTTGTCACCAATATCGTAGGCCGCCGCATAGGTCGCCAGCTGCTCTTGCACGACAGCAGACGCTTCACGAAGACGATCCAGATCCGGGTGGTTCAGCGCGAACCGTACGCCGGTATCGTTCTCATTATCCGTGAAGTCGAAACTCACTTCTTCGGCATCTTGAACTGGGCCAACGAGTTCTCGGATCTTCTCCGAAATTTCACGCGTTGAAAGAAGCTCCGGACGGTTTTCCGGTGGCACCAATCCAATCCAAGATTGGATCTGACTGTTTGATGCAACCACAGACGCACCGTTCAAGACACCGCCTTCATAGCCGCCATCAGAACGAATAATCTCGCTGTTCCATTTCGCATTGAGCTCTGCTTCCGCCGCATTGATTCCAGCTTGCAGCTGGTCGCGCACTTGCAGGGTTCGCGAGAAAGGCGTGCCCTCTGGCATATCGATCGTGACCTGGACGAGATCACTCTCAATCTCAGGCATGAACTTGAACGGCACGACACGGTTCGCCACCAACATGATCGCGAACGCGAACACGATAAAGAAGAAGACGATGGTCGCGTAACGCATGCGCAAAGCGAACTCGAGTACAGGCTTGTAAATATGCTGGGCAAACCAAAGCAGACTGTCAGCGATGCGCTGTTGGAAGCGCGCGAGCGCGTTTTGCTTGGTCTTGTCCTCTTTCTTCATGTGCGACAGGTGCGCCGGAAGAATGAACATACATTCGATGATCGAGAAGATCAGTGACGCGATCACAACGAACGTAATCTGCTGGGTAAAGGCCCGGGTCGGACCGGTCAGCATCGCCCACGGCGCAAACGCGATAATCGTTGTGATAACGCCGAACACGACAGGCTTGAAGACAAGCTGTGTGCCGACGACAGCGGCATCGAGACCTTCGCGCCGGCCACTTTCGACCTCTCGGTGAATATTCTCGCCCACAACAATGGCGTCATCAACGATCACCCCGATCACAAGCAGAACCGCAAAGGTCGAGAGAACGTTCCAGGACACTCCAAAGAGCGGCATCAGCATGATCCCACCAGCGAACGCTGTAATAATCCCGATCGTCACCCAGAACGCCACAATTGGGCGGAGGAACAGGATCAAAACCAACATCACCAACACAGCGCCCAGCAGAGCCGATTCAGAGATCAGCTGCATCCGCGCTTGGAAGGGTTGAGAATTGTCCCACAGGATTTCGATTTGCATCCCATCAGGCAGGATGCCCGTCGCCGGATTGTTCGCGCGGTCAATATAGTCGCGGAAACTGTCGGCATAATTCACGATATCCATTCGGTCTGGCTGAACGACCATAACAAAGGCGGTTGGGCTGCCATTATGGGTGGCGTCCAAATCGGCATCGATGAACCCATCGATTACCTCCGCCACGTCCCCGACGCGGATTGTTCCTTGATCATTGGATTGGCGAACAATGATCTTTTCAAATTGCTCTTGAGTATCCGCCAAGGCGCGCGCCGTCATGGAGACGTCGCCAACATTTGACCGGATCTGACCGCCGGAAGAGTTTAGAGAGGACTGCCGGATCGCCTGCGCAACTTCAGAGAAACTGAGATTGTAACGGCGCAGCGCATCTTCTGAAATCTCAATCGAAACTTCTTCGTCGAGCACACCTTGCAGGACCGCCAGCTCACCGCCGCTAATCTCCGCAATATCATCGCGCACATCATCGGCGACGCGTTTTAGAGTTCGAGAATCGACCTCGCCATAAATGGCCATGCCGAAGTACCAATCTCGCTGCTCCCAGCGGGTCACTTGCGGCTGGAACGCCGCTTGTGGAAGGTTATTAATCTGATCGACACGCAGTTTGATCTCGTCGATGAAGACTTGCATGTCGATATCATCACGGCCGCGAATATTGACGACCGCGAAACTCTCACGCGCGATCGAAGTGATGCGATCCAAACCGTCAATATCGGCAACCGCCTCTTCGATACGCGTGATGATTTGCTCTTCGACATCCTGGGGCGACGCGCCTTGCCAAGACATGGTCACAGACGCACCAGCAACGGGCACCACCGGGAACATTTCGCGTTCCATCTGGTTGAACCCGAGCACACCGCCAACAAAGGCGACAACCATCAGAAGGTTAGCGGCAACCGCGTTCCGCGCGAACCAGGATACCATTCCGAGCATTACAGGTCTCCGTCTTCAGCGGCTGAGACGAGTTCCGTCGAAACGTCCGCCATACCGGTGGAGCCATCTTCGTCGTCATCAGCGTTCGCTTCTTCATTGTGATTTTTGATCGAGCCGTCTTCCATGCGCTGCAGGATGGTGATGCTCATACCGTCATTTGAACCGCGGATTGGGCTCGTGATGGCAAGATCACCGGGTGCAACATCAGGGCTGCGGAACCAAGCGCCATCTGGGGAGCTGAACACCAGATCGACTTCATAGATCCGTAGCGCGCCTTCTTTAGGGTCGCCAATGAAGATGTTCTCACCGCCACGGATCGCAGAGCGAGGCGCAACCAGCAGATCTTCGATTTTGGTGCCCGCGATGTCTGCATTGACGAACAGGCCAGGTGCCATCGGTGCGCCATCATCAGCGCCGGCGCCATACGGATCGTTGAGTTCAGCAATGACATTGATCAATCGCGTTTGCGGATTCACCGATGCCGATGTTCGCGTAATCCGGCCCGTCCATTGGCGGATTTGGCCAGCAACAGCGGCAGAGAATGTAACCTCTGGTCCAGGCGCACTCGCAGATTCTGCGAAGGCCAGCGGGAGACCCAACCGTCCAAGCTCATCATCCGTAATCGGCAAGGCAACTTCAACAATGTCCGTCGCGAACACGCGGCCCAGAGACTGACCTGGCGACGCAAATTGCCCGACATCAACATTCTCTTCGCGGACACGGCCGTCAAATGGGGCCACAACGGCTGTTCGACCCAGCGCAAGGTTTGCATCCGCAAGCTGAGCCTTTGCCGATTCCAAAGCCGCACGGGCTTCTGCCAATTGAGGCTCACGGCGCGCAAGCGGACTAGAATCTGTGATCCCGAGATTAATCAGGTCTTGTTGGGCAATCTCGGCTTCAGCCTGTTCGCGAGCGAGGCGCTGCTCAGCGCTCGCCACGCCAGATTGAGCGCGGACAACCGCGAGCTCGTAATCAGCAACCTCTAAACGCACCAAGACTTGGCCACGGCGGATGAAGCCGCCATCGATAAAGTCGGGCGAAACGTAAGAAATACGTCCAGCGATTTGAGGCGCCACGACGATCTCGCGCTGAGGACGAACCTCGCCCTGCGCAGTGACATGGAAATCCAAGTCTTCCTGGCGAACTTCTTCAGAGAAGACAGAGAGGCCTGCAAACTTCTCTTCGGCCTGCTCTGGCTCCGGCTTCAGCATTTGAACCGTCATGAACGCCACGACGGCCATACCAGCCAACACTGCGATTGTTATAAAGATTGAGATAATACGGCTCATGGGAGGACTGCCTCTTCGGGGCTGTTATTGCTATCGGCGGTGGGAGCGGCCGGATTTGGAACCGGCAACCCTCCGCCAAGAGCGAGGTGGAAACTGACGCGGTTTGATGCGCGGGCTGAGCGCGCAGAGATCAAACTGCTCTCGGCGCTCAAACGACGCGTTTGCGAATCGATCAGGTTAAAGATCGAGACCAAACCGTTGGTATACTGCCGGGTCGCCAATTCTTCGGCGAGGCGCGCTTCTTCCAAGGCTCGGAATTGCGCATCTTCTTGCAAGGCGAGAAGCGTATCGGCGGCGAGCGCGTCTTCGACTTCGCGCCAGGCGGTTAGCGTGGTCGCAGCATAATTTTCAACGGCCGCACGCGCGCTGGCGACTGCTGCGTCGCGATCTGCGTCGAGTGAGCCGCCATTGAAGATCGGCGCTGCCAGGCCTGCAATCAAACGTGCTGCAACGCGCGTTGGGTCCAACGCGTCGGAAATATCGGTCTCAGTCGTCGAAACTGACCCTGTGATCCGCAAACCAGGAAGCATCGCGAGACGTGCCTGCTCCGCCCGCAATCCAGCAGCGGTCAATCGGGCTTCTGCCGCCGCAATATCTGGGCGGCGCGTTAGCAACAAAGTCGGATTTCCGGAGGGAGGAATCGCGCTCAGCTCAGGTAGAACAGCCAGAGCTTCGAGTTCAGCGCTCGGATAGCGACCGAGCAAGATTTCGAGGCGGCGGGTGGCGTTTTGGCTGGCCTGGCGTTGCGCTGCAATCGACGCTTCAGCCGAAGCCTGTGTCGTGCGCGCGGTCCGAACATCAAGCGCTGATGCGAGCCCACGCGAGAGGCGGCGTTCGGTCAGCTCAAGCGCGCGAGATCGCGCTTCAAACGTTTCAACCGCCACCCGCTCTTGGCCAAGCGCGGCATTCAGATCGAACCAAGCAGACGCGGTTTGAGCGGCGAGCGCCAATCGCGCGGAGGCAAGATCGGCTTCACTCGCAACGAGATCTGCTTCGGCAGCATTGATGCCGGCACGGAGGCGGCCCCAGAGATCGATGTCCCAGCTTAAATCCAACCCGACGCCAAAGGTTGGATCATCAACCCGGCTATCGATCGATGCGATATAGTTGCTGGTGCCGCCTGCGGACGCAGACGCAGACAAATTAGGGAGTGTCCGTCCGTAAGTGCTGCGGGCCTGAGCGCGCGTGGCTTCGACAGCGTAGAATTGCGAGCGAATGGAGGGGTTGGCCGACAGAGCTTCATTGACCAAGTCGATGAGAGTCTCGTCATTGAACTGGCTCAACCAATCGGACGTCGGCATTTCGCCCGCAACACCCGACGCCGCCCAAACTTCAGGCGCATCCGGTGCGACCGGGAATATTGCTTCTGGTTGTCCGGCCAGGCTTGGCACACTCGGAACGCTAGAACACGCGCCCAATGCCAGAAACCCCAATACTATACCCGCTTGTTTCATAGAAACCTCTTAACCTAGGATCGTCGCTTTACGCCCGGACTATTCGACTGTCAACAAATAATTATCGTTTTTCAATAATCAGCAAAATGCATTCGCTCTTGCCGATCAGCATCACCTGTTTATACGCCGGAAGGCACATAACGGACCATATGCTAACCGGAAGTTGAGCGACCATGTCGCAGAGTAAACCAGAGATCGAACCAGATCCACCAAAACGGTTTCGGGACTTTTTTGTCCTAACCTCCGGCGGTGTCGCTGTGCTTGCGCTATTACTGGTCACAGGCGCCATTGGCTTGGTGGAATGGATGACGGCGGCAGTCGTTATGACGGCCGGGGCACTCGCCTTTTATGTCGGCTCCGCACCAGCGGCTCAAAAAATTCGCACGGCGGAGGTTTTGGATCCACCGCAGTCGAAGACCACCGAGGGTGAAGATACAGCGATCGAATCGTTTATCGCAGCCCTGCCCTTACCGGCCTTATTGGTCTCACCCGCCGGGCAACTTTCTTCGGTGAATAGGCATGCCCGTCGCCTGTTTCGCCTTGATGAAACCGCTACCAGCGTACCCGCAGCATTGCTCCGGCAACCAGATTTGTTGGCTGCGATAGAACGCGTGTCGGCGGACGGCGCCAATGAGCGCGTTGAATTCACGCAGCATGGAGATGCTGAAGTCTGGATGGCGCATGTCCGTCCAGGACCCGAGTCCGGGTCCGTCTTATCTGTTTTTGAGGACCTCACTGCCGTTCGCCGCGCCGAGAAAGCGCGCGCCGATTTTCTCGCAAACGCGAGTCATGAATTGCGCACACCGCTTACGGCCATTGGTGGTTTCATTGAAACCATGCGCGGCCCTGCGAAGGACGACAAAGATGCGTGGGACGGGTTCCTGGATATCATGGCCCAGCAAACAGAGCGGATGAAACGGCTTGTGGCCGATCTTTTATCGCTGTCTCGAATTGAGTTTAGCGAGCACAGAGCGCCTAGCACCGAGATCGAGTTGGTTGATTTAGCCCGCGCGACCAGCTCTGGCCTCATCCCAATCGCAGAAGACGCCGGGATCAAGCTCCATTTTGATGCGCCAGATCACCTCATTCGCGCGATCGCGGACGATGATGAAATCGCTCAGGTCATCCAAAACCTAGCGAGCAATGCAATCAAATATGCGCGGCGCGGCGGCGAGGTACAAATTTTAGTCGGCTCGGCCCCAACCATGGCCGACGCCGCCACAGCTTGCAGCCGCCAGTCAGTGGACGCGAAGAGGTCGCTGCTCTTACAGCCCTATGCCGCGTCTGGCGCGCCGGCCCTTTGGGTACGGGTAACGGATGATGGCGAAGGTATCTCGGAAGAGCACCTGCCCCGCCTCGGCGAACGTTTCTATCGCGTCGATGAAAGCCGCGGCGGAAAGATTGAAGGTACGGGTCTTGGCCTCGCGATTGTGAAGCACATTATGGCGCGTCATCGCGGTGGCTTAGCGGTGGAAAGTTTGGAAGGCCACGGAACGGCATTCGGTGTTTGGATGCCGCGCCTCAAAGACGATGCCAGCGCCTAGTCCTTATTGTCCGCCACCCGCAGAGTCCGTTGTCACGATCCATTGCGATGATGAGATCGTTCTTATCGACAAACCGAGCGGCCTGCTCAGCGTACCTGGCAGAGGCCCGGAAAAAGCGTTCTGCGCGCAAAGCGTCGCGAGTGATCGCTACGGCCCTGTTTTGACCGTGCATCGGCTGGATATGGACACATCCGGATTGATGCTCTTCGCTCGAACCAAGGAGGCGCAACGCGCGCTGTCCCGGCAGTTTGAGAAACGGACTGTCAACAAGACGTATCAAGCCTTGGTCGAGGGCTCGGTCTCTGGCGACACGGGCACGATTGATAAAGCAATCGCGAAATACTCCCTCGATCGCCCGCTCCGGCATTTGGACCCTGACGGTCAGGCCGCGATTACGCACTGGCATGTTATTGAGCGCACCGCAGACCAATCTCGTTTACAGCTGCATCCTGAAACCGGGCGGTCTCATCAGTTGCGACTGCATTTGGCAAGCATGGGACACCCCATTTTGGGCGACGTGTTCTATGGCGATAAGACGCGGTATCCGCGGCTGTGTCTTCACGCAGAAACACTTGAAATAGACCATCCTGATACAGCTGCGCGCATGCGTTTCTCTGCGCCGATACCATTCTAGAGAAAGACCGAAGCGCACCTCGCGCTTTCCAGTGTCACAAACGTGTTAAGAACGCGATGTAAGAGCGCCCGACCTGAGCGAACGACCATTTTATGCTGCAAACAATAGGATACCTTCCCATCGGATGGTTGGTGATCGCCCCATTGGCGGCCGCGGCCTTTTTTGCATTCTATTTTGGGCGGCAACGCGTGGGCGCCTTGACCATTGGACCGACCTTCGGTGCGCGGCTCAATTCACAGCCAAATTTCCACGGCTATTTCCTCGCCATCGCAACTGTTTTGCCGGCGGCCTTTGTGCTGTTGATGTATCTGCTATTTTCAGATGGTTTCGTGCGCAGCACCTTTGTCAGCGAACTACCAGATTACCTCATCGCGCGCGGCCCTGAACAAGTTGATTTCTTCGTCAATCGCGTGGTCGAGTATGCGCAAAGCAAACGGGCCAGTACGACAGGAAACTTGCTATTTGACGCCAGTGTGGAGCGCTTCTCCACCCTAAAAGGCTCAGCGCGCTTAACGGCGATCTTCCTTGCCACGCTTGCCGGGGCAGCCGGTTTCTTCTTCGGGCGCCATCAACTGAGCCGTCGCTTTCCAGCACGTTCATATGTAGAGCTTGGCATCACGTCGGCTTTGTTTGTTTGCGCAGCAATCGCCGTCCTTACGACTGCAGGCATTGTGCTATCGCTTGTGTTCGAAACCGTTCGGTTTTTCAGTCTTCCAGATGGTCCGAGCATTTTTGAGTTTTTGTTTGGAACAGATTGGAATGCGCAAACAGGCGCGAATTTTGGCGCCGTACCTTTGTTCTTTGGAACCCTGATGATCGCGTTTTTGGCGATGCTCGTTGCGGTACCGGTTGGATTGTTCTCTGCGATCTATCTCTCCGAATATGCGAGCCCTCAATTTCGCGCCTGGGTCAAACCCATCCTAGAGTTGCTCGCCGGAATACCGACGGTCGTTTTCGGCTTCTTCGCCGCGACGTTGATCGCGCCTCTGGTGCGCGATTTCGCGCAGTGGGTGAACGCACTTCCGTTCACGCCCGACACCCTCCTTGCCGCGCAACCCACGAGCGCGCTGGCGGCCGGTCTCGTTATGGGCGTCATGATTATTCCTTTTATCAGTTCTCTGTCTGATGATGTGATCAATGCGGTTCCGCAGTCTTTGCGCGACGGCGCCCTCGCGATGGGCGCGACCAAATCTGAAATGATCAAGCAAGTCATTCTGCCCGCGGCGTTGCCCGGCATCATTGCCGCGATCTTACTCGGTGTTTCCCGAGCGATCGGGGAAACCATGATTGTTGTGATGGCCGCCGGTGGGCGCGCTTTAATCACGCTGGATCCCACGTCAGATATCACCACGGTTACCTATCAGATTGTTGCCCTCCTCACCGGGGACACAGCGTTCGATAGCGCACGCACCGTATCTGCCTTCGCTCTCGGATTCGTTCTTTTCGGCGTGACTTTGCTCTTCAACATCATCGCCCTTCGGGTGGTGCAACGATACCGGGAAGCTTATGAGTAAACCAGCGCTCTCCCCGGAAGCGTTTGCTGAGCAACGCTTGAAAAAACGGCATGCGGCCGAGCGCCGGTTCAAGCTGTACGGTCAGCTTGCGATCGGGATTGCGATCAGCTTCTTGGCCATCCTGCTGGTCTCGATTTCAAGTAAAGCGCTTGGCGCGTTTTCCCGGCACATGCTGGTTGTGACGATTGATCAATCAGAGCTGTCTCAACGCCCTGAATTGACAGTTTCCGATCTTAACCTCGCCGTCCGGGACGCCCTGCTGGAGGAGTTTCCAGAGATCGCCGCCGACAGGCAAGCGCGGATCGAACTCTTTGGTCTGACGACTCGTTTGGCGGTATTGCCATTGACCGAAGAGGCACAAGACGATCCCAACCTATTCGAAGGTCCGGTTGAGACGCGCTTAGCGCTGTCGGACGATCTCGACCTTTATCTCAAAAACAACATCAAGGATCATGAATCCCGAGAGGTTGGACGCGCGGGCAGATTTGCCGCCGACACATCTGGCATGTTCCGTCTCACAGATGCTGATCCTGACGGGTTCGTCGATTTCCAGGAATTCGTGGAGGCACTACCGGCCCCAAATACCGACATTTTGATTTCGCTCTCAGGCGCATGGTTCGAACTGCTTGATGTCGCGGGCGCGGCGCTTGAGCTAAAACATATGGCCGGCGCACTCCCCGATCTGGGCGAGCAAAACGCTGGCCGGATCGAAGCCATTATTCTTCCGAGTTCGAGCGAGAACCGCAAAGTCAGCAACCGGCAAATCGTCTTTGGGATGATGCTGCAGGAGCGCGGCAAGATTCAATATCGCTTCAATCAAAGCCTGTTCTCCAACTCAGACAGCACCTATCCGGAACTTGCAGGCGCCGCTGCAGCGCTCGTCGGATCGCTATTTACGATGCTGATCACTGCTCTGTTCGCGATCCCGGTAGGTATATTGGCCGCCGTTTATCTCGAGGAGTTTGCCAAGAAATCGCTTCTAACGAACGTGATCGAGGTCAATATCAATAATCTCGCGGCCGTCCCTTCCATCATTTTCGGGCTCCTTGGCGCGGCGGTGTTCCTGAATACGTTCGGGATGCCGCGTTCTGTTCCGCTCGTCGGGGGACTGGTGCTTGGTTTGCTCGTTCTACCGACCATTATCATTGCCTCTCGCGCCGCGCTTCAGTCGGTTCCACCGTCCGTCCGGGATGCCGCGCTCGGGCTTGGCGCTTCGCATTCTCAGGCGGTGTTCCACCACGTATTGCCGCTCGCCGCGCCCGGCATTTTCACAGGCGCGATCATCGCGATGGCGCGCGCCCTCGGCGAAACGGCGCCGCTTCTATTAATTGGGATGGTGGCCTTCATCAGCGAAGTGCCGCGTTCGCCAAGTGATGAGGCAACCGTTTTGCCCGTTTTAATCTATAAGTGGTTCTCTGGCGCGGAACGCGCGTGGGAGCCGATGACAGCCGCCGTAATCATTATGCTGCTTACGATTTTGGTAGGCATGAACTTGGTCGCAATTTTGCTTCGGCGTCGCTTTGAGCGGAGATGGTAATTATGGCGGATACGAACACATCTCAGAGCGGTTTCTCCCCAGCCGGGTTTGGCATTGGCGGGGCTAAGATCGAATGTCGCGGCATCAATGTCCGCTATCATGACAAAGTCGCGATTCAGAACATCTCCCTGAAGATTCAAGATAAATCCGTGACCTCACTGATCGGGCCTTCCGGGTGTGGGAAATCGACTTTCTTGCGCTGCCTTAACCGTATGAATGACACGATTGAGGGCGCCATCGTTGACGGTGAGATCATTATGGACGGCGAGAATATCAATGCGCCGAGCCTCGACCCGGTGACGCTTCGTTCAAAGGTCGGGATGGTGTTTCAGAAACCAAACCCATTCCCGAAATCTGTCTATGACAATATCGCCTACGGCCCCCGCATTCATGGGCTGGCCGGATCGAAAGCCGAACTCGATCAAATTGTCGAAGTTTCGCTTCAGAAAGCCGGGCTTTGGGACGAAGTCAAAGACCGTCTGAACGCGATCGGCACCAGCCTTTCTGGCGGCCAACAACAGAGACTTTGTATCGCACGAGCGATTGCGATCAGTCCGGAAGTCATTCTCATGGACGAGCCATGCTCGGCGCTCGATCCGATCGCGACGGCGAGGATCGAAGAACTGATCGATGATTTGCGACTTCGTTACTGCATCATCATCGTGACCCATTCCATGCAACAAGCGGCACGCGTGTCGCAAAGAACGGCCTTCTTCAATCTCGGAGAACTCGTGGAAGTTGGCGACACCGAAATGATTTTCACTAATCCAGCGAAGCAGCGTACGCAGGACTATATTACAGGCCGGTTCGGCTAAAGGAGATATACGTGGCAGGACCACAACACATTGTCAGCGCCTATACGGAAGAGCTCGATCGGCTCTCAGCCGATATCTTGCGGATGGGCGGCTTGGCGGAGGCCATGATTAGAGACGCCTCAAGAGCCGTCGTCGCCAGAGACGCTCAGTTGGCCGAGCTCGTCATCGAGCGCGATCTCGAAATGGATCGCCTGGAAAAAGATATCGAACGACAAGCCGTTCGCATGTTGGCCCTTCGCCAGCCAATGGCCGCGGATCTGCGAAACGTGATAGGCGCGATTAAGCTGGCAGGCGGCATTGAGCGGATTGGAGATCTTGCCAAGAACATCGCCCGGCGCAGTCTTGCTGTCGTCGACGAGGATGATCGGGCGGCCCTGAAGGGGATTGAACGGATGGGCCAAGCTGTTTCGCGCATGTTGCAGGTGGCGCTGGACGCTTATGCGCGGCGCGATCCCGTCTCGGCGATTAAAGTGCTTCATCAAGACGACGATATCGATAGCCGGTACAACGCGCTCCTGCGATCTATGCTCGTTTTTATGGCGGAAGCGCCCGAGCAAATTAATGCCCGCGCCAATTTCCTATTCATCGTGAAGAATTTGGAACGTATCGGTGATCACTGCACCAATATTGCTAAAGTCGTCCACTTCATCGCCACCGGCCAACAGATTACAGAAGCTGAGGCTAGCACCATTTCGAGCCAAACCCAGGAAGCTCAATCATGAAACCGTTCATTGTCATCGCCGAGGACGAACAATCCGTTTCTGAACTGCTGCGTTACAATTTAGAGGCCGAAGGGTATGAAACCGCGATCGCTAATGATGGCGACGAAGCGATGCTGCTGATTGATGAGCGCATACCGGATTTGATGCTGCTCGATTGGATGCTGCCAAAGATCTCGGGAATTGAAATTTGTCGCCGGGTCCGCGCGCGGCAAGAGACGGCCAACCTTCCGATCATCATGCTCACAGCTCGTACCGAAGAAGCTGACCGGATTAGAGGCCTGGAAACGGGCGCTGACGACTATGTCACCAAACCGTTTTCCACCAATGAATTGATGGCGCGGGTAAAGGCGGTTTTACGCCGAATTCGCCCCGCTTTGATGGATGATCAAATCAAGATTGGGGATATTCAAATCGATCGCTCCACCCATAGTGTCACGCGCGGTGGCAAGGACATTCACCTCGGACCAACCGAGTTCCGCTTGCTCGAATATTTCGCACAGCATCCAGGACGCGTGTTCTCTCGCGAACAATTGCTGGATGGGGTCTGGGGCTCAGACGTTTATGTCGAAGCGCGCACGGTCGACGTTCATATTGGCCGACTACGCAAAGCCTTGATGAGCGAAGGCGGGAATAATCCGATCCGCACCGTACGATCTGCCGGATACTCCCTTCGCGTCGATTAAAACCGACCGGACGAGAAACGCTTTAAGCGGTTTCAGAAACCCGGAGCGCTGAGACGCGGGCGATCGAAGCTTCGGCCTCGTCCATAATCCGATCAACAATCTCTTTGACGGGCAGGATGTCCTTCACGCCGCCGGCCGATTGGCCCATCGCGAAGCAAGACTTGCTTCCATCGAGACGAGCCTCGTCCGTGACGCCGCCGATGCCGCCAATGACGTCGGTCTGGACGGACAAAGCCGCTTGCATCGGGAAAGGCTGAATATCGCCCGGGCGGCTTTCCCAGTCTTTGATGTACTCATTCGTCCGGCACCGCATCGGTTTCCCGGAATAGCAGCGCGTGCGGGTTGTGTCGGTGTCCCCGGCCCCGACGACGGTTTCTTTATAGGATTGCGCGGCGTGCGCCTCAGCAGATGCGATAAAGCGCGTTCCCATCCAAACGCCGATAGCGCCGAGCGAAAGCGCTGCTGCGAGGCCGCGACCATCATAGATCCCGCCCGCGGCGACAACAGGAATGTCCACCGCTTCCACCGCTTGCGCGACCAGAGGCAGGGTTCCAACAAGACCCGTATGGCCTCCGCCTTCACCGCCTTGCAGGATAACAGCGTCGCATCCGGCTTGCTCGGCTTTGATGGCGTGCTTCACCGCGCCGCCAACAACCATGACTTTCACGCCAGCATCTTTGAGCTTCTTCATGATCGGCATCGGAACACCGAGACCTGCCACGAAGCTGTCAGCACCGCCCTCAATGATCACATCTACACTCTTTTCGAGACTGGTCGGATCGGCTGCGAGCAAGTCCACGCCGAACGGTTTGTCGGTCAACTCTTTGACGCGGGCCATCTGGCTGGCGATGAAGTCTGGAGATGTTCCGGCCATGCCCAATACGCCATACCCACCGGCATTACACATCGCGGCGGCCAGTTCAGCGTATGAAACGCCGCCCATCCCAGCCAACATGATCGGGTGCTTGGTGCCGAGAAAATCGCAAAGCGGGGTATGTATCGCCATAAGTGCCTCCTGTTTCCTGCCTGATAGGAGGGCAACCTTGCGGTAAGACAAGGCATTCCCATGCGGAAATCTGGGCCAAAATCCCCCTCTGCAGTTTCCCCCTGCAATTTATACGCGATTCCCGTATTATCCCGTCACGCCAATTGTGGCGTATCTTCTAGAGGGGAAGAGACAATGAGTATGAAACTCTGGATTGCAGCAGTTGCTGCGGCTGGTTTGGTCGCGTGTACCGCTGCTGAGGAAGCCGCTGATTCCGCTGCAGACGCCGTAGAAGACGCAGCAGAAGCTACTGTTGAAGCCGCAGGTGATGCAGCCGAAGCAACTGGCGATGCTGTTGAAGCTGCTGTCGACGCAACAGGTGAAGCCGCAAGCGACGCCGCTGACGCGACGATGGAAGCTGCAGGCGACGCTGTAGACGCAGCTGCTGAAACGGCTTCTGAAGCCGCCGACGCCGCTACTGAAATGGCGACTGATGCCGGCGACGCTGTCGCTGATGCAGCCGGTGACATGATGGACGCAGCTGAAGAAGCTGTTGAAGAAGCTGTCGCTGACGCCGAAGAAGCTGTTGAGGAAGAAACAACCGAGTAAGGCTGTTTACTTTCAATGACATAGAAAAGGCCCTGCCAGATGCGCAGGGGGTATAGAAATATCCCAAATTAAAAAGTTGAGGCCCGTGGATTATTCTGCGGGCCTTTTCTCATGGTCTCTTTCGGCGTCTCAGCGGACATTCGCGAGCGACTTAAGACGCCCTAAACCGGACGCTGGCTGCCAAGCAATTTCGCGCTCCTGCAGAGCGCTCCTTCAAATGGGTATACGATTAAGTTCATGATTGTTATTGATGTGTCATGCATCGCGACCCAATCATTCCATTAGCACAACACGTTCTTCGCGACTGGCTGACCGGCCACGGCTGATCCTCGTCTTTTGAATTCAACAAAATTCAAGAGAGAGAAAACCATGAACCGTAAAGAATACCTCGAAATGATGCGTGGCGCGGGCAAGCTCGACTACGAAATCTATTTGAACACCGAACGACTTCTGGCGTGTCAGAAAGAGCCAAAAGACTTGTGCAATCCGGACGAGTTACAATTCATGATCGTCCACCAGGTCGAAGAATTGTGGATGAAACTGATGGGCACAACTCTCCTCGACATTGACGATGAGATGCGTGCGGGTCGGACTTTGAAGGCGCTAACGCTATTTCGCCGTGTCCACCTGTGTCAGGAAATGATGAGCACTCAGCTTGCCTTGCTAGAGACCATGTCACCCAAGGATTATCAGGAAATCCGCCTTCTGCTCGGAAATGGCAGCGGCCAGGAGAGCCCCGGATTTCGAGTGCTTTTGAAAATGCCTAAAGACCTCTGGCAAACTTTTGTCGATATCTACCTTGAGGGCGGAAAGCGGACGCTCGAACAGGTCTATGACAGCGAATACTCGCACGATGGAGCCTATATGGTGGCTGAGGCACTGGCGGAGTTTGACGAGCAATTTCAGAAATTTCGCAACGCCCATATGCAGCTGATCTATCGCTCTATTGGAGTGGCCGCGAATTCACTGAAGGGCCGTCCAGTGGAAATCCTGGATGCCGGGGTTCGGCAGAAATTTTTCCCGGACTTATGGAGCGCCCGCGCAGAAATGACTGATCGCTGGGGCGCGTCTCATGGCGTCAAGCGGGACAAGCTCGAGCCCAAGACGGATGCGTGAGCACTTTCACGTTCCAAATAATTATTTCTTATCCCACTCGGTAGGCTGCTTACCGAAAACAGCGCCTGACCGGCTGGGTCAGGATTATATCCAACAATGGAAGACCCATGGCGGTAACGCCTGGCCGGGATGGCTGGATGTTCTCGACACATTTCGGGCCCAGCTTGGCGCATATCTAGGAAGCCCGGCGCGTAATCTTTGTCCGCAGACCAACATTTCGAGCGGTCTGACAAAGTTGCTCTATTCCTTACCGGCTCGAACTATTAAGCCAACAATCCTGTGTTCGCTGGAAGACTTCCCGACCACAGGCTTCGTATACAAACAAGCTGAACGGATGGGGTTCCGCGTCAAGTTCATGCAAGGTGACGTGTCTGACCTGGACGCTTGGGCGGAGGCCTTTGATGACAGTGTTGGGCTGGTCCACATCACCCATGCTTATTCGAATACGTCGAAACTGGCACCTGTCGCAGAGCTTTGCGCACTTGCCCGCGACCGAGGCGCGATCAGCATTGTCGACATTGCTCAATCAGCTGGGGCGATCCCCGTGCATCTTAGTCTCTGGCAGCCGGATTTTGCACTCGGCACGGGCGTGAAGTTCCTGTGTTTCGGACCCGGCGCCTGCTTTCTCTATGCCTCCGACGAGATGATCGAAACTTGCACCCCCGTGGATGTTGGTTGGTTCTCGCACGAACAACCGTTCGAGATGGACATTCAGAGTTTTCGCTACGCCGACTCAGCCATGCGCTTCTTCGGCGGGACACCGTCGCCCGCGCCATTCGTGGTGGCGACTGCAGCCCTGGACCTATGGAGAAAGGTCGGTTCGGTGAAGGTGCACGCGCGCATTCAATCCCACCTGGACCGACTGTGCGCCGCTGTTTCGCATGAGACCCTGGTGTCACCGCGCACCAAAGGTGCGCGCGGCGGTGCACTCGTGATCAGTCTACTCGATCGGGAACCGCTTCGTGCGAAACTATCTAAGCGAAACATCCGCTGCGACGAGCGCAAAGAAGGCTTCCGTTTCTCGGTGCACGCTTACACGAATGAGGAGGAGATCGAGCTGTTGATAGACGCCTTTTCATCGCGATTGTTTTAGAGCCGATTTTCGAGCGTTCAGACTGGCTCCGTTTGAGCGCAGGAGCGTCCTAGACCGCCCTAAAATGGACTCTCAATCAAGTGCTAGATCGTTTCAGTCACCCGTACTAAACGGGTCTGTAGTATAGATATGTTTTGAGCGCTCGAATGACTATTCCAACCATCACAACGGAACGATTGATCCTTCGCGAGCTGAGACCTGGCGATTTCAAGGTATATGAGAGCTTCTTTGCAGATCCAGAGGCTGATGTGCCCCTAGAACGGTAGACGCCTTGCAAGGTAAAACTGGAAGCAAGGAGTATGGGCCCATGTCGGGACGGATTAGATATACAGAAGAGTTTAAGCGCGAAGCCGTGGCGCAGGTCACAGATCGAGGACACAGCGTGACTTCGGTGGCCAAGCGGATCGGGGTGAGCAGCAAGTCGCTGTATGATTGGGTAAAGCGGTTCGGCGATGCGCCAGACACCAGTGCGGACGCCTCAGAGATCAAGCGGTTGAAGGCTGAGCTGCGCCGGGTGACTGAGGAGCGTGACATCCTAAAAAAGGCAACGGCGTACTTCGCGAAGGACCACGGCTAAAGTACGCCTTCATTAAGGATCACCGCGCTGAGTTTTCGGTGCGGGCGATGTGCCGTGTGCTCGGGGTTCATTTCAGCGGGTTCTATGCGTGGCTGAAGGCTGAACTAAAGCCGCAGGCCCGGCGCCGCCGTCACCTGACCGGGCTGATCAAGCAGTCATGGCTGGAGAGCGGGGGTGTGTATGGCTATCGCAAGGTCCATCATGATCTGCTCAGCCTTGGTGAGCGCTGCGCCGAGAACACAGTAGCCAGGCTCATGCGGACTGAGGGTTTGCGCGCACAGATTGGCTATAAGCGCCGCCCTGGCAAGCATGGCAGCACGCCATCCATCATTGCCGCAAACCAGTTGAGGCAGGATTTCGATGTGGCGGAACCGGATCAGATTTGGGTCACCGACATCACCTATATCCGCACGCATGAGGGCTGGCTTTACCTCGCTATCGTCATTGATCTGATGCAGCTGGTTTTTGTGCATCATACCCACTGAAGAAGACTGGCGTAAAAAAAGCGGTTGCGAATTTGCTCGGGCTTACGTCTTCACAAGTGTATGAGAATACCGTTCGTACCATGATCATCGATGATGAAGCGTCCGCTAACCATGTCAGATCTCTTCTAGAGCCACTAAACACCGTGATGAAAAGCTTGGTCTCGCAGGAGAATGGATGATTGTCCTGCGCTGTAAGTTTGCTAGCTCCGCGATGGGACGAGCAAACTCATAGCTAAAAAGAAAGCCCCGCCTTTTTTACAAGCGGGGCTAGAGTATTTAATTTCAGATATTTCTATACCCCCTGCCAGATGCGCAGGGCCTTTTTTAATGGGTTGAATAAGGCAGGCTAGAAAATCGCGTAGCCGCCATCAATGATGCAGGTTGTTCCAGAGTGATAGCGAGACGCATCGCTCGCAAGATAGACGGCCATGCCGCCAAAGTCCTCTGGTTCGCCCCAGCGTCGGATCGGGACGCGCGTGATGACCTTGGTTGTGAACACATCACTGTCTTGCGCCAGCTCAGTCATATCGGTCGCAATCCAACCCGGCAGAATGGAATTGGCACGAATGCCATAGCGACCGCATTCCGCGGCGATGCCTCGGATCATCGATGGAAGCCCGCCTTTGGTGGCCGCGTAAGCCTGATTACGCGCCGCTCCCTCAATCCCAGCAAGCGAAGCAACGCCGACGACGGAGCCACCTGGATCGCCGGCTTTTGCGCGCTCCGTCATGTGCTTGACGCTCTCGCGCAGGGTCCAGAACGCGCCGTCCAAATTAACGGCCATGTTTTTGCGCCAGATCTCAGTGGTCATTTCTGTGAAGCTTGGCGCGCCAAAGCCAACGCCTGCATTTGCGAAACAGCTATCGATCCGGCCCATGCTTGAAACAACGTCAGTTGTTGCATCGACCACGGCTTGCTCGTCCGACACGTCAACCGTCCAGGCCTTCACCTCGCCTGCGCCCAGCTTGGAAAGTGACTCGACCGCGGCTTTGTTCGCGGCGTCTTTACGCCCCCAGACCGCGATACTCGCATTTGAGGCCGCGAGCGCCTCTGCCATTCCATACCCGATCCCGCGATTTCCGCCGGTGACGAGGGCAACTTTTCCCGTCAAATCAAAAGGCGCATATGCCATTTATCTTACTCCCAAACTGCTTATGCACCTTCAGTCGGGCGCGTAACCATAGGGAAAGCAAACGCTAATTAGCGATCAAAATACTCACTAATCCTGGCCGATTGCTGACCTATGCCCTGCCGCCCGGACGCTTCGGGTGGCTGGACGAAGGTAATTCGCTTTCGCCTGCGGTCGATCTGCACGCGGAAGTGCTTCAGAAAATCCATTCCCAAAACCATCATCGGCGTGTCGGCATAGCCAAGCTCTTCGAACAGATCCGTACGGAGTACGGGAATTCTGGACTTCGGAATTTCGAAGTCGCCAACCTCAAAATTTCGGAACGTGTGCAAGTGCGCCGTCTTGGTCGACAGGTCGCTGCCTTGCATGCGTTCCTCATCATATTCATCCGGGATGGACTTTGCGCGGCGTGCATAGGCGTGATTCACGAAACTCCGCTCAGCGCCCGTATCGAGTAGGGCCAAGCCTTTCGCACCATTGATTTTGATCGGCATGAAAATGAGGCGCTGGTTCTCTGTGTAGCGGATCGTCGACTTTGGTGCATTGCGGACCCGTTTGGGGCGTCCATCATACAGGTGAACGCGCGATTCATTGAATTCGAAGTCGATAATGGAGGTCGGAAATAACGAAATCGGCAGAATACTATGTTCAACCGGGAAACTCTCATTGGTGTTTACGGCAACACGAAGATCACGCCAAGAGCTCGTGCCGACGGATAGATGCGCGAGAGACGCCATCGGATACTGACGCATTCCGCCAAGGCCAAGGATCCTCGCTTCAGTCGCTAAAAAATTCGGGGCCTCAGTCGTTGCAAAGTACTGATCATCGATCAGTGCCACAGTTGCGCCCGTGTCCAGCAAGGCCGTTGTTGCGACACCATTGATCTGCACATCCAGAACAGGACCAATCCGCGAGCTTTCAGCAAATGAAAGCGTCGGTTGTTCGGCGGCGCTCGCGATCAGCATCACTGGCCATATCAGAAGCGCGCAGAGGACTAGAATGACACCTCTGCCCGACTGTCTTGTCTCGGCAACTGGTTGTGACATTTGGAAAGTATAGCATAGAAAGTCAGACTCAGACGAACGCGTCGGGTCCGACTGGATTGCGCAGAGGCTTTTGATCCAGAAAAGCTTCGATATTTTCTAGAAACACGACGTCCGTTCGAACTTTTGATCCCTCCGTCAACGCGGAGATATGCGGGGTCAACGTGATCTTGGGATGAGACCAAATTACGCTTTCTGGCGGCAAGGGCTCCTCTCTGACAACATCGAGATAAGCGCCGGCCGGAACCCCCTTATCGAGCGCGCTTAAAAGCGCTGCCTCATCCACCAGCCCGCCCCGCCCCACATTGATAAACAAGCTGTCTGGTTTCATCGCAGCGAAAAAGGCTTCATCCGCCATGCTTTCGGTGGCGTCTGTCAAAGGGAGACAGAGCAGGACTGCGTCTGCATCTGGCAACGCGTCGGCGAGGTTACCTGGATGGATGATGCGATCGGCCGCTGGATCAGATCCCGCGCTTCGCCGCACGCCGGTTACATCAACGCCTAGAGCGCGAAGACAGCGGCCGCAGGCCTGTCCGATCGCACCAAAGCCAACGACCAGCCAGCGGCTGCCTGAGAGCTCCCGAAACGGCAAGCGGCCCCAGACTTTATCGCTTTGCCACTGGCGACGTCCTGCGCCGTCTTGGAAATAGTCTAAGCCGGCCCAAAGAACCCATTCGGCGATGGCGTCTGATTGTTCGTGGCTGCCAGAAAATAGATCCGCCTTTTTCCCAACCGCTTGGATCAATGGATGCTCAATACCTGCGGCGGATGATTGGAACCAATCTAGGCGTTCAAATCCCATCAGAGTTTGAAAAAAGGTCATCACCGCCGGACTGAAATAAGCGTCCTGAGTTCCATAGGCGATTGCACCGCTTGCCTCACTCTCGCCCCAAGGATGCTTCAGATGTCCTTCATCATCTAAGACTAGGGGTGAAATTTGGCTGGAGAATTTCTTCAACGCGTCCTCGACCCGGGCAAAGGATTTCGCATGAATCAAAAGGTGCCGCATCGTCGTCTCCTAGCTGGGATGGTTCTTGGCTTGGCTGCACTGTTGCCAGCTCTTCCAGCGCAAGGCCAGACCGGCGTGCAATCGCAGGACTATTATCGCGATGTCACAGCGTTGGCCGAGGTGCTCGGCAAAGCGCATGCGATTCGGGTGGCCTGCAATGGTCGCAACGATCAATATTGGCGAAGCTATATGCTTCGCTTGCTCGAGCTTGAAGCACCGTATCAAGGCGGCCTGCGCCGATCCTTGGTCAACGGGTTTAATGCGGGCTTCTCATGGGGAAGCGATTTGCACCCGGCCTGTGACAGCAATGCCGTCAGTGCAGAAAAGACTTATGCTGCCGAAGGCCAAGACCTCTCGGCTCGCTTGGTTCAATCCAATATTCCGGGCGCCAATCCAGTTGCGCCTCGGCCGCGCTAATCGTCACGGACAATACGGGCTTTGCCGCGTCCTTGAGCGAGCGCTTTGATCGCGCCGCGAAACGTCCGCACCTCTTGCGTGGTCCAATTGCCGCGAATGAAGGCGTTTCGGATATTCGTCTTCATCAAAGGGGTTTTATCGGCGGGATAAAAATAACCCGCGCGCTCAAGCTCATCTTCTAGATGCTCAAACATCCGAATAAGATCGTCTTTGGAGGCCGGAGGTTCAACCCCGGCTTTCTCGCCTTCCCAGCGTCCAACCGCGCCTTGGTTTGCGCCCCAGCTCGCGCAGAAAACACCAACCGCTTGTGCGAGGTTGAGCGAGGCAAAACCGGGATTCACTGGATAAGTGAGAATCGCATCGGCGAGCCCCACCACATCACTGGGGAGGCCGTGATTCTCTGCACCGAATAGAATTCCTGTTTTTTGTCCGCGGTCACCAATCAGGCGAACCCCCCCCGCCGCATCGACAACCTCCTTCTCCATGCCGCGCGGCCGCGCTGTCGTTGCCAAAACAGTTCCAAGATCGGCTAGAGCCGCTTCCACCGTTTCGAAAACCGTCACACTTACACCCGCCTCAAATGCCCCTGCCGACAGCGTATCTGCTGCAGGATTGGGCCATCCGTCGCGCGGCGAAACCAACCTCATTTCAGTCAAACCAAAGTTCAACATCACGCGCGCAGCCGACCCGATATTCTCTCCGAGTTGAGGGCGATGCAGGATGATTATGGGAGGAGAAATAGTCATGGCGCCCCACCTGCCTCATCCGATTGATAATGGTCAACCAATTGAAAGCCGCAGGTCCCCTTTTGACGCCGCTGGCAGACCTGCTATAGGCCCCGTCAAACCGTTAAAGGCAAAGGACTTCCTCTCATGGCAAAGATCAAGGTCGAAAACCCAATCGTCGAAATGGACGGCGATGAAATGACCCGCATCATCTGGCAGATGATCAAGGACCAACTCATTAATCCATATCTCGATGTTGACCTGAAATATTACGACCTTTCGATCGAATCGCGGGACGAAACAGACGACCAAATCACCATCGACGCTGCGAACGCGACAAAGCAGTATGGCGTTGCCGTTAAATGCGCGACCATCACGCCAGACGAAGCGCGCGTTGAAGAGTTTGGTCTCAAGAAAATGTGGCGCAGCCCGAACGGCACAATCCGTAACATTCTCGGCGGTGTTGTGTTCCGTGAGCCAATCGTCATCAACAATGTTCCACGTCTCGTCCCAGGTTGGACCCAGCCAGTCGTCGTTGGCCGTCACGCTTTTGGCGACCAGTATAAAGCAACAGACTTCCTCGTCCCCGGCGCCGGTAAGCTGACCATGAAATGGGAAGCCGCTGACGGTTCTGACAGCCAAGAATATGAAGTGTTCGACTTCCCAGAAGCCGGTATCGCGATGGGGATGTACAACCTGGATCAGTCGATCCGCGATTTCGCACGCGCCAGCATGAACTATGGCCTGCAGCGCAAGTGGCCTGTCTACCTCTCAACCAAAAACACGATCATGAAAAAGTATGATGGTCGTTTCAAAGATATCTTCCAGGAAGTCTTCGACACTGAGTTTAAAGACGCTTTCGCTGAATTTGGTGGCACTTACGAGCACCGCCTGATCGACGACATGGTTGCAGCCGCGATGAAATGGTCTGGCGGCTATGTTTGGGCGTGTAAGAACTATGATGGCGACGTTCAGTCTGACACCGTCGCACAGGGCTATGGATCACTTGGCCTGATGACCTCTGTTCTGATGACCCCAGATGGCAAGACCGTCGAAGCTGAAGCTGCACACGGCACAGTGACCCGTCACTACCGCAACCACCAGAAGGGTGAAGCGACATCGACCAACTCTATCGCGTCGATCTTTGCCTGGACCCGCGGTCTGCAGCACCGTGGCCGTATGGACAACACGCCAGAGGTCACAGCGTTCGCTCAAAAGCTTGAAGACACCATCATTAAGACCGTTGAAGGCGGTCAGATGACGAAAGACCTCGCGCTTCTCGTTGGGCCAGAGCAAGAGTGGCTGACCACGGAAGGCTTCCTCAACGCTGTTGGCGACAATTTCGAAAAAGTGATGTCTGCTGGCTAATGTCAGTCGACGCAGCTGACATAAGAATTCGCCGCGCCGAGGCAGGGGAAGAAGACACCCTTGCCGCCATCGGCGCGGCGACATTTTTAGAGGCGTTCACATTCGACATCAAAGGCCCGGCCTTGGTTGCACACTGCCGCGCCCAGCATAATGCCGATGTCTATCGCGGATACCTCGAAGCCAGCGACCCACGCTATGCCTGCTGGCTTGCGGAATATGCCCCAACCGGTGCACCGATTGGATATGCCGTCGCATGTCCGCCGGATTTGCCGCAAGAGACAGACGAGAACGATATTGAGCTGAAACGCATCTATGTGTTCTCCCGCTTTCACGGAACGGGCGCAGGCAAAGAGCTCAACCGCTTAGTAGATGCACACGGTCAGAGATTGAACTGCCCACGGATCTATCTCGGCACCTATGAAGAAAATCACCGCGCTGTCGCCTTCTATAAGCGCGAAGGCTATGTCCAAGTTGGAACGCGCCAGTTCCAAGTGGGCGCCGAAGTCTATGATGACATCGTCATGGCGAAACCACTTTAAGCCTTGAAAACAAGACAATGAAACGGGCCAGAGCGATGCTTCTGGCCCGTCTTTGTATCTACGCGCTCAGTAAAGGTTTAGACGATCCCGTCGGTCTTCACGGCGGTCTTGGATGTTCTCCAACCGGTCGACGCGGTCCTCCAATCGATCCAATGGACCGTTATTGACGGCGCGGTCTCGTCGGTCTTCGCGGCGGTCGATGATGTTCTCACGCCGATCCAGACGATCTTCGACGCGGTCCCAGTAAGACCCTTGCTCAATCACGCCCTGACGCTCCAAGCGGTCTAAGCGATTGTCTAGGCGTTCAAAGCGTTCAGCCGGTCCAGCCAGTGCAATTGGCGCCGCCAGTGCAGCTACGATGGCGAGTGTTGTCAGTTTAAGCATGCGGGCCTCCATTTCGTGTTCGCATGGAGGATCTAACGGGCTTAGCAACAGATCCCGTCGAAAAATATTCAATAAAATCAATAATGAACAGGCGTTCAGGTTCAACAAACAAAGAACAGGCGGTCGACCTCGGACCGGTTTTGGCTCACGGTGTACGAGGATTAAGAGGGAGCATTGTTATGGTTCTAAAACCGATTGCCAGCATCTTGGTGGCAGGAGGCCTCATCGCTTGCACCAGCACCCAACCGACTGAAGGTCCAGCATCAAACGAATGGGTGAGCATCTTTGACGGCCAGAGCCTGACAGGGTGGACTCCGAAGTTAAACAATCAAAATCTCGGGGATGATCCGGCGCGGATTTTCCGGGTCGAAGAGGGCGAGCTGCGCGTCACCTACGGGGATATGACAGAGTTCGACAATGCGTTCGGACACCTCTTTTTCGATGAGGAGGTCTCCGACTATCGCTTGCGATTTGAGTATCGGTTTTTTGAGACCCAGAAATCAGGCGGCCCTAAATGGGCCTTCATGAATAGCGGTGTGATGTATCATGCCCAGGCGCCAGGCAGCATGCGCCTGGACCAACCCTTTCCAATATCCATTGAAGCGCAGTTGCTGGGCACGTCTGAAGACACTCCCGCACGGACCACTGCGAATATTTGCACGCCGGGGACGCATATTGTTTTGGCGGGTGAACTTACAAAGCAGCACTGCGTCAATTCGCAGACGCTCGCGGCCCCGGCCGGTGCATGGGTCTCATTCGAGCTTGAAGTTCACGGATCACGCCTGACGCGGCTCATCATCGATGGAGACGAAGCCTTCGCCCTGACCGATCCACAATTCGATACGACCGATCCTGATGTTGCCCGCTTGCAGCTCGAGGGCCCGGTCCAGACCGGCTATTTCGCTCTGCAAGCCGAGAGTCACCCTGTCGCGTTTCGGAATATTGAACTGATGCGTCTCAATTAAGAGGTCAGTTCAATCCGGTAGCTTTCGATCACGGTGTTCGCGAGCAGCTTCTCGCACATGTCTTTAACACGGGCTTCTGCGTCGGCTTCTGAGACGCCTTCGAGATCAAGCTCAATCACTTTCCCGATCCGGGCATTGGCGACCTCGCCAAATCCCATACGTCCGAGCGAGTCGGCGACCGCTTTACCTTGCGGGTCGAGAACGCCTGGTTTTAGACCGACATGGACAATGGCTTTCATTTGCTCGCTCCTGAAATATCAACGACGTTGGCGCCTTGCTGCGATTCTTTGATAATGCCGAGACGCCGGGCGACTTCTGAGTAAGCCTCAGTGACACCACCGAGATCGCGGCGGAAGCGGTCTTTGTCCAGCTTCTCATTAGTCTCGAGATCCCAGAGACGGCAGCTATCTGGGCTAATCTCGTCTGCGAGGATCACGCGCTGCATGTCATTTTCGAAGAAGCGGCCAAATTCGAGTTTGAAATCGACCAGCTTGATCCCGACACCGGCAAACAGGCCGGACATGAAATCATTTACGCGGAGGGAGAGCGCAATCAACTCATCCATCTCATGAGGCTGTGCCCAGCTAAAGGCAGCGATGTGCTCTTCAGATACAAGCGGATCACCCAGCGCATCATCCTTTAGGCAGAACTCGACGATCGCGCGTGGCAATTGCGTGCCTTCGGCAATCCCGAGGCGCTTAGACATGCTCCCCGCCGCGACATTACGAACAATCACTTCCAGCGGAATGATTTCGACCTTTTTGACCAGCTGCTCACGCATGTTGAGGCGTTTGATGAAATGGTTTGGAATCCCAACACCGCCCAGGCGGGTCATCATGAACTCGGAGATGCGATTGTTCAGGACGCCTTTGCCGTCCAGAACCGCTTTCTTCTCAGCGTTGAACGCGGTTGCATCGTCTTTGAAGTACTGGATCAGCGTGTTCGGCTCAGGCCCTTCATACAGAATCTTGGCCTTGCCTTCATAAATCATTCGTTTGCGTGACATCGCGCTTTCCCTCGAGCGTGTGGTGGTGGGCGACTCACCCACCCGCATCATCAGGCGCTCCCCTTACGCGAAACCCGCCCTTTAGGCAAAAGGCTTCTTGCACCAATACCCCCACCGCCCCTATATCAGCGGCGGAAACTGATTATCTCGCATAAGGTTGAATACATATGTCTTCATTTGACGATCGCGAACGCGCCGAAGAAGCTAAATTCGCAATGGACGAAGCGACCGAATTTAAGGTCATGGCGCGCCGAAATAAATTGCTCGGCCTTTGGGCCGCGGAGCTTATGGATCTGCACGGGGCAGACGCTGAAGCCTACGCCAAAACCGTCGTCCTTTCTGATCTTGAAGAAGCAGGTGATGATGATGTCTTCAGAAAAATCCGCGGCGACCTAGATAATGCAGGTATTGAACGCACCGATACGCGTATTCGTGACCATATGGCGGAGCTTCTGCCGGTTGCGCGCGAGCAGGTGATGAAAGAAGCGGAGTAATCCATGTCAGACGACGTCCAAACCTCCATCGATAATGCTGTGAAGGGCAATGACGTATTGCTCTTCATGAAAGGAACGCCAACCTTCCCGCAATGCGGGTTCAGCTCTGTGGTCGTTCAGGTCCTCGATTATCTTGGGGTTGAGTACCAAGCCGTGAACGTGCTGGACAATCAAGATGTTCGCGAAGGGATCAAAACCTATTCAGATTGGCCAACCATTCCGCAGCTTTACGTCAAAGGCGAATTCGTCGGCGGCTGTGACATCATCAAAGAGATGTTCGAAGCGGGTGAGCTGAAAGAATATCTCGACGAAAAAGGCATCGAGATGGAAGCGGCCTAATGCGGCGGCATCTCGAACCTGGTCCGGATCATCCGATCACGATCGAAGAAAAAAATACGCCCGTCAGTGTTAAGCTGGCGGGCGATATTGTTTTAGCGTCCAAAACGTATGTGGAGCTGCGAGAAGCGACTTATCCAGCGGTGGCCTACATCCCACGGGAGACCTTAGATCTGTCGCGCCTCATTCGTTCGGATCACACGACGTGGTGCCCATACAAAGGCGAAGCGGCCTACTTCCATGTGCGCGGCGCCAAAGGCGAGGTCATTGAGAACGCGGTTTGGACCTATGAAACCCCGTTTCCTGCCGTCGCGGCGATCAAGGATGCGTTGGCGGTCTATCCAAACAAAGTGGATGCAATTGAGATCGGCTGAGCCCTCAAACCGCGAAAAAGAACAGATAGATACATGCGATCAGAGGCAGCAGGCCCATCGCGAACATAATCCGGATAAATTTGTAATGCGCGACCCAGGCATCGACCTTGGCATCACCGCTTTCGCGGGTTTCCGTCTCCAGATCGATCCAGTCATGCTTTTTGCTGAACGTGTCAGAGACAATGTACTGATCGAGAGAATCTTCGAGAAATCGATGACCGAAATAGAAGCTTATCGAATAGGCAATAATCCCGAGCATCACGATGATGAGCCACCCAACCCAGCCCATGCCGCCGCCAGCTTCAATCACGTCCCAAAACGCATAGCCTGTCCCCAACCCAACTAAGCCAGCGCCGCAGGCAATTTGCCATAACCGAGTTGTATTTGGATCCCGCGCATCCTCACCCATGAACCGCGCTCCTTTTCAAATGCGCCTACAGCGTATAACAGCGCGGCCATGACCACCACCCTCGACCGCCCCGCTCCGATCAAGCCGAATGCCATCCCTAAAGTTGGGATTGTTTCTTTGGGGTGTCCCAAGGCCCTGGTCGATTCCGAACGCATCGTGACCCGGCTTCGCGCTGAAGGGTATCAAATCAGTCCGGATTATTCTGGTGCAGACTTGGTCCTGGTCAACACGTGTGGGTTCTTGGACAGCGCCCGAGAAGAGAGTCTCGACGCGATTGGCGAAGCGATTGAAGCCAATGGCAAAGTGATCGTGACCGGCTGCCTTGGCGCCGAACCAGAAGTCATCGAAAAGGCGCATCCAAAGGTGCTCGCGGTGACTGGGCCACATCAATATGAGCAGGTGATGGACGCGGTCCACGAGAACCTGACACCACCGCACAATCCGCATACGGATCTTGTTCCAGAAAGCGGCCTGCGACTGACCCCTCGCCACTATGCCTATTTGAAGATTTCCGAAGGCTGTAACAATCGCTGTAGCTTCTGCATCATCCCGAAACTGCGGGGCGACCTCGCCTCACGGCCGATCCATCATGTCCTGATTGAAGCGGAACAGCTGGTCCGCGCTGGCGTCAAAGAGCTTTTGGTGATCAGCCAGGATACCAGCGCTTACGGCCTCGACCTCAAATACGCGCCGCAAACTTGGAAAGGCGAAGAGTACGAGACCCGCTTTCTCGACTTGGCGCGCGGTCTCTCTTCCCTCGGGGTTTGGACGCGGATGCACTATGTCTACCCCTACCCGCACGTGGACAAGTTCATCCCACTCATGGCGGAAGGTGCCATCACGCCCTATCTCGACATTCCGTTCCAGCATGCGAGCGCAAACGTTCTGAAGGCGATGAAACGCCCTGCCAAACAAGATCGGGTCTTGGAGCGTATCCAACAATGGCGCAGAGACGTCCCAGATCTTGCCATCCGCTCGACCTTTATTGTCGGCTTCCCAGGTGAAACAGAGGAAGACTTCCAAATCCTGCTCGACTTCATTCGCGAGGCGAAGATCGATCGCGCTGGGTGCTTCAAATATGAGAATGTCGCGCACGCCGACAGCCGCGACCTGCCTGGCCACATCCCGGAAGAGGTTAAGGAAGAGCGCTGGCACCGGTTCATGGAAACCCAAGCAGAAATCTCTGCCGCCCGCGCCGCTGCGCAAATCGGAACCACGCAAGACGTGATCGTAGATGGGCCAAGTGATGAACCCGGTGAATTCTTAGCGCGCTCAAAGGCTGATGCCCCGGAGATTGATGGGGTCGTGTACCTGAAGTCTGACACCGCGCTTCAGCCTGGCGATATCGTTTCTGCGAACATCACAGATGCGGACGCTTATGATTTATACGGCAACGCCGTTTAATTCCCGCCAAACTTCGCTTTGAAAAACAGATGCGCCGCGCCTAAACAGGAAGACGACTGACATACAGCAAAGTGGTTTGAGGCGATGCTTCCACCTTTAATCATCCTAGACGTCCAAGACGCGATCAATCAGCCTGTCTGGGATGGGAAGAACAATCCAAATTATCTCGATGCGATCGAACGCCTGCTCTCGGCTTGGCGTGCACGGGGCGCAAATGTGTTTCACGTCAAACATAACGAGGCCAACCCAAACTCGAGCTATCATACGCGTGGCCCCTGGAATGCGATACAGGCCCGTGTTGCGCCGCGCGGTGATGAGCCGGTCATTGCAAAATCTCAGAACTGCGCTTTCGTCGACACAGGTCTACACAGCGTTCTACAGGAGCTAGGCGCGGAGCAAATTATCCTCACCGGCGTCGTCATCCATAACAGCATGGACGCAACCATACGCGCCGGAAAAGCGCTTGGATATGAAATCCTCCTTCCCGAAGATGCGACGACCGCCGTTCCGGTCAACGATCGCAATGGTAAGACATGGCCCGCACAAGATGTGTTCGATCTGTCTTTGGCAGTGCTGGGCAGTGAATATGCGCAGGTCACCTCGGTGGACAACGTTTTGAAAGCGTTCACAGGATAGGTTTGGGTGTCTCTGTTCCGATGCGTACACTTGCTCTAAGCTTCCGGTCAGACACGAAGGAGCCGCATGTCCATGCTAAAGAAGTTCTTTGCCTTGGGGGCCGCTGCTTGCCTCATATCGGTCTCGGTTATGGCTCAAGATAATCCTGAGCCCGTCCCCTTCGCAGAAGTGCCCGCTCCAGAAGACGCTGGGGCCATCCGTTTGTATGACGGCGCCGCTCCAGGCTCAGAAGGATCGACACTTCAAGAAGTATGGCGCAATGCAGGTACCGAGCGCTGGGCCACCAATGTGACGGTGCCGACGCTGTTGCCGGTCTTGCCCGAAGCCCCCGCAGCAACCCGAGCTGCGGTGATCGTCATTCCAGGCGGCGGCTTTCAATTCGTCTCAATGGACAATGAAGGCTACTCCATTGCGAAATGGCTGGCAGAGCGCGGTGTCGCCGCCTTTATTTTGAAGTACCGAACGATGGAAACTCCATATGAGGCAGCAGAGTTTGGCGCTTATATGGGCGCGCTTTGGGGCCCACCATCCGACGATCCGGAAGCTGCTGGCGCCGAGATACCGCCGGTCGATGTGACACAAGGTATTCCGTTCGCCATCGCTGACGCGCAGACGGCCTTAGAACTGGTTAAGTCTAAATCGGACGAATGGGGCTACGATGCCGATAAGATCGGAATGCTCGGCTTTTCAGCGGGCGCCATTACCGCCCTAGGCGTGACTCTATCGGAGGACGAAGGCGCACCAAAGCCAAACTATCTCGGGTACATTTATGGTCCGATGACAGCTGTTGACGTGCCAGAGCAAGCCCCGCCAATGTTCGCGGCCTTGGCGGCGGATGATGGCCTGTTTGCCGGCCAAGGGTTTGGCATTGTTGAAGCCTGGCAATCGGCAGGCATTCCGGTTGAGCTGCACTATTACCAATCCGGCGGCCATGGCTTTGGCAGCTATAAGCGCGGAGTCCCTGCCGATGATTGGTTCGACCAATTCATGCGCTGGATGGAAGCGCAAGATCTACTCGCGCCTCCATCCAGCGAGTAAGTCTTACTCTTGTTCGAAGACCTCTTCGAGGAATTCCGCTTGGGCGCGATAATAGAACAAGCGGTTCGACAGTTTCCGCCAGCCATGTCCTTCGTCTTCGATCCGGATGTAAGGCGCATCAATGCCATTGGCGCGAAGCGTCTTCACCATCACTTCGGTCTCGTAAATATCGATGCGCGGGTCTTGGACGCCATGTGAGAAGAGGACTGGAACTTTGATCTGATCTGCCAGTCGGATCGGGGAGTTCTCTGTATAATAGTCGATCCACTTTTGCTCACGGATATCGCCATATTCGATCCGATCCGAGGCCTGCAGCGCCGGCGATGCGATCTGTAGCGCGGTGACCCAGTCGGCCACCCCGTACAGGCTAACGCCCGCCGCGAAAGTATCTGGGTAAAGCGCCAGAACCGCATTCACCATATAGCCGCCATAGGAGCCACCTGCGACGGCGGCCCGGTCCATATCAACGCGCCCGTCTGCACGCAGGTAATCCGCCATATCGATTAGGTCGCGAACACTGTCTCGGCGTTTCTCCTGATCATCCAACGTAACGTAGGTCCGGCCAAAGCCAGTCGAGCCCCGAACATTCGGTTCAAACACCGCGATGCCGCGATCGACATGATATTGGACGATCGGATCGAACGAGGCCATGGACTGCGCCGTTGGCCCGCCATGCACAATGAACAGAACGGGTGGCAGCTCGCCATCAGGAAGTGAGTTCGCATCTGGAAGATATAGAAGCCCCTGCAGGTCCACATCATCGCGCGCTGGGATCGTCACGCTCTCTGGTCGAACAAAGCGGTCGAGATCCAAGCCAGCACTGGTCGCACTAAATGTTGGGCTGGTTGCATTGCGCGCCATATCCCAAACTTTGATATCGCCGGGCGTCTTCCAACCATTTACGCCGATCGCCATACGGTCTGACCCTGGCGCGCAGCTGACGCTATAAACACCTTCCGCCAATCGCGGTGTCTGGACGGCATCGCCTGAGGTCAAATCGCGGACATGCAGCTTGTGAAATCCGTCCGTGTTCTCCGCAAAAGCGAGATAGCCGCCTTCGCTTCCACACACTTCAACTCTAGCGGCGTCGCGATCAGTTTCAGCGACCACAGTAAACTCACCCGCCGCGAGATCATAGAAATGGACCGCTGCGAACTCGCGGTCGACATTACTCGCGAAGTAGAAGCCTGTCCCATCCGGGCTCCAGGCGAAGCCGCCATCGCTGTGATTGCCCCGCGGGCTCGGCGCAGAGACAGTCGTCATCTCTTTGGACTCGACATTGAGCAAATAGAGATTGTCGGAGTCTTCGCCCACGGTTTCGGTCACAATCAAATGTTTGCCGTCTGGCGAAAGAGCTCTAGCGTAATAGCCAAAAGTGCCTTCGAACAGCATCTCCGTGTCACCCGTGTTTAGGTCTGCTTTGTAGATATCAAAGTCCAGCCCATTGCGTTCGGTCGACGAATAGACAGCTACAGACCCGTCGGCTGAGATATCTCCGAACGACCGGAACCCACCATCCACGGCAGGGAGCAGCAATCTTTCTGACGTGCCATCAGCTGACACGAAGAAATACGATTCCTGCTCATTGCCATCATTGTCGGCGCCATAAATCAGCCCCGTGCCATCCGGCATCCAGCGAAAGAAGGTCACGCCATTACCAAAGGTGAGTTGCTGAGGTGCCCCGCCAGGTGCGCGGGTGACCCAAAGCTGTGGGACCCCGGTGACACTGTATCTGAAGGCAACGTGTTCACCCCCAGGCGCGAGCAGCGCCCCTGATGCACCGCGCGCCAGAAGATAGCGCGCAATGTCCGCCGGATCGCTCCCCGCCATACCGACATTCACTTTCCCCGGTTCCGGAGATGTCGCCGCCAGCGCATAATCCGGACCGCCAATTGTTTCCTCTGCTACAAGATCGATCTCGGGGGCGTTCGGCTTAGTTTCAGACTGCGCGGTCACGCACGCACCGAGCAAAGTGACCAAAGCAATAGATGAAATTGTGGACCGCAGCATAGCGAAACTCCTTTGTATTGGGCAGGCGCTATTGCGCCACGCGCGCAGGGCCGATGACGACCGCGTTAGCGATCAGCAAGTTTAACCCGTTGAGATAACCACGTGTGGTGGGGCTTTGCGTAAAGCCAATGACCACCCCGTCGCCTTGGCGTTCCGCCATCACAAAAGGCTTATACGCCAGTTGCAAACGGTTTTCTTCCCAGAGATATCCGCTCTTCAGCAGGTTATCTGCATCGGCAAACCGGAACACATTGGTCCCGTCACTCGCATTTAGAGGGCGATAGATCGAACGCCCCGACACCAACGCCGTAGCCTCGTCATAGCCTGCCGAGAGCCAATGGTTGGAGTCTGCAATCGCTCTGACAAGAACTCCTGGAATATCTTCAGGTCGCGACCCAGCGTTTTCAATGTGAGCCTCGTACTCTTCTTGCGAGGCAAAGTTCACGCCCGGCACACGAGCACCCGCTTCATCCTTGGCCCCGTCAGCATCCGTCGTTGCCAACTCCAGCTGAGTTGAAAGCAGACCAACATCTTCGCCCGCCAATTGACCAACAGAATTGCCGATCGCAACCAGCACACCGCCGCCGCGGACGAATTCCTGCAGCGGCTTCGCAGAGCCGAGCTGATCCACCAGACCAAATGAGTCCGGAAGGACGAGAACATCATAGTTTGACAGTTCTGCTCGCGACATCGTGGAGACACGGATCGGCGCGACAGGAATGCCAAGCTCTTGCTCGAGCACAAAGCGCGTATTGCCAGCCGAGGTTGGGCTCGTTGGCGCATCCCAGGCCATGGCCACTTTCGGCATTGTCATTGCCGCAAATGAAGAGCTTCCAAAGTTAGGACCATCTTCGACCCAACTAGACGTCATGGGCACAGTCTCGGCGCCAATCTCTTGCGCCAGGCGTGTAAGCTCTGCGTTCAAACTCTCATCATTATCTGCGAGCGGGAAAACAACACTACCGGCCGGGAAGATCCGTCCATTTTGCGTGAACGCAGCATCGGTTGTGCTGCCCTTCAATCCTGCTTTAAGCGCTGCAACGACCAGTTTGGCCTGCCCACCATCGGTCCAAGGCACAACCTGACCATAGGTCCCAGATCCCGTGACAATAGATGGGATTGGGTCATCTGCAGACACTGCGGTGGCATTGCTGAGATCCACACGGCGGCATTGCTGCATGGTGACCCCATCCATAAGCGGCATCGACCAAGCGGTGACGTCATAGAGCTCGTGATTGAGGCCACGATCTCGGCGACTCTCTTGTTCGGCAATGAAGTCCGGAGCAAGCGGCGTGGTTGGGCTTAGAAGCGTATTGATCAAACGCCCTTCTGGTTGCGCCCGGTCAACGATCAATGCGCCTGCTGGATAGGTTTGCCGACACTGCGAACTGCCTGCTGGGACGCGCTGGACGTCAATGCCCTGCAGGGCGAGACGTCTTGCTAAGGCTTCCGCTTCATAACGCGCGTCAGAAAGATCAAAGACAAAATAGCGACCGTCTGAACTTGAACCGTCATCAATCGCGGTGCGTCGGTACTCAGCATAGTCAGAAAGATAGGAGTTCTTGTCACGCGCAACGGTTTCGAGCG
Organism: Henriciella sp.; assembly: GCA_013213785.1. Lineage (GTDB taxonomy): Bacteria > Pseudomonadota > Alphaproteobacteria > Caulobacterales > Hyphomonadaceae > Henriciella. Next base: position 4,892 of record JABSPZ010000013.1, on the reverse strand, counting down.
TTGCAATCGATGACAGAACACTGTTCCGCACGCCTTCATTATAGGTGAGCAATGTCCCATTTCGGCGGCCGAAGATCAGACCGCGGGGTGAGCCTTGCTCAAAGGTCATCGCAATCGCGCCGTTCAATGTTGGCCACATATCGCCATAGCCAGGATAGAAGGCGTCGAAGATTTCACGCGTGAAGTAAGACGCTCCGAAACGGTCGAACCAGCTGGCCATATTTCGCCCAAGCTGGAATTGGCGGCCTTTCTGAGTGTCTGTGATGTTCGGGTTAAACGGACGCGCAGCTGGTGGGAAATAGTAAGTCGCGTCACCGCCCATTTCGTGACTGTCGACATAGACCACCGGATGCCAGTCCTGCAGCACCTCAACCCGACCCTTGGATTCTGGTTGTGTGATCGCAAACCAGTCCCGGTTCATATCGAAAATATAGTGGTTGAAGCGTCCCCGCGGCCACGGCTCATCATGCTCAGCAGCGTAGCGATCGGCGCGCGGCGCCATGCCCAGCGCTGAGGTGAAGTGAAACAAGAAGCGCTCGCGTCCATCCGGGTTTGCATTCGCATCAATCACGACGATCGTGTTGTCGAGGATTGTGTCTACGAGCTCATTATTCTGGGCTGCCAGCAAATGGTAAGCGATGAAGATGGCGCTATCGGATGGCGTGACCTCATTGCCGTGGACCCCATAACTCAGCCAAACGACAGCCGGCGTGTCTTCAAGCGCCGCTCCAGACGGTGTTTCACCATTACCGATCGCAGCTAGCTCAGCCTTAATTTCATCTAAGCGCGCCATGTTCGCGGCTGATGAGATCATCGCGTAAGTGAGATCGCGGCCCTGCCAAGACTCAGCATAAGTCTCGATTTTCATGCGGTCCGGCGCATGGCTCTGAAGCGCTTCCAGGAACACATTGATGTCCGCAGATGTGGTGATCGCATCACCATGCTCATGCCCAACCACGTCCACCAAAGTCGGGACTGCAGGGTCATATGTAGCATCCGGATAGGCCTGCGCATTTGCGGCCCCCAAAAAGCCGACAGCCGTTAGGGCTGCCACAAATAAACGTCTCACCACCACCTCAATACTCCTACATTTAACACGTTTGGCTTTTCGCCATTTAGACGACGGAGCAGTTTTTCTTTTTGCTCACTCCGTCGCAGATTTTTTTACTCGAGCGCTAAAGCCACGCCCTCGCGGCGCGGATCCGCCCCGCCATCTAATCCCTCGTCCGTGACGATGATGACGTGGAGGCCGCTATTCTCTCCACGGCGTTCTTGGACTTTATAGCCAGCTTCTGCCAACATGGTCGCGGTTTCCATGCCGCCTGGCACGTCAACTTCAACACCGACAAATTCGCCGCGCGCGATAATGTTTGGCGCCGCAATCGCTTCGTAAGCCGTGTCGCCCCAATCGATGACAGCGATAATAGACTTTGCGACATAAGCGACGATCGAGTTTCCGCCTGGCGATCCTGTCACCATTTTCAAATCACCATTCTCATCAAAAATGATGGTCGGTGACATTGAACTTCTGGGTCGCTTGCCAGGCCCCGGCGCATTCGCAACAGGCAGGTTCGACTTTCGCGGCTCTCGCGCAAAGTCAGTCAGCTCATTGTTGAGCAAGAACCCATTCACCATGCGGGAATTCCCAAAGGCCGCTTCGACGGTCGCGGTCATTGAGACAGCGTTTCCTTCGGCATCCACAATCGACAAATGGGTTGTGCCCGGCGCATCCTCCGTTGGATCTTGGCCCCACATACCAACCATTGGATTACCGCCAAGCGCCACACCCGGGTCACCCGGTGTTGGGATTGCATCTGGCGCAAAGACTTCGCCCGCGCGGACATCCAGGTATTTCGGGTTGATCAGGTCTGCCGCCGGCACCTGAACGAAATCAGCGTCCGCAACGTAGTGGTCTCGATCAGCATAGGCCAATCTCTGAGCATCGACAAAAGCAGTTACAAACTCTTCCCATGAATCTGCATCGAGCGGCAGAATGCGCTCATAAAGACCTGTGATCGCATTCATGGTGACCCCACCCGAACTCGGCGGCGGGGCTGAACAGATTTTATAGTCGCGCCACTCGCCGCAAAGAGGCGGACGAACTTTCACTTCATAGGCTGCAATATCTTCGACGCTCAGCGAACCAGGCCGCGGCTCTTCTGCGAGCGTTGCGACAATCGCTTCAGGAATTTCGCCTTTATAGAAGGCGTCGGTGCCCTCAGTTGCGACGCGGCGAAGGGTTTCGGCGTAATCGGGATTGTCGCGAACATCGCCAACCTCGAGCGGTTCACCGTCGGGATAGAAATAGGCGGCGCTCACAGGATGATCATCAATGCGCGTGAATTGGCGAAGGCGATCATTCGAAAGGATACCGGCAAGACGCGGGCTCACTTCAAATCCTGTTTCTGCAAGCGATATGGCGGCGTCAAAATTGCTCGCCCAATCCATCCGTCCATGGGCGTCATGCGCTGTTTTATAGAGCGCGATGGCACCAGGAACGCCGGTTGACTTGCCAGACTGCCAAGCGTCTAAAAAGCCAAGGACTTCGCCATCTTCGACAAATAGGTTCTCGTCGATTGCGGACGGCGCCGTCTCGCGTCCATCATAAACAACGGTTTCGCCGGATACGCGGTCATAGACGACCATAAACGCGCCGCCGCCAATGCCGGAGGATTGAGGCTCAACAAGACCTAAGACCGTATGCACGGCAATCGCTGCATCGACGGCATGACCGCCATTACGCAGAACCGCTAATCCAGCTTCCACCGCGCGCGCATCAGCAGCGGCGACCATCGCGCCTTTTGTCCATGCCGCTTCGGCCTCTTCAACTGGGGGCGCAGGAGGTGTCTCAACGTCTTCGGTTGGAGCTTGAGGCTGGCACGCGGCCAAAAACAGCGCCGACGCCCCGGCGAAAAGGATAGATTTGACTGACATTCAGGTACGCTCCGACTTGGCGAATTCTTTTCATCACCGTAGAGCGGTTACCAATCACAGGAAAGACTTTTCAATGTCTCAGCCGGGCAAAAACAACCTGATCACGGATATTGCCGGGATTCGCATCGGCAACGCGCTTGATATCGCCGCAAAAACAGGCACTTCAGTCATTCTGTGTGAGACCCCAAGCGTGGGCGCTGTCGCGGTGGCTGGCGGCGGACCGGGCACGCGCGAAACAGATCTGCTCCTCGCGGATAAACTCGTAGATCATGTCGACGCGGTCGTCTTATCTGGAGGCAGCGCTTATGGCCTCGCAGCCGGAGACGGGGTCGCCGCAGAGCTCGGCGCGCGCGGACGCGGATTTGGCTTGGTCGATCGCCCGAGCGTGCCCAAAACGCCCATCGTTCCCGCGGCAATTCTGTATGATCTCGCAAATGGCGGCGATAAAGATTGGGGGAACACGCCCCCTTACCAAGCCCTTGGTCGCAAAGCGTTTGAAGCGGCGGCTGAGGGCCCTTTTGCGCTCGGCCAATCCGGCGCAGGGTTTGGTGCGCAAGCCGGAAAGTTTCGCGGCGGCTTAGGCTCAGCCTCTATCGTAACAAATGACGGCATGAGTGTTGGTGCGCTCACGGCGGTGAATTGTTTTGGATCCGTGTTCATGCCGGGCACCGACGCTTATTGGGCGTGGCCATATGAGATTGGCGGCGAGTTTGGCGGCGCCCGCCCGCCGTCCGATTACAATGCAGGCGCTGAGGATTGGGGCCCGGCCAAGCAGAACCCGCAGCTTGGCGAGAATACCACGATTGCCTGTATCGCAACCGATGTCGCCCTCACATCCGGCCAAGCGCACCGCGTCGCCCAGATGGCGCTGGCAGGCTTCGCGCGAGCCATTCGCCCTGTTTTCGCGCCTTTTGATGGTGATGTCGTCTTCGTCATCTCAACCGCACAAATACCTCTTCCAGGCCCTGAGGCCTTGAGTTTAGCGCGTCTTGGCGAGCTTGCAGCGAACACGCTCGCCCGCGCCGTTGCACGCGGCGTGCACGAAGCACAGTAATTTCCTGATATCCGGTATTGCTTTCGCTTAGACCCGAGAGTATGTGTCCCGCTTCCGCGCTTCGGTAGCTCAGTTGGATAGAGTACTTGGCTACGAACCAAGGGGTCGGGGGTTCGAATCCTCCCCGAAGCGCCACTTTCTTTCGATAAACGACTGAAAGCGTTACGTTTCCGGGCTTGGGGGCAAAATTACCCCCACAAATGCTCCCACAAAAGACAGGCCTCGACTAACCGGCTTTCGGAAGTTGGGGCGTTCGATCTACCCCACCATTTTGGAGACACGATGCAAGAATAAGTCACTGGTTTCTTGAAGTTCCCTGTCCACACGAAGACCGGCGCTTCGCCCATCAAAGACAAGTGCAAATTTTGCCGCATCGTCAGCAAACGAGTGGACGAGAACGATCAACGGATCATCACCACCCGATTTACGCTCCAAGGCTCTCAGGCGACGTGTGATGTTACTCATACGCCTCTCGCATCTAGAAAGTCTCGTAACTTCTCAGCTGGGGTTCTTTGGTCGGTTGGATCAGCAGGTTTGTCGATATTGGGGAAGTCTCCACGGTATTTGATCCCGACACTCGCCAACGTCGCGCGAAGCCGCTCCTTCCGTTCCTCTACGCTCAACACTGGCGCACACTTTCGTTCCAGTGTTTCCAATCGCCGAAGCCTTAAGTGCATGGTCATGTCTCGCTCGCTTCAAGTGCATCCAGTCGGCGTTCGAACTCTTCAGTCTCTAAAGCCTTTCTATACCCCTCAACCAAAACTGCGAGTTTGCTAGCTTCCGATGGGATGAGATCGCCATTTGCGACTCCTCCTAAGATTGACTGAAACGCCGCAACAGCTGCGGCCGCACCTTCCAGCGGCGGCAAGTCAAACTGGACGGGCGTTTCTTTTCGCGGCGGCGC
>JABSPZ010000012.1 GCA_013213785.1 Henriciella sp. | reverse complement strand
TTCAATCTAGACCGCCACATCAACCACCGCTCAACATTCAAATCGATGAGAAACACCGCCCTCTCGGAATGGCGCCAACTTCTGGCTGGATAAGACGCCCCTACCCTAAACGCTGCTGGAGACGGGTTCGCATTAGACTGACAGCACCGCCACGCAGTCTCCCGCGCTTCACATGGTCGTTTTTGAGCAGGTCAACGCACGCTAAGCTCGCCCAAACCAGCCCCGCCACGTGAAGGCGGAGTAGAACTGAGTAACTTCGGAAAGCCCAGCGTCTTGAAGGAATTTCTCATCCATTTCAGGATCAAAACCTCCGATTCGCCTTTCGAGCGGCTTGTGCGACCTCTGGATCCGCACCACGTGTAATCACATATTCCTGGTGCAGGTCGGCATGCGCTGAGCCGCTCTAACTGACTTTACGACGAAAGCTGCAGCACCCGTCAGAACACATTCTCTTGAAGTAGGATAAAAACAAATTGTCCATTATGGACAATTTAGGATGTTTGCTGTTATTCTCTGCTCAAAGGGATACATTAAAATGACTACTATTGTCGAAGTTGCAGACAAAGCAGGCGTCTCGATTAAGACCGTTTCCAGGGTGATGAACGGCTACGTTCACGTCTCTCAAAAGACCCGCAAACGCGTCGAAGACGCGATGAACGAGCTCGACTACACGCCCTCTGCAACTGCGCGCCAAATGCGACTTGGAGAGTCCCACAGTATTGGCGTTCTGTTCGGTGACCCAAGCAGCGGCTATCAATCGGAGATCAATCACTCCATGCTACGCGCATGCGCAGAAGTTGGCCGCTATTTGGTGGTCGAGCTGTTCGATGAAAAAGACCGTAAGTGGGCCCAGCAAGTCGAGTCATTTTTAGACCGAACCAAGGTTAAGAACCTCGTCTTGGTACCCCCCATGAGCGACTCTATTGAGGTCCATAATGTGTTACGAGAGCGCGGAATCCGCTTCGTTCTCATATCTCCGTCTCGGCCCGTCTCCGGCGCCAGCTCAGTACAGATGGATGACCGCTTGGCAGCGACAGAAGTCACTGAATACCTTATAAAACTTGGTCATACGCGAATTGGTCATATCGCCGGTCACGAAGATCATATTGTAACTATGCTCCGCCGACTTGGCTACCAAGACGCCATGGTGGCTGCGGGCCTCGATGCCGCCGATACCGACTTGATTATGTCAGGGCGGTTTCGCTTCAAGCAAGCCTTGGATTGCGCACACCAAATGCTCGCGCTTCCTGAACGACCGACCGCGATCTTTGCGGCGAATGACCAAATGGCTGTCGCGGCTATGATGGCGGCCCATAAAATGGGGTTGAGCGTGCCAGAGGACTTGTCGGTCATTGGATTTGACGACACGCCCATGAGTCAGCTGATTTGGCCGACGCTCACGACCGTAGCGCAACCGTATGACGAAATTGCTCGCGCCGCGCTCAAAGTCCTACAAGGGGAGTTTGACGATCGCACCGGCGCGCCAAAGAGCATCGTATTGCCGCACCAGTTGATTGTTAGGGATTCGGCAGGCTCACCCACCGTTTGAAATCTCAGTACACACCAAAAAAGGGTGTATCAGACGAAATATCAGACAAAAAGTTGACCCTGAATTGACAAGGTTGGACAATTCTATGTACCCCTGAGCGCAATTCGATCGTGAGTAGCATGGACTGCACGCGGCAATTGCTTGGGAGGAAGACAATGACAAGCACGAATAATTTCGCGAAACGATTCGTAGGGGCGTCGGTCCTTGCGCTCGCTTCAGCCGGATCTCTGGCCTGGTCGCAAGTCGAGACGGTTGTGACCGAAGCAGACGAAGCAGAAGCGGTAGAAGTCCAGGACGAAGTCAGCGTCCAAAACACAATCGTTACCGTCGGTCGCCGAGTGACAACTCTACAGGACTATGCGGGGACCGCCGCCGCGATCAGCGGCGAAGATCTCAAAACTTTGGGGCTCGTGAGCGTCGAAGATTTGGATGGTCAGATCCCAGGTCTGTCGGTCGCTAACAATCAAGGGAACGTAGAAGTCTGGATCCGCGGCGTTGGTTCGTCCAACAATACCGAACTCGGCGACCCAGCCGCCGCGACTCATATGAACGATGTCTACGTCCCTCGCCCATCTGGCTTTGGCGCGGCCTTCTTCGACATTGAGCGGGTTGAGGTGAACATCGGGCCTCAAGGGACGCTACGCGGTCGTAACGCAACAGCCGGTTCCGTGAACATCATTCCTTGGAAGCCAGGCCTTGGTACCACAGACGGCATGCTCGAAGTGGGCGTCGGCAACTATAACGAATTACGTCTCGAAGGTGTCGCCAACATCGCGGTGACAGACAATTCTGCGTTCCGTATCGCCGCCTTCGCGGTGGAACACGACTCGTATCTTGAAAGCGTAACACCTAACAGCTCAGAACTTGGCTTGAACGTCCCGACGTCTGAGGACGAAGGGATTGGTGTCGCTGAAGCGGCTGACGATTTCGGCATTCGAGCCGCATATCTCATCGAACCAACAGATCGCCTTCGCCTCACGCTCACGGCAGACTATCTCGAGCAAAAAGGGACAGGCTATACTGGCGTCAACTATGCGAACGCGCTTGGAAACGGAATCGACCCAGACGACATCGACAATCCACGCAAAGTCTATGGCCGCGCGTTTACACCTGAGGAAGACACTGAGCATTGGGGAATCAAAGCTCACGTCGAGTGGGACGGTGACCTCTTCAATGCGGAATATATCGGTTCGTTCCGGGATTTGGTTTATGACTATGATTTCGTGACGCCAGCTTCGGTCGATTATCCTGGCGCCCTCGACAATTTGACGCCGTTTGACAGAACGTTCGATAATTTCTCACGCGTCAATTTCATCACAGACTCAGAATCAACGATTCACGAACTTCGCCTTTTCTCTGATGAAGGCGACAAGCTCTACTGGACCGCTGGTGCGTTCTACTTCGAAGAAAAACAACGTACCTTCCTCGGCACAACCGGTGACCGAAACCCATTCTTCTATGGTGTTGAGTTTAACCAGTTCACCGATACGGAAAGCTATTCTTTCTATGGCGACGCAACCTACAGCGTGAATGATAAGTTCCGCGTTACGGGCGGCATCCGTTATACTGACGATCACAAAGAGCGGTTCGGCGTGAATGCTCGGTACGGACAAACCTTCATCATCGGTGGTGACGGATTTGGCTGCTGCTTTGCGCCACCCGTTGGCACCGAAGGCTTCCAGTTCGCAGGCTTCGATCGCACGATCTTCAATCCTGACACCGATAATGACAACCAACTGTCAGCGCAGGAAGTCATCGACTTCTACTTTGATGGTGTTGCGACCTTTGGTGCCCGCGATGGACTGGATAATATTTATGCGAACGGCGAAGTCGTCGATCCAATTCCATTCGGTGAGCGCCCAATTTGTCCGGAAGGTCTCGTTGGATTTGACGGCACTTCAAACGGCAGCTGCTTCACGCAAGCGACGGCTGATGCGTTTGACCCAGCCGTGTTCAGCGACCTCGTCGGACGGACCTCTTTCGCTGTAGCTGTACCAGACCTGACATCAATCGCCCTTCAGAACGGATCGCTGGATAACAACTTCACCGACGGCCGTTTCCGTCTGGAGTATGACATCTCCGACGACAATCTCCTCTACGGTCTGATCGCAACGGGTAACAAATCCGGCGGGTTTAACGACAACATTCCAGAGCTTAGCAGCGCTCAGGTGGAAATTTCTCCTGCCGGCGGTGCACCAGCGGAATTTGCGACGGACTCGATCGCGCCGACTTACGGCCCAGAGACTTTGACGCTGTATGAGATCGGTTCGAAGAATTCATTCTACGTGGACGGCCGCCCGGCGACGTTCAACGTGTCTGCCTTCTATTACGATTACTCAGATCTGCAGCTTACGACACTCCTGTCAGTCGCTCAGATTGCTGAATTCGTAGGCGCTGATGTCCCAAGTAACACGGGCGGCAACATTGTTGCCTTTACCTTCAACGCGTCTGACGCCGAGATTTACGGGGCTCAGGTCGAAGGTAGCCTCGATCTACCTTGGGACATGAATCTGAAGGGAACACTGCTTTGGTTGTCAGAAGCGAAAGTCGTTCAGTCTCAAGAGATCCAAGACGCGCGCTATCAAGCAGATATTGACCCAGGCAATGCCGTGAACCGTTCAATCGAAGGCAATCGTTTGCCACGGACACCAGAGGTTCAATTCAATGCGTCGATCTCCAAGGTTTGGTACACAGACGTGGGCCAATTCGATGGCGTGTTTTCTGCTGGGTACCGCTCGAAGGCGAACTCAACTATCTTTAACGGTATCGACTACGACCCGAATGATGGCGAGACCGATGCGGGTCGTTTGAACGACGAGATCGGTAACTTCTGGACCTTTGACGCCGGCGCCGGCTTCTCACCCGAGAATTGGGAAAATTGGCGCCTCGAGGCTTACATCTCCAACGTGACTAACGTCCAAGAGCCGCAGGCGATCATTATCACGCAGTTTGATAATACCCGCTTCTTCAATCGTCCTCGGACCTATGGTGCACGTCTACGCGTGAACTTCTAATCCGGACTGACGGAAGCCAGCTCTTGGCTTCCGTCACCCTTTGGGTTTGATTCCTTCCAGCTAATTCAGGAGGTCGGATATGATCCGCTTTATCTCTCTGCTCACAGTTGTTGCGTTCGGCGCTTGCGCCTCGGTGGGTGCCGAAGAGGCCCCGGAAACAAGCCTCCCTGATCCTGATGACTGGGCCTTAGTCTGGGCGGATGAATTCAATGGCGAAGAGATCGACTCTTCAAAATGGACTCATGAAGTCGACTGCTGGGGCGGCGGCAATGATGAGCGTCAGTGCTACACGACCTTACCGACCAATTCTAAGGTCGCCGACGGCAAGCTTTCAATCATCGCTCAAATCCAACCGGCCGAAGGGCCAGCGCTACCGCCGCGTCTGTTGGAAACCGTTCCCGAAGAAGAGCGCGGAGCGACAAAGAAACAACCCTTTACGTCTGCGCGTCTCAGCACAAAAGGCAAAGCCGATTGGACTTACGGACGTTTCGAAACACGCGCCAAAATGCCCGTTGGGCAAGGCGTCTGGTCGGCTATCTGGATGCTGCCAACAGATGAAATCTATGGCACTTGGGCCGCATCTGGCGAGATCGATATCGTTGAAGCTGTGAACCTGGGCGCGCTTTGTAAGAAGTGTGACGATCGCAAAGAAAATCGCGCCATTGGCACCATCCACTATGGCGGTGAATGGCCGCGGAATAAGTACAAAGGCAAGCACGTTGAGATGCCGGAGTCCGAAGATGGCTTCCACACTTATGCCGTCGAATGGGAAGCCGGGAAGATCACATGGTTCATCGATGGCGAGCCTTACTCAACTTTAACTTCGAAAGATTGGGGCAGCGGCGCTCTGTTCTCAAAAAAGTCGAAAACCGCGCCGTTTGATCAACCCTTCCACCTCATCCTTAACGTGGCGATCGGCGGCAACCTCGCCGAAGATAACAATTCAGGTGGCATTTCAATTGCTGACTTCCCGAAAGCCATGGAAGTTGACTGGATCCGCGTCTATCAGCGCAAAGAGACCGAGACTTCTGAGGCTGGCGAATAGATATGTCCGCCCACAAAACCGCCGCAGCCGACAAGGTTCCATTCCATCATATGCTGATTTACGGCGCCGGGGCGTTCGTAAACAACCTGCTCGCGGGCTCAATCGGCGCGATGATGATCATCCTCAACCTGGGTCTCGGCATGAACCCGGCTCTCGTCGGGTTACTCGGCGCCCTCCCCCGCCTGTTTGATGCACTGACCGATCCGCTGATGGGATACATCTCCGACAATACCAAGTCGCGATGGGGACGCCGTCGGCCGTACATTTTTATTGGCGCGGTTTTTGTCGGCATCGTCTTCATGCTGCTCTGGCAACTACCGCGCGGACAAAGCGAGGACTTCTATTTCTGGTTCTTCCTGATCGGTTCGATCGTCTTTTATCTTGCCTACACGATTTTCGCGACGCCGTGGGTCGCGCTCGGCTATGAGATGACACCGGACTATAACGAGCGCACGCGTTTGATGGGCGTTCAGAACTTTATTGGCCAGCTCGCTTACTTCATTCCACCTTGGCTGCTCCTGATTATGCAGCACGACAAATTGTTCGACGACATGGTGGACGGTGCCTCAGGTGTTGCAATCATGATCGGCGTCTTCGTCATCGCGGTTGGGGTGCTGCCAGCAATCTTCCTCCGCGAGCGCTTAGCGCCATCTACAGAAGAAGAGGACCCAAGCGCAGACCGTAAAAGCACGCTCTCAGCGATCGGTTCAAATGTCGTATCGTTTGCCAAAGGGTTTGGGGCAGCGTTGAGTTTCGTGCCGTTTTTGAAGCTCTGCGTAGCGACGTTCTTGGTGTTCAACGGGTTCATTCTGATCTCGGCCTTTTCGACCTATGTGACGATCTATTACGTCTTTGACGGGGATACCGTGAAAGGCGCTGAATACGCTGCTTATGCCGGAACGGTTGGCACTTTCTCGACCTTCCTAGTTATTGCATTTGTAACGTGGCTCGGGACAAAGATCGGCAAACGCAAAGCCTTCGCAGTGTCGACGATCATTTCGATGTTTGGCTACGGCTTAAAGTGGTTCTGCTACAATCCAGACCACCCGATTCTGGTTATTCTTCCTGCTCCCCTAATCGCTTTTGGTCTGGGAGGCCTCTTCACACTGATGCCCGCTATGATGGCCGATGTCGTTGACTATGACGAACTTAAGAGCGGTGAACGACGAGAGGGCATGTACGGTTCTATCTATTGGTGGGTGGTAAAGCTCGGGATGACTGCCGCTTTGGCCGGCGGGGGGATTTTGCTCAACGCCACTGGGTTTGATGTTGCACTTGGTGGAGATCAAACCGAGCAAACCATCTTCTTATTACGGCTCTTTGATGCCTTCGTTCCAGTGCTCGCGTCCGGTTTCGCGATTTGGGCCGTGGCGACTTATGGGATCACGCAAGATCGCGCGCGTGAGATACGCGACGAGTTAGAGGCAAACCGAAATCAGGGTGCTTTGGTGGGGGCCTAAGAGAAAAACCATGACCAAAACCATGTCCGTTCTTGATCGAACGCAAGAAGAAACGGGACCAGAATCCGAAGATGATTTCGTTCGCGCGCTGCTGTCCAAAATGTCCCTCGAGGACAAGATCGGCCAGTTGCAACAGGTGGATGCGTCGGGCGATACAATTTCCGACGCGCTGAGAGATGCAGTTCGTGCGGGTAAAATTGGTGCGATCATCAATCAGGTTGATCCAAGTGTTTGCGATGCCTTTCAGAAGATCGCCGTCGAAGAATCTCCCCACGGAATTCCGCTCCTAATCGGGCGAGACGTGATCCACGGGTTCAAGACGATTTTCCCTATTCCACTCGGCCAAGCCGCGACTTGGAATCCGGAGCTGATTGAAGCCTGCGCCCGCGTCTCGGCCGAAGAAGCAAGCGCCGCAGGCGTAAATTGGACCTTCTCTCCGATGATCGACATTTCTCGCGATGCACGTTGGGGCCGCATCGCAGAGAGCTTTGGAGAGGATCCATTCCTGACCGCAACTTTGGGCGCCTCAATGATCAGAGGCTATCAAGGTGAAGACCTTTCAGCCCCGAACACGATCGCAGCCTGCGCCAAGCACTTTGTCGGCTATGGCGCTTCTGAGAGCGGCCGGGATTACGATACAACCAACATCCCACTCAATGAGCTGCACAACATTTATCTACCCCCTTTCAAAGCCGCGGCAGATGCAGGTGTCGCGACGTTCATGACCTCTTTCGGCGATATCGATGGAGTTCCTGCGAGCGGGAATGAGTACATCCTCAAAAACGTGCTCCGAGAGAGCTGGCAGTATGATGGCCTGGTTGTCAGTGACTGGGATTCAGTTCGTCAATTGTCCGTCCACGGCCTCACAGATGGCGATCGAAATGCCGCGAAAGAAGCCGTCAGCGCAGGCGTCGATATGGAGATGGCGGGCTCAGCCTATGCAGCTCATCTCGCAGACCTCGTTGCAGACGGAGAGATTGACCTCTCCCGCGTCAATGAACTCACGGAGAATGTACTTCGTTTGAAGTTCAGACTGGGCCTATTTTCAGCGCCCTATGCTCGCCCCGAGGCCTGCACGTTGCCGTGTGCTCAAGAAAAGCTGGACCTTGCAAAACAAGCGGCAATCGAAAGCACCGTCTTGCTGGAAAACAAAGGCGGTTTGCTTCCACTCGATGCCAGTAGAATGAATCGCGTCGCAGTCATTGGTCCAATGTCCGACCAGCCTTATGAACAACTCGGGACCTGGATCTTTGATGGTGACGAGGCGCTCAGCCAAACCCCGCTCGCTGCGTTCAGGGCCTCCCTACCCGCTCATGTTCAACTCGATTACGTTCAAACGCTAGAAACAACCCGCGCCCGCGACACCGATGATTTTGAAGCGGCGAAGCTGGCCGCAACCAATGCCGACATTGCGTTTGTTTTCCTCGGAGAAGAATCCATCCTGTCCGGTGAGGCTCACAGCCGAGCAGACATCAATCTCCCTGGCGCACAGTCTGCGCTCTTGGAGCAACTCAGCGCGACCGGCACCCCAGTCGTCTGCGTGATCATGGCTGGTCGCCCCCTCACGATCTCTGACGTGGTCGAGAATAGCGATGCGGTCCTGTTCGCTTGGCATGGTGGCACCATGTCAGGTCCCGCTTTGTATGAGCTCATCTTCGGCCTAGCCTCACCATCGGGGCGATTGCCGGTAACCTTCCCGAAAATGGTGGGTCAAATACCAATCTATTATAACCACAAAAGCACGGGACGTCCCGCCAGCGACAATCAAATCACGCACATCGATGATATTGAAGTCGGCGCCAAACAAACCTCATTCGGCATGACGGCATTTCACTTGGATGCCGGGTTCCGCCCCCTCTTTCCGTTCGGCTTTGGCCTGAGTTACGGGAAGATTGTCTATGATGATCTCCAGCTTGATCGACATCAAATCTCTCCAAACGAGTCTATTCGAATCTCTGCGCGCATTACAAATTGCGGCAAGTATGCTGCATCAGAAACCGCGCAGCTTTACATCCGAGACGTGGCCGCCAGCGTGACACGCCCGGTGCGAGAGCTGAAATCATTCCAAAAGATACATCTTCAACCTGGCGAAACAGAAACAGTGGTTTTTGAACTTACAGAACGCGATTTAGCATTCTATCGCCGGAACAAATCCGTCGGCACCGAGCCAGGTGAGTTCCAAGTTTGGGTGGGTGCGAACGCCGACGCAGGTCTAACAGCTCGCTTCGTACTGGAAGCATAACCCAGCTTACGTTTGCGCTACTCTGCGAAATTCGACCGCTTGGGTAACGGCGTATCCTCATCCATCAAAATACGATGTGCGGCGCCGTCCAAGTCGTCATATTGATCGGTGGCAACGGACCAAAGGAATGCGCCTAATCCTAAAAGGCCGAGCCCAAGCACGACCGGGATGAGATAGATGATGATGGTCAAGTCTGCCCTCCTTTGATGCGCAGAGCGTTCAGCGTAACGATGAGCGAGGAAGCTGACATCGCAATAGCGGCGACCAAAGGGGTCACATGCCCTGTCACCGCAATTGGCACCGCGATGAAATTGTAAGCCGCGGCCAAACCAAAGTTCTGCAACATCACGCTCTTTGTGCGCTTTGAAACCGACAGCACAGTCACAAGCGCACCGAGGCCACCAGAATACACAGCGTCAGATGCCGATTGAGATACGTCCATTGCGCCGCCTGGCGCGAGCGACGCGTGTGCGAGCGCCAACGCACCCGCATCATTCAAACCATCTCCAACCATCAGGACCCTTTTTCCTGACGCGCTGAGTGTTTCCAAGCGATCCGCTTTTCCGGTTGGGGACACCTGAGCGTGCCAAGTCTCAATTGCGAGCGTATCGACAATCTTGGAGACGGCCTGTTCGCGATCTCCTGAGAGAATCTCAAGCGTCAGTCCCTGCTGTTTCGCGACCTCAAGCGTGACGCGCGCGTCTGATTGCAATTGGTCTTCGAACTGGAACAAGATCGGTGTAATTTCTGGGCCAGAGAACCAAAGTGACGGACCAGATTGATTTACCGGCTCGTGAACGCCCCCCACTCCGATGATCCTAGGCGATAGCATTGCCCGTCGACGATCCCTTCAACACTAAGGCCTGATGCGACTACCTGGGCTACGGGCGCCGCTAAAGCCAGCGCGCAGGGGCATGTGATAATCAAGGTCGAAACCGCGATCAGAATTGCCTGATGCACGCTCGCTCCCATGAGAAGCCAGGCGATAAAGGCGAGCGCTGCGGTTGTGTGCACGAAGGGCACGTAAAGCGAGACGGCTTTGTCTGCGATTTGCCGATAACGCGCGCGTTTCTGTTCGCCTGCCTCTAGCATGTCAGCGATTTGAGACAGGAGGGAATCCGAGGCTGGCCCAAGCGCTTCGCCGGTAAGAGGATGGTCGAGATTTAAACTGCCCGCATAGAGCCTCTCTCCGCGTCCGATTGTGCGTGGCAAGCTTTCGCCGCTCACCATGCTTTCATCAATTCCACTCGTGCCTCGGGTAACTTTAAGAAGTAAATGCAAAACTCGCGAAACACGCGGTGCGAACGAGCTGTCGAAGTTTAGACGCGAACTGTTTGGTGTGTGTCTGCGATCGCAGCAATTGTGATATTGGCTTTCTCATTCTTTGAGCCCCATCATACCGCGAGTTGGAGAACCGCGGGGTGGATGCGATCTAAGATCTCTTCGATGGGCATTCTCGCATCGACCAACACCGTGTTCTGCTCTCCGCGCGGACACTCAAGTGTCGCGAACTGACTCTCCACCAAGGCTGCAGGCATGAAGTGCCCGTTACGCCCAGCTGCGCGATTCTGCGCGGTTTCAGGATCGAGTTTCAAATAGACCGTAATCAAGTCCGGCAGGCGCGCACGCAGGCGGGACCGATAGGACTGTTTTAGCGCGGAGCAAGAGAACACAGCACCGCCTTTTTCAGCGGCGAGTGCCTCAACTTCATCAGCCAGCGCGTTCAGCCAAGGCCACCGATCCTCATCCTCCAACGGCACGCCGCGAGACATTTTATCAGTATTGCTTGGCGGATGAAGCGCGTCCCCTTCAACAAAAGGCACTTCAATGGTGGCCGCCAAACGGCTTGCAATTTCTGATTTGCCGCAAGCAGAGACGCCCATAACTAAGATCGGCGCAAACAAGTGACGATCCCGATCAGCCATGACTTTCGGCGACGCACTTTTGAACGTAGGCCTCATGATCTGGCATTGCATCGGACGCCCGAGCAATCACATCTGCCATGCCTTCAAGGCGCGCTGTAATGTCTGCGCCATCAAAACGGTTCGCTACCGGATTCCAACTCTGCGGTTCAACGCCTTGGCCATGCATAACGGCCAACCAACTCGACTCCGTGAAGAGCTCATTGCTCTCCCGGAAGATTCGTCCAGCGGAGCGAAACTGATCTATCTTTTGCTGCAGCGTGTCGGGCACCGGCAAGTTCTGACAGTGTCGCCAAAACGGCGTGTCATCGCGCTTGGTTGCAACATAATGCAGGACGAGAAAATCTCGGATCCGCTCATACTCAAATAGCGTGCGTTGATTGTAGGCGTCCACGTCAACTTGCCGGAACTGCTTGTCCGGAAACAACGCGAGCAGCCGCGCCAAGCCCGTTTGAACCAAATGGATTGAGGTCGATTCCAATGGCTCCATAAACCCAGCAGCGAGCCCTAATGCCAGAACGTTTTTGTCGAAATACTTGCGGCGATACCCGGTTTTGAAACGCAGCTGTTTTGGGTCAGCTGTCGCGGCGCCGTCGAGGCTGTTTATGAGTGTTTCGCAAGCCTCGTCATCGCTGACAAATTCGCTGCAATAGACATGACCGTTGCCGGTACGATGCTGCAATGGGATCCGCCACTGCCAACCCGCGTCTCGCGCGGTTGACCGCGTATAAGGAATAGCCGGGCCGGACTTCTCGCAAGGCACCGCAATCGCTCGATCAACCGGAAGCCATCCAGACCAGTCGTCATAGCCAGTGTTTAGAGTTTGCTCGATAAGCAGGCCTCGAAAACCAGAGCAATCGATAAAGAAATCGCCAGAGATCGCTTCGCCGGACTCAAGCTTCAAGGACTCTATGAAACCGCTTTCAGAATGCTGTTGGACCTCATCAACGCGTCCTTCAATGCGTTTGACACCGCGCTGTTCTGCGTACTTTCGCAGAAAGGCTGCATAGTGCCCTGCATCGAACTGATACGCGTAATGCACGCCGGCGAGCACAGATCTCGGGTTGTTCGTGACAGGGTGAACAAATTTGTTCCCCCGGCACGCTTGAACCATCAAGGAAAAATCAAAAAGGTCGCGGGAATAGCCCGCTGCTTTTGCTCGCAACCAATGATGATGCACGGGCAGTGTTTCTACATCCGTCGCAAAGTCACCGAAAGGGTGGATATAAGACTCCCCCAGACCTCCCCAATTGACGAACTCGATCCCCAGTTTGAAGGTCGCCTTGGTTTCCCGGATGAACTCATTCTCATCGATGCCGAGCATTTTATTGAACAGCAAGATAGGCGGAATCGTCGCCTCCCCCACACCAACGGTACCAATCTGCTCGCTTTCAATCAGCGTGATTGAAATTTGTTTGGCATCCAGCACATGGGCCAAAGAGGATGCTGCCATCCAGCCGGCTGTTCCGCCGCCAAGAATTACAATGTTCTGGATTGCGTCAGGATGACTCATACAGACTCCATCGAACGTTTATTTTGGATCCCGCAATAGCGGTCGATAAACTGCTGATGCGTCGGCATGGCCGCAACCGTCTTACCGATCAGGCCGCGCATATTGGCAAGGCTTTGGCTAAGGTTGGAAACACTCAACCCATCAGCCACGGGATTGTAGCCCTTAGGTCCCCGTCTTTGTCCGTGCATGACCGCCAACCAGCTGACCACGGAAAACAATTCATCTTCGTATCGGAAGAAGCTGCCACTGCTTTCGAGCAGGGCCATTTTATGGGCGAGCGTTTCTGGCAGTTCCAGACTTTGAACATACTGCCAGAACGGCGTGTCTGCTCGCTCAGTTGCCACGTAATGCAACAGAATGAAGTCTCGCGTATGCTCATACCCAACGCCGAGAAGTCGGTTATACTCATCGCGCTCAATCGGATTGAATTCTTGATTTGGAAACAAAGCCAAAAGCTTAGAGACACCAGACTGGATGAGGTGGATCGAGGTCGATTCTAGCGGCTCCAGGAACCCGGCTGATAGTCCGATTGCAACGCAGTTTGCGTTCCAAAACTTCTTTCGGCGCCCGGTTACGAAACGCAAATGACGCGGATCAGCGAGCGGTTCGCCATCGACAGCTTCTAGCAATATTTCCGTCGCTCGCTCGGTATCCATGAACCGGCTTGAATAGACATGCCCATTTCCTACGCGGTGCTGCAATGGAATGCGCCAGGTCCATCCCGCTTCTCGCGCAGTAGCGATTGTGTAAGGCTTCGGAGACTCTACACTCTTTGTTGGCAACGCAACGGCGCGATCCATTGGAAGAAGATCGCTCCAGTCTTCATACCCGGTTTTCAATGCGCCCTCGATCAACAGACCGCGAAAGCCAGTGCAGTCTACGAATAGGTCTCCCTCGAGATGCAATCCGCTTTCGAGATCGACCGATGTGATGAAACCGTCTTCGCTGCGTTGGTTGACTTGGACGACCTTACCCTCAATGCGCGAAACACCGCGGGTTTCAGAATATTTGCGCAAATAGGCCGCGTAACGTGTTGCATCAAAATGGAAGGCGTAATTGATGCGGTTGAGCACCGATCGTGGATCGCCATCCGGACGGATGAACTTCCCAGAATAAGCCGCCGATGCATTCAGAGAATAAGCGTCGAGATCAGCATCCTGTTCAAGCTGCGAGAGGCGAACCCAGAAATGATGAAAATCGGTGCCTTCGAGATCAAAACCATAGGTCCCGAACGGGTGGAAGTATCGATCGCCCAACTTTCCCCAATTGGCGAATTCGATGCCGAGCTTGAATGTGCCAGAGGTTTCGCGAACAAACTCGTTTTCGTCGATACCAAGCATACGATTAAAATCCGCGATCTGCGGAATAGTCGCTTCCCCGACCCCTACGGTCCCAATCGCATCACTCTCGATCAAAGTGATCTCAGTCGTCGCCTTGGGCAAGTAGCGCGAGAGTGCAGCTGCGGTCATCCAACCCGCTGTTCCTCCGCCCACAATAACGACGCGTCGAATAGGATTGCTAGACATTAGCCACCTCCTTGGGTGAGCAGGTTTCAACGTGGTCAGAGATCTCTGCAAGCGTCAGAGAGTGTACCAATCGCCCCGCAGCGCTCGGCACCAATTCCGCACTTAGAAAAGCGGCCATCCATTCTTGTGGCGTGAACTGATCATCATCGACCGGCGCGATCCGCCCAACGTTCTGCCAAACAGAAACACGGTGCTTGAGGCGAGATGAGTAATCGTCCGTCCGCCCATCACTCCAAAGCAGTGCTTGCATATCTTCAATGGACGCCTGCATGGCTTGTAGGCGTCGGTCATATTCTCGCGCAGCAAGATCGCGGTCGTTCTCCCGCCAAGACCAGCAATCGATCAATGCGAGCACTGACTTGTGTACAGCCTGCAGGCGCAGCGTCGTTGATGGACGGAGCGTCATTACGGCAGCACCAACTGAGCAATCGGGCTGAGCTTCCGTTAAATTCGGATCCGCTTGAACGATATGTTCTGATGCTTGCGTACAAGGTGTTACGCCAACCTTCGTCGCAATCGTTTTTAGCGCTTGCACATATCGTCCGACCTCGATCGCGCATCCGCCAGTTTGACCAGCGCTCACGAAACTCTGAAGAGAACGCGTTTCGCCAAGCTCCTCCCGTGCGCGCAACCAAATCGCAACGAAGCTCACACCTTTCAACGGCCGCCCGAAGCTATTGAAAGGGAGGGATTGGCGGTGAGGTCCCGCCCAGGCCTGAACAGGCTGAGCACCGAGACGTTTGGGGTCTAACCCAATACTGACATTAGTGCGTACCATTTCCGGTCGCAGAACAACGACGTCATCAACTCTGGCTACGGGCGACGTCTCCAACACCTGCAATTTGGCGCCAGCGAGCGGCGCGAACCGCGCGAGCATCACCGCAGTTAGCCATGCATCTAATGGCGATCCGACAATCGTGACAGGGTCTTGTTGAGCCATCAGCTCAAACCTTCGAGGGGCGTTGGACAATGCAGCGAAATCCAATCAGCATGCCCCATCATTTGATCCGCAGATGCCCGAATGTGTGTCTTCATTCCCTGCAAGCGAGACACAATTTCATTCTGCGGATACTCATCCACGCGCGGGTCATAATGATCCGGCAAAACCCTCTGCCCCAGATAAACCGCGAGCCAACTCGGCTCTAGAAACAGTCCGTGATCATAGGTTTGAACTTGTCCCCGCGCACGAAACAGCGCCATTTTTTCTTTCAGGCTATCTGGGACATCCATCTCGCGCATCATGTCCCAGAGCGGCGCGTCTGTTCGCTCTGTCGCGTGATAGTGCAGGATAAGAAAATCTCTTATTCGCTTGAATTCCAGGTCCATGATCCGATTGTACTCAGTCCGCGCGACCTCAGCGCTCACGCCGTGCGGAAACATCTCAATGAGATAAGTGATGCCTTGTTGGATGAGATAAATGCTGGTCGACTCCAATGGCTCCAGGAAGCCCCCTGACAAACCGATAGCAACACAGTTTTTGTTCCATAATTTACGCCGTTTGCCGGTTACAAATCGCAATGGTTTGGGGTCGGCTAGAAGTGGACCTTCAAGCGAGTTCACCAATGAGTCCATCGCGGTCTGATCATCGATAAACTGACTGCTGTACACATACCCATTGCCCGTTCGATGTTGTAGCGGGATACGCCATTGCCACCCGGCCTCACGCGCTGTGGCACGGGTGTAGGGTAAGAGCTCACCAGCATGCTCACATGGCGCCGCGACAGCCCGATCGCACGGCAGCCAATGCGTCCATTCCTCATACCCGGTGCCGAGGGCTTTCTCGATCAACAATCCGATAAAGCCGCTACAATCTATGAACAGATCACCATGTATCTCACGACCATCTTCCAGCTTCAGCGTTCGAACATCGCCCTCTTCATCCACGACAACATCAACCACGCGTCCCTCAAGCCGCGTCACACCGCGCGCTTCAGCGTGGCGCCGCAGGTATGGAGCGTACTGAGTTGCATCGAATTGATACGCGAAACGGAAAGTTGAGAGAGCAGAGCGTTCGTCATCACTCGGAGGTTCGAACTTACCGAGCTCTGCAGCTACGACTGGCAATGAGAACTGAGAAATTGAGCCCAACTCACCCGAGAAGCGGCGCCAGAAATGATGGAACCCCACGCCATCGTTCGGGATCCCATAATCTCCGAAAGGATGGATGTAGCGATCCCCGATTTTCCCCCAATCGACAAATTCGATTCCAAGCTTAACGGTCGCGCGTGTCGCCGCCATAAAATCGTATTCGTCGATGCCGATTGCTTGGTTGAAAAAGCGCAGATGCGGCAGCGTCGCTTCCCCAACTCCGACTGTTCCGATCGCTGCGGACTCGACGAGCGTAATGTTCAGGCCAGCATTCTCCAAAAGGCTGCTCAGCCCGGCGGCCGCCATCCATCCGGCCGTTCCGCCGCCAACAATCACCACATTCAAAGGAGAGGGCTGAATTGTCACTTATCACCTGCTTTCGCTGCGCCAATCCAAGGCCCAATAGACCCTGCAAAACTCTCACATTGTACCACGTTGTCAATGCGTCCAAAGCGCTGGCGCATGGACGCATTTAACCTTGAAATGGTCCTGTCGATTGCCGCCACACCAACGCGTAAGGCAACACTTTCCTTTCACCCTCTATGCGGGTGTTTTTGCCAGAATTTTGGATCAGCATTTCCATTGCAACACTGCCAAATTCGTAAAGCGGTTGACGCACAGTGGTCAGGGCTGGCCACATCGTTTCAGCGATCTCAGAATCATCGAACCCAATAATTGAGAGGTCGTCTGGCACCTGAACGCCAGCCTTATGCGCCGCGACGAGCACGCCTGCAGCCATATGATCGTTTGCAGCAAAGACCGCGCTGGGACGTTTGTCCTTCGGATAGGACAAAAGTCGATCGCCGGCCGCTAGACCGGATTCAAAATCAAACAGGCCTGGAAGCACAAGATCCGGGTCAACTGAAACGCCTGCTTCTTCCAGGGCCTCGGAAAACCCGCGAAAGCGCACATGCGTCGAATCTTGGTCTTCTTTACCTCTCACAAACGCGATCCGGCGGTGTCCAAGCTCGAGCAAATGCTGTGTTGCTTCAACTGCGGCAGCATGATCATCAATTGTGACGGTTCCGCCGCCGTCTTCGATATCATTTGGGCCGATCCGGATCACCGGAATGTTCATCTCAGACATGACCTTACTGATCTCTGGATCGTTCGACATGGGGGGAACCAAGATCACGCCGTCGGGCTTGCCGCTATTTACGAGCGTTTCAAACCATGCGCGCAGTTCCTTGATGCCAACCGTTTTAGCTTGATCGAGCATTGTTACGACCATCCGGTATCCGGCCACCTGGCAAGTGTGTAGCGCGCCGAACTGAACTGAGTTCACAAAGTTGCTTCGCAGCGAGTGGCTAAACAGGTGAATGCTATAGGTGCGATTGGACCGAAGACTACGCGCCGAGGCGCTTGGCACATAGCCAAGCTCACGAACAGCTTCTTTTACTTTTTCCCGCAAAGCCAGTTGGACGTGAGGCTCGTTGTTCAGAACGCGAGAGACAGTCTTTAGCGAAACCCCGGCGTGTCGCGCCACATCGATCATTTTGGTCATACTACGATTCACCCCTCACCGTTCCTGGCTCGTCGATGGCTAAATTGTCAACGATATCAGCATGAATTCGCCGATCTAATGGCATGAGCACCACGGGTATGATGCTGACAAAGAGCAACAGTGCCGGACAAACAGCCAAAAAGGTCACCAATCCCTGCCCCACTTCGGGCGCTTGGACGACAGCATCTTTGTCGTATCCAATAAGGCCCAATACTTGGCCGACGATAAAGCCCATAAACCCGCCAGAGATCTTTTGGACGACCAAAACGGACCCAAAAACGACGCCCTCGGACCGCTTGCCAGATGCATTTTGTCCATACTCCACCGTATCCGGTATGAAAGACCAAAGCAGAACCGCAAACGCGCCTGTGCACAGGCCAAACGCGATAATCTGTAACGGAACCCCGCGCAGCAGGTAGGGCCCAAACAACAGCATGTGCAGTCCGGATAACGCGATAAGACAAGATGACAAAACCCAGGCCGGCTTTTTCCCGATGCGCCGGATAAACAGGGTCCATAGGGGGATACCCATCATTGTCGCGACTGCAAAAGCCGTAAGCACCACTTCTTTGGACGCGAAAGCCGGTTGATTGCTCACGATGAAGAAGATCATGGAAATGTTCATGCAAGCCATGGCACCGGACTGCAGCACAATCATCCCTAGCAAGAACAACAAAGCCCGGTTCTTCGAAAGCAAACGAATGACTTCCCGAGGAGAAAGCTTGGCGCGCACGGTGTGTTTCGGAAGCGGCTTTTCACGCGTGCCCAGGAAGCAGGCGATCAACGCGCAAGTCGCCAAGACGCCGCCAATCAGAGCCGTCATCTGAAAGCCTTGAGCTGAATACTCCTCCCCGCCGCTGAAATAACTGATCAATGGTGGGAACTGGCTTGAAACGACCAGCATACCGGCGAAGGCGGCAAACATGCGAAAGCCGGTGAATTCTGTGCGCTCGACACTGTTATAGCTAATGCGCGCCGAGAGCGCAGCATATGGGATCGCCACCAGTGTGTACGATAACCGGAACAAAATGTTCACAACGATGAGGGTGACCAAAAGAGTTAGGCCTTCAAATGGCGGCACCCAGAACAGCAAAACGAAGCACGCCGCCAGCCCAAAACTGCCAAAGAGAATAAACGGCCGATAGGTTCCATATCGTGTTCTGACGGTTTCTGCGAAAGAAGCGACGACGGGATCTGAAATCGCATCCCAGATCATTCCAACGAAAAAAATGGTGCCTGCGACGCCCGGCTCGATGCCCACGATCGTCGTGTACCAAAAGACCAACCATATGGAGAGCGTGTTCCAATAGATATTGAGACCAAAGTCACCGACCCCATAACCTGCTAAAGTCTTTAGCTTGTGCATTGAGGGCTGCTCCAAATCCATACTGGCTCTAAGCATGCGAGCCTCATACCAGTAAGGATAAGAACAAGACCGAAATCAATCCAGTGACCGCGATCAGTCCTGTCGAGATGGTCCACGTTCGGAGCGTTTCAGCCTCATTAATCTCAAACAAGCGTCCGACCAGCCAAAACCCGGAATCATTGACGTGTGAGAAACCACTCGCCCCCGCGGCGATAGCAATTGTCACTAAGCCGAGTTCAGGCGCCGATAGACCGGCGGCGGCGACGATCGGCGCGGCCAAACCAGCGGCGGTAATCATCGCGACTGTCGCACTGCCCTGCGCCAGACGAACCAACAGCGCCAAGGCGAAGCCAGCTAAGATTGGTGATAATCCAAAAGAGAGTATTCCCTCAGCCAATTGCGCACCGGCCCCGGTATCGACCAAGACTTGCTTGAATGCGCCGCCTGCGCCGGTCACCAGAATCACAACTCCCGTCGGCTCGAACGCGCGCGTGATCGTTTCTTTCATACGATTGCGCCCTGTGTCTGACCTTGGGACGAGCACGATATAAGTGAGGCCGCTGGCGATCAGCAACGCGCTAAATGGGTGCCCGACAACCGCAACTGCGTCTTTGAGAAATCCCGCGGACAGGACCAATTGCCCAAGCGTTCCGAAGAGGATCAATATCAAAGGAAGCGCAATGAGAGCCGCGGCGATGCCGAATGACACACGTGGAGGATCTGAGCGCTCTTCGTTTAACTCCGAACGAACAGCGACATGACCCGGTAGCATTTCATGACGCTCAAGCGCCCAGGACAGGAGCGGTCCCGCGATCGCCACAGAGATGAGCCCTGTCAGGCCGCCGAACAGGATCACCCAGCCAAGGTCTGCTCCAATGAGTTCTGCAATGGCGATCGGTCCCGGGGTGGGTGGGATGAACGCATGGCCAACTGCGAGACCAGCGCAAAGCGGTAAACCAAATACTAGGGTCAGACGCCCTGTGCGCGAGGAGAGCGCCGCGATGAAAGGCATTAAAATGATCAAGGCCACGTCGAAGAAAACAGGTGTTGCTGCGATGACACCCAACCCGCCCATCGCCCATCTTTGTTTCCCAACTGAGGCCATCTCGGACACTCGTCGTGCGAGGGCTTGAACCGCTCCACTGGCTTCGAGAATAGCCCCAAACAGAGCCCCCAGCCCTATCACCGGAGCGATGAAACCGAGCGTTCCGCCCATTCCTTTTTGCACCGTATCGAAGGCAAGTTTGGGAGCCATACCAGCAGCGAGCGCGCTCAGAATGGCCACCAATAAAAGGGCTGCGAAGGCGTGCAGCCGCGCACGAAGGAGCAAGACTAGGAGCGCACAAATTCCAGCCAGCGTCGCAATCAGCGCGCGATACTCAACTACGAACTCCACTGGACGCCCTGGACCTTGGTTCGAACTCTCAGCAGGCGATCACCTGCCGTAATGAAGAGCGTGCGACCATCTTCTCCGAACGCACAATTGGCCGTCGCCCCGCCGGTTCTCACTCTGCCGAGAACACGTCCATTTGGATCAAGTACGAAAACCCCGCCCGGCCCCGTGACGAATACCCCGCCTTGGTCGCATACGGCCATTCCGTCCGGTAATCCTGGCGAGTACGCGTGCATATAAGAACTCGCATCGAACAAGACCTTGTTCGAGATCACATCACCGGATTGGCTTAGTTCGAAAGCGCGCAACAGAGGGGCATCGGGGTCCGACTGACTGACATAGAGAACGCTTTGATCTGGCGACAGCGCGATCCCGTTCGGGAAGGTCATGTCCGAGACCAAACGCGTCACCGAACCATCAGGATCCAAGCGATAAACCCCATTGGCGTCTTGCTGTTTAAGAGGTGAGTCATTCAGCCCCTCCAGACCATAGGGAGGATCCGTGAAATAGATCACGCCATTTCGAGCTTGCACCAAATCATTGGGGCTATTCAGTTTTTGCCCGTCAAATGAGTTTGCAAGCGACGTAACCTCGCCCGTTTCAAGATCCATCCGCTCGACGGCGCGATGGCCATGATTGCAGATCAGCAAAGATCCATCTGCCGCGTACCACAGCCCATTGGCACCGGGTTCGCGAAAGCCCTCTGTATCCGCACCGCCTGAGGGGTCCATAAAGACACTCACCGCATCATCACGCCGCCAGAGAAAGGCTTTGTTCTGCGGCACATCTGTAAAGTAGAGCCTCGCGCGAGCGCGGTCCCACGTGGGGCCTTCACTCCATTGATACCCTGTCGCAAGGGTCTCAATCGGCGCATCGGTAGCGACAAACTTGGATAGTTCGGGCGAAATAGCGTCGATACCCAGATCGGTTAGCCCACCGCTCGACTGAGTAACTCCACGGCCAGTAGCACATGCCGCAAGTCCCACCGCTCCTAGTCCCGCCAATGTGGCCCGTCGCGAAATCATGACCAATACTCTCCACGATCTTCAAGTAGGTGAGAAAAGTCCCCGGGTTCGAACGCAAAACTTGCAGTTCGAACTGGAGGAAAAGAATGGGCCGGACAAGTGTGGATGTCCGGCCCAAGCGAGCGATTGTTTTCCGGGTACGTTTAAACAATCGATCTAACCTGGAGGAACAGGCTTAGAAGTTACCCCGCAGGATCAACGAGAAGCGACGATCATTCTGGTTGAACGATCTCGGTGCGCGAAGCCCGTTATCATTAATCGTCTGCGTGGTTTCGGTGATATCGTTCAGCAGATTGACGCCTTGGATACCAACTTTGAACGTATCATTGATGTCATAGAAGAAAGACGCATCAAGCTGCCCGGTTGCTTCTTGATAGATCGAAGCAAATGGGAAGATCACGTCGCGCTTGGTGAGCAAGAAGTCATCACGCCAGTTCCATGCGAGACGGGCTTGATACGGCCCTTTCTCATAGAGGCCAACGAGATTGTACTGGTGCTCCGAGACGCGCTCGAAAGCAGTCGCATCGCGAGCAAAACGGCCCTGCCCCGTATTATCGAGGTCTCCGATACCTTGCGCATCAATGTAGGTGTAGTTGGCTTGAATGCCTAAACCATCAAATGGCGCGGGCAACATGTCGTAGAACTGCTGGTAAGCAATCTCGAAGCCGCTGAGAGACGCACTTTCTTCCGCATTGACGATAGAACGACGGCTCACATCGATCGTAGCACCATTGTTCGTGAATGTTTCTACGCCAGCAACGCCACCTGAGACAATACTCTGCCCCGGATTACCCGCGCTTCCGACCCAGTAGTCTTCCAAGTCTTTGTAGAAGTAAGACACGGTTAGAGAGCCAGTGTCCGCAAAGTACCACTCATAGGAGAGGTCAATCTGCGTCGCCGTAATTGGTTTCAAATTCGGATTACCCGAAACCAATTCAATTCCACCAAATTCGCCAGGCGCACTAAGGGCTTCGCTGAGCGTCCCGCTAGATCGAAGATCAAAGGCTTGTGGACGCACAAGCGCTTGCGAAACACCAAAGCGGAACTGTCGACCGTCTCCAATATCGAGACGTAGGTTCAAGCTTGGTAGCAAGTCTTCATACGAGTTGGTGAAGTTCTGCGCGATTACAGTATCTTCGGTTCCAAAGAAGGTCTGGAAGTTTTGAAGATCAGTTGCCGAAAGCGTACAGAAGTCTGGTGAAGGTCCACCAGGGACCACTGCCGCACATGTTCCAACTAGGTCTGCTGCACCAAATGTCCCAAGCGTGTTCTGGATCGATGTCTGACCAGCCGTTGAAACGTCGGTTTCGACATAACGCAGGCCAATGTTACCATCGAGCACGAACCCTGGCGACAAGAAGTCAACAAACTCAAAGTCAGCGCGACCATAAATCGCCGTTGTTTCCTGATCGATCTCGACGATCTCGCCAGGGAGGTAAAGCCCGCCATCAACTACGCCAGAGCGCTGCCCGAGCGTTTGCGCGAAAGATCCCTGCGCAGCCAGGATTGGCTGAACTGTCGCAACGAAGCCTTCATAGTCTTCAGCGAGTGGACCACTATAGAAAGGCACGCCAGAGATTGGTGCTGCACCGCGTGCATAATTGTCAAAGTCGAAGGCTTGGAACAGTCCAGGCGAGAGCACGTTAGCTTCTTCCAACGTCAACAGATTGTTCGGGCTACCCGTCCAGATTTCGGAAACGTTACCCCAGTTGAAGTTCGAGTATTTCAGATCGGAATCGCGGTCCGAATACCGTGCGCCAAAGCGCACTGATTTCAGGAATCCATCTCCGCCGAAATCGTACTCAGCGTCGCCCTGGAACGCGACTGAATCTGCCTTACTATCCTGTGCGTGATCCATGATCGAGCGCCAGTAATACTCAGCAGAATCTTGGAAATAATTGTCAGCCTCACCCTGCGGGACGAAGTAGGCAACAGACACCCCTTCATCGACGAAATCGAAGCCAACGTTCGCGAAGAATGCCCCATGCGCGGTGACGTCCCGAACGGTTGTTTCGGAGTCAACGACTTGAGCATCGAAGTTCAGCGACCACTGATCCGTCGGCGTCCATTTGAAATTGAACCCAAGATCCGATGTTTTATCGTTTTCAGCGCGCTCACGTGCGAGGTTCAGCTGACGAACACCGTTCAACGGCAGGGTATTGTCATTACCACGCCAACCAGCGGTTTCAGAGACGACACCGCGGCTCAAAACGCCATCGCTGCCGAACTCAAACTCGGTTCCAGCAAGGGCTTGGATTGCGGGGTTATCATCGATCGATGACTCCAGAACGCGCTCACCCCAAACGAGGTCTGCATCTGATTGGAGGAATTGCGCTGTCGCGAGCATAGTGCCGTCGAGGCTTTCCCACTGACCCGCAAGAGCAATCGCATCACGTTCGCGATCAAACTCTTGAGTTCGAATACCGCCACCTGATGGAACATAAACTGTTTGACCTGGAATGAGGTCTGTACGCTCACGGAAATCCGCCGTTTGCGGCGTGTCGGCGCGAGACTTCAGCTCCGAATGCGCAAAGCTGGCGAGGAGACCAAAGCGTCCGGCTTCAGTTTCCCACTGATCCGACCAAAGCGCGGAAAAGGACGGTGTGGTCTTCTCGATAAAGTCTGAATAAGTCGCCTCGACCGAGAACGCGAGCTGACGATCAGCGCTATCGAATGGCTTACGAGTCACCAAGTTCACAGAACCGGCGATGCCGCCTTCAATCATATCTGCTGACTGGTTTTTAAAGACCTGGACTGACCCGAGCAGCTCTGGAGACACGTCTTCAAAACCGAGAACACCGGAAGAGTTCGCAGCAAAAACATCCCGGCCGTTCAATTCAGACCGCACAAATGGCAAGCCGCGAACGATGACACCGCTACCTTCAACAGCGAAGTGGTCAGGGTCATTAGGTCCCGCAAAGCGTTCAACTGTAACCCCAGGTACGCGCTGCAGCGCCTCAGAGACAGAACGATCTGGTAAGGCGCCAATATCGGTCGCTGTAATTGCGTCGACAAAGACGTCGGCATCTTGCTTGAGGTCTTGCGCTGATTTCAGCGCGCCTCGGATACCGGTGACGACCACCGTATCCTGTACGGCTTCTTCTTCCTCAACCACATCCTCTTCCTGGGCAAAACTCATCCCAGAGAGCGTTGCAAGTGATAAGGCGACGAGTGACGCTGAACGCATCAGTGTGCGACCAGAACGCCGGGCACATCGCTTCTGTGTAAAACTCTTGGACACTATGTTTTCCTCCCTGATCACCAGCAACCGACAGCGCTGGCAGATTCCTTATGCTGACGGATCTCTCAGATCTGTCTCACGTTGTCAATTCAAATTTTCCGGTTTATGGATAGCTTTATACAGCGTGATTGTTTCGTCACACTGCATGCTATAAACATAATAATTACAGAGCATTATAACGTGAACGAGTCGGGAGTCTCATAGGAATGCGCAGAATCTTAAGTGTTTTTTTTCTGAGTACCGCGAGTCTCGCGATAGCACCCGCAGCGGTGTCGGAGTGCTCCGTCGACCACACTGGGCCTGCAGATGCCCCCGCGATTCGTTTGTCCCAAATTGGCTTGCAGCTTGGGACACACGGAAAAGCCGTCCTCAGCACCCCGTACCAACATCCAACAACTTGGAGTCTTTATAATGGCCAGGGTGACTTAGTTTCATCTGGAGAAACATCGGTTTTCGGCCACAGCGAAGCATCAAGCGATCACGTACACCACATTATCCTGCCATCAGACCTGCCCATCGGCAGCGACTACACAATCGAATCATGTGGGGGGAAAAGTCGCCCATTCGCAGTTTTAGCGCACCCCTACGCCGAGCTCGCTGAGGACAGTCTATCTTACTTCTTCCAAAGCCGGTCGGGCATTGAAATCGCGGAGGAGCATGTGCCCGAACCACAATTCGCGCGCGCCGCTGGGCATACATCAGAGCAGATCACCTGTTTCTCCGGCAAAGACCAGTTGGGAACGGAATGGCCCGGCTGTGACCACGTTCTCGATGTCACCGGGGGATGGTACGACGCCGGCGATTTCGGCAAATATGCCGTGAATGGCGGCATCTCCACTTGGATGCTGCTGAATGCTTACGAGCGACTACAGAAGCACCAAAAAACAAACACGTGGTCTGATGGACGCGTCCCTATGCCAGAGAATGGTAATGGTCTCAGCGAAATACTCGATGAAGCGCGGTGGCAAATTGAGTTCCTGCTCGCATTGCAAATTCCTCAAGGCACTCGAATGAGCGTCCCGATAGGCGTTCAATCCGAAAACGCTGACCGCCCGCTCGACCTCACGGAGACTGACGTCTCAGGCATGGCGCACCACAAAGTCCATGCAGCAAAATGGCCAGGATTACCGCTCTTGCCAAGCGACGCAGATCAGACCCGAAGTCTCTACCCACCATCCACCGCAGCGACTCTCAACGTATCCGCAGTGGCGGCGCAGTGCGCGCGGGTCTGGCGGGAGATTGATCCGGTCTTTGCGAACAAGTGTTTGGTTGCTGCCATCAGCACCTATAACGCCGCTCAGAGAAACCCTGATATCTTCGCCCGGCGCAACTTTGACGGCGGTGGCCCTTATAATGATACCGAGCTGTCAGATGAATTTGGCTGGGCCGCTGCGGAACTCTACATCACAACGGGGCACGCGGAGTATTTAACATCCCTCACAAGAACGCCTGGCGCGCATTGGCTTGCGCGAAGTGGCGCGTCTGAGCTGGGCGATGTGTCTTGGAACAGCGTCGACCAATTGCCGATCGCGTCTATGCTCTCTGCCAGTGATCGTGTTTCAGACAATGACAGTGCAAGAGCGCGAGGCATCCTCGTCGGGATTGCGGATCGGTATCTCGATGATGCCGCGAAAGACGGATACGGCCTTCCCTATCCCGCGTCCGATTATGGATGGGGATCAAATGGCGGCATCGCGTCTCGAGCGATCGCACTTGGATACGCGTATGACGTCACGGGTGACTCCAAGTATCGCCAAGCCTTGGTTGCGATTATGGACTATCTCACCGGACGCAACCCACTGGATCAATCCTATGTTGCGGGGCATGGACAGCGAGCGGTTCGAAAAGTCCATCATCGCTTTTGGGCCGAAGGCGCTGATCCAATTTGGCCCCCGGCGACCCCCGGAGCGCTATCAGGGGGTCCAAACGCGGGCTACAAACCAGATGAACATCAAAAAGCTATCTTGGGGGACTGTGCCCCAATGACATGTTGGGCCGACGACTACACGGCCTTCGCCTTGAATGAAGTCGCGATTAACTGGAATGCCGCTCTGTTTTGGCTGGCCAGCTATCTCGACACCACCCCACCTACCCAACCGAATTCTACACTGGCCGACTAAGCCGATCCGATCTTTGGAGTCTTTTCTTATGAAGCGTATTTCTGCGTCATCTTCTGTTTCACTCTTCGCGCTGCTGGCGGCCGGAACACTGTCGGCCTGCACATCGCCCGTCATCGCCGGTCCGAGCGAATCTCCTATCATCCAAACCGCCGAACCTGAGGCATCGTCAGATCAACCAAGCCCAACCGGCGCCGCGATATCACCTGAGCTTTGGCCGAGTGTTGAAACACCGCCTCTAAATGCAGAAGTCGAAGCGAAGATCGACGAGATCATGGCGCAGCTCACGCTGGAACAGAAAGTCGGACAGGTAATCCAGGCAGATAGCGGCTCGGTTACGCCTGAGCAGGTGAAGGCTTACCGGCTTGGATCGGTCCTGAGCGGCGGGAACTCAGCTCCGGGTCCATTGCCATACGCCGATGCTGAGACCTGGCTTGACGCCGCAGACGCTTACTTTGAAGCGTCTGTTGATAGTGAGGGTGTCGAAATCGCTGTTCCAATCATTTGGGGCATCGATGCCGTTCACGGCCACGCCAATCTCCGAGGGGCGATTGTGTTCCCACACAATATTGGTCTCGGAGCCGCGAACAATCCTGACCTGATTGAAAAAATCGCCCGCGTGACCGCCTTAGAATTGAGTGTGTCTGGGCATGACTGGACTTTCGCACCGACATTGGCAGTGCCTCAAAACGATCGATGGGGGCGCACGTATGAAGGCTTCTCTGAAGATCCAAATATTGTAGCGTCCTATGGGGACCGCATTGTTTATGGCCTGCAAGGCCGTGTTGGCGATGACGACTTCATGGGACCGGGCCGGGTGATCCCGAGCGCGAAACACTATCTCGGTGATGGCGGGACCGAAAACGGCGTCGATCAAGGCGACGCTAAAATTAGCGAAGCCGATCTACGCGATATTCACGGCGCAGGATATGTGACCGCGTTAGCGGCCGGGGCGCAAACTGTCATGGCCAGTTTCTCCGCATGGCAAGGTGAGCGCATGCACGGGCAAAAAGAACTTCTCACAGATGTTCTGAAAGACCGGATGAACTTCAAAGGCTTCGTGGTCGGTGACTGGAACGGACACGCACTCATACCAGGATGCACCGCCACGGATTGTCCCGAGTCGTTGAATGCTGGCTTGGATATGTATATGGCGCCCGATAGCTGGCAAGGGCTCTATTACAGCACGCTTGAACACGCGAAGTCAGGACGCATTCCAGCGGAACGATTAGATGATGCGGTCCGACGTATTTTGCGGGTTAAACTCACATCTGGGGTATTCGAGAAACCAAAGCCGAGTGAGCGCCCTTATGCAGGAGATGAAGCTCTGCTCGGCTCTGCAGAACATCGCGCAGTCGCCCGTCAAGCTGTTCGCGAGTCGCTGGTACTGCTCAAGAATAATAACAACACATTGCCTACAAACCCGGGTCAAACTGTTTTAGTCATCGGTGACGGTGCAGATGATATTTCGAAAACCGCTGGTGGTTGGACGCTCTCCTGGCAAGGTGGCGGATATCCAAACTCAGAATTTCCAAATGGCGAGTCTATTCTGTCAGGAATTCAGACCGTGGTGGAAGCGGCTGGCGGAAGCGTCATCTACGATCCGACCGGTAGCGCGAAAGTCGACGCGGACATCGTGATCGCGGTGTATGGCGAAGATCCATATGCAGAATTCCAGGGCGATACTCAAAACGTTGATTTCGTCCCCAACGCGTTCGATCCAGCGGTTCTCTCATCCTATCGCGATCAAGACACTCCAGTCGTATCAGTGTTTCTGTCTGGTCGTCCGCTTTGGACCAACCCAGAATTGAACGCATCGGATGCTTTTGTGGCAGCTTGGCTGCCGGGCAGCGAAGGCGGCGGTGTCGCAGACCTTCTCTTCCAAACCGACCCCAGTTTCGACTTCACAGGTCGACTGTCATTCTCTTGGCCAAAACTCGCGACGCAAGTTGAGCTCAACGCGCATGATGAGGACTATGATCCGCTGTTCTCGCTTGGCTATGGCCTATCATATGGCGAAGCGTTGGAACTCGGTGACCTATCCGAGAATTCAGGCCTTGAGGGCGAAGGCCAGGTTCGCACTGGCGTTTTCTTTACCAAAGGCGCACTCGTTGCTCCGTGGATGTTCGCTGGTAATGGATCACCACTTGGCGAGTTACCGATTGAGACTGAAACACTCGATGTTCGAGCGACAGATATGAGCGCGCAAGAAGACTCCGTCCGGGTCGATTTTAAGTCTTCCGATACGGTGTTCTCAATCGCCGCTGGGTATGAGCACGACTATAGCCGAGAAAGCAACGGCGCCATGGAGCTCACATTCCTAGCGCGGAGTTTTGGACCGGATCAAACCGTGCAGTTTGGCATGGACTGTGATCCCGATAGACCGTGCCCGGCCAGCCTCCCGGTAACACTGACCGAAGACTGGCAGGAAGTCAGACTAACATTGAGCTGCTTTGCAGGGCTCGGCACGCGAATGGCGGAGATCGAGAGCGCTCTGACGGCCCAAGCGGATGCTGGGGCATCCATCGGGCTCTCCGAAGTGCGCATCGAAGCAGACCTAAATGCGGTCGCGGATTGTGGTGATTGATGCAACGCAAAAGGGGGAGCAAGCTCCCCCTCTTCTGTTCTAAAATCGCATGGCCTTTACGGCATTGTAGCTGGTTTCCATCGAGCCGCGATATGGCTGAGGTGGATTATCATGCTCGACAATAAAGTACTCCAAGCCAGCCACGTCGGCGGCGGCGAAGTAGGTTTCAAAAGGCAAGTCGCCTTCGCCGACATTGGCCATATGGGCGGCAACGATGGCACCAAAGTCGACGCTGGTTTTGTACGCACTTGCATCACCCTTCAGGTCCTTGACGTGGCAATACTTAAACCGGCCAGGATGTTTCTCGAACAATCCAACAATGTCAGACCCGGTCAGCGCCGCCCAAAACAGATCTAGCTCGAACGCGACATATTCCGGGTCTGTCTCACCCAATAGTATGCCCATTCCTGTTTGACCTTCGCCGAGATCGAAGAATTCAAACTGATGATTATGGTATCCAGCCGTCACGCCGTAAGGCTTCAAAATCTCGCCGGCTCGATTGAGAACTTCCGCGTGTCTTTTGTAAGCATCAAGATTGCGCTGCTCATCCGTAATCCAGGGTAAAATCGCGTGCTCGCACCCGAGCTCGCCGGCAATATCACCGATCTCCGTCGAGCCCGTGGCGAACATCTCATAGTCCAGATGAATGCTTGGAGACGGTAGACCAATGTCGTCCAAGAACGCTTTGAGCTCTGCTGGAGTTCGCCCCGTTAAGTTTCGGCGATTGAGCTCCACATAGTCATAGCCAATATCTTTGATCATCTGAAAGGTGCCGACGAAGTCGTCGTCCAAGGCAGCTCTCAAAGTGTAAGTCTGAATGCCGATTTGTTCGATCTGGCGTGGAGCGGGCGCTGCGCCCGGCAATGCCTCACATGCACCGATGAGGAAGGCCGCCCCGGTGCCGCCAAGAAAGTGTCGCCGATTCAACTTCATAATATTCCTGCCCTTTATACGTTTATGGATGGATCCGTATCACTTGCTCATAGCGGCAAGCCCATTCATCCAATTTGCCCTGTTTTGAGAAGCTCCGCGGCATGGTTTGCTGCGCGTGCAGAAAACGCCATGTAAGTAAGCGATGGGTTCTGACAGCCCGCAGACGTCATGAAAGATCCGTCGGTTATAAACAGATTTGGGATATCCCAAGACTGGTTCCATTTATTGAGAACCGAATTGCTTGGGTCATGCCCCATTCTGGCCGTACCCATTTCGTGAATTCCGATACCTGGAGGTGCAGGTTCGGCCGTGTCAGGATCGTCTGTTTGGATGTTGATCCCGCCTGCCGCTTCTAACATTGCACGTGTATCTTTGATGGCCCGGCGGACCATCGCGCGCTCATTCTCGCCCCAAGCCACATCCATAACGGGGACTGGGAAACCCCATTTGTCGGTTTTGGTTGGGTGTAAACGGATGTGGTTCTTCTCGTTCGGCAATACTTCGCCAAAAGCAATCATCGAGATCTGCCATGGCCCAGGTGTGCTGGCCGCAGCTTTGAGATCAGCGCCGATACCTTTGCGATAGCCAACGCTTGACCAATTTCCACGCATCGCGCCGCCTTGATAACCATAGCCGCGGACGAAGCCATCGCCTTCTTCGGTATGGTTGCGGAATCGCGGAATGTAGAACCCGTTCGGTCTGCGCCCGAAAAAGTGCCGATCGAGATGGCCTGGCAAGGTCGCGTACCCGCGGGCCCCGGAGTGATGGTCCATCACATTCTTGCCCAGCTGCCCTGAACTGTTCGCAAGGCCGTTCGGAGCGTTCGTCGTCGCTGAGTTAAGCAGGATCATCGTCGTTGGGATGGTTCCGGCATTGAGGAAAACAGCGCGTGAGGTAATGCGTTTCCCTTCCCCGGTCTCAACATCGACAGCCTCGACACCTGTCGCTTGGCCAGTCGCCTCATCTAGGATCAGTTTATGGACAGCTGTGTTCGGGATGAGGGTCATGTTCCCTGTTCCCTGCGCCGCCGGCAACGTCGCGGACTTTGAGCTGAAATAGGCTCCGAAACTACAGCCCTGGTAGCAATGGTTGCGTGCCTGGCAGCGACCACGCCCTAACGCCATTTGTTCTTCAGTTGGCTCAGTCAAATTAGCCACGCGGCCTGGAATGACTTTGCGCCCTGGGAATGTGGCTTCGATTTTGTTTTTGAAGTCGATCTCTGCACAAGTGAGATCGTGTGGGGGCTGGAAGATGCCATCCGGAAGAATGTCTAGCCCTTCTTTCGAGCCCGAAATTCCTGCGAAACGTTCAACATAGTCGTACCAGGGCGCGATATCATCATAGCGCACCGGCCAGTCGATCCCATGACCGTCTTTCTTGTTCGCCTCAAAATCGATCGCAGACAGGCGGTAACTTTGGCGCGCCCACATGATGGACTTCCCGCCCTCATGATAGCCTCTCAACCACGTAAAATCGGTACCGTCCGCTGTTTCGTAAGGATGCTCCTTATCCTTTACCCAAAACTGGCGCGTATAAGTCTGAAACGCGTAGACTGTTGATTGGATAGGATAGTCTTCTCGGTCCTTATCGCTCTTCCGGTTGAGGTGCTCAGTCGTCCATGGGTCCACAAAGTCAGTATAATCTTCTGCTGGCGTGATGGCACGGCCGCGTTCGATCACCCCGACTTTGAAGCCTTGCTCACAAAGCTCCTTTGCAACCCATCCACCGGACATGCCGGAGCCAACAACAATGACATCAAAATCGGCCATAACTTAAGTCGCCCATGTTTTAGGAAATTCAGAAAGCGGCACACAGCCGATCCACTCGCCAGGTACCGGCTCATATGCCAGCTCTTCGGTCGCACCGGTTTCGGTCCTGAAATAAGCCTGCACGACCGTATTCTTGAAATCGCGATAGAATTGGTTCTCGATCGCACCGCTGAACACTTGCTCATCATAGGTCGCTAGGACTTGATTACGAACAGAAGAGCTCTGAGCCAGGAAGGACTCTTCAGTCTGAGATGTGAGAGCCGGACCAAGTGCCGCTAAGCCTTCGCGCCAATAGATACGGTAGGCGTCATCACCCCAATCTGTCGCGAGCGATTGGATGATTGCTGGGACCCCGACTTGGGCGGCGCCCGCCGTTTCTGTCTGCGGTATGAGCGTTTGAGAAAACGCGGAAATCAGCGCCATCTCGGAATTCGTAAAGTATCCAGGTGCTGCCGCCTGCGCCAGGCGCGGTTCATTCGATTGGCTTTCGCTACCGCAAGCCGACAGCCCGCCAACCGCCGAGAGGGCGATCAATGCCTGGAATACTTGGCGTCGTTGAGGGTTGAATTGGTCCACAGTTGGTTCTCCCTATTGCGCCGAAACATGATCTTCATCAGCGGTTCGCTGAATCCACGCCCGCGCGAAATATAACAGCGCAAAGACGACGATGAGCGAGACTGGGAAGTAGACGAGTTGCGACAATGCCCCCTGGCCAGCGGCGACTTCAACGGCGTTGCCCGTAAGGCCTTCCGCTTCAGCCGCAGCGCGTGCGCCATCGATCCATGCGCCGATAATTGGGTTCCAGATGGTCAGGGCAAACATACCCGCGGCGCCGACCAGGCTCATACCGAGCGCGCCCGAACGCGGAACGTATTGCGCCGTGACGCCAATCATTGTGGGCCAGAAATAGCAGACGCCAATGGCGAACACGATGGCTGAAACATAGACCATAGCGCCCGATGCTGTGGACATCAGGAACAGACCAAGCGTTGTCAGCACGGCGCTCATCAGCAGAACGCCAAGCGGGTTCAGTGCGTGGATCAATGGTCCAGCGAAATAGCGTCCGACCGCCATGATGCCGGTGACCATACCAAGCACGATCATAGCTTGGCCGGGGATACCACCCAGCTGAGCTCCAAGGATACGGTCGACCCATTGCTGCGTACCTAGCTCAGACGTCGCGGTAACACTCATAACGCCCATTAGGACGATCAACAGCGCCGCGTCTCGAGTGCGTCCAGCGCGGAACAGCATCAACAAGAATGTCAGGGCCAGAACCAACAGTAGTGGAAGAATGAAAGTGCCAGGCAGTCCTGCGACCAGATAGTTCGGTGTCCCGATCAGCACCAAGAGGCCAAAGATCGCTGTCATCAGCAGCAGACCCTTTGCATCAAGGTCCACCGTCTTCTCGATCGCAGGGACTTCTGGGAATTTGGTGGTGAAGATCATGTAGCCATAGATCGCTGTCGGGATCAGCATGACGGCAATCTGAGGCTGCCAACCAATGCCTGCATTGGTCATGACGTAAGAGACGACCGCACCGATCACGATGCCGCCAGGGAACCAAACATGGAACCGGTTCAGCCATTTGGTTTTATCGTCTTTGTAGAGGTCTGCGACCAATGGATTACACGCCGCCTCAACCGATCCATTGGCGAAGCCGATAAAGAAGGTTGAGATCAAAAGCCCGAGAAACCCGCCTGCTGTAATTGTCAAAACCAGACCAAGAACATGCCCAACGAAAGCGAGGATCATAATCAGGCGCGGTCCAAGTTTGTTATACAAAAAGCCGAACACGACCATCGCCAGCGGAAAGCCAAGAAAGGCCATCGAATTGACCCACCCAAGCTCGGTATCGCTGAGCTGAAATTCATTTGAGAGCTGAGTTAAAATCCCTGCCCGAATAGCGAATGTCATTGCCGTCACGATCAGCGACAAACAGCTCAGTAAGAACAGTTTGTTGCGATCAATCCCAGCGGCCAAATGACCGTCTGCAGTCGTTACTGTCATGTTTCCTCCCTTGCTCTGCTGGTCTTACGCCAGTCCGAGCATCCTCCTATTCGCTTCCGTGCTAACCTCACCGCCAGCGAAATCATCAAACGCTTTATCGGTAACTCTAATGATGTGATCGGCGACGAATTTCGCGCCCTCTCGCGCACCGTCTTCGGGGTGCTTTAAAGCGCACTCCCACTCGACCACGGCCCAGCCGTCAAAGTCGTATCCGGCGAGCTTGCTAAAAATGGCGCCAAAATCGATTTGGCCATCGCCAAGGGAACGGAACCGGCCCGGGCGTTCGACCCAGCCTTGATACCCGCCATAGACGCCACTCTTGCCGTTCGGTCGGAACTCCGCGTCCTTCACATGAAACATACGAATGCGATCATGATAGTGATCGATGAAAGAGAGATAATCGAGCTGCTGCAGGATAAAGTGGCTCGGATCATAGAGAATGTTGCAGCGAGCGTGCCCGTCGACTTCTTCTAAGAAGCGCTCAAAGGTGACCCCATCATGCAGGTCTTCGCCTGGATGGATCTCGTAACAGACATCAACACCGCACTCGTCATAATAATCGAGGATTGGACGCCAGCGCTTGGCGAGCTCCTTAAAACCCTCTTCGACAAGTCCAGCCGGGCGCTGTGGCCATGGATACATGAAGGGCCAAACCAAAGCGCCAGGGAAGGATACAGACCGATCAAGCCCTAGGTGCTGAGAGGCTTTCGCCGCATACATAACTTGCTGAACGGCCCACTCTTGCCGAGCTTTCGGGTTGCCATGAAGGTGCTCAGGGGCGAACGCATCGAACGCTGTGTCGTAGGCCGGATGAACGGCGACTAATTGGCCCTGGATGTGGGTCGATAGCTCGGTGATCTCCACGCCCCACTCGCGGCATTTGCCTTTGAACTCATCGCAATAGTCTTTGCTCTCGGCAGCAAGTTTGAGATCGATACAAGTTGGATTGTCGGACGGAACTTGTACGCCCCTATAACCAGCTTCCGCCATCCAGCGGCAGGCGTTCTCCATCGTATCAAATGGCGCATCGCCCATAAATTGAGCTAAGAATATCGCTGGTCCCTGCATCGTCTTCATGCGTCGATCTCCGTCCAAGCTGAGTCGTTATTGCTGCTGGCCACCAGGGCTTCAACAAAGGCCATACCGCGAACAGCGCCCGCCATACCAGTGGCGACATCCCGCCCTTCTTGGATCGACTGCACAAAGTCGAGATAGACATTTGCAAACGCTTCGAGATAGCCCTCGGGATGCCCTGGAGGTGTCCGGTAGCCATCCGCAGCAAAAGCAGGAAGGTAACCTTGTGCTGAGCGGATGATCTCAGCCGGGCGATCCGCATAGGTCCGAAGCAGAGTGTTTGGCTCTTCCTGGTGCCACTCAAGACCACCCGTTTCACCATACACGCGGATCGACAAACTGTTCTCTTTTCCAACGCAAACTTGTGAGGCGCTCAACACGCCTTTGATGCCGTCTTCCATGCGAAACAGGGCCGAACCATCATCATCGAGCGCGCGTCCAGGCACGAAGACGGACAAGTCGGCAGCAACATGCGTCATCTGCTTTCCAGTCACATACTCAGCGAGGTTATGCGCATGTGTTCCAATATCACCCATACACCCGGACGGCCCCGACCGCGCGGGGTCGGAGCGCCACGCCGCTTGTTTGTTGTCGACCTCGCTCGCGAGCCAGCCTTGAATGTATTCGACAAAAACTTTGCGAACGCGTCCAATCTCGCCTCGCGCAACTAGGTCGCGCGCGACCCCGACGAGCGGATATCCGAGATATGTATGCGTAAGGGCGAACCGCTTGCCCGAGCCTTCCACGATATCGCGCAAAGCAATCGCTTCCGCCAGGTTCAAAGTGGCAGGTTTATCGGACAGGACATGGAAGCCGGCTTCCAACGCAGCTTTTGCGACGGGAAAGTGCATATGATTTGGCGTAACAATCGCCACGAAATCCATACGTGATTCGACCGGCAATGCAGCTTCCGCCATCATCATCTGCTCAAAATCGGCATAGCAGCGAGATGGGTCCAGCCCAAGAAGCCGGCCGGTCGATGCGCTATTTTCTGCATCTCTCGAAAATGCCCCTGCGACCAGCTCTATTTGGCCATCCAGACGAGCCGATAATCGATGAACATCACCGATGAAAGCGCCCTGCCCGCCTCCGACCATTCCCATTTTAAGCTTACTGCTTGTCACTCCACCCTCGATCAGACAACGTTGTCAATTTGTACAGATCGGTTAGCACCTTCAATTTAGGTCGACAAGTAGGTTGTCGTCCTAATTCTAGGTAGCAAGCTCCGCTAGGGCATCACCAACCGTGCGCGAGAAGCTATCATTGCACACGTCTAAGCGCAAAAATCTCGTGCCCGGCGTCACGCTCGCTCACACGACAGAATGTCAGCGACGCTCCGGTTGCTTTGATGGAGTTGATACGATGGTTGTCTCAGTCACCGCGGAGGAGTCAGAACTGCTCGGTTCGCGCGGTGGTTTCGTTTGGCGGGCGGGCTTTGTGTCACGAGGCGGTTTGGGCTCAGCACTGCCGCTCCTACCGCCCTGCCCTTCAGGTCCCTGAGGTTGCGGTTGAAAGCCTGGTCCCATGCCAGCTTCCATGACACCCTTCGGACCTGATTTACCGCACATAATCGTCACGCCATTGATGATCCCATCGCCGCGGCGCGGCAATTGTTGAATGAAAGGCGTCCAGGGATCGTCTGCTGTTGCTCGAACCTCAATCGGTATTGAGGTCTTGAAGCTCGTCCACCAACCTGATGTTAGGAGCGCTGCTTTTGATTTGTTCGATTTATTTGCCGCATGTTGGAGCCGCGCATGACACTCAGCCTCGACCCAAGCGCCTTTGAACACGTCACTATTTGTAAGCTCGACTATTACATCTGTGGGCGCGCTCTCAAAGACTTTCGCGTCGCTTACCCGTCCGGTTTTTTCATCACTGCCGAAGCGGATGGAGAAAGACCCGTTGAACGACCAGCTCTCACCGGGATGGGCATCGATGTCTAAAGCGATTGTTTGCGCATCATCGCGCAAGGCAAATCCACCATCGACCACTGAAGCTCTAATCACGAGCGCTTTTTTGGAGATGGGCTTCACATTGATATAGGCGCCGTCGCCTGGCTTAGCTTGTGCATTCAGGGCGGTGACGGCCGCCACCGCGCTTAAGACTGAAAGGGCGCGCATTTGTTTGCGATACATTTCGTACACCTCGCTAGTTGGGCGCTGGCGTTAAGTGCAAATCGCACAGCGCATCATTGGCTCTGTTTGACTTAATCTCGTATCGCGCGGACCGCGCGGGCTGGTTTCCCTTTCCGAGGAACGCAATGGACTGGCGTAACAGGGTTTTCGAATGAGTCGTCGAAGACGAGCATCATTCCTGGTGAGGACAGACAGTTTTGCATCGTGGTCATGAAAATCGTGGCGTATGACGCAACTTCCGCCGATATGCTGGCTGAGTAGGAATGGTGGTACTT
The DNA here is from genome assembly GCA_013213785.1 of Henriciella sp. GTDB lineage: Bacteria > Pseudomonadota > Alphaproteobacteria > Caulobacterales > Hyphomonadaceae > Henriciella. Next base: position 162,153 of record JABSPZ010000012.1, on the reverse strand, counting down.
CTTCTGACCGGGCGTCGCCTTTACCCTACCGCACTGCCCTTCTGACAATGAAGTTCCATTGGTTCCTGCTGCACCGTACGCCGACTCAACGGTCAAAACGATGTGCTTTTCGACGACATCGAAACTCACATGCGTCGTGGCCGGGGCACGGCAGAAAACAAGGTTATCGTCTGAGGCATCATAACCGATGTGAGACGGCGCTGCTCCGCTCTCAGAGAAAGCGTTCCCAGCGAGCAGTGCTAACGTGATGAGGCTGGCGAATTGTCTGGATATGGAAATTTTCATTCTGATTTTCCCTTTTAAACGTGAGCCTGGCGCGGGCGGCGCCAAAGTGATGACACTCTTGCTTATCCCGCCGGGAGAACCGGCGACTTGAGCAGATCAATTTGTTGGTAGGGCTCCATAATCGTGACAGCAGCACCATCAGCATTCGATTTGGAGTGAGCACTTCCATCTTTGGCAGATTTCAAATTGAAGGCGACCGTTTTACCTTTGCTTTTGGCAAGGCTCGGCACAGACGTTTCACCGCCATACATTTTGCCGTCTTCGACAATTCGATACTTCACCACGGTCGCGTCCGAAGTCTGGGCGCCATTGTTTTTAAGCCGAACTACGATGCGGTTTTGAGACCCAATTGTCCGCCATTGCGCTTCCAACACATCAAGTCTCGCTGACGGCATTGCAAACGTCATGGTTTGCGTGGCAGGAGCAGCTGGAACTGCTGACTTACAGACGATTTTGAAATTTTGAGGCACACCCCCAGAATTATACTGGGATGGTTTGTCGTAAGTGCTGTCGCGTCTAAAGAGGCCCTTCGTAGCGGGGGGTGCGGTAACGACCATCTCCGTGTGGGCCTGGATCCCAACCATCAGCGTATCGCTAAACTTGCCCCGGTTCGCATCCTTGTAGGGCTCGTCATTCCGTTTATTTGCCGGAAGAGAGGACAGGAAGGCGTCCTCACAAAGGTTTTCGACAGTGTCCAAGTAGAAAAATCGCAGTGGCGGCCCTTCAAAGGTAATGTGGCGTTTCTCAGCATTTTTGGATCCTCGAGTCTGATCCCCGAGTGATTTCCAGGTATCGATCACGCCGTCGCCATTATAGTCTGAAGGCTGGTTCGTTCGTCCATGACTGAAAGACCGGCGACGTTGCAGGAAACTTTGTTCGTTTCCGCCTTTCGGGCCAACAATAGTCTTCCAGCTTTTAAAGCGGCGCTTCTTTCCTGTGCTACCATGCACATGGAAGACTAAGCGCGTGACCTAGGTCTCAACTTGCCATTCATCGCCCAGGTTCTTCACAACCAAATGCGTTGATTCATCAGGCTGAAAAGTGACAGAAGCATACGCGCCCTCGCCACCATTCGCGGAAGCTGTTGGGCTGAACGAAAGCGCGCAAGCCGCGCATATTGCTGCGATAGAAAAATACCGAGTCATGTGATCTTCAATCTCCTAGAACGTACCCCACCAGTTCTGGCCCTGTGATTGAGGAGACTAGAACGCGGCGTTTTCTAAGGATTGTATATTTGCGACATTCACCGCGGAGGGGCACATGATCGTCCACGGGCTAAGCGGGTAATCCGGTGCAGGGCCCAGTGCACGAAACGCCCGATCAGCGGCGCGAGACACCTCTTCTTCGGGCACTTTTGCATATTCCCCCAATCGCTCGATCCTGGCGCGATAATGGGCCCACCAAGCGTTGAAAGTCGCGATTGAATTCGGGTGCTCATCCATCCCTTGGTCCGGAAACCAGGTATTGTCCGGCCAGATATATTTTCCCGTGAGGGTCGACGGCGTTGTTCCCGTCAGCTGTTTGGTTCTCTTGATGAAATGGGACTGGTCTGCGAAGCGAGCATTCTCTTGCTGATGCCAATGCTCGGGTTCACCGTGCACCATGTTCTCGAGCGTTCGAAACGTATTGGCCATGCTCATTTCTTGAAGTGGGCTATACCCCAGTCGCTTTTGAAACAAGCGTTCGAGTTTGCGCCGATTGGTGCCGACAAGATCCGCTAAGGCCTGCACTGTAATTGCCTCCTCGTGTGCGAAAATTTGAAATAAGGCGGCTTCTATTTCGTCAGCGGGTTCTAAGTTCGCCAATTGGGCTTCTAACACTTGGTCGCAGATCTTGGCGCGGGCTTGGCTGCCCGGCGCGGCACGCAAATCCGCTGAGAGCTGTATTAACCAAGGGACGCTCGAAATGGGCAGATAGGGCGAACTCTGCGCGCCCGCATCGATACCAAACAATCGTGTTGTCATCCCCCGAAACAGATCAATGCACCAATAGTGGATCTCCCCTTCTGTCGTAACCTGCTGCATGCTCGGCGGGGTAAGCGAGATAAAGCCAGAAGGGTCCGAAACAGTATCACCAATTTTGAAAACGGGGCCGTCGTTCAAAGGAATGTTTATTCGATCGACCGTGAAGAACGGCATCTCTGTCATCGTCACAGCGACATCGATGTAGCCAGAGGCAAGTCTGCGCACGCGCGGCCCTGGCAAATAGAAGTGCGAGCGCCCCTGCCATGATGCCGCAAAAATATCCATAGAGCCGCGCTCCCCAACACGTTCATACGCAATTTTCACGACACTAGGGGCGTCGCAATTGGAGATCAATCAGCCGACAAGTTTCGCTCATACGTGCCGCGCCCACCCGGCGCTTCAAAAGGGCTAACGCTCCATCAATTCAGCACATCTGGAGAGACCAAGGTTGCGGTCTTGGCTGCTTCAACATCGCGCATGAGCCGCAACACATTACCGCTCCAGATTTTTTCGATGTCTGCACGGCTGTATCCTGCCGTCAGCAAGGCCGCCGTGATTTTTGGAACGTCAGATACATCTGCCATCCCGTCAACGCCGCCGCCGCCATCCCAATCAGCGCCAATACCGACATGGTCCACCCCAACCAAATCGAGCGTGTACAATAAGTGCTCTATGTATTTGTCAAAGGTCGACCTTGGCGAGGGGTATTGTTGCTCCAGCGCGATACGGGCTGCTCGATAGGCATTGATCTCTGCGTCGGTCATTTCCGCGAAATTATTGCCATACTCTTCGTTTAGCGCCTCAAGCGCGGCGCTCCGTTCAGGTGTAGGCTGTAAGTCTTCCAAATATCCCCCGAACGCATTCACATGCACTACGCCGCCACTCTCTGCGAGTTGAACCAGAAGATCGTCAGGGACATTGCGCGCGTGTTCAAAGACACCATCAGGCCCACTGTGAGAGAGGATGACTGGGGTCGATGAGACCTCCATCATATCTCGCAAAGCATCATCCGACGCGTGCGACGCATCGACGATCATTCCCAAACGATTGGCCTCCCGGACCAAGTCTTTACCCAACTCACTCAACCCGCCATGCAACGGATCATCGGTTGAGCTATCGGCAAACTGGTTGCTGTCAAAATGCACGAGCCCCAGCATTCTCAGACCACCAACATAGAAGGTTTGCAGAAGGGTGATGTCCTCGCCGAGTGGATAGGCATTTTCCATACTTTGAAAGACAACGATTTTGTTGGCTTCATGGATCCGAGCGGCGTCATCCGCCGCAAAGGCGAGTTCAACGGAGTCGGCATATTTCGCGGCCAATTCTCTAATCGCAGCTTGTCTCAAGATCGCAGACGTCCTCGCTGCGATGTATGATGCCTCATCCAGAGGACCAGGCGCAGTGTAAATTACCCAAAATCCGCCATCCAGTTTTCCAGATTGCAATCTAGGAAGGTCGACGTTCGTGCGGTCCGCTTCAAAAGATCCGCGCTTGGAGAAGTCGTACCCGTCACGATGAAACAATGCCGGCGTATCTAGATGCGCATCAAGCGTCAGGAGGTTTTCATGCAACTCTATAGAGGAGGTGCTTTCCGCTGCCGGCGCTTGTTGCTCGGTGACAAGACTGCCTGACCCTTGCAGGGCTGATGCACATGCGGCGGCAGAAAGAACGGCCACGCCTGCTAAACTAACCATAAGTGATTTCATCATTTTCTCGCGTTGAGATGGACCTATATCGCAGCTAAGACGTGATTGAATCACATGCAACGTTATATCATAATGACATCAAACCCAATATCTCCAAATGCCCTGTTTTGCGGCAACAAAAACACCAGACGATAGGAAACATCCCATGGGCATCACACTTCCACAATTTACGGTAGCGGGCACGCCTGAGCGAATGGGGCAACAGTACGGAGAGTTGTGCGGCGAACAGATCCACGCCTTCGTTGCAGATCGGGTCGCCGCGGTTGAGGTATATCTGTCCGATGCCGGACATACGGGCACCGAGGAACTCTATCGCGCCGGTGCCGCCTGCCTGGAGGAGGTAAAAAGTTTCGATCCAGATGGATACGCTGAACACCTGGCGATGGCACGAGGCGCCAACATAGACCCTGTGCTGTTATTTACGTCTGCAAATATGACAGACGTTCGAGACATCATTGTGCTGCCAGGTGACCCGCTAATTCTCGAAGACGAAGGCTGCACCGCGGCGCTTCTACCTTCCTCGATTTCGGAAAGCGGCCACAGTCTTCAGGGACAAACTTGGGATCTTAACGGGCCGGACGTGAAACATGTGATCGCGATCCATCGCATCCCGGATGAGGGGCCGGAAACATGGTCTGTCACCTGCGCGGGCTGCCAAACGCTAATGGGCATGAACCAGCACGGTGTCACAGTCGGCACGACCAATCTTAAGACGAAAGGCGCACGCGTCGGCATTCCTTACCTATCGGTACTGCACAAAGCGTTGAAGCAGCAGAGCCGAGATCTGGCCAGTCAACTGATTGAGAACGTTCAAGTTGCTGGAAGCCATACTTATTGGGTCGGAGACAAATCCGGGGCGATCGAATGGGAAAAATCTCCAGATGAATCCTTCTTGCGAACGACGGAGGACGGCCCGCTCGCCCGATCTAATCACTGTTTGTTTGAGTCACATATCGCGCTCGAGTCTGACCTATCTGAGAGTACGCATGCGCGGAAAGACCGTATGCAATCCATCCTCGAAGCGTCCCAATCGCATACGATGGATAGCCTTATTCAATCCTTCGCGAGTCGCGCTGATGGTCGATTGAGCATCAGTCGCTTTGCGGAAGACAATTCCGGGGCGACCACCAACGCAGTGGTCGTATGCGATCCCGCGAACCTCGATTTCCGAGCGTGCCGCGGCCCAGCCGACCAAGGCGTTTGGGAAACGCTTGAGTTTGAAAGACAGCCATCATCTGCATTGGCATAGCGAGCTCACTCTAGCCCACGAAAAACGAACATGATCGAACCAGTCGCCCTATGGCCGCCTGAGCGGCAACACGCGCTAAAGAGGCTTAGAGCTTTTGTGCCTCAGGCTGGCCACCTCTATGCCAAGCAGCGATATTTCGACTTTGGCCCGGGCAAACATGGTAAAGTATCCAGGCTATCTCCGTGGCTACGACACCGCGTCATTACGGAACAGGAAGTGCTAAAAACAACGCTTGATAGCCACACCCAGACTGAGGCTGAGAAGTTTATCCAGGAGGTTTTCTGGCGGGGTTACTTCAAAGGCTGGCTGGAACACCGACCAGATGTTTGGAGATACTACAAGTCGGACCTCGTTGAGCTGACTGATCGTCTCGAAAAAGAAGCAGGATTAGCCCGCCAATATGAAACCGCGACATCTGGCGAAACAGGAATCGCATGTTTCGATGCGTGGGCAACAGAACTCGTGGAAACAGGTTATCTTCACAATCACGCCCGCATGTGGTTCGCGAGTATTTGGATCTTTACGCTGAAGCTTCCCTGGCAGCTTGGCGCAGACTTTTTCTATCGTCACCTTTTGGATGGCGATCCTGCCTCAAACACCTGCTCTTGGCGCTGGGTTGGTGGGCTTCACACGATCGGAAAAACTTATCTTGCGCGCGCCGACAATATCGAAAAGTTCACGGCGGGCCGGTTCTCTCCCCGAGAACAGTTAGCCAGCACCGCTATTGCACTTGAAGACAATCGGCCAGTCCAACTTCTCGCGCCCAAATTTAACAACGCGGAGTTGGAAGGGCGGCGATTTGGTCTTCTGGTCACAGAAGAGGACTGCCACCCTGAAAGCCTCGGCGTTTCGAATCCATCCTCAATTTTGATCCTGCTCACAGCCACGCCGCGATCTGTTCTCCCGCTCGGAAAACTATCGGCTGAGTTTGCTCCGAGCGTACTGAATGCCAGCCGCGGTCGGATTGAAAAGCATTTCTGTGTGGAAACCATCACAACCGAAGAGAATGATTGGTCCATCGCCATCTCCGAGTGGATGCGAGAGAACGATTTAAAGGTTTGCGTCACCTCTCATCTCCCGCTTGGCCCGGTCGCGAAACGCGTAAAGTCTGCAGCACGTGCGTCAGGCGTTGAATTGATCGAGCGCACTCGAGCTTACGACCAACTCACCTGGCGCCACGCCAAGAAAGGGTTCTTTGGGTTGAAGAAAAAAATCCCCAGCATCCTGGCCGATCTGAACCTGCGCGCACATGGCTGACCCGCAATCACTGTTCGAAAGAGCGCACCGGTTGATGCGTCAAAGCGATGGCGGCGAAAACTTGGTGCGAGCCGCAAGCTTAATGAAGCAAGCCGCAGATTCTGGGCACGCGGGCGCGGCAAATAATTACGGCGCAATGCTTCAATCTGGACGGGGCGTCCCGGCGAGTTTCGAACAGGCATTCCAGTATTATGATCAAGCCGCGAAAGCTGGCCTCGCGGCGGGATTATTCAATCTCGGCTTTATGCATCTGCATGGATTGGCGACGGATCAAGAGCCATCGATCGCACGTCATTACTTCGAACTGGCAGCGCTTAAGAATGACATCGATGCCCTGACACATCTCGGTCGCATGGCCATGATCGGCGAAGGCGGATCGCAGGATCCAGCAGCCGCTCGGGACTATTGGGCAACGGGCGCTCGTCTGGGAGATAGCCGCTGCGCATTTAATCTCGGAGTTGCCAATGCTGGAGGACACGGGGCAGCACCGGACTTTGTAGAGGCTTACGCATGGTTTCTTGAGGCTGAGCGTTTGGGCAATGACGCGGCTGCTAGCGAACTCAGTAAGTTGCGTGCCGTCATGACGGAGGATGAGGTCTCGCAGGCTCAAAAACGATAACGGAATCGCCACTGCATCTAACATGGGCTGGGGTGTTGTTATTGAACCGGTCCCCGATCGCACCGAATAGCTTCTACCAACGAGACGAGTTCGTTTTTTTGAGTTAATCCCTCTGAGTTGGAAAAACGTGAGCTCTATCGTGAAGCAACCTCCACAACCAACGCGTCGCCCGCCTGCACAATCGCGTTCCTTAAAAACGCGCGAGCAGATTATGAATGCGGCCAGAAAAGCCTTTGCAGCGAACGGGTTTGACGCCACCAGCATTCGGGACATTGCGGCCGATGTGGACATGACTCACACGCTCATCCGCTATCATTTCGGAAGTAAGGAGGAGCTTTGGAAGGATGTCGTCACGGACATGTTCCAACGACTCGACCAGGCCCTAAGCGAAGAGGTTATTGGCCATATCGATCTCGCAACGCGCGAGGGCCTCGCGGTCTTTCTCCGCCATTATATTCGATACTGCGCCAATAACCCTGAGCACGCGCGGATCATGATTGGAGAAAGCCTACATGGCGGCGGATGCCCAGATTGGCGTCGACCTGTTCGACGGGCGAGGCACGTTCACACTGTTCGGTCGGAACCTGACGGATGAAAGCTTTGTCGAGGCGATCGTCGGCATGCCGTTCGATACCGCCGGCTATGCCCAATTCGTCACGTTAGAGGCCCAACGAACATGGGGTGCTAAATTGAGCTTACGGTACTAAGCTTGGCGCTTAACTGCGCAGAGCACCCTTAATCAACTGCAGGGCCGGAGCATTTCTTCTCTTTCCGGCCCTACTTTTCTGAATAGGCGGCAATATGAAATTCGAATCTTTTCTCATCGCCGGCCTCACCGTCTTCGGGTTGGCAACATGCACGTCAGCCTCCAATGCCGAGACGGAGACGGAGCAACCGAACATTATCGTAATCCTCGCGGACGATCTCGGCTGGGGTGATGTCGGCATCAACGGCGCCTCAATGATCAAAACCCCGCACATTGACCGTATCGGAAATGAAGGGGTTCGTCTGACGAGCTTCTACGCTGGAGCAAATGTCTGCACGCCGTCGCGCGCGGCGCTCCTGACGGGTCGCTATCCGATCCGATCTGGAATGCAGCACGTGATCATGCCGCATTCTCAAGATGGATTGCCACAGTCTGAGATCACTGTTCCTGAACTCCTCAAAGACGCCGGCTATGCAACTGGCATGGTTGGCAAATGGCATCTTGGCCACGCCGATGAGTATTGGCCCACAGCCCATGGTTTTGAAGAGTTTTTCGGGGTCGCCTACTCAAACGATATGCAGCCATTCGACTTGTACGAGGAAAAAACGGTTACTGAATCGCCTGCTGATCAAACAGCGCTCACCGATCGTTACGCCGCCGCCGCATCTGACTTTATTCGCGAGAATGCTGAGGCACCTTTCTTTCTTTATTATGCTGAAACCTTCCCACACATTCCGCTATTCACGCCCGCACGCGCTAACGGTCAGTCGGAGGCTGGGCACTATGGCGATGTCGTCGAACACCTCGACCATGGCGTCGGTGTCATACTGGAAACGCTTGATGAACTCGATCTCGCGGACAATACGCTGATCCTAGTGACGTCCGATAACGGTCCTTGGTTTGAGGGTGATGCAGGCCCTTATCGTGACCGCAAAGGTGGAACGCATGAAGGTGGTTACCGTGTTCCTTTTCTAGCGCGCTGGCCTGCCGCCATTCCAGCCGGAACGGTGAGTGATGAGATGACGATGGCGATTGATCTCCTGCCTACCTTCGCCGCGATGGCTGGAGCCGCTGTACCAACAGACCGCGTCATAGACGGCAAAGATATTCGCGATGTCATGCAATCCGGTGCGGAAAGCCCACACGACACTCTATTCTTCTTCAACGGTAACAACGTTGCGGCGGTCCGGGACAAGCAATTCCGGCTGGTCCTTTCGACCTATTATAAGTCGTTTGAAGTGCCATTTGAGCAGTTTGGCGGAAAGCTCCTATTCGATCTTGTACGTGATCCAAGCGAACGGTTCTCTTATGTGCGTGAGCACCCGGAGGTTGTTGCCCGCTTGCAAAGCGAAGTCGACGCCATGCGCATAGAAATTGCGGACCAGGTCAAAGAGCCAATCAATCCGTTCCCACCAACCGATCCGAACATTCTGATCGGACCCCAGCTCGACGAGGAATAGCAAGTCAGGTCGCGCGGCGCCGCCAAGCAAGTACGCGGCTAAGCCTCGCATGCAGTGTATGATCGAGCCGATACTGACTGATCGCAATTAAGCCAGCAACCGTGAACACTGTTGGGAGGATGAAGGCTGCAAACCGTAATCCCTCGAGCGTGTCGTCTGAGAGGGCACCCGCTCGCACCTCAGGCGCTTGATATTGGATCACTGCAAGGAAGGCACCCAGCGCGAAGGCCGCGAGGCTACTGGCGGACTTCAACGCTAATTGGATCAATCCAAATCCTATTGCTTCGTCTCTCACACCGCTTTTCCACTCGCCGAACTCAACAGTGTCTGGCGCCATCGACCAGAGCAGGACGGGTGTTGCATCAGAGAAGAGCCCTTTCACAAGGATCAGCGCAGCGAGAGGCTCGAGACTTTTGGGGGCTAGCCCAAACATCACAATACTGACCAGAACGCTTGGTACGCCCGCAATTACCCATGTCCGCGCCTTAGACGTTTTAGTCGCCACCCAAGTCCAGATCGGGATCGAAATCCCGAACCCCAGCAGAAGGGGCAAAAGAACAAGCCTTTGCTGACCTGGCGCACCAACATAATCAGCGACGTAATAGTTGAGTGAGTTAATCCCTATCGTGCTACCAATTGAGCCTAGGAAAATCGCTGCGGCGAGAATCCAAAACACAGAGTTTCCTTTTAAAAATCGTAGGGTCTGACCGAAGGACAGCTGGCTCGAACTCTCAGCGCCAACGTTTGTTTCCTGCGTTGAAAGCCCGACGACTAACATCGCGATTGTTGCGATGATCGCATACAGAGACGCAACCCAAACAAAGCCTAGCCGAATGTCTCCGCCACCCAGGGCTTCGGCCATTGGAAACATGAGGATGGCCGCCAACAATCCTGCTGTCATAGCCCCGATCATCCGCGACGCAGCGAGATAGCCCCGCTCTTTGCTCTTATCTGTTAGGACCACTGTCATCGCCGTATACGGCACATTGACCACCGTATAGAGCGTTCTGAAGATGAGATGCGCGATCACGCTGGAAACGATGACCGCTGACGGAAACAAAACCGGTGCAGCAAACATCGCCACGAAACTTAATCCACAGAGCGGCGCTCCGAAAAGAATGTAAGGCCGGTAGGCGCCAAAACGGGTTTTGGTTCGGCTGGCGATCAAGCCCATAATCGGATCAGTAATCGCATCCCAAAGCACTGGCCCCGCAGCCATGAAACCTGCAGTGACCGGCGCGATATTGAGAACATTGGTATAGTAAATGAGCAGGAACAGGCTCAACGTCGTGTAGAACAGATTGAAACCTAAATCGCCGACGCCATAGGCTGCGATGGTCCGCTTTTTCAGCCGTCTAAATTGCTCACTCATTCAACGCGCCCTCGCTGACGCGGATCAACATTGTCAGCGTCATCTGAGCCGAGCATAGAGGAAACAGAAATTTATCCAATTGGATAATTCAATATGTGACGCGACGAAGCGCCCGCGCACGCCTCAAATCGACTTAGCTGGGTACAAATGTAGAGACGATCAGGTCAGCGTGATCTTCAATCGCTTTGCGAGACAACGCATTATAGTCGAGTGACACTTTCACTTCTGGTGCCAAGGCAAACAGATTCTGGCACGCGCCAGAAATCATGTACATGATCGAGGCTGGCGGGGCGTCTGTTTTAAGCACACCATTCTTCTGCAGCAGTCGAATTTCATCCGCCATGGAATGGTGCGGCTCACGCAAGTGCTGCTTCAGGGCTTTGCGCATTCTGGGGGTTGGGCTGACCGTCTCCTGCATGAGAATACGGGCATGCTCTGGATATTTCGCGCAGTAGTAAACGTAACGGCGCAGAAAGGTCGCGAACCGTTCACGCGTGCCGCGCGGGTATTCGAGTTCTTCTTGTTCGCTAAACTTCAGATACTCAAACTGGCGTTCAAACAAGTGCTCGACCGCTGCGAACCAAAGCTGTTCCTTATTATCATAATGATAGCGGATCATACCGTGCGTTAGATCAATTCGGGCAGCGATCCCTCGCACCGTCGCACCATCAAACCCGCGTTCCGCAAATTCTTTAAGGGCGGCTTCCAAGATATCCTCGCGCGAGCGCGCGGGACGTTTGGTGGAACGGGATTTCAGATCAACAGAACTCATAATTCATCCTGCATAGCATCAAACTTCTATCAGACTCAAACCATTGCCAATTCGATTTCGCACATTACTATCCAATTGGATAAAACATTAGCAGCCTGTGATCAGGCGATACAGAGCACCCAAGCGAAGGACTCAAGGATGAACGGGCAGACGACCACGCGAGACTTTTCGCCCCAAAAGGGGCTTTCGGAGCAAGACATCGAGGACTTGATCTCAGAGATCCTCGAAGAAGCAACTCTAGAAGAAAAAGTTGGCATGATGTCGGGCCGCGGGTTCTTTGAATCTATGGCGCGAACTGGCGGGGTCTGGGGGGCTGAACCCTATCGTGCAGGTGGCGGAATCGATCGGCTAGGGGTCCCTGCTCTCTATTTTACAGATGGTCCGCGCGGCGTCGCCCGAGGGAATTCGACCTGTTTTCCTTGCACAATGGCGCGGGGCGCTAGCTGGGAACGGGATTTGGAGCGACGCATCGGTGAAGTGATGGGCATGGAGGCTCGTGCCCAAGACTGTAACTTGTCAGGCGCCGTTTGCGTCAATCTACTCCGCCACCCCGGCTGGGGCCGCGCACAAGAAACGTATGGTGAAGACCCATATCATATGGGCGAGCTCGGCGCGGCGCTCTCGACAGGCATCCAAACACACAACGTTGTCGCGACGGTGAAGCACTACGCGCTGAACTCGATCGAGAATGCGCGGTTCAAAGTGAATGTGAAGATTTCGGACAGAGACCTTCGTGAGGTATACCTCCCCCACTTTAAACGCATCCTCGATGCCGGATGCGCCTCGGTTATGAGCGCCTATAACAAGATGAACGGCGAGTATTGCGGCCAACACCGCGAGCTCCTCACCGATATCCTGCGCCATGAATGGGGTTTTGACGGTTTTGTGCACTCCGATTGGATGCTTGGCGTGTACGCCCCCTATGGCGCATCAGCTGGCCTCGATGTGGAAAACCCCGAGCCCCTTCAGTACGGCCAGAACCTTGTCGACGCGGTGAACAATCGTCAGATCGAACCATCCGTTATTGAAACCGCGTGTCGACGAATCCTTCGCGTCACTTACCGCTTCGCTTGCGCACAAGACCCGTTTGAAGACTACCCAATCGACTTGGTCGCGCGTGAAGACAATCGTGCGATCGCTCTTGAAGCAGCGGAGAATTCCGCTGTTTTACTCAAAAACAATGGCGTTCTTCCGCTGGATAAATCGAAGGCGGTCGGCGTCTTCGGCACTCTCGCAGATCTAGAAAATACAGGTGACCACGGATCGTCGAAAGTCATGCCGCCTTACGTGATCACGCCGCTCAAAGGTATCGCTGACTACCTTGGGTCGCCTGATCTCAAGATCAGTGGTTCTGAAACGGATGTAGACGCGGCGGCAGCGGCGGCGAAGGATCTTGATGCCGCGATCATTGTAGTTGGCACCACCGCGGATCATGAAGGTGAGTGGATCCCTGGAGATATCGGCGCCCAGGCATTGTTTGGTGAGGGAGCTCAAATTCCTGAAGGGCTAAAACAGTTGATGTCTGCCATGGCGGAACAACGTGAGAAGCAAAACAAGAATGCCGGCGCGCTGGGCGGCGGTGGCAACCGCGGCGGCGATCGCGAACGCCTCCGCTTGCCGGATGACCAAATCGCTCTGGTGAAAGCGGTCACGGCAGTGAACCCAAACACGATCGTCGTGATTGTCTCCGGCTCTGCAATTTTATCCCCAGACTGGGGCCCTCAAACCGGCGCGATTCTGCAAACCTTCTACGCTGGCATGAAGGGCGGAACCGCCCTCGCCAAACTGCTTTATGGCGCCATCAGTCCGTCTGGAAAACTACCGTTCAGCGTCGCCGATGATGAAAGCGCCTATCCATTCTTCGACAAGGATGCCGAAGAAATCGAATATGGCAGCCTCCATGGCTACACTTTGTTTGAGAAAAACCAAACCAGGGCGAGCTTCGCATTTGGGCACGGTTTATCCTACTCGGAGTTTTCATATCGAGGTCTGAAGGCGCGGCGCGCGCCAGGTGGGATTCAGGCGCAAGTCTCGATCACCAATATTGGCTCTGTTCCAGCGACCGAAGTTGCGCAGCTTTATATTGGCTTCCCCGGCAAATCCGTGGAGCGTCCACTCAAACTCCTTCGTGGATTTGAAAGAGTGCCCCTAGCGCCTTCTGAAACACGAACAGTCGAATTTTTCGTACCGGATGCAGATTTATCCTACTGGTCCGAGAGCGGCCGCACCTGGATCTTGGAGCCTGGGGCACACGCGGTCATGGCTGGCGGAAGCAGTTTGGACGAGACACTATTGAGCGTGTCCGTCGCGATATAGTCATATTGGAGCTCATTCGAAGCGTTTGGATGGGTCGATCAAAAAATCAACGCGCACCGAGCGTCAAATCTACGCCCGAACACTTGGCAATATGACTATCAAAAACACCGCCGACGAGGAGTGTTTCGTTCCAGTATGCCCCGGTAGCTGATCCGTTCAATTCGCCGTTTTGAGAGACATAAACTGTTTCAAAATCCCGCTCGACGGGATCAAACCTCACGACTTGAGAAGGCGACACAGTTTCTGGATCACTCGCGTGTTTGGTGAAGGCTAGGAGCTTTGGATGGGCGCCGATGTAGAGCGCCCCATCCGGAGCGACATCAATGTTATCAGCGCCCGTTCCGATTCCGTAATTTTGCCTTTTACTCAACGCCCCTGAAGACCTGTCGCGCTTGAAGACAGCGAGCTTCCGTCCAATCGTCTCGGTGACGTATACTTCGCTCCCATCCAGGGAGGTGTTCACGCCATTGGCAAATGCAAACCCTGAAGCGACTTTCCTGGTCTGCGCACCATCAAAGTAAATCACTTCGCCCAGCGGCAGTCCGAGAAAAAGCTCAAGAGCAGCGCCTATTCCGTCTTTGTATCTTTGATCATTAGTCGCGTAGAACTGGCGCGCACCAACGGCGACAAGATCGTTCAGCGCAAACATCTCAGGTGAGGTAATTGTCTCCGCATGAACGAGGTGGCCATCCAAACCAACGTCGAAAACCTCAACCGTTTCCCCGGCTTTAGGATGTTTTATCGCGAACAATCGCAAATTACCTTCCGGCCCTCGCCATAGACTAATGCCATATGAGTAAAAATCTGAAGGCTCTTGGCTGAGTATATCGATCGGCGCGGCATCCGGGTCGTTCAGATCCAACATAAAGATAGATCCGCGTGGATGAGAGCTTAATGCTCTTCGATCCGTCGCTGCAATGTATGCAATTCCGGTCTCATGATCGATAGCAATATCTTCGGGGCCCGGCGCTACTTCAATGCTTTCGCAACGATCTGCTAAAACAGTTTCCAAACTTACTAACTGACCAGAAGCTTGCCCGACTTTAAACAGCACGCGTCCAACGATCATCGCAGCTACAATAGCGATGCCCAAGAGTATTTTCTTCATCATTATCCACACGCTAGCGCAGCTTATAATCCTTGTACAATCAGAACGCGAAAGGGGCCGAAACCTCTTCGAGAAGCCCCATTCAAATGCGGAGGCCTGATGGCGATGCGCAACCACTAATGAGCGTTTACAGCTTCCTCATAAGCTTCAGTTGCTTCGAGCCAGTCTGTCTCTGCTTGCTCTAGGTCTTCCGCTGTGGCCGCTCGATCGCGCATCAAATCTTGTAAGGCGTCTGACAACATTCCCGGTGTAGCTAGATCCACATCAATCTCTTCTAAGCGCTTCGAAGCGCGCGCCATTCTTTGCTCAGCCTTTCTAGCCTTCTCTTTTAGAGGCTGTGCCGCTTTACGCGCCTCCGAATTCCGTCTCCGGTTCTCGGCTTTATCGCGTGTTGTAGTCGACGCTTTTGGATCAGCCACTTCAGGTTTGTTTTGGGTCTTTTTGACCCAGTTCTGATCCGTTTCGTTTCTGTCAGCTCGCAAGACCAAAGCCCGGTAGTCTTGCAAATCACCATCATAGCGCGTCGCCTTACCGTCTTTAACCAACCAAAGCTGATCAGCCGTGGCCTCAGCCAAATAGACATCGTGCGTGATCAGCAGAACGGCTCCTTCGAATTCATTGAGTGCATAGATCAGTGCCTCGCGACTATCGATGTCGAGGTGGGATGTTGGTTCGTCGAGGATCAGGACGTGAGGCTGCTCAATTGCCATCAGCCCGAGCAAGAGGCGAACCTTCTCTCCGCCAGAAAGTTTGTCGACCTTGGTTTCGACTTTCTCGTGCGAAAATCCCATCCCAGCGGCGACAGCCCGTTGACGGGCGACGCTTGTGTCACGCGGCAGCGCTCGCCGAACATGATCCAGGACGGTCTCGCCGAGCGTCAGTTCATCCATTTGATCTTGCGAGAAATAGCCAATGGTGACGGCCTTCGGGACAACCCGCTTCCCGTCCATCAATGGCAGTCTCTCCGCGATCGACTTCACAAGCGTCGTCTTGCCCTGCCCGTTCGTGCCTACGATCGCAATCCGATCATCAGGATCAAGCCGAAGGTTCACCTCATCCAAAATGACCGCCTGCTCTCCATAGCCCAGAGTTGCTTCTTGAAGCTCCAACATAGGAGGTGCGAGTTTCCCTTCGGGGGTGGAGAATGAAAACGGTGTGGTGCGCTCGCTGATCGGGATTGTGATGTCTTGCATCCGCTCCAGCATTTTCACTCGAGACTGCGCTTGGCGGGCTTTCGATGCTTTAGCTCGAAAACGGTCGACGAAGGCCTGCAAATGCGCTCGGTCGGCCTCCTGTTTGGCGCGTTGGCTCTCCAGTTGCGCTACTTTTGCGGCACGCAGTTTTAGCCAGTCATCATACCCGCCGGGGCAAATGGAGAGTTGTCTATGCTCAAGGGCCATCGTGTGGGTTACACATCGATTGAGCAACTCTCGGTCGTGCGAAACGATGATCACCGTATGCGGGTAGCGCTTGATATAGGACTCGAGCCACGCAGCCCCTTCCAAATCGAGATAGTTGGTTGGTTCGTCAAGCAGCAAGAGATCAGGTTGTGAGAACAGAACGCCAGCGATCGCTGCACGCATCCGCCAACCGCCCGAGAATTCTCGCGTCGGACGCGCAAGGTCTGCATGCGCAAAGCCTAGACCCATTAGAACTTCGGCAGCGCGGGCTTCGGCCGACCAGGCATCAATATCAACCAAGCGCGTATGTATCTCCGCAATTCTGTCCGGGTCTGTTGCGGTATCGGCTTCCTTCATCAAAGCGGCGCGTTCTTCGTCGCATGCGAGAACAATGTCCAGGATCGTCTCGTCGCCCGGTGCAACCTCTTGCGCGACCCAACCGAGCCGCGCTCCAGTTCCCAATCGGATAGAGCTATCTGCACTTGGGTTTTCAACGTCTTCTCTGATCAGTCTTAGAAGCGTAGATTTGCCTGTACCATTGCGACCCACAAGGCCCACTTTCCAGCCCTTTGAAATAGTCGCCGATGCCCCTTCAAAGAGAGGCCGTGCTTCCACGCGAAAATCGAGATTTGAGATGGTCAACATGATCGCCCCGGGATGTAGCGTCTCAAACCACAAACACAATGGCTCAATGCTCTATCAGAATACAAATCAGCCCGGATGGAGTCTGACGGTTAAACCCAGAGCTCGCCGTTTCAGCCTAGGGCTTCTCGGACTTTCGGCATTATTCGCCGGCTCACAGGAACAGAAACATCATCTTTCAAACTCAATGAGCCAGTTCCCGATGAATCACGTGTTAGAGATTCGACGAACATGACGTTGATTAAATGAGACCTGTGTACGCGCAAAAAAATCGCAGGCAGTGACTCTTCCAACTCATTCAAGCTGACCGAGTGCAGGAGAGTGCGCCCACCTAGCAAATGAATTTCAGAGTATCCGCCAGCACCGCGGCAATGCACGATTTGATTGGTCGCAACTCGCTCGAGTTTGCCTGCGCTTTTGATGTTGATGTGACTGGTCTCTGCGCGTTGTTCAACCTCGGCCAAAGCTTGCTCTAACCGGTTGGCCCGCGCCTCTTCGCTGCGTCTTTCTCGCTCTTCTGACGCGAGCACGAGCGCCTGCTCGAGGAATAAGAGCAGCAGAAAGAAAGCAACTGAAAGGAAGAAAACTGTATCCAGGAATAGGCCTTGAAACAGAACGATCGCGAGGAGGAACGATAATAGCGCGATAAAATAGACGAACGCGCGAGCGCGCCTTTTATAGCTCCAGACACCCGTAGCAATCAGAGCGCCGATTAGCGGGATGGCCATGCCAACCAAAGCTTTGAAGTCGAACCCTTTTGAACCTAGCATTGCTATCAGCGAAATGACCGCCAACCCGCCAACCCATCGCATCGTTTGTTCAACTTTGAACGTTCTCAGAATATGAAACGCAACGCTGAGCCCGAAAGCTAGGGAAAAGCCAGCGATCGCAATCAGTCTTAGGTCATGCACAGGATAGGAATAAGACACCAACCCGCGAAGCACTTCGGAGATCAATTGTCCTGCAGCGAAGAAACAGATCACGCTCAGCGTGGCCGAACGATCTCTCGACGTTCCAATCACGGCCATCAATCCGAAATACAGGGCACCAAGCAAAAACAAGCTCAGAGTCGCTATAGAAAGATCAAAGCGCGCTAGAGTGGAATCTGAGAATACGCCCGTGGGCGCAATACCAACCAGGTGAAGCGGGCGATACAATTTGATGAAGCCGCGATGGGATGACGCCAACAGCACGACTTCATTCGTGCCAAGTTTAAACAGGTCTTGCGATGGATGCAGCTCGACATCCATTTTGCCTGAGACCTCGTTCGCCGCATCGGTAGCGGGTTTTCCATTCGCACCAACGAAAACACCGTTCAGATAGACCTCACTTGCCATTTTGCCGGACACATAGAGCGATAGAGGTTCACCTTTGCTGCCGCGCGTGGCCTCTAAATTGATACTTGTACGCACCCATATGAGCTTGCCTTGCGGATCAACATCTCCCGCGGAAACTCTCTCACATGGAGCTGCATCGAAATTGGGCGGCTGAGTTTCTTCTCCGGATGCCGGACACAGCGTCACATCGTCGAAATTCATAAAAGCCAAATCACGGAATTGCGCATCCGCTCCGCAAACTAGGATCTGGCTAAAGATGATGAGAGAGAGAAATCGAAGCATAGCCTACCGTAGACCTGAATGTCGCTGCCGGACACCGCCATTCGCCAGAAATTCACTACCGCTCGCTCAGTCTCCAGGATCATTTCTCGATATATTTCCTACTGTTAGCGCTCAGCAACGCATTGAGAGACTGTCGAAATGAAAAGATGTTCCGTAGCCCTCCCGCTAACCCTTATGGCTGGCTTTTCAGGCATTGCCGACGCACAGCCACGCGCTGGCGAAACCGCGATCGTTTTTGAATCTGATGCGGGTGACAGCGTCGATGCCTATGAGGGGAGTCTGTCCGTTCCAGAGAACCGCAACGTTGCCGACAGCCGCGAGATCACGCTCAAATATGTACGGTTCCCAGCAACTGGCGAAACACCGGGAGCTCCCATTGTTTATCTTTCAGGCGGTCCTGGAGGGTCTGGAATTCAAACCGCTAAGTATCAGCGGTTTCCTTTGTTCATGGCGATGCGCGAGTTCGGCGACGTCATAGCCTTTGATCAGCGCGGCACAGGCGCGTCTAATGATTTACCCAAATGCACGTCCTCTCACCATGTCAGTGCAACGGAGCGAATGTCTGACGCTGAGTTCTTTGCGTTAGAGCGAACCGCTTTTGGCGAGTGTCTTGACTATTGGAAATCTGAAGGCGTGGACGTGCATGGTTACACAACGACCGAAAGCGTTTCTGACCTTGGGGCTTTAAGACGCCATCTTGGTTCCGAGCAGATCGATCTCTGGGGCATCTCATATGGCTCGCACCTATCTTTGGCAGCGCTCCAGCAAATCGACGATCAGATTGGGCGAGTTGTAATAACCTCCGTCGAAGGATTAGACCAAACAGTCAAGCAGCCTAGACGGGGCGATGCGTATTTTGATCGACTTCAATCCGCGATTGATAAAGTCCCATCAGCCAAAGCGAAGTATCCGGATGTGAAAGCACTCATTGCGCGCGTGTTGACGAGTCTCGAGCAAACGCCGCTACTGTTAGAAATCCCAACGCAAGGTGAGGGGACGGCGCCGTACTTGCTGCAAAAGCGTGACTTACAAAAAATCACATCGGCTTTGGTCGCTGACCCAGCGCGTGCGGTCTGGATTCTCGATATATTTCGAGCGCTCGATGCGGGCGAGACGGCGCCTGTCATCGCTTTGATGCAGCGCGCGGTGGACCCAACCGATACAGCTCTTTCGTTTCGCCCTATGACTGTGCTGATGGATGTCGTGTCTGGATCAAGTCCCGAGCGACGCGCGATGATTGCGCAACAAGCTGAGACCGCCCTCATGGGACCGCATATGAATTTCAGCATGCACCTGGAAACGGTTGATGCCTCTCTGGATCTCGGCGATACTTTTCGTACGGCGCCGGTATCAGATGTACCAACTCTCGTGATTTCAGGCACTCTGGATGGACGCACCTACCCTGAGAGCGGTCAGGAAGCGACCGCCGGACTTTCGAACCGGCAGACTGTCATGGTTGAGAACGGCGGCCACAATGTCTTCATGCAGTCTCCTGAGATAACCTCCGTCATCCAGGATTTCATGCGCGGCGAGACTGTTGATGGGCGGGAAATCTATATCGAGCTGCCAGAGTTTTAATGAAGGGCGGCGGCCGGCCCGCTTCTTTTTCCTTGCCTCTACGTGAAGTCTTCCTCTGCTCGATGGACAGCGTACGCCTATAAAAGATGATTATGGGCGGAGCGTATGTACTACAAAGAACTGAAGCAGGCGCATGATGCGCTGACTGGGCCAGGTGGTGATTTTGAGATCATCGAGACAGAGATCTTGGGTCACCGCATTCGGGATTACAAAAACAGCCCAAAGCGTATTCGCGACATCTGGCTCTCAACGGCTCAATTCGCCGAGAGAGACTACATCGTATACCAAGATGAGCGGATTACGTACGCAGAAGCTCATCGCATTGTCTCTAGCGTGTCAGGGTGGCTGTATGAGCGCGGCGTTCGACCTGGGGACCGCGTCGCAATTGCGATGCGCAATTATCCGGAATGGATGCTGATTTATTGGGCCTGCACCTCAATTGGTGTCGCCGTCGTCGGCATGAATGCTTGGTGGACGGAAACTGAGATGGCGTACGGCATCAACGACGCTCGCCCCACGCACGTCTTCGTTGACGCTGAACGCATGGCACGGATCAAAGACAACCCTGAAATTGAGTCGACCCCAGAGTTGATTTCGGTCCGCGTCAACGCGGGTCCAGACGACGTGACTGATTGGGCCTCTATTATTCGCGAAGATCGACCGATGCCCGAAGTTGACGTCGATCCCGACAGCGATGCCTGTATCTTTTATACTTCAGGCACGACTGGCTTTCCGAAAGGCGCTCAACTGACCCATCGCGGTTGCGCCGCCAATCTCGTGAACATGCAATACGCCGCAGCCTCTGCGATGCTGGCTGTAAAACTCGCCACGGGCGCTGAACCTCCGGCAAATCTACCAGTACCAGTCGCATTGATCACCACGCCATTGTTCCATGTTACGGCAAACAACTGCGGCGCTTATCGTGTAACCGCTGTCGGCGGCACGATCGTGTTGATGTATCGCTGGGATGCAGGAGAGGCACTGCGTTTGATCGAGCGCGAGCGGGTGACATCGGCTGGTGGTGTTCCGGTTATGGGGCGTGAGCTGATCAATCATCCAGACTTTGAGAAAACGGACACATCCAGCCTAATGGCGATCTCTTGTGGTGGCGCACAAGTCCCACCTGATCAGGTTCAAAAAATCGATGATCAGATCGAAACGGCGCGCCCTGGCACAGGTTATGGGATGACGGAAACTTGCG
Source organism: Henriciella sp. (assembly GCA_013213785.1). Taxonomy (GTDB): domain Bacteria; phylum Pseudomonadota; class Alphaproteobacteria; order Caulobacterales; family Hyphomonadaceae; genus Henriciella. The sequence goes on along the minus strand of JABSPZ010000012.1, from coordinate 140,899 downwards.
GCATTATTACATCCGTCGCTGGGGACTTCTTTGTCGACAAGCCAGACTCAGCGGGCCCCGCAATGCCCAATTTTGAGGTGAAATGCGTCGACGACTCCGGCGAAGCGGTTGCCATCGGCAACCTCGGAGAAATTTGGGTGCGAGGGTCCTCAGTCATCAAGGGTTACATTAATCGCCCTGAAGCCACCGCAGAGGCGATCACCGACGGTTGGCTCCATACGGGCGATATAGGATATCTCGACGAGCACGGCTTTATCTTCCTCGTGGACCGAAAGAAGGACATGGTTTTGCGGGGTGGAGAGAACATTTATTGCGTGGAAGTTGAAGCCAACATCTATCACCACCCGTCAGTTGCTGAGTGTTGCGTCTTTGGTGTTCCGGACGAGCGTCTCGGCGAAGAAGTTGGCGCTGCAGTCTATCTAAAGCCCGGCTCCTCAATGAGTGTCGATGATCTCAAGACGCATTGCGCGGATCGTATGGCGAAATTCAAAATCCCGCGCTACGTCTGGATCTGCGATGATCCGTTTCCTCGCAATGCGAGCGGGAAATTCCTAAAACGCAACGTCCGAGATCAGCTCTTGAACGAAGACTGATCTCGGCATTGTATTAGCGGTCCGATTGATAGTTGGCGCACCTACCAAAGTCCGTAACGCTGAACTTCTGCGCGGCCGACAACCATGTGGTGCACCTCGTCGGGACCATCCGCGAAACGCAAGTGGCGCATGTCGGTGTAGAGGCCCGCGAGCGGACTCCACTGCGAGATGCCAGTGGCGCCATGAATTTGAATAGCGTCATCGATGATCTGGCATACTTTTTCCGGCACCATCGCTTTAACAGCGCTCACATAAACACGAGCCTCTTTATTGCCGAGCACATCCATGGCTTTCGCCGCTTGCAGGACGGCGAGGCGCATTGCGTTGATTTCAATTCGAGCACGAGAGACTTTCTCAAGATTGCCGCCGAGTTTGATCAGCGGCCGACCAAAGGCCTCTCGGGTTGAGCCTCGTTTCACCATCAACTCGAGCGCGCGTTCAGCTTTACCGATTGAGCGCATACAGTGGTGGATACGACCTGGCCCAAGGCGGAGCTGTGAAATCTCAAACCCGCGACCTTCGCCCAGCAGCATATTCTCTTCCGGCACACGAACATTATCGAAGACGATATGCATATGACCGCGAGGCGCATGATCTTCCCCAAACACTTGCATACCCTCGAGTATTTTAACGCCGGGCGTATCTGTCGGCACAAGAATTTGGCTTTGCTGCTTGTGGGGAGCGGCGTCAGGATTGGTTTTGACCATGACGATCATGATCTTACAGCGCGGATCTCCAGCGCCGGAGATATAGAACTTTTCGCCATTGATGACCCATTCGCCATTCTCCAGTTTTGCGCTGGTTGAGATATTTTTGGCATCAGACGACGGTAATGCCGGCTCCGTCATCGCGTAGGCTGAGCGGATCTCGCCGTTGAGCAGCGGCTTTAGCCACTTCTCCTGTTGCTCTGGTGTGCCGACGCGTTCCAACACTTCCATGTTTCCGGTGTCTGGTGCGCTACAGTTCAAAGACTCTGAAGCGAGCGGATACTTACCGAGTTCAGCGGCGATATAGGCATAATCAAGATTGGTTAGGCCCGTACCGTATTCAGTTTCCGGCAAAAAGAAATTCCAGAGGCCGGACTCTTTCGCTTTGTTTTTCGCCCCTTCCAGTAGCTCCAGCTGTCTTGGGTGCCAAGACCAGCGATCTTCTTTTTCTTTATCCAGAGCAAAGAACTCTTCGCTAATCGGGACCACGTTATCTTCAATATGCTTGAGCACGGCATCCATAAGCGGCCGAGCTTGTTCTGACATGGCAAGATCAAACAGGTCGGGTGTATCTGTATGCACGAAAAATCCTCCAATCGGCGTCTGCTTACAATTTTGAGCTAGGATGGTCCCGACCACAAGTAGGCACGCGGGGGAAACACTCCGAGATTGGGAACGCGTCAAACGAGAGAGATTACCCCTTAAGGCGCTTCGTCAATTCAGTTATTTCATGTTTGAAATCTTGCGTGGCGACAGCGCCATCCGGCGTAATCGCGTAAATTCCGGTCTTCACACGTTCAAACCAGCCGTAGTGATTGTCTGCCATAATACGCTGAGCGGTTTCCACGCCCGTTGCTTCCGCAACATTAGCCGCCTTCGTCGCGCCGTTCTCGGCAAGGTAGCTGAGGCATCGCAACGCATCTTGGCGATAGGCGGTAATCAATCCCTGCCGTGTCGCGCCGCCCGAATTCGGATCGCCGACGCGTTTCGCAAACTCTTTCAATAGCCTCTGCTTTTTGACGTTCGAACAGCGTGGTTGATATGGCCCTGGGTCTGCGTGCGGATACACAAATCCATCCTTCAACCGCACGGTAAGCAGCCCAATGCCAAGCCGCCGACAAAGCGCAGTATTTCGCTTCAGCGATTTGGAAAACGCCTTACCAGACTTGTGTGGCACAGCGATGTAAATCAAATCTGAGAGCGCAAGTCGCTCTATCGCCTGATGAAACAAAGAGAGAGAGAAAGCGGTTTTTAGTTCCACCAAAACCGGCGTTTCATCACCGCGACATGCCACAACATCTACGGCGCCCACCTCACCTTTTACGGTGTATCCCTGGTTTTGCAGGAACCGCTTTACCGGATCGTACAGGTCCGTTTCACGAACAGAATTGTTCATCGTTTACTTGAGCCGCTCGGTTTCCTTGAATCAGCCTAATCCCGAAAAGGTAAACCTTGGGTTTGTCGCTCAGACGGATGGCTGAACTTAGGCTACCTTCGAATGGATGTGATCCGCGAGCCGCTCTGCGAGCGCAATGATAGTCAGTGTTGGGTTCGCCCATCCGCTTGTTGGGAAAACGCTGCTGCTCGCAATGTAGAGGTTTGGGCTTTCAAACAGGCGGCAATTCTCGTCCACCACACCCGTCGACGCGTCGCTCGCCATGCGCGTCCCGCCCATATGATGATAGCCGCCAATCGGATGAGATGAGATGAGTGGATCAAAGCTCCAGCTCTTTGAGACATCATTCAGCCATTCGGCCAAGCGGACATCACCCCAGCCCAATCGCTCATATTCACTCTTAAGCGTTAGCATCAGCGCTTTCACGCTTTGCTTGTCGAGATCGGTAAACCGCCAATCCAAATCCGCGAAGGGTACGCCATATCGATCTTTTCGTTCGCTTAGAACAATTCTGCTCGCAGCGTTTGGAGCTTGCTCGGCTCGAATGACGGCGTACAGACCGCGCTTACTACCGGACTGTTTCACCGCCCAAACAGAGGCCCAAGGGTCCAACTGCTCCCGCGCACGCGTCGAGAGTCCTTTCAAGCTTTTATAGCTCGTCCGCCAGAAACGCGTACTCGGCAGATCGTGTTTCAGCTTCTCTTTCAATGACCGAACCAGTTCGGGAGATCGTCCCTCATGACGACGCGGCGCCAGGCTCAGCGCTGTGTTTAGAACGCCTTGTTCTCTCTGCTCAGCTTCAGAGAGGCGAACATAGGCAGCATAGCGGTTCCCTCTAGAGCGCTTCATTCTCGGCAATGCTCGAAGCGTGGTCGCCAATTTGTCGGAAACAATTTCTCCCCCTCGAGCATGAGGGTGTTCCATGAAGTATCGCCCAAGCAGGTCGTTCGCGTTTCCCAACCCATTTGGCCGCGAAGGAACCGCGGCCATGAGCAATCGGATTGTCTCGATCGCTCCGGCCGCCAAAACAAACTCGTCGGCGATGACCTTGCTCGTCTGGCCCGATCGACCGGAAACAGTGACCGAATTCACTTTACCAGCCTCCGAAACATCCAATTCCGTCAGAGTCGCATTCAGAAGAATTTTGACGTCAGAGAGATTCCCACGCGACGTATTCGTGAACCGCTCGCCATTCTCATCGAAGCGCCAATAACCCACATCAAGCGTCTCTGGATGGAACCCAGGTTCGGTCTGCGCCGCCTGCTCTAATTTCGGTTTTGCATCCGGTTCTTTAATCCCGAGGATGTCATAGGCTCTTTGATAATAGGGCTGCAGCTCTGCCTTATCGATCGGCCATCCGCTGTGAGGCACATATTCTCGTTTCTCGAAGTCGATCTCATCCAGTTCTGCACAGCGACCACCCCAGATCGCAGCGGTTCCCCCGAACAGGCGCAGACGCGATGTGATTAGCTCATAATATGGCTCACCGCTGACATCCCCGTCAGATAATGATTGCGTCGCTGATTTGTATTCTGTTCCACCGCTCTCAATCAGAAGGACCTTCCGCCCCAACTGGGTGAGACGCATCGCGAGTGTTTGTCCAGCAACCCCTGCCCCGATGATGCAAACCTCTGTTTGCAACTCATCAGCAACCTCATTTTTGTTCATGTCACAAAGCATGAGTGTGGACTCCGCGACCTCGCTGACCAACGCATTTTGGTGCGGTTAAATATCTCCCCCGTTTCAGGAGGATCCGAAAATCGCTTTGATCGCGGAATAGTCTTCCATCGTATCTAGCTCCGCCCAAGTCATACCCTCAATCGAGTATGTGGCAACGACCGTGTCGGTTTTCGCCAGCGCATCAATGGTGCTTAAGAACCAAGCTCCAACACCGTCTCCGGTGCGCATCATTTGATGGAGTTTGTCGCGGAACAGTTTCGGACCATCGCCCATAAAACGTAGAAATCCAATCGACTCGCCATTCGTTTCTTCGGCGCTTAGCGTCTTACCGATTGCCGTTAGAGTCGTGCCATCCAGCGTGACCTTCATATCGTCTGAATCGTATTCTGGCTTTTTATCAATGGTGACCTGAATATTGTTCTGGGGGCTCTCAACCACTTTTTTCGCAAGCGCTGGTTCGATCAATGTATCGCCGTTGATCAGGAGAAAATCGTCATCCATGAACGCCCGCGCCATCCAACAACTCGCGAGATTATCAGCAACTTGATAGAATGGGTTGAATAGCGTTTGCACGCGCATCGATCCCTGACGGTCTGCGACCTCTGCCTCAACGCTACCGGCCATGAAGCCCGTAATCACGATCGCTTCGTCGACGCCAGCAGCTTCTAACGTATCGAGTTGAAGGCTAAGCACCGTCGTATCACCAACGGCCAACAGGCATTTGGGAAGATTTTCAGTTAAAGGCAAAAGCCGCGAGCCTCGACCGGCCGCTAAAATTATCGCTCTCATGAGGTCTTATCGCCCATATCTTCTACATCCCAGTCTTCTACGCGAAGACCAGCTTTATCAGCAATTTGCGCTAGTCCGCGAGATGGATTTACAGCCACGCCGTCATCAACCCATTGCAAAAACGGAAGGTCAGAGACGTGATCGCTATATCCAGACGACGGTCTTTTGAAATCGTGCTCCGCATCGGACGCCAGAATAAGATCCAATTTTGCCTCACCGTAACAGTTTGGACCCGCAAGCTTGCCCGTCATACGGTCATCATCCGACCATTCGAGTTCGGTGCTGATCACGACCGCGAAACCAAGCCTCTGAGCGATGGGTTTTGCCACCAAGTCTGCCGCGGCCGTTGCCATAACGAGCGTATCTCCAGCCGCGCGATGTTTCCCGAGCACGGCGAGCGTTTGGCGCCTAAGGCCGCTGCGCACTTCTTCGTCGGCAAAACGTTCGGCAGCGCGCTCTAACTCATCGCGCTTCGCCCAAGTCAGTGTTCTCAAACCATGCTCTTTGACGGATTGGCGCGACAGTAGACCCAATTTGTAGGCGATTGCGTGCAGTCCTAAGAGAGGCAGTCTGAGATAGAAGAGCGGACGATTTTTGTTCATTGAGAACATGAAGCGAGACCATGTTCCGGTCCGCGTCAGCGTGCGGTCCATATCAAAAAAAGCTGTGCCAGCCATGTTGCCTATGAATCCATGAAAGAAGTAATTGGCGCCTTCGTCGCGAACGCCTGGACAAGCCGCACCATGTGGAATGGTGCGCAGATTAGGGTCCACGCCGCAACCAGGATCACGCCCCAAAGCGGGGCACCAAAGAGCGTGCAAATCATAAAGATAAGCAGGTTCGGATTTCGCCGCGCCGTGATCTCCCGCATGAAAGCGTCCACGGGGCGCCAAACATGGATGTGAAACCCATATCGCCTCATGAAGATCCCTTCAGTGACGCGGCCAAGCGCATATCCGACCAGGATGATAACGAGCGCTGGGAACAGCCATGGATGTGACACGCCAGTCGCTAATAGCCCCGTATACATCGCCCAATACCAAAAAGGTGGATGGATCAGATCGATGCCGTGATCATAGATATTCCCCCACGCCGAATAGGTCATTGTGGTTCGCGCGAGCTTGCCATCCACGGTATCCAGAAAAGTCATAGCCCACCCAGCCAAGATGCCGGGGATCCATGCGCCAATCCAAAAATAATAAAATGCCAGGCAAACCAGGAACAGGCTAGCCGTGGTCACCATATTGGGCGTCAGCCGCAGATTTGCGCACAATCGAGTGACGTGGAGAGCGGGCTCCGGCCACGCATATTTGGTAACCAGGTCGGTCACGCCTTTGTACGCACCTTTGAACAAACGCCGCTCGACCTGCGCTGGGGTGGTTTGAAACAAGGATAGCGCATAAGGCGCTTCGCGTTTCCGCAGGGCCTTATCATAATCTCCCACAAAATCGGTCATACAACCGGGCGTGAGACCATCTTTCTTCAACGCGTCCCAGTCAGGGTTGAGAGAATTGACCAACGCGGCGCTCTTTTCTGTCGCGCCGGCTGCACCATGCACAACGGCAACGCGCTCTTGATCCAAATCCTTATCTTTCACGATAAGAACGGCGCCCGGAGTCGCCAATAGACTCTTCGCCAAGGCGGGCGACAAAACCCAGTCGCTGCCCACGCAAAAATCACCCTCAGGAGCAACGCCACTTGCGCCCATTTTCATCCAAGTTCGGCTTTGCCATTGGTCGAGCGGCAGCCCCCACAACTTGACAGGTAGCTCACCAACCAGTCGAACATTCGGTAGATCGCTTTGGAACTCGCTCATGACGGATTACAATCCCACATTTCTGAAATTCAATGGCCCCGAAACGCTCATCGCGGCGTATGAATACTGGACGGTTCTGGTGCGTCCGAAACAATGCACAATGGGTGCGCTTGTCTTGGTCGCGAATGGTCCCGAGACCCAGTTCTCACAATTGCCATTGCAGGCTTTTACCGAACAGGCTCGTGTTATCAAGGACATAGAACAGGTTCTCTCTGCCGCCTTTGGCTATGAGAAAATCAACTATCTGATGCTGATGATGGTCGACCCTAATGTCCACTATCATGTGATCCCTCGTTATTCTGAGCCAGCCTCCTTTGAAAGCTGGACGCTGGAGGATGGCGGGTGGCCCGGTCAACCAGATTTAGCCGGCGGCTCAGCTGATGAAGAGCTTGTTTCGTCGCTGACGTCAGCGCTCAAATCCGCCTGGCCCGAAGCGTCGCGCGCGCCATAAGCTCGCAAGACCGCGACCAGGCTTGCTAATAGCAAGCCGGAAGCCGAACCAATAACCATGGCCCAACCAGGCCCTGCCTCTCTCATAGTATTCGCGAGCGTGACGAACAGCACGATTGTAATCGTCACGGCGAGCGCGCGCGTCAGCGCTGCCCAGCCAGGGTTTCCGAGCGCATAGAGACCTGAATAGATCGGGGTGGTGGCGCCCATCAAAGCTGCGGCAATCACGAGCATTGTGGCAATTGGTGCGACACTTTCATAGCCCTGGTCCAAAGCGGCGGCGAAGAGCGACGGTCCAAAGAAACTGATCAACAACGACAGCGCAATTCCTGCAGCCAACAAGTAGACGCTCGAGAAAACGATGATGCGGATGGCGCGCGAAATGGATCCAGCGATCATCAATCGCACCAACTCGGGATAGAGAACCTGGTTGAGGAGGCGTGCCCCTTTTCCGAGCACATCAGAAACATCTCTGGCGATTTTGAACAGCGCGGCAAAGGCTGGCCCCAGCAATGCGCCAGCCAATAAAGTCGGCATCTGTTTGTCGACCAGATTGATCGTGGCGTCGATGTTCGACATCCAAACATAGCGCCATATCCCTTTGCGCGGCGCTTTCAGTGTCGGACGTTTTGCAAACAGGCCTTTGAGCGCGCCGCGACGTGCCAGCTCTCGAAGGGCCAGGATCGGCATCAGAAGGTTTGTCGCGGCTGCGGCGGCCATCCAAACCAGAATGAACCAAGTGAGATCGCCGCCAAACGCCAGGCCCAGACTAGCGCCAATCAACCGAACAATCGGAACAGCCTGATCATGTAAGCTGATAAGGTCAAACCGGTCATACAACCGCAAAACACCCAAAGGGGTCGATCGCAGGTTGGTTGCAGACAGGAGGCAATAAGAAAGCGCGATCCCGAATACTTCGTCAGGCAATCCTAGTCGGTCCCGAAAAACCAAAAATGCTGAAACGCTCAGAACCGCCGCGAAAAAAGCCGCTGTAATATCGAGACCGATGGTAAAGCGAAGGAGGCGGTGGAATTGCGGAAAGTCACCCTGCTCCAAAGGCTTGGTACCGAACTGAATCAAGGCCTGCCAGGATTTGAAGGTGGCTATTCCTGTCATCAATGCGATGAACGCGTGCAAGAGCAATAGAATGCCGAGCTCTTCAATCGTTAGGGCACGCGCGGCAATCGCGAGCACCGCCAAGCCGATCAAGACTGCGGACGTCTTTCCTCCGAACAGGAACCCCACGTTTTTAAGGATCCTGCCAACCAAACCATCTGATTGAGGAGTTGCTGTGTCCGTCATTTCGACCGCGCCCTTAAGATCTGTTCGACCATCGCCAAGTCTTGGAGCGTGTCGACGTCTATCGCTGCCTCTGCGAAGGGCAGGACGACCGGTCGAATGGTGACTCCAAGACGTTTGGACAGGATGGCAAACGCGTGATCGAGATTAGGCCGACCGATCAAAAGTCGTAGGGCCGTTCCAATCCCGAAGCGCCATGCAATTCGCCACGGTCGCTTCCGGTCTTCTTCGGCATCCCGCCAGAACTCTACGACACGATGCGCTTTCGGTGTGACGATGCAAAACAGGTTGCAACTGGAATAGGCTCCATCGCCAAAGCGAAGATAGGTCCGTTTGGTTTCTGGGTGTTGCGCTTCGATCGTTTCGCGGCGCGCCAAAGCAAGGGTCAGATCCGCGCCAGATTCGACAGACTGCTTCGCAAAGGCATCGATCATCTCAGGCGTGAGCAATGCGTGATCGCAAGTCGTAACAAGAACAGGTTCTTTTCCGGGCTCCTCCCTTAAGGCTCCATACACGCTCGCAGCCGGACCGTCAGCGCCTGCCGCTAAAGTTACAGGAGGCCAACCTTCATCTGCTTGGAGAGGCTCATGTTCTTTTATACCAATGATTGTGATGCCATCGGTCCGCGAACTCTGACCGAGTGCACTCAAAACGCGTGAGATCATTGATTGGCCAGCGACCTGAATGTGCGCTTTGGACGGCACATCATGCGCTTCCGCCAATGGATCACCAGAGGACCGAGCGCCCGCCAAAACGAACACTTCAACCGGCTGAGATGGTTCTTTGCGCCCTGTCTCAGAGGTCTTTTTCATAGACTCGGTAGGTTTTGTATCGGTCGCAATCATAAATGTCCGCAAGGCCAAGCAGGTCTTTGTTCGTCTCCAATACCCAGGAAAACTCTACCTCGCGCACGCCTTTTGCGTGCTGCGCGCTTAAACAGGCTTCCCAAGCCCCGACGGTCGCCGTCATTCCGCGGCGGGTCTTGTGAAACTTCTTGCGCGTGCCAGCAAGTGGGATACGCGCGGATTTTACGCCCTGCACCTTAATTCGATAAAGCAGTGTCGCCCATCCAAATGGCAATAAACGACCATCGAGGCCCAGCGTTGCTTCGTTCAAATTGGGGATCATGAGCGTGAAGCTTGCTGGCTCGTTGTCCACAAATGCAATCCACAGCGACTCTGTCTGCAAAACAGGCTTCATCGAGTCTGCCAAAAATTTCGCTTCTTGATCGCTGATCGGCAAGAATCCCCAATTGCCCGACCAAGCATCGTTAAAAATGCCGACAATTAAGGAGATATCTTCGTACAATCGGGACATGTCGAGCGATCGCACTGAGATCCTTGGATCAGAGTCAAACCGCTCCTTCACGCGAGAAACGAAGGCCGGGCTGGAAAAGCTCTCCCCCATGCGATGGCGAAAGGCGTACATATCCATTGCTTTGGTGTACCCAGCCGGCTCCATCATTTTTGGTAAATCGCTACGGCCATAAGGCATCATAACGCTAGGCGGGGAATCGAAACCATCGACGAGCAACCCACACTCATCATTGACTGAAAAATTGTAAGGCCCACCAATTCTAGACATCCCCCTCGCGCGCAGATCATCCTCAGCTGCTTCGAGAAGCGCCGATACGGTCTCTTCATCGCGCGGATCGCGCGTATCCAAAAAGCCGAAATGACCCGTCTGGTCATCATGGTGCTGCAAATGTTTGGGGTTCACGAAGGAGGCGATCCGCCCCACGACCTGCTCATCCCTATAGGCCAAAAAGAAACTTGGCCGTAATTCATCGAGCGACTTATTCTTTTTGGGATCAACGTGCTCCTGCCGCTCCACTCGAAGCGGAGGTCTCCAATGCGGCTCACCGCGATAGGCATGATAAGGCAACTCGACGAACGTTTTGATATCGCTCGCGTTTTTTGCCTGTTTTACACTCACACTCATAACCGTGAGTAGTAATCGTGCTGTTCAGAGGGGCAAGTGCTATTTCACCAGCTGTATGGTGATCGCCGCTCCTTCAGCAGGCAGCTCGAAGTCCGCTTCATCGAATTTAGGCAGCCCCCAACGGAGTTTAGGATTGGTTGATAAACCAAAAGGCTCTTTCGGCATGAAATTGATCTTTTGGTCGAGATCGCGATTTGCGTTTTTATCGTGATAGGTTGCAACCGCATAACGTCCCGGGGGTTGCGGCGCGAAACATACCGTTTGTTGCCCGTCCTGAGCCGCCACTCTAATGCGATGAATTCTCGATTTTTTCTTGAGAAAGTCGCGCTTGCTAGGTCGGTAAAGTTCGACGGCGAGGATTCCACCATTAGTCACACCTGTGACCGTCACTTGCACCTGCCCCGTGCCGGGCGCACAAACCACAGGGGCTTCGTGTGCTCGGATATCGAGCTCCGATTGCGCAGACGCAATCGGGAGGGTGGCAAGGAGTGCCAGGCTGATAAAGCGATAAATCATTCCGCTTCTTCTCGTCGACTCTCGTCAAAAAATAGGCAGAAAACCGGCAATCGCAATCAAGTTTTCGTGTTCTCGACTGTGAATCGCTTCTACAATGAACAGGTGTACACATTCAAAAACTAAGCTACTCGTCCGTATGCAGCGTATTCAGCGATACATTTTTGGCGAATGCACGCGGGTCTTTTGCGGGCTACTCCTGCTCGTTGTGAGCATCCTGCTCCTGGAGCGACTGTTACGTATCGCGGATCTCGTCTCCCGCTCGCCGGGTAATTTAGGTGAAGCTGTTTATATGCTCGCGAATTTGGTCCCGCACTATGCCGGCATTGGTATTCCCGCAGCATTCTTTCTCGCCGTGCTGATAACCGTCAGCCGAATAAGCCGCAGCGGAGAACTCGTGGCCGTTTGGGGCATGGGCAAATCTCTGTTTATGATCTCCAAGCCGTTCATGATCATGGCAGTAATTTTGGCGAGCTTGTTGCTGATCACCTCCGGAATTCTTCAACCTCAATCCCGGTACGAATACCGAAGCCTGGTCAACTCAATCGCTGAATCGAGCATCGAAACTGTCTTCATTGAGGGCAAATTCGTTGAGGCTGAGGATTGGACGGTATGGACAGAGGATGTTGACCTTTCGACGGGCGAACTCACAAGCTCGTTCATTCTCGAGCGGTTACCCGATGGAAGTCAGAGGATTATCTCAGCCGCGACAGGTGCGTTGGTGCGCGAGGGTGGCACGATCTCTGAGATTCAGCTCGAGTCTGGTATGGGCGCAGATCTGAGTGAAGACCAGACGCTCAGTTCTCGGCTTGAGTTTGACTCCTTTAAGTGGCGCCCCCCAGATGCGCTCACACAGTTTCGAGCGCGCGGAAAAGATGTTCGCGAACTGATGCTTTGGGAGTTGTGGGCGCCAGCCACGTCATCACCTCCGGCTGATCTTGAAAACATAGAACCGCTTGAGGCGATGGTTTCCATTCACGACCAATTAGCCCGGTTCGTTCTTATCCTACTCTTGCCGCTGATCGCAGTTCCATTTGGCTTGAGCTATGGCCGCCATCCTCCTTCAAATGCGATCCTAATCGGCTTGCTGACGCTCATCATGATCCAGCAAATGCTTGAACTTGCGAAGTCGCTCGCGTTGGATGGCGTTGTACCGGCGTGGGCCGGTAGTTGGGCTGTTATCGTGATGGTGAGTCTGTTCGGCTTGTTACTTTTTCTAAGGAGCGCGGTAACAATGGCGCAGCCGCCGCTTTCTTCCGTTCCCGCCATTCGACTGCCACGAATGTTTTCCCAGAAGCCTGATCCGGATCGGTCGGTCTCATGAAACTGGTTCGGGGGTATTTTGCGCGACTCTTCTTGGCGCGGTGGTTCGTGACGACCTTCGCCCTTTTGGCGTTGCTGAGCGTCGTCGATTCAATCGGCGCTGCGGATATTCTGCCTGAAGATTCTGGCTCCCTAGACGCATTGAAGTATACGCTCCTACGTATTCCATCCTTGTACGATCGCATATTTATGTTCGCTCTGTTTGTCAGTCTCTTGCTGACATTCCTGTCGCTCATCAGGCGCCAAGAACTCGTTGGCTTTGTCTCCATGAGCGTGTCGCCCATCATGCAAGTCCGCGCTCTCATTCCTTCAGTATTGGTCGTCACGATCGCCTCACTTCTGGTGATCGATCAAACGCTACCGCGCACGGTTTCGAGTCTCGAAAACTGGCTAGGTGCGGATGCTTTTGCCGAGGAAGACGCTGGAAAACCCCGATCACTCTGGGTGGCAGACGCGACCTCTTTCGTTGAGATTGGGAGCTTCCAAGGCAATGAGCTGTCAAATGTCGTGATCTATCAACGCGATGGGGCAGGAAAAATCTCAACCATAACCTATGCAGATCAAGCTCGCTTTTCCGATCGCGGCTGGGTGCTCCGCAATCAAAAAAGCCTCAGCCTAGACTATACTGAAATTGAACCGGCTGAACTCTGGGTGACGGATCAAACGCCTGTCACCTTACAAAAGCTCGGCACATCTCCTCGTAACCTGTCCCTCAGCGAACAATACAATCTTTCGCGCCTCAGAGGATCCGGCGTACGGCCTTCAACCGCCTATCTGGTTTGGTTCTTCGACCGCCTAACCATGCCGATCGTCGCCCTTGGATTCGTTCTGGTGGCCGTTCCACTCATGCAGGCGCTGGGACGGCGCCAAACCGGCGATCAACGGTTGATGATCGGAATTGCGATAGGGTTCGCTTATTTCATTTTCGATGGCGTCCTAAAGACGGTCGCAGAAGGCGGCGGTATCTCATTGCCGATGGCGATCGGATTACCCATTCTTTTGCTCATGGGATTAGGTATCCACCTGAATTTGAACACCGAGCGCGTTAAATGACGCAATCTCCCGTCTTCATCATCAATCCCAAAAGTCACAAAGTGAACATGCAGGGATCCATTCTGACGCGCATCGCAGTCGATTATGGCGACATCCCTATTGTCTATTTTGATGGAGAGACGCCCCTTGAAGAAACCCTTTCGCATCTTCTGCATGAGGGACGTGACACCATCTATGTTGAGGGTGGCGACGGAACGGTGCTCGCTGCGCTGACGACGTGTTTTGCTGAGCGCTCGGAAGGTCGACCATTACCTCGTTTGGCCATTCTTCCTGGTGGCAGCACGAATCTCGCTCACGCAGTTTTGGGTTTGAAAGATGTGGATTCGGAGGCCCTTAAGCAGAAACTTGATGAACGAACCCAACAGGTGAAACGCCCCGAAATCGCGACGCATAAGGCGCTACTGGTGGAAACGTCGGAAACGAAATCGCCTTATGTGGGCTTTCTCCTGTCTACCGGGTCGTTGGCGCGGCTAATGCTGTACACTCAGAATAACCTACATGGGAAAACTCGTGGTGTCGTCTCTATCGCGAGGGCGATTATGCAGCTCGCTATGTTTCCTCGATCCACCAAATCTGAAGACGGCAAACCGCTCGTACGTGCATCTGAATTTGTGCGCCTCGACGAGGGCACAACAGACGCCGCGGAGCCGCAAGCTTTCTCCATGCTCTCTACGTTTGAAGAATTGAGCTTAAACCTAAGTCCATTTTGGGGCCGCGGTGTTGCTCCAATTGGATTTACGCAGGCCGCATGGCCAATCCCGCGCTTACGCCTCGGGATCGCGAAGGCTGTCCTAGGTGGTGCGCCTCGTTCTTTAGAAAAGCATGGCTTGACCAGCGAGGGCTGTTCAGAAATGACGTTCCAAACCGATGGGCCTGTCATGCTAGATGGCGAAGAGCTGCCAATGCCGAAAGACCAGACGTTCAAAGTTACTGTCTCTCCAGATCTGGAGTTCATTCGATGAGCACTGAGACACAACTCGCTGACTTGCGCGCGATTATAGAAAGCGAGCAGCGTCCGATCGGCGACCGAGCTGAAGCATTGGTCGCAGAAATCCGCCGCAAACACGGGGGCGCGGAGAAAGCCTTGTTGTTCTATGGCTCCAGCCTTCGCGCGGGAGAAGCATCTGGGAAGATGCTCGATTTCTACGTCCTCGTGGGGTCATATCGCGACGTGCATGGGTTCGGGCTGAAACAGCTCGGCTCATTTTTAGCACCTCCTAGTGTCCATTATTGCGAAGCAGACGGGCCGGATGGTGAACGACTGCGCAGTAAGTATTCAATTGTCAGCCTATCAGCATTCCGCCGGCGCGCGCGCGGCGGAGCCTTTGAGTCCATGCTGTGGGCACGCTTTGCGCAACCCACAATTCTGATTTGTGAAGACCATAAGCTGCGCGATGATTTACTCGATACCCTAGCGATGGCGAGCCGCCACTTTCTCAACGAAACCGCACCGCTCCTTACCGGGGAACTAGAAGAAAACGCGATATGGGAACGTGGCCTGATGGAGAGCTACAAAACGGAGCTTCGCCCTGAAGACGCGTCAGGACGATCCAAACAAATCGTCGCCAAACATGCAGATCGCTACGCTCAGCTCGCAGCCGCTATGTATCCGAGCTCGCGGTCGGGTGCTGGTCTTGCATTCTCGGATGTCGGCGCACTTCGCCGAAACCTCTGTCGCACTCGATGGTTCTTACGGCGCGTGATCGGCAAGCCCATGGGCGCTTTTCGCGTGCTGAAAGCCTTTTTCACATTCGATGCGGGCCTTGATTACGTTCTGGAGAAAATCAAATCGCACAGCGGGGCTGAAATTGAAATCAGCGATCACGCCCGTAAATACCCATTACTGCACGCGCCTGTCTTAGCCTGGCGTTTGTTCCGCAAAGGCGCGTTCCGATAGCTTAGCTTAAGCTTGAGAAGGCCTTCAGGACTTGATCAATCTCTTCTTCGGTGTGGGCAGCACTCACGCTCAAGCGAAGCAGACTCGTTCCGCTCGGTGTCGCGGGCGGCACGGCGAGGTTCACATAGACCCCTTGCTCGAAAAGCTTGTTCCACTCGGCCACCGCCGTCGCTTCGTCCGGACGCCGCACTGCAATTACGGGAGAGGCAGGCGCGCAGAGATCGTACCCCATTTTGCTCAAACCATCATGCAACCGGTTCGACATTGTCCACAAGGAGTCACGCAGCTCTGGTGCCGCTTTCAACTCTTTCAACGCAGCGCGCGCTGCGGCGACATTTGCGGGCGCACCAGATGCTGTGAACATATAGGCCCGGCTGGTCAGGCGAACGCTCTCAAACTCTGGGTGCTTAGAGACGCAGAACCCGCCGATCGATGCAAAGCTTTTTGAAAACGTACCTGAGATGAAGTCGACATCCCGAAGAACACCTTGGGCCTCAGCAATTCCGCGACCATTTTCACCAAAGCATCCTACGGAATGCGCTTCGTCGACGAAAATCATTGCATTGTTCGCGTGCGCGACCTCTACCATTTCGGCGAGCGGCGCGACATCGCCGAACATGGAATACATGCCTTCGACGACGACCAATCGTCCGCCCGTGTCTGGCAGACGTTTCAATCTTTTTTCCAAGTTCTCTGGATCATTGTGACGGAACCGGTGGGTCGCTGCATCCGTCAATCGGCAAGCATCGTAAATGCAGGCATGGCTGTCAGCATCGATCAAAATATGGTCTTCGCCGCTCGCCAGGGCACTGATGGCGCCGAGATTGGTTTGATAGCCTGTCGTAAAAACAATCGCGCTTTCCATCTCAAAGAAGTCGCGCAGCTCTTTTTCCATGCGCGCATGATCACTGTAAGTGCCATTCGCCTGACGGCTTCCCGTAGTCGCTGAACCGTGGGTTTCAACCGACTTAATCATCGACTGACGGACATTCTCATTGAACGTCAATCCGAGATAATTATTCGTCCCCACCAAAACGATTTCGCGGCCTGCGCAGCGCGCTCGGGTGGGCGATAAGATTTCATCGAACGGCACACCAATTGGACTTTGCCCGAAAAGTTTCGCCATTTCATGACGCTCGGTAATCGCCGCAAACTTGTCGAATAATTGCTTGTTCTGTTTGGTTTTAGTCAGCACCGCTCAAATCATCCACTACGTTTACGAGCTCGCCCACGGTATGCGTAGTCGAGATAAGTTCCATTGAAATGCTAATATCATAAGCGTCTTCAACCTCCATTATTAGGTCGAAAACATCTACGGAGTCGATCTCCAAATCGGCGACGATGCGTGTGTCATTGGTGATCTTTATCCCGTCTGGGATGTATTCTGCAAGCACCGAAACGATCGTATCAAAAATCTTGGATTTATCGGTCAATCTACTTCCCCAACTGGATCAGATCCTAGGATCGATCATCCTCCAGACACTCCACAAACACCTCTTTCAAACTCATGGCATCTCGCATCGTATGATCATAGGTCCAATCTACAGCTAACATTTCCCGTACTTTGCTGAGTGAAAGCGGAAAAGTGCGCCGGGTCAAAGTGGCGATACCATCCGCGCAGAGTGCCACACCCTTCATTATAGATGCTGGAATCCGGACAATCCGAACCTTACGGCCGAGCACGTCGCCCGTCGCGGCCGCCACCTCGGTCCAATTTGTGGAGGCAACAGAGCAAGGCTCAACCAAACCACGACCAGTGGTGGGGCGCTCTAACGAACTTACGAGCTGGGAGACTAAGTCTTGGACTGAAATGACTGCGAACGAACGCGTTGCCCGCTTTGGTTCTGCCGGAACAGGTAGCCAGCCTGCTCGTATCAAGTCCAGCATGGGCTGCAACATCGGGTCACCCGCCCCAATGACTGCGGGTGGGCGTATGATCGTGATCTGCATATTCTGTTTGAACGGTTCTAAGGCAGCTTCGCCCATTGCTTTGGACGCAGCATAGTTTGAAATCAGCGGGGCTCGCGCGGCTTGAGAAGACACACAAATAAAATGCTTCACCCCAGCGGCAGCCGCGCAGGCAGCTGCATTGTACGTCCCAATAACATTTGCGGAGTGAAAGCCGCTCATATTGAGCGAAGTTGTTGCACCGGCCAGGTGAATACAGGTCTGTGCGCCCTTTAGCAGCTCAATCAGTTTCTCTTTGTCGTTGAGCGCGCCCGCCACAATCTGCGTTGATCGTGGGACGTCGACGACCCTGTACTTCCTGCTCCGGATAAGCGCGCGCGAGTGCAATCCCTCGGCATGCAAACGCGCAAGTAGGTGCTTTCCGATGAAACCTGTCGCGCCTGTGATGGCAATCAGGTTATCATTTCCCCCGACTGCCGGCCTCGTCATTCCGCGAAAGCAGGAACTGCCGACTCCAACTCAAAGTCGCCGGAGATAAACTTTTGACGCGTTCTCATACGGCTGAGCTTTCCAGATGACGTCATAATCAAGCTCTTGGTTGGAACCAGAATGACCTCAATCGGTGCGCCGACCGTTTGGCGCACGTTTGCGGAAACCTCTGACAAGAGCGCTTCGCGTTGCTCTGGTTCGCGTGCTTTGCACTCGGCGAGTAGGTAAATGTGACCATTCCCGTCATCGTCTGAGAGTTTGAAAGCAGCTGATTTTGGAATGTGGCGACCGCCAGCCTTTTCGGCAGTCCATTCAATATCTTGCGGCCAGATGTTTCGGCCATTCCACAATATAAGATCTTTGTGGCGCCCCGTGATGATGAGCTGTCCATCGAGCCAATAACCCAGGTCGCCCGTATCCAACCATCCGTCCTCGTCAGTTAAGGATAGGATCCCTTCATCACGATCTAAAATGCCTGGAGAGACGCTGTCGCCCCGGAAGAGTATTCGGCCAACGACGCGGTCTGCGACTTCGACACCCTCATCATCGCAGATTTTCATCTCGTGTCCTGGGATAGCCTGACCACACGCGATCAGTGCTCTTCGATTACGCTCTTCAGTTTCCTCGCCCGCTGGCAGCGCACGCTGCTTGGACCTCATGATATCGGAGTTGATAACGTCCACTTGGAACCCGGTATTGAGCGGGCTGAATGAGACCGCCACAGTGGCTTCCGCGAGACCGTAACTTGGAACGAAGGCGGTTTCGCAAAACCCATGTTCTGCGAACACATCCGCGAACATTGTGAGCGCCTCTTCGCGCACCATATCGCCGCCAATTCCCGCGACCCGCCAACTGGAAAGATCGAGGTCCCCTCCCCGCCAACGTTTAGCACTGATTTCATAGCCAAAGCTCGGGCTATAAGAGTGGGTCGCTTTATTTTCACTGATCAGTTTCAGCCACGTCGACGGGCGACGCGCAAAGGAATGAGAGTCGATGTAATCGACTGATAGCTGCGCCATCATCGGCGCGAGAAACTGCCCGATCAGCCCCATATCGTGGTAGAGTGGAAGCCAGGATGAAATGCGGTCTCCGGCGCCAGCTTCCAAACCAAATTGGATGGCACGACAGTTTGTGGTCACGCTCTTTTGGCTGCCGACAATTCCTTTTGGGGAACTCGTGCTTCCTGAGGAAAATTGGATGTAGCACATGTCATCCGCGCCAAACGGGCGAAGGCCGGAAACAGACGTTGGCAAATCGGATCCATCCAGATTGCCAACTTGAATCTTTGTATGCGCGAGCGCCTCTTGCGCCAGTCCAAGGATCGACATGGGCGCCAGCAAACAGTGCAGGCCCGCAGTCTCGCAAATTCGCTTTAGTTGATCTTTGTAAAACTCATTGCTGCCCAGTGTAACTGGAACAGAAACAGGTACAGGCAAGACACCTGCATACTGACAGGCGAAAAACATGACGGCGAACTCAGGGCTGGTCTCAGCGATAAGACCAATCAGTTCGCCGGGTTCGGTTTCGGTGGTTAGTCTGGCTGCGGTTTCGATGGCGCGTTCACGCAGCTCGGTATATGTGAGCACGTATTCCAGCTCGCCGCGAACAGAATAGAAATTGAGGCCTGTAATGCCTGTCGCAGCATAGTCTAAAGCCTCACTCAGAGTATCAAAGCCGCCGCAATTGAACTCTACCGTGTTTGCGTTCGGAGTTCTCACTCTCATCTCCAGCCCTCGTCACCAACAGACGCAACATGCAATGTTCCCAGCACTTCATGTACGACTGTTCATGTTCATGTCATATTTTTTACACAACACACAACTCTTTCGTCAGTAGCATGATGAAATTTGAATTATGCTGCATGTTGTTTCGGTGGACTTGAGAGCCCTCAAATCGGGCTTACAGCCCGTTAAACTTGAGCATTTTCGCAAAGCAAATCCATAAAAAACGCCGGTGTTGACGCTGCATGACAACACCGGCGAGTCGAAGGAGACGCGAGAAAGTCTCGCGCGTTTTGCAACAAGCGCTTTCTTTAGAAGCGCTTGCGCAAAGTCACACCGTAGGTGCGTGGCTGGTTTGGATAACCAGAAATCGATCCAGCCTGAGCAACCGATGGGAAAGCGGTTGTAATCCGCTGGTCGTCCAGCAGGTTACGGGCCCAAAGCGCTACGCTAAGGCCGTTTTCACTCTCGAAGCCGGCTGACGCGTTGATCTCATTGACTTCACGAGAGTACCCGACGGAATCAATCAGCGCTTCATTGCCTGGGTCATCGAAGAAGCGCGTATCGGCAGAGTACTGCCAGTCAGCGCGCACATAGCTGTCCCAATTCCCAAGCGCGAAGTCATAGTTGAAGCCCATGCTTGTCGCGACATCTGGAATACCAGATGGGGTTTGGCCACTCAGATCCCCTGACGCAGATCCCTCAAAGCTATCATAGACAGGATCGAGGAACGTTCCTGCAAAGCTTAGCGTCAACGCATCTGTCGGGCTCCAGGTGAAATCAAGTTCCGCACCTTTGGTGGATTGCTCACCCGCATTGGTCAGCGCAAAGCCTGTTCCGGTAAACGCGTTCGATTGGAATCCTTCAATCGTCTGATCGAAGATCGCCAGGTTGAACGCAAAGTTCGAGAACGCACCTTTCACACCGAGTTCGAAAACTTCAGAGTCTTCTGGACCGGCAAAACGAGTACCAGAGGTCAGGTTGTTGACCGCAAGACCAGCATCTCGGATCGGAGATGATGGCGGGCTCGTTACCGGGGACCCTGCAATGAAGTCAGACGCGAACGGACGAGAATCTCGCGATAGGTTCCAAGACGTCGCTTTAAAACCAGTCGCCCAAGAACCGTAGACGTTGATCGTGTCCGTCAAATCATAGGCAACACGCAGCGTGTGGGTTGTTGCATTGTCAGACGAAGATCCGTCCTCAACAGAGTTCGGGAAGTCCAAGAATGGTGGCAAGAATTGCAATGCCGTTAGACCCAAGAGTGTGTTTTGCGTCGGGTCTTGTGCCGCCGCCTGGAACGCTGCGAAAGTCGCTGGGTTCGCTTGCGCGAACGCCGCTACTGCCGCTGGATCATTCGGGTTTACGCCGACACCTGCGAGAATTCCGCCGAAGCCGATCGCAACGAGATCAAGAGACGAGAACACATCTGTATTCGTCTGTCTGTAGAACGCGTCCTTTTCGTCTTCTGTGTAGTTCAAGCCTGCCGTAACCGTCAGGCGGTCATTGATATGGAAGTCCAGAGTTCCAAAGATCGACCAAGCGGTGTTATCCTGGCCAGCATTAGCGACAGGTCCCTGACCATCTTGACCAAACGCGCCGCCAACTGGAAGTCCGAGAATGCTCTCAACCAAACCAAATGCGCCGCCAGAAAGGAAGTCTCCATATCCACGGAAGTCAGCGCCATACTGGAAATCTGAGTCAAACTCGACCGACTCGTCGAAGTAGAAGCCACCGACCATCCAATCGAAATTGGAATCTGGGTTGTTCGACGTGAACCGGATTTCCTGCGTGAACGTATCGATGTTACCGTCATTCTCGTTGAAGCCGATCAGGTCAGCTGATGTAAAATCAGAGTCCTGGTTTGTCAGAGACTCAACATTACGGAATGCGGTGATCGTCGTGACATCAAACGCACTGAACTCTTTGTCGATCTGCAGAGAGATACCAGAGTTTGTGATTTCGTTTTCAGACGGGAAGTTACCGAAGACCTCGTAAGAGAATGGGTCTTCTGCGTTAATCGCACCGCCTAAGGCACCGATAATTGGGCCTGTTGGGCCGTTTACGAGATTGCCTGCAACACAGCAAACTTCATCGATCTCATCATAGTCACCAATCAAGCGAAGCTCGAGCGTCTCGCTCGGGGCGAAGAGAAGTTCGCCGCGAACACCCCAGCGGTTACGTTCGTTGGTTTTATCACCTGTTGCGATGTCTTCGGCGTATCCGTCACGTGTGTTGACGTTACCCGCGAGGCTGAATGCGACGGTCTCCGAAAGCGGCCCAGTAATATTGGCCTTGCCTCGGAACGCGTTGAAATTGCCCAAAGTCGCTTCGACTGAGCCTTGTGTTTCAAACTGCGGCTTACGCGTCACGATTGAGATAACACCGGCAGACGCATTTTTACCGAACAGAGTCGATTGTGGTCCGCGCAGCACTTCGACGCGCTGCAAGTTTGGTAGATCTGAAATCTGTGCCGCAGAGCGCGACCGATATACGCCGTCAACGAATACACCGACGGAAGGTTCGATACCAACATTGTTCGCGCCATTACCGAAGCCGCGAATAATAAAGTTGGTGTTTGCGGACGATTGCAGCTGTCCAACACGCAGTGACGGAACCACAGATTGTAGATCGTTGAGATCTTGGATCTCCGCTTTCTCAATCGTCTCATCATCAACGACCGATACCGCAACCGGTACATCTTGCAGCGTTTGCTCTCGCTTGGTCGCTGTAATCGTAATTGTGCTCAGTCGACGCGCATCGGTGTCTTCCGCTTCTTGCGCGGTAGCGGTTGTGCCCGCGCCTGCCATAAGGGCAGTCATTCCAACGCTAAAAGATAGCGCAGCTTTGATCCCAAAACGGGAATCAAGTTTATTGTGATCAGCCAAGGTTTCCTCCGAAATAGCCAATTTTTTTGGATCGCCGACTTTAATTGTCGGTCTGTGCAATAAGTCTTGTCACGTTGCGTTTCGTGCGACAAGCTCGCGGGTGCAAAACCTCAAATCATGTGACCTCACGGCAACGCAGTGCCGCCACGGCTTGAGACTGAGCTTCTCATTCTACCCGGAGTGATTTGGTCAGAAAGCTCCGTATCGCTGCGTTGGATTCTTCTGGATGGCTCATCAGGGTCCAATGATTTGCGCCCTGAATGGTAACGACGTCTAGCTGCTTCGAGTTCGCCTTCAGCATCGGAATAAACTCGGGTACAAATGCCCGATCTTCAGTACCCCAAATCAACAAAGCTGGCACAGAGAGTTCACGCTGCGGGATTGGAAAAAAATCCTGATCCGTAATTTGATCCGGCAAAGGAACGTTGGCGCGATACCAATTGTATCCGCCATTTGTTGCCTCCGCTGGACGGAGAGCCCACCCAAAAAGCTCATATTCTTCTTCCGTAAGTTCAGCGCGTTCCAACAGTCCGCCATAAGCACTCTTCCAGATACGTTCGCCGGGCGCATAGTCACGCACACTTTCGCGACTGGTTTTGGACATCACGGCCATATAAGTGGACGTTTTCTGCTGTTGTTCGTTCGAGCGCAAAAGCTCGAGAAAAACGTTGAATGACGGGGCATTCATAGCGACAACAGCCTGCAGGCGCTCTGGTTTAAGCTCAGCAAATGCAAGAGATAAAGCGCCCCCCCAATCATGCCCAATCAAGATGAAAGGCCTATCGCCATTCAGGTGGATCGCTAAGGCATCAACATGGTCGATAAGCGCGCCCAATTTGTAGGCCGACAATTCGTCTGGCTTATCCGATAGGCCCGCGCCCAGGCCATCAACGACAACGACTCGGTAATCGCGTTTCAGAGCGACTGCTTGATCATAAAATGAGAACCAAAATGATGGGAACCCGTGGTATAATATAACGAGCTCACCCTCGCCGGCTTCGATATAGTGCAATTTGTAGCCGTCGTGCTCGAAGTACCCCTCTGTGAAAAAGATCCCGTCATCGACATTTCGATTCGCATAGACGAGCGCGGGATCGATGGCGCGCTCTGCGACAGAAGGAGTTCCGACGTTTTGATCGCCGGAGTTACGGTCCTCTTTTGGACTGCACGCGGAAAGGACCGACAACACCAAAGCACTTAGACACAACAAGCAGAGCGCACGGAAATTCACTTGCATACCTCGATGTTAACTCGCCGGTTCTGACACCTTTGAGATTGGTTCGCCCAAACTTTAGCCTGTACTTTATTGGTCTATTCGTCAATAACGTTTCCAGGCCGCCGCAATACTGGAAGTTCCGTTTTGACATTTCGCGGAAAACAAACTCGTCTAATCGCTCCACTTGCCGCGGTAATGACAGCTGGATTTTTGAATTCCTGCAATGCCCCGACCTCCAATGAAACTCCCTCCGAACACGGGGACCTCAAGGCATCGAGCGCAGAAACTGAAGCCTATGCAGAAGGGCTGTATCAGGACCTTTGCGCAACTTGCCATGACGGCACTGTCACCGAGGCCCCGACCCGGCAAGCGATTGAAATGCTGCCATCTCGTACACTTCTCGCGGCAATGACGACGGGAGTCATGGCGCCGCAATCGACGATAATGTCGAGCTTCGACAAAGAAATTCTGGCTACCTATCTCGGTGCCGCTGCGGATGATGCAGAGCGGCGCACAAGAGATATGCCAGCTTGCAAAGGCGAGCTGACTTTCACCGAGCCACCGAGATGGAATAGATGGGGCGGCGACCCTCAAAACACACGCTTTCGCACGCAAGGACAAACCGGAATCAATGCGAGCAATGTCGCTCAGCTAAAACTAAAATGGGCCTTCGGGTTTCCAAATGCTGTACGCGCCAGATCGCAGCCGACTGCTACGAAACAAGCTATATTCGTTGGCAGTCAGGATGGCACGGTTTACGCCCTAGACACTGAGACCGGATGCGTATGGTGGGAGTTCTATGCCGAGGCTGAAGTGCGTGTCGCCCCTTCGATCAAAACGGATATAGAAGGCCTGCCTCAGACGCTAATTTTTTCTGATTTCAATGCGAACGTTTATGCTATTTCCGCTCAAACAGGTGCGGAGGTTTGGAGGACATCCGTTCGCGATCATCTTGTAACGACCTTGACTGGATCACCCACCGTTTTCGAAGATCGGGTCTACGTTCCTATGTCGTCGACTGAAGTGGTGAGTGCATTTAATCCCGACTATGAATGCTGCACATTCCGAGGAGGCATTGCTGCTTTGGATGCAAACACGGGTGAACGACTCTGGACCTTCAATACCGTCGAGGAACCGAAACCAACCCGGCTAAATTCAGCTGGCACACAAATGTATGGCCCCTCAGGCGCTCCTGTTTGGTCAGTTCCTACGATCGATGAGAAACGCAGATTGCTGTATTTTGGAACGGGGGAAAACTACACCGCGCCCGCTAACGAGCTGAGCGATGCAATTATTGCGCTGAGACTAAGTGACGGAAAGCTGGTTTGGTCCAATCAAACCATCGCAGGTGACACATGGAACGGCGCCTGCGGAAGCACAAACACAAACTGCCCCGAAGAGCGTGGTCCCGACTTCGACTTTGGTGCCCCTCCGATTTTAACCACGCTTCCAAATGGAAAAGATATCATTTTAGCAGGCCAAAAATCCGGAATGGTTTTTGGAATGGATCCTGATGATGGCGGCAAGACGCTATGGTCGGCTCGCGCTGGAATGGGCGGCTACAATGGTGGAATTCATTGGGGCATGTCTTCCAATGGCGAAACTCTATTTGTCGGAATTGCTGACACGCCGGGTCATCACATGACGGTTGGCCCACCTCGCCATGGCGTTCACGCGTTCGACGCTGAAACTGGCGAGCCACTTTGGTCGACCATCGAGGAAAAACTGTGCGAGGGACGAGAAACGCGCTGCTTCCCATCCGCCTCCTCTCCACTCACCGCAACAGATGACTTAATTTTCGCGGGTTCGCTTGATGCCACGATGCGCATCTACTCGTCGAAGACCGGAGCCCTCATTTGGTCGTTTGACACGTTGACCGAATTCAACACCATCAATGGAGTACCCGCCTCGGGCGGCTCTATTGATAGCGCCGGCACAATACTGATCGATAACAAGTTCATCGTGAACTCCGGATACGACAAGTTCCGCCTTCAACCTGGCAACGCCCTACTTGTTTTCGAAGTCCCAGATCAGACAGGAGAAGCGCCATGAAACGACTTGCCATTTGCCTTTACCTCGGCGTCCTCTCGGCGTGCACGACCCTGACCCCAGCGACTGAAAATCCGTCCTCCGAAGTTGAGCGCGGCGTCGGCACCGAGAGCAAAATTAAGGGCGTTCGTTATGTAATGGTTTCGGTTTCGGACATTGACGCGACACTGGAGTTCTATGGCGGCGCGATCGGGTTGGAAGTCGTACACCGTTATCGACTCGAACCTGACGAGTTCGGATCACATTTGATCGCCCAACACAGCGATGAAATTGAAGTCGCCTTGGTCAAGTTGACGAACACCTACTTGAAACTCATCGACTTCGATCTCGACGGCAACGTTCAAGGCACACCACGCCCGATCACAGGCCCGGGATACACGCATCTATGTTTTAAGTCGCCCGGCACGGATCCAGCCTTCGCAAAGTTCGACGCGGTTGGCATCGATGCAATCTCTCGCGGCGGAGGGCCTGTAGATCTATTCGGTGCAGGAACCGAGTACTTCTACGGTAATGACCTGGACGGAACCATGATCGAAATCGAAATCGATCAAAGGCCGAGGCGTGATGATGCTTATTGGATTGGACACGTCGCCAATGTAACGCCCAACATAGATGAAATGGTGGAATTCTATGAAACGCTGCTGGGATATCCGGTTCGCCGCCGCGCCGCCCTTTCCGACAATCCTCGCGCCGACGCCATCGCCGATATTGATGCCCTAAGAATGAAGGGCGCTTGGTTTGCCACGAGAAACATCGAACTTGAGTTTTGGCAGTTCGAGTCTCCTGAAACCCCAACAAGGGTCGAACCCGCCAAACTTGATCCGATCGGTTACAGCGCCATCGCTTTTGAGGTCACTAATCTTTCCGCCGAGATTGACCGTCTGACGAAAGCCGGCGTGGTGTTTGCGAGCGAGCCAAGAATGGAAAAGGGCTGGAAGTCGGTTTTCGCTTACGATCCCGACGGCACCCTCTTTGCGTTAGAGCAAAACATTTCCGCCGACGAATCTGAGTCGATTGATCAGATGATTTGGATTGATCCGGAAACATTTTAATGCGCGCGACAGAACACAAAGTCGGCGCAAATAAGGATGATAGGATGAGCATTAGATCCGAGAAACCTCGCCAAAGATTAGCGCCTGAAAAACGGCGAGCCCTCATCCTGGATCATGCAGCCGAGATGCTAACACGCGAAGGTGTTGCTCTGCTGACGATGGAGAGAATTGGCCAGGAAGCAGGCATCAGCAAATCCCTTGTCTACAATTACTTCGCCAATTTGACGGAGCTTTTGCGCGCACTTTTAGAACGCGAACTCAAGACACTCCGCCGACTCCAATTCCAGGCGGCCGAAAGCGCCGTGACGCTTGAAGAGCTCATCCAAAACGTGACCCACGTTTATCTGAAATACATCTCTGAACGCGGACAGATTATCGAGCGCCTTCAAGCGGAGCCGAGCGTCTCTAGTTTCAGTGACCCAACCGAATATAGCCGCGATGGTGCAGTATCTTACATTGCGGAAATTGTGAGCAGCCATCTCGAAATCCCCCACGATATCGCCGTCACGATTACTGATATCTCGTTTGGCATACCGGCGGCCGCTGGAGACTATTTGTTACGCTCCGACGAAGAGCTGGAAAAAATTGAGAAGCTAACGGTCAGCATGATTTT
The DNA here is from genome assembly GCA_013213785.1 of Henriciella sp. Lineage (GTDB taxonomy): Bacteria > Pseudomonadota > Alphaproteobacteria > Caulobacterales > Hyphomonadaceae > Henriciella. The sequence continues at coordinate 113,506 of JABSPZ010000012.1, read as the reverse complement.
GGGATCGATCATGATGGTCCGGAATGATCACTTCACACGCTCGAAAGTGCTTCGGCGTTTTCCTCGTCTAGCACCGTCAGCGGACAAATAGCGCAAGGAACGACCTGGCTTCGCAATGCCCTTTTAGATGAGAGACCAGTTTAGCCCTCTTCTCCTCAAAGAACTCTAACGAGAATGGAACTGAATATGAGCATGTTTGATCTAAGCGGCGATGTCGCAATTGTAACCGGCGGCAATGGCGGCGTCGGGCTCGCCTTTGCTCGTGGATTGGTCAAATCGGGTGCGAAGGTTGCGATCTGGGGACGCAACCCCGAAAAGAACGCAAACGCTGTTGCTGAATTGAGCGCATTGGGCGGAGACGCCTCAGCATTCCTGGTCGACGTCACCCAACCGGACCAAGTCAACGAGGCGTTCGATGCCAGCGTCGATCAATTCGGAAAAGTGGATGCGTGTTTCGCGAATGCAGGGGGCGGTGGATATAGAGGCTTCTCTCACAAAACTGATCGTCAAACATGGCTCGATACGATCGACCTAAATCTCATGAGCGTGGTGCAAACTTGGGCCCCGGTGACCGATCACATGGTTAAGCGTGGTGAAGGCGGCCGGCTGATCGTCACGTCATCGGTAGCCGCTTTGATGGGAACCGGCGGCGCAGCAGGATATTCGACGACCAAGGCGGCCGTCTTAGGTTTAGTGCAAGCCCTCGCTGTTGAGCTCGGCCGTGCTGGAATTCGGGTCAACGCGATCCTTCCGGGCTTCATCGAAACAGAGATGTCTCTGACTACCAGTCAAGAATTCCAAGACGCCGCTCGACGGCGGGCAGCGATTGGCAGAATTGGGACTCTAGAAGATATGGAGGGAATTGCAGTCTTTTTGGCATCTAAGCATAGCGATTTCATGACTGGGCAAGGCGTTGTCATGGATGGTGGTCACACGATCTTTCCAATGTAAAGAGCGACACGGCTTCACGTCACCATCCATATTAGAACGTGAGCGTCGTATGATGAGCTGCAGCTTCTTGAGCCAGTAGTCCCATCTTAACCGCCTTCCTTCCATCTGAAATGGAGACTTCCGGTGCGCCACCCTCGCGAACCATTTTGAGGAATTTTTGATGTTGGTAGAAGGTCGAACCATGATGATCACCGGCAGCGACCAAGCTTTCGTCTAACACCATCTCTACAGTTTCAGGCCGTTTTGGAGATCGAGGATAGAGGCTCAATTGAGGGTGTGGCGAGGCGCCCAACTCACTCGGCCAGAATCTTTGTGGCCCCGGCATTCGACACGCAATTTTTCCGAGTGGGCCAATTGCGTGGATCTCTTCATTCCACTTGGTTCCATCCGCAAACATGGACAGCTCAAGCATCGCCTTAGCGCCATTTTCGAAGTCGAAGAGCGCGTAACCACCATCCCAAATATCCGGAACTTTCCCGTCATAAGACTCATCAAGATGATTGACGAATTGGGTCGCCGACGCGCTAACGCGAACCGGTTCGCTGTCAATTATCAACCGCATGAGATCAAAAAAGTGACAGCACTTTTCGACAAAAGTGCCTCCGCTATTCGCGTTAAAACGGTTCCAATTGTCGACCTTCTCAAGAAATGGAAAACGATGCTCTTGAAGCGTCAGCATTTTGACGCCGCCCGTCACCGAGGCTGCCTGTTCGATCAAGGCTGCGACCGGAGGCATGTATCGATACTCCATCGCAACCCAAACTGGCGCACCGTATTCACTTTGAAAGCGCTCGACCTCCACCTCATCTGCCGGAGCGGTGAAGAGCGGTTTCTCACATAAGATCGGGACCGCTGTGTGCCGGGCAATTTCCTTCATTTGCCGAACATGTGTGTAGTTGGGGCTCGCGATGACGATTGCATCGAGGGTTTCAACCGACATCATTTCAGCGATCGTCTTGTAAGCCCGGGCGTTAGGAGCGACCTGTAGCCCCAGCCCGCGCTGCGATGGATTGGGGTCGCAAAGGGCAGCTACTTCAGCCCCAGGTAAAAGCGCAATATTGCGGAGGTGCTCCACCCCCATCATGCCGCAGCCAATCAACCCATATTTTGTGGTCATGAGGCCTGGCGCTTTCCAAGTCTATTCGTGTAACGGCAGACATTCTGATTGAACCAGTTCTGGGAGAACTCGACAGGTTCACCGGATAGGTCATACCCGATACGTTCAACCAGCCCGCATGGCGTTCCCGCTTCCAATCCAAACTCTGACGGCGCCCAGGATGGAACTTTGCAAACGCCAATTTTATCAGTCACCGAACCGATGATGACGTTCAGCGTCTCCTTATAGTAGCTATAGAGTGAATCTTGTAAGTCGCCCCTATCGATGTGTTCGATGAATCGTCCGTCGAGCCAGATCTCTTCGACTTCGACCGGTATCCTGTCGAGGTAACGGATCCGACGAATGCAGTGCGCAAAAGGCCCCGCGCCGATGTTTGGAATGCGCGCAACCTTCTCCATTCTGTGAACGCTCAGCACATCTGCCGTTGGCGCCCCTCCACCATCGAGCAATTCAAGTCGAAAGAACTCGTACATGCTCTCGATTTCGGGTTGAACCCGGATGTAATTCCCGGAGCCCTGAACACGCCTCAAAAGTCCGCGCTCTTCTAGGATAGACAGCGCGCGCCTTAGAGTTCCTACTGCCACGCCTAAATTCTCCGCCATTTGCCGCTCTGTTGGGAGCCGGGTCCCATCTGGATATCGACCAGCAGCAATCTCCCGCGTCAGCATTTCACTGAGCTGAATGGTTTTTGTCAGAGCCTTTGGCGCGTCGGGGGTCAATGCTTTCCTCGCAAGATTGATACAAAATTGATACAATCTAGTTGGCCAAAATAGCAAGCTGTGAAATGAAGGAAGCCGTAAGTGGTTGTGGAGCCCCTCAATGTCAGTTGTTCCAATTCAATCTGAAGCCTTAGATGCTGTGGAAGTCTCTTGGTTTTCTGCTTTGTGCTCAGACGATTACGAGTATCTCGGCGTCCCAGATCCAGCCTTGAAATCGAGCTGGGCGCATTGCCGCGACATTCTTTTGGAAGCGGAACAACAAGGGTTCCGAAACATCTTATGCCCGTCATCCTATCAAGTCGGACAGGATACATTGAGCTTCGTCGCTGGATGTGCGCCGCTGACGAGTTCCATCAACATGCTCGCCGCGGTGCGTTGCGGAGAGATGCAACCGATCATGTTGGCCAGAACCGTCGCCACCTTGGATCACATGCTGGAAGGCCGACTGACCTTAAACATCATAAGTTCAGACTTCCCTGGTGAGGTTGCCGAAAGCTCCTATCGCTATCAGCGGTCGCGCGAAGTCGTACAGATCCTCAAGCAGGCGTGGACACAGGACGAAATCAATCACGAGGGAGAGGTCTATACGTTCAAGAACGTGCCAACCGAACCCGCAAAACCGTATCAGACAAATGGCCCTCTGCTTTATTTCGGCGGATATTCGCCTGCCGCTGTCGACCTCTGTGCGGAGCATTGCGATGTTTATCTGATGTGGCCTGAGACCAAGGATAAACTCACGGAGCGTATGCAGGCCGTTCATAAAGCTGCCGAAAAGTATGACCGCGTTCTGGATTACGGTCTGCGGGTACATGTCGTTGTGCGCGACACGGAAGTCGAAGCACGCGAGTATGCCGACCACCTGGTCTCGAAGCTTGATGATGAATATGGGCAACTCATTCGAGATCGCGCCCATGACAGCATTAGCCTCGGCGTAGCTCACCAAGCGAAAGCACGCGAGCTCGCGGACAAGTTTGGCTATGTTGAACCGCATCTTTGGACAGGTATTGGACGTGCTCGGTCCGGGTGCGGCGCGGCCTTGGTCGGGTCCACGGATCAGGTGCTCAGCGAATTAAAGTCCTATCAACAAATGGGCATCCGATCCTTTATCCTATCTGGTTATCCTCACATTGATGAATGCAAGAGCTTCGGCAAGCGTGTGCTTCCGCATATGAAGACGTGCTCTCTGCCAGAAATCTATGGCCGGGCACCAGCGTCCACGCCGAATACACCTCTTGGTGCGGGCGAACGAGTTTAGCGTCAAAGATCCATTTCAGCACCGATACGCAAGACCGTTTCAAACACCCAAATGCTTGGCAAACCGCACGCGGCGCTGATACCGTTTGCTCGACGCGCAGCTGCAAGTTTCGGTACACTTCGAGGCCTCTTCGCGCCAAAGAGAAAGCAAGATAGACCTTTGCCATGACGCCCGTCGAGCTAACACTAACACTAAGTTCTTGCGCCTTGCTGATGGCATTTGTCGCTTGGTTTTCATACCAGCGCGCTAAGGATGACGTCACCTCAAAGGATGGCTATTTTCTCGCAGGGCGCAATCTTGGCGGCCTTTTCATCGGCGGATCCCTTTTGCTGACGAACCTTTCAGCAGAACAATTGATTGGCCTAAACGGTTCGTCCTATGGGGCGAATATGTCGTCCATGGCTTGGGAGGTCACTGCCGCTGTCGCGACAATCGCCATGGCCGTGATATTCCTTCCTAAATACCTGGCCGGCGCCTTCACGACCTTACCGCAATTCCTGAACGACCGGTTCGATAAGGACGTACAACGTCTATCGGTCCTACTTTTCATGCTAGGCTATGGACTGGTGACGATCCCGTCGGTTCTGTATTCGGGCTCAATCGCGGTGATTAAGCTGTTTGATGTTCCCACACTTTTAGGTGTCGGGCAGTTCGAGGCGCTGGTTATCACAGTGATCACGATCGGTGTTGTGGGCTCCATTTACGCTGTCTTTGGCGGCTTAAAAGCAGTCGCCGTGTCTGACACAATCAATGGTATTGGTCTTTTGATCGTTGGCGCAACCGTGCCCACACTCGGCCTCATTGCGCTCGGTGACGGAAGCTTTTCCACGGGTCTAAAAGTGATCGCATCAGAGGCTCCTGAAAAGCTAAACGCAATCGGTGATGCGACTGCGCCGACGCCATTTGGAACACTCTTCACAGGGATGATCCTCGCAAATTTGTTCTATTGGTGCACCAATCAATACGTCATCCAAAGAACGCTCGCCGCGCGCAATTTGGCTGAAGGTCAGAAAGGCGTGTTGATGTCAGGATTCTTCAAAATCCTGGTTCCGTTCTTCATGATGATCCCCGGCGTGATCGCCTTTCACCTGTATGGTCCGGGGCTCGCCAGTATGGACCAAGCTTATCCTGCATTGATCAGAGATGTTTTCCCAATTTGGATGATGGGTTTCTTTCTCGCGGTTTTGATGGGAGCAGTGTTCTCATCATTCAATTCTCTGCTCAACAGCGCCGCGACCATGTTCACTTTAGACATCTACGCGCCGCTGCAGAAATCAGAGCTTTCCGACCGTCAAGCGGTGCGCATTGCCATGATTGCGAGCGTCGTCATCGCGGTGTTCTCGTTTATCGTCGCCCCACTACTTTGGTTCGCACCTGAAGGCTTGTGGCAAATCATTCGGATCTTCACCGGCTTCTACAACATCCCAATCATCGCGATCGTTTTGGTGGGTCTATTCACCCGGCATGTTCCTGCGATCGGTGCAAAAATCGCGATCGTGTTTCACGTTGTTGCGTATGGGTTGTTGAAGTTCGCGTTCGCAGAATACGTCACCATCCATTTCTTACACCTGTACGCAATCTTGTTCGCAATCGAGACTGCGATCATGCTCATCTGCGGCCAGATTGCACCGCGCAAGACGGCTTGGGTGTTTCAGCGAAACGAGAAAGTGAACCTCACTCCATGGCGTTACACTTTTCCCGTTTCAGCAACCTTATTTGCGATGGTCATCGGACTGTATCTGCTCTTCTCCCCAATTGGGCTCGCGAATGGTGCGTTGGGAACCACCTATTGGGCCCTGAATGCCGTGCTTGTTGCCACCCTAACACTTGTCTGGGTCCGCACGATACGAAGGTCACCGAAACCGAGCTGATCAGACCAGCAGCGCAGCGCTCATCATCACAGCTGACAGTCATCTCGCAAGAAGCGCTCAATCGCGGAAAGTGATTGAACATGATGCTCTGGCCACCAAGGGAGCGAGTGCTTCATATCTTCAATCACTAAAAGCTCAGCGTCGGTATGCTTCTTGATCGCGTTGTAGAAATCAGTTGCGTGAAAGAGCGGCACGCGAACATCACGATCCCCGTGATAGATCAAGATTGGGATGTTCGCTTTGTCTGCGTTCTTAATCGGGTCCATGCCTTTTACGGTTCGCCCCTGAAATGGGCGTTGAATGCGATCATCGCTCCAATTGCTACCGATCCGACCAAGATTAGAGACACCGGCTCCGGCGATCGTACACTTGAATGGGCCGTTTTCGCGAACCGTGGCAGCCATTGCGGCAAATCCACCATACGAATATCCGATGCACATCAGTGTTTCGCGTGCTATCGAGCGCTAATGAGACGAACCCAACTCATCCTCGGAGGCGCTCGATCCGGAAAAAGCCGGCGCGCTTTGGAACTTGCCCGTGAGGCGTCGCATCGCCCGGTCTTCATCGCAACGGCTGAAGCCTGGGACGATGAGATGGCAAAGCGTATTGCGCGCCATAAGACAGAGCGCGGTGATGAATGGTCGAACATTGAGGCTCCCTTGGCGATCATGCAAGCGCTCGAAGATGCGAGCCAAATGGGTGACTTATGTGTGATCGATTGCCTGACCTTGTGGCTATCTAATCTCATGCACAATGACCGCGACGTCGAAGCGGAGTCCAAGCGGCTTTGTCAGGGTATTTCATCGCTGACAATTCCGGTCATCCTCGTATCGAATGAGGTGGGCCTCGGCCTGGTCCCGGAAACATCACTGGGGCGTGCATTTAGAGACGCGCAAGGTCGACTAAACCAAGACGTTGCGAAGGTATGCGATAGGGTCGAATTTATCGCCGCTGGGCTCCCAATCCTGCTGAAAGGGTAAGCGCGCCAATCAACTTGTCCTGCGCCTCCAAAGTCGCTGGAAGGCCAATACGCAAATGAGTTTCTGACCAATCAAACCTGCGCACATAGACGCCAGCCTCTGCCAAGTGATGGAATTGCGCATGCGCATCATCCACCTCAACTAGGCGAAAAAGATCCGTGCCGCCGACCACCGACACACCAACCGATTCAAGCGCCACATCTAACTGGCGGGCTGCGATAAGTAATTTCTTTCGGGCCTCCGCTTGCCAAGCCATATCGGCATAAGCACGCGTGCCGATTTCTAAGGCTGCTCCTGAAACCGGCCATACCCCTAAACGTCTCGCAATCGCTTCTAGAATTATAGAAGGCGCCAAAACACTGCCAAGCCGAAGACCGGCTAGTCCGTAGAACTTTCCAAACGACCTGAGAATAACGAGCCCGTCTTCTCCCCCTTTGGACACGAGACTTAGATCAGGGATGAGTTCGGCGTAGGCTTCATCCACGATGAGCCATCCACCACGCGCGGCGAGCTTTTTCCTCGCCCATTCCACCGCATCTAAATCAAAGTAACGCCCGTCCGGATTGTTCGGATGACAGATCACGATCGCATCGACTGCGTTGATATAATCGAGTGGGTTTTCCGCCTGCACGATTTCTGCTCCTGCTCTCGCCCATGAGGAGGCGTGATCACCATATGCTGGCGCCAAAATCGCAATCCGGCGCGTTTGCAGGACGTCTGGCAGTAATCGAATAATCAACTCACTTCCAGGCGAAAGCAAAAGCGCGTTCGGCTTCGCTCCAATGGCAGCAGCCATTGCATCTCGGCACGCATCGTACAGTTGCGTCGTCGGCAAATTCCGAAGATTAGCCTGTGCAAGTTCAGTGACAGGATAAGACCATGGATTGATCCCCGTCGACAGATCGATCCAGGGTTCGGATGCATTCGGAAACGCAAGACGCATTTGATCAAGAGCGCCACCATGCTCAAGATCATCGGTCATAGAGCAAATCCGAAAGCGATGATCGCGAGACTGAGCAGAGCCAAAAACATCGCCCTCACAAACAGCGTCAACCCAGCTCGAATGTCGTGCGCCGCAGGGTCGCGCCCATTTGGGTTGAGCCATGGCTCATCGGAGATCCCACCGTCATAGAAACGTGGTCCCGATAGTCTAATGCCCAATCCACCAGCCATCGCCGCTTCGGGCCATCCGGCGTTCGGTGACCTGTGGTTACGCGCATCTCGGATCATGATTCCGAATGATTCTAATCTCAAACTGGTCAAGCAAAACAGTAGACCCGTGAGCCGAGCGGGAACGAAGTTAGCAATGTCATCTAATCGAGCGGCGAAGCCTCCGAAGGCGGCATATCGTTCGTTTTTGTGACCAATCATGGAGTCCAGCGTATTGATCGCTTTATACGCGGCAAGCCCCGGCAACCCAAAAATTACCCCCCAAAATATCGGAGCGATAACGCCGTCTGAAGTGTTTTCGGCAAGACTTTCCAGACTCGCGCGCGCGACACCGTTTTCATCCAATTTGTTTGGATCACGCCCAACAATCATTGAAACCGCGAGCCGGGCATCATCGATTTCGCCTTTGCCCATTGGGCGATAAACTGCTTCAACATGCGCATACAAACTACGCGATGCGATAAGACTAGATGCGATGAGCGCTTCCATCGCAACACCCCACCAGGTCAGCGGCAGCAGGTGCGAGGCACTCCAGGCGAGGCCTATCGCGAGCCCGACGCATATGAATGCAGTCGCCGCTCCCGTCACATAACGCGTGCGATGAGTCCAAGCCCTTCTGTTAAGGAGCTCTTCGAGTTTCGAAACTACAGCTCCTAACCAAACGACCGGGTGACGCACCAACTGATAAAGCCATTTTGGCCAACCGATTATGATCTCGAGCAACCAGGCTGACAGGATAAGCGCTGCAAACGTCATATCGCGGTCGAGATAGGGCTCATTCAGCCGCGCCGTTGGCGAGCGCCTCGATCCCATTGACGATGAACCAACCGCCGCAAGCGAGCCAAGCGCCTTCGATCGAAACAGTATCCGGACCGTTGAGCTGCTTCTGCGCAACGGGATGGCGCGCGGCACTCCAAGCATCTGCGTGATTGGTCAGGGTATCGAAATAGGCCGCGGCGACGAGGTCGGGCTGCTCATAAGCAAGCCGTTCGAGTGGAAGTGAGCGCCAGCCTGGCGATGGTTCGAAGTTCGTAAGCCCCGCAGCGATCATCATCTCGTGCGCGAGGGATCCGCCACCAGTAGTGAATCCGGACGGTGTCATATAGAGTGCAGTATCTTCGGTTTGACGGGCTTTGATACGGTTCAATCGGTCGCGATATTCTGCCACCAAAACCTGCCCCCGCTCAGATTGCCCTAGGCCATCTGCCATGCTCTGAGCGAGTAGCGGAATGGATCCTAGTTCTTCTCCATCAATTGTAGAGGCCCAACCAACTTGGAGCACGGGAATACCGGCTCGCTCAAAGAATGCGGCCGCATTTGGTCCGCCGCCATATGATCGGACAACCAAATCCGGTTTGAGAATGAGCACATCCTCTGCGAGCGGGCGCACGGTCGGAACTCCGACTGCCTCGTCTCTCATGAAGGAAAACCCTTTCACCGCATCAGGCGATACCGCAAGGATCTGCTCTCGATCCGCTAACTTGAGGACATATTGATCGGAGCAAAAATCGAGACTGACAATCCGCATCGGCCTGTCGCCAGAAGCCTGCGGCGGCGGCGTTTCACCGCTACAGGCTGCGAGCCATAGGCCTAGAACAAGGACGATCAGTCTCGACATTAGGTTAGTATCTCAGTCGAACCCCAACATATCCAGATAGGTCTGGTGTGCCGTATCCGAGGATTTGCTGATATTCTTCGTCGAACAGGTTTTCGAGCCGCCCAAAAAGCTCGACCGTTTCATTGAGGTCATAGCTTCCCGTGACATCAACGCGCGTCCAGCTATCGACCTCGGTTGTCGCACTGTTGGGTTCTTCACCATTATGTCGAACGAGGACGTTTCCGGAGAACGGGCCATTGGGGTCTATATTGAAACGAATGTCACCAGAATGCTCAGGAATACGCCGAAGCGGATTCCCGTTGGAATCTTCTGCGTCGATGTAGGCGTAGTTCGCATCAACACTTAGCCAGTCGGTTATCACAACGCGCCCAGCCAATTCTATACCACGTGTTTTGACTTGCGCTTCATTGAAGTAGCCCGTCGAAGCGAAGCTAATCAAATCTTCGATATCAGAGTCAAAGACGGTAATCCCTGCCTCAAACCGACCGTCCTTTGACCGCCAATCAATCCCAGCATCAAAGGCTTCAGAGGTTTCAGGTTGGAGATTCGGGTTGGGCGCCGCAAAGCCACCACCAGACAGTTGGAATAGCGTCGGCGCTTTAAAGCCCTGCCCCCAACTCGCACGCAGAGTCAGCTGCACGTTGGGATTGTATGCGGCAGCAACTCGACCCGTGGTTTCAGTGCCGAACGTATTGTGATCATCTACCCGGAAGCCACCAGTGAGCGTCAATGCATCGGTAGCTTGCCACTCGTATAAAGCGAATAGACCATCGATCGACGTATCCTCATCGCCTGATGTTGTCTCTTCACGCTCCACACCGAATGCGAGCGTGTTCGTTTCATTGATACCGAGTGTGCCCTGATATCGATAGAGCACTCTATCGCCAGTGGCGCCGAAACTCGGTATTCCGTTAGTGAAATTCTGCCGATCAATATCGGAATAACCAATCAATAAGAGGTTCTCTAAGCGATCCTCAAAGAGCGAGCCAGTCAAGGAGATATTCGCAGACAGTTCCTCGGTTTCGCTGAGCTCATCCCCATCGCCCACATTTCCTTGATTTCCAAATACGAAACTATCGAACTCCGCCTCGGCATCTGTCCAAAGCACATTGGCTGACAACCGAGCATCACCGCCAAGGTTTAACCCGCCTTTTGCTGAAAGGGTGAGCGCCTCATAAGCATCGTCTTCGGTATTACCATTATTCTCATCGGCTTTCGAAACACCATCAGAGGACGTGCCTGTGATCGCCAAGCGAAAATCGCCCGCATCATTGGCATTCCCAACTGAGGCACCGCCTCGGAATGTGTTGAATGATCCATACTCAGCAAACGCGCTACCGCCTAATCCTTGGTCAGGGCGCTTGGTCGTGATCGAAACCACCCCGCCAATCGCATCCGTTCCCCAAAGGGTTGATTGAGGTCCTTTCAGCACCTCAATCCGCTCAATATTCTCGGTGTCTACACGAGCAAAATTAAACCCTCCGCTTGGTGAAGTTGGATCGTTAACGGGAATTCCGTCAATCAGCACGAGCGTTTGGCCCGTTGCAGCACCGCGAATTCTCACGCTGGCTTGCCCACCAAAGGCACCGTTCGAATTGACTGTAACCCCCGGAGCCGCAGCAATGGCGTCTACGGCGAAATCGAAGCCGAGCGCATCGATGTCTTCAGCAGTAATGATTGTTACGCTGGATCCGATCTCCGTCTCGGTCTGGTTCAAACGTGACCCTTCGACGATCACGGTATCGAGTGTGGTTTCATCTGTCTGTTCGTCTTGCGCCAACGCTGACGATACGAGCGAGAGTGAAACAGCGCCAAGGAGCGCGGTCTTATAAAACATGGGGTCTACCCCTTCAAAGCGCCTTGCCGCCCATTAGAAAAGGCGCGCTTATAAACGACAAATGGCCCCATGGAGTGTGGTCCATGTGGGCGGCCAAGCCTTACTGCTGTCGTTGCAAAGGAGAGGTATTCGACCTTCCCGCCCGCTGAGAACTCTTCCCGGCCTCCGGACGAACGACGTGATGGCAGGTTTCCTGGCTCACCGATCATCGCGTTTGGCCGTCTTCCCAGGACGCTAATCCCAGTGACATCGTGGCCTTCAGCTCCTGGCTGACAGTTGCGGGTACAGCGCCGGATTTGAACCGGCTTCCCTCTTAGCTCCCGATTAAGGCAGCACCATCTGCGCGTGCTAATGCTGCGCGTGCAAGCGTTTGTCAATCTCACTGGGTCTCGGGATTTTGGGTCGAGTCAAAAATCAATGCCGCGCTGTGCTTTGATGCCAGCTTTGAAAGGATGTTTCACTTCGCGCATTTCGCTAACAAGATCAGCGTAGTCGCAAAGTTCAGGCTTTGCGTCGCGCCCGGTCAAAACGACACTGGTCCGTTGTGAGCGTCCCTTTAGGGCCTCTATCACTGTTTTCACATCGAGATAATCGTAGCGGAGCGCAATATTGATTTCGTCGAGCACGATCAGATCGTAGTCACCACTCGCCATCATATCGCTAGCCTTACTAAAGGCAGCTGACGCGGCCGCGATATCACGATCCTTATCCTGGGTATCCCAAGTGAAGCCCTCGCCCATGGTGTGCCAATCGACAGTCCCAAGCTTATCGAAAAATTGGCGCTCTCCAGTAATCCATTTGCCTTTGATGAATTGCACGACACCCACTTTGTGTCCCCAGCCAAGCGCACGGATGATTACACCAAAGGCGGAACTTGATTTGCCTTTTCCATCTCCCGTATGGACAAGCACAAGACCTCTCCCAGGATCTGTAGCTTTCGTGGTTTTCCGTTTTTGCTCAGCCTGCAGCTTCTGCATTTTGGACTTGTGGGTTTCCGCATCACTCATGGAGAACTCCTTCGGTGTTGGACATGGTGACGAAGCCACCAAACGCAATCTCAGTATTAAAGTTTTCAGCTGCTTCACCGCGCGCCAGGGCGGCTCGAATTATGCCAGCATGGCAGACGATGAGGGTCGAACCATCTCGGTCGAGTAAGTCCTTAAGCGCGTTACGAACCCGCCCTTGAAGGATTGCAACGCTTTCCCCCCCGTGCGGCCGAGCATGGTAGAAGTTGGCGGCCCAAGCATCGATTTCGCTCCGCTCAATCTCTGACCATAGTCGCCCTTCCCAGCTTCCAAAATCCATTTCCTTGAAGCGTGGATCTATATCGAATGAAAGGTCTACTTGAGCAGAAACAAATTCCGCGAGCTTTCGACATCGTTGCAAAGGGCTGCTCACAATCCGCTCGAACTCGGGCAATGCTGCCGAGGCAGCCGCGGCTTCGCGCTCGAAGCTCGTTGCGACATCAAGATCAGTCTGGCCGTAACAAATCCCAGGCGTCACATCTGGCGTCGTATGACGAAGGAGAATCAAAGCCACGCGACCAGCCCGAGATAAAAACCAAGCTCGCTAAGCTGCTGAACAGCACCGAGCGTATCTCCCGTATAACCGCCAAGCTTGCGCTCAAAGAACAGTCGCATCAGGCAATGCCCAAGAAGGAGGCCACCGCCCGCCCAAAGCAAGGCCAGCGGAGAGTAAAACGCCAACCAATATGCGACAAACGCTAGCCCCGTTAGACCCGCGATAAGTAACCCTCCGGTTGATATACCTCCAGCAACCGGCTTACCCGTGCCTTCATCGCGAACATAACGGCTCGTCGCGATCACTAGAATGCTCGACAATCGCGATAGACCGTGACCCGCGATCAGTGCGATAGGAATCAACATCAATGGCAGCGCAGTGAGTGCTATGACCTTTACCGCTAATACGGTTAGGAGCGCTAAGGTCCCATACGTACCAAGGCGCGAATCTTTCATGATTTCGAGCGCGCGCTCACGGGTGACACCGCCGCCAATTCCGTCAAACGTATCGGCGAGCCCATCCTCGTGAAACGCACCGGTGATGAGCAGCCCCGCCGCTATGGCAAAGAGGATAGAAACCAACACGGGGAAGACGAAGCTCGCGAGATAGAAAGCAAGGGCAGAGAAAGCGCCGACCAAACCGCCGACGAGTGGATAATAGCGAACCGAAGCCGCCATTCGCTCTGGCGTGTAGAGCTGCGCAGACCCAATCGGTAGCCGCGTCAAAAACTGAACCGCGAGAAGAAAGACCGCTCCTTCGTTTATCATGCAGGCCCGCTTACCTGCGCACTCTGAAAACTTGCCATATCGCGAAGCATTGCAGCCGCAGCTTTAATCAGAGGAAAAGCGAGCAAGGCGCCTGTTCCTTCTCCAAGCCGCAGGTCGAGATTCAGTAATGGCTTAGCACCCAGAGCGTCCAAAACGAGCCTGTGTCCCGATTCCGCAGAACAATGCGCATAAACGAAACTTGTCTCACAGCCCGGCTCTATGTCGCGCGCACATAGCGCCGCTGCGGTTGCGATGAAGCCATCAACAATCACAACCCGCCTATTCTTAGCCGCGCCCATCATTGCCCCCGCCATCATTGCAATTTCAAATCCACCATATTCTTGCAGGGCGCTGTGACCGTCCAAGTTCAAAGGCGTCCGCTGCGCTGCGGTCTCAAGAAGCTTGGTCTTCCGCGCCAGCCCGTCATCATCCAGCCCCGTGCCGCGTCCAGTCAGGTCGGCAATAGGACGCCTAAGTAGCTTTGCTGAGAGCAATGCCGCAGAGGACGTGTTGCCAATTCCCATCTCTCCAAAGCAAGCAATATCTGAGGTAATCTGCCTACCAATTTGTCGTCCGGCGCTAAGAGCATGTTCTAACTGCGCCGATGTCATCGCGGATTGCTCTATTGCGTTTGCAGTTCCAGGTGCAATTCGCACGCTGCGAAGCTCACCATGTTCTATTGGAATTCCAGCAACCCCAGCATCAACCACCTGAACCGTGGCACCAACAGAGCCCGCAAACACATTCGCTGCGGCGCCGCCCGTCAAAAAGTTCAGTACCATCTGACGCGTGACGGCTTGCGGAAACGCCGAAACGCCCGCCACCGCCATACCGTGATCGCCAGCAAAGATCGTGTGAGAAACTGTTTCGGCACTGGGTTTCAGCGTTCCCTGAATGCGCGCGATCTGCGCAGCCAGAGTCTCGATCCGCCCCAATGATCCAACGGGTTTGGTTTTGTTGTCGAGCGCCGAGCGAAGCTGTGCTTCAAAATGTAGAGGTTCCGTTTGCATAATCACGGCCCTTAGTGGGATGTGTCCAAAGGCTCAAGTTTAACCGCGCGAAACACGGTCAAGCGCTTCGATCACAATCGCTCAAACACCGCGGCGAGCCCCTGACCGCCGCCAATGCACATGGTTTCGAGCCCGTACTTGGCCTCTCGGCGTTCCATTTCCCTCATCAATGTCGTGAGAATTCGAACGCCAGTCGCGCCGACTGGATGACCAAGTGAAATCCCGGATCCATGCACATTGATACGCTCATGATCGTCATCGCTGAGCCCCAATGCTTGGGTGCACGCGAGAACCTGGGCCGCGAAGGCCTCGTTCAACTCAATCAGATCCATGTCCTTGAGCCATAGGCCCGCTTGATCGAGCGCTTTCTGCGACGCCGGGACTGGCCCGATCCCCATCACTTTCGGCTCCACGCCAGCCAGCGCCCAGCTGATCATTCGCCCCATCGGCTTGAGCCCGTGTTTTTCAGCTGCCGCCCGCGTCGCCACAATACAAGCCGCAGCGCCGTCGTTCTGACCCGAGGCGTTGCCTGCCGTCACAGTCGCATCCGGATCAACACGCTGCATGATTGGCTTGAGGGTTGAGAGTTTCTCGACGCTTGTCCCAGGGCGCGGATGCTCATCCTGCTCCACGATGGTATCGCCTTTGCGACCTTTGACCGTGACCGGGACAATCTCTTCAGCAAATACCCCGCTTTCCATCGCTGCGACGGCGCGCGACTGAGACCTTGCCGCGAGATGATCCTGAGCATCACGCGTGATCCCATACTGTTTTCTGAGGTTTTCAGCCGTCTCTATCATCCCACCCGCGACCGGGTAGCCTTTCCCGCCCGCCGTGATCCGGCCACGTGTCAGTGCATCCTCCAATTGGATGTTTGGGGCTTTCACGCCCCATCTGATCTCGGATGAATAGAATGGGGCTCGACTCATGGTCTCAGCGCCGCCCGCGATGACTAGTTCCGCGCCGCCGGTCGCAACTGTCATCGCTGCGTAGATCACCGCCTGCAGACCAGAGCCGCACCGACGGTCTAGCTGCAGTCCGCCAGCGGTGACAGGCAAACCCGCATCGAGCGCCACGACCCGTCCGATCGCAGGCGAGTCCATGGTGGGATAGCAATTAGCGAAGATGACATCATTGACCGCCTCGCCGGGTAGCTTGGTTCGATCCATCAGTTCGGTCACAACGTGTGTGGCGAGCTCGTGTGCGGGAACCGTTTTGAAAGCCCCGCCAAACGCTCCAACCGGTGTCCTGAGCGGTTCGCAAATTACGACATCTTCAAAAACTGACATTCCACACCTCTTTTACGGCTCACACGTCTCTATATCTAACCGATCACAATGCGAGCGGTCTGGCTAGAATAGCCCCAGCGTCAGGCGATTAGTCCTCAGCTCCGTAGTCGCCTCGAGGTCGATCGATCAGACCGGAGAAGAAAATCGCGTTCATGAGAAGCTTTTCCGTGCCAGGATATGTCCCTCGGAAGACCGGATTATCCGCCATCAATACGACCGCACCCCGCTTCAATCGATGCGCCACAACGGAAGGCGTTCCAGCAATTTCCTCAAGACGGCGCTCGGACGCATAGCCGGTGAGAAGTGGGTCCTCGCTGTATTCGACCGGAACTGCATATGGATTCCCCTTTGGTCGCTCCAGCGTGAACCAAACATTGCGGTGCACGGGCAAGTCACGGTCCGCAAAACCGAAACCCAGAGGATGGGTTATATCCAAGTCAGCCGCGAAGATCGCACCGCCAATAACATGCTCTGCATCGCTTAAGCTCATATCTGCGAAGTCTAAGCGCTCCGGCTCGGAGTCTGCTTCTGTTTCAGATTCCGTTGAATCGTCTTCCGTCTCGCCTTCAACCGCGTCGCCAGCCGATCGAGCTTCAATGGCGCCCTGTGCCCACACAGCCGAGTCTCGAGCCGCGATAAGAGTTCCACCGCGCTCCACCCACCCTAGGACGCTATCCGTCAAGTCCTCATCCAGGGTTGGCGCTAACGGCTCTCCCAAACTTGGGAACCCACCGGCAAGGATCAAATGCGTGTATTCATCCCAATCCAACGACCCGAGACGATCTTTCTTCACGATCGTTACCGGAACGCGGTGGCGATAGTCCAAAGTCCACCAAAGCTCTCCGACATCGTATCGGGATAAGCCGCCATCATAAGCGAGAACGACGCGCGGTTCGTTTAACGCCCGGAACACACTGGAGGCGCCCAAGTCACGGCCAGTGACCGGGGTCAGTCCGGAGGTTGCCGCAAAGACTTCGACGCCGTCTTCTCTCGCGATGGTTTCCATGATCGCGTGGATCTCTTCACGGGACGTATCCTGGCGTGCCAGCGGAACAAAGATTGCGCCGCGGTCCAACGCAACCGCGCCGGAGGTCGTTTTTACCACAGTCTCTTTCGTCGTCGCGCGAGCCATCAAATCGGCGGCCAATACCCTATTCAGAGCGCGCGGTGCAAATGAGTGCGACCAGTTAAACACGTAGCCATAGGGAGCACGATCTGGGGCTGGTGCAGATTTAAATTCTCCTGTCGCCAGTTCGGTTGAAGTCGCCCCGCGCATCTGGCGCGCGGTGACTGACGCATACTTAAGATCGTAAGCCAGCGGCAATGTCCAACCCGACACGTCGTAGAAAACGTTCTCTTCGAACTCGGTAAATCGTTCGAAGATGCCGCGGATCATTCGATTGTTGATCTGATCCATCGGGACATAAAAACTTGTTGCTGCCGGATAGGTTTGCCCCTCTGCCGTGACATCAGCATTCAATGGGCGCACTTCGAGATCGTGCATACGAAGCAAGCGTACGAACCGCGCGGCGCGTTCGGGGTCACCTTTGGCGGTGAACACCCAGCCTGCTCGATCGGCTTGGCGCGCATTCTCAGCGAAGAAGTCACGTTGATAGGCTGTGATTTCGCTGCGCAAGTCGAGCGATCCTTGAATGGTTGTTAACGCTGTGCGGAATTGCGTGCGCACATTGTCAGCCGTTTCGACGAGACCTCGCTCCGTCTCGACCGCGCCGCCGCGTGCGGCGCCTGCTTCGAATAGAATTCCAAGCGAACCGTTAATCTGCGGATAGGTTGAGCCCTTGCCGATATAGAAATTGTCAAAGCCGCTCTCGGTCCAATATAGGCGAGCCTCACTGTCCATAAACGCAGCATGGCGCTCCCCGATGCCCTTAGTCAGTTCGCGAGCGCGTGCAGGGATCAGTGGATTACGGCGCTTTTCTTCACCTGGGTGGAAATAGTATGGGCTGTTCGATCCCATCTCGTGATAGTCCGCCGAAACCATCGGTTTCCACTTATGCCACTCTTTGATCCAGGCTTGGGCTTCCGGCTGGGTCAACAGGAGCCATTGGCGGTTGAGGTCGAACCAATAATGATTGGTCCGCGCTTCGATCCACATATTATGCGCTTCGTCCGCAAGATCAGTGTTTTCGCCGTAAGACCAGAAGGTTTCAGTATGATCGATCCGCCGGGCGTGTCCATCGGGATTAAAGGTGACCGTGAAAATCATCACCGCATTGTTCAGCTGGTTATCGACGGCAGCACCCTGCGCAGCGGCGAAATGGTAGAGCAGCGGGATCGCCGCATCCATTGAAGACGTCTCCGCGCCGTGCACGCCGTAATTGATCCAAAGCACCATCGGCGCAGCATCTGGTTCAGCCTGACCTTCTAGGCGCCGCATGTGGGTTTGGCGGATCGTTTCCAAATTCGCATGGTTGTCCGGGCTAGTGACCGTGAACGTGAGGATTGGCCGACGCTCATGCGAATATCCGATTGTCTCCACGCTGATCCGGTCTGATCCCTCGGCAACGTCACGCAAGTAAGCAAGCATATCGCCATATCGAACTGGACGCTCTCCGATTTCATATCCCACATGATCTTCAAAAACGGGAACGCTTTGGTCGTAAGTAACGCCCTCTACCTGGAAATACTCGACTGGCTTTGCAAAAGCTGGCTGAAACACGAATGCGAGGGATAAGGCGGAAAGAGCAGTAAAAGCGCGGCGCAACATGGCGGCTCCTCTCAGGATACTAGTTCTCACTGCAATTAAATGGAGGAGGCGAACGGTCAAGCGCGATCGCGCCTAGACTTATTGTGGCTGCGATCAAATCCGCGCCATCTGCAGATTAGGATAGGCAGAGACCTAATTTCCGAGTATTTGCGCGCTGATTGAACCTCGCCGACTACTCCAGATCGCGCGGGATGATTCAATCGCATCTGAAAGCTTTATGATGACATCCGAGTTTGAGATTGCTGCGCCGCTCGCCAAGGCGCTGGCGGACAAAGGTTATGACGCTTTGACGCCTGTCCAAGAGGCGGTTTTAGATCCGTCTTTGGCTGGAAGCGATTTGCTCGTTTCCGCCCAAACGGGATCGGGCAAAACCGTCGCATTTGGCTTAGCGCTAGCTACTTCTGTTCTCGGGGATTCTGAGAGCCTACTAGATGCAGATATTCCCGCCGCGCTCATCGTTGCACCCACGCGTGAGCTTGCCTTGCAAGTTACAAAGGAACTGGCTTGGCTGTACGCCCCTGCTGGCGGGCGCATCGCATCTTGCATTGGCGGCGTGGATATACGCGACGAACGACGCGCGCTGGAAAGAGGTGTCCACTTTGTCGTTGGGACGCCCGGTCGATTGGTGGATCATATCCGTCGAGGCTCTTTGGATCTGTCAGAGCTACAGGCCGTTGTCCTCGACGAGGCAGATGAGATGATGGATATGGGGTTCCGGGAAGAGCTCGAATACATCCTGGACGCGGCGCCCGATGACCGGAGAACTTTAATGTTCTCCGCGACTGTTTCCAAACCGATCGCGCGCCTCGCAGAGACCTATCAAAACGACGCCGTTCGTCTCAACACCGTCTCAGCGGAATCTACCCACAGTGACATCACATATCAGGCGATGACGGTTGTCCCGTCCGATGTTGAGAAAGCCGTTATAAACCTCCTGCTGCTGCACGATGCCCCAAATGCGATTGTATTCTGCTCGCGCCGAGACGCTGTCAATAAACTCACATCGCGCCTAACCAATCGCGGCTTTTCAGTCGTCGCTCTGTCTGGTGAGTTTAGCCAAAAGGAACGAAGCAACTCCGTGCTGGCGATGCGCGATGGCCGCGCGCGCGTTTGTGTGGCCACAGACGTTGCAGCCCGTGGATTAGACTTGCCCGGACTTGATTTGGTGATCCACGCCGATCTTCCGCGCAACAAAGAGGGGTTGCTTCATAGATCTGGCCGAACAGGCCGAGCCGGGCGCAAAGGGGTTTGCGCCTTAATCGTCCCCGTTCGTGCAAGGCGCCGAACAGAACGCCTTCTGCAAGAGGCGAAAGTCGATGCAGAATGGCGCCTCCCGCCATCCGCCGAAGAGATCGAGTTAGCTTTGAACAAGAAGCTACTCGTCAACGAGGTGCTTCAATCACCTCCGAGTGAAGCCGAACAGCCTCTCGCCAGCGCGCTGTTAGAGAAGTATGGCCCTGAGCAACTCGCAGCCGCGATTATTCGCCTAACTCGAGCAGCTGATTCCGCTCCGGAAGTTTTGCAAGATCCTGGATCACCAAAACCGCCGCGCGGGCGAAAAGACGGTTTTGATCCTGATCGTGACTTCCCTCGCCACGAACCACGTGAGCGCGGAGAACATGGCGGTCGACGTGGATCTGACTTCCCAGATGGCCAATGGGTCAAACTCGGTGTCGGACGAAAAAAGAAAGCCGATCCCAAATGGCTTATCCCAATGCTCTGCAAATCAGGCGGGTTCTCCCGAAACAGTATCGGCGCGATCCGCATTGACCTAGATTCAACCCATGTCGAACTCAAACCTGACGCGGCACAGAGCCTCATAGAGGCCGCTGGCGACAGACAAATTATCGATAAGAGTATTTGGGTCGGCCTCTCGGAGGCTCCCGATTCATCTGCGCCACGTCCAAAAAAACGCGACGGTTTCAAAGGAGCCCCCAAAGGCAAAGCCCCCAAAAAGGTGCGTCGACCAGATCAAGACAAACCTGTCGGGCAAAAGTTCAAAAAGAAACGCACAGGCCCTAAAAAGCCCCGCGGTCCGAATGGCGAAAAGAAGCGCAGCAAGAAACCGCCAAAGAACCAGTAATCGGCTTCGATAAATTGAAGTGCACTGTTCGAGTTTGACTTGACCCATTGACTGGCGATGCGCCAAGTAGCTGCGTTTTAGGCAAGTGGTGTTAAGTGCGTAAATGAGTGACGGTAAAGCGGTAGCCCTAGGCTCCTCAATGACAGCGCATCAAGTTCTTTCCGGACTGTATGCGACACTGTCGGACTACACTGAGTATGAATCTCTTTTCGAAGCCTTCGACCAGTATTTGGACGAGGATTTTTCGCCTGAAACATCGGACGACACCTGGCAGAAGTTTTTCAAACAACATTTTCTTAGAGCGAATGAGTTTTTCGAAAAGGCTCACACCGATCTGGAGACCGCCAGTCGATATGTTGCGAGACAACCAGTTCCTGCAGCTGTTCTAAATTCAAGCCATTCCCTTCTGGCCACGAACACACTTTTCGATGACCTGTTTCCAGATGCGGACACAGCAAGGCTCATAGAGGAGCTTAAATCCACCAAGCAGTGGGGTTTGGTCTCTAAGCTTGTTGATGGGAAATTGGACACCCCAATCCTGATCCAAACCGATCGTGATAATGGGGAAATTGAGGTTCTAATCATCTCTCCAATTGAACTACTAGATGAAACTTTGGAACGTCGGACGACATGCTTAGCCCTGCGTCTGGCAAAGCCAATCTGGAAACCACAATTGGAAGAGCTCCTTGTCAGTGTTTATGATCTGACTAGATCTGAAATCGAAATCATAAAATCGATTTTCGAGGTCGCCGACTTAAACCTTGTTGCTAAACGCCGTGGGCGATCTATTCGCACTGTGAGGACGCAGCTGGCGAGTATTTACAATAAAATGAATGTCAGTGGCCAGACGCAGTTGGTGATACTGATAGCAAGTTTGCTGCAGTTTACCGGACTCGATGAGACGCATTTGGATCTGTCTTTAGATCAAGACCGCACCCTCCCCATGCGTACAGCAAACCTTCGATCAGGACCCATTTCATATACCGAGTACGGAGATATCAGCGGCCAACCTGTCCTACTGATTAGCACTTCAATGCCCCCCGAAATGAACGCCAGGTTTCGCGATGCATGCTCGCGCGCGGGCTTGCATATCATCGCTCCTTACAAACCCGGAAGCGCGGATACAGCATCGCGGAAGAGATCGCTTGGTCCTGAAGCGCTTTGCCATGACTATGCTGAACTATTGAGCCATTTGGAAATCGAAAAGGCGATCATTGCCGGTACGGCGTCCGGAGGGCTGTACGCGCTGGATTTCGCTAAAGCCTATCCAAACCGTACGGCGAAAGTGGTACTAGTGGACACCGGAGTCCCTTACGCTTCAAACAAAGAAATAAGGGCGCTACCCAAAACAATGAAACGCATCATGATGACAGGCCGCTACATGCCTGACGTACTGCTTGCGCCACACAAAATCATTGCAGCAAATTTCCGGCGATCCAAATCCGGCGAGGCCCGCGTCATAGATTACTTCTTTCAAGACAGCCCGATCGACGCAGAGCTTACACGCCAGAAAGGTGAGTATTATCAACTCACGCGCCGGACCATCAGCTATTCCTTTGAAGACGTTCCGCGACTCGTGAGCAACATCTGCCGATGGGCGAAAGACTGGTCGCCCTGTTTGGAAGCGGTCGCGAAAACACATAAAATCGCCTTCGTGCACGGCAAAGAGAATACAATGTTTAGAACGGAACCGATCACAAAGTTTTGCCAGGAAAATGACCAGGCTGTTTTGTTTGAGCAGGCAAATCTGGGGCAGCTTCAGATATTCGTCCAACCTGAAGCCTTCACAAAAGCCGCTCTCTCATAAATAGAAATCAGCCCATACATCAAATGACGTATGCGCCCTGCTGAGACACCGCGCAAATTGTATCCTCTGAGTTATGGAGGACGCCGGCAGTGCTGCATCGATTGATTTTGATTTTCTTGGTTTGTGGCTGGGTATCCTGGGGGGGACACGCGGGCGCGCAATCGGATGAATTTGCGAAACGCCAACAACAGTATCGATCAGCCTGCCAAACACTCGGTGCACCCAACATTGATTGCACATGTGTCGGCAAGCTCCATGCGACATGGTCACATTTGAGTCCATCTCCGGAATATGCGGACTTCTTGTTTCAGGAGTATCGTAGAAATATCGGTCTAACGCATCAAATGGATGAAGCTCTCGCGATTGCCGCGGAGAGTTTGGGCGGAGAAATGGGACTCATGTTAGCGCAGACTAACGCCTACGACCCCTATTCCGGTGCAGATCCTTTCCAAGATAACAGCGTCCGTGGCTGCGTAATTCCGGGCGCTGCACGCCCGAGTGTTCCTGAAAAACCAACAAACGCCATTTTCGCCGAGTATCTTCAGATGGCACAACAGTCCCTCGGCTGGGAAAGACAACAACTATGCGTCGTGGGCGAGTTGCAGAAGCTGTTTGATGAGCAAACTTTTGAGGCTCAATTCCGCCGCACCCGTAAGGGAGATAGTGAAGAGCATATCGCCGCAGATTTTGGCGTATCAGCGGCCGAAGTGGAAGCCATGTTAAGACGTGCGGCCAGCATCAACGAGGCGATGGGAAAAACATCGCGTCACCCAGAAAACTACTGCATGGCCCGTCTCGCGGCCGAAGATTACAGCACCGGCGAAATACGAACACGTTTTGCTCGATCAGATGCTGAACGCCTCGGTCCAGCGCTCGGCCTGGAGAGTATCGACGTCACCCGCCCTGCCCCAAAACCCGTCAACCAAATGGCCTTAGCGGAAGCGGAAATGGAGGCCGTGCGCCGGGAAATGGAAGGCGCCCCGAGCCGGGAAGACATATTAGCTGAAGCTGAATCCATGGAAGAATATCAAATGGCGAAGCGGATCAAAGACGGTGGTCAGGCTGATATCACGCGCGCTGAACAGGACGCGGCTTGCCTTGCCTCTGGGTACGATCAAGCATTTTGTGGCTGCTTCTCGGACGGATTCGACAAGGATATCGTGCCACAAAGCGGTTCGAGCAAAGCTGCACTCCTTGGAATGGTGATCGGGCAAGGACTTCCGCCAGAAAAGATGATCTCGCTGATGCAGGAGGCAGACGACTCAACTGTCCTTCGCCTCACACCGAAAATTCAGTCCTTGGTGCAAACGTGTGAAGCATCGTCCAACCAAGTAGCCGTGAATGAAACCCTCAGCGGGACTGGCACACCGCGGGATCAATATGAGCGGATTTGCCTTCATGGCGATCCTGGGAACACCCAGTTTTGCTCATGCGCCGCGAACCATCTCGACTCAAAGCTAAACGCTGACGAACTCAAATTGCTCGTTCGCTTAGAGGGCGCATCGCTCACAGATACCGAATTTGCAGAGATCGCCGGTGAAATGGGAATGACCGAAGAACAGGCAGGCATGGCAATCGCTACTAACCCACGCATTACGGGCGCCATGATGGGGCTCATGGGAGCCTGTTTCTAGTCCCGCATAAATTGCCAAAGTTTTCATGAGAGCAACGAAAATGAAGTCTTATCTAGTAGGCCTCTCGGCCCTCGCCCTAACCGCATGTGGTGGCGGTTCGCCATCAGTAAGCAGTGAAGCATCTTCAACTGGATGCCCTCCTGCCCTTAAGAACGCGAATAGCCTCTCCGTCTCTGGACGTTATGAGGGTGGCATTGAAGCGATGATGGAGTGGAACCAATGGCGCGATGAGCTACCTCCGCGCAGCTGCGCAGGAACGCTCGGAAAGCTCATGCCAAGCCTACCCGAGGGCTTTGGCGTTTTTCCTGAGCTGAAACCTCCAATCATGTCGGATGACCACATCTATATTAGCTACGCGCGCATGCCGGACGACCTTTCTCCTGATCCAGTTACCACGCAGCCACGTCCGCCAGTCGACAATGAAATCATTAATATCGAGTTGGTCATTTGGAGTGACGAGGAAATGGAGAACTTTGAAAGGTATATCTCAAACGCTCGAGAAGGCAGTGACTACCTAAAATACAATTTGAACGGCCAGCCGGTTTACTCAATCGCTGAGTATGGTGCTTTTCCGAGTACGGATAAAATGTCTCGAGGGCTCATGATGCGGTTCCCGGGAAATCTCGTTGCCAAGGTGATGCATAAAGACATTTACGCAACACAGGGCGATGTTCTGGCTGGGCCTTCGGTCTTCAAAGACATCCTGCTGGAACTCCAATCCTAACTCAGCAGTGGCAACTTTTCGGAGGCGTGGCAGATGAAAACTGCGTGGTACATTTCCATACTCTTCGCAGGCTTAGTTTCCGCGTGCGGTGGCGCAAACCAGAGCGACCAGGCCGCGGTAGCAACAGTCCCTGAAGTAGACGCCGAAACTGATGAGGAAGACACCGATCCACAGCTGGTCGCGTGCATGCAAGACCTAGCTGCGTCCTCAACCGTTCCTATCGTGCAGACGTTTGCGACAACGGGGGCACTGGATAGTTCGCAGGCATCCGCTGAATTGAACCAAGATGAAGCGTTCGCAGTGGCCATGTTTCTGCAGTCCGTCGTCAAGAACTGCGAGGTAAACTAAGATGTCTCTTTCTAGGTCCTTCGTCGCCGCTCTTATCGCCGGATTTACCGTTTTCGCACTGCCCGTCTCTGCTCAAACAAGCCTCATTCCAGATATATTCGGCGGGCCAGACCCTGAGGCCTGCAAAAAGAAATGCAAAGACGTAAAAGATCAGTGCCAGAAGGAAATCGACCGCCTCAAGAGCGCCTGTAAAGCAACCGGCAGAACGTTACTGTGCGATCAAGCCAAGAAAAATGGATGCGCCGCGAGCGAAAAATACTGCGAGGCGATGCAGCAGGTCGACTTCGGTGATTCTGCTTGTGATCCGCCAGAACCCTTTCCAGAAAACAAACCTGGCGGATCTGGTTCGGGTGAACCTCACTACATCACCTTTGATGGTCTCCTGTACGACCTTCAAACAGCAGGTGACTTTGTTCTCGCTGAGACGGAGGACGGCGAATTCGCAGCGCATGTCAGAATCGAGCCGTGGACCAGTGCGACCAGTGTACAAACAGCCATTGGCCTGCGGTTCGCAGATGTCGTCATCAACTTCGATAGCCGCACCGGGGCTTGGACCTTCATAAACGGTGCTCAAACAGTTGATCCAAGCCAAGCCTTTCTTGGCCCCATTGGCGGCGTTATTGTCGCAAAAGTCGGCGAAAACGAATATGTTGTCCTTAAGCCAGACGTCGCGTCCGTTCGCTTCGGACTGCACGGCTATTTGAACATCGATATTGACCTATTATCCGATCAAGCCAGTCGCGGACTTCTCGGCAATAATGATAGCGACCCCCTCAACGACCTAATTGTTCCCGAAGACAACACTCAGAGAGACTGGATACATGGTCCGTATACTGATCTATGGCGCCTCTTGGAAAACTCCTCGCTACTCCCGTACACTGAAGGCAAGTCAGCGGCAGACTACGCTGTTGAAGGTCATCCGACTTTTCCCGAGGCAATCAGTGAGCAAGCTATGGCGAACGCGAAGCAGGCTTGCGAAGCCAAACGATTGGCCTTCCCTTGGATTGTTATCTGTATCCATGATGTTGCGTTAACGGGGGATATCAGATTTGCCGAAGGGCTCGCCAAACCCGAACGCCCGGACGTACAGGTTGGGCTGCCTGGCAAAATGTCTCTGCTCGGCGACATAAGCCTAGAAGTCTCCTCCAATGATCGCACCAACTTTGAAACCGAACCCGACTCGGAGACTAAACCAGAGGCTGAACCCGAGACCAACGCCCAGAGAGAGACCAGTCTTGGCACTTATAGTGAGATAGCCGTCGTAGACTTTAGGCGATGGACCGCGACCGGGCTTTCTGGCGCTGTTAACAACTCATGGGAAATTCCAGCCTCCGGACGCTCAGCGAGTGTGACCGCCAACCTTAGACACCCGATCGCCCTGATGACGGAGCAAATTGAAGGCTCGCTGAAATTTACGACAGGAGTCCGGATCGACTCCGCCGGCGTCGCTGGCAACAAAGACCATATTGGCCTCTTACTCGGCGCCAATTTTCAAGCCGAAGGCGACGGACAATTGGTCGACTTTGTCCTTGTCGATTGGAAACATTCAGTTGGCACTTATGGGGGGCAAGACGCTCCCGAAGGGTGGCGGATATCCAGGTATCAGGGATATCTACCAGAAGCGCTTTCAAAAGATGATATGATCTCGGCGTTTTGGTCTCAGAGCAATGATGCGCTTATCACTCCAATCACGAGTGCAAATGCAGGATTGCCCGGTTGGACCTATGACACCAACCACATTATCGAGATCGAATACTCTTCGGGCCGAATCCTGGTGAAGGAAAATGGACGCATTGCCCTCGACGCGACCGGCGTTTTCCCAAATCGCGGCCAACTCGGGTTGTATAATTACTCCCAGCCGAACGTTACATTCAGTGATGCAGAGATCGCCCAATGAGGGCGATAAACAGCGCGCTCACCGCATTGGAGTGAATAGGGTCTGTGCTAATCAAAGCCCTTTACGCTTGTCGGCCATAATCTGCTGAATATCTTCAGAGTTATGATAGTTCGGGTTGTCCAGATTAAGCGATAGATTCGCCATCACGGTGCCGAACGCAGCCCGCGTGGTTTCTTCGCAACCTGCCATTCCCGGATAAACGCCAATCGAAACGGGGTGAAAAAACTCTCCATCATTGATGGGCAGCATTAGAGTCGCCACGCGGGAGGCCTCGGCGATGGCGAAATGCACTTCGACCTCAATCCCATCCACTTCGATCACATCGATCATTGTATCAGCTTCGAAGGTGAATATTGCATTGTTGTCGATCCGATCGAACTCCGCGAATTTTTCATCTGGCGTAAACAACACCTTCCAGCCTTTGAGATTTTGAACATAGCCAATCGCGGCGTTTTGATTCAGTCGACCATCTTCGTTGAAAGAATGCGCCGACCAGGCACGAAACTGGGTGATCTTCCCATCCGCACCCTGAAGATCGAGCGTTTCATGTAAGTTGAACACCGGGAACTCGAGCAGCGACGGCGTATTCGTTGAATCAAGTTGGACATTAGGTGTTGGGAAAGTGAATGGACAATTGTCTTCCGCAACGACTGCTTGCGCTCGATTAGAAGCATCATTCAATTCACTGGGCGCATTCGCAGTGCTGCTTCCTGGCTGGCAAGCTGCGAGTGTCGCCGCTGACAGCAACGGCCATATAGACTTCATTGGTTCTTCCTTCGCGAACGTCAGAGACGTCGAAACCTAAAATCCAGTACAGTCAGGGTCATACGTCATTTGATGTATTGAGAGTGTCTAGCCCCCACTTTATGGGCCACTTTGAAGTAGGGTTTCCGGTACTGGTGGGCGCATGCCCAGGGCCTGATGCGGTCGAACACGATTGTATTGCCTGACCCAGGTATTGATGACGGTTTGAGCCTGATCGAGCGAGGTAAACCACTCGGCATTCAGGATTTCACGGCGCAGCGTTCCATTGAAGCGTTCATTGTATCCATTCTCCCAAGGGCTACCGGGATAAATGCGCAGTGGTTTGATGCCGACTTTGCTCAACCAGTCTTGTAAGCCTGCAGCGATAAACTCTGGGCCATTGTCTGACCGGATATGATCAGGCTTTCCATGCTTGAGCAGGAGTGGATAAAGCGCCTCCAGGACATCGGCTGATCCCATCCTGGCGCCGACATGCACACACAGCGCTTCGCGTGTGTATTCATCGAGCACGGTCAGCATCTTATAGGGCCGTCCAGAGCTCAGCTTGTCATGCACGAAGTCCACGCTCCAGATATGGTTGCGGTAATGCGGGCGGAGCCGGATGATAGAGCTGTCTTTGTGGTAGAGGCGTTTGCGCTTCTTATGGCGCTTCGGCAGCTGCAGGCCTTCCTCGCGCCATAGCCGCTCAACCTTCTTGTGATTGACCACCCAGCCCTCAAGCCTGAGCAGCTTGGCAATCTTCCGGTAGCCATAACGGCCATACTGTTTAGCAAGTCGGATGAGGGCCAGGCGCAGCGCTTCATCATCCTCTGCCTTGCGGGTTTTGTACTGCTGCGTGGAGCGCGCCATGCCGACCGTTCTGCAAGTCCGCCGCTCTGAGGTGTCGAGCTTCTGGCGCACGTGGATCACGGCCTGACGCAGGTCAGCTGGCTTCAGGCCCTGGGCTTTAGATAATCGAGTGTCTCTTTGAGGATCAGCTTGTCTAGTTCCAGATCAGCGACGATCCGTTTCAGCCGGGCGTTCTCTTTCTCGAGAGCTTTCTTTTCAGCCAGTTGGGACTTACTCACACCGCCAAATTTCTTGCGCCAATTATAGTAGGTCGCGTTAGACACACCGGCTTTTCGGCAGGCGCTCACGACGTCCAAGCCTTCGGTTAGTGAAAGCTCAATCTCCCGCAGCAACCGCAGAACGTCCTCATCCGAATAACGCTTTCGAGCCATCCTCACCCCTTCCTGAACCGCCAAAAACACTAAGATCAACTTGGCCCAAGTTTAAGGGGGAAGGACAACGTCCTGACACGAAAGGTTCGGGTATTTATCGACTTCCTTGTTGAGAAAATTGGATCCCTACCGCTCTGGGAGACCTAGCCAGAAGCTGTGATACGCATTGCATATCGCGAAAACGATCTTGCAAATTGCAATTTGAAATTTGCAAATCGAGAAGATCACTGGGCTCACTCTCCATAGCATATTGTTTTTTTTAAGATAATTTATACTGCGCCGCATTTTGCAAACCTCTCCTCCCAAACAGGAGGCGTTCATGGCTAGCGTTTGCATTTCTATCGAAAACGAAACTGTTCTCACTCGCTTTCACCGCGCACTGAACCAAGCAGGTTCTATCGCGAGCGACATGATCGAAGTCAAAACCATGATCGATGATGGCTGCGTGCTCAAGATCGTCCGCACAGAGTGTCCTTGGGCCATCGCGGTTTTCAGATCGATTGGAAAAAGCGGGAGCCGGTCATGATTGCAGGTCTTCAGAGCATCATCCGCTGGGTAGCTGTTGCCCTCGTATTCGTCCTGGTTGGATGCGCCGGCTCATTTGAGCGTCCGCAAAACATCGCGAGCGTCTCAGCCGCTCCGTACCAGGCGCAATTTCAGTCCATGTCCGATGCAAAACAGAATAAGCTATTCACATCGGCAACTTCGCAGAATCTGGCGCGGTGCCAAGACATGGATCTAGCTCTGTCAGGCCAGCCGATTGATGCAGGTCTCGGTGCTGCTTTCGAAGAGCCAGCTCTCCTCTCACCAGGTGACCTGCTGCGTCTATCTATTGTTCGCGGCGAAGGGTTTCAGGGCGATTACGTCATCTCTCCGGACGGTTTCCTCCGTTTGCCTTATCTCGGAGACATCCCGGCTGCTGGAACAACTAAAAGCCAACTCGAAAACACAATAGCGCGTCTGTTGGTGAGCGGTGGTTACTTCAAGTCTAACTTCATTCAAGTCACGACCAATGTTTTGCACTGGGCCCCAATCCAAGTTTCAGTGTCTGGCGCAGTTTTCCAGTCTGGTGACGTTCTGCTCAACGAGCGCGGTGCGAATTCAGATCCTGCTGCCCGCATTGAGGCGTCTGGCGATTTCACACTGCAACGCCGCCTCAGCAAAGCGCTGTCTGCGTCTGCTGGCGTTCGTCCGGACGCAGACGTTCGTAACGTCGTTCTGATCCGTAATGGTCGTCGTCGCGTCTTTAACATGACCGGCGCAATTGATGGCGGCCCGATCGAAGACCCGCTTTTGGTCGCCGGTGACCGGATCCACGTTCCTTCTCGCGGTTGTTTCCAAATGGCGCTCGCGCGTCCGTCTCGGATCACACCGCCCGGTATTCGCGTCTACATGTCCAACCTAACCCGTCCCGCTGCTTCAAACGCAACATCTGCGATCGGCGATTATTCGACCAAGCTGCCCTACGGAACGCGTTTCCTGCAGGGTCTGGTATCAGCCAACTGTGTTGGCGGCATTCAAGCCACCAATGCGCGTCGCTGGGCGGTTCTTATCTCACGCAACCCAATCACGGGTGAAAGTGAAGTGATTGCGCGTTCTATCGAAGATCTCGTACGCCGCGCCGACCGGGATGACTTCAATCCTGTGCTTCTCCCGAACGATGCAATCGCTTGTTACGACTCTCACGTCACCAATGCGCGCGACATCATCGCCATGGTGTCAGAGACGGTTTCGCCTGCCCTGAATGCCGCAATTTTCGGAGGTGTTGTCCGATGATCGGTAACTGGACCTTCCTTAAAGGCGGCCCACGCCAAGGCCGCTGGATGAGATACCTTGCTGTTCTTGCGATCGGTTGGGTCGGTATTCTGGCTCTGGCAATGGCTTTCTACTTCCTGGCGCCAAAAACCTATAGTAGTGGTTTCACCCTGATCCTGCCAGGTGCTGGATCAGGCACCTCAGTCAACTTAGACTCATTGGGCCAGGCCACAAGCAACACAGCCTCGCCGTTCGGCAGTCAAAGCCTAAGCCCAACAGAGAACTATAAGAAGCTTCTTCAGTCTTATCGTCTTCGCGGAAAAGTCGCGAGCACCTTGGACCTTCCACTGACAGACGTTTCCGCACCGAGCATAAAGCTCGCGAACCAAACCAAGCTGATGTATGTCTCGGTAAAGGCAAGCTCTGCAGAAGCCGCGAAGGCTTTGGCAGATGCCTGGCTGGCGTCGTTTGAGTTTGAGCTCAATGCGCTGCGGGCGGAAGAGCAAGATCTTCGCGAAATGGCCTATCGTGAAACGCTCGAAGGGTTCGAAACGAGCGTGCGTGAGACACAAGCTAAGATCATTTCCTTCCAAACAGAGCACGGCTTGATTTCGGTTGAACAGTTCCGTGACCTGGTGGGTCAAACAGAAACACTACGGATCGACCTGGAACGCGCACAGGCCGAAATGGAAGTCGCTCGTAGCGAAGTTATGCGCCTGTCTAGCATCCTCGGCATCTCAGCCGAACAAGCGATAGATATCCTGACTTTGCTGTCAGACAGCGCTTTCCAGTCGCTGATCGAAGCGCACTCAAAAGCTACGACCACCCGTTCCGAACTGGCTGATATTTTTGGGCCAAACCATCCTGATGTCATTTCCGCGACCCAGGAACTTTCTGGCCTCAACAAAGGTCTCTTCAATCGCGGACGTTTGCTGATCGGATTTGAAGACTTTGCGAGCCTGGACCGCGCTTACTACACCTCAAAAGGCGAGCGCTCTTCTCTGATCGCGAAACTTGTAGAAGCTGCTGTCGGCCTCGCCGGTGTTCAAAAGCGCCGCGACGCTATGCAAGAGCAACTTCAGAACACGCAGATCCGCGTCGAAGAGCTGGCAGTCCCCGCGACTGAACTCGACGGCCTGCTCCGCGATCATCAAGTCGCAGAAACTGTCTTCGCTTCAGCGCTTGCGCGGATCGACACAAACCGGACTGACGTTTTCGCGTCATACCCATTGACGCAAACTGTTGAGATACCGGCTTTGCCGAGCTCACCAGCGAACCCGTCGAAAAAGTTCATCACCCTCGGCACGATTGCCGGGATGCTATTCTACACGATTGGATTGGCCCTGCTATGGATCAGACTGCCTATCATTCGCGCGCTCCTGAAGACCTTATAGTCGCCGTCGCGCTCGCCTCGACTTGGTTTGTCTATTTGTTCGGCGGCTTATACGTCCTCGGCCCTGTTCTCGGGGTTGGACTGACCGGTCTACTGTTTGCTCGGGTCTATCTGAAAAGCGATGCCGTTGCGACACGCGCTGTCCCAACCATCCCAGGTGGTGTCTGGGTTTGGATCGCGGGAATGCTGGTCATGCTCCTGGCCTTAGGAGTCGGCCACATGAACCAAAACCTGGGGCTTGGACAAACGATTAAGTCCACCATTGGTTGGGCGAAGGGCTGGGCATTGCTCGCACTCTTCCCATTAATTGGGGCTTGTATGAATGTACGCATCGAGACCATCATTCGCGCAGCAGGCTGGGTCGCTCTTGGAAATCTTCTACTGACACCCGTATTTTTAGCAGCACCGATGGTTGGGTTACCGCAGGTCCTATTTGTGTCTCCGCTCAAAATCGTCGGTGGACCAGGCCCAGAATTCTTCGCGGTTCAATTATACTCTATCGAACCAACCGATGGGTCGACACGTCTGAGATACTTCACGCCTTGGTCGCCAGCCGCTGGGATGATCGGCAATATGTATCTGATTTTCGCCCTGTCGGATAAGCGTAAGTTTTGGAAATATATGGGCATCTTGTCGGCGCTCGCGATGATCTGGACATGCAAGGCTAGGCTCGCCATCGCGGCAGCCCTGTTTATTTGGCCAGTTGTTATTGCTGTTGGTGAAACGAAGCGCCCTGCTATGTGGTTTGCTGCCACACTTGGCCTGTTAATGCTGACACCGATGGCGCAAGGCATCTTAGATTGGGTTGATGCAACTCTAAACTCTGTGAAATCGATGCGCGCAGACTCCACTCGCGTTCGTGAGTTGCTCGGCGATATCGCCATCGATCGGTGGTGGAACGAGGCCCCTATCTGGGGACATGGGGTCGTTGAGCGCGGGCCGCACGCTGTTGAATATATGCCGATCGGCAGCCATCACACATGGTTCGGTCTGCTCTTTGTGAAAGGCGTTGTTGGCGCGATCGCCCTCGCAATTCCTTTGGTTTGGAGCATGATAGAGTTCGCACTGCTCGCCGTCGCACGCTCTAACGCCGGTCGCATCGCCTTCGGCATGGTTCTGCTTTTATCATTCTACACGATCGGAGAGAACCTGGAAATTCTTTCCTATCTCATCTGGCCAGGCTTGATTGTCATGGGGATCGCCGCGAAAGAGCTTCAACAAGCTTGTGCCAATCAGGAGCAGGCATAAGGTTTTAGGGTCTATTCTGTTATGGCGCTCTGGATTGAATCTTGGAATAGAACCCGACCCAAGTCCGTACAGTCGAACTCCATGACGCAGCGTGGTCTCACGTCTTTGTATTACTCGGCAGTCACGATGCGCTTCATCACTCTTCGAAACATCGAAGCATATCCGCCTTCGGGTCGGTAATCTGCATACTTATCATATATCAGAGTTAGCAAACAAACGGTGAGAAATAGCGCCAAAACGCTCCCCCAAAGTCCTAACACCTCAGTCAGAGAACTTGGCGCTATATAACATAGGATGTTGCCAATACCGAAAGCGAATAGGCTACGCCGGCCGAACACGCGAATTGGATATCCAAACCGCATACCGCGCAAATCGTGCGTCAGGACAAAAAACCACGTCATCCCTAATGCGCCCAATACGCCCACACTAAAATACAATGGGTGACTCTCGATACGAAGGCTCGCCTCTAGCAAGTCATCCAGTGTGCTGTGAGGCGAAGACCAATTCCAACAGAAAGCAATCACCAGGCTTGCTCCTCCAGCGATCCACAAAGACATCGTTGGAGACAGTGCTTTGGCGGCGGACCGATGGCTTGATGGTCTAAACCCAGCCCCGAATAACATTCCTATAACAACTAAAGACAGCCCATGGATAAGCGAGGGACCCATGAAATCAACGCCCTGTCCATATAGGAAACCACTCATGTGCTGAAGGTAGTCCCTTCCGAACAAAAGCGGAGCTTGCGGTAATTGGCTTATTAAGGGGTGTGCGAAGTGGATAGCCAATGCGACGGATACCACTGGGAATAAGCCAACCCTAGATCGCAGCGCTAAGAGCCAGGGCGAAAGCGCGAGCGCGACCGTATAGAACGCAAGCAAGTGAGAATATGGAACGCTGATGAACCCGGTGAACACAAGCGGTAATGCTTTCAGCGAATAGGTACCCATAACCAAAAAGAATACGATTATCGCGAGCGCATAATATCCGTAACACTGCCACGCTCGGCGATAGAGACGCTTTGCAGTCTCGGCGGCCTTGTCCGCTTCATATCGTGGCAGATAGACCAGCTCCAGCATCGCCCCAAAGAGAATGAGAAATATCGGCGTCGCGAGCTGCATGAGCAGCTCCAAACCAATATTCGCAACACCTTCGAGCTGCCCGCGTGCTCCGAAGCTCGCCATGCTGTGCTTCCACGTCACCAGCAGGATCGCTGATGAACGCGCTAAATCTATTCCGACAATACGGGTGCTCATAACGTCATTACGAGGCAGTCGCCGTGGGCTCACCTAAGAGCTTACCCCAGTTCGCGATCATCGCATCAAACTCTGACGCCGCACGCGAACGAGCTGCCTTTCCTCGTGCTGGCAAATTGGTCACTGCTGCTGCTTTATAAATTGCGCGAACGATGCTAGCGACACTGTTCGGAGCGTGGCCAAAGCTAGCGGCATCCAGCTGATCGTTAAGCCCATCGATACGGGCGGCGAGTATCGGGCGACCTGCTGCGCGCGCTTCTGTACCAACTAGACCGAATGCCTCCCAACGGGATGGAATTGCAACGAGGTCTGCGTCAGACAAGAATGCATCAGGTGATACGAAAGGCTCGCAAATTTCTACATGTGGAAGTCGCTTAGCATGCTCCTTGAGTAACGCCTCATCCGGCCCGGTTCCAGCAATTTTGAGCTCAGCGATATTGGCGGGTATACTCGCCATCGCATCAATCAAAAGATCAAACCCTTTTTGCTCATGAAAACGTCCAAAGGCGCGGATCTGTAATGGTCCATCTGAAGCCTTGTTGATTGGCAGCGTCAGAAGATCATTACAGATCCTAGACTGCGGAATAGCGACGACTTTCGAAGCTGGAGCGAGTTTATTTTCCAGGATCCATTTCCGTTGGTGGTTAGAAACGGCGACCACGGTATCAACCAAGCGATAGGCAAGCCGAAGCATAGTTCGAAAACGTTTCTTCGGTCGGACTTTGTTTCGCTCATACCCTTCCGTGTACGTATGTTCGATCAAAATAATCCGGCAAAACCCACCTCGGGCTTTGAGATCGAACAGCCATCCGAACTTCTTCCAGTTGGCGGTAAAGTGGATGATCGCGACATCATTTGGGCTTTGTGCGCGCACAGGCTCGTTTCGAACATCGACGGTTACGTGCTCACCGAAGACGGCGAGGTCAGGATGATCGAAATTTCGCAACGCGCGCGTTACACCGCCCATTGCGAGGTCATCAAGAACGTGAAAAACTTTTGTCGTATTGTGCATGATTAGCTCCGCTGGATGGCGGCGCGAACCGGCGCGCTGAAAGCACCCGGCAAAAACCGCAATCCGAATGTGGCAACAAAGGTTGAGAGCGTTTTTTTTGGCTCTTCGATCGCAATCATTGGGCATCGACGAAGGGCGTCTTTCATCAGGCTCCACGCCATCGCTGTTTCACCCATGCGGACGCAGCGACGCGCCAAATATCTGAGCTGATACGCTTCGGCATAAGGCGCCCACTTACCTGCAAATTTTGGGTCGATTTGTTGAACGCGGTCTCGGACCCGGCACCAGGTCGCGAACTGACTTACGACATTGGCAGACAATCCGCCTTCGTTGATCCGATACTGCGTAAGAGCGCCGTCGATGCCTTCAAATTTCCAAGACGTCATCAGCGCAATTCGGCACCAACACTCAATGTCTTCAGATTGGCGAAATGTGGGATCGAAATAATCCAGTTCTTCACGGTCTAAGCTCAAAAAAGCGATGTCATCAAAAGCTGCACGCCGCAGAACGGCCGCTGATCCGTTCCCGACAGGATTCCGGAGGAATACATCCCGGGCCGTGACATTTTTAAGTTTCGGACGCTGAACGATCCGAAGGAAATGACCATCATCATCAATCATCGCAGAGGCCGCATAGCTCACGCCAACTTCTGGGTTGGTCCGCAAGTGAGCAACATGCTTTTCGAGCTTAGATGGTTCCCAGATATCGTCGGAATCTAGCAGTGCTATGATCTCTCCGGCGGCGTGTCGAATCCCGGTGTTACGAGCTCCAGCGAGACCACGGTTACGCTGTGAGATGATCCGTATACGCCGATCATCGTAAGCCCGGGATAGATCTATTGAGTTGTCCGTCCCTTCATCATCGATGATCAAGAGTTCGAAATTGGTAAAAGTCTGCGCGAGAACAGAGTCGATCGCAGCTTCAATGTATTTTGCCGTGTTGTAGACCGGCATGATTACAGAAACAGTTGGGGTCATCATCGTGCGACGAGCTCCTTAAGCTTGGGGTGTGGTATGAAAGAAAGGATGGTACCGATCAGAGTGAAACCGGTTCTTTTGGGCTGCCGCAGCAGCAGTAACGGGTCACGGCGAAGCGCGATCATCAGAAATTCAAATGCTCGCGCGGATTGTCCCATGCGAAGAGCACGTCTTGCAAGCTGACGGTGGATCGGGCCGAAGGCACGTTTGACCGCCCACTCTGCCTTTTCGGGGAAGTCTATCTTCGCCGCCTCGACCATACGAAACCAACCGCGGCGCATCGCATCAAGATCAGTAGACAGACTTTCGTTGGCAGAGCGGTAGAAGAACCACTCTTCATCGACGCCTTTGATTTGCCATTTCCCTTCCAAGGCTACACGTAGCAACCAGTCTTGGTCCTCGGCATAGTTTAGTCCGGGTGTGAAGCCGCCTGTCTCTTCAAAGACGCGTCGAAGGCAGACGATATTGGATGTGCTGCACAGTGCGTTTTCAGACATTAGATCCGAGGCGCTCAGCTGTTCTGAGAATGAGGTCAGCGTGCCAGGCTCAAGCGTATTCGCATCGATGAAACGCGTGCGGCTGAACAAAACACCAGCGCCTGGTTCATCGCGGAACTTAGCCAACATGCCGGACAGACGCTCAGCCGCCCAGAAGTCATCAGCATCCAAGAATGCGATTACGTGAGCTTGGGCCAAACTCGCGCCAACATTGCGCGCAATAGATGGTCCTCGGTTCGGTCGTTGAACAACACAAATGCGAGCATCTTGTTTCGCGATTGCCGAAGCGATATCCGCGGTGTCGTCTTTTGAACCATCGTCGACAATGATCAGCTCCCAGTTCTTCAGAGTTTGAGCTCTGACGCTTTGAATGGAGGCGGCGATCGTCGCCTGCGCATTGTAGGCGGGCATGATGATGGAAACAGCAGGTTGCTGGCTCATGAGATTACTCCCACTGGATTAGGTGTTGAGGATTGGCGTGCGCGCAGCGTGATGTGCGTGACTGCCAGGGCAAAAGCTGAAGCCGAGGCGACAGAGATGATCGAAACAGCGAGCAGGCCATGAACAGCAAACAGAGCAAATGGGATCAGCACGCTTGCTGTGAAGCCGAGTGAGATACGAAAGTCATGTCCTGAGGCGCCGCTCGCTCTCGCATGGAGGCGCGCAGCGTCAACGAACAGACGAGCGGGTCCGCCAAGGCACAGAATGGCGACCAATGAAGCGGCCGATGCCCATGTCTCACCAAAGACCACTGGGACATAATACAGCGCCATGCCAGCCTGAGCGACATATAAGACACTGAACGGAAGCCCGAGGTTAAATAGCGCGTCGCGGTAAGACTTTAGCTGGTCACCAGCGGCACAAAGATGCGGATAGACAGCGTTAGCGAAAGCTCGGTTCAACGCCGTAGACACTCCGAGGCCTGCATTGAATGCGAAGTAGTAAAGTCCCAAAGCCTCAACGCCGAACATCAAAGAAACGATGAACTTGTCCAATTGATCGCGGCACGTACACATTAGCTCTGACCCAAGGACCGGCATTGAGAATCTCAGAATGCTGGCGGCAGGTGCGTATCCGGCTGCGAGGTTCGGCACCCATGCTTTGGTACGCAACATACCCAAAAGCCAAATCGGCGCTGTGAGCAGCTTAGGCAAGACAATCGCCCAAGCCCCGAACCCGCAAATCGCAAGGGCAGCGGTAAGGATATGATCGGCTGCAACTTGTGCGGTACCAATAGCAGCCAGTTCTTTCATGCGCTCTGAGCGTTGCAACGCATACGCGTGCATGACGCCAAATGGCATCAGCAGGAATACAAAGCCAAGCATGGCCACCATTGCACCGGCATCGCGTCCTGGAAGGATCATCTCGACCACGAAACCTGCGATGAACTGAATAGCCATCAGCGATATGCATACGGCCCACATCAAGCGGCGAGCCGTGTTCGCGGTTGCATCAAAAAGCTTGTCGCTGGCCCGAATAACAGCAGCGCCGATTCCATTTTCAGTAAACACGCGGGTAACTTCGAAGATGGTTAGGGCAATTGCCGCAATCCCAAACGCGACAGCATCAAGTTGCCGCGCAAGTATAACGGCTGCCACGATGCGGCCGAAGCGGCTAATAAACTCAGCTCCGGCTAACCATCCCACATTACAAGTGAGTTTGCTGGTCGCTTGCGCTTTTGCTTTTGCGATAACTGATTTGATGGCGCGTTGAAGCATGTCGCTTCTCCTGGACAGTTGTGCGAAGAGAGGTTCAAGAAACGCCCCAGTTTTGCCCCAGTGCACCCAAAGCACTCAAGCCACTGTTTTTATTTAGATTTTAATTCTAGCACGGTATTTTTCGCATTTCGTGAAATGCAAAAACCTTTGCAATCTGCGCGTTCCGCAATCGGCGAATTGCATCGGCCGAGCGGTGAATTCGAGCGACGTATCCAGCTAATTATCTGTTATTATTGATTTATTTATTCTTCAGCCAACGCGGAATGCATCCTGCGACCAAGAAAGGGGCATCATGAACGCAGGAGAGCACCCATGCAAACCGCTCAAATTCACACCCTGGCGCAGCAACGCCATCCCTTTAAACGTCCATCGGTTGGTCCCGATCGCCGCTTAGAATATCAGAAACTTCTAGGCTATGATGTCGTTAAAGCTGGTATGGCGGAAACGGTTTACTGGATCGCAGACCGAGCTCAGTCCCGCACACCAACACAGATTGCGTTCTTTAATGCCCATTGCGCGAACGTCGCTCGTAACGATTGGCGCTACCGCGACACGCTCGAAAATGTTGACGCTCTGCTTCCAGATGGCTCCGGCGTTTCACTCGCTGCGAAACTCGATGGGAAGGTCTTGGGCGACAACCTGAACGGCACTGATCTGTTTGGTCCACTGTGTCGCTGCCTCGCGTTCCGCAAGATTCCGATCTTCTTCCTGGGTGGCGCTCCGGGTGTTGCTGAGGATGCAGCCAAGAATGCGATCGCAGATTGCATAAACCTAAACGTGGCCGGCACGCAGCACGGGTTTTTCAGCCCTCGCGAGGAAGATGCCATCATTGACCAGATCAATGCGTCTGGCGCCCGCGTTCTATTCGTTGCGCTTGGTGTTCCGTCTCAAGATGTTTGGATAGCGCGAGTTCGCCACCGCATTCATGCTCCAGTCGTTCTCGGCGTTGGTGGCCTTCTCGATTTTGTTTCTGGCCGCATTCCGCGTGCTCCGGAATGGATGCGTAAGTCGGGCACCGAGTGGATGTATCGCCTGAAGTGCGAACCGCGTCGCATGTGGCAACGCTATTTGGTCGGAAATGTCACCTTCACACTGAACGCAGCCAAGTATGCCCTCGGTCGTCGTCGACGCAAAATTGTTGGGGCTCTCGATCGCGCTGCGGCGCGGATGATGGACATTGGGGCGTCTCTCGCGGGGATACTGTGCCTGTCTCCATTGTTGATAGGAACAGCCCTTGCCGTACGCCTGGAAAGCAAAGGCCCCGCCATCTACCGGCAGACCCGTATTGGTGAGGGTGGCAAGCCATTTGAAATCTTCAAATTCAGATCCATGCGGATTGATGGCCCAACACAGGCTCAACTTAGCCAGCAGAAACATGACCGTGATGACGGCGTGACATTTAAACTCAAGCGAGACCCGCGTATTACGCGTGTTGGAAGTTTTATTCGCAAATTCTCCATCGATGAGCTGCCGCAGCTTTGGAATGTCCTTAAAGGTGATATGTCCTTGGTAGGACCACGTCCTGCACTGCCAGCCGAGGTCGAAAAATACTCAAAAGTTGAACGTCGCCGCCTTCGCGGAAAACCGGGGATTACCTGCTTCTGGCAAATTATGGGACGCGCAGACCTCCCCTTCGATCGCCAAGTGGTTCTGGACGTCGCTTATCTTCAAAAGCGGACCGTTTGGATGGATATCGCCATCTTGGTCCGGACGCCGATTGCCGTTCTGACGGCACGCGGTGCCTACTAAGTCGAAACAGAGTGCTGCAAATTGCGGCGCTCTCATTCGCATTTTGCAAAGGTTTATGTGGCATAATGCAAACAATGGGGAAGTGACGCTCCCTAAAACGCTCAGCAATGCACTCCAATATATATAAATTTTGCTGAGAGAGGGTCTGTGTCGAAAATTGCAACGCCCATGCGAAACGCAAACAGGCGAGGCGATGACGAAAAAATTTGAAATGCACGTTGCAAAATGTGACGGGGACCCGACCATGGCTGAAGCCAAAAAAACACTGGTTGCGATTGAGCGCGATACCGCGCTTCGAAACGCCGTGATCGATGCAGCGCTCGACTGCATCATTATGATGGACCAGCACGGCATAATCGTCGAATTCAATCCAGCAGCTGAGCAAGTTTTTGGATACTCGCGCGAAGAAGCGGTCGGCGCCACATTGTCAGATTTAATCATCCCAGCCAGCCTCCAGGATGCTCACCACACCGGACTGGAAAAGTACCTGAAGACAGGTGAGCATGCGGTTTTGAACAAACGCGTTGAAGTTCCCGCGATGAACAAAGCCGGCGACGACCTCCTCGTGGAACTCGCGATTTCGCCAGTCGAGTTCGGCGACAGCATTTTCTTCTCTGCCTATCTGCGGGACATCACAGAGGCGCGCGCCGCTCAAGACAACTTACGTGCTTCAGAAGAACGTTTTCAAAGCCTGTTTGAGCTTTCACCTGACGCAATCGTTGTTATCAACTCAAAAGGCGAATTGCTGGATGCAAATGGACTGGCTTGCCAGCTTTCGGGGTAC
This sequence comes from Henriciella sp., assembly GCA_013213785.1. Classification (GTDB taxonomy): domain Bacteria; phylum Pseudomonadota; class Alphaproteobacteria; order Caulobacterales; family Hyphomonadaceae; genus Henriciella. The sequence goes on along the minus strand of JABSPZ010000012.1, from coordinate 71,809 downwards.
ACCAAAGAGGAAATATTAAAGCGGTCGGCAGCAGATTTCGTCGCACCGGATAATATGGGACAAGCCCTCTCTGGCATGACAACCGCCGGGAACGGTGAAACAGTCAAAATCCGGATCGAGTTCATCAACGCTATGAAAGAACGCGTCCCCACTGAGCTCTTAGGACGTCGGATCGAAAGCGAGGGGGGCGCCCTCTATTATGGCGTTATCCGTGACATCTCTGACCGGCTCGCAAAAGAGCAACAATTACGCGATTCCAAAGAGGCTGCTGAGAACGCCAATATCGCAAAATCTGATTTCCTTGCAAACATGTCCCATGAGATGCGAACACCTCTAAACGGGGTGATTGGGTCTTTGTCTCTTGTTGAACGGTCTGACGTGAATGAGCAAACTGCAAACTTAGTGAAAGCCGCCGAGCGCTCTGCAGAGACACTTCTCACCCTGATTGACGATTTGCTTGACCTGTCTCGTATTGAGGCCGGAGAAATCGATGTGGAGTATTCGGTCTTCGATCCAATAGAGCTGTCCACAATCGTGACCGAAGTATTCAGCCCGCTCGCGGAGAAAAAAGGGATCACCCTATCCAAAGAAGTGAATACACCCGGAAAAGCTATCAAATCTGATGTCGGGAAAATTCGCCAGGTGCTTATTAACCTCGTCGGAAACGCAATTAAGTTCACGCAGCGCGGTGTCGTTTCTGTCAGCATCAATGTCGAACAAGAAAGTGGGCAAGACAAACTGACCCTAGAAGTCAAAGATACAGGTATTGGAATTTCAAAACAGGACCAGGCTGTCCTTTTTGATCGTTTTAAACAGGCGGATTCATCAAAGTCCCGCGCACACAGCGGTGCCGGCCTTGGCCTCGCAATTTGTAAGGAACTGTCCGATATCATGGATGGTTCGATATCGGTCAGCAGCGCACCCAGCGTTGGATCAACCTTCCGTTTCTCTGTTCCAGTCGAAATCTCTGACGAAAAAACCGAAAAACCAGATGAACAATCAGCGAAGCCAGATACCCTGACAGGCCGCGTTCTCATCGCTGAGGATTCTGAAACGAATGCGATGGTCGCGAAAAAAATGCTCGACCGCCTCAGCCTTGAATATGAGCACGTGGTTGACGGCGCCGCCGCCGTCGACGCAGCTCTGAAAGGTGATTTCGATGTCGTGCTCATGGACGTATCCATGCCCAACTTGGACGGACTAGAGGCGACACGGATTCTGCGTCAGCGCGGCTTCACCACGCCAATCATCGCGATGACCGCCCACGCCCTTAAAGGCGATCGCGATGAAGCGTTTCAGATTGGTATGTCGGGTTACATTACCAAGCCAGTCCGTCCGAACACTCTTCGCGATGGCTTAGCAAAATGGCTCGCGCCCGCAGCACAAACGCCTGCGGCGAGTGAAGAGAAAAAGGAGAGCGATATGACCGCACTCGACAAAGACGCCATCCAGGAGGTCTGGGATGGAGATATGGAAACCTTCGCCGAAATTGGCCGTATTTTTATCGATGAGCTTACTTGGCGTGTCCCAGGCTTAAATGACCCGGCGAATGATCAAATCGAACATCATGCACATTCTCTCAAAGGCGCAGCCTCCAACGTCGGCGCGACAGAGTTAAGCCGCCTCGCAGCAGAGCTCGAAGAGATGGCTCGAACCGGACAGACCAATCGCTTCGCCGATTTAATTTCCCGCATTGAGTCTGAGGCCGATGCTGTCCGCAATGCGCTCGAAAATAACTATCTAGGAGCCTAATGCATGCCTAATCTGGGACACCTATTGATTGTCGAAGATACGCCGTCTTTAGCACGGACATATCAAGCGCATTTGCGCCACGAATTCAGTAAGATCACAATCGCCGATACCGGTGCGAAAGCCATTCAGGCCGTGGAAGCTGAAACACCGAGCTGCATCCTTCTGGACCTTAAACTCCCTGACGCGGATGGCTTGGATCTTCTCGACCGATGGATCGATGATTCATTGAAAGCCCCAGTCGTCGTCATAACCGCAAACGGCTCCATGTCGGTCGCAGTGGATGCTATGCGTCGCGGCGCTGTGGATTTCGTTGTTAAACCGACGACAAAAGACCGACTCCGCGTGACTGCACAAAACGCTGTCGAGAGTTTCCAGCTCAAAAAGGTTGTCGAGAATTACGAGGCCGAAATTGACCGGTCTGATTTTTGTGGAATCATCGGTAAGTCGCTCGTGATGCAGGGCGTCTTCAAGTCAATCGAAGCCGCGGCCCCTTCTAAAGCAAGTATCTTCGTCTCGGGAGAAACAGGAACCGGCAAGGAGCTCATCGCCCGCGCGGTGCATGATCTCAGCCCGCGGCGCAAAGCGAAATTCGTTGCGATCAATTGCGGAGCGATCCCGCGTGACCTGATCGAGAGTGAGATCTTCGGTCATGTGAAAGGCGCCTTCACAGGTGCCACTTCAGACCGCGCTGGTGCAGCCGAGTTGGCCGAAGGCGGTACGCTCTTCCTGGACGAAATTGGCGAAATGCCGATGGAGCTACAACCCAAACTTTTGCGCTTCCTGCAACTCGGAGAGTATCAAAGGGTCGGCGACAGCACGGTTCGCAAGTCGAACATCCGCATTGTCGCTGCGACCAATCGTGATGCGCTTGACGCGGTCCAAACTGGCAAACTTCGTGAAGACTTGTACTATCGCCTTCACGTTATTCCCGTCGCCATTCCGCCGCTGCGTGACCGGGGCGCTGACATTCTTCTGCTCGCAGAAAGCTTCCTCGCGCGCTATTCAAGCGAAGAGGGAAAGTCGTTCGATGGCTTTGCGCGCGATGCCGAAGAATGGCTGGTCTCCAATACCTGGCCTGGTAATGTTCGTGAGTTGGAAAACCTCATTCGCCAGGTCGTTGTGTTGAATGCGGGTGGCGAAATAAGCCGCGACCAACTGCCAACGCATATCGCTCAGTCTCAGCGGAGCGCGGCGCCCTCAATCGCAGCGGAAACCGATACTCCGACACCTGACGGCAACTATCCAGAACCTGACTACGGATTAGAGCCGCTTTGGATGACCGAGAAAAAGGCTATTGAACGCGCGATTGCATTATGCCGCGGCAACGTTGTCGCAGCCGCTAAGCAATTGCAGATCAATCCATCTACGATTTACCGTAAGAAAGCGAGTTGGGCCGAAAGCTAACTTCGCTCCGAGATGAGAATAACGCGCATGCTATAGACATCTGCGTCTTAAAGGCTTTCTGGTCCCATACCGCGCACAATCGTGCATAGAGTCTTAGCTGGCACCAAAGCGCCCGCCATTGCGGCGTAAGCGACAGAGCACACGCTTGATAAGAACTCCCGTCAAAGACCCCACAAACCAGTTGCAATTCCAATGAACTTCAATGAAGCTCACCGCAAATAGGAACATTCTGGGGTATATGATGGCGATACAGCTAAAACGCGCGGCCATGATCATTGGGCTTATTCTCTTGGTGCTCGGCATGGGAGGTTTCTCCTTCTCAAACGCACAAGCCGATGATGGAGAGAAGAGTCCCCTGGCCTCGCTCCCACTTCGTTCGATTGGGCCAGCTTATCCCTCAGGTCGCATCTCGGATTTCGCATTCTTCTCAGGCGGCCACCACGACTATTTGGTCGGCATTGCCTCCGGCGGCCTCTGGCGCACGCAAAATGGCGGAGCGACATGGACGCCGGTCTTCGACAATGAAGGCACTTATGCGATCGGCGTCGTAGAGATCGCGCCCTCAGATGAAAACACGATCTGGGTCGGCACGGGTGAAAACAACGCGCAGAGATCGGTTGCGTTTGGCGACGGCGTGTACAAGTCCAGCGATGGCGGGCGCACATGGGAAAATATGGGGCTCAAAGAGTCTGGGCATATCAGCCAAATTTGGATTCACCCTGAAGATGCAGACACGGTTCTTGTGGCTGCGCAAGGACCACTTTGGTCCGAAGGCGGCGACCGCGGGCTGTTTAAGACCACTGATGGCGGCGTAACCTGGACGCTGCTTCTCTCTTTAGACGAGCATACGGGCATCAATGAGTTTGTCATCGATCCAAACGATTTCGATACGATCGTCGCTTCGAGCTATCAGCGCCGACGTCATGTTTGGGTCCTCATCAATGGCGGGCCGGGGTCCGGCATTCATCGTACGACAGATGGCGGCGAAACATGGACCGAAGTCAAAGCTGGCCTACCAAAGGATGACATGGGCCGGATCGGCTTAGCCGCTGCCCCATCTGCACCAGACATGATCTATGCCATCGTCGAAGGTCAGCCCGACGAACGAGGCGTCTACCGCTCAATGAATTTCGGCCAAAGCTGGGAAAAACGCTCGGGTCACATGACTACGAGCCCGCAATATTACAACGAGATTATTGTCGACCCTAAAGACGCCAACACGCTGTATTCACTGGACACATTCTCGAAGCGATCAATCGATGGCGGCAAGACATTTACCGATCTCAGCGCCGCGCATCGCCACGTAGACGATCATGCGCTGTGGATCGATCCAGACAATACCAAACATCTTATCATGGGCGGAGATGGCGGCATCTATGAGAGCTGGGATGGCGGCAATCTATGGCGCCATATGAACAATCTACCGATCGTCCAGTTCTACCGCATCCAACCCGACAATGCCGAGCCGTTCTACAATATTTGCGGAGGCACGCAGGACAATAACTCCCTCTGTGGCCCATCCCGAACAGACTTGGTGCACGGCATTGTAAACTCAGACTGGCACATTGTTTTGGGCGGCGATGGATACAAACCACAAATTGATCCGCGCGACCCGAACATCGTTTATGCGCAGTATCAGTATGGTGGCTTGGTTCGCTACGACCGCCGGACGCATGAGCGCGTTTTCCTGACCCCGCAGCCCGCCTCCGGCGAGCCTGCCTATAAGTGGAACTGGAACACACCACTGCTGATCAGTCCGCACAATCCGGATCGTATCTATTACGCGGCAGAGTATCTTTTTGCCTCAAACGACCGCGGAGATAATTGGGAGATCATCAGTCCTGATCTAACCCGCCAAATCGATCGAAATGCCTTAGAAGTCATGGGTCGTGTTTGGAGCGTGGATGCTATCGCTAAGAATGACTCAACTTCGATTTTTGGAGCGGCGATTGCCTTGAGCGAAAGTCCTCTCGTCGAGGGCTTGCTCTATGTCGGCACCGATGATGGCGTCATCTCTGTGAGTGAAGACAATGGCGCGAACTGGAGACGCAGTGAAACCACGCGCGGCGTGCCTTCGATGACACTGGTCGAGGATATCATCACGTCTTCGCATAACGGCGACGTTGCCTATGCCGTGTTCGATAATCACAAGCGCAATGACCACAAACCATACGTCTTCCGCACGGACGATCGCGGCCGGACATGGCGTGATATTTCAGGTGACCTTCCAGAATGGGGATCGGTCCATACGATCGCAGAAGACCATATCGATCCAAACCTTCTCTTCGTCGGCACCGAGTTTGGTCTATTCTACAGTCAGAACCGCGGCCGAAACTGGACGCAGCTCAAATCGAATTTCCCGACGATTGATGTTCGCGATATTGAGATCCAGCGCCGCGAAAATGACCTTGTCGTCGGAACTTTTGGACGCGGCATTTATGTTCTGGATGATTACTCTCTATTGCGGACAAACGCTGCTTCGATCCGGGATGCAGAAGCCACTTTGTTCCCGGTAAGAGACAGCTGGATTTATGTTGAAGGCGATGTCTGGGGCCCGGCCGGCGGCGCGCAAGCTTTCAATGGCGACAATTTCTGGTTCGCCGAAAATCCGCCTTTTGGCGCCGTATTCACTTATGTGATGCGGGACGGTTTGAAGTCACTCTCCAAAACGCGGCGTGACGCGGAGATCAAAATTGAGAAAGAAGGCGGCGATACGCCTTATCCATCATGGGAAACGCTCCGCGCTGAGGACCGTGAAGATGAACCTGCTATTCTTTTCATCGTAAAAGACGCGACTGGAAACGTGGTTCGACGCATGACCGGCCCATCCGGAAAAGGACTACACCGCGTCGCATGGGACCTTCGCTACCCTGCGCCAGACCCAGTCCGGCTTACCCCGCCACAGGCGTCCCTCTTCGGCAATCCGCAAGTCGGCCCATTGGTGATACCTGGAACCTATTCGGTGACGCTTGCTAAGCGCGTGAATGGAGTGGTTACGGAGCTGTCAGCGCCTCAAAGCTTTACGCTGAAACCGCTTCACGACACTCCGGAAGCGACGTCCAACCGTCCTGAGCTTTTGGCATTCCAGCAAGAAACAGCGAAACTTGCTCGCGTTGTTTCAGCTGCAACGAGCACGAGTGCAGAACTTCGTAATCGACTTGCTCACTTGAAGCTGAGTGTTGAAGCGATTGATGCACCGAACGCAGCACTCCGGGCAAGCATTCAAAGCCTGGAAACCCAGCTGGACGATGCGGACCTGAAACTCAATGGCGACCGCACCGTTTCTGGTCGTAACGAGCCAGCACCGTGGTCAATTCGCGCGCGTGTTTCGCAAGTACGTGGATGGGGCTGGCAGTCTCAGTCACCCGCAACCGGCTCCAGTAAGAACGCACTCGCAATTGCTAAGACTGACCTGGATACAGTCCTTGATCAAATGCGCGGCGTTGAGGCTGGAATCTCAAGCGTTGAAGATCAACTTGAAGCTCTCGGAGCTCCGTTTACACCCGGCAGCGGCGTTCCAAGCTGGACGCTTGAGGACTAATCTAAGTTGAGCTCTTTTTTAAGCGCGGCGGCGTGGATGTGCCGCCGCCCCTGGGCAGCCCTTGCCGCAACCGCAAGCGTGTTTAGCGCAGATGTCTACGCGCAAGGAACTGGAACCGTCGCAAGCCCAGTCGTGCGGCCAGGTTCGTCGATAAGTCTCGCGACCGGGATCGCGCTTGATGAAGGTGATGAGGGCTATGCCCAACGCATAGACTACCAAAAAGCTGTCAGCGAAAACTGGCGTCTTCGCGGCATAGTTTTCTTCAACGATCGCGGCGGCTCGTTTCGATATCGCCGTCTAGAATTAGAGGCGATGCACCAGTTTGCGTCCAGCCAATACGGATGGAACAGCGCTATTCAAATCCGTGGGCGGATCCCCGATGGGTATGATGGCCCTGAACGCTTAAGAGTCGCTTGGCTCAATCGCTGGCGGCCACAAGATGGCCCGGAATTCAGGGCGATCGGTTTGGCGTCTCGCGAGTTTGGAAACGATCGCGATGCAGGGCTAGCGCTGGAGTCGCGTTTCGAAGCGACCTGGCGCCTTCCATCCGGAAGCCGCGCCGGGGCCCAGATGTTCAATCGCTATAATACGACATCAGATTTCGGGTCTTTCGATGATCAACGCCATTCGATCGGCGGTGTTCTGAAGGGAAGCCTCAATGATCAAATAAGCTATCGCGTGAATGCCTTGACTGGTGTTAGCGATGCTGCCGCTGACTTTGAGCTGCGGTTTCGCTTACGCTTCAAGCTCTAGCTTTCAATTATGATTGAGGTTTCGGACGCTTCTTTTTGCGAAACCGCGGCAGGAAAAACAGATAAAGACCCGTACCCCACATCAAGATCAGCAAGATCCCTGTTGGTAAAAAAATGTAGAGCTTCACAGCGTCAGAGAAAAACGATCCATCATGGATCTGCTCGATCAAATCTGATCGCCGATAGGCGACGTTTAAGACGTCGCCAGTGTTTGTATCGACTTGCACCTCCCAGCCCGAAACGGCACGCAGTTTCGCAACCCCCTTACCAACGCGAAGATCAATCCGGTCTATGTCTGTCCAGGATTGAATTTGCGCTTCAGGATGGGCGCGTGCCGCTTCTACCATCTGATCAAAGCTCACTTGCGGCATTTGATCAGAGACGATCCCAGAAACGGTCGGCGGTTGGATCCACGCAACCTCTTTCTTCAGCATCAAAAAGATGCCCGCGAAGAATATGACGCCAGCCGGGATGGCTACCGCAAGTGATAGCCAATAGTGGATTTGGCGCAGCAAGCGCTTCGCATTCAGCTTCATGACTTCTAACCGATCAAATAGTCTTAGCGTTCGTCCGATCAGGGCACAGACTTTTTAGCCTTAAGGGATTTTTGCCCCAGGCACCCATGGAGCGCCCGCTGCGATGAGCTCGTCTTCATAGGCCGGGATTGTAACATCCACGAGCGTTGAAACGCGCTGCTTGATCGCCTCGAACTCAGACTTCGCTATGTCGAGCTGCTGACGATGCGTCGCCGTTGGGCCATAAGTTGATCGACCAACACCGGTCATCACAAAGCCCAATCGGCTGCGAACAGTGGGCTGAGTTCGCTCATAGATCGCATTGCGCGCTTCATTCCCATTCACCAGTTCAGAGACTGCGTCGGCTTCCTGGCGAATGCTCTGCAAGCGATTTTCGAGAACGGTTGGATCGCCGCCTGCCGCGCGCTGTGTCGCCAAGGATAGGAGTTGAATTTTGTTGTCCAACTGCCCGACGGTCATTGAAACAGCAGTGACGGCACGGTCGAATTCTGACACCTCAGCCCAGAACTCAGACGCATTCGCTTGCGCTGGTAGTGCCCCATCTCTCAGGCGTTTAACGGTAAAGGTCTTTTGCCCGACAAGTTCGGTCGTTTGCCCGCGCACACGCTTGGACAAGGACACTGTGTACTCCCCAGGTGCAACGAGATAGCCGGATGGCTCCTCTTCCATATTGTCGCCGATCGCGACGGATCCGGTGTAAGGATATCGAAGGTTCCAATTCACGCGGTGGAAGCCTTTCTTCGCTGGGCCCTTTAAGCGTCGAACGACGGCACCATTTGCATCGCGCACGGTGAGCCAAATTGCGGGCTCGGTCTCCTGTAATTCTGCGGTGATCGCATCGAAGCCAGGAAATGGAGTATCGTCACCTTTCTCAATCAACGGCTCTTCTGCCTCAACGCGGGCTTCTTGAAGCGACTGAATGTCCTCGGCGAGGTAGTATGTGAAGTTCGCCCCGAAAGGTGGGTTAGGAGCGCGGTAATAGCCATGTCCCTGCGAACCACCTTCCGAGAAGGCGAGTGATGGCTGCTCGATATACCAATGAGCCGTTCGCCCCGGGAACAGAAGCGCCTCCTGTTCGAGACCGTCTTCGCTCAGCGTACGAAGCGGAGAGATGTCATCGACAATGAAGAAGCCCCGTCCGAAGCTGGCAGCGACGAGATCGTTTTCGCGGCGCTGGATGGTAACGTCCCTAAAGGCGATCGTCGGAGCGTTACCGGTCAGCTCAACCCACTTGCCGCCGCCATCGAGCGTGAAGAACAGGCCAAATTCCGTCGCCGTAAAGAGCAAATTCGGGTTCTCGTGATCTTGGACCACGCGCCATACCAAATTGCGCTCGTCGAGATTGCTCGTGATATCGCGCCAGGTGCGCCCTCGATTGGTACTTTTCAGAAGGTATGGTTTGTAGTCGCCATATTTGTGATTATCCAATGCCACATAGACCGTGTTCTCATCGAACAGGTCGGCGCGAATATCATTGACGAATGCGGTGTCTGGCACTCCTGGAAGTCGGCCGACTTCCAACCGCGTCCAAGTGTTTCCGCCATCTTCTGTGACTTGGATCAAACCATCATCGGTACCCGCATAAATCAGGTTTTCATTGAGTGGAGACTCACCCAGCGATGTGATCGTGTTGTACTGTGACATAGCATAGATGTCCCAGCCCGCTTCCCAGCTCCACTGGCGTCCTTGAACAGGTAGTTTCATGCGATCTTCGTCGCGTGTCAGATCACCAGAAATAGGTGTCCAACTGTCGCCTCGGTCATCCGAACGCCAGACTCGTTGAGACGCAAAGTAGAGGCGGGTCGGCTCGTGTTGGCTCACCCAAATCGGTGCATCCCAATTCCAACGCTCAATATCATCGCCCGGGAGAGGTTGCGGCTTGATATAGACGAACTCACCCGTCGTGCGGTCGACGCGGGTTAGGTTCCCCTGCTGCCACTGCGCGTACATGATGTCGGGGTTACCAGGCTCAGTTGCCGACTGATGTCCGTCACCCCAAAGTGTAACGAACCAATCCGAATTGCGAATGCCTTGGACATTGTCTGTTCGAGAGGGACCGCCTTGCGAATTGTTGTCCTGCGTCCCGCCATACACGTTGTAGAATGGCTCAGCATCATCAACCGCGACCTTGTAGAACTGCGTTACCGGCAAATTGTCGATGAAACGCCAAGTCTTGGTGTGGTCGTAACTCTCATAAAGTCCGCCGTCGGAACCAAACATAATGTAGTCTGGATCATCAGGTCGGAACGCGATCGCGTGATCGTCTACGTGCTTATATTCATTGTTGAGATCGCTGAACGTCGCCCCGCCATCATTAGAGATTTGGCTCGTGTTTGAGACCAAATAGATGCGATCGAAATAGTGTGGGCTGGCATAGAGCTCCTGATAATAATGGGGTCCAGTTCCGCCACTTACAGTGTCCGACATTTTCGTCCAGCTGGCGCCGCGATCGGCTGATCTCCAAACACCGCCTTCTCGCAGGTCGAGTTCGATCGCCGCATATACAACGTCCGGATTGATCGGCGAAATCGCCATACCGATCTTGCCCATATTGCCATTTGGGAGGCCGCTTTTGAGCTCACTCCACGTCTCACCGCCATCTTCAGATTTCCAAAGACCGCTTTCTGGTCCGCCGCCCACATAGGCCGCGACCGTTCTGTGATGCTGCCACATCGCGGCGTAAAGCCGATCTGGATTGCGTGGATCGATCAGAAGGTCGGTTGCACCGGTATACTCACCAGAGGAAAGGGTGTTGGTCCAAGTTTCTCCGCCATCGGTTGTCTTGAAAACGCCGCGCTCACCGCCTGGAGACCAAAGCGGTCCCTGCGATGCCACCCAAAGGGTATTTGGATCTTCTGGGTGAACGATGATTTTCGAAATGTGTTCTGACGCCTCGAGGCCTTTTTTCTCCCACGTCGCGCCGCCATCATCTGACTTATAGATACCATCGCCAAAACCATTGTGTCGGCCACCATGGTTTTCGCCAGTTCCCACCCAAATACGGTTTGGATCCGATGGGTCAGCACCGAGCGCACCAATTGAATAGGACCCCTGCCCCTCAAAAAGAGACGTCCAAGTCGTACCAGCGTTTTCGGTCTTCCAAACACCGCCGGATCCGACAGCGACGTACCAAGTCGCGGGATGTTCCGGGACAATATGAATGTCGGCGATGCGGCCGGACATGAAGGCCGGCCCAATGTTTCGAAGACTAAAGGCTTCAAACGTCGCGCTCGACATCGGACCGTCATCTTTGTCTTTGTCGTTTTGTGCTAACACTGGCAATGACAAAGCCATCGCAAATAAAATTCCAACCAAACCGCGTATCGCTGTCATGTGGTTCTCCGCCAACCTGATTTTGGCGCACGCTATCACATTCGAATGAGTTGCAAAGGGCAGACTTTGCTCCGGCTCGAGAAGTTTATTGCGCGGGTCGAAAAAAACCGTTGATCGTTAATCGCCCGGTTTTGGAGTCGGCTGGCAATTCCACCTGATTGTTGATCGCTCCGCTATGTAAGATCGTGCCCGGATAAAGGATGAGACTGTTAAAGCTGGCGTCGCTCTCAAAGATTTTCTCAAAATGCGGAGCCCCGTCCTCGATGTATTGCGCGGGCGGTAAACCGGATTTTTGTACACCGGTTTCTAACGCGGTTTTGTAGCTCGGGTACCTTGCCTCTGTAACTCGTTCGAACCCCGTTGAGAGATGTCGATAGAAACCTGTACCGCCATGTTTGGTCTGGTTGAGATAGATCATCACTGCGAGCTGGGATTCATCGAAGCCATCGAAATGCGGCAGGCGCTGAATTGGCGTTAAGCGTTCTTTCGGATGCGTGACAATCGAATACCATGCCCGCCCAATCCAATCCCGTTTCTCTGCCCCAGAATGCGTTGCGACGAGATCAGAAACCGCCTCGCAAAGCCCGGCAAGGAGGCCTGCTTCAACGCTTGCTCGGATCCCTGGATAGTGTGGATTAATGTACGCATACCGATGGCTTGAAGCCGCCTCAACAACCAATTCGGGTGTTTTGAAAAAATCGGAAACTTGGACGATTTGCGTTTGCTCGACCCCAATCGGGATTGCGGTCGGCTCAAGCGGATTTTGCTCAAACGTAGTCAAGATGAAACCCTAATAAAAACAGCGCTCTTAAACTGTAGCGTAGCAACTTACCGCACTTTAAAAAAGCGCTACAGTTTGCAATAGTGGCGAAGTGCGAAATCTTGAAAATCGCGATGAGAACTGAATGGCCATTGAGAACAGTCCGATAGAGAAAATTGTCATCGTTGGCGGAGGCTCCGCGGGCTGGATGACGGCTGCAGCGCTAGCAAATGATCTTGGAAAAAGCTGCGACATCACGCTGATCGAGTCCGAAGCAATTGGCACGGTCGGCGTGGGCGAGGCGACGATTCCACCTATTCGCTATTTCAATCAGCGCCTCGGCATCGATGAGGCGACTTTTGTTCGCGAAACCCATGGGTCATTCAAACTAGGAATCGAGTTCATCGATTGGTCCCGTGTCGGCCATTCCTATTTTCACCCGTTCGGCCATTACGGCGCAGAATTCGACCATGTGCCGTTTTATCAGCACTGGATGCATGAACATCTGAATGGCGATCCGGTTCCAATCGATGATTACTCGATGGCTTGGGCCGCCTCAAAAGCCTGTAAATTCTCACATCCGCTCGCTGATCGACGAAATGTTCAGTCGCGCTTCGACTATGCTTATCATTTCGATGCCACCCTCTATGCAGCCTATTTGCGCAAGTATGCAGAGGCGCGCGGCGTCTCGCGCATTGAAGGACGGGTAACGTCCGCGCAGCAGGCACCCGAGAGCGGTTTCATCCGATCTGTCACCATGGAAGATGGACGAGAATTTGAAGCCGATCTGTTTATAGATTGCTCTGGCTTCTTCGGTCTGCTGATCGAGAAAACCCTGGAGACGGGCTATGAGGATTGGTCGCACTGGCTGCCTTGTAACCGAGCGGTCGCAGCACCGTGTGAAAAGACCTATTCAATCCTGCCCTACACAAAATCCACGGCGAAGAGCGCTGGATGGCAATGGCGCATTCCGCTTCAACACCGCACCGGCAATGGCTATGTCTATTGCAGCGAGTATCTCGAGGCAGATCAAGCAGAAGAGACTCTTCTCTCATCGCTCGATGGTGTACCAACCTCAGACCCTAAACACCTTCGCTTTGTCACCGGGCGGCGAAACAAGTTCTGGAATAAGAATTGTGTCGCGATTGGTTTGTCAGCAGGGTTTATGGAACCACTCGAGTCCACAAGCCTGCACCTAATTCAGTATGGGATCATGCGACTGCTCGCTCTATTTCCAAGCAAGGATGTATCGCCGCTGCTCGCGGAAGAGTATAATGCGCTCACCACCGCTGAGTATGAGCGCATCCGCGATTTCTTGATCCTTCACTATACCGCGACCGAACGAGATGATTCAGAGTTCTGGCGCTATTGCGCAAACATGCCGATCCCAGACCGCCTGCAATACAAGATCGATCATTTCAGATCGCATGGGATGGTCGTCTCAGATGAACGTGAGCTGTTTCACAACCCAAGTTGGATCGCAGTTTATCTGGGCCAAGACATCTTTCCCGCGCGTGCGCCCGCGATGACGCACCATCGAGATGGTGTTCCAGTTCAAGAGCGAATGCGCGCGATCCGAGAAGCGATGACACAAGCCGTAGACGCCATGCCGACGCACGAAGCTTTCATAGATCGCTATTGCAAATCAGCCTTGCAGTGAGCATCGATGAAGTCTTGATGCTGCGGCAGGTCGTTTGTCGCCCGATCAATCAGCTTCCGCACATCGCCAAGAAAGTTCGATAGTTGATCAGATGAAACCCGGTTTGCCATGGCGTGGAAACTCTTTGGAACGAGCCCCTGCCCGACCATGACTTGCACCCAACTGGATTCCCGAAACAGATCTTCCGCATCTTTGTATAGCAATCCGTTGCTCGCAAAGAGCTTCATCTTTTCGGTCAAACTCTCAGGCACGGACATGTGCTTGCAGTAACGCCAGAACTCTGAATCCTCACGGTCTGTTCGATGATAATGCAGGATCAGAAAGTCGCGGATCAGCTCATACTCGTGACTGACCTGGCGGTTGTATTCACGCTCATTCGCAGCATCGAACGTCTTGTCCGGGAACAGTTCAATCAGTTTCGAAACATTCGATTGTATCAAGTGAATCGAGGTCGACTCTAAAGGCTCGAGGAAACCACTCGCGAGGCCAAGTGAAACACAGTTCTTGTGCCAAAACTTCTCACGGCGCCCGGTTGTGAATCGAAGACGTTTGGGATCCCCCATAGGCGCGCCATCTAAGTTAGCGAGTAACGTTTCAGTCGCCCGTTCCTCGCTTATAAACTGCTCACAGAAGACATGGCCGTTGCCGGTACGGTGCTGTAGCGGAATACGCCATTGCCATCCCGCATCATGAGCCGTAGCCTTTGTATATGGCAGTAGAGGCTGTGTGCTCTCGCATCCAACTGCCACAGCGCTGTCGCAAGGCAACCATTTGGACCAATCTTGATAGTCCACCCCAAGCGCCTGACCGATCAGCAAACCGCGAAAGCCCGAGCAATCTATGAATAAATCACCTGTTACAACCTGGCCGTCTTCCAGGCTCACGCTTTTGATATGGCCAGTCTCGGCGTCTAAGTCGACATCGACAACTTTGCCTTCAATCCGTGTCGCGCCATTGGATTCGGCATGCTTACGAAGGTAGCGCGCATAGAGCCCAGCGTCGAAGTGAAACGCATAAGCGAGCCCGGTCATTGAGGTATTGCCGACCCGGTCTAAGCGACCAAACTTGTTTGCATACGCCGCTTTGTGATGAAGCGAATAATCCCAGAGGCTCGTCGCTGGGTCTTCAGATTGGCTGCGGAGCCAATAATGATGGAAATGGAGGCTCGCGAGATTGATACCGGCATCGCCAAACGTGTGCAGATAGCTTTCGCCCACATGCCCCCAATTGTTGAACTCGATTCCGAGCTTAAAAGTCCCGCTCGTTTCTTTTACGAACTCATTCTCATCGAGGCCGAGCACACCATTCAGGCGTCGGATCTGCGGAATGGTCGCTTCGCCTACGCCGACCGTTCCAATCGCTTCAGATTCGATCAAAGTGATATTCACTGAAGGTCCGAGGAGCCGCGCCATGGACGCGGCCGCGATCCATCCCGCGGTGCCTCCACCGACGATAACAATGCGTTCTATATGTTGGCTTTGCATGCGCTACCTCTAGCCCGCTCTCACGTGTTCGCCCAGTCTATACAACCAAAACGAAAGAAGAGGCCTGTCCGAAAACAGGCCCCTTCCGGGAGGAATCTAACTCTCACTCCGAGTTAGAATTTCTTAGACACCGTGATGTTGTAAGTGGTGCCATAGAGTTCGTGACGGCTTGGGAAGACCACGCTTGGGTCAGCCGTTTCAGCCTCAGTGACGAATGGCTCATTTGTGAGGTTGAACACTTCGAAGTTCACACCGAGGCCTTCGAGTGCTCCGTCTTCCCATTCGTAACCGATCTGTAGATCGACGATGGTTTCGTCTTGGGCTTCCGCACCTGTCAGAGAGCCATCAAACTGCGGGACTTCTGAAAGGAAGCCTGAACGATGGCGCGCACTTATCCGCGATCGCCAACCGTGGTTCTCATAGTAGAGGTCACCGGACCATACATTGTCAGAGTAACCTGGGATGCGAATGTCGTTTCCGCTGATTGCACCGGATAGGCTGCTGTCTGCATAGGTATAGCTTGCGTTGAAACCAAACCCAGCAAACTGCTCTGGCAAATAGTCATCCAAGCTCATACGCAGCGTCGCTTCGATACCTGTGATCGTGCCGTCCGAGATGTTTTCCGGGAAGCTTGTCACCGCAGTCGCGACTTCAGGGTTCGCTGCAACAAACGCGTCGAGCGCTGGAACACCGATAGAGGTCAACTGCTCTGTGATGTCGGTCGTGCGAGTTGCCGTTTCAACCCAGTCAGAAAGCTCCTTGTGGAAGACCGCAACACTAAGCGCCGTTGTCGGTCCGAAGTACTTTTCGAATGACACATCGAGTGACGTCGACTGATACGGCTCAAGCTGTGGATTACCACCACTGATGTTGAAGCAAGGGTTGGTTGGGATCGTAAATCCGACCAATGAATCAGGTACGAAGTCGCCATCTGTGTCAGCACAGACTTGGTTGTTGATCGATACCGTTTGGTTGGCCGCGAGGTTATCAAGCCGTGGTCTTGTCACCGTCTTGGCTGCAGCGAAGCGCAAGAACGTGTCAGGCGACACTTCGAACGAAACGTTCGCACTCGGCAGGAAGTAATTATTCGATGCACCAAGCGTTTGTTGCCGCTCGCCGCCACCTTGCAAGTTCGCAGTCGAAGATTGATCAACGTCCTGGTACTGGAACCCAACATTACCGAACATCGGCACGCCGTTAAACGTGCTGTCGATCTCCGCCATCGCGTAGAAAGTTGTGATCTCTTCTTCTACAACCCACTCGGTATCAAACGTTGCTTTCTCGAGCGTGTAAGTCCCGTCGGTCAGGAAGCTGGATGGATCATACGCAATGATGTCGAGACCGATGTTTCCTGAGTTTGTAGACCCAACAATTCGGTTGCTCGGAATAGCCAGTTCGCCATTCACGAAGTTTGCACCAGCGCGGATGAAGTTCTCATTCGAGTCGAAAGTCTTTTCGCGGTCTGTGAAGAGAACACCGGCTTTGACTCCAGAGATAAACTGACCGCCAATATCATACTCTGCTTCGAGGCGAAGTTGATTCAGCTCGTCTTCGATCTGAGGCTCTTTGATGAAGCCAACTTGGCCCCAACCGCCTGGGTCGGTGAGAACAACAACACCAGGGTCTGTGTAATCGAGACCAGCAGCAATGCCATACTCGCCATCATCGTCGAAGCCGAACCCGAGCGTGTCGGTTGGGCCAGCGCCCGCAAAACCGGTGCCCGCATAAGACTCATAGTCGATGTCGTTACGATCGAGTGTAGAGCGCGCATAGTCGCCGGTCACTTTCAAACGATCAGAAACTTGATACGAGCTGTTCAAACCAATCGCGAAAATCTCAGCCGTATTACCTTCCGTATCGGTCCGCAGGAACGTCGTAACGTTGTTGTAGACGGCAGCATCGGCAAATCCAGACGTCCCAGCTGTTCCCTGGAACTGTGCTGAAGACCAAGACGCGATTGGCGTCTCTACGCCGCGGAAAATACCGGCATCTTCGGTGTCGGTGTAAAACGCGTCGATTGTAGTCTGCCAACGATCGTTCGGCTCGAACTGCAAAGCACCCGCGACTGAAGTCCGCTCAAACTCGCGAGAGACCACACCGGTACGTGGGTTATCCGATGGATAAACAAGTCCAGTTGCAGGATCGATGGAGGTTTGACCGCTATTCGTCTTCAGCTCACGAGAAGTAAACTGAGTTGGGTTCGATTGGATCGTCCCAGCGAGAGACCAACCAATGGTGCCATTCTCGTTTTGATCGATGTATGATCCGAACAGGCGGTAACCGTCCTCATCGAAGTCTGGGTTCGGCTGGTCATTGTCGTTGAAGACATATTTGCCAGAGAAGTTCAGCTTGCGCTCTGTATAATCAAGCGGGCGAACAGTGCGAAGATCGATCGCCCCAGCGATACCCGTCGCAGCCAGTGTCGCGTCAGGGGTCTTATACACAACACCTTGCGCAACCAGTTCAGACGGGAACTGGTCAAACTCGACGCCGCGATTGTTCCCTGCAGAAACAACTTCACGGCCGTTCCAGAGCGCGAGTGAGAAATCCGGGCCGAGGCCACGAATTGAGATTTGCTGAGATCGGCCGCGTACACGCTGAGCCGTTACACCTGGCAGGCGAGCAAGCGAGTCCGCAATTGAGAGGTCCGGAAGCTTACCGATATCCTCTGCCGAGATCGCTTCAACAATCGAAGTCGCGTTCTTCTTGGCATTCAATGAGTTTTGGATCGACCCGCGGATACCCGTGACGGTGACGACATCAAGCGTCGCTTGCTCGTCTTCGGCATCTTCTGATGTCTCTTGCGCGTAAACAGGCGCACTGGCGACAAGCGCCAAGGCCGCTGTACCGAGCAGCCAGCTCTTCTTATTCACGAAAGTTGTCTTCAATTGTTCCTCCCTAAACCTTGCACGCAGGAAATGTGGCACTCCACCACTTTCTGACTCGTTCTCTTTATTGCAAATTTATGAAAACGCCAACCCCTTTCGCATGCAAGCCATGCGTATTGGCAGGAAGATCGTGACCAAAATACATCAATTAGCGCTGACAACGTAGCCATTTCGATAGTTTCTATGCCTATCGAACAATCAAAAGCGTGGAAAATGCTGAAATTACGGCCTTTGCAATTCAATGCAAAATTTTGCAAAGAAATGAAAATTTGTGAAAAAGCACTCGTTGAACGAGTGTTAGTCGGCGCCGCAAGATGCACGAACGATCAATTCGGCAGGAATTCGATCATCATCAGGACCGCGCTGACCAGATGAGTCGAGAAGTTTCGAGACCAAAACTCGACCCGCTTTGCTTGTGTCTTGATCGATCGTACTCAGTGGAACCTCGGCGTAGACACCGAATGGAACATTATCGTAGCCGACAATTGCAACATCGCCAGGAACCGACAATCCAGCGCGCCGAATCGCCTGCATTGCCCCCAACGCAATCAAGTCACTTGCAGCAAATATCGCATCGAAGCCCGCCTTTTCAGCGATTAGCGTCTCGACCACCGCACGCGCAGAAGCGACTTGGAAGTGTGCCGGTACGATAAGTCGATCTTCATATGGCAAACCTGCGAGCTCTAACCCTTCACGGTAGCCCCGCATCCGTTGACCAATCTCTGGCGCGTCAGGGTCTCCCAAGAAAACAATCTTCTTCCGACCAAGTCGCGCAAGATGAGAGGTTGCACGCCGCCCGCCCGCTATATTGTCGCTACCGACCGAGCAGTAGGATTGCTCCGGCAATGATGCACCCCAGACCACAAATCGGTCCTCAACTTCCGCCAAACGATTAAAGGCCTCATGCAGGGTCGACTGCCCAAGAAAGATCACGCCATCTGAGCGGCTGGTCGACATGGCCGTCGCTAGCTCATCATAAGAGGACGGCGCGATGTAGCTGAGCAAGATATCGCAGCCGCGCTCACGTGCTGCGTCACCGATACCTGCGAGCAGCTCAAAAAAGAACGGGTCGGCCATACGCCCTTCCCGGCTCTGCGGCCGCGGCACCACAATCGAGATCGTCGCATTCGCGCCAATCGGACCCGCCGGCATGTAAGCGCGAAACGGGTAATCCAGCTCGCGCGCGAGCTTCCAAATCTTTTGCTTGGTGCGCACATTGACTGCGGGACTGTCGTTTAGAGCACGAGACGCCGTCGAAATTGAAACCCCTGCCTGCTTGGCAAGATCCTCAAGACGCGTTGTCGGTTTGGTCTCCACGGCTCACTCCCTACTTAATCCACGCGAACCCACACACCCGCGCGCGCCGGAACAGCCTGATCCTGTAGCAAATTTTCCTTAAGAGGCCTTGAAGACAACACCACATCTCCGCTCGAGACCAAGCCTGGCGGAATTGCAAAAGGCGCGTCACCAAAATTGAACAGCGCAATGATAGCCCCCTCGGAAGCCTCTCGGCGAACGACCAAGGCCGTGTCTCGTCCAACCTCATGGAAACTCATCTTACCATGCAGCAAAGCCTCGAAACGCTTTCGCACCGCCAAAGCCTCTGACGTGAAGCGAAGCATACTGTCATTCCCCTGCTGTTGATCAACCGCCAGCTTTGCGTGCTCAGGATCGACCGGCAACCACGGCTCAGCAGAAGAGAACCCGGCATGTGGCTTGGCGACCTCCCATGGGATTGGTGTCCGTGCGCCGTCCCGCCCAAGCGTTTTGGGCCAGTTCATAATCGCCTCTGGATCTTTCAGATGCGAGAACGGAACATTCGCTTGCGGCAATCCCAGCTCTTCACCCTGATAAATGATCGGGTTTCCGCGCAAGGTCAGAAGCAGCAACATGTAAAGCCGCGCCATCTCATCGCGCTGCTCGCCAGGCGCCCAACGGGTCACCGCACGCGGCGCATCATGGTTTGAGAAAGCCCAGCTTGGCCAACCTTCTTCGTCCGACTGATCCCACAAATTCGCCGACCGCATGACCCGCTCGGCCCCGAGCTCCGGCGCATAAAGGAAGTCGAAATTGTAAGCTGAATTCAAACGCTCTTCGCCCTCCGTGAAGGCTTTCATCTCTGCAATCGGGTTTGGACCACCCACCTCAGCCACAGTGAATGTGCCGGGATAGTCGTTCAGCATCTCGCGAAACAACTCGATGAAGCCAACAATGTCCGGCTGAGACATGTTGTATTTGTGGATCTGCATGTTGAAAGGCCGGGTCGCCTCGTGCGCCTGGACCCCCGATGGTGGATTATCTCGCAGCGCGCGATCATGCATGCCAAAGTTCAGCGCATCCAACCGGAACCCATCAACCCCGCGATCCAGCCAGAACCGCCCTGCCGCAATCAAAGCCGCCTGCACTTCTTCATTATAGAGGTTGAGATCAGGCTGCTCTTTCAAGAAATTGTGGAAATAGTATTGGCCGCGTCGAGCGTCCCATTCCCAACTTGGTCCGCCGAATACGGACTGCCAATTGCTTGGCGGCGATCCATCGGATTTCGGATCCGCCCAAACATACCAGTCAGCACGCGGATTGTGCCGACTCGACCGGCTCTCAATGAACCAGTCATGATGATCAGACGTATGTGAATAAACCTGATCGATAATAACTTTCAGGCCGAGCGCATGCGCCTTCTCCACAACCGCATCAAAGTCTTCAAGTGTCCCGAAAATTGGATCTACGCCGCAAAAATCGGCGACATCATAACCATAGTCTGCCATCGGCGATGTAAAGAAAGGCGAAATCCAAATACCATCTACGCCAAGCGAAGCGATGTGGCCCAGCCCCTCCAGAACTCCGCGCAAATCACCGATCCCATCCCCGTCCGTATCCCGAAAGCTGCGCGGATAGATTTGATAGATGACGGCGCCCTTCCACCAGGGCAAATCAGATATTGCGCCCTGCATTATCGCTTCCTGAGACTCTGACATTCCCGCCATTATTTGCCCCCAAATTCCGTCTTACAAACCACAACATCGAGCGCCGGAATGGTCATTTTATAGCTTCCTGGCGCGGTGGCATTGACGTGGCATTGCCCGAGCAAAGCAGAGAAGATCGATGCACGCCCATCCACCGCAACATTGATATCTTGATCGCTTTCTTCGGCATTAATCGCCACCACAATTTCCGTCCCCGCATCATAGTCGATACGCGAAAAAGCAAAGACGCTGTCTTCGCGATGCGCCAGACGTGTAATCTGTTCACCACGACGGATGGCCGTTTCTCGCGTTCGGATATCCGCGAAGGATTTAATTGCCAGATAGAGCGGATGCTCTGTGTCGAAATTGCTTTCAGCGGTGGTGGCATCTGTCGCGATCAAGTCATTATCATTGTAAAGATCGGTTTGACTCGGGAACATGTTTTCGCGCGCCAACCGATCGCCACCATCCGAAACAAAGCCTTGCTCATCTCCATAGTAAATGGTGGGCACGCCGCGCGTGAAAAACATGAGCGCATTTGCTAAGCGTACGCGCGCAAACAGCTCCGCATCAGTCATATCAGGTTGGCTCTCGCGCAAGAAACCCGCGAAACGCCCCATATCGTGATTACCGAGGAAAGTTGGCAGCTGGCGCGCCGTTTCAGCACCATTCGCATAGATCACGTCGGCTCGGTACAATTCATCCATAAATAGGCCGGGCTTTTCGTCGACAATCAAACCTCGAGCGCTCGATTGAAATGCAAAATCCAAAACAGTTGGCAGCCCCGCACCCGTCGTAAAGCGCGCGAGGTGTTGAGGCTTTTGGCCGTCAACATAGACTTCGCCGAACATGTGGAAGTGATCGATCCCCAGACCCGCAGCGTGACCCAAAATCGCTGGCGCGAAGGCTTGCCAGAACTCGTCCCGAACATGCTTCGCCGTGTCGATCCGGAAACCATCCACATTGTAGGCGCTGATCCAGTCTTTGTAGATCTCGATCATTCCCTCCAGGACGCGGGGATGGGCCGTATTGAGATCATCGAGCCCAGCAAAATCGCCGTACAGAGAGTCCTCATCTACAAAGTCCGTATCACCGCGATTGTGATAGTAGATCGTGTCGTTCAGCCAGTTTGGAACTTTTAAGCCCTCAAACTGCTCAGGCACGAAAGGCGTGTACGCCCAAGTTGGCTCAGTCAGATTCGCAAAGTTCTCCTCGGTTTGGTGAACTCCGTCATCCCCCAAGAAGCCATCATTGATCGCGGCCCCATCACTCGCGCGGCGAGTCCATGGGTAGTCGCCGATATAGCGATACTCACACCGGAAGGTTGGACCGCCCGTCACCTCTGGATCATGACATTCTCGGTATCCAATAATGTCAGCGGTATGATTGGTTATGATGTCCATATAGACTTTCATGCCGCGGGCGTGCGCAGCATCCACAAAGGTTTTGAAGTCTTCGCGCGTCCCTATATGCGGGTCGACATTGGTAAAATCCGTAATCCAATATCCGTGATATCCGGAGGACTCTTTACCTTCTGGTCCCTGCACCGGGTTGTTCTCAAAGATTGGCGTCAGCCAAATGGCGGTCATCCCGAGACCTTGGATGTAATCCAATCGCCGCGTCAGCCCTTTGAGATCGCCGCCATGATAAAAGCCAAAATCCGTTGGGTCGAAACCATCCTTCAGGCGCCCACCCTCGATACCACCTCGATCGTTGGTTGGGTCACCGTTTTCAAAACGATCCGGCAGGACGAAATAAATAATCTCATCTTCGATCCGGCGATCCTCAACCGATGAAGACTTGATCTCGAAGGACACGGCAGGCTGAGTCGTCGATTCTTCACCAACAGCGCCCGCACAAGCCGAAAGAAACATCCCACATGCAAGCCCAAGTAGGCTCACTCCAAGCCTGGTTTGTCGCGACCGCATCGCATCCTCCTGAAGCCCTATTTTATAGGCATTATCCGTTTATTCGTGATATTGTTTTTCATTTTTTTGCAGTCCTGACAAGCGGCTTTATCCCGTATTTCGGGCTATTTATCATCCACTCACAAGATTATAGATTTACAGATTGCAATGATTTGCAATCTTGCTTTAAGCTCAACAAAAACTCGGAAAGACGATATGCGGAAGACACTCACAGTCAGCGCGGCAATCTTAGCTCTGAGCCTCACCGCTTGTATAATCGATGCCTCAGCGCCTCAGCATGCAGCCGCAGACAGCATACCCAATCAACGCATAGAAACCACCAGCCTCTCATCCCCCTCTGGCGATTTGAGCCTTAACCTCAACGCGCATAATGGCCAACTGGTTTGGCGTGCAGATTGGCGCGGTGACGAAATAATCTCTCCCTCAGCCCTCGGCCTCGTTTTCAAAACCGGACAAGACTTAAGCACAAATCTGAGCATCACCTCAGTTACAACCAATTCGGTCGATCAAACGTGGGAGCAACCCTGGGGTGAACGCCGGCTCGTCCGCGACCACCACAACGAACTCGCCGTCGAGATAGCACACGAAGATGGCTCGCCCGCCCTCACGTTCCGTGCGCGCATATACGATGACGGCCTTGGGTTCCGCTATGAAGTTCCAGACACTGGTAATCGCGAAATCACAGACGAACTGACTGAGTTTCGCATCGACCCTGCGGCGAAAACCTGGTGGATTCCGGCAGCGGGCTGGAACCGGTATGAGGAACTCTATCACGAGACAGAGTTACAAGCGGCTCCGAGAGCTCACACGCCGATAACGCTGGAATTGCCAGATGAAGGCCCTTTCTTATCCATCCACGAAGCAGCCCTCACCGACTATGCCGGCATGTGGCTAAATCAACGCCGAGCAGGAACCTTGGAGGCGGAACTCGCGCCCTGGTCCGATGGCACAAAGGTGAAAGTCAGCGGCGCCTTCAAGACGCCTTGGCGCACTCTTCAAGTGTCCGATACGGCCGCTGGCCTCGCGAACTCTGACCTCATCTTGAACCTCAATGAACCAAACGTGTTGGGCGATGTCTCCTGGGCCGAACCAAGCAAATATATCGGCATCTGGTGGTGTATGCACATAAATGAATGCACCTGGGGATCAGGCGAGACGCACGGCGCCACGACGGAGCGCACAAAAGCCTATATCGACTTTGCAGCCGAGCATGGATTTGACGGCGTACTGGTCGAGGGCTGGAACTTTGGGTGGGACGGCGATTGGTTTTCAAACGGTGAGATTTTTAGCTTCACCAAAGCCTATTCAGATTTCGATATCGAGGCCTTGGCGACTTACGCAAAAGAACGCGGCGTTTACCTGATCGGTCACCACGAAACCTCGGGCGCGATCACGAATTATGAAGAGCAAATGGCCGATGCCTACGCGCTCTATGAGTCGCTCGGCATTCCCGCGATTAAAACCGGCTATGTCGCCGATGGCGGTGAGATCACGCGCCGTGATGCGGACGGCAAAGTCTACAAAGAATGGCATGATGGCCAGTATGCCGTGAACCACCACTTACGCGCCCTACAACTGGCAGCGAAGCACAAGATTTCGATCAACGCCCACGAGCCCGTCAAAGATACTGGCCTGCGCAGAACCTATCCGAATGCGTTTTCACGAGAAGGCGCGCGCGGGCAAGAATACAATGCCTGGGGACAGCCGCCGAATGATCCTACCCACACAACCATCCTGCCTTTCACGCGCATGCTCTCCGGCCCCATGGACTTCACGCCGGGCATCTTTGATTTGAGCTTTGGAAAACCTGCGACAGAAGACCCGCGCGTTCAGACGACACTCGCAAAACAACTCGCGCTCTATGTCCTGCTGCACAGCCCAATTCAAATGGCCGCTGATCTACCGCGAAATTACGAGGCGCACCCGGAAGCGTTTGAATTTATCAAACAAGTGCCCGTCGATTGGAACGAGTCGATTATGCTCGATGGATACCCTGGCGCTTTCGCAGTTATGGCGCGCAAAGATCGAAACTCTGAAACCTGGTATATCGGTGCGGTCTCCGACGAAGAATCGAGAGAAATTGAAATCCCCCTCTCATTCCTCGAGGGAGACGCCTACACCGGCAAAGTCTATGCGGATGGAGACGGCGCGGATTGGCGCACAAACCCATACCCGCTAGACATTTCGACAAAGTCAGTCACCGGAGATGACACACTTTCGCTGAAGCTTGCCCCAGGCGGCGGCACCGCAATTGCGCTGACGCCCGTCAAGTAAACTCAGTCCAAAGGCTGATTGGCCGGGCGATCCGCATAACGCTCCTCAACGATCGCGTATCGATCCCAGACGGCGCCATCCATTTTGGACCGCAATAGTTTGATGTACTCCGCATGCGTCCAGGCGAGCGGTGTGGCTGAATTCGTGCCCTCGCCAAACTCATACCCAAACGGGTTTGGCCCAACGTTGTCCCAGACCTGTTCTGGCAGGCTCAACCCCTCATTCGCAAACGCCTCCATGCTCGAAGTAAGATTATCGATCCTACGCACCACCGCCTGAACCTCGGGATGCAGAGGCAGAAAATTAGCCTGCAGGCTTTGCAGTTCGCCAAACTCTAAATGCGCCCTCTCCCCTGAGAAGAACGGCCAAACTCGACCGCGCTGACCGGGCGTATTGCCACCATCAATCTCGTGATAGTTCGTACCGGCGTCCCCGTCTTCACCATAGCCGTCATTTCCGTATCGGCGCCAACCGAGACGGCCATCTTCGAACTCATACCGAACGCGAAGGTTATCCTCATGCGGTGCATCAAGGACGCGAAGCGATGCCTGAATGCTCGGCGCATTCCAGCTCCTGACGCCATAGCGGACCAGCTCCAAAAAGCCGCCATCAACAATCTGATCCTCGGGCAGTCCTGGACGACCATTATTGTCGCCAAGCAGCTCCTTGTCATTTGGGTCTTGGTTCTGCGTGATCCGCAGGAAGTACGCACCATCACCAAGATCACCATTCGTGGTAAACATCCAGGCCTCAAGATTGGCCTCAAGCCGGTCCGCCGTCTCAAGATAGGTTACGGCGTCCGCCGGATCACCGAACCGTTCCGCCAAATCAGCTGCCGTCACCAACCCGGAAATCACAGCAGCAACCGTCGATGGCGAATAACCCTCTTGCTCCTCCCAACGCTCCTGCTGCGTATACCCAAGAAATGCCTCAAACTCCGTATTCCAGAGAATGTTTGGACGCCCACCATTTACCAGAAAGTCCGCCGCAGGCTTCAGCATCGAGCGGTAAGACTCAGCGACCTCGTCATCAGACAGAACGCCGTCTTTCCACAACTTCCACCCAAGCATGATCGGCATAGCCGTTTGATCCTGCTGAATCGCGACCCATTCTATCTCGCCGTCTACATGGGTTTTTTGCAGGAACCACCCGGTGACACCGGAATTTCCGGGCGTTTCATCGGTGACCTGCACCATTGGCAAATAGCGATAGGCTGCGCGTGCCGTTTCCTCATCCCCCATGGCCGAGAACGCAGAAGCGACCTGGAAAAAGTCTCGCGGCCAGACCGCTTTATATCCGGTTTGTGGTTGATCTGCCGGGGCCGTTTCTCCCCATGGATTGGACAAGGATGCGATCAATGCGCCCGCAAACGTCTTATCCTCCATAATCTTGAGGTTGATCGCAGACATATACGCTAGCGCGCCGCCATCGCCCGACTCAGCCGCCAATTCTGGCAAATGCTCAAGCCCCTGAAGGTAGGCCTGCCATTGCTCAGCGTATTTGGCGTAGGTGTCACCCGCTGACACATTCGCAGCTTCGACAGCAACCGTCTTGGCAGCGTCTGCAGTCGCGCCAAACCCTACGATGAGAGTCGAACTCAGCGGCAATGCCCCCGTCGCCGGCGCTTTCGTTTGAACAGCGCTTTCTTGATCAAAGTCGAACGCGATCACGCCTGCAACATTTCCGACCTCTAAAGCCTGTGAGTATGGCGTATCGAGATCGCCATCGCCGAGATCAACCAAGCCAGCGGACACACCGGCATAGCCGACCGAAACCTCTTCCGCAGCGCCGCTTGCAAGGCGCGCAAAAAGATGGGCATCGCCCTCGTGCGCATGCAGGCCACCATCGACAATTTGAGCGCGATCCCCGCTCCCAGTATTCGCCATGGCAGGGTCAATGTAAGCGAACAAACGGACGCCGTCTGGTAAGGCGCTAGAGAGCCCCGCATTGACCACAAGCGCATCTCGATCAGGATCCGTGAAAACTGTGACCGTCACAGATTGATCTAGGTTCGGATAGGTCAAGACGATGCTTGAGGCTGGCGCGACCGGCAGGCCATCACCATCAATCTGGATCTCGGTTGCGCTTGGCTCAACAATCCCCTCCGGCCCAACGAGAAGAAAACGGATCTCTCGAATCTGAGCCTCATGAATGAGCCCCCACATCACCTCAGTGATCCGGTCTTTCCCTAGCGAAAACCAAAGCTTTGAGATTGGTGCCGTGAAACTTGTTTCTGAGAACTGCCCTGCAGCATCATAGGCCTCGTAAGATGTACCGATTGCAGTTTTTTCCGCATTAGACCAAGTCGCTGGAGCTCCAGGCGCTCCTGGTGCCGAAATCTCCACATCCGGCGCTGCTGCTTTTTCGCCCGCGCACGCCGCGAGAAGCGCAACCGCACTGACCCCCAAAACCGATCTAATCAATGCCATGAGGCACCTCCCGCAAATTTTTGCAACTTTAGCACCATTGTTGCTAAGAGAAATCTTCCGGTCAACTAAGTTTTGTGCGTGAGAAAAATTGCCAAACCCATCAAACTAAGCTTTAAGGAAGACCATAAGATAGCGCTTTCAGAAAAGCACTACTGGGAGGAAAGACAGGAATGTTTGCTCGTGCCGCCACGATGATCGCGCTTTTGGGGCTAATGGCTTGCACACAGCTTCCACTTGGTTCGCAAAATTATGCAAACCAAAGCACGCAAAGCGCCTACGAGCCCAAGCCATATGTTCAAATTGAGCATCCAGATTGGGCGCGCGATGCCGTGATTTATCAGATCAATACCCGCCAGTTTACACCCGAAGGCACCTTCACCGCGGCGCAAACCCAACTGCCACGCCTGAAAGAGCTGGGCGTCGATATTCTTTGGCTCATGCCGATCCACCCAATAGGCGAGGTCAATCGGAAGGGCAGCCTCGGCAGCCCTTACGCCGTGAAAGACTATTTTGGAGTGAATCCTGAATTCGGAACCGAAGAGGATTTCCGTGATTTCGTCACCACCGCGCATCAGCTTGGCTTTAAAGTGATTTTGGACTGGGTCGCGAACCACACCGCCTGGGACAACCCGCTCGTTACGCAACATCCCGACTGGTATGAGACAGATTGGAAAGGCGAGTTTCACCCGACACCGTGGACAGATTGGGCCGACATCATTGACCTCAATTATGATCAACCTGAGCTGCGCGCCTATAAAACGCGCGCGCTTCGCTATTGGCTCGAGGAGTTTGATGTCGACGGTTATCGCGCCGACGTGGCGGGCTTCGTTCCGCTCGACTTTTGGGAGAATGTCCGCGCAGAGTTGAACACAATCAAACCCGTCTTCATGCTCGCGGAATGGCAACAACGCGACCTGCATAGAAACGCCTTTGACGCGACTTATGCCTGGCATTGGAAAGAGGCTGCCCAACGTATAGCAAAGGGGCAATCTGATGCGGGTGACCTGCGCGGATATCTGAGCGAACAAATCTCCACTTGGCCGCTCGATGCCTATCGTATGCTATACACGGAGAACCACGACCAAAATGCCTGGGATGGTTCAACCGGCGCGATTTACGGCGATGCTTATCACGCCATGCTGACGCTATCTTTTGTGACGGAGGGGATCCCGCTCATCCATAATGGTCAGGAAGTCGGCAACCAGAACCAGCTCGAATTCTTCGAACGCGATCCGATCGCATGGGGCGACTACTCTCATCCAGACGGTGCCTTGATCAAGAATTTGATCGCGATCAAGAAGGCGAATCCTGCTCTCCACAATGGCGCGGCAGGCGGCCGGATCATTCCTGTCTCAACGGACAATCAAAGCCAAGTGCTAAGCTTCACCAGAGAAAAAAATGGAAACCGCGTCATCGTCTTGTTCAACCTGTCATCGACGAGCGCCGCCTTTAAACTTACGGATGGCCCCGTGGCTGGAGACTGGGTTGATGCGCTGAGCGGCGCCCCCGAAACACTTGCTCTGGGCAGCGCAGGTACGCTCAAAGCTTGGCAAGGCAAAGTCCTAATTTCAAATAAGAATAAAATGTAGCGGAGGATCAAAATGGCAGTCACAGGAGATGCGGTGAGCGCGCAAGACTCAGTCCGAAAGCCTGAGCTTAATCTGTTTCAGATCGTCAACATGTCGTTTGGGTTCTTCGGAATTCAAATCGGGTTTGCGCTCCAGAATGGCAATGTAAGTCGGATCTTCCAAACGCTCGGCGCAGATATGAGCACACTGCCCCTACTCTGGCTTGCGGGCCCGATCACTGGCCTTATCATGCAGCCAATCGTAGGTTATTTCAGCGACAAGACTTGGGGGCCACTCGGGCGGCGTCGACCTTACTTTTTGATCGGTGCGATCCTCACCACACTCGCGCTATTCATTATGCCGAACTCACCCTGGCTTTGGGTTGCGGCGGGGACGCTCTGGATTCTGGATGCCAGCCTGAACATCACAATG
The DNA here is from genome assembly GCA_013213785.1 of Henriciella sp. Taxonomy (GTDB): domain Bacteria; phylum Pseudomonadota; class Alphaproteobacteria; order Caulobacterales; family Hyphomonadaceae; genus Henriciella. Next base: position 42,105 of record JABSPZ010000012.1, on the reverse strand, counting down.
GAACCGTTCCGGGCCTTTGTTGGAGACATGCTGCCCAGTAAACAGCGCCCGCTTGGTTATTCCATGCAGACCATTTTTATTGGCGCCGGCGCCGTACTCGCTTCGATTGCGCCATTTGTCTTCAACGCGCTCGGCGTTTCGAATGAAGCCGCTGACGGGGTGATCCCTGATAATGTGAAATGGTCGTTCTACATCGGCGGCGCTGCTCTGTTCATGGCGGTTATTTGGACCGTGTTCACAACCAAAGAGTACTCACCTGAAGAGCTGGAGGCCTTTGGCAAAGACGAAGACAACATCTTCGAACAGGAAGGCGGCGTCGAGAAAGATGAACGGCCCGTCGCGAGCTTCTTCTCGAAATGGGGTTTCATCATCGCGGCCATTGGTGCGGCCTTCACAGCGGCTGTCTATTTCGCGAATGGCGACCAGCAATTTTACATTCTCGGCGGCGGCCTGATCTTCTTGGGCGTTCTCTATTTGTGGAACAGCCAGCTGGTCAAAACGGACCGCAATGCGAGCAACTTCCTGTCGGATGTGTTGGGTGACCTGACCACGATGCCGAGCGTCATGAAGCGCCTTGCCTTCGTTCAGTTCTTCTCTTGGGTCGGTCTCTTCATCATGTGGATCTACACCACGCCTGCAGTCGCCCTACAGGCATGGGAAACCGCGGATGCAAGTTCGGCAGCGTATCAAGATGCGGGCGATTGGGTGGGAATCATGTTCGCCGTTCAAAACGGTGTTGCGGCAATATATGCTTTCGTCATCGCGGGCATCGCGCGCCGTGTGGGCACACGGAGCCTTCATGCCTTCAACCTCCTTGCGGGGGCCGCAGGCTTTGTTGGCTATCACCTGTTTGCATCACAGTATGGCTTGCTGATTCCGATGATCGGTCTCGGCATGGCCTGGGGCTCTATTCTGGCTTTGCCCTATGCGATCCTCGCAGACGCGCTGCCGGTCCGCAAAATGGGCATCTATATGGGCATCTTCAATTTCTTCATCGTGCTGCCGCAAATTTTGGTCGGTGGCACCATGGGCCCGATCTTGAGATCGCTTGAAACGAGCATCGCACCGGCAGTTGGCGGGGTGCCGCTTCTCGCTGTTCTGTTTGGCGCCGTGAGCTTCTGTCTCGCTGCGTTTGCGATGACATTTGTGCGCGTCGAGCGGGGCTAGACCGCTCGCCGGATGCCCTATCGGTTCTGCCGGTTATCTATGAGGTCTTGAACGACTTCTGGATCGGCGAGCGTGGACGTGTCGCCGAGATTGTCGAAGCTATTCTCGGCGATCTTACGCAGGATGCGGCGCATGATTTTGCCGGACCGCGTTTTTGGAAGCCCAGTGGCAAACTGGATCAGATCCGGGCTAGCGATCGGACCGATCTCGGTCCGCACATGCTGGACGAGGCTCTTTTTTAGCTCCTCGCTCGGCTCTGTGCCCGCGACCGGGGTAACGTAAGCATAAATACCTTGGCCTTTGATTTCATGCGGATAACCGACCACGGCCGCCTCAGCCACTGCATCATGTGCCACGAGTGAACTTTCTACTTCAGCCGTACCCATTCGATGACCTGACACATTGATCACGTCGTCTACCCGTCCGGTGATCCAGTAGAACCCATCTTCGTCGCGCTTACAGCCATCACCGGTGAAGTAATTGCCCGGATAGGTCGAAAAGTAGGTATCGATAAAGCGCTGATGGTCGCCGTAGACTGTCCGCATCTGGCCGGGCCAGCTATTGGTGATGATCAGATTGCCTTCGGTCGCGCCTGTGAGCTCCGCGCCTTCGGCATCGACGAGCTTCGGCTCAACGCCAAAGAAGGGATGGCTGGCAGCGCCTGGTTTCTGGTCCGTCGCTCCAGGCAGCGGCACCATCATGCAAGCGCCCGTCTCTGTTTGCCAATATGTGTCGACGATCGGACAGCGGCCTTCGCCGACGGTGTGATAATACCATTCCCAAGCCTCTGGATTGATCGGCTCACCAACAGAGCCGAGGAGGCGTATCGTACTTCGGCTGGTGGATTTGACCGGTCCCTCGCCTTCGCGCATCAGCGCGCGGATCGCGGTTGGCGCTGTGTAAAAGATGGTCACGCCATGCTTGTCACACGCCTGCCAGAACCGGCTCGCATCGGGGTAAGTCGGCACGCCTTCAAACATCATGCTGGTCGCGCCGTTCGCGAGCGGGCCATAAACAATATAGCTATGCCCGGTTACCCAGCCGACATCCGCGCTGCACCAGTAAACATCATCTTCTTTGAGATCGAAGACGTACTCATGCGTCATCGAGGCCCAGACCAAATAGCCACCGGTCGTATGCAGCACGCCTTTCGGTTTGCCGGTCGAACCTGATGTGTAGAGGATGAAGAGTGGATCTTCAGCATTCATAGGCTCGGGCACACAATGACGGCTCACGTCCGCGCCTGCCTCATGGAGCCAAATGTCCCGGCCATCCTGCATATTCACCGGATTGCCCGTACGGCGTACGACGAGGACTTTTTCGACCATCCCGCCAGCGAGATCACAAGCCGCATCTGCATTTTTCTTAAGCGGCACAATTCGGCCGCCGCGAATGCCTTCATCCGCGGTGATCATGAACTGGCTGTCGCAATCAGTAATCCGACCAGCCAGCGCCTCCGGGCTGAACCCACCGAAAACGATGGAATGCACGGCGCCAATGCGTGCGCAGGCCAGCATCGCATAAGCCGCTTCCAGGATCATCGGCATGTAAATCGTGACCCGGTCGCCCTTCTTGACCCCCATGTCTTTGAGGACATTTGCGAACCGGCAGACCGCGCTGTGCAGCTGTTTATAGGTCACAGTGGCGGCGTCGCTCGGATCGTCGCCTTCCCAGATCAGAGCAACCTTATCCCCGCGCGTCGCCAAGTGGCGATCGATACAATTATACGAAACGTTCAGCTCGCCATCTGAATACCAACGGACATGCAAATCTGACTTGTCCCAGGACACGTCTTTGACAGTCGTATATGGCTTTGACCAATCGAGCCGCTTGCCGTGCTCGCCCCAGAATGCCTCCGGGTCCGCAATCGACGCCGCATACATCTCCCTATACTTTTCTGGGCTCAAATTCGCTTTGGCGGCAAATTCTGCTGGAACCGGATAGATGGGAGAGTCTGTCATTTTAAATTGCTCCGTTGAGCGCGTTATCAATACCGTTTTCTACAATGCGGATTTGGCAGCCAACGTAAAGTCGGCTGCGCCCACCCATTTGTATCCGCGGCTAGATTGAAAGCGTGATTTTTCCGAAATGCTGCTGACTTGCCTGATGCGCAAAAGCTTCGGCGATTTGGTCCAGCGCAAAGTCCTTATCAAGCACAGGTTTTATGTTCGATGCTTCGATCGCCGCGATCATGTCTTCTTGGTGCTCGGCCGAGCCGACTGTAATGCCGGACATGGTCAGATTTTTAGAGAAAAAAGCTGCCGTTGGAACCTCGCCCGAAACGCCCGTGAGAACGCCGATAAGAGAGATATGCCCACCAACCCGGCACGCTTGAATAGACTGCGCCATAGTGCCAGGACCACCAATCTCAACAACCTCGTCGACCCCGCGGCCGCGCGTGAGCTCCAATGCCTTTTCGCCCCATTCCGGCGTCTCTTTGTAGTTGACCACATGGTCCGCGCCTAAGGCTGTCATCCGTTCAAGTTTCTCATTTGAAGAGGAGGTTGAGATGACCCTCGCACCTGCGGCTTTCGCGAGCTGAAGCGCGAACACGGACACCCCGCCCGTACCTTGAGTCAGCACCCAATCACCAGGCTTGACAGAACCCTCAACAAACATCCCGCGCCACGCAGTAAGCGCCGCGCATGGAAGTGTCGCCGCTTCGGTATAGGAATAACCTTCTGGCATCCGCGTGAACGCACTTTCCGGCATTGCGACGAGTTCGGCTGCGAACCCGTCTGCGCCGTCACCTGGAACGCCGCCAAACCCGAGCGCATCGATCTCACCCTTTTGCCAATCCGGGAAGAACAGGCTGAGGACTTTATCACCGGGCTTGAATTTTGTGACACCTTCGCCGACCGCCACGACATCGCCCGCGCCATCTGACATTGGGATACGTCCGTCATCGGTTGGGATACCTCCCATCACGACAACAAAGTCATGATAGTTGAGGGAGGACGCGCGAATTCGGACCAGGACTTCGCCCGGACCAGCGACCGGATCTGGGCGCTCTTCGATAATCAGATTGCCGGGACCACCAGGCTTCTTAACGGCTGCAACTTTCATAGCGTTTCCTCTTTTTTACATCCGGTCCGTGGACAGACGCTAGGGAAGTCAAGGGAACTGCATTTCTATCAACCAAGGCGGAACAAACGACGGAAATGGCAGTCTCTCCGAAAAACAAGCGTTTGTTGCCAGAGCTGCCGCAATTCTTGTCGGCTAGGTTCTTTTTTAGCGACGTCTTTCAGCATCTATTGATTGCACTCACGGTGCCAATTGTGGATAGCGAGAGACAAATGATAGGGACCGCATAGTTCTCATGCTGGACGTAACCAAGCAAAACCAATCGAATCGTACCGATGCGCCTGCGGGAGGCGCGCCTATGCGAATTTGTATCCTGTCTTACCGTTCCGATCCGAAAGTCGGGGGTCAGGGGGTCTATGTCGACTATTTAAGCCATGCTTTGGCCAAAGCGGGGGGGCGCGTTGATGTTGTCTCAGGACCGCCCTACCCCGAGCTGAGCGCAGATGTGAACTTGGTCAAACTTCCTTCGCTCGATCTGTTCTCGAAACCACACCACGGACATTATGAGCTGCGTCCAAGACACCTGCTTAGCCCAACAGACACGTACGAGTATTTTGGGCACCTTTCCGGTAAATTCGTTGAACCGTTCACCTTCGGACAACGGGCCTATCAATATATCAAACGCAATCGCGGCAAGTACGATGTGATCCTGGATAATCAAACCTTAGCGCACGGCATCGGACGAATTCATGAAAGGCTCGGGCTGCCGCTGACCACAATTATTCACCACCCGATTACGCAAGACCTGAAGCTTGCGGTTGAGGCGGCGCCCGATTGGAAGCATCGCTGGATGGCACGGCGTTGGTATTCATTCATCAACATGCAGATCAAAGTGGCTCGCAAGCTTCCGGCAATCACCTGTCCTTCAGAACATGCCAAAGCCGATATTGTGAGAGAGTTTGGCGTCGCGCCAGAAGTCATCCATCCGATATCTCTCGGCGTGGACCAACAAGCCTTTTGCCCTGACCCGCGTGTCAAAATTGCGCCCAAGAAGATTGTGACAACCGCCAGTGCGGACACACCCCTGAAGGGCCTGCACATTCTGGTCGAGGCCTACTACAAGTTGCTGGATGCGCATCCGGAACTTGAACTTGTGGTGATTGGTAAACTGCGCAAAGGCCAGGCGCGAAATGCCATCCTGGACCTCGGCTTAAAAGACCGCATCGTCTTTAAGAGCGATCTAACGCGAGAAGAACTCGCCAACGAGTTTCGGAGCGCCACGATTGCTGTGACACCGTCACTTTATGAAGGCTTTGGCCTCCCTGCAGCAGAGGCCATGAGTTGCGGCACACCGGTGATTGTAACGGATGGTGGCGCCTTGCCTGAGGTTGCGGGCGACGCGGGCATCATCGTCCCGAAAGGCGATTCCAACGTGCTCGCCGAGGCGATTGACGGTTTGATTTCAAATCCGGATCGGCGAGCTCAGAATGCAGAAGCCTGCCTGAAGCGCGCCAAGGCAAAATTCAATTGGGATAGCATTGCCCCAAAATACTTGGACTTTTTCCGCGCAGCGATGGCCGCTCAATGTTAACGGCGCGGCTAAAGCATCTGGGCTTGTCGGCAGGAGACAAGGTGCTCGACCTCGGCTGCGGTGAGGGCCGTCACGTCCATGGTTTGTATATGCTGGGCGGACTGGATATCTACGGCGTTGATCTCGATGAGCCTTCGCTAAAGAAGGCCGAAGAAGGTCTCGTTTGGCTCCCAAAAGCCGACACCAATACCGAAACTCAAACAACATTTGAGACTGGCGATGCAACCGCGCTTCGCTTCGAAGATGACACGTTCGACGCGATCATTTGCTCAGAGGTTCTGGAACATCTTCCGGACTATGATGCCGCCATCCGCGAAATGCGACGCGTGTTGAAACCGAGCGGAAAGCTGTGCATCACGGTTCCTCACGCTTGGCCGGAGCGTATTTGCTGGCAACTCGCGCCGCCGCCGAATGGCTATGCCTTTCAACCGGGTGGACACATCCGGATCTTTGATGAGGTCGACTTAAAAGCCTCCGTTGAGCGACGCGGGTTCAAGATGTTTAAACGTCACCACGCACACGGCATTCACTCGCCCTTATGGTGGCTGAAATGTACGTTTTGGGAACGGCAAGACGATCATCCAATGGTCAAAGCCTACCACGACTTCCTGGTCTGGGATCTCATGAAGCGCCCATGGATCACACGCGCATTGGACACCGTCACGTCCCCATTCATGGGCAAAAGCCTGGTCATGTATTTCCAAGAAAGCGAGACCTGACATGGACGGGTCTTTTCTAACCGGTGCAGCACTCACTGTCGCCGATCTTCGCCCTGCAGTCGATCGCATCCTGGCGATTCAAACGGAACAAGGTGCCATAGCTTGGTTTGAGAACGGGCCTTGGGATCCTTGGAACCACGTTGAAAGCGCCATGGCATTGACGGCCGCCGGCGAACTAGATGCCGCCGCAAGCGCCTTCGAATACCTCAAAAACACACAGCGTGAAGATGGCGCGTGGCTCGGAGAGTACGGTAATTGCTTGCCCATGGTGGAGCGCGACTTCATCAGCCGCGAACCAGCCCCAGCCTTTTTAGACTCCAACTTTTGCGCCTATCCTGCCGTTGGACTTGCGCATTTTTTTAAGGCTACAGGTGATGAGACTCGCGCATTGAGATGGTGGCCCATGGTCGAACGCGCGCTCGATTTCGTGCTCTCGCTACAGAAGCAAGATGGAACGACTTCTTGGGCAGCCGAAGCCGTCGGCACAGATGAAGATGATGCGCTTCTCGCGGGGAATGCGTCTATTTTGAAGAGCCTAGAATGCGGCCTTTTCTTAGCCGATATGTTTGGAAGAGAAAAACCCAACTGGCGTACGGCACATGACACGCTTCTGAATGCTCTTCAAAAGACGCCTGAGCGGTTTGATCGGCGTCAGACGGGTGCGCGTTTCGCAATGGATTGGTATTATCCTGTCCTCGCGGGTGTTTTCAATGAGGCGGACAGCCTTGAAAGACTAAACCGATCCTGGAACAGGTTCGTGATTGAGGGCCACGGTTGCCGCTGTGTTTCGAACGAGCCTTGGGTTACGGTCGCGGAAACAGCAGAACTCGTCTTGGCGCTCCTATCAGCGAACAAACGAGCGCACGCAGAGGTGCTCCTAAAGTCCACTTTGAATATACGCGACGAAACCGGCGTCTTTTGGATGGGTCATCAGATCGACGAGGATATTTACTGGCCACGAGAGCAACCGAGCTGGACTCAAGCTGCCGTAATCCTCGCCGCCGATGCCTTCGAAGATGGGTCCGCGACAAGTAAGGTTCTAACTCAGGCGCTTCTTAAACCCGCCGCAGTATCCGCAGGCTCTTAATCGCTTGCTCTTCGACATAGAGATCTGACGCTAATGCGCGTTGATAAATCTCAAATGGTGGGCGCCCGCCATCGGCGGGATCGGGGAACACATCATGGATGGCCAGCACGCCGCCTGGCATGATGTGCGAGGTCCATCCGCGATAATCATTCAGCGCATGCTCCATCGTGTGACCGCCATCGATGAACAGAAAGCTGAGGGGCGTCGCCCATCGCTTCGCGATTTCGATTGAGCGACCAATGATTGGAATGACTGTACCCTCGAGACCTGCTTGGCGGATCGTGCGCCGGAAGAATGGCAGTGTATCGACCGCCTCAGCGTCCACATCCCACACTTCCTCGTCGAAATACTCCCAACCGGGCTGATTCTCTTCAGACCCGCGATGGTGATCGATTGAGAAATGAAGCTCTTCCTGCTGCTGGCACGCGGTCCCGATATAGACCGACGACTTCCCGCAATAACCACCGATCTCTAGACATGGTCCATGAGGGGCCTGCGCCAGCGCTACGTTGTATAAGGCTTCGCCCTCATCCGGATCTAAAAAGCCTTTGATTTTAGAGACATCGACTGGAAGCTTCATTCCGCAGGCACCACATTTTCGGCCGTCTCTTCATCGAGTTGTCTCGCAACATCACCGGGTGATCCAGATCCTCGTGCGATCAAGGCGTAAGCGGTTGGAACGAAGAGCACTGTGACCAACACCGCCGCGATCACGCCGAACAATATTACCACGCCGATAGCTGCGCGCGTCTCTGCGCCGGCGCCGCTGGATAGGATAAGGGGAAGCGTGCCCGCTGCCGTTGTTAAACCCGTCATGACAATCGGACGAAGGCGCGCCAGTGACGCCGCTTTTAAAGCGGTTTCAAACTCTTCCCCCTGATCACGCAACTGATTGGCAAACTCGACGATCAGAATGCCATTCTTAGCCGCAAGCCCCACAAGCATAATCAAGCCAATCTGGGTGTAGATGTTGAGACTGTTTCCTGTCAGCCATAGCCCCAGTAATCCGCCCGCAAGCGTCGCCGGAACACACAACATGATGATCACGGGATGGCGATAGCTTTCAAATTGCGCCGCCAAAACCAGAAACACGATGGCAAGGCCAATCGCGAAGACAAACATGATCGAAGAGCCTGAGGTTTTGAAATCAAGGGACTGACCTTTAAAATCAATCGTCGCTTCGACCGGCAAAACATCCCGCGCGATTGTCTGCATCTGATCTAAGACATCGCCAAGAGAGGCGCCCTCCGCCAAGCCAGCTTCGATCGTAATCGCCCGCACCCGATTGTATCGATTCAGGGTTGGACTATCCGCAATCGCTTGAATACTCATCAGACTCGAGAGCGGTATCAAATTGCCCGACCGCGAAGACCGGACGTAAATATTCTCAACATCGTTAGGATTGTTTTGGTCGGAGCGGAGTCCTTCCAGGATGACGTCATACTCTTCGCCGCCATCTATGTAGGTTGTCACCCGCCGGGACCCCAACATAGTTTGCAGCGTTGATCCAATATCAGAAACCGTCACGCCGAGATCTGCTGCGCGATCGTAATCAACTTGGATACGATACTGCGGTTGCGTTTCCTTATAGTCCCAATCGATATCGACCAATCCGATATCGCTATCCTCCAGCGCGGTGACAAATGTCTCTCGCCACTCTGTCAGCAATTCATAGCTTGGACCGCCAATCACGAACTGAACCGGTTTCCCGGTGCCACCTCCGAGTCCTTGGCGCATTCGCGCAAACCCTCTGACGCCGGGGAGATCAGATAGTGCTCTATTGGCCTCTGAGATGATGACATCCGCTGGCCGCCTTTGGCTCCAATCATTCAAGACAACGATGATGAACGCTTGATTGAATGCAGACGAGCCGAATCCCGGCGCGCGGAATAAGAGACGATTTACTTCCGCCGGTTTGCCATCCTGACTTTCGGTATACGGCAACAGGCGTCGTTCGATCTCGTCGATGTAACGTTCCATATAGCTGTAGGACGCCCCTTCTGGGCCCCGCATCGCGACAAAGAAAGCGCCGCGATCTTCACGTGGAACATATTCCTCCGTGACGCGCTGAGACAAATCCCATGTCGACAAAAACAAACCACCGAGCAGTACCGTCATCAAGATCGGCCTCGGTATGAGGATGTTTAGCAGCCAGCTATAGCCCTTGCGAACAACCCCAAACGCTCTGTCGACAAGACGCGGTAAAAACGAGCTAATAGTTGGCTTATCGCTATTCGGCTTCAGGAGTTTCGAGGCCATCATCGGCGTAAGGGTGAGAGCCAACACACTCGAGAAAACAACGGCCGCAGCGATCGTCAGCGCAAACTCTGTAAACAGACGTCCGACATCGCCCTGCAAAAACGTGATGGGTACAAACACTGAGACGAGCACAAGCGTCGTTGCAACAACGGCAAAGCCAACTTGGCGCGTTCCCTTAAAGGCCGCTACGAGCGGCGTCTCGCCATACTCCTTCATCCGCCTGGATATGTTCTCTAGAACGACGATCGCATCATCGACAACGAGGCCAATCGCGAGGACCATTGCCAGCAATGTCAAAAGGTTGATTGAGAAACCCAAAGCATACAGCACGATAAAGGTCGCGATGATCGAAATCGGGACTGTTATTGCCGGAATGACGGTGGCCCGAGCGCTTCCGAGGAATAGGAAGATCACAAGGGTCACGAGAGCAACCGCGATCGCAAGCGTCGTGTAGACCTCACGGATCGAAGCAGAGATGAAAACGGAGCTGTCAAAGCTTCGCGCGATACCCATGCCTTCGGGCAAGGTCTCGTTCAATTGATCGGCAAGCGCTTTCGCGGCATTCGCGACATCGACCGTATTGGCTGTGGATTGTTTGACGATACCTAGGCCAACCATTGGCACGCCATTCCCGCGGAACATGTTCCGATCTTCAACCGTACCACGTTCCACGCGGGCGACATCGCCAAGCCTCACGAGATAACCGTCTTCCCCTTCGGCGACGACGAGCCCGGCAAAGTCCTCGGGCGTTTGAAAGGCCCGGTCAATCCGCACGGTGTAGGCGCGTGTATCGGACTCAATGCTCCCGGCCGGCGCCTCGATATTCTCTCGCCGCAGGGCTTGTTCGATATCACTGACGGTGAGGTTTCGAGCCGCCAAAGATCGTCGGTCTATCCAGATCCGCAGAGCATAGTCTCTCGATCCCCCCACACGGACGCGGGCCACTCCATCCAGAGCTGAGAAACGGTCCACCAGATAGCGTTGCGCATAATCTGAAATTTCGGGTGTCGTCAGGTTTTCAGCTGCGAGATTCAACCAAATGATGACGTCATCATTTGAATCGGCCTTCTCAACCTCGGGAGGATCGGCGTCTTCAGGCAAATTATCGAGTACGCCCGAGATCCGGTCTCGGATATCGTTTGCGGCCACATCGATATCTTGATTGACGCCAAACTCGATTGATATCCGGGAGCGACCGTCACTCGAGTTCGAGTTGATGAAGCGGATCCCTTCGACGCCGGCGATGCGGTCTTCGACAATTTGCGTAATCCGAGTTTCGACAACGCTCGCTGATGCGCCTGGATATCGCGTATCGATCGTTACGATTGGGGCATCAATATCTGGATATTCACGCAGACTGAGGCGATCGAATGAAACAACCCCCAAAATGACGAGGATGAGAGCAATAACAGATGCGAAGACCGGTCGCTTGACGGCGGTATCAGATAACAGCATCGCCCAGCTCCTTTAGTTCGCTGCGCCAGCAGAACCATTTGCGCCGCCGCGCCCACGTCCGGCTAACGCCCCTTCAGGTGAGAGCATCGTGCGCTCTCTCAGCCGAACTTCCGTGCCTTCTCGCACGCGAATAATGCCTTCGGTGATAACCTTATCATCAGACGACAATCCCGACACGACCTCAATGTATCCATCTGCCCGTTGCCCGAGGTCGACCTCAACGCGCCTCGCTTTTTGAGCGCCCTCCTCTTCGGACACGCGCCAAACGAAAGTCTTGGGCCCAACCGGCTGGACTGCGGCTTCGGGGATTGCAAGGCTATTGCGTGGATCAGCCGTCACCGTCACACGCATAAACATACCGGATCTCAGCAAAAGACCTGTGTTTGGGATCGTCGCACGCGCTCGAATAGCGCGCGTCACGGGATCGATGCGATTATCCAAAGTTTCGATAACGCCTTCGAAGACCTCACCGGGAAGATCATCTGTCTCTGCGATGATTGCCGTGCCGGGCTGAATGGACCGGGTGAAAATCGAGGGGACGTCAAAGTCCAAATTCATTTCGCTATCATCAATGAGTGTCGCAACAACGTCGCCGGGACGGACAAAAGAGCCGACACTTACGCGCCGAAAGCCCAATACTCCGTCAAACGGCGCGACGAGAACCCGGTCCTTTTGACGCGATTGTAGCGCCCGCAAATTGGCTTGCGCCGCATCAAGGTCTCGCTGCGCGCGATCGAGTTCAGACTGAGAGACAGCCTCTGCATCAGCCAATCGAACAACACGCTCCAACTGACGTGCCGCTTCCTCAACATTCGCTTCGGCTGATTCAACCAAAGCCAGCTGTTCCCTTTGCGCCAAGGATAGAAGCGTTTTGCCATGACGAACGCGCTCACCATCATCAAAATACAAAGCCGTGATGCGGTCAGACGCATTGAGTGAGAGATCGACTTGTTCGTTCGGCTCAAGCGTTCCGAGTGCCTCAATGTCTCGCGAGAACTCGCGTTCTATGACCGGGTCTGCAAATACACTCGCGGGGCCGCCGCGTTGTGCGGACGCCGGAGCGGCGGAGATGAGAGCGATAAAAAGGGCAAAAGCCGCCATTCTTAGCATATTGAATTCACTCACTTTCTAGTGTCGCATCCACGACATTTGCGTCCCGCCAAATCCCCCCTAAGGCTCTGTACGCAGCAATGGCTTGTCTGGTTGTAGCAAGCCGACTTATTTCCAACCGATCTTGCGCATCAAGAAGCGTCCTTTGGGCATCAATGACGTCTAGGAAATCATCCAAACCTTCGTCAAATCGCAATCTCGCGAGCTCAAGCGCACGCTCGGCGGACGCTGAGGCGGCTTCCAAATCAACGCGCCGTGCGCGCTCCTGCGCATAAGAGGTTAGCGCGATTTCGACTTCGCCTAACGCATCAATGACCGTGTTCTCATAGGTCGCGAATGCGACTCGAGTTTGGGCGTCGGCAATCTCGATATCAGCTCGAACGCGACGGAGGTCTGGACCATCCCAACGCAAAGCGGGTCCGATTCCGAACCCAATGCTATTGTGCAAAGTGCTGTCTTCGGTGAACAGACCCAAGAGGTTCGCATTGAAGCTCAATGTTGGAAACAGTCTCGCGCGCTCGACATCACCTAAAGCTAGTAAACGGGCTATATCCGCCTCGACGGCGCGAATATCAGGCCGGCGACGGATCAGGTCAGCTGGACGCCCTACGTTTAGCATGTCAGGCGGCACCGGAATTGACGCCGCCTCGTCGACACGGTCGAGCACAGTCTCATCAAACTGTAAGTCTGATCGTCCGGTCAGCACCGCCAGCTGCGTCGCAGCGGTTCGTATATTGATCTCCAACAAAGGCAGCGAAGCCAAAGTCGTTCGGTATTGAGACTCTGCTCGCTCCACATCGAGGCGGGTCGCGCGTCCGTTCTCGAACAAGACTCGCAAAAGCTCTACGCTTTCTCCCTGCAAATCTGCGTTTCGTTGAGCGACCGCGAGGCGGATTTGGTTGCCGCGGTAATCAACATAAGCGAGCGCTGTATTGGCTGCGATCGTCACCGCTACGTCACGGCGAACCTGCTCGAGCTGATCGACCCGAAAGGCAGCGCTTTCGATCTGTGACGCAATTCGCCCGAACGCATCATACTCCCAACTTGCCCCAAACTGTGCATTCGCACTGAGCTCAGTATCAGCGCCTTGGCGCGCAGCCCTGCCGAGTTCAGCACTCGTCGTCGCGTTCGTTGAGTAAGAACGACCCAAGGACTGTCTCGCAAGGATCGCTCTAGCAGCTGAAACGTTCGCCTCTGCGACCGCCAGGTTTTTGTTCTCAGAAAGAGCATCATTGACGAGACTAGTCAGCAGAGGATCAGAAAACCCTGCCCACCACTCAATTTCGATCGGAGCTTGCGAAACGAGCGAGCTATTTGCGGCCGCGAAGCTTTCACTCGTCGCCGGCGCATCGGGAGCTTCTGGCGCAGGCGGAACCGTCGCGCAGTTTGCGAGCACAAGCGCTGCGAGTGCACCGGAGAGGGAAGAGTTGATGACGCGCATGCTGCTGCAGATAATGCAGGATGGTCGAAAGTCAGTAGGTAAATCTCCACAAAGTGCCATTTCTGCTTCGAATGCCGCAATTAAGGGCATCTCCGTCTCGGCGCGTTTTAGCGGCGAAACCCCGACTGTCTTTGAGGATCAGGCGAAGCACAGTACACTCGCCCAATAGAACGGGAGGTTGTACAAAATGCACACAACAATTCTAATCTGTTCCGCCGCACTTGCGATCCTTACGCTTTTGCTCGCTTTCTGGACGAGCGTGCAGCGCGGATCGAGCAATACAATTGCTTATGGCGCACCTTTGGAGCCGACTTCAGCAATGGCGAAAGCGCAGCGCGCACATGGCAACGCTGCGGAGTATGCGGGGCTGCTCATCGCTTTGTTTCTGGTGACTGGATTTGCCTATGCAGGCCGCGACCTGGGCGGACTTGTGACTTGGACAATCATTGCCGTCACCGCAGCACGCTTTGTTCACGCGCTAGGTTTCTTGATTTGCAGCACGCTCGAGAAACCACACATCCTAAAAGCAATCGGCGCGCTCTTCACCTATCTCGGCGGCCTGATTTTGTCTGGCTTGATCATATCGCAAGCGCTTTGATCACTTGCCTTCAAAACTTGGCGTACGCTTTTCGAGGATCGCGTTGACACCCTCAATGTGATCCTCGGTATGGTGCATCATAGACTGCGCGGCCGCAGACATTTCCATGATTGTGTCATAGCTCGCCGTCGTGCCGTGGCGGAGCAGTGTTTTGGCGACTCGCAGGCTTTGAGGCGGCTGGACAGCCATACGGCTCGCGAGCGCCATTGCTTCGTCCATAAGGGTTTCAGGTGATACGGCTCGCGAGATGAGCCCCCACTCGGTTGCGGTTGCAGCATCAATGACGTCACCGGTGAACAAGAGCTCGGCCGCGCGGCTTGCACCGATAATACGCGGCAAGAGCCAGGCACCGCCATCCCCGGGAATAAGGCCGAGTTTGAGGAAAGTGACGCCGAACTTGGCTTTGTCTGACGCAATCCGAACGTCTGCCATACAGACGACATCGCACCCTAGCCCGATCGCCGCTCCGTTCACGGCCGCAATCAAAGGGGTCTCGAGATTGTAGAGAGACTTTACGATCCGGTGGATATTGCGGCGATAGCCTTCGCGAACGCTGTACGGCGACCCGGCGAAAGCGCCAGTTCGGTCACGCATAGCTTTGACGTCTCCGCCTGCGGAGAAGGCCCGCCCTTCGCCCGTTAGGATGGCCACACGGATCGATGGATCGGCTTCAATTTCCACGCATGCCTCGGCAACGGCAGCGCCGTCTCCCTCTTGGCCCAATGCATTCATCATCTCAGGCCGTGTCAGCGTTAGGATTGCGATCGGACCATTCTTCTCGAGTTTGATGACTGACATTCTGGGCTCCTTCAAAACTTTGGTTTGCTTTTACAGAGAGGAGAGACGGTGTCACCACTTGCTTCGCGGCAAGTCCTGTGCGGTTTGGACTTATGAACACAGTCGCTCACATGGTGATTGCCTCCGCCGCGCTCGCAAGCCCGAACGCGCCCAAGCGCAATTGGGCGGTCCTAATTGGCGCGTTGATCCCCGACGCATCGATGTTTGTATTTTTCGCGTGGAGCCGGTTGCAAGGTTGGAGCGGTGACGAAACCTGGAATGTTCAATACTGGATCGAACCTTGGCAGACACTCGGGGCAGTCTCCAATTCACTCGCCTTGTTCGGCGCGCTTCTCATCCTAGCTCTCTGGCGGAAGTGGAGCCTTTGGAGTGTGCTCGCGAGCGCTGCACTGCTCCATATCGCATTGGACTTCCCGCTTCATGCTGACGACGCCCATCGACATTTTTGGCCCATCAGCGATTGGCGCTTCTTCTCTCCAGTGTCCTATTGGGATCCGGCTCACAACGGCCTTATTGGCGGCGCGATCGAAACGGTCAGTATGCTCTTTGCTGCCGGGGTACTTTGGTGGCGTTTTACAAACGCTCGATGGCGGCTTCTGTTCGCCAGCCTGGCATCCCTGCAGCTCCTCGCCTTTGGCATGCAAATAACGTGGACGGTCTTAAACTAGGGCTGATCGGTTTCGATCTTCGTGTAGATGCCGGTGAACCAAACTGTCCACTCATCCTTCTCCGCATCATATTGCTCAAAATGCTGGGTGACGGTGCCGTCCTCATTTAACGACCATTCACCCGTGAAATCTGCCTGCAGCTTAGACGCGATGTAGGTGATTTCGCCCTCAAGCTTCATCGATCCGGACTCGGTCAAACCACCTTCATAGTCGATGATGAAGCCTGTGCTTATCCAGACTTGTCGCCACTTTTCAGAGGCCGGGTTGTAATAATTATAGCTTTGACCAGTACCGCCGGACGTGGAGGTCCAGGTCTCCAGAATGAGGCAACCATTCTCTTCACTGGTGATTTCGTTAGTCCCAGCGACAGCGCCATTTGGCGTGCTTACTTCCCAAGTGCCGAGCCAAAAATCAAATTGCTTATAAGCGTCTTGGCTGCACGGCGGTGCGGGATCCGCGGCGCCTGCATCCTGGGCGATGGCGTGACCTTCAATTACCAGCCCAAAAAGCACCGCTAAAGCACAACGCTGCATCTATTCCTCCAAAACAAAAAAATCCCTGCCGCACAGAAACGCGCGGCAGGGACTAATTGTCAAATAGAGGTGGAGCTTACTCAGCTGCAGCCTTGAGGTCGGTTGCACTCAACTCAGTGTAGCGGCGCATGTGATGGTCGACGTTACCGAACTCGCTGTCGATCATTGTGAGGCGCTTAAAATAGTGCCCAACAGCCAGTTCTTCCGTCATACCCATACCACCGTGGATTTGGATCGACTCTTGACCAACAAAGCGGCCAGACTGTCCGATACGAACCTTTGCAGCAGACGCAGCTTTCTTGCGCTCAACTGCATCTTCGCCAAGCTTCAGAGTGGCCATGTAAGTCATTGAGATAGACTGCTCATGCTCCATGAACATGTCGACCATGCGGTGTTGCAGAACTTGGAACTTACCGATTGGCGTTCCGAACTGCTTACGCTGGCGAGAATACTCGACTGTCATCTGGTGCGCGACGCCCATGGCGCCCACAGCTTCTGCGCAGGTCGCTGCAGTCGCTTCATCAACGACTTGCTCGATCAGCGGCAGGCCTTCACCTTCTGCGCCGATCAGCGCACCCGCACCGACAGAGACGTTCTCGAGGTAGACTTCTGAAGCGCGGCGGCCGTCGACCGTTGGATAGTCGCGCGTCGTGACGCCGTCAGCGCCTTTGTCGACGATAAACACAGAGATACCGCCTGCGTCGCGGCGGTCACCGCCAGTCCGTGCTGTGACAACAAGCTTGTCCGCCCAAGGCGCGCCGATCACGACTGACTTGTGACCGTTCAGAACATAGCCTGAGCCGTCTTTTTTCGCAGTGGTTTCGAGGTCAGCCAGGTTGTAGCGGCCGCGAGGCTCCGCGTAAGCAAACGCGAATGTTGAAGCACCACCCATAATGGCCTGAAGGTGCTCTTCCTTTTGAGCCGCTGTGCCTGCATGCTTCAAGAAACCGCCGGCGCAGACAACGCTTGGCACGAAAGGCTCAACAACGAGACCTTTCCCGAACTCTTCCATAACGACCATTGAGTCGATTGGATCGCCGCCGAGACCGCCATCTTCTTCGCTGAATGGTGCCATTAGAAGACCGAGCTCTGCGAACTGAGCCCACATTTCTGGGCGCCAACCGCTTTCGCTTTTCACAACACCCATGCGCGTATCAAAGTCATACTGCTCACGGATCAGCCTCGCGAGGCTGTCACGGATCATGGTCTGCTCTTCGGTGAAATTAAAGTCCATCTATATTCCCTCCTGTTGCCCGGCTGCCCTTACAGGCCCAGGATCATTTTTGTGATGATGTTGCGCTGAATTTCGTTTGAACCACCGTAGATCGATGTCTTACGGAAGTTGAAATAGTTCGGCCCCGCGTGGTGAGCATAGTCTGGACCGATCGGGAATTCATTGGAGCCATCTTCCGGGAATCCGCGGAAGTAAGGCGCTCCATAAGAACCAACGGCTTCAAGCGTAAGCTCGGTCAGGCGCTGCTGGATCTCGGTACCCTTCACTTTCAGAATGGAGCTCTCTGGCCCTGGGCCTTTCCCTTCTGACTCACGTGCGAGGGTTCGCAGCTCGGTAAACTCAAGTGCGGTTAGATCAATCTCAAGTTGGCTGATCTTGCGTGCGAAAGAGTCGTCTTTGATGAGAGGCTCACCCTCGAGCAATTCAGTCGAAGCGATATCGCGAAGGCGCTCAATGCCGCGCTTGGAACGAGCGACGCCCGCAATGCCAGAACGCTCGTGTGCAAGTAGGAACTTAGCGTAGGTCCAACCCTGGTTCTCTTCACCAACCCGGTTTTCGACCGGCACGCGAACATCTGTCAGCCAAACCTCGTTGACCTCGTGTCCGCCATCAATCGTGATGATCGGGCGCACTTCGATGCCTGGTGTGTTCATGTCGACCAGAATGAAGGAAATGCCTTCTTGTGGCTTTGCTGCGTTTGGGTCGGTACGGCAGAGGAAGAAGCCCCAGTCCGCATGCTGCGCGAGCGTCGTCCAAGTCTTTTGGCCGTTGATGACATAGTGATCGCCGTCGCGAACCGCAGTCGTCTTCAAGCTCGCGAGATCCGATCCGGCACCTGGCTCAGAATAACCCTGACACCACCACTCTTCACCTGACAAGATTTTCGGCAAGTAGCGGGCTTTTTGCTCTTCATTGCCGAAGGTGTAGATCACCGGGGCAACCATAGAAACGCCAAACGGAAGCGGCATCATTGCATCGACGCGAGCGTTTTCTTCAGACCAGATATAGCGCTGAGTGGAGGTCCAACCGGTGCCGCCATATTTTTCTGGCCAAGCTGGCGCTGCCCAACCTTTTTTACCGAGAACTTTGTGCCAAGCGAGGAATTGGTCGCGCGTGAGATCTTCGCGAGAGCCCATATCTTTCAGCTCTTCTGGGTAATTTTCTTCAATAAAGGCGCGGACTTCGGCGCGAAAAGCAACTTCTTCAGGCGAAAACTCGAGATTCATGGTAGATCTTCCCAGCAATTGAGACGGTTTAACTTAGGCTTGTTTTGCCGTGGCATAGCCGAGATTGCAAGTTAACGCGAACGTAAACGTCACTTTGTCTCATATGCCGTCGCGGCAGTCTTATTTGCCCGCTGGTTGAGCGAGAAAAGGCGCGCACGCGGTTCTCAGGAGCCCGATCGCCGCAACGGAGCCCATGCCGCCGCCCGTATTAAACTCAAAGTCTGCGAGCGGTGTCATGCCGAGCCGCTCAAGCGCAGCCTGGTGCGCCGGTCTACGTGTGACGTGCGCTGCCTTCACGTGATCGATCCCTTGCGGGTTCAGAGCGTGAACCACGGCCGCAGCAATCGTCGTTGCAAAGCCATCAACAAGGACAGGTATACCTTGTGCCCGGGCCGCAATAATAGCGCCAACACAGGCTGCGAGCTCCCGCCCACCAAGACACCTTAAAGCTTCCAGAGGGTCTGATAGGTTACCGCGATGCGTTTTCAGTGCCTGACTGACAATCGCGACCCGCTGCTGGTTCATTTCGGTCGGAACTTGTGGGCCCGGTCGAACCCAATATTCCGGAGCCCCGCCATATAGTGCGCACGCGACCGCTGCCGCTGCTGTGCCGATCCCGGCGCCGATTACGCCAAGCGCGACCACATCAGGTTCGCCCTCTAGAGCCTCAAAGCCATAAGCTATCGTCGCCGCGCATTCGCGTTCTGTCATGGCGGCTTCTTCGGCGATATTCGGAGTGGGCTTATCGATCGCGAGTTCGAAAACCCGAATGTTCGCCTCAACTTGCGTCGCGATCGCTGAGAGCGGTGCGCGCCCTTCTCGCAAAGCATCTACTTTTTCGCGTGTGCTCTCATTCGAGGATAGAGTAACGCCGCGATGCGAGATACCGTGAGAACCGGCAAATACAGCGAGCGTTGGCATCTCCACCCGCGGTGGATAGCGTTGTTGCCATTTCGCCAACCACGCGGCGCCATCGCCGAGACGGCCGAAATCACCTTCGCGCCCCATTCCAAGCAAGGCATCATAGACTTTCTGGGCAGCAGAAGGGTCTGCCGGTGACGGGCGACGGGCGAGCTCTCGCACATCATCTAAAGGGCTGGTGGCATTATCCACTTGCGACACAATGATTCCTTATAACCTTGGAGCCCTGTAAAACGCCTTGATTTTAAAGCGCAAGTCAATTCTGGAATTGGAAATTTGATGAAACTGTCGCAAGTATATCTTGAGGTTCTTAGAGTAAGGCTAAACGCATGGTCCGCCCAAACATAGTCAGCCCTTGTATCAAGGTGTGCGCCGTCGACGGCGAAACCAGTCTTTGCCTCGGCTGCGGCCGAACGCTGAAAGAGATCGGTGGATGGACGCAGTTTGACGATGCTGGCCGAGACGCAGTGATGGAAATGTTGCCCGAACGCTTGGATAAGCTCCGGGCGCTTGGAAAACTGAAAGACGGTCGATGAAGCTTTCTCATATTATCGCGACCCTGCTTTTGGCTGGTGCTATGGCGGCCATGATCTCGTTGTATCTTGAGCCAAAAACTAAATCTCAGATCGAAGCGGCTTCGACCGCGCCGGCGACACCCAACGTGGCGACACTTGCGGTCGACACGCCTACCGACACGAACTCAGCGCGCCGCACCACGACCATTAGCGTGCGCCCAGACGGTCATTATTGGACCCGCGCTCTGGTCAACAAGAAAGCCAGCGTCGAATTCATGGTCGATACAGGGGCGAGCGTCGTGGCGCTCACCTATAAAGACGCCCAAAAAATGGGGCTCCGTCCGGAAAGCCTCGATTACAAATGGGAGATTCGAACCGCGGGTGGCATCACCAAAGGCGCCAGCGTTCGAATCGAATCGATCCAGATCAACCAAGTCCATGTTCGTAATGTTGACGCAATGGTGCTGCGCAAAGACTTGGATCAATCCCTCCTTGGGATGAGCTTCTTGCGGGAACTCTACTCGTATGAATTCCGCGGCGATCGGATGATCATCAAGCAATAAAAAAAACGCGGAGCGATCCACTCGCTCCGCGCTTCAAATTTGCTCTACTTGGCACTCGTTTGGGCTATCCAAACTGCGCGATAACGTCGTCGATATCTGCACCTGGACGAGACAGGATGGATGCAACTTGCGCGCGTTGCTCAATCGCGAGCCAAATACCAGCGACTTCTAAATCAACCACGGACCAACTGCCTCTCCGCTCAATAACGCGCCAGCGAACTTTAAGCGGGACAGCGGCGCCGCCATGCAGCTCGGTCGTTACAATGGCATCCCGAGCGTTGCGAGCTGCCGTATCAACAACCTCGACTTCAATGCCTTTGAACTGATCGACATTGGTTTCGATTTGACGCCGCAGGAAATCTTCAAAAGCAGCTACAAAGCGCGCTTTGTCCGCGGCAGGAATTGTCCGGCCGTGGCGGCCGAGCGTGAAGTTTGCGATCGCTCGCGTATCGATGTGTTGCAGGACGGCATCGGCGACCCGGGTATTCTCTGATTGAGAAATATCCTGAGCCGCCGTGCTTACGAGAGCCTCTGCACTTTCAATCTGATTGTGACCAGCTGACGCCAACGGGATAGACGTCATCACGGCTAGGGATAAGAACACAGTTCTCAACATGGGAGGCTCCTTTGCATTTTTCACGCCACTCCGGGCGCTTCGTGATACGAGATAGGAATTCAATTGTGTGCGGATTAGGGCCAGATTGGGCATAGGTTGTATGCATGCTCCCTATGGTGGCTTTTGAGTCACACAGCGGAAGTCCTCTCCCGTATCAAAAAGAGCCGCCCGTTGCCGAGCGGCTCTTCCAATGAATTCAGGGACGACGCGTTAGGCCGGTCGGACCTTAAGTGTAGTCCCCTCGGTTTCTTCAACGACAACCGCTGCTCCGCTCGCGAGGTTTGCCCCGTCGAGGCTTTGCGCAGACCAGACAGTGTCGCCGAGTTTGACCCGGCCAACACCGCCTGCAAAGTCTTCAGCGACGATGCCGCGCTGTCCGAGTGTACCGGCCATGCGTTTGTTGAGGGTCGGATGCTCTTCCACATTCTCGCGCATGGACTTGAACAAAGTACGCCCGACAATGAAGAGAACGACCGTGGCAACAGCGAAGAAGATCAGCTGTCCTTCCCATCCTGCTATGCCGCTCGGAGCGAAGGCTGCAAACGCTGAGGTCACAGCCGCCGCAATTGAAACCCAAAGCAAGTCCCACGTTCCCGTCATCATCTCGATCGAGAAGAGAATGAGGGCCAAGGCCAGCCAATGCCAGGCCGTTGGGGGCCAAAGTACGAGGTCTAAGCCTTCCATAAGTCGCTCCTAGTCTCTGTTACCTGCCGGCGGGACTGCCGTCCGAGGCCGGTTTCCGGCATCTTTCGCGGAGTCCGTGATCCCACGAATACCTTCAATCGTTCCGATGATAGAGCTGAACTCTGCTGGAATGATAACAGTCTTGTTCCCGCCCGCAGACGCGAGCTTCTCAAACGCGGTGACATATTGCTGTCCAAGGAAGTAGTTGATCGCGTTGACGTCACCTTTGGCAATCGCTTCAGAGACGAAGGCTGTGGCTTTCGCTTCCGCCTCGCCTTCCCGCTCGCGCGCTTCCGCGTCTCGGAATGCCGCTTCACGGCGCCCTTCAGCTTCTAGAATTTGAGACTGTTTCAGGCCTTCCGCTTTCAAGATAGCAGATTGTTTGTCGCCTTCCGCGGTCAGAATTTCGGCCCGCTTCAAACGTTCCGCTTTCATCTGACGCGCCATCGCCTCGGTAATATCGGCTGGTGGTGAGAGATCAGCGATCTCAATCCGGGTAACTTTTACGCCCCAAGGGTTGGTCGCCGCATCAACCACTGAGAGCAGTCGCGCGTTGATGTCATCTCGGTTCGATAGGACCTCGTCCAAATCCATTGAACCAACCACGGTCCGGATATTGGTCAGCGACAGATTGGTGATCGCATTTTCGAGATTGTTCACCTCATACGCAGCCGACACAGGATCGACGACTTGGATAAACACGACCGCGTCACAAGAGACCTGTGCGTTATCCCGGGTAATCACTTCTTGCGTCGGGATATCGAGCACCGTTTCCATCATGTTCATTTTGCGCCCAATGCGCTGATAGAAGGGCATGATGAAGTGCAAGCCCGGGCCAAGTGTTCGGGTGTAACGTCCGAAATTCTCGACAGTAAAATTAAAGCCTTGTGGCACGACTTTTACCGCCGACGTGATCAGCACCAAAGCCGCAACGGCCAATAGGCCAAGTACGATTAAGTTAGTTTCCATAAGGGTCCTCCCTGAATTGAACCATCATTCACATGGGAAGACATTTGTCGTTTTTCAATAATAATTCATCGAAAAACAGCGTATTTCCCATGGAAACACGCCGTTGTCGCCCGATTCCGTTACGAAACTCTGATCAAGCGTTTCAAAAAGAAACAGGTATTTGAATTCAGCCCCTAGAGCTGACCTAACAGATAGTCTGCGCTCGAAACTTCAAAGCCGCCACCTTGCTCAACGTTTAGTTCTGCTACAGTGCCGTCTTTGACAATCATGGAGTAACGCTGCGAGCGCTGTCCCATGCCAAAGCCGCTGCCGTCCATCTCGAGACCGAGCGCCGCGGCAAAGGTTCCGTTGCCGTCTGCGAGCATGCGAACTTTGCCGTCGACGCCGTTGTCTTTGCCCCATGCGCCCATCACGAACACATCGTTCACAGAGGTACATACGATATCATCGATACCTTTGGCTGCGAGGTCGCCTTGCTTCTCAACGAAGCCCGGCAAATGTTTGGCGGAGCATGTCGGCGTGTAAGCGCCTGGGACAGCAAAAAGAGCCACCGTTTTGCCCGCGAACACATCTGCGGTGGATACTGGTTCAGGCCCGTTAGCAGTCATTTCCATAAAGGTTGCCTCGGGTAGTTTATCACCTACTGAAATCGTCATCGAAGGGTCTCCTGTGATCTTCGCCTTCTACATAATCCGCTACAGCTTGCCCGCAATGACAAAAGCTTGCCAAATTTTCGAGGTGAAGTAGCGTCATCCATGTTGAAGGAGAAAATGCGTGCAAGATTTGACCGGAAAACTGCTCATCGCGATGCCTGGCATTGGCGACCCGCGATTCAATCGTTCGGTGATCTTGGTCTGCGCACATAGCGAAGACTATACGATGGGACTGGTCCTGAATAACCCCATCGATGATCTCACGCTGCCAGAACTTTTCACCCAGCTCGGCATCGAGCAGAATATTCAGCTGCCCGACACATATGTCCTAAACGGCGGCCCCGTCGGAACCGATCGCGGATTTGTCGTGCACTCCACAGATTACTTTAGCGACGGCGCAACGGTTGAAGTGGACGAAGACTTCTCAATGACCGCGACGCGCGACGTGCTGCGCGCGATGGCCACAGAGGGCGCGCCACTCCAGGCGACGATGGCACTTGGTTATGCCGGTTGGGGACCAGGTCAGCTCGAGCATGAGCTCTCTGAACATGCTTGGTTGGTGTCAGACCCGCACGAAGACATCATATTCGGGTCGGCGCATTCTAAAAAATGGGAACAAACATTGGGCATGATCGGGATTGATCCCGCGCACCTGCATATGACCGGTGGCAGCGCTTAGCGCAGCGGCTCTTCCCGTACATCATACGAATAAAACGGATCTTGCCGCGACCGGATCGCGGCCGGCACAAGTTTTCCCGCGAGCCACATAGGACCATAAGTCATCGCCCGGCTGATTGGTGTGTGCTTGTGAAACAGTTTCGCGTTGCCGCGCGATGCGGCCTGCACCTTAGTCGTGCGCGGCTGGCGACTATCAAAATAGGATTGCAGCGCCGTCGGCACGCTTACAGCATAGTCACAGACGAGTTTCGCCAAGAGATAAGCGTCCTCAATCGCCATAACCGCGCCCTGGGCCTGGAATGGCAGTGTTGGATGACAGGCATCGCCCAATAGAACTGCACGCCCATCAACCCAAGTCTCAAGTGGTTTCCGATCAAACAGCGCCCATTTGAAATGCGCATCCGCTTTTCCGATTAAATTTGTCACGACGGGATGCCAGCCCTCGAAGTCCGCCAAAACCTCGGCTTTGGTGCCCTGCTCTGTCCATGACTCTGAGCTCCAGGTATCGCTCTCAACGATGCCGACAAAATTTGCGAGCGTGCCGCCGCGCAGGCGATAAGTGACGGCATGACGGCGCGGACCTACCCATACGCAGGCCGTGGGCGGCGGCGCAAGATCTCCCAGCTGATCCATCGGGACGACCGCTCGCCAAGCTGTGTTGCCGGTGAAATCGGGTTGGTCAGTGCCGAGCATCTGCGTACGAATAATGGAGTGCAGGCCGTCGGCGCCAATCAACAAGTCCCCTTCAATCACCTCGCCCGAGTTCAAATGAGCAAGGACCCGCTGCCCTTGGTTTTCATAACGAGTGCAGATCGCACCCAAACGCACCGCATTTGGCTGCCGAGTTTGCAGCAGCTCAGAGAGCGCCTCGATTAAGTCCGCGCGGTGTAGGTGCAAATAAGGTGCGCCCCAGCGTTCGATAATGGCTTGGCGCGCTTCGATTTCGAAGATCTGTTTGCCAGAGCGGCCAAACCGCATCTCTAGAGCCTCGGGCTGAAACGAATCTCGTGCAATCCGGTCTTCAACTCCGAGCGCGCGGAAAACTTTCATTCCATTGGGACTGATTTGAATACCCGCACCAATATCGGTGAGCGCGGCTGCACGCTCTAAGACCTGAACCTTCCACCCAAAAGCGTGGAAAGCGAGCGCCGCGGTGAGCCCGCCAATCCCTCCTCCAATGATGATCACTTTTGGCATTCAGGCCAGGTCCTTGGCAAAGCAAAAGAATAGAAAAACATCCTAGCGAACTCGCGCAAATAGGGAATAACCGTATTAACCACAGTAATTTGTTGCAAACTCGAAATAAATTGCCAAACTCACGCTGACCAAAGCCAGAACGGCTTTGCAAAAGCGAGTAGAATTCATGCGCCAAACTTACAAAAATGGCCCGCGTTTACTGGCACTTGTGGGGACAATCGCACTTCTATCTGCCCCTGCTTTTGCCCAGAGCGTAACCGTCTATGGCGGCGGAAAGTCCAAGACCTATTCAAGCCAAGAGCGAACTTCTCCACGCGTGATCGCCGGCGGCGAGAATCGTGAAACCGCATTCGACAAACGTGTTCAGCGGTTTGCGACAGAGCGTAAGATTCAATCCATCCTCGAAAATCGCGAGACGGAGGAAGCGCGCGAGACGTCTGATGCGATGATGCGGGTTATTCTTCGAGGCAATCGCGACGCACGCAGAAACTATTCTCGCTATTTTCCGTACCACGCACGCTCGGCTGATTTTTATGCGCGGCTCGAGCAAACCATGCGTGAACAAAAAGCTGGCATTCGCGTCTATCGCCAGAGCGTCCTTGATGACGTTTCGAGCGAAGATCTTCAGCGCGTCGCGAAAGCTATGAACGACCTGAAATAAAGCCAAAGGGGGCGTTGCCTTTGGGGCAAAAGAAAGCGCGCTGATCGGATTGATCAGCGCGCTTTAGTTTTACGGGTTCGTTATTGTAGCTTATTCTGCTGCTTCAAACTGGTTCATGGTGTTGTGAGCTCCGCCCGCTTTCAGCGCGCGATCTCCGCCAACCATTTCTTTGAACGTATCGCCAAGATCAGAGCCAACTTCGTGCTGGTGCTTCACCGCGGAGACGCCACGGCGGATCTCTTCACGCTGAACGTTCTTGACGTAAGCAAGCATCTTCTCGTCACCGAAGTAGCCATTTGAAAGCTCATCCATCCCCTTCGCCGTAAGGTGGAAGGTCGGCAGTGTGATCAAGTTGTGGAACACACCGGCGCGCGCCGAGATGTCTGTCTGGAAGCTTTGCAGACGCGCATCCGCTTCAAGGCCGAGTTCTGTCTCGTCGAGCTTAGACGACATCAGCGCGTTACCTTCTGGGTAATCGCCTTCCGCGATTTTCCCTTCAGCAATCCACTGCTCACGAACTTGTTTACGCAGGTTCAGCGTCCAGTTGAAGCTCGGTGAGTTGTTGTAAGTCAGCTTCGCATTTGGAACGACTTCGCGGATCGCATTCACCATAGAAGCAATCTCGTCGACGTTTGGCGTCGCTGTTTCGATCCAAAGAAGATCCGCACCGCCATCACGTAGTGAGCTGATACAGTCTTCGATCACGCGCTCGCGACCCGTATTGTCTTTGAACTTATAGAGACCGTTCGGCATCCGCACAGGGCGCGCAACCTTGCCGTCACGCATCAGCGCGACTTCGCCTTCTTTGAGCGGGTTCGCATCGGTGACCTCTTCGGTTTCAACCCATTTGATGTACTCTGCGGCGTGATCGCCTGGCTCTTGCGAGACCGGGATTTTCTGCGTCAGGCCAGCACCCAGGCTGTCTGTACGCGCAACGATAACACCTTCGTCAACGCCGAGCTCCTCAAACGCCATACGGCATGCGCGGAGCTTCGTGATGAAGTCTTCGCGTGGGACTGTAACTTTACCATCCTGGTGACCACACTGTTTCGCGTCAGATACTTGGTTCTCGATCTGCAGGCAGCAAGCACCAGCAAGAATGAGCTCTTTCGCAAGCAAGTAAGTCGCGTGCTCGTTACCAAAGCCAGCATCGATGTCGGCAATGATCGGCACAACGTGGCTTTCGAACGTGTCGATGCGGTAGATGATTTCATCCAAAGTAGACTGATCAGCGCCAGACTCTTTCGCCGCGTTCAGCTCTTGGAACAGGTCGTTCAGAGCGACCTCGTCGGCTTGGCGAAGAGATGTATAGATCTCTTTGATCAGATCGGTCACAGCGGTTTTTTCGTGCATGGACTGATCCGGCAGGTGGCCGAAGCTGTTGCGAAGACCAGCAACCATCCAACCCGAGAGATAGATGTAAGTGCCTTTTGCTGTGCCGCGCATGCGCTTCACCGCTTTGATTTTCTGGTGCGCGTGGAAGCCCGACCAGCAACCGAGTGACTGGGTGAACTTTGAAGAGTCCGCTTCATAAGCCGCCATGTCTTCGCGCATCACACCAGACATCGCTTTCGCAATATCGAGATGCGTATTGTAAGTGTTCTGGATCTTGAGCTGAACAACATCTTCGACGCTGATGCCGGCCTTTGTGCGACCTTCAGGGTAGCGCTTCAGGGTTTCTTCCATCAGCTGGCTGTAAGTTGGACGTTGGGTCATGGTTCTATCCTCGTCTAATTCTACTAGTGTCTTGGGTCTGTTGGGGGTTAGTTGGCGCCGCGAAGGACGTCATAGGCTGGTAGGGTCAGGAAGTCGGCGAGCTGATCGCCAGTCGCGGTTTGGACAAACACTTCCGTGGCTTCTGGGTAGCGACCCTCAGCATAGGCATTGTCGCCGAGCGTCGCTTTGATCTTGCCAAGCTCATCACTAAGCAGCGCATCGAACGCGGCAGCCGTGAACACTTCAGACGATCCGTCTGCTTTCTTGTATTCGGTGCCGTGGGTGAGCCACTGCCAAAGCTGGCTACGAGAGATCTCCGCCGTCGCAGCATCTTCCATCAGGTTATGAATCGGCACAGCGCCGCGGCCACGTAGCCATGCAGCGGTGTATTCGATACCGACTGAGATATTCGTCCGAATACCAGCCTCAGTCACGTCGCCCGTATGAGGCGTCAGCAGCGACTCTTCGGTGATGTTCGGGAATTGGCGCTGGCTCAGAACCTGGTTGGCATTTGGCATTTCAGCGTCGAACACTTCCATAGCGACCGGGACCAGATCTGGGTGAGCGACCCAAGTGCCATCGTGGCCCTGTTGCGCTTCACGCTTCTTGTCAGCGCGGACTTTATCGAACGCGGCAGTATTCGCTGCCTCGTCGCCTTTGACCGGGATTTGTGCGGCCATACCGCCCATCGCATGGGCTCGGCGACGGTGACAGGTTTGGATCAGCTTCAGCGAGTACGCTTTCAAGAAAGCGCGATCCATTCCGACCTGCGCGCGATCCGGCAGGACATATTCTGGGTGATTACGCAGCGTTTTGATGTAGCTGAAGATATAATCCCAACGGCCACAGTTCAGGCCGACAATGTGATTGCGCATCACGTATAGGATCTCATCCATCTGGAATGCGGCTGGAAGCGTTTCGATCAGAACCGTCGATTTGATTGTGCCGTTCGGGATACCGAGCGCGGCTTGCGCGAAGTTGAAGACATCATTCCAGAGGCGCGCCTCCTGATAATTCTCCATTTTCGGCAGGTAGTAGAACGGCCCTTTTTCCTGCTCCATCAGAGCTTTGCCATTGTGGAAAATGTGCAATCCAAAATCGAAGAGGCTGGCAGACATTGGCTGACCGTCGACTGTGACGTGTGCTTCTTCTAGGTGCCAGCCGCGTGGGCGCACCAACATGGTCGCGGTCTCGTCGTTCAGACGGTATGACTTACCGCGTGCTTCATCATCAAATGCCAGGTTACCGGCGGCGTAATCGATCATGTTCGCCTGACCTTCAACCATATTGGAGAAGGTTGGTGATGAGGCGTCTTCAAAGTCCGCCATGAACATCTTAGCGCCGGAATTCAGCGCGTTGATCATCATCTTACGGTCGACAGGACCGGTAATCTCTACGCGGCGGTCCTGCAGCGCTTTTGGAACCGGCGCGACTTCCCAAACGGATTTACGGATGTGTTCCGTTTCGAGCGGGAAGCTCGGCATTTCGCCATCGTCGAAACGCATCTGTGCCAATTTGCGATTTTCCAACAGGATTTTACGCTGTCCGCCAAACCGGCGCTCAAGATCCGCAACGAAGAGAAGCGCGCGATGCGTAAGAACGCGCTCATACTCTGGCGGCACAGTACCAACCACTTCCGCGGGGCGGCGGTGTCGTGGGGTTTGCTTCGCGGCTTTAACCGCATCTTGGATTAGCGTGCCAGACATGACGTACTCCTGATTTTGTAACTTCCCCTTCTATTTACAAAACCCGTGCCACGTCCATACCAACCCTATATCTATTGGGTTTCATTGTTTGTTATGTAAATTTCAGTATGTAATGTTTGTAAATGTTGTAATTGTCTCGGTGCATGAAGAAAAAGCTCATTATCGGTCCGCGCATCAAGCGCCTGCGCACCCAGCTCAGCCTGACCCAGGCTGAGTTTGCGCGCCGTCTCGATGTCTCCGCCACTTATGTAAATCTGATCGAACGAAATCAGCGTCCGGTGAGCGCCGCAGTTTTGCTCAAGCTGGCCGAAGAGTTCGACATCAATGTCGCTGACCTCGCTCAAGACATGGATGCAGGGCTTGTCAACGAACTGGTCAACGCGCTGCGTGATCCCGTATTTGGAGAGCTACAGGTTCCGAAAAGCGAGCTTGAGGACTTGGTTGGCGCCAGCCCCGAGACAATTAAAGGCTTCCTCCGCCTTCATGAACGCTACCGCGAACTCGCGCTCAGCACTTACTCTGATGCCAACCCGCTTGCCGATCGCGAGAAGGTTGAGTTGCTTGAAGAAAGCGCTCGCCCTGTCGAGAAGGTCCGGCAGTTCCTGCACGAACAAAGCAACTACTTCCCCGAATTGGATGAGACGGCTTCCGCTTTCTACGCTGAAATGACCTCCGGCCGGAACAATATCGAGACAGCGATCCAGGAAAGACTGGAAGACAAGTACAAGCTCCGCATACGCGTGTTGCCAAGCTCGGCGATGCCATCATCCTTCACATACTTTGACCGGCACCGGTCCGGGATCGATATTTCAGAACTTCTTCATCCAACCGGACGGCAATTCCAACTCGCGTTCCAACTTGGCCTCCTGGAGTATCGCGACCTGATCGAGGATATTGTCGAGACGTCGGGCCTTAAAGAGGATAGCGCTCGAGGCCTCGCGCGGGTTTCGCTGACCAACTATTTCGCTGCCGCTTTGTTGATGCCTTACAAAGCGTTCCTCAAAGCCTGTGAAGACACGCGCTATGATGTCGATCTTCTCAGTCACCGGTTCGGCACCAGTTTCGAACAAACAGCCCACCGCCTAACCACACTGCAAAAGCCAGATGCCAAGGGCATCCCGTTCTTCTTCTTGCGGATTGATGCGGCGGGGAACGTTTCTAAACGCTTCAGCGCCGGCCGGTTCCACTTCTCAAAATTCGGCGGCGCCTGCCCGCGTTGGAACATTCACAGGACGTTTGAACAGCCAGGAGAAACGCTGACGCAGTTGATCCAAATGCCGGATGATACGACCTATGTTTCGATCTCGAAAGCAATCAATCGGTCGCGCGGTCATCATGGGCGACCGCCGGCCCGGGTTGCAATCGGTCTTGGGTGCGACAAAGCTTATGCTGACAGCCTCATCTATTGCGATCGCTTAGATCTAGCCTCACAAAAGCCGACCCCAATTGGTGTAAACTGTTATCTTTGCGACCGCCAGAATTGCGCCTCTCGCGCACACGCACCGCTCAACCGTAAGCTCAAGTTTGACGCGCATGCGCGCGGCATCTCCTTGTATGAGTTCGAGCCGGTTCGACCGAAAGAGAGCTAAGCCTCGCCAGAGACTGCTTGGAGCATCCACCGGAAAGCGTATGTGCCCGGCCCGACCCGATACTGTGGCAGCGCATCCGGTCCGCAAGCGCCTGTGCCGAGCCCACGCATCGCCACATCAACATGTACCTCAGTCTTACTTGAGGGCTTGAGTTCTGCGAGCGTTTCAGCCTCATTTAGATCCGCATCATTGTGAGGCCGAGCTGTGAAGCTCAAAGGCCGCGGAAAGCGAATCCGTACGCCTTCACCCTTCGTATTCGTGAGTTGGAACCAACGGCACTGTTCATGCGCACCATATTCCTGCGGGCGGACATAAGGATGGTATTGCTCTTCAATTGTCGACGACCATCGCCCAATCGTTTGCGCCGCAAGACGATCTGGATACGACTCGTCTGACCCAAGGCCAAACCAGTCTAGCCGGTGATAGGCGCTCGGAATTTCAAATCTCAAGCCGACACGCGGTAGATCCACCCAAGCCTCAGGAATGATGATCGTCTCATCCACAACAATCGCTTCGTCGGAGACCGACCAGAGGCTGCGATGCTCGGCGAAGTCGCCATCCGACCCCACCCATTTGCGCTCTACTAACACCCCATCAGAGATTTGCCGTTGAACAGCGGCGCTCACCTCCAACGCGTTTAACCCGTACCCGACCCATTCCGCGGTCCGGTTTTTAAACAGGGGACGTGACCCCGGTTTCCCACCATCATTGTCCGTTGGCGCACGCCAAAGACAAAGTGAGATGGGTGCAGATACGGGCTCATCAGAACCAAAGCTGATAGATGTCGCGCCGCCTTCTTCAGATGCCGTAACGGTCATCCCTGCATGTTGGAAAACACCACCATCAACACTTGGCGGGCGCGTTTCGACAGATGGCTGTGCTTCTGTCTGAAGCGAGACCTGGTCCCAGGCCACCTTGTGGCCAGCGCCAACCCAGGCGCAGTCCTCTCGCAAATGCCAAGAAATATCTAAATGCCAGTCTCCCGATGATGCGAGGTCTGAGCGAACCGGCAGATCGATCTCAATCGATGAAGCGGGCGCGACCATGACAGCGTTCTGCCCAGACTCCACCGCCTCTCCATTTTTCAGAAGATGCCATCGCATCTCTAGATCACTCGTATCTTGAAAGGCCCGTCGATTGCTAACTCGCAGCTTCCGCTGTTCTGTGAGCTCGGATGTCACCGGCCGAGCTGCCCACATATACTCACGCAAGGCTGGATGCGGAACGCCGTCGGGACCGACCAATCCGTTGATGTTGAAATTGGCATCGTTTGGCTCGTCACCGTAATGGCCTCCATAGGCCCAATAGAAACGGCCTTGATCGTCGGTTTCCGCCAGACCCTGGTCTCGCCAATCCCACACAAAGCCGCCCGCCAAAGCCGGTTCGTCAAAGAAAGCATCGACATAAGCATTCAGTGAGCCATTTGAGTTGCCCATCGCATGCGAGAATTCACACAAGATCAATGGTCGGTCATCTGCTTTCGTTTGCTCCGCCCAGCGCGCCCAGTCGACGATATGATCGATGGGAGGATACATCGGGCAGACCACATCTGTTGATGCGCGTTCGTTCGCACTTGGCGGCTGCTGCGTGGTCTCGGGCGAGCTGCCAAAAGGGAAGCTAAAGCGCTGAGAGACCGCGCCCTCATAATGAACGAAACGCGTCGGATCCAGATGCCGCGCGGCCGCTGCCGCTGCATCATGCGCCGGGCCATGTCCCGCCTCATTCCCCAGTGACCAAGCAATAATACAAGGGTGGTTACGATCTCGCGCAATCATCCTCGTTGTGCGCTCAACGATGGCGGGCAGAAATTCTGGCAGATGCGAAACCTCTGTCCATCGTGCGTGACATTCGACATTAGCCTCATCAATCACGTAGAACCCGAGCTCATCGGCAAGGTCGAGCAGAGCTGGGTCATTGGGGTAATGAGCGGTTCGGATCGCATTGATATTATGCCGCTTCATGGTCAAAAGCTCGGCGCGAATGTCTTCGCGACTGCAAGTTTTCCCATTTTCTGGATGGTGATCATGACGATTGACGCCAATTAGAACCACACTTCGGCCGTTGACCCGCAGGCGGCGCTCTTCTGTTTCAATCCGTGTAAATCCGATCCAAGTTTCATGCACCTCTTTGACCATTCTGGTCGGATCTCGCAGTTCGGTGATGAGGCGGTAACGGTACGGTTGTTCCGCTGACCATGGCGCCGCATTTGAAAGCTGTAATTCCAACGATGCGGCGTAAGCTTCAAAAGCAAAAGACTGGGCCCACTGCTGAGCAGCAGGTAGCGAAATATCGAATTGATCGACCGGCGCGTCTGCGTTCGTAATCACTGCTGCAGTGCCCGGCGCTTCCAGCCGCGCATGAACAGACCATCCCGCGGAATCGCCATCTACCATCGCGCGAACAGACGCCTTACCCAAACTGGTTTCTGCGTCGAAATCGGTTTCGACAACTAGATCACTGAGATGTGTTGCGCCTCGGGATTCAATCCAAACAGAGCGATGGAGGCCGCCATGATTCCAATGATCTTGGTCTTCAATCCAAGTCGCATCGCACCATCGAATGACCATGATCGCAAGCTCGTTCTCTCCTGGCCGTAACGCCTCCGAGAGATCGAATTCACTGGGCAAGCGCGAGTCTTTCGCCATGCCGATAAAGACCTGATTGCACCAGACGAGAGCCTGGCTTTCAAAGCCACCAATATGCAGCACCGTGTTACGATCCTGCCATGCCTCAGGAACTGTGATCGAACGACGATACAGTCCCGTCGGATTGTCTTGAGGGACATTTGGCGGCTTTTGGCAATCGAATGGCATTTGCCAATTCGCATAATGGGGCAAATCGCCGGTATCTTGCCGCGTCCAAACGCCGGGAACCTTTATGTCACGCCATGGGGCTTGGCTTGTGTCTGAGGCGGTCCAGTCTGCATGCGCTTCGCTCGGACGCCCAGTAAACTGGAAGCGCCAATCGCCATCCAAAGACATCCGCCAAGGCGAAGCACCTGTTTGCAAAGATGCCTCATCCGGGAAGGCTTGAATGGAGGCACGCGCCTCCAAACGCCCGAGCGATGTTAATCCCGGGTGGAAAAGCTGTGATAGCGGCAACGGCAATGACGACACCGAACCCTCCTCGGAAAAGCGCACTTTGCTCTCTATCGCTCTGGTCGAACAAAAAGCGGAGTGAATCAATGGGAGATTGCAAGCGCAAGCAGCTGCATGCCCTACGAACGATCAGATCGCTTTGTTAGGCCGGCCGCTCATCCAAAGCCCCAATATCGAGAATTGGTGCGGCCTCAAGGTCTTCTGCGTCGAGCAAGGCTGTGATCCGCTCAAGCGATGAGACCAGCATCGCTTGATGCCAATCCGGGAGCTTGTCGAATCTTGCTTCGAACGTGTCTTGCAGTAGGTCAGGCGCGGTCGTGATAGCCGTTTGCCCCTCAGGTAACAACGTTAGCCAGACGCGGCGACGGTCCTCTTCGCAGCGCCGCCGAGACAAAAGCCCCCTCGTCACAAGTTTATCAACCAGCGTCGTAATCGTGGCGTGCTTCAGCTGTGTCATCTTAGAAAGCTCGCCCGCAGAAACTTCGCCGCGCTCGCTCAGGATCTGCATCACCAATAATTGCGATGGTGTGAGCCCCACCATAGCGGCAAGGCGTTTAGACGCTTGTTCGGTACGGCGCTGAATTTGACGGAGCGCAATCAAAGCGTCTTCGGATCGTTTCGTCATACGTCTGGTCCTCCGTTTTCCTGAAGCAAGTCGCCTAATGCCTCCTTTAAAGGAGTAAGATAAGGCTCAAATCCTTGCCATTGGTTTTGCCCTGACCGATTCAATGGCTGGCGAACTTGTTCAGAGCTTGCCGTCCTGACCGCCCTTCGGGTTTCATGAAAGTTTACGCACGCTTCTTCAAACGGCAATTCACAATATTCGAGGATCCGGCGCACCTGCCCTTCGAGGTCACCCAAAACGTCCTCGTGCTGCACCCTTAAGATCCGGCCAGTTGGGAGAACCGCCTCCCAGTGATCCATTAGGTCCACATAGGCTCGATAGTAATGACCTATCTCCGCGAGCCCGTAGGTAAACTCTTGCCCCTCAGCGAAAAGTTGCTTGAAACCCGACCAACAACAATCAAACGGTGCTCTCCTCGCATCGATGATTTTGGCGTTCGGCAATATCAAATGGATCAAGCCTATATGCCTAAAATTATTCGGCATTTTATCCGTAAAGAATGGCGCAGA
Organism: Henriciella sp.; assembly: GCA_013213785.1. GTDB lineage: Bacteria > Pseudomonadota > Alphaproteobacteria > Caulobacterales > Hyphomonadaceae > Henriciella. The sequence continues at coordinate 6,495 of JABSPZ010000012.1, read as the reverse complement.
CTGACGATGAACCCGAGTGTTGTCGATATAGTCTTCCCCGAGCGCCGTTAGATCTTCGGCGGATAGTTCCGCCAAGATGCGCGGGTATCGGTCACGGTCGCTGACGAGATTTCGCCCGCGCAAACGATGGGCTAGCGACAAGATGTTCGGTAATTCAAGCGTGCCATCGACTTGGCTATGGGACGCCAAGATCTGCTCGATCAGCGTAGACCCAGCTCGCGGCAATCCTACGATGAAGATAGGATCAGGCACGTCAGCTCCTTTACCTGACTGATCCGCGATGATGTCTGCGGTGACATACTTCTTTTGCGAGTCGAACTCGGCCAGCATTTGCTCAGTCGTATAACGGGTCTGTCGCCGCTTGAGCTGATTGCCAAGTTCGTAATTCTCGAAAGCAAGTGGGAAATCGTCCCGGTCTTCACTCGCCTTTCCGAGCGCAAACGCGATGTGAATCCGTGACATGAAGCTAAGGTTTGGTGTCTTCTGTAACGCTTGCATTAGCGCGATATCATCATCCGAAAATCGAAACGTTTTCAGATTGGCCAGCGCGTACCAGGCATCACCATAGTTCGGGGCAGCCTCGAGCGCAGACCGATAAGAGGCAATCGCGTCGTCAGACCGCCCGAAGGTTTTCAGTGCGTGCCCCTGAGACGTAAGCGTAGCTGCATCATTTGGAAGCGCGGAAAGGACTTTCTCGAATGCTTCCAATGCCGTTTCATATTGCCCAGCCTGCATGCTCTCGATCGCAAACAAAGAGAGGAAAATAGGGTTCGCAGGATCTCGCTCCAACAAGGTCTTCGCTTGTTCGAGTGCCGCGGAGAACTTTTGGCGTTTGCGGAGTACTTGAATGTGATCAATGCGCAGTTGAACGTTTTCTGGTTCCAGCTCGATCGCTGTTTCAAGCAGGAAGTCAGCGTCTTCATGGACCCCGAGCCTCGATCCAATATCGGCTAAGAGACGCATGCCTTCGATATGATGCGGCGCTTTTCTCAGAAACGCGCGAGCGATTTCTTCGGCCCGCAGAATTCGCCCCTCATGAAGGTGGTTGGTGACCGCGAGAAGCTCTCGCGGTAGCGCCTTTATACGCTCTAGTTGAGCGAGCGCTTGCGCCGCCTCGGATGTGCGCCCCGCTGCGAACAATAGATCCGCCTGCGCCTGCCAACTCGCAGTCAGAGCCGGATTGCAACGCGTTGCATTTTGAAAAGCGCGCAAAGCACCATCTTGATCTGACAGCCGCCTCAAGAGATGGCCCTCTTCCTGAAACGCGCGGCCATAATCCGGTGCGACCTGTTTCAATGCCTCTAGATGCGCCTGTGCGGTGTCGGACTGATCAAGATAGCGTGCGGCTACAGCGGCCATGTAGAGCCCATCCTGGTCTTCGCGGTCCTGTGACAAAACTTGGTTTGCGCAAGCGGCAGCCTCGGCAAACCGACCAGCCTGTAGAGCCGCCTGGGCCTGCTTGAGTTGATCGGCGCGTGAGGGGGACGAACTGGCTTCCATAGTGATGCCCATAAAAAGGCAGCGTCCTGACGGATCAAGACGCTGCTCTGCTTAAGCTTTTGGTTGTAAGCTAGAAATCATAGCCTACTCGGACACCAATTGTACGCGGACGGAGCGGTGTGACCCGCTCGCGGTCGAACACAAAATTGTTGCTGAGCTCGGCATACTCATTCGTCAGATTGGTTGCGTAAATCTCCGCCGACCACTGATCTGCCGTGACCCCCAATGTGCCGCCAAGTGTGACATAGCCATCTACATCCGCTTTGTTGATCTCAATGATGTCGCTGACAGAGTCATCGGAGAACACCAATTGCGGCATCACGTGCGCGGTGAGAGTTTGACCATCGATTTGACGCTCAAGATCCCACTCATACCGCATGCGGAGATTGCCCTGCCAGGCTGGCGCAAACGCCAAATCCGACCCTTCTAGGACGTCATTTGTTGGCACGAGCACTTCTGTCACTTCGGTATCAAGCAGAGAAAACGCGCCAGCAATCGTCAAACCATCGACCGAGTAAGGCGCCCAAGTAAAGTCTCCTTCTAGGCCCTGAATTTCAGCATTCGCCGCATTATCAGAGAAGAACAAGTTGACGATGGACGGGTCAAAAATTGTGGTCTGCAGCCCTTCGATTTCAACGAAAAACGCGGAGCCATTGAACCGCAGTGAGTTATCAAACAGTTCTGTTTTCCAACCGAGCTCATAGTTCTGGACGTCATCGGTATCGACAGCGAACGGGACGGTGTAGTTCCCAGCAGGATTTGTTCGACCACCAGGGCGGTTCAACAGTCCTGGACGGAAGCCCTCAGAATAAGTCGCATAAAATAAGAGGTCGCTGTTTGGCGTCCAAGTACCGGTGAGCTTATAGATCACCCCATCGGTTGCGGCTTTATCTGGCGCACCGACCGTATTGTCCGGCGCAAACTGAGCAGAAATATTGGTCCCGAACGCTTGTGCGTCGGTTGCGGCTCCAAGGTTGAAGAAGGACGAGTTGGCAGAGCCTTCTAAGTCCACTTCAATATCGTACCAGCGAGCGCCGACCGTAATGGCGAACTGATCCGTGAGGTCGAATGTCGCCTCACCAAACGCGCCGAGCTGTTCGTCGGTGCGCAGGATGTCGTTCCGGAAAATAACTCCTTCAGGGAACGGACCTGGATCACTGAAATAGCCTGGAGCCGCATTTCCGATCAGGCCGGTTGTCGCAATATTGGTCAGAGGGAAGTTCGGGCCAAACCCAACAACGCCATTAAACCCAACCACAAGCTCTGACCCGGGATAGGTAAAGTCATTCAACTCTGCGAGTTCAAGATCTGAATAGAAAGCCCCAAACGTTGCACGCAAGCGATTTTCACGCGGCGTATTGAAGCGTAATTCGTGAGTTTGCACTTTCGTTTCAGTCGATGAATTCACGAACAGATTTGGCGCCTGACATGTTCCCGTCGGCTCAGCAGCTCCCGGATAAGTGACGGATCCGTCGCAAATATAATATGGCAGATACTGACCCACAAAGAGATAGTCTGAATAATCGACGGTTTGGTCAGTGGTCCGCTCTGTGTAGGCACCGGTATACAGCGCCTCCAACATGCCGAGGCGCCCTTCAAGCGTCCAACTCGTGTTGTGGAAACTGTCTTCGATATCATCGTCCGCGAAGCGCTCAATATCGTAATCGTCCAGCTTAGGGTCTGCGAAGAAGACGCCTTCACTATCGAGCTGCTGCTGCGCATGGGACACCAACAAGCTCCAGTCGGAGTTGAACTCATACAAACCCGACAAACGGAAACCAGCATATCGCGTATCGTTGAAATCGTTCTCTGCAATGCTGGAATTGTCTGCGGCAATGAAGTTCACAGCAGAAAGGTCGGAACCCGCCTGGAACCCTTCGCGTCCAGAAGAGACGACGACGCCATTGTCGCGCACGGTCCCCGCAGGTCGGAACCTGGCTGAGTCTTCAGCCGTCCGAATGCCGCCGACATTGTCGATATAGCCGCCCTGGTTATCCACATAAACAACGCCGCGTAGCGCAAATTTATCGGACACGGGAACGTTGAGCATGGCTTCAACACTATTGCTCATCTCGCCGCCATCGGTGAACGCCGTCGATGCATTCATAGACGCAGCAAAACCACTCAAATCAGGTTTGTTCGTGATCAGACGCACAGTCCCCGCTTGCGAACTTGCACCGAACAGCGTGCCTTGTGGGCCAGATAGAACCTCGACGCGTTCCAGATCAGCCGCGTAGACATCCAAGTTCCGTCCCGGCTGTCCGAGCGGTTGTTCGTCCAGGTAGAAAGCGACGTTAGGCGCGAGACCAGCGACACCGGCTGTTGTCAGGTTTGGCGTGGTCGAGGCCAAACCGCGAATGTAAATCGTGTTCTGGCCCGGTCCGGAGCCGCCTGCGGTAACGCCCGGCAATTGAACAAGGTAATCGGTGAAGTTTTTGACGCCGAGCGATTCTAGCTCTTGCTCTCCCAAGGCATTTACCGCCACGGGAATGCTTTGTGCACTCTCAGAGCGCTTCGTTGCTGTAACGGTGACCGGCTTAAGGCGACGGGCCTCCGACTCTTCGGCATCCTGAGCGGCTGCGCTCAGTCCAAAAAGACCTGATATGGCGATCAGTGAAGCGCCACTCATTAGTCTATACATATATAGTCCCTCGGGGTTTGCTCTGATCGCGCAGGCCCACGCCGAATTACGCAGGGGACACAAGAATCGCGATCTCTCGATGGTGCCCGTTACCTATCAAATAGTTCGACGATTGAAAGAAATGAGCTGCGTTTCAGTGAGAAAAACTCATCTCACAAGGGAAAGTGTGCCAAAAATACGCCAGTTCACGCCGCGTAGATATTCGCGGAATTCGCGGCGGGTGACTCCAATGCTTTGATCATCGACACAATTCGTGCATGACACTTGGAGACGTTTCTCTCAGTGGTGAAGAATGCCAGACACAGCCGAAATCGCGGGCTCCGAGACCGAATATGAAACTGACTACGAAATTGGTCAGGACAATGTTGAAGTTCTCGGACTCGATGTTCACAACCCGGTTTTCTTCCTCGCGGCGACACTCGTCCTCGTGTTTGGCGGCGCTACCCTTGTATTTCCAGAAGCCTCTGGTGCTTTCTTGAGTTCTTTGCGCGGCCAAACCCTACAATCCTTCGATTGGCTGTTCGCAGCGACGCCGGTGATTGTTTTTGTCTTCTGCCTCGCGCTGGCAGTCTCGCCCCTCGGCCGTATCCGCTTGGGTGGCGCAGCAGCCTCCCCCGAATATAAAACGCATTCGTGGATCGCGATGCTGTTCGCGGCAGGTGTTGGCATTGGCTTTATGTTTTGGGGCGCCGCTGAACCCCTCGCCTATCACACCGATTGGTTTGGTATGCCACTCAACGCTGTGCCAGGCACCCCAGATGCAAATCGCCTCGCGTTCAGCGCGACTTTGTTTCACTGGGGAATTGCGCCCTGGGCCATTTACGCCGTCGTCGGACTGTCTCTTGGGTTCTTTGCTCACAATAAGGGCTTACCGCTTTCGATCCGCTCGGCCTTCTACCCGATTTTGGGTGAGCGCGTCTGGGGTTGGCCAGGTCATATCATTGACTTGTTTGCGGTCGTCTCTACGATTTTTGGCCTCGCCACGACGATCGGCCTAGGTGGCACCCAAGCCGCGAGCGGGCTCGGATATATGTTCGACTTTGAGCCGAATGTTTGGATTCAGATCGGGTTGGTTTCGGCGATGACCGCTCTCGCCATCATTTCAGTCATTCGCGGCTTAGATGGCGGGGTCAAACTTCTATCCAACATCAACATGATCGTTGCGTTTGGACTGCTGGTCTTCGTCGTGATTGCCGGGCCAACTGCGCTCATCTTCACCGGCATGGGCGAGAATTTCTTGGCTTACTTGGCGGACACACCAGCGCTCACAAATTGGATCGGCCGCGAAGACCTCTCTTGGTTCCATGACTGGACGATTTTCTATTGGGCATGGTGGATTTCCTGGTCGCCCTTTGTTGGTATGTTTATCGCTCGCATTTCGCGTGGGCGAACGGTGAGAGAATACTTTTCGGTCGTTCTCTTGGCCCCATTTGCTATTTGCGTTGTTTGGTTCTCTGCGTTCGGAGAGACAGCGGTCTTCCAATATGAGAGTGGGATCGGCGACCTCTCCGGTCGGATCACCAGCTCCGCGACCGTGCTGTTCCAGATGTTGGCCGCAATGCCATGGGGCGGCGTCACATCGATGATCGCGATTGGGCTTCTCATCGTCTTCATTGTGACCTCCGCGGATTCCGGCGCATTGGTTGTCGACACAATCACGTCGGGCGGAAAGACAGATGCACCGGTCGCACAGCGCGTGTTCTGGGCGTGCATGCTCGGCCTTACGGCCTCCGCCCTTCTCTATGGCGGCGGCACTTCAGCATTGGAATCTCTCCAGGCTGGAACCATCGCTGCGGCGCTTCCATTTACAGTCGCCCTGCTCATCTGCTGCGTAAGCCTCTATCTCGGCATGCGCGACGAGCCGCGCGCATAGGTGGGTTCGCAGATACCACGCCCTCTTTCTTGCGCGGGAGAGCACTTTCACTTTACCCTCAAGAGTATCGCGCTGGCCGCATTCTCAAAGATCGACTGATCTGATAAAAAAATGGGGCGTTCTAACGACGAAGTCGACCAGTCCCATCGCTCAGCATTAACGCTCGCACCTCGTCCGCGGTGACCAAATTCGTATCACCAACGATCGTGTGTTTCATCGCGTTGGACGCCGCCCCAAAATCGAGCGATTCAGCGTAGCCCAATTCGGTGGCGAGCCCGAATATCAGTCCGGCCGAAAACGCATCCCCCGTACCAACACGATCGACCACGTTTCGCAGATCGTAGGTTCGCGAAAACAAAGATTGAGACTGAGTTCGCAAATGCGCCGACCAAGAGTAGCGATCGTGTCCAGCCCCCAGTTTATGGGCCACTTTGAAGTAGGGTTTCCGGTACTGGTGGACGCATGCCCAGGGCCTGATGTG
>JABSPZ010000011.1 GCA_013213785.1 Henriciella sp. | reverse complement strand
TCAACTTCGCGCAGTTTTGCAATGATCTCTTCAGGCTTGGCTCTCTTGCCCATGGTTCAACTCCATATCAGAGCCGATCCTAACTCAAACTATGGGCCAGTTTTTCTGGTGCAGACCAGAGGTATGAATTGTCTTCGACGCGTTTCATGACGCCGACCATTGGTCCACAATTTGGTCCCAATTTGGTCCACAATTTCCGGCCAATTTAGACAAAGAAATCCAAACGGAACCAAAAATTCCGTTTGATTTCAATGATTTGCGCGATTGCCATTTCTTGAGAAATGGCGCGAGTGACGGGACTCGAACCCGCGACCCCCGGCGTGACAGGCCGGTACTCTAACCAACTGAGCTACACCCGCGCATGGGCTTCGCCGCCGAAGCGGTGAAAGGGTGATCTATACGTGCGCTTTTTTGGGGTCAAGCGGCAATTGCCATGACTTTGACATCAGTTGCAGCTATTCAGCTCCGATACAGCAAAAATAGGCCAAAAACCTCCCATGAAACGTGTTCTGATCATCGCAGGCGTCCTGTTTGCAATTCTAATTGCAGTCGCAGTCACCTTGCCATTCCTGATTCCGACCTCGGTCTATAAGGAACGAATCGAAACGGCGGCCACAAATGCATTGGGTCGAGAGGTGACTCTCAAAGGAGATGCCAGCCTTTCTATCTTTCCCGTCATTGCCGCGCGCGTGGATGGTGTTGAGATTGCTAACCCTGACGGATTTTCAGATCCGGTGATGATTGAGGCAGGCAGCCTCCAGGCGAGCATCAAGATCCTGCCCCTATTATCTCAACGCGTGGAAGTGGCGCAGATCGCTTTAGACGACGCCACGGTTCGATTGGAGCGACTGGCAGACGGACGGGTCAATTGGGAATTTAGTCCAGAGCAGGCGCCCGCGCCTGAGGACGAAACGAGCGGATCTTCCGGGAGTTTGGAAACAGGGATCGATCGTGCAAAACTCTCCAATACGGCGGTTTTCTATCGCGATTGGACGACAGACACACAGTACGCCCTGACGGGCTTCAATGCGACCGCGCGCCTTACAGCACTCGATAAGCCGCTGACATCAAGCGGAGAAGGTCTGATCAACGGTCAAGCATTTGACTATCGCATCCGATTGGAGACGATCGCTGCGCTTAGTGAGCAAAGCCCAGTTAGCTTGGACCTCACGCTCGGCACGATCTATGGCAATCTTGACTATGATGGCGAAGTTACCCTCTCCGATGAGCCGACTTTAGATGGCCAGTTTGATATCAATTCCCAAACGCTCGGCCAGGCGCTCGCTATTCTTGGTGACGATGATTTGCCGATCGTCGCGAGCGCATTGAACGCGGTGTCTGCGAAAGGTTCCGTGAATGGTTCGATAGAGACCGCGGCCTTGTCCTTTGAAAAGCTAACGCTCGCGGCGACCGGATTAGACGTGGACTATACGGGCTCGGTTCAGCTCGGTACCACACCCACGCTGGATGGGACCGTGGACTTGAATGCCGCCGATGCACAGCGACTTCTGAAACCAAATCATCCATTGATCCCACTTTTGGCGATGCTGGGCGATGTCGATTTTGAAGCCCGCTTACAAGGCCCAGTCATGACGCCTCGCCTAACAGGTATTGTTCTCAAGCAGCGCAGTGATGACCTAAGCACCGACTATGCGGGCAGTCTTGGATTTGAAGGGGAGCGCGCGCTCGACGGTCGGTTGACGCTCTCCAGCAGCAATCCACGCGCGGTTCTTACTGCACTCGGAACAGAGCTGCCACCTGGGGATACGCTGAACAATCTGGAAATCAGCGGGCAAACCTCTGGTTCATTGCTCGCACCATCTCTTAAAGACGCAAACATCCTGATTGATGATACAGCCGCCTCGGGATCTCTTGGCGCCGAATTACGGGGCACTCGCCCCCGCGTGACGGCAAATCTAAACATGCAGGAACTGGATCTCACACCCTTCTTCGGCGCACAGCAGGATCCCGAACCAACGCTCGCTGAGGACTGGGATGATACTCCGCTTGATCTAGCAGGTTTGCGAGCCGTCGATGCAACCGTCACGGTTGCAGCAGACACTGTGATTATGGATCAGGTCACGTTGAACGATGCGCTGTTGAACACGCGGCTCGATCAAGGCCGGTTGTCCGCGATCTTCCGACGCGACGATGAGGCGCCAGGATTTAAAGTATTCCAAGGCAATTGGTCCGGCGACTTGGTCCTCGATGCCTCGCGTTCGACGCCCACGCTACAGATCAATGCCATCGCCGACAGTATCGCGGCGCAGGATATGCTCACGGCGCTGACGGGGTTACAGAACTTGAAAGGTCTCGGCGATGTCCTCATCGATCTCAGCTCAGAAGGCACTAGCATCAAATCGCTTATCAATGGCCTTGATGGGAAGTTTGAGACGGACCTGAATGACGGCGCGCTACGCGGCTTGAATCTCACAAAGCTCGTTCAAAGCACCTCAAATCTGCAAACGCTTATGGGGAATGGCGGCCTCACCGTCGCGAGTTTCCAGGAAGCCTTCTCTCCGAACGCAACGACGAACTTTTCGAAATTCATTGGCAGCATGGACATTACGAACGGTGTTGCGACCCTCACCGATCTCAATATCGACAATCCGGTCGTCGGTGTCTTTGGATCTGGTCAGATTGATCTTGGAGCGCGAACGCTCGACATTCGCCTGACACCTCGGATCGATGTCACTGCGGCGGGCGCTGGAGCGACAATTGGTGTCGGCGACATTCCAATTCCGGTGCGCGTCTATGGCAGTTGGTCGAGCGTCCGCTTCGGATTGGACTCCTCTGCAGTGCAGGCCGAGCTGACATCTCGCCTTCGAGGGCAAGCAGCAGATGAAATCGCTGATCGGATTGGCGGCGATGCAGGTGCGATCATTGGCGGCATCATCGGCGGCGGTTCGACTCCAGGGACGGCTGAGGAAGACGCTCCAAGTCTTGAAGACGAAATCGCCAATCGCGCCCTAGGCGCCCTATTCGGCACCCGAGATCGCAATAAAGACGCTGATAGTGAAGACGACCAAAACTAGCCGCGATCACGGAAAAACGCTCGGACTTCTTCGCCTTTAGCCACCTCAAGTGCTGAGCAGAGTTCGATACGCTCGATAGTTTGCGTGAGGGCGCGTTCGTGTCCCTCAGCGAGCTCTCCATATTGCTCAAACAACGCGATCAGATCATCCCGCGCTGACATCGAACACATCGCATCCGCAAGGGCTGGGCTAGATCGTTTTCTTTGACGCGGAATGACCTCAAGATATGTGGGGAAGTTGTCTTGAACCCACGACCATGTCGCATCTCTCGTTTGAGCTTGGCGCATTTGACCGCGGACAATCGTGCGCGTCTCACGGCTGCCGAGCTCCCCAGTCAGTGCTAAGCCGAGAATGCGATCAACTAGACTTGGATCTTGGTTCTGACCAATCGCATAAGCGACAGCTTGCTCGAAAACAGGATCATCGAGCTGGCCGCGTGCTGCCAGCAGCCTCTCCAAAAAGGGTTCGCCATAAACCTGTAAGCCAATCGCCATCGAGGTCAGATATTCATCCGTTGTGATCCCTCGATCTGAGGTGACGCCCGCCATGCCAATAAAGCTCGCGGCAGCGGCAGCTAAATCTTGCCTAAGCGTATCGTCTTGTCCGGCTCGGATGAGGAAGCGCTCTAAGCTCGACTTCATAATCGACATTTCCGGATCGTCACCGCCATGTTGATCGACGGACTCATAACGATAACGCAATACATCCAAGATGCTGGCGCGGTATCCAGCCAAGGCTGCCTCATCGCCCGCAAGCAGCCGTTCGAACTTTCCGGCCTCTCGAATAGCAGCCTGGACGACACGCCTCTCATCATCTCTCACTGCTTCGTCGATGAACCGCCAAACCGTCTGAACATCGATCCGGCCGGCCGCGAATTCGGCGCCGACGCTGTCGAGGGTCGACAGCTTCTCTCCAGAACTAAGGCCTCTGAAGTTGCGCACGAGGTCTTGCCACATCTCATACGGCATCGAGAACCGGTAATAGCCCGTCCCATCCGCATTCGGCAGGAACCAGCGCATTTCATTTTCAGCTGTCACCCGCGGGTCGCCAATCAGTCTCTCTTTTTTGTCGTCGATGAGAAGGCAGAGTCTGTTCCGCCCTTCGAGGGAACCGCGATAAGAACAGAACGGAATCACCCACGTTCGATCATCTTGGATTTGAGTCCCCAACGGGCCGTATCGCGATTGGCTGATCTCCAGCATGTTTGGACCAGTCTGCTCGACGCTAATTAGCGGAAGCCCATTTTGCTCTACGAAACTACGGAAAGCGCGTGTGAGGTTTGGTTCACCGGTCTCACGCCCGATAATGTCGAAGAATTCAGGGCTATCTGCGACGCCGTCTTCATAAGCTTCAACATAACGCCCGAGCGCAGGTCGGAATTTGTCTGCGCCGAAATAGGCGTCGACCATTCCAATTACCGCGAGGCCCTTATTGTAGGTGATTGAGTCATAAGCGTTGCGGACATTCTCGTTCAGCGCAATCGGCTCGCGTACGGCCCTGGCACTTGCCAAACTATCGAGATCCATCGCACGTATGCCATCGACAATCGCGTCGAGTTCATAGCCTTCGCCCGGATACATTTCTGACAAGCTCGCGCCCTCGCCCCAACTCGCAAAGCCTTCTTTCAGCCAAAGATCATCCCACCAAGGCGGCGTGACGAGATTGCCGAACCACATATGCCCAACTTCATGGGCATGGATGGCGAGAAGACTACGCCGTGCCGCCGGCCCAATGTCGGGACCAGCTAGAATGCGGCTCTCACGATAGGTAATGGCTGCCGCGAGCTCTGTCGCGCCGGAGGGCCACTGAGGCGCGGCCACAATATCTAGTTTTTTATAGGGATAAGGTTGCTGCAAAGCCTCTTCAAAGATGCGGATGAGCTCGGGCGCTGTTTCGAGCGCGAGCGCAAGCTCCGGCCCCTTTCCGCGCCGAGCAAACCCGCGCAGTGGGATGGGTTCTGCGCGAACATCATTCGGCGGCAGAACACCTGCATCGACAACATCAAAGCTCCCGACAGCGAGAGATAAGAGATATGTTGGTAGAGGTCGCGTGGTTTCAAAGGTGACTTTCTTTAATCCGCCTTCCAATGTCTCAACCGACGCTTCTGGCGCGTTCGAAATAGCCGAGTCACCCTTTGGTATGATCAAAGAAATATCAAATGGGGCTTTGAAGGCTGGTTGGTCAAAACCCGGCATGAAACGCCGGGCCTGGATACTCTCTGATTTCGCGAGCGCGTATGCATCGCCCTGCTCGGTTACTTTAAACAAGCCAGACAGGTTTGCATCGAAGGGCGCATTATAATCGATCTCGACAACCACTTCGCCCGCTGGGACGGATTGACCGAAGCTCAACCAGGCGACACCAGACCCCCGTGCCATTGTCCATGCCCCGTCAACGGGCTCTTCAGTGCCCGCAAAAGATCGCACCGCCGTCACGTTCAAATCCCGGCCATGCAGATAGACGCCTTGCGCGTCAGCCTCGAGCGCAAGCGTCATCGTAACGGTCCCACCAAATCGCGCTTCGCGCGGATCCAGCGTGAGGTCGAGCGCATAGTGCGTCGGATATGGGGCTGATGGCAAAGGTCCGGCTGGCGCCTCCGCAAGGATTTGCTCTAATGCCGCGTTCTCTGCTTCTGTCGGCGCCGAAACCCCACCACAAGCCGCCAAGATAATCCCTAGTGCCGATATCAAACCAACGCGCATTACTTACTCCAGCTTGTGTCTATCCTCTGCATAGCGCACAACGAGCGCGATGAAACCCACACTTTCGATCCTCGACCCGTCACCAGTTTTCAAAGGGCGCAGCGCTGCGGATGCCTTGAATGAAACGCGCGCCTTAGCGGTCGCGGCAGACGGTATGAATTTCCGGTCTTACTGGGTTCAAGAGCACCATAATGCGAGCAGTTTCGCCGGCACCACGCCCGAAATCCTGATGGCGGATCTCGCAGCACGCACATCGCGGATCGCGCTCGGGTCGGGCGGCATTATGTTGCCAAACTATTCCCCGCTGAAAGTCGCCGAATGGGGGCAAACACTCTCGCAGCTTTATCCAGGTCGAATTGAGATTGGTCTCGGGCGTGCGACAGGCGCCGACCCACGCACATCAGCGGCCCTACTTGGCCCTGGCGGACAGAACTTCCCAACCATGCTCCGCATGTTGATGGATTGGATGCTAGACGCGAGTGGCGAAGTGAGATTCCCAGACGATCATCGCGCGCGCGGGATTGCTGCGAACCCGGCTGGACAGAGACCTGATCTATGGATGCTGTGTTCGTCCCCAGCATCAGCGGCCTTTGCTGGCCAAATGGGCGTAAAACTTGCTTTTGCCGACTTCCTAAATCCCGGCGGCGCGAAGGACGCGCTTTCGGCATACCATGACGCGTTTGAGCCATCGCCATTTTGCGAAAAACCTTATGCGGGCGTTGGATTGGTCGTTGTGGCAGCTGAAACGCAGGCTGAGGCGGAACGCCTGTCTGCGCCGATCAAGGCTTGGGCGCTTGGACGCGCAACAGGTAAGTTTACCCCTTATCTGGAATCTGACGCCGCGCTGGACGCTCTAGAGCGTGCGCCACTAGAGCCGCCCCAGCGCGGTATTATTGGCACCGGAGAAGGTGTCGCCAAACGCCTGCTAGAGACGGCACAAGAAACACGCGCGAGCGAGTTCTTTTTGCTCTCAATTACCGACAGCATTAAAACGCGCATAAACAGCTATCGATTGATTGAGCAAGCGATGTCGGAGATCACCGCAGCGTCGGCATAACCGCCAGCATCGGACTGAGGACGTTTGCGCCCAATTGCTTACACCTTGCGGGCGACCATCCGAAATCTACGTCCGGATGATTGGCGTCATCTTTGAACGGCATTTCAAGCGTCATGGCGAGGCAATCAAATCGTTCCGCGAGCGCATTGCTGCAGATGGTGAGGTTTGCTTTGCCTGGAGCATTGGTCGGGTAGCCGTATTGCGTTTGGAACGCGCCATTCGATGACTTCACATACGAGTTCTTGAACGTATCCTGCAGCGTCGCCAAGCGATCGCTCCAACTTGGAATGCCCTCTGTTCCAGCGATAAAATTGTAGGGCAGAGCCTCATCACCATGAACATCGAGCGCGAGGTCGCAGCCCGTTTCGATCATCTTGCTCAAAACGAGATAGACTTCAGGGCTCTTTTCCATGTTCGGCTGATCCCATTCGCGGTTGAGATTCACGCCCGCCGCATTGGTTCGCAAATGTCCTCGTGCGCTGCCATCGGGGTTCATATTCGGAACCACGTAGAACACCGCGCGGGAGAGCAAGTCTTTCGACATCGCGGAAATTGGATCGAGCATGCGCTCTAGGAAGCCCTCCATCCACCACTCAGCCATCGTCTCGCCAGGGTGTTGGCGCGCGGTCACCCAGATCGCGCGTTTATCTGGCCCGGGCGTTCCGATCGTGATCAGATCCAGGTCGCGTCCATCGAGTGTTTGCCCCAGAACGCTCACGCTTGAATGCTCGTAATTCTGCGCACCCGCGATCAACATTTGATGTCGCTCAGACGAGTATGGCGCAAAGTATGCGACATAGATCGACGTTTCCGCCAGCTCAGCTTCGATCGTCAGGTGATGACCATCATAAGAGGTCGGCACCCGGCGCCATTCCATTGTGTCCTGCGAGATAACGGCCTTGTAATTCTCCCACCCTTTTGGGTAAGCGGCGCTGCCCGCATTCTCAATTACCAAGCGAAGTTTCTGACCCTTTTCGCCCGTGACACGAAAATGGAACCATTGATAGAAGTCGGACTCATTGTCCTTCGCAATCGCCAAACGAACATTCGCAGGATCGCTCGCGTCTTTGACGATAATGTTCCCACTGTCGAATGTGGATGCAATGCTGAGGGTCATACCGGCTCCGTCTGTTTCAGATCTGCGTGGTAGGCTTTCGCCATTCGCGAGTCGATCCCTTGCATCTTTAGAAAGGCGCTGAGCACGCCGAGCTTGCGGTTTGGCTCATCTCCGTCGGCTATCTTGTGGAGTTGGGAATAGAACCACCCCTGCATTCCGAACCCATTCAGGGCTTTGAACAGGCCGATGGAAGAGTTGGGGCCGAATATGCCGGGGCCGATGCGAAGGGTCTTCTCCCATTTCGGAAGCTCAGAAAGGCCGCCTGCAACGAGTTGAGCAGGTGCATCAACATCCACACAGAGCGGACGCCCTAGCCCGATTAAGTCCGCCTCGCCGCTCTCGAGTGCGGCATCCATTCCCGCTCGTGTACGGAAGCCCCCGGTCACCATCAAAGGCATCTCCGCGACCGACTGAACCTCCGTCGCATAATCGAGGAAGTAGGCCTCGCGCTGCTTCGTGCTTTCACGCGCACCGCTCTCATCGGCGGGTTTCAGTCCTTCCATGTCCATCATTTTCGGTTGCTCGTAATTACCGCCGGAGATCTCAACGAAATCGAGCCCGAGCGGATTCAGCATGCCGATCACCGCGGTGGAGTCGTCTCGGCTGAAGCCGCCTTTTTGAAAATCAGCAGAGTTTAGCTTTACCGACACACCAAACGCCGGACCCGCTTCTGCTTTGCTGGCCCTTAGCACCTCAAGAAGCAGGCGGGCTCGGTTTTCGAGCGACCCACCCCACTCATCGTCTCTTTGATTGGTGAGAGGCGACAAGAATTGGCTCATTAAGTAACCATGCGCCGCGTGGATCTGCACGCCGTCAAAGCCAGCGGCTCGCGCGGCCTTCGTCGCGATCGCATACTTTTCGATGAGGCGTTTGATATCATCACCCGTCATTGCTCGCGGTGTTCCAAACTGGCCGCCCGGTAGATCGACCGCAATCGCACTCGGCGCATCTGGCTGCGGATTGACCAATTTCTGCGTCTGCCGCCCGGCATGGCTGAGCTGCATGACAACTTTGCCGCCGCCGGCCTTACACGCCTCAGCCCACTTACCCAGCATGACAGCATGTTCATTCGACGGTGCCCCATCAATGACGACATTACCCGGCGCTTCTAAGTTTCTTCGATCGACGAGGACATTGCCCGTGATCTGCAATCCGATCCCGCCATCGCCCCATGCCTTATACAGTCGCAAGTGGCGATCAGTGACTTCGTTCCGTGGATTCGCCAATCTTTCGGTCATTGCCGCCTTAACGAGCCGATTGGGCAATTCTACGCCAGATGGCAGGGTTAATGGCGTATTAATCTTAATCGTCATGATGGAAGTCCTTGGAATCAGTGGGCGAATGGGCTTACGGGGAGAAAACCATTATGGGCGCTGCAAAGCAAACAAACCTGTTCAACGATATGAAAACTGATCCTTCTGGCTATAGCGCAAAAGACATCGAGGTCCTCGAAGGCCTCGAACCAGTCCGCAAACGTCCCGGCATGTATATCGGCGGGACCGATGAGCGCGCCTACCATCACCTGTTCGCAGAAATCCTCGATAACTCTATGGATGAAGCCGTCGCAGGCCATGCCTCACGCATCGAGGTTCATGTGCGCGCTGATGGCTATGTGGAGGTCATCGACAATGGTCGCGGTATCCCGGTTGGAGAGCACCCCAAGTATCCCGGAAAATCTGCACTTGAAGTGATCATGACGACACTCCACGCGGGCGGAAAGTTCTCAAACAAGGCGTATGAGACAGCTGGCGGCCTACACGGGGTCGGATCCTCAGTCGTAAACGCTTTGTCGGAGCGGATGGAAGTTGAAGTCGCGCGCGACAAGAAGCTGTACTTCCAAGCGTTTGAGCGAGGGATCGTTACTGGACCGCTTGAATTGAAGGGTGCTGCGCCGAACCGCCGGGGCACAACTGTTCGGTTCAAACCGGATTTCCAGATCTTCGGTGAGAAACTTCGCTTTAAACCGCAACGCCTCTTCCAAATGACACGCTCGAAAGCGTATCTGTATCGCGGCGTCGAGGTTCGCTGGAAATGCGATCCGGAACTGCTGCCGGAAGATTCGAAAGTCCCAGCTGAGAAGACACTGTCCTATCCAAACGGTCTAGCAGACCAGTTGGATGAGGTGTTCAAAGGCAAAGCGACGATCACTGAGCAGAATTTTGCTGGCTTGGTTGAAACCGATGATGGCAAGGTTGAGTGGGCGATCGCCTGGACCAATGCAGGTTTTGGCGAAACAGACGGTTTTGCGCGCTCATATTGTAACACGATCCCGACGCCAGATGGAGGGACACATGAAGCCGGATTCCGCTCTGCGATCACCAAAGGGATGCGCAACTACGCTGAACTGACGGGCCAGAAAAAAGGCACGTCGATAACAGCCGATGACATTATGGGTCACTCGGGTCTGTTGCTCTCCGTCTTCATCCGTAATCCTGAATTTGTAGGTCAGACGAAAGACAAACTGTCGACGACGGCCGCTTTCCGCCTGGTTGAAAACTCTGTTCGAGATCGCTTCGATCACTGGTTGGCGGCAAGCCCGAAGGAAGCTGATAAACTCCTCACTTGGGCGATTGAACGCGCCGATGAGCGCGCGCGCCGCCGAAAAGCCAAAGATGTTGCTCGTAAGTCGGCCACCAAGCGACTGCGCCTACCCGGCAAACTCGCAGATTGCGCCGACAGCAAGGGCGACACCGAACTGTTCCTCGTGGAGGGGGACTCAGCGGGCGGTTCTGCCAAACAGGCACGTAACCGGAAAACTCAAGCCATCCTCCCACTTCGCGGTAAAATCCTGAACGTTGCGTCTGCGACCGCGGACAAGATGGACAAGAACCAAGAGCTGCAGGATCTGTTACTAGCGCTCGGAACGGGAACAGGATCTCGCTTCAACATTGACGATCTGCGGTATGAGAAAATCATCATCATGACCGATGCGGACGTTGATGGTGCGCACATTGCGGCGCTGCTGATCACGTTCTTCTACAAGATGACGCCAGGCCTGATCGAAAGCGGACGCCTCTACATGGCGATGCCGCCGCTCTACAAGCTGTCTTACAAGGGTAAGTCTGTCTACGCGATGGATGATGAGGACAAAGATCTGCTCATGGAGCTTGAGTTTAAGTCCAACCAGAAGGTTGAGCTGAGCCGCTTTAAGGGTCTTGGTGAAATGAATCCAGGCCAGCTGAAAGAGACAACGATGAATCCGGAAACGAGAACGCTTGCGCGGATCACGCTTCCAGACAGCATTGATGAACTCACTGAGGCCAAACCAGCAGAACTGATCGACACCCTGATGGGTAAGAAAGCCGAGCACCGGTATCGGTTTATTCAAGAGAATGCACATTTTGCTGAAGAGCTAGATATCTAGGCTCAAAGTACAATTCGCCTCACAGGAGAATTGGCCTCAAATTTGCTTCCAGACGTCCAAACGATCACAAACTCGTGAGGACGCACGATGTATGTAAACTGGCCAGATCATTCTGATACACATTTCGGAAGCGAAGTGCTGTTGGCTCAGCAGAATGTCTCAATGTCAGACCTATTCGAAGATGATGGGCTGGCACACCTTCTCGATCATTATCCCCGTGAGAAGCTGGGAATTTGGACATTCGGCGAAGAAAGTGAAGGTCTGAACAGCTCGCTTAGAGGACGCGCGTCCAAACTGAGTGGAAAAGAAATCATCGACGCGGTTAAGCGTGGGCAGATTTGGCTGAACATGCGCCAAGCTAGTGTCGACGTTCCTGAACTGATGCCTATTGCTGACACGATTTTCGACAGCCTCCAGGACGCAACAGGACGCAAAATTCGAAAGCGTGATCTATCCGTTTTGATCTCATCGCCAAACGTGCAGGTGCACTATCATTTGGACATCCCAATGGTCGCTCTGTTTCAAATGCGAGGAGAGAAAAGAATTTGGATGTACCCCCGCGAAGAACGGCTCGCGCCATCCGACTACATCGAAGACATCGTGCATATGAAGCGCGAAGAAGAACTTCCCTACCGCAAAGCATATGATGACGAAGCGACCGTCTATACGCTGCGCCCAGGCATGGGGCTAACCTGGCCGCAATTCATGCCGCACCGGGTGCAGAACGCGAACTGCATGAACGTCTCTCTCTCGTCTGAATACCAAACGCTGAACAGCTTTGTCCAAGCGAATGCGATGTATACCAATGGCCTTTTGCGCAGCGCGACCCCTCTATCCCCCGCCTTGAATGACAATGTCGGACCCGTGTCAGTTGCCAAAGCAGCCTTCGCGCGCGCTCACAAAGCCGTCGCACGCAGAGGACCGCGTGTATCGCCCACTCCGGTTACGTTCGAATTGGATACCACAAGAGAGAACTGCGTCCGCCAGCTCTATGGCTAAACGCTAGTCACCTTTGAAGTTAGGATCGCGCTTTTCGAGAAATGCTCGGATGGCTTCCGCCTGGTCGCTTGTTGTTGAGGCGTACGCGAACTGATCCCGATCCATAAAGCTCGTCGCATGACCGAGCGGCATTGCAGAGACATTGATCGCTTGCTTCGTCATGCGCAGCGCAATCGGCGGAACCTTTGCATACTTCGTCGCCAGCGCATCAGCGCTCGCCAAGGCTTCGCCAGACGCAGTCACCTGATCCGCCAGCCCCCATTCAAGGGCTGTCTGCGCATCGCAGCGCTCACCAAGAATGGTGAACTGTTTTGCCCGCGACGGCCCAACCAATGCCACCGTTCGCGGGTTGGTTTGCCAGCTCATATTCATTCCGAGCGGTATTTCCGGCAAACGGAAGAAGGCATCTTCGGCGATGACCCTATGATCACAAGCGACTGCCAGAGCGACGCCGCCGCCAATGCAATAAACTTCGATCGCCGCAATCGTAATTTGCTCAAGCGCTTCCCAGGCCGCGCACATATCTGGTCCCAGCTTTAGCGACTGTCTCTGCTCCAATCGCGTTTGACCGCGCAGCGCAGCGCGATCTGGGTCTTTCAAATCGGCACCCGCCGTGAATGCTCCCGCACTGGAAAGAATGACGACATTACAGCTCGTATCGGACCTGAGATAAGTCGCCGCATCAATTAGCGCCTGCATCGCTTTGAGCGAAAGAGCATTTCGCCCGTCACCGCGATCAAGCGTGACCGTGGCGATCGTCCCATCCACTTTGAGACTGACGCAATCTCCAAAGACGTCGGTCATTTGCTTTTGGAGACGTTTGCAACACGCTGAAGGGGCTCTGTGCTCTGAATATAGCCAGCTTCTTCAGGAATATGCAGGCATGGGTCTCCCGCATCATCTTTCCCGATGACAGGCAGCACCGTGACGATCTTTTCGGATGAAAAGCGGCTCAGCGCAGCCTCCACGGTCTCGGTCTCAGCGAGCTTTCCGAGATTCATCCGGGTTGGGAAAATAATCGTTGCGGATCCTGCTTCTTCCATATCCAAGGCTTGCTGAGGACCAAGCCAAACCGCTTCCGTCGTTTCACGACCATCTTGCTCGGCGATCTGACCAGACGGTGTCGCGGCGAGATAAAAGTGCGTGTCGAACCGTTTCGGCATCATGGTCGGCGTGATCCAGTGACCAAAGTGAACCAAACGATCGAGGGCCAAAACCAGTTTGTGTTCCTTAATCAGCTCTAGAAAGCTCTTCTCGCGGCGATCCACAGGGCCTCGCATCGGCTCGAGCGCTGTCACGACATCCTGCCCAACCAGAGAGCTCCCAGCGCCGCGTGCGCCGGCTTCCCGCGCTAAGATGATCCCAGCTTCTTCATAAGCTTCTCGGATCGCCGAGATCCTCGCCGCCTGTTCAGCGCCCGAATAATCGCCATCAGTATGCTCAGCCCAAGCAGGATCGCTATCCTCATCATTCGCTTTACCGCCTGGAAACACAAGCGCGCCCGAAGCGAAGTCGATTTCGTAGTGACGTTTGACCATTAGAACCTGCAAGTCTGGTTCATCACGGAGCAGAAGGATGGTTGCGGATAGTCGCGGCGTCGAAGCTTCAGACATTTTCCCTCCCAAGAAAAGTTCAATCAAATTTGTCGGAAATCCACACGTCAGCGTGCGCGTGATTTCAACTATGTTTCTCTAAGTAAGGCGCTTGTCGCAACGTCACGGAAGCAGAATGCGCCCTACACAGTATCAGCAATTCGACGCCGCTCAGTCGGCTTCATCCCGTAACCGGCTTTTGCCTGTCATGCACCTGGAAACCGGTGAGGCAGTGCTTTTGTTTGCCGAGACCGAAAAGCGCTTCGAAGAGCGTGCGGTCTTCGGACCGGCGGCCTTGACTGCAGAATGCAGTGAGGTCGCCACCCCTGCTCAGTGGATGGCCGAACATGTTGAAGCCGTCGCAAATGATGCGCACAACCGCACCACAGAGCGTCCGGTGATTGTCGAACTGCCACTCGTTGCTTTGATGCATCCTGATACGGCGGTTGCTTGTGACGCAGCTATTGCGCGCACGCGTTTGTGCCCTCAGGAAATCTGTCTTGAAGTTCAAGATGCAGCCTTGGCATTGCCGGCTGCTCGCAACGCAAAAGATGGAATCGAAGCCCTCCGCCGCTGCGGTTTCCGCGTCTCCATCAATGCGACCCGTTCATGGCAAGCACCCATGGATCATTGCTTGAGATTACTGCTCGACAGTCTTCGCGTTGATGCGCGGAAGATAGAGGAAAATGTGGATCTGCAAGATCGTATCGATGCGGCGGCAAACGCCGGAATGCTCGTGATCGCTGAAAATGCCAATTGGCGTGACAGCTATTACCTTAACGAGCTAGGCGTGGAATACGGCTTCCGGATGCGCGCAGACGCTTAAGCAGCTGTTTCCTCGCGGCGTTTCGCCTGCTCAGCATACGCATCTAGCTTCTCGAGAAGATAATCGAGATCCTCTTTGGGGATGGCTTGGAACTGCGTGAGCACGCGTTCAATCATACGCATGCGGAAGCGTGCTTTATCATTGGTGCCGCCATCAAGCTCAAGCTCATGGAATACAGAAACAGCTGCGCGGAATGCCGGGAGTAGTTTTCGGTGCATTCCGGCGCGATCAAAGATCGCCTGCAAGCCGAGCGGTCCGGCATCGTGAATCATGAGCCATGCGCGTGAATGCGGCACACCGGAAAGTTCGGCCAATGCATGCTCCACGAAGTGCATGTGACCAACGCAAAGCGCGCGCATGATCAATGAGTGCGTCAGTCGTCCATTCAGGTTCAACTGGGAGACGAAGCGCGACATATCATTTGTGCGATCAGCCTGTTCGACCAGATCAATCGTGGCACGTTCACGCGCACCTGCGGCCAGATCAATCGCCATCTGAGCCGGCAGCTCATGACGGTTGATCAGCATATCGAACACTTGGCCGGAAACGAGAGAGACCATTTTCTCAGCGATATGGACCGGAATATGGTCCCGCATGACCAGATTCTCATGCATGTTTTCGTTCGCTGGGAAGCGTTCAATGCTGTGTTCAAACGCACGATCACTCATTTCAGCACCAGCATTTCCGGAAATCGTCTCGACGGCGATCTCGTCCGCATGCTCACAAATGACCTCAGCCAAAGTGCTGGAGACCTTTTCCCGCCCAGCAATCGCGGCCTGCTTTGCGGCCGTCACAGACAGCACAAGCTCGATCAGCTCTTCATCATTGAAGACAGGCGAGTTTTCTAAGACGGGGATTGCGACTGATTCAACATCTTGAGCCAGTTGCGTAGCGACCTTGTGCGGCAGGCGCGGCGAATTTCGGAGCGTTACAGATAGCGTGCGACGTACGAGCTCAGCCGTATCCTGAGCCAGAACCTGGATAATCTCTTCCGCAAAGAGCCGTTCGTCTTCTGTAAGCACGTCTGTGGCGATCCGGCGGCAAAGACGGTGCGCAACAGTCGCGCGCTCTTCCGAAGACTCGCCTTTCATCAAACGAATAATATCGTTTTCGCTCAACTCCGGACGCATGGTTTGTACAGTCATATCGCGGCGGTATCCCTGTCACCGATTCTTATTTGTGAATAAATGAACGGAGTGGGTTAACGCCCGGTTTACCAAACCGCGAAACCTCGCGTCGCAAAGGGAGATAGGCACAGCCATGTTGGACGGAATCAAAGTGATCGAGCACGCCACCTATATGGCGGCTCCCGGCGCAGGTGGAATCCTGAGTGATTGGGGCGCTGAAGTGATCAAGATCGAGCCTCCAGGCGGCGATCCGATCCGCAATTTTTTCAGTACGATTGGAACAGATCTCCAAGACAACCCGGTCTTCGATTTCGATAATCGCGGAAAAAAGTCGATCGTCCTCGATACGCGCACCGAAGATGGGCAGAAGATTTTACGGGAACTGGCTTCCGACGCAGACGTATTTCTCACGAATGTTCGCCCCGGCGGATTGAGCCGATCTGGCTTGGACTATGCGAGTCTTCACGCGATTAATCCCAAACTCGTTTACTGCACGCTCACGGGGTATGGCCTCGAAGGTCCAGATGCGGACAAGCCCGGATTTGACGTTGCCTCTTTCTGGTCAAGGGCCGGTGTCGGGCAGTTGACGGTCCCCAAAGGACAAGACCCATTCGCCCTGCGCACAGCGTTCGGCGATCATACAACCAGCATGGCTGCCGCGGCAGGCATCTGCGCGGCGCTCGTAAAGGCGCAGCGCACCGGCGAGGGACAGCTCGTGGAAGCCTCCCTCCTCCGCGCCGCTTTGTTTGCACTAGGCTCAGATTTCGCCATCCAACTCTTTTTCGGCCGGATTGGCTCGACAAAATCGCGGCATGAGCAAATCCAGCCGCTGATGAACTTCTTCAAGACCAAGGATGATAGTTGGATCTGCATCGTATCTCGTCAGGGTAATGTGGACTGGGCGCCGTTGTGCCGGGTTATGGATCGACCAGACCTGATCGAAGATGATCGCTACACAACCGGTAAATCGCGCCGCGCCAATGCTGCAGAACTCGTCACGGTGATGGATGAAGAGTTCGGAAAATACACCAAGGAAGAGATCGCAAAGCGGCTCGATGATGAGGCTATCGCCTGGGCGCCAGTGCAAACCCTGGCCGAGGTTGCCAAGGACCCTCAAGTGAAGGCTGCGGGTGGAATCACCCAAGTCCCAAGCGCAAGCGGCGATGGCTCAAGCTTCGCCTCGCCCGCCTCTCCCATTCGTTTCCCTGGCACCGATGATGGTCCGAAAGGCGCTTCGCCACGCATGGGACAGCACTCCAGAGATGTGTTGGCTGCAATCGGTTATGACGAAGAAAAAATCAAAGCGCTCTACGACGCTGGCGTAGTAGTCTGATCATCATCAGGCGCGATGAGCTCAAACACAGCGGCAGCAAAGCCATGCCCTAACCAGGCGCTTGGAAGAAGTATGAGCATGACGAGCGCGCTCGACACGCCTGCGAAGACAGGCGTCGTCGGCGTTCCGATCAAGGCGGTGCTGAGCACGGTTCCAAGATAAGTCAGAGCGATGACCGGAACCGCAACGAACAAAAGCATCAGCGGGGCAAGCGTGCGGAAATGTCCTTTCGTCCAGTACCATGTGCGTAAGACATGAACACTCCCGCGGCTCGCCGTAGCAGCCGCAAACGTCATGATCCGGACGGCAAACCAAAATATCCCCAAGAGCGTCGCTAGAAACAGCGCGAAGAGTGGCCAGAACGTGCCTCCCTCCCGCATTTGAGCCGTCATATCGGAAATATTCTCAACATCATCACTGGAGCCGACGCCGAGGCTTGCGCCGATCAGCGCGAAGAACAAGGTAATCATACTGGCCGCAATAGCCGCAATCACGATGATAAGGATCCAGGCTAAGCTCAGCTTCCAAGCTGCGCGGAATTTTCCTGAACTCGCGGGCAGCACAGCATGGTACATGGAAACAGAATAAAGGCTGTGGGCGAACAGCGTCGCAAATGTCAGCGCGCTAAAAACAACAAATCCCATACCGCCATCTGGAAGAACGTTCGCGGCCCAGATCAAACCTCCGAGCGCTGCCGTAAAAAGCAAAGCGTATGGAAGCGATGGCAGCGTGAGCCTCCATGCGTATTCGAGACTTTTATTCGCGATTTGAGAGATTGAAGTCTGTTCAGCCATGCAGGCTTAGCTAAACACCATGTAGAGTAAGGCAAGCGACAGAATGACCATGGCTGTCCAGGTCAACACCATCCCGAGCTGCCGCAGGATGAGCGGCCCACTGCCCATCCCAATGGCATGTGACACTCGCCCGACCGTAAATCCGATCCCAAGCGCGTGAATGATCCAAATCGGGCCTTGTAAAAAGGCGAGCGCCAGAAGCCCAATTAGCATCGCTGGCGTATACTCAGAAGCATTGCCATGAACACGGATAGCTTTGGCGAGATCTTCAGACCCGCCATCGCCCATTGAAATTTTACCGCGAAAGCGCCGCGAGACGACGCGAAAGGCAAGCCATACAAGCAACAGAATGTTGATCGCAATGTAGACGCTGGCAACTTGTAGTGCGCTCATATGACTTCCCCAATTTTAGAGATTAGTCGTCGCGCCGGGCATCTGGCAGGCGATCATTGATATCGTCGCGAATATCCAGGATTGTGACGATCAAACCCGCGACGACGCTGGCAATGATCCAACTCCCAACCGAAAGTGCGACGAAGGACAAGACCTGCGCCATTGTCCCTTCGACCCCGATCAGGTCGGTGATCATCACCCCTTTCTGGGGCACAGCATTGTAATAGGCGAGCAATAGGCCGATCACGATCGTGGCCAGATAAGCTACATAAACCATAAGGCGGAAGCTGTTGATAATAAAGAACTTCATGGCATCCTCTTTCTACACAAAGACAAACCCGGACAGCTGAATTCTATCAGGTCCGGGATGTTCTACACTCATTCTGCTTAAGTCGTTACATTTCCATGCCGCACTCAGTGGCGGCACCCATCATAACTGTCATGAATGATGTCATTTCTTCTGGCGAAAGTTCGCCCATTTTTGACATCATAAAGGCATCTTCGTCCTCAGCTTTAGTCGCTTCAACGAGGATATTCACGAGTTTTGGATCGAGCTCGTCCACGGCTTTGTCAGCCATGCAGCTGCAGGTTTTCTCATCGGTGCTGCCATCGTCTAGACACGATTTAACAAGCGCAGCTTTTGCGCCTCCGCCTGCGCCACCGCATGCCGCCAGACCTAAAGCAAACATCGATGCAAAGATAACTTTTTTCATTGGTGATCCCCTTTCCTCACTGGCTCACGATTGGTTAACGTTCCACGATTTCCGATCCAAGGCCAGAGGAAATGCACCTATTCTCTTCGCAGCAACCGATCGAGTCCGAGTTTCGCTTTGCCGGATTTCAGGAAGTCCGCTTTCACCTGAACGCGGTCATATTCGTTTTTCAACCAGTCCTCGAAGGCAACCCCGGTCTCCGCTTCGGCGTCGAGATAGGTTTCAAAAAAAGCGTCGAGCAAGCCCGTTTTTCCTTCGCGCATGTGCAGATACTTTTTCGACAGATGCCGAACGGCAACGCGTACCGGTTCCTGCTGGCGGAAAATCATATACAGCACGCTCATCAATCCCGCTCGGTCTGCGCCGGATTTGCAGTGCATAAGCGCAGGGTACCTTATGCGCTCAAACAGATCCTTGGCCTCGAGGACTTTCTCCACGGTCGGGGTGTCGCGCGAGTAGACCTGAAAATCGATCAGTTCGATCCCATTCCGTTCGCACGCTTCTTTCTCGAGCAGATAGTATCCACGCGTACTCGGCCCGCGCAGGTTTATGATCGTGTTGATCCCTCTGAGGCGTGCATGCTCCGCCACTTGCCTTGGGTTTGGCTGGTTGGCCCGCCACATCTCGTCACTGATCTTGTGCAGATTCTGAAAGCTCTCACGCAAGAAACCATGATCGGATATCGTCATTTCACGTTCGGCGCGCAGGCGCCCTGACCGCGAATTGATATCGGCAGCAACGTGTTTGCGCTTCTTGTGACCTGGAAGTTTCATGAGATCGCGTTACCCGACGCTCAAACGCCCGACAAGACGCAGTTGCGGTTAGAAAGGTTCCAGTAACCCTATTGTCCTAATTTGGCGTCAATAAGAGCTTTAAAATCAGGGGTATTATATGCGCTTAACCACGGCGCTACGAGCGAGTCTTGTAGCAATTTCAATGGCAGCAATCGCTGCTCCTGCAGCTCCTTTCGGCATCGGTTTGCAGCCGACGACCGTGGAGATGGCTGTTCAACCCGGTGACCGGCAACGCCAAGTTATTAATCTGGGCAACGTGCACCAGGAACAAACCATTTCTCTGACGCTTGGTCTCGCAGACTGGAGCCTAGATGAGGATGGCCAGATCAGTTTGGCTCCTCCCGGAGATAGCAATGTCTCTGCGGCTGACTGGGTCCGGTTTAGCCCGGCCTTTGTGACGTTGAACCCCGGTGAAACAGAGCAAGTCGTTGTCGATATGGCGGCGCCGATCCGCATTGACCGTGAAGGCGATTATCGGTTCGCCCTTATCGCATCGACGCTGCTGCCAGAGGAACGCTCAGGACAGTCTGGCGTCTGGAAGAAGTACCAGATTGCAAGCCTGTTTTATCTCACCATGGGAGATGCGGAAAGCGCCCCTGAAATTACCACCGCCACTATGACAAAGTCCGCCGAGGGCGAAACAGCGGTTGTTTTTGATCTCGAGAATTCCGGCAATGCCCACGCGCGCCTTCGCGGTGACATTGAGATCACCGGCGATTCTGGCGAGACGATCAGCGAATCTATCAGCAATCTCGTCGTCCTTCATGAAGGCAGCCGCAAGTACAAGCTGCCCATCGCAGGCGCTTTACCGG
Source organism: Henriciella sp. (assembly GCA_013213785.1). Taxonomy (GTDB): domain Bacteria; phylum Pseudomonadota; class Alphaproteobacteria; order Caulobacterales; family Hyphomonadaceae; genus Henriciella. The sequence goes on along the minus strand of JABSPZ010000011.1, from coordinate 179,609 downwards.
AGAACCCGCAGGTCAAAGTGACACTTGAGAACATTTTCGCGCCGCAATCCTCCGGCGGTTCTGTGATGCTTGAACCTTTCACGTCTGATCTGTCTTTTGAACAAACCGCGCTGCCAACTGGTGGAAGCGATGATGCAGAAACGGCGCTTGAATAGCCTAAAATTTCTCGCCTTGGGCGGCGCGGTGCTTTCATGGCAACCGGTCGCCCAGGCCTCTTGGCTGGACTCTGATTTTTACTGCCGAGTCTATGGCTGTGTCGTCGTCCATGATGGCTTCACGTTTGATGTTTACGACAATTATATCTTCGCCACAGGCGGCACCGTGCCCGTTGGCGGGCGCATGATCCCATGGACCGGGAACCCTTTTCAGGGCGCGGGCGCGGTAAATCCCGTTATCACAGGAACCCGTACCGAAGGCTTTCACTCCGTTCCGCTGCAGGATCAAAGCGTTATCTTAGGCATTGATACAGATGGAGACGGGACGCCGGACCGCCTCCCGGTAGACACCAACGGTAGCGGTTTCTTGGATGCGAGCGATAGTCTAGATCCGTTTGAACTCACGATGACAACCGACCTCGTCGCCGCAGACACATCCGCGCAACGGAGTTTTTATCTCTCATCGAGAACAGATTTCTTTTTGACCGCCGAGGCAAGGCTGATCGGTAATACGGATCAATTCAACTCGACCAATCTTTTGAATGATGTGGAGTTCCGTTACGGTGTAACCCGCAACGGGACAGATGACGGCATGTCGTTCGGCGCGAATGCTCGCAATGGCAATTTCATTCGATCCATCGGCAATGCGAATACGGTTGCCGACTTGTTCGGCGCCCCCACGCAAATCCTAGAATTCCGCAACGCGATTCGGCGACGGGACTCCGCTGACCTTCCGTCGCAGTCTATTCGCTTCGACTATGTATATGGTTTTGGCGACTATGATCTATCGATGGGCGAAGGCCACCTTCAGTATGAAATCGAGTTCGACTTTTACAATCGATAGCCAAGCCCATTGAGCAATTGCGCTGTTTCGTACACAGGTAAGCCCATCACCCCGGTATAGCTGCCGCTAATTTGTCGGATGTACGCACCAAACAGGCCCTGTATGGCGTAGCCCCCCGCTTTCCCGATGCCTTCGCCGCTTTCGATATAAGCGTCTATCTCAGCGCTGCTCAGGCGCTTAACGACAACCCGTGTGTTGCTTAGGCGTTTCGCCATTTCGCCGGCCGGTCCCATCACACAGACAGACGTCTTCACATGATGTGCGCGCCCGGAAATCAGAGTCAGGCAGTCGCGAACCTCTTCATCGGTCTCTGCTTTAGGGAGGATACGTCGCCCCAGCGCCACGACGGTGTCACCGGCGATCGTGTACTGTCCCGCTTGATGAACCGCGGCGGCTTTCTCAACGCCCAGCCGCTCTGCATAGACCCTCGGCCCCTCTCTCGCGAGGGGCGTTTCATCAATGTCGGCGGGTTGAATACTGTCAGGCGTGACCTTGATCTGAGCCAACAGTTGCTGTCGCCGCGGACTAGCGCTTGCGAGGACGAGTTTTGTCATAGGATTTTGAAAGTAGCGTTGGCCATCGCGACGGGCTTGCCATTCCCCGAGATGATCGCGCGCGCGAAACAGATGGAACCACCTGTTTTCACAGGCTCCGCATCGATCTCCAACCATTCTCCCAGCTTAGCGCTTCCAAGATAATCGGTCCCAAGGGAGACGGTTACCAACCCTTTGCCGACATCGCGTTCAGCGCTGCGCAGCGCCATAACACACGAAAGCCCCATCGCATTGTCTGAGAGCGCAGCAATCAGTCCGCCATGGACCAAACCGCGAGAATTGCAGTGTGGTTCGGCGAGCACCAGGCCGATTTGAAATCGATCTTCGAATTGTCTGGAGTAGAGCGGCTCCCAAGGGTCAGTTAGGCCAGAGCGGCGGAAATGCCGCTCGAATCCCTCTGGAACCTGCGCTTCAGCCAAGGCTCAGGGCCTACTTGAAGCGATATGTGATCCGGCCTTTGGTCAGATCGTATGGGGTCATTTCGACCAGAACTTTATCCCCGGTGAGGATACGAATGCGGTTCTTGCGCATTTTTCCGGCTGTGTAGCCAATGATCTCATGATCATTTTCAAGCTTCACGCGAAACGTCGCGTTTGGCAAAAGTTCAACGATCGTGCCGTTAAACTCGATGATTTCTTCTTTTGACATCCTGTCTCCATAAAAAACGACGCGCGATGCCGCGCCGCAACAGATATGGGGTGCTTCGTAGCTTTCGTCACCCCATGGGGCAAGGCCGGTTATGAGTCATTCCTAATCCGAGACAATTTCCGATCGAACGTCCATGATACAGATGCGCGTAATCCGCGCATAATCTGTTAAGAATAAGTGCGCTTTTATAGAGCAGTAGGAAACTACACTGAATAAGCGATCTAATACTTCGGGACGAACATGAGCCAAAATCCTTTACCTTTCACGGTGCAGGACCTTCACGCAGCGATTCCAGAGCGGTGTTTCAAACCCAACGCGGCCCGTAGTTTTGCCTATTTGATCTTTGATCTCGCCGTTATAGCTGGGCTTTTCGCGATTCTGACGCAAACGAGCCTGTGGTACATAGAATGGCCCGTCATCTTCTTGATTGGGACAATGCTATGGTCGCTTTTCGTGATCGGGCACGATGCTGGGCACGGAAGCTTTTCTAGCAATCGTACGATCAACACGATTGTGGGTATTCTGGTGCATGGGGCGATACTGGTTCCATATCGCGGCTGGCAACGCAGCCACGCTCTCCATCACATGAAAACAGGGCACTTTCATCAGGAAGAAGTCTTCCGGCCGGCCCGCAAAGGCGAAGACACGTTCTTTCGGAAGCTGATTTTCCGATCCGGTATTTTCCTGATCATCGGATGGCCAATGTACAAAATCGGTATCCGGAATCTAACAACCTACAAGCCCGTTACGGGCAGCCACTACCTGCCGCAAAGCGACCTCTACACCAAATCCGTTCGCGTTTCCTGGTACTTCGGTCTGCTATCATTATTTGGGTTCTTAGCGCTTTATGTCAGCCTCGGCCTGCTCTTTGGTTGGGGCTTTTTCGCCAAATACATTCTCGCCCCATATCTAATCTATGGCGCCTGGCTGACCTTCGTGACCTATATGCAGCACGTGTCGCCCAAGGTTCCAGTGTATGATGACAAAGACTGGACGCGCTTGAAAGGTGCGCTCGCCTCCGTTGATCGTGACTATGGCCCGTTTAATTGGCTGACCCACAATATTGGGAATCTGCACGTCATCCATCACACCTTCCCGACGATCCCGCACTACCGGCTTCAAGAAGCGACAGATGCGATCAAGCCAATTTTGGGTGAACACTATCTCACTTCTAAGCGGTTCGTGATTTTTGACTTCATCAGTAGCCAGCTTCGGTGCCACCATGTCGTCCCGGCTGAAGGCTATGAGAAATACGAAAGCGCGTATGCGTTCGTCAAACCGCAAACGTGAGGCTTGGTTTAGAGGGATTGGTACAGCCTCTTGGTTTCGAACCAAGGACCTCCGGCTCCACAAACCGGCGCTCTAACCAACTGAGCTAAGGCTGCACTAAGGCTCCACATACGCCGGAGCGCGCGCGCATTCAAGATTGAATTACGCTCAATAACTGCAATCTGTTTTCTATTCAGCCGCGACCGGCACGAGACCGGCAACTTGGTCCACGGTTTCATGCGCCCGGCGGAAGATCAAAGCACCGTCTTCAAGCTTTCCATGCCGCATTAGAAAGATGTCGCGCGCATAGTTCTGCGTGATGATCCATGGCGCTTCTTCGCCCTGCTGCGGGAACCGCTCCATCGCGCGCTGCACGTAGCCAGATGAGAAATCGAGAAAGTCTGACGCAGGTTCAACACCATCCGCAACGGGGCGAGCCTCGACATAATTTTCTTTATCGAGGTGATTTATAACTTTGCACATGTACTCGCTGGTCAGATCAGCGCGCAGCGTCCAGCTAGCATTCGTATATCCAAACACAGCGCTCATATTCGGGATGTTTGAGACCATCGCGCCGCGATAGTTCAACAGGTCATGCACATTCTGTTTGCGACCATCGATGGAGATCTCAGTTCCACCGATGAATTGCAGGTCTAAGCCTGTTGCCGTGACGATTAGGTCGGCTTCCAATTCTTCGCCTGATTTCAGCTTGATGCCCTTCTCCGTGAAGCGATCAATATGATCCGTCACGACGGACGCTTTCTCTTCTTTCAACGCCACGAACAAATCGCTGTCGGGCACCAAACAGAGGCGTTGGTCCCAAGGGTTGTACTCAGGTGTGAAGTGTTTCTCGACATAATCCGCGTCAAGCTCAGCGCGGGTCATCTCGAGGAGTTTCTCCTTCACCTTGTCCGGTTTGGTACGAGTGCGATTGTAGAAAAAGAGCTGGAACAAGACATTGCGCCAACGCGTAATTCCATAGGCCATCATTCCCGGAAGAACCTTGCGAAGGCCATTCGCAAACTTATCCTCAGATGGACGGGAAACGACATAGGTGGGCGAGCGCTGAAGCATGGTGACATGCTCGGCTTTGTCGGTCATCGCTGGCACAAGCGTCATCGCGGTGGCGCCTGAGCCGATCACAACAACCTTCTTGCCCGAATAGTCATAGTCTTCGGGCCAATGCTGTGGATGGATGATATCACCAGCAAAGTCGTCACGCCCTTCAAACTCGGGCGTGTAACCCTTTTCATACCGGTAGTAACCCGCGCACATGTGCAGCCAGTTACAGGTCAGCTTCTGCTTGTTGCGCTTGCCTTCAACCTTGACCTCGACGGTCCATTGCGCCGCCGCACTATCCCAAGACGCGCTGACCACTTTGTGGCCATATCGGATGTTCGGATTGATCCCATATTCGTCCGCTGTCTCGTGAATGTACTCACGGATGGCCGGACCGTCGGCAATCGCCTTTTGGGCTTTCCAAGGTTTGAAATTGAAGCCGAGTGTGTGCATGTCGCTATCGCTTCGAATGCCGGGATAGCGGAACAAGTCCCACGTCCCTCCCATCGCGTCTCGCATTTCGAGGATTTGATAGGATTTTCCGGGGCATTTTTTGAGCAAATGCACTGCGGCGCCAATGCCTGAAAGGCCGGCGCCCACGATCAACACGTCATAATGGGTCTTATTCATGACGCCAGTGTCACTTTTTTTATTGAGTCTGTCCAGACTTATCCAAGCGGGAGCGCGAAATGCCCCACCCTCACATCATCATCCCGCATCGCCAAGGACGCGGATTTCAACCGTTGAAGACCGACCAACCGGGTCAACGGCAGAGACTTTATAGAAACCTGCACGCGCTGGGCGCCAGCTTGGCAAGCCACCATCGTCCGCGGGAACCGGTTCGCCATCCACATACCATCGCAGATCCCCTTCCCCGCGCCCGGCAAATACAAAGGGACGTGCTGCCTGGCCATCAACAGCACCTGCCCATAGTTCAGCGTTGCGCGGCGGGAACAGAATTTCTGGTGGTCGTGCTTTGCCGTCAAACGTGGCAAGTGCGCCTTGAGCCTTGGGTTTTTGTTCACTCATCAAACGAGTTACTGAGGATCCAGTCTCGCCCAAATGGTGATTGGCGCGGTCCGCGACCTCAAACAAAAGCAGGAGCGCCGCCTTGCGTCCAGTTTCACCTGGGCGGGGCGCGCCATCTGCGCGGCCAACCCAAACTATAATCGCATAGTCGCCCACGACACCCGCCGCCCAGGCATCACGGTAGCCATAGGAGGTCCCTGTCTTGAACGCGACCTCGGGAGCATTCGCGGTCAAACGCCCCGGCATGCGCCCTTCGGGTGCAGGAGAGTCTTTCAAGATCTTGATGATTTTCTCGGCGCTATCCGCGCTCATGAGCCGGTAACCTGGAGAAGACTTCCCAAGTTCTGCCTCATCCCAAATCAGCGGTTTTGCCTGCCCCCCATCACCAAGGGCGGCATAGAGAATTGCGAGCTCCTGCGCGGTGAGCCCGGCTCCACCCAACGCCAACGCGAGCCCCGGCTCTTTTCGAGCAGCGCCATGGATACGCGGGTATGCACCCGCGAGCGTCAAAGCCGCGGCGAACCGAGCCGGTCCAATCTTATCCAAGGTTAGAACCGCAGGGACATTTAACGAGTGTTGGAGCGCTTCAGAGATGCGGACATCGCCGCGAAATAAACGATCGAAGTTTTCCGGCTGATACGCAGCAAAGCGCTTAGGCAAATCAGCAATTCGCGTCGATGGCGCCGCAGCCCCATCGTCAAAAGCGAGCGCGTAGATAAATGGCTTAAGAGTGGATCCAGGCGAACGCGGCTGAGCGGTTAAGTCTATCCATCCACCGGGCCGCTTACGATCGGCAGATCCAACCGCAGCTCGAACAGCGCGTGTCGGAGCATCAACCACAATAATAGACGTTTGCGTGTCTGGATCGAGTTCTGAAACATAGCGCTTGGCAAGATGCTCAAGCTCTCCTTGTAGGCCCGCATCGAGAGTCGAGCGCACATCTCTGCGCCGGTCACCCGACGCTGTTCCGGTTGCGTGCCACGCCCGCGCAGGGAATGCATATCGCCGCCCAGGAATAAACGCAGATCGCGCCTCATCCGCCCGGTGTTCGGGGAAGTATCCAAGCCGTTCAAGCTTAGCCACAATCGAGTCCCGCCCTTTCCGCGCACCTTCAGGCCGAAGATCTGGGCGACGCACTTCGGGCGACTGTGGAAGGGCAATCAGCAAAGCAATTTGATCGTCCGACAGGCGATCGGGGGCGCGGCCGAAATATCTCCAACTCGCGGCACGAATACCCTCTAAGTTTCCGCCATACGGCGTCATCGTCAGGTAGAGTTCCAAAATCTCGCGCTTCGACAAACGCCACTCGATTTGGTGCGCGCGGACAATTTCGATGAGCTTCGCACTGATGGTTCTATTCGGACGCGGCTCCAACAGTCGCGCCGTTTGCATCGTGATGGTCGACCCACCTGAAACAACGCGTCCGGCGCTCGCGGAACTGGTAACGGCGCGAACCATCCCGACCCAATCCGTGCCGCCGTGCGACCAGAAGCGTTTATCTTCAACCTCGAGCAAGGCTTCGACAAAAATGGGGTCAATCTCGTCGAGGTCCGCTGCGAAACGCCATGTGCCATTGACCAGCGGGATCGCTCGCAATGGCCGATCATCGCGATCGGAGATCATCACCGAGACATCCCGCCCCCGCTCAATTGGCGGCGGAAAAAGCTTATCCAGGACGAAGATGACAGCCAGCGATGCCGTTAGGGCAATCGCTGACCGTTTTAGCCAAATCATCTGCTACCGCCAGGGCCAGAAACTTGCGGCGCGATCGTAATGTCGCTTGCGGCAGACCGGGCAAACACGTCTGGTCGGTACATGTCCTCAGCCACAACCCCAGGCATCGTGAATGAGCCTGGTGTGACCGCCCGGACGACATAGGCCAGGGTACGAACATCATTGACCACGTCGACCGCCGCCACAAACCGATCATCGCGGGCTTCCGCTGTCTCGGCTTGGTCAATTGTTCCGATCCAAGAGAAAGCACCATCGGTCCCGAACTCACGCGCACCGTCTGCCGGACGCAGCACGGTCTCGATTTCGAAGCCGGCAGGAAGCAAATCCGCTAGAATAACCGGATTGTTCCGACGCTCACGCGGCGTGATCGTTAGAGCAACGACCAACTGATCTCCTTGAGTAATATCATCGAGATTCACCCGCGCGCCTTGCATAGTCCGAATGCGCTTGGACACAGACAGGTTCTCGCTCGCTGGGCTTGGCGCACTCGCAGGTGATCCTGTCACCATGACAGTTCGGAAGACCGGCGTTGACCCACGGCGTAGACGGAAACTCACCCCGCGATCCACCTGCTCTGGTGTTACGAAATAGCGACGATCATTGTTGCTGTTCCGGCCTAAGCCATCAACATCGAGACGAAGACCATCTTCTTGTGACAGACCGCTCACGGCCAGTAACATGAAGGCCTTTTCCTGTGTCGTCAGGTTATCAGGTTCCGGTGTGTCTTCACCGATCTGCTCCGCCAGACGTGCAACGTGATCGTTGAAGCCCGTTTCAGCCGCGAGTGCTAAGACACCCGCCAGGTCTCGCAAGGACGTCTGATAATAGTCCCCGCTATTGTCGTACCCGAGAGCCTCTTCTGCAGCATTAAACGCGCTGAAGGCTCGTGATCTGTCGCCCATATAAGACAGGGCCGCTGCGAGATGCGCTTTCGCCAATGGGGACCGGATATCCCCAAGCTCTCGGTCGTGCAAATATCGCAGGCGAGAGATATCGGCCTTGCCAGCGCGGGCAAGAACGTAGAGCGCGTAAGGCGCCGCCCGCTGCATCAGCTTTTTCTCGGTGTCGTCGTGCCAGCGGCTCTCATAGACATCTGTCTCGTAGCCATCGACCCGCCAAGCATCGCCCTGCGCAATGGTCCGCAGCGATTGATAAGCACGATCCAACGCCGCTTGCGGGACTTCGTATCCTTGCTCTTTTGCGCGGTACAAGAAATCGACCGTATACGCGCCGAGCCATGGCGAAGCGTAGCCATCACCCGCGCGCCACAATCCGAAAGCGCCATTATCGCTTTGACGATTCAGCACGCGAGAAATCGCGACCTGCACACGATCCCGGGCGACGGGCTGGTTATTGTCTCGCGCGCCCTCTTCGATCAATTGCTCCGCATAGATCAGCGGCAACGCTCGGCTAATGGTCTGCTCAGTACAGCCGTAAGGATAACGCGCCAGCGAGTTATAGAGGGCGTTTGGATCAACCGGGAGCCCAGAGAAGCTCACCGTCATACGCGCCGTGCCGGGGACGAAGCCCTCAAATAGGCTGACATCTGGCGCGAAAGTCTGATCCTCTTCCATCAATGCCCGGCTAATATTGGTGACCGGCAAGAACGGAGATCGCGTCTCAATCTGATAAGATCGCGCAACGCTATAATTCTCCGGCCCGGTTACGTTCAGAGACAGGCTAGAGATGCCAGAGCCATCCGCTGAGAAGCGGACACTCGAGTCTGAGCGCGTGCCAGTCGGGATGGTTTGCGCGAACTCACCGGCTGTTATGGCAAGCGGTTCAGACGCTGCCAAAGTCGCATCAAACTCGCCGCTCGCCAGCTCAACATTGTCGATACTGACGGTGGCAACGGCCTCATCGCCAGGCGCCATGAAGCGCGGCAGGATCAAATCAACTGGTGCTTCGCGGCGCACGGTCAGCGGTTGATCCGCGGCGCCGAGCCCTGTTTGCGACCAAGCGACGGCCATCAAGCGCAGCTCGCCATTGAACTCGGGAATCTCGAACTCGATCTCAGCCTCGCCGCCGCGTCCTATTTCGACCACGCCGCTGAACAACGCGACTGTTTGAGTGGGCACAACTGAGAGACCTTCGCCGCCCAACTGGTCGCCGCCTGTGCGAACTTCTGCCGGCAATCCTAAGTTCGGATCCAGCAAACGACCATAATCGTCGTAAAGCGACAGGCCCATAGCTTTCTTGCCGAAGAACCATTTGGTTGGATCTGGGCTCGAGAACTTGGTCAGGCGCAAGATGCCTTCATCTACGGCCGCAAGCGTTACGAACGCTTTCTCACGCGGCCCGCCCTCCAAGGATACAGTGATCGTTTCCTCGCCGCCCGGGCGGATAAGCTCAGGGGCATCAATCTCGACGTTGAAAGTATGGCTCTCCATACTAACCGGCACATAGCCAACCCCAACGGCACGGCGTGGCTTAGACTGCACGACGGGATCACGCGGCGTGTAGACGTTCACCATGACATAGGCACCTTCGCCCCACTCATCAGAGACTGGCAATGTGATGGATGTACCCGAGGCTTGAACCGCCCGCGTTTCGATCGACAGAATGCGATCTGTTGCGACCACAATTTGGGCTTCGCCATCATAAGGCGGGATGATCGTCAGCGCGGCTGGACGCCCCGAAACGATCTGTTGTTCGTCCACGACCACATCGACGCGATCAGGTGCCTCGACGCCATCATCAGAGACCCCACCACCCCAGCCAACATTGAACGCACGGCTGGCGCGGTCGCCGTTCTCGGCTTCGATGACGAGCTCGTGTGCGCCCCATTGTAGGCCGGACACCGTAATGCTGGCTGCACCGTTCTGAGTCCGAAGCTCGCCCTCATTAACAGTCCGAACTGTGCGTGAGCGGCGCCACTTCCAACGACCGTCCTCGCGGTACCAATCGTAATGATAATTGATCTCTAGGATCTTCCAGCGGAGGTCCTCGACAGCACCTTCGCCATCAGCGCCGAGCGCAGCGATCTCGAATACGCCTTCTTCCTCATAACCCAGACGACCGTCGAATCCTGGCTTGATGCCGAGATACCGGTCCTTCGGACGATAAGGGATGCGAACACTTTCAGAAACCGCGCGACCACCTGGCTCAAGAACGTTGACCACGGTGTTCAGACGCAACGGAATATCAGCATTGCTGCCGCGATTGCCGGGCTCAAGGCGAACTGTAGCAACCCCGGCCCCGTCTGTGACACGGTCAGCGAGATCAATGATCTGTTCGCGGAAACTGCCATCGTGCGGTCCCCAGCTGAAACCTTCATAGCCGAAAGGATTCGGATCAACTTCGACACGCGTTTGCGCTTTGACCGTCAGGGCCGCACCGGGTGCGCCGTACAGAAAACGTGCCGACACATCGATATCTCGAGCATCATCCCCAGGAAGGAACGGCGCGTCCTCAACGTCGAGTTCAACCGCGATACGCTGCGGAACGAAATCTTCGACAGAGTATGAGACTGATCCGACCTGGCCGAGCCCATCCAGTTCAACAGTGCTGCGCCACATGCCGCGTGAGGCCCCGCGAGGCAGCTCAATGTCCCGCTGCAAAGCGCCTGCTTCCCCAACGGCGAACCGGACTCGGAAGGCTTCCATACCATTTGGACGGTAGGTGATCAGTGTCCCGTTGCGATCGCTAATGGCGCGGCCTGCGCGATCACGCATCATCGCGGTGACATGCACAGTCTCACCCGGACGATAGATCCCGCGCTCTGTGTAAAGATATCCATCAACCTCGCCAGGCGTGACGCGTCCGCCAGTTTCGAGTTCTGACAAATCAACAGGAGCTCGTGACAGATCCAGGATCGCTGTATCGCCTTTAAGCCCAGCGGCCAGCACCAATTTCGGCGCCATATTGCCCGTCCCTGCCAGCAGCTCAGGATTAAACGAAACGCGGCCGTCGACACCGGTCGCCGCCTCACTCAAAACCTCATTATTGTAAGCGATCAGCTGGACTGGCGTGTTCGGCATGACGCGGCCGTCTTGAAGAGACCTCAAGGTCACATCGAGACCGGACCCGCTGCGATAAGCCGTAAGCGCCAGATCAGTCAGCATGACCCATCTTTTCGCGGAGGCCGGCGGACCTTCGTAGCGATCGAGCTCAATCGCGTCCGTCAGCTCGATATAGTAGGCGCCAGGCTCGAGTGTTCCGATGACGTCTGGTAACGGAAACACGGTAACGACGGGAGCGTTCTTGGTATTCTGAACATCCATAACGCCGGACCAAACTTCGGAAGAAAGGTCGCTCGGATTTTCGTCGCCATAGACATAAGAATAGCGGCCCTGCTGAGCCTCCGTCCCTTTGGTCACGGACTTAAACGCGAGCGCGCGATCATTGACGCGTGAAACTTTGACTTTGACCCGGTCAACATTGACGGTCTCAATCGCTAGGCCATCCGCGTCCTCGCGCGGAAGGATCACTCCAGAACCGCTAAACCCGACATAAGGCGGGCGATCTTCAAAACTGATCTGAACCTCTTCTTCGCGTCCAAGCTCATCGCCATCTTCAGATGGCAAGCCTTCCCGCAAAGTCAGCGTGTAGGAGGACGCAAAGTTCAGCCCGTTTAGACAGAGCTGTTGGCCATTCACCTCATAGGCAACCTCAACACCGTCATCCATTGGAGCGTAAATGGAAAAGTCTGCATTTGGATCGAGTGGCTCTGAGAAAACGAGGCAAGCTTTTGGAAGACTATCGCTGGTGTCCGGCGCGTATCGCACATAGGCGAATCGCTGATCGCCCTCCTGTTGGGCCAGCCTCTGCCGCTCTCTCTCACGTCGGTCGGCTGCGACTTGAGCCGATCTGGACCGTTCAACAACCTGGCCCTCAGCCTCCTCTGGCGGCGGCGGAATATCATCAGTGGGCGTGTTTCCCCCGCCACAAGCAGCCAAAGCAATTAGCGTTGCCCCAAGCAGCGTGCTGCGAACCCCTGATGTCCAACCGGTCATGATGAAGTCCCTTCCTCTTAATTCACTCATCCTATACACGGCTTCGGCTTGCCGCCAACAGGGCGGAATAAAGACTTTTTTGCCATGATTGCCTGATTGGAAACGAATTTTGCAACACGTTGATGCCTTGGTTCTTGGGGGTGGCGCTGCTGGACTCTTCTGCGGAGGACGCCTCGCAAAGCGCGGACGATCTGTTTCGGTCCTCGATCATTCCAAGAAACCTGGAGAGAAGATTCGTATCTCCGGCGGCGGGCGGTGTAATTTCACGAATCTCGAAACCGATGCGAAGTGTTTCCTCTCCGAAAACCCGCACTTCGCGAAATCCGCGCTGGCTCGGTACACACCGTGGGATTTCTGCAGCCTGATGGCCGAGCACGGTTTGACCTGGCACGAGAAGACTTTGGGACAACTCTTCTGCGACCAGAAAAGCGGCGCCGTTATCGAGATGCTGATCCGGGAACTCGAAGGATCTGGAGGTGAACTGCGACTCGAAACGGAGATCTATGAGGTCAAACGCGACGCGGACGCGTTCGTGGTACAAACTTCCGTTGGACCAATAAATGCTGAGAGCGTAGTCGTTGCCACAGGCGGGCTCTCAATCCCCAAGATCGGTGCAACTGGGTTTGCCTATGAGTTGGCCAAACAATTTGGACACAGCGTGATCGACCCTCGACCTGCGCTCGTGCCAATGACCTTCACCGATGGTTACAAAGAGACATTCTCAGAATTATCGGGCGTCGCGATTCCCGTCGAAGCGCGCGCGGAAGCGGGGCCGAGCTTTGTCGAGAACATGCTGCTCACCCACAGAGGTCTATCCGGCCCCTCCGTCCTGCAAGTCTCATCCTACTGGAATGGCTCAGAAGCGTTGAGCTTTGATCTTGTTCCAGGTCAATCCGCTCTGGATTGGTTACAGGGCGCAAAACAGACGGCTCCGAAACAGCCGCTCTCTCAAACGCTCGCTGAAAAGCTGCCAGCGCGATTTGCCAATTATTTCCCAAGCGAGGCAAACCTCGCGCCCTCGACGAGGCTCGCATCTCTTTCGAATCAACAAATCGATCATCTCGCCCAGCTTCTAAAGGCATGGCGATTGAAACCAGCCGGAACTGAAGGTTGGAGAACAGCCGAAGTCACCGCTGGCGGAGTCGCGACAGACGCCCTATCTTCGCGGACGATGGAAAGCAAATTGCAACCAGGCCTCTTCTTTATTGGCGAGTGCGTCGACGTCACAGGTTGGCTCGGCGGATATAATTTCCAATGGGCTTGGGCGAGCGCTGCCGCAGCCGCGGAGGCGGCATGAGGTGGCTCTGGGTCCTCTTCGGGTTTGTGTTTCTCGGCATAGGCGCGGTGGGGTTGTTGCTCCCTCTTTGGCCAACGACGATTTTCTGGATTGCTGCTGTATTCTGTCTCGCGGAGTCTCACCCAAAGATCCGTGATTGGATTTACACCCGGCCAGGTGTAGGTCCCATTGTGCGGGACTTTGTCGAAAATGGAGAAATCTCTCGCAAGAGCAAAGTCGCAGCAATTGGCGGCATGCTGCTCGCATGTTTGCTGAGTGGCTGGTTGCTCAGAGACTCTTGGTTAGGCCTCAGCATTTTGATCGGTACTATCGCGATAGGGGTCATATTCGTGGCTACACGACGGGAACCAAAATCGGAGGCTTAAAAGACCTCCATAATTCTCAAAATCGCTTGCGTCGTGTTTAGATGGCTGCCAGCCTGTTGATGGGGTGCAGTCATCAAGACCCTGGACCGGAAAATAGTTCCCCAAGCACGCTCATCGCTTGCGCTGGCGCCTCATATTATGCCGACAGCTTGGCCGGTAACCCGACCGCAAGCGGCGAGCCCTATGTCCCCTCAAAACTCACCGCGGCACACCGGACGCTGAGTTTTGGGACAAAAGTCCGCGTCATTCGAGAAGGTCGAGGCGAGGTCACGGTCACAATCAACGACCGAGGGCCTTCTATCGACGGACGGATATCGATCTCTCTCGAGCCGCTGCTGAAAAGGTCGATTTGATCACGGACGGTGTCGGAGATGTCTGCATCTACACGGTGAACTAGGTTCCCGGCTTCCTAACTTTCGATGCGCTTCAAGCCAGATTTAAATCGCTTCCAGTTGTCGACATAGACTTGTGCTGAGCCTTTGATCAGCATCACCTGTGCGTCACTCAACTCTTTCACGACTTTGCCCGGCGCGCCCATAACAAGGGAATTGTCGGGAATCACCTTGCCTTCAGGAATGAGCGCGTGCGCGCCGATAATACAATTTTTGCCGATCTGTGCCCGGTTCAGGACTGTGGCCCCGATGCCGATAAGTGTCTCATCGCCAATCGTGCACCCATGAAGCATCACCATATGGCCAATCGTTACGTCTTTGCCGATGTTCAACGGACAGCCAATATCGGTGTGAAGCACGCTGCCATCCTGAACGTTCGAGTTCTCACCAATCGTGATCGGATCATTGTCACCGCGCAAAACGGCGTTGAACCAAACTGAGGCGTTTTCTTCGAGAATCACGTTGCCCAACACAGTTGCATTCTCTGCCACCCAATAATTTCCCGATTGCGGGGTTTTTGGGCTAACGCCGTCAAATTCGTACAATGCCATATCAATCTCCGGTCTTTTTATTTCGCGTGCGGATTATCTCTGTCACAATCGGTTAACCCTCTTAGTGTGTAATTCAAGATAGAGATTCGGGAGGCAGATTGCCGATGGTCCACAGACCGTCCTTGCAAACACCACCGCCGACAAGGAACTTAGGTTCCGGTTCGGAAGCCCTGGCCCTCCCTGCTGATTCACCAACCGCTCTGCCTTTGGCATGGCGGTTTTTTTCTGCCCAAACTTCAGCCTCACAAGGAGATCCTCATGGGTAAACGCGCAGCAACGAAACGCCAGAAAGCACAAGCCGCCTTCGACGCGTCGAATTTTTTCGAAAAAGGTGCAGCCCGTGAAACCCAGCTCTATGCGATCCCAGGAGGGGGAAATGATTGGCACCCAGACGATGCAGACGCGCCTAAACGAATGCCGGAACCCGCCCATGGCGCGCGCAATCAACGCTATCAGAAAACAGTCAAACCTCGATCTGAGAACCAAGCCCGCTTGCTGGAAGCGCTCGAAGACAAGTCGCTTGTCTGTGCGCTTGGCCCTGCAGGAACCGGGAAGACCTATCTTGCCATCTGCAAAGCGGTCGAAGCCCTCCAGAAAGGCAAAGTTGCTCGAATCATTCTCTCTCGCCCGGCGGTAGAAGCGGGAGAACAGATTGGGTTCTTGCCCGGTGCGATGGAAGATAAACTCGCGCCTTATCTGCGCCCCCTCTATGACGCGCTATCCGACCGCCTCAGCCCGCAACAACTTAAGCATATGATGGCTGAAGGCCTGATCGAGATTGCGCCGATTGGTTTTATGCGCGGACGCACGCTAAACAACGCCTTCGTAGTGATCGACGAGGCGCAAAATTGCACCTACACGCAGATCAAAATGCTGCTGACGCGCCTGGGGTGGCACTCCACCATGGTCGTCACGGGCGACCCTGCACAATCTGATCTCCTGCCTGAGCTATCCGGTCTTGGGAAAGCGGCAGAGCGGTTGGAGAAGCTCGGAGGCGCCTCCGTCATCCGGCTCCAAGGTCAGGACGTCGTTCGCCATCCATTGGTGGCTGAGATGCTCGACGTGCTTTAGCGCATCTACCGACACCTACTCGAAAGCCCCGGCCAACTTGGTCGGGGCTTTTTGTGTTTAAGCCACTCGTTCTGAATGTTGCTCGGAACGGTTTCCGAAGGCCATCAACGCGAACGCGCCCATCGCAACTAAGAAAGAAAGCGATAGAACGAAGTCTGAAGGGATCACGCGTCGCAGGGTCAGCGTCAGCCAAAAAGCAATCAAGATAACGGCCGCCATGCTTTTCCAGCGATTTGGCGCGCAAGCAATCCAAAGCCCGGCAGGCGCGAGCGCGGCAAGCTCATACGCATAAGCGTAAGGCGTGATCAATATCGCCGACGCGCAGAGCAGTGCAGCGAGATAAAGGGAATGATTATCCTCGCTCGATTGAGCCCGCCATTGCCAGGTCACAAAAGCGATGATGGTGACAGCGAAGGCAATGTGCGCCCACAAGGCGGGCGTCCCAAAAATGCCCCATATCCGCAATTGCGCGAACAGTGTGGTCATCGCATAGGGCGGCGTATCCGCCCCACCTGTCGCGACCTGCGTTTGAATACGATCGAGCGCGCTTAAAAAAGCCGGAAAGCTCTCAGCGCCAAAAACGATCGCGGAGAGACCATGGATCGCGATTGCAACAAGTGCTGCAACACCGATGGTTCGCCAGGCGCCGATTGCGAGATAGGCAGAGGGGATAATCACGCCGAGTTGCGGTTTGATCGTCAGCAACCCTGCGCAAACGCCCGCCAGCATCCAGTGCGCCTTTGGGCGGTAAGCAGCCGTTACGAGCAGCGCAGTTGTCAGCAAACTGATCTGACCATTTACGAAAACGCCGACGATGATTGGTGACGCCATCAATACCCAAAGCATGAGTTTTGATGCATTTGATTGCGGCTGTACGTCACGCGTTAAGCGGCGAAGAGCTAACGCCAGGATCGCCGCTGTCGCAAACATCCAGAGCCAATAGCTGAGTTTGTAAGGGAGCAGCGCAAGCGGCGCGATCAGGAAGAACAATACCGGCGGGTATTGCCATAAGAGCCCCAAATTATCGCTCGCCAAATGAGACTGAAGCGCAGCCTCGAACGCTGCTTTATCATAGGCGTCTAAAGCCCTGCCTTGAAGCACGAGATCAGACGCCGAGTAGAAGGCAAGATAGTCTCCGCCGATGACCGCGCCTGGTGCGAGTTCCAGACCTTGAGTTACAAGAGACGCAATCAGCCGCGTCGCTAGGAAAAGGATCCCAATGAGGATCCCCATCCGCTGAAGCAGCACGACGCGGGATTCATCCTGCGGCCAATTCAATATCGACTGTTTGTAACGATGAGGGCTTGCGCCTTCAGGAGACCTGTCTTCCATCATACTGTCATCGCCTAAGGCGATTCGTCAGGCGCAATTCAGCGAGCGCCTGCTGACAAACCGCAGCAGCGCGCGTTTAGCTTCCGATGTCCTCAGACAGGATCGTCATGTTCAAGGCGTAGCTGGTTTCGCCGTCGTCTACGTCTTTGTAAACAACTGCGAGAAACTCTGCGCCGAGATACACTTCAACTGAATCGTCGGTTTCTTTGCGTGCGATCAGGCGCAAACCGGGATTGAGTTTCTCTTTCAAATACGCCTCAAGGCGTAGGACTTCTTCGCGACCCATGGCACACTCCTAAATTCTTCTCGCCACGACATAGCGAGATGTTCTCGCTCTGCAAACGGACAACACGAGAATTGAGCAGTTCGGACTGTTAATTGCTGTTTAGCCGAGCTTAGTTCGCAGGAGTTTCAGGCGGATTGACCATAGTCCACAGTTTCGCTGAGCCCCACCAAATGATCTCCACGACGATCCGCGCAATCAAGGTCATCAGGATGCCGAAAATCGCGGCTTCATTGATGAAAACCCGGAAGACAGCAATTCCTTGATCGCCAAGATTAGGGTTTCGGATCATGTCCAGGTTCGCGAGATAGTTGGCGAAATCATTCACGCCATTGAAGACGCTCGGCAAGAACAGAACGCCCAGCATCATCAATATCAGAACCATGAAAAACGTCGCCAAAATCTTGGCTGAACCGTTCGATAGCGCTCGAAATAGTGACCACATTATACTCACCCCTTATGGTTTATTGATCAAACCATACCGGGATGAGCCAATGTCGTAAAACGCAAATGTCTTACTCGCCGCTCCAATTCGGCTTGCGCTTCTGCGAAAACGCTAGCGGACCTTCGATAAAGTCAGGGCCTTTGACCATTCGTCCGATCGCATCGTATTTGGCTGCAAAGGCCTCTTGGAAATTAGCGGTGTCGAGCCCTTTCATCGCGACTTCTTTCGTCGTGCGCACAGAAGATGGCGAACACTCGGTGATCATACCGGCCCATTTCATGGCGGCATCCATAAGCTCAGCCTGAGGTACAACCTCATTTACAAACCCAAGCTCTTTGCCTTCGTCCGCAAACACATGGCGACCCGTGAGCATCATGCCCATCGCGCGCTTCAAGCCGATTTGGCGTGGCAGACGATGTAGACCGCCGGCAAGCGCAGCAAGTCCAACTTTTGGCTCAGGCAGGGCGAAACGGGCATTGTCAGACGCAATGATCAAGTCACACGCCAATGCGATCTCAAAGCCACCGCCCATAGCGACGCCATTGACCGCTGCAATCACCGGTTTGAACAGGTCATAGCGATTGGTCAGGCCGCCAAAGCCGCTCGGCACGGGGAACATTTCACCCCCTTCGGCCTGATAGCGAAGATCATTCCCAGCGGAGAAGGCACGATCACCAGCGCCCGTGATAATCGCCACCCAAAGGTCTTTGTCCGCGGCAAACTTATTGAAGATTTCGCCCAAATCGCGATTGGCCGGTGGGTGCAGCGCATTCATTTTCTCCGGGCGATTGATTTCAACCACCAGAATGTTGCCTTCAACTTTAGTGTTTACGAACTCGCTATCAATCATACTGGCCTCCCGGAAAATTAGATTTGGCGCTAGGCTATGGTCTGTAGGCACCGAATCAAGGATGACGTGGCGACATGCCAGACAAGAATGCGCTCGACCTATCTTCGATTGATCCTCCGATTTGGCGGATCATGGTCGATGACGCTGTCTATGGTCCTTACACTTTCGGGCAATTGCAGTCTTTCGCAGCTGAGGGCCGGCTGAATGAGGCGTCAAAAGTCGCGAATGGTGACGGCGGCGCATTTCTGGTTGCTCGCTCCCACGCCGAGCTTACAGCGCTGTTTCAAGCTCAGCAGAGTGCGACCACGCCGGTGGAACAAGAAGAAGCATCAAACTTTTTTCTGACCGTGCAAACCGACGGCGATGGCCGCCGCGCAGTCATCTTGTTTTTGAATGAAGTCGGGACGTTCTCCGAACTCATGCCGGGCAGTTTCATCCTAACCTCAACACAGACCATCGTGGAATTGCGGGCGCAACTCTCCACAGTGCTGGCTGAACGCGGGCGCTGCGTCATCGTAAACGCACGAACGGGTCAGCTTGCTTGGATGGGCTTGAAGCCCGATGCCGACGCGCATGCAAAGCTGATCTGGAAGCGAGACTAAGCCGCGACCTCGACCTCTTCCGGGACCATTGGCGCCTTTCCAAGGATCATGTCAGCCGCCTTTTCAGCAACCATAATTGTTGG
The DNA here is from genome assembly GCA_013213785.1 of Henriciella sp. GTDB lineage: Bacteria > Pseudomonadota > Alphaproteobacteria > Caulobacterales > Hyphomonadaceae > Henriciella. The sequence continues at coordinate 160,091 of JABSPZ010000011.1, read as the reverse complement.
CGCGTTGGTGTTGCCTCCAATCAGGGTCGGCATCACAGACGCATCGACAACGCGCAGACCATCGACGCCGCGAACACGCAACTCGCCATCGACCGGGTCTTCGTCTTGGATGCCCATCGCAACCGTCCCAACTGGGTGATAAATGGTTTCACCATATGTGCGGATGAACGTGTCGATCTGCTCGTCAGTTTGCACATCTGCTCCTGGAAGCGCTTCGGCCCCTCGCAAGGGCGAGAGTGCAGACTGGCCCGCAATCTCGCGCATCATCTTAACCGACTCGCGCATCGTGATTCGGTCGCCTTCAGTCGCGAGATAGTTCGGATCGATCGCCGGATGCTCGAACGGATCATCACTCTTCACCATAACGGTTCCGCGGCTTTCGGGACGCAGCTGGCAAGAGTGGATCGTAAATCCATCGCGCTTATAATCATAATTGCCGTGATCACGCATCATGGCGTTGACCAAATGGAGCTGAATATCTGGTCGATCCAAACCTTCACGCGTCTTCAAAAAAGCGCCAGCTTGCAGGAAATTATCTGCCCCCGGACCTGACTTAGACATCAAGTATTTGATACCGACCGCCAGCTTCTTCAGGCCAGCCTGTTTTGAGTAAGCCGATGCTTTTTGGGTCATCTCGTGGATCACGGTGACATCTAGATGATCTTGAAGGTTTGCGCCGGTATTTTTACTGTCAAAGACGCACGTAATGCCAACGTTTCGAAGTTCATCCGCCGGGCCAATTCCTGAAAGTTGAAGAATCTGCGGCGATTGGACAGCGCCTGCACAAAGGATGATTTCTTCGTTCGCGTGAAGCGTTTCAGGCTGCGCTCCTTTTTTCGAAACAACCTCGACGCCATAGGTTTTCCCACCTCGGAATACGACGCGTGAAACAAGCGCTGTCGACATGATCGTCAGGTTGGGGCGCTCATTTTCGATCGGACGCAAGTAGGCAAAAGACGCACTCCATCGCTCGCCTTTATGGATTGTTCGCTGGTATGGACCGAAGCCTTCTTGCTGCGCGCCGTTAAAGTCGTCGGTTTCGGGATAACCAGCTTCCACGCCTGCCCGAACGAACATATCGTAGAGACTGTCTTCCAGCGGGCTTTCGCTGACATGCAACGGACCGTTGCCGCCGTGAAAATCGTTTGCGCCTCCCTTATAGGTTTCAGACTTGCGGAAGTATGGTAGCACGTCCGCATACCCCCACCCCGTTAGACCTGTTTGGCGCCATTGGTCGTAGTCGCGGGCGTGACCGCGAATATAGATCATGCCGTTAATGGAGGAGGACCCACCCCAGCCGCGCCCCCGCGGCCAGTAAAGCTTTCGATCATCCATGTGTTTCTGCGGCGTCGTCCAAAACCCCCAGTTTTGCGGATTCTCTTCCTTGATCAGGCCTCCGACACCTGCTGGCATCCGAATCAACAGGGATTTGTCTTTTTTACCTGCTTCGATCAGACAGACGGAAACATTTGGGTCCTCACTTAATCGGTTTGCCAAGACACATCCGGCGCTGCCCGCGCCTACAATGATGTAATCAAAACCCTTTTTTTCTGCCATTTATACTTCCCCGAGCCTCGCTTTTTATCTGCCAATACTCAAATCTTGGATTCGGTATCAACCTTTTGTGAACCCAAACTCCCTATTGTCAATAAAATCAGGTCTGTGTGCGTTGTCGCACACTTTATTGAGCAGGATTATGAGTCTACCCGTTCGCCAATCAGATGATGGCCAGCCGAATGTGCGCCAGAAACCAGATCGGCGGCTGCATCAACGCGTGGAATTGCGTTTGACCGGTCGATTTATGTGCGACGGCGCAGATCATACATTCCTCATCGAGAATGTTTCTTGCGGCGGCGCGCTCCTCCAAGCCGCTGCTGTCCCTACGATTGGCACCAAGATCGTCTGCTATTTTGATGAACTCGGCCGTGTCGCAGGAGAAGTGATCAGGAAGTCCGAAAGCGGGTTTGCGGTCCAATTCCAAACGCCGCAGCACAAAAAAGATAAACTCGCTGACCGCCTCGTCTGGCTACTCAATTACGAAAAGTACAACCTAGTAGACGAACGTGCGTCACCCAGAAAAGCGACCGGCGGCCCCGCCCTGATTACGCGTGCGAACGGTACAAAACTGCAATGCCGTGTGATCGACATCTCTCTCACCGGCGCCGCATTTGAGTTTGATGGCCCGGTCCCAATCGTTGGTGAGCATGTCAGAGTTGGCTCTCTTCACGGCGCCGTCGTTCGCGCTGTAACGGGCGAGTTTGCAATTCGATTTATCCATCAAAAGAAAGACTAGCTTCGGCAGCTTTCCCTTGAAGTCATACGCGATGGACTCCATGTAGGTCTGCCCGCCGCACAGAGGACCCGGCCCATGGACTATAATCCAGACATTGGTGCCCCGCCCCCAGTATGGACACGTTTGCGCTTTGAAGCGCGCGCCGCAGCGGCGGATGAGCCAACAATGGCGAGCTATATCGATGCCGCCATTCTGAGCCACGAAACAATCTGTCAGGCCCTCGCCTTTCACCTAGCTGAAAAATTAGCTGGCCCCGAAATGGGCGCGCAACAGGTTCGGCAAGTCATCGCAAATGCCTATGATGCCAGCCACGCGCTTGTCGAAGCTGCAGAGGCTGACATGCAAGCAACGCTCGAGCGTGACCCAGCTTGTCGCGGCATGTTGCAGCCCTTCCTCTTCTTCAAGGGGTTCCTAGCGCTGCAAACGCACCGAATTGCGAACCACCTTTGGAAACAAGGCCGCGAGACGCTTGCTTTCCATTTCCAATCAAGAGCCAGCGAGCTTTTCGCCGTTGATATTCACCCTGCCGCCACGATGGGCAAAGGGGTAATGCTGGACCACGCAACCGACATCACGATTGGCGAAACGGCTGTGGTCGGCGACAATTGCTCACTTCTGCACGGAGTTACGCTTGGCGGAACCGGGAAAGAAATCGGCGACCGCCACCCGAAAATCGGCAATGGCGTTTTGCTCTCCGTTGGCGCGAAAGTGCTCGGCAATATCTATGTCGGTGACGAAGCAAAAGTTGCCGCGGGTTCGGTCGTATTGAAGGACGTTCCCGCGCAATGCACTGTCGCGGGGGTTCCGGCCAAACAAGTCGGCGGCCCATGCTGCGAACCCGCCCGAAGCATGGATCAGGCGATCCCGGACGATATCTCGAAATAGTCAGAGGCGATTGCCTTTGATCTTGTTGCAACGCGCATGCGCGAGTTGAAGATTATCGGGCGTATCGGCGCCGCCTTTAGACGATGGTCTTATGTGATCAACCGTAGCGCGCTGCTTGGCCCAAACGCGGGCGTGCGGAGCTTGAAAGCGGTTTCGCAGCATTGGCTCACCGCACAAAGCGCATAGTCCGGATGGCGACTCCCAAAGCCTATCGAACGTCTCACTTGGCGCGGTTTTGAACGGCTGGCTCAAAACCCCGCAGGGACGTCCCATCCCCTCCGCGCACATGCGGCAAGAACCGTGTTCCGCAACAGGCAAGCAATTGTCATCGGGCCGACGCCGCCTGGGACGGGCGTAATTGAACCGGCAACGGGAACACAGCTCTCAAAATCTGCATCGCCCACCAGCTTTGTTTTCCCCTCGCCTTTCTCCGGCGCAGAGACACGGTTGATGCCAACATCGATGACGCATGCCCCGGGTTTCAGCCATTCGCCTTTGACCATTTCTGGACGCCCGACCGCAGGCACAACGATATCGGCCTCGCGGCACAATGCCGGCAGATCCGCTGTGCGAGAATGCGCGATCGAAATCGTACAGTTTTCAGCCAGGAAGAGCAGCGCAGCAGGCTTTCCGACGAGGATTGAACGGCCAATCACGACCACATGCTTGCCTGAGAGATCGTCCCCCAACGCACGTTTTGCAAGGATGACACAGCCAGTTGGTGTACATGGGCGTAGGCCTGGCTTGCCGAGGCTCAATCGGCCAGCACTGGCCTCTGTCAGACCATCTACATCTTTGGCTGGATCGATTTTTTCTATCGCTGCCGCTTCGTTGAGGCCCTTTGGCAGAGGCAATTGGAGCAGAATCCCATCGACGCTGTCATCCGCGTTGAGATCAGAGATCAAATTCTCGACCTCGAACTGAGTTGCATCCTTAGGGAGGTGGTGATGCAGCGAGCGCATGCCGCACTCTTCGGTCTGACGGACCTTGTTGCGGACATAGACTTGACTGGCCGCATCTTCGCCGACCAGAACCACTGCCAAGGTTGGCTGGCCTGGCAGGGTCTCAACCGCCGCTTTCACAGTGGCGCGGACATCTGCCGCGACTTCTTTACCCGAGATGATTTGTGCTGACATCGCCTCAAAAACTCCCATCACCGATCGTCGCCCAGCCCATAGGGCGAGACGCGGGATTCGTCACCACCTGGACGGAAGTTTCTTAGAACGGCACCGCTAAAATAATACGCGGCAGCAACCAATCCCGAATAAACGGAATGGCCAACGCAATAACTAGGATCGAGAGATCGAGATTTCCGAGCGGCGGAATAATCCGACGGATCGGACGAGCTACGGGTTCGATGATCGAAAATAGGAATTGATAAATCGATCTTACGGTCTGATTGCGATTATCGACTACACCGCCAACCATCAACCAGCCCAGAATGACATACACGAGCAACGCAAAGAAGTAGATCGTCAGGATCGGGGAAATGAAATAGCCGTAGAGGGCAGAGAGCAGGTCTTGCAAAGCTCAGACTCCGTTATTGTTTGAGTGTCAGGTAGAGCGGTTCACGCTCGCTCGCAAGGCGGCACTTACTCTGTGTTTCGGAAACGGCGTGACTGCGCCCCAACCAATGCCCGGCCAATTGGCTCGGGCAGGATCCGGCTGAGGGTCGCGAGTCCTTTATTCACCGCCCCGGGCACCACAACTGGCTGGCCACGTTCACAAGCATTGATACCTGCCTCGACGACCGGCTCAGCCTCCATCCACATCCAGTCTGGCATCTCATTCGTTTTCTCTCGGGTACCGTTCACGTCATGAAACTCTGACCAAGTGAAACCGGGACATAAAGCCGTACAGTGGACGTCATCGTGGCCCGCCGCTTTGGCTTCAGCATCGATGCTCTCAGAAAACTTGATCATGCCAGATTTCACGCTGGCATAGAGCGTGTGGCCGTTCGAGCCGGGCGTATACCCCGCGAGTGATGCGACATTGATAATCCGCCCGAACCCACGCTCCACCATCCCAGGCAGCACTTTGTGGGTCAATTCAATCGGCGCCGTATAAAGCACACGCAGGAACGCAGCTTGGTCTTTCCACTTCGTATTGAAGAAGGTTCCAGGCAGGCCATAGCCCGCATTGTTGACCACCCCATCGACATGGCGCCCCGCCTCTTTGATCTCTTTTAGGATGGTGTCGACGCTGTTGGCGCGGGCTAGATCCTGCGTCACCACGATCGTCGCGACTTTGTACTTCTCTTCCAAATCGCGAGCGAGCTTTTCCAGTCGGTAGGCGCGCCGCGCTGTTAAGGCAATATCCCATCCGAGGGCAGCATACTGTTTCGCGAACTCTTCGCCGATGCCTGCAGAAGCGCCCGTGATGAGCATGAGTTTGTTCGTCGCCATTGAGAGCTCCTATTCAGCTTTGCGCCAGACGCGGACTTTGGTCAGGAAAGCCAGTTGCAAGCGCTCTGCCGTAAATCCAGCTTTCTCCATATGTGGGTCGAAAGCCCAGTTCAAATAGCCTTTGTAGTAAGGTTCATGGAACCCTTCCGGGAAATACTCCAGGAAACCATCGACGCCTTCGTTGTCGCCAAACTGCAAACTGTCCGCGATGATGAAGGTGCCCCCGGGTTTTAAGACACGGGCTGCTTCGGCGATCACCTGTGGGCGCACGCGCGGCGGCAATTCGTGGAACAAGTATATGGAGATCAAATGATCAAAGGTTTGATCTTCGAAAGGCAAAGCTTCCGCTTTCCCTTCCACGACCTCGACATGTGGCCAGCGGCGTACATTCTTCCGGGCGGCTTGCGCATATGGCGGGGATAGATCTAACCCCGACAACTGAAGCTTCGGCATGGCGGACATGACCTGCCGCATGAATCGGCCGGTCCCGCAAGCTAAATCCAAAACCTCGACTTCGCGTTGATCTCGCCCTTGAACTTGCTTGACCAGCTCAGCTAATGCCGCGCGACGCATCGCATCTGCAGCACCTGTGAACAGGGCCTCCACCTGGTGATCATAGATATCGGCGCTGTCTTCGCTGAGCCAACCATCCGTCTGATAGTGAAAATTCTGCCGGTAATAGGCCGGATATCGCTTTGGATCGGCAGCCTCGGCTGATCGCACCTCCGTTCCATTTCGATCAAGCCTTCGGCGATCGACCTCTGCCACGTCGCTCAGAAAGCGTTGCGCCCGGCCGACCGCTTTCGGAAAATCTCGAAGCCGAAGTTCGCGTCGCACCGGATCAGGATAGAGCCCTGCTTCAATGTTCGCGCGGTCTTGGCGAAAGAGATCAAAATAGGCCTGCCGAAGCGCTTTCAGCTGCGGTTTGTTCTGCGGCTTGAAGACGGGTTCGCCAGGACGGTTAAACCCTGCAGAACGCCGTCTCGCCAAGGCATATTGCCCGCCATACCAAGCTGATCTCAGTCCCTGAGCCGCCGTGTAGCGTGCTCGTCCTGCCGTTTTCTTCGCCGTGCCGAATAATCCCATGGCATTAACATGGGCCTGATCCCCCGACTCGTCCAGTGCAGCGCACGCCGCAGGCTTCAGCTTCCGTTCAGACTGGTTCAGGCAACGATATTGCAACAAAAACGAAGATTGGGCGGGTGCGCCTTAAATTCTGGAGATCCATTTATGATCAGAACCAGCCTCTTTCTTGCGGCCTCAGCCTTCTTGATCGCCCCAATGGCACATGCAGATCATGAGCGACATGGCGGTTATTATGGCCCACAGCCAACCGTTGCGAGTGCAGCATGCGAACGTCAAAAAAGTAATGATAAGCTCGCAGGCGGCCTGGTCGGTGCTGTCGCTGGCGGCCTGATCGGCGCGGCAATTGGCGGAGAACTGGAGCCAGATAATGGTTTCAACCGATACCGCGGGTATCGCGGCTATCGGGGATATCGAGGACACCGAGGCTATCGCGGGTATCGCCGCGGGGCGCGCGGCTTTTACCACGATCGCGGAGATGACGGTGCTGAGATTGCGGGCGCAATTGTCGGCGGTTTGCTCGGCGCAGCAGTGGGGAGCAGCGTGGCCGGAGACTCAACCAATTGCTCGCGCACCTACAGCTATGAACCATCTGGGCGCTATCAGAATGCTGGGAGCTGGGGCAATCAGTACGCTCCAACGCGCTCTCCGACCGGACCGGCCTGGGAAAACCCGGAAATTCAGCAATCGCGTCACACAACGACGACACGAACCGTAAGTGCACCGGCTTATCCAAGTGAGCCAGCCTATCCAAGCGTTCCGGCCTATCCCTCAAATGAAGATTACGGTTTAGCGGGCGCGCCAGAGGCTCAGACAGGGGCTGGTGAGTGCACAACAGTCCGGCGCGAAACACGCCTTCCAGACGGCACCGTCATCCGTGAACCGGTCGAGGTGTGCCAGACGCAAGATGGCCGCTGGCAAATGCCAGAGCCCATTCCTGGCTACTAACTCTCTCTTGGAAGCCCATTGAAAACACTAATAGGGGAAGTGCCGCACTTCCCCTATTTTCTTGCTCAGCGTATGAGAGCGCCATGACCGAATACTTTAAGCCAATCTCCTTTAGCCAATGGCCCAATGACAAGACTGCGTTTGCGGAAGCGTTGGGACGTTCATTCCGAGAAACCGGATTTGCGGTAATCGCCGATCATCCGATTGATCAAGGCGCGATCGATCGCGCTGTGAATGCGTCCAAGGCGTTCTTTGAACTTCCAACTGATGTCAAAGAAACCTATCATGATGCTGCTGGCGGCCGCCAACGCGGCTATACGCCGTTCGGCACGGAAAACGCCAAGGGCGCCGCATCAGCGGATCTGAAAGAGTTCTGGCACACCGGTCGTGCTCTACCAGAGGATAGCCCCTATCGGGCGACAATGAAGCAAACCCCTGCCGTTCAAGAAGTCGCCGAATTCGACGAAGCTACCCGAGATTTCTACAACGCGATGGATGCGTTTGGGGCGCAATTGCTTCGAGCTGTAGCGCTTCACCTCGGGCTTCCAGAGTCCTGGTTCAATGACAAGGTGCAGTTCGGAAACTCGATCCTGCGCTTGCTACACTACCCGCCGCAAGACAACCCGCCGCCAAAGGGCACAGTCCGCGCTGGCGCGCATGAAGATATCAATGTCATCACCCTGCTCTTGGGCGCAGAAGAGGCTGGTCTTCAAGCGCTGCATCGCTCCGGCGATTGGCTCGATGTGAATCCACCTGCTGGATCTCTGGTTATCAATTGCGGAGATATGCTGCAGCGTCTGACGGGCGGCGTTTTGCCGTCAACGACTCACCGCGTGCTGAACCCGTCTCCAGAACGATCTCGCTTCCCGCGCTATTCCACACCGTTTTTCCTACACTTCAATCAAGACGTTCTAATCGAAGCGCTGCCGCAGTGTTTGGAAGAAGGCGGAAAAGCCGAAGCCCCGATCACGGCTCAGGATTACTTGATGGAGCGCTTGCGCGAGATCGGTTTGATCAAGACTTAGGCGTTTGGTCGGCGTGCCGGTCAAACCATGCAGTTCGAGAAATCTCCCAGACGTTGGACTGTCGTTTCGTTCCATCCGGCCGCTGACTTGTGACCTCGCCCTGATGGATCATTCCGACAGCATCCATCATTCGGGACGTTCGAACATTGTCCAAGGCTCCGGTCGCGAAGATCATCTCGAGCTTCAAGGCCTCGAACATCCATGTGAAGCTCGTGATAAGACCGCGGAGTCCAACGCCTTTGCCCTGCTGGTCTTTTCTTAAAGCACCGCCCAGATCACCCGTGCCCCATTCCGGCCAGATCTCATAGTCGGAATATCCAATCACTTCCCGCTCTTCATTGAAGCGAAGAAACAGTAAGCCCTCTCCTTTCTCGCGCGCCTCAAGCTTTTGCGCGATGAAATCGCCGACGGTCTGCATATTTAGTGGACGTGGCAGGCTGTAAATGGGGCCATGAATATCGGGATCTTTTAGGAAGTCGTATAATCGTTGGGCGTCTGACTGCGTTGCCAATCTCGCTTTGGTTGGCGGTCCGGGCACTTCCATCGCTGATTGGACAGATGTTCGAATTTCGGCTTCGCGCTCGCGAGACATTTTATTTCGGGTCAGAGGCAGTTCACTCAAAGTCACGCCCTCGCCAAAAGTGCCTCTACTTGCTCCCGGTTCGGCAAACTCGGTTGTGCGCCCGGCTTCGTCACAGCAAGCGCAGCCGCGGCTGAAGCAAATTTCAACGCACCTTCTGGGTCCGCCCCTTCGGCGAGCGCCACTGATAGCGCGCCGCAAAACGTATCGCCCGCGCCTGTTGTGTCGACAACAGGGACTGAAAATGCTTGAACGCGAGCGATCTCTTTCCCCATCTTGTAAAGCGCCGCACCGGCACCGCCGAGCGTCAAAGCAACCAGGCCGCCCGTCTGGTGGAGTGCGTCACCATAAAATTCAGCCTCAACCTCATTTACGATCAGCAAGTCAGATTGGCGCAAAAGTTCAGTCGGGACATTTTGCGCTGGTGCCAGGTTGATCGCCATTAGCGCACCGGTCTCAGCCGCGCGCTCCGCGGCCGCCAAGACAGCTGCAATCGGCACCTCAAGCTGGCAAAGAACGACATCGCATTTCGGGAGGTTCAAAACGTCCGTTGCACTGACACGAGCATTCGCCCCGCTTGCAACGGTGATCTGGTTCTCGCCCTCCGGAGACACCGAAATCAAGGCGACGCCTGTCGAGGTACCGATCTCGCTCATCACCGCAGAAACATCGACCCCGTCCTGACGCAACAGTGCAAGCGCGGATTCGGCGAGCGCATCATCTCCGACGCATCCCGCCATGAAAACATCTGCCCCCAAACGCCTGGCGGCCAGAGCTTGATTGGCACCCTTCCCGCCCGGGTGTTGTGCAAAGCGTGCCCCTGTGACGGTTTCGCCAGCCGTTGGCAAAGGTGCGCCGCTGGCCACCAAGTCGAGATTGATTGAGCCGACAATGCCGAGTTTTACGCCCATTTTACCGACTCCAAATGGTGGCCCAAAGCCTCGAAGACCGCGTCGCTATCGGCGCTCTCATACCATAAAACGTTTCCATCATCACAGAAGGTTGGGATCGTTCGGCCGAACTGCTCACCTTCATCTGTTACGACCTCAACACGGGCGCGGCGGCCTTTGAAGAGGTCCGGATGCGTGACTGCAATCACTGTGCTTGGATCATGTAGCGGGGCGTCGCGCGCGCCGTTGGCGGAAAACTCAAGTTTGCACGACGCTTCGAGCAAGTCCCCAGCCACTCGGGATTGGGGCGTCTTACCATCGCGAATTTTCGCCAAGCGCTCCGCCGTTGTTCGAACGTCATGGGTCACGTCTAAGCTCAAACACCGAATCGAGAGCTTAGACCCAAACACCGCTGCGGCAGCATGTGGGTCGGCATACACGTTAAACTCCGCGTATGGCGTGATGTTGCCACCTTCGGTGTCAGCTCCACCCATCAGAACGATTTCCGCAATTCCGTCTTCGATTTCCGGATCCATTGCCAAAGCCAATGCAATGTTGGTCATCGGCCCGGTCACAATAAGGGTTAAAGGACTTTCTTTCGCGTCTTTGCATGCGCGAATGATTTTATTCACGGCGTGCGTCTGCTCTTGACCCAGTTCGGGATCGGGAAAGTTGATGTTTCCCAGCCCCGTAGAGCCGTGAAAATCTTCGGCTGTCACGGGGTCGCGGAGCAAAGGGCGAGGCGCCCCAGCACAGACTGGCACACGCGACCCCGGCTCGGCGACTTCGCGAATAATACAGGCATTGATGGCGGTCTGGTCCCCTTTCACATTTCCAGCCACAGTGGTGATAGCCAAAACATCAAGGTCTTTCGCTCCGAAGGCGGCCAGGAGTGCGACCGCATCATCTAGGCCCGGATCACAATCAATTATAACGCAGTTCATGAAATTGATCTGCGGCGTTGAAATCGCGATTGCAAGCCTTGAAAGCGCTTACGCCTTCGCTAAACCCAATCTAAGCAAGCAATCATGAGTAGGAGCGACACGATGACCGTCACAACGCAGATCGTAGATTATGAGCAAGGTGGCCACACTTATGAGGGCTTCCTAACCATACCTTCCGGCGCAGCCCCAAAAGGTGTCGTTTTGGTTGCGCACGCATGGGGCGGGCAGTCTCAGTTCGAACAAGACAAAGCGAAGCTAGTGGCCGAATGGGGCTATGCTGGATTTGCGATCGACGTGTATGGCAAAGGCAAGCGCGGCGAAACCAATGAAGAATGCGAAGCGTTGATGACCCCGCTCGCAAGCAACCGCGAAGAGCTTCAGTCGCGCTTAGCATTCGCGCTGAATGTCGCAAAAGAAAAAGCTGGAACTGACAAGGCTGCCGCCATCGGTTTCTGCTTTGGAGGCCTTATCGTCTTAGATATGGCTCGGAAGAATATGGGCGTAGAGGGCGTTGTAAGTTTCCACGGACTTTTCGGAGCACCTGGAAACACGGATGACAAGATCGCCCCTAAAGTCTTGGCTCTGCATGGCTGGGAAGATCCAATGGCCACACCGGACGACGTCATGGACTTTTCGCGCGAGATGACAAATGCCAAAGCGGATTGGCAACTCCACGCCTATGGCGCGACGATGCATGCGTTTACGAACCCCGCAGCCGCTAATCCAGATTTCGGGACGGTCTATGATGCCGGGGCCGATCGACGAAGCTTCGCAGCTTGCAAGGACTTCCTAGCCGAAGTGCTAGGCTAAATGTCGACCCGCGTCTCGCTGACCCGCCGCGGTGTGCTCGCCAGCTTGCCAGCGAGCGCGCTTCTCGTCTCCGCCTGCCGCCCTGAACCAACGGCAGAACAGCTTGTCCAAATGCTGACTACCGCACCGGCCGAGTATCAGGCTCCAGCGGCTGGCATTGTCTTGATGCAGAATAATTTGGTAATCGCACAAGCGGCTGCTGGAGACGCGGATGTTGGTGTTCGGCCTTTCACAACCCGGTCAGCCTTTCGTGCCGCATCGATCTCGAAATTGGTCGTCGCGCTAACTGCGGAAAAGCTGCATCGAGACGGGGTCATGGACCTCGACAAGGGCGTACGCACATGGCTGCCCTATTTTCCATCCGACACACCCGCGGGACCGGATGGACCAACCATTAGGGCGCTTCTGAGTCATACCGGCGGGATGAAAGACCCTGAGGTGTACTGGCTCGCGCACCCTGGCAACATCGAGAGTTTGATCACGCGTGACGCGTTTCGAGAGAACACAGACTTTGAATACTGCAATCTCGCCTACGGTGTCGTCGCTACAGCAATAGAGGTGGCAACGCAGCGTCGCTTTGATCGTGTCTCCCATGACGTTGTCCTAAAGCCTTTAGGACTTGATGCTGGATTTAACTGGGCCGGTGTTACGCCAGAGAAAAAACTCGATGGTGCGACCCTCTATCGGAACTTTGGCTCAGGGTGGGCGTCCCAAATCGATGATCGAGAAATGCTGCGAGACCCAGCACCATCTGTTCTCTTGGACGAAGGTGCCGACTTATCAACCTATCAACCCGGCATGAATGGGGCCCTGTTCTCGCCACAAGGCGGCTTGAGAGCGAACCTGATTGATCTCGCGACCATTGCAGGTCGGTTGAAGTACGCACCGGAACTGACGCAGTCTGTTTGGTCACTCAACCAAGCTGAATCCAACGGCGTTCATGACGAACGCTATTTCACCAAGTTCGGAACGGGCGTGCAGATCCATCCCGCGGAAGAGAGCCCTTGGCCTGGAGTTGAGCTTTGGGGACATCCCGGTGAGGCGTACGGTCTTTATGGCGGTGCGTGGTTTGCGCCAGAGCTAAATATCAGCTTCGCTTATACGGTGACAGGAACGCCGGATGGGACCCCTAAACGAAGCGCACGGCATCCCGCCTTAAACGTCTTCACAGAAGTTTTGATGGACGCGGTGATGACCGCTTACGCGGCCAGCCCAGCGAGCAAGTAAAGCCCTGTTGCGGCTACGCCGCCAACCAACGCGTAGGGAAGCTGGGTACGCACATGCTCCATGTGATCGCACCCGGAAGCCAGTGAGGCGATAATCGTCGTATCTGAGATCGGCGAACAATGATCCCCGAACACACCGCCGCCCATGACAGCCGCAATTGCCAACGGGAGAGGAACCCCAGCACCAACAGCAAGCGGTACCGCCACTGGGACGATAATCCCATATGTTCCCCAACTGGTCCCCGCGGTGAATGAGGTGATCCCTGCAGCGAGAAACAAGATTGCGGGAATAACCCACGGCGCCGGGAAGCTAGACGCAATGCTAGCGATAAACTCACGCATGCCGACTGCGTTGAGGCTCGCGCCCAAAACGAGCGCTAAGTAAATCATGGTGACGGCTGGGAGCAGGTCTCCCATACCTTTAAAGCCGATATCGACAAGCTCACCTTTGGCGCGCTTGGAGTGCGCAAGGCAGATAAAGGCTGCCGCCGTTGCCAAAATGACCGACCAGAGAATTGCTTGGGCACCAGAGCCCTGACGGATATCACCGCCCCCGGTCCAGATCATAAAACCGATGGTGCCACCGATCATGATGAAGAGCGGGATGGCCATATAGATCGCGCGTGACGGTGGTTCAGGCGCCTCATTAAAAGGCCCTGTCGCGGCCGCCGCAGATCCGCCTCCAGCTTTCTCAACCGCTGCCAGCGGTCCAAAAGTCTTATTTGATAGTACTGTCGCGAACACCAAGACGAGCGTGATCCATGCGTAAAAATTGAGCGCTATCGTCGACATCAAAACACCAGTCGCTCCTTTGACCCCATTCTCGTTTAGGAGCCCCAAGAGATAGGCGCCCCAGCCATTGAACAGGACCAAAACGCTAACGGGTGCACAGGTCGAGTCGATGATATAGGCTAACCGCTCGCGGCTTATATTTAGCTTGTCGAACAGCGGACGTCCCAGAATACCCGTCGTAAGGAGCGAAATATTGGTCTCAACGAAGATCAGCAGACCGCAAATCGCTGTCACCAAACTTGCGCGGCGGGGTGTTGAAGCAAACCCCGAATTCTGCAGCCGTTCCACCATGGCGCTAATGCCACCAGATCGTTGCATATAAACGATCAGGGCGCCGATGATCAGACAGAACAACAGGACACGGGTGTTGTAGGAGCTATCAAAGACCCCAACCGCGCGATCAATACCGCCAAGCGCACCCATAAACGGATTAAAGCCCGCGATAATGGTTTCGCTGAGCCAGATTGCCAGGCCTAGCGCCCAGAAGACGTTGCGCGTCCAGATGGCGACGACAATCGCCAATAAGGGCGGGGTGATCGTGAGCCACTCCATGTGGCTAGTTCAAGATTCTTGGAGAAACGAGGTCAGACGTGCGGGCGTCGTCCGCTGCGCGGATAAGGCGGAGCATATTCCCGCCCCAAATCTTCGCGACGTCTTCACGCGTGTATCCTGCGGCCAACAAATCGCGTGTGATTTTTTGCAGCATCGAGACATCGCTCATGCCATCAACGCCGCCGCCGCCGTCCCAATCGCCGCTGATCCCAACATGATCAGGGCCAATAAGGTCGAGGACGTGATAGGTATGCTCCATAAATTTGGCATAGGTGGATCGCGGCGCCGGAAACTCCCGGTTGAGCTCAGCGCGCGCCACCATCCATGCTTGAAGCGTATCGGGGTCCATTTCACTTGGATTTCTACCATACGTTTCGCTGAGGTCTTCAAGCGCAGCGACCCGCTCGGGCGGAGGCTGAAGCGCTTCTAGGTACCCGCCAAAGATGTTCATCTGGATCACGCCGCCATTCTCTGCGAGTTCCAAAAGCAATTGGTCATCGATGTTGCGAGGATGATCATAGACTGCGCTGGCGCCCGTATGGGACAAGATCACGGGCGTTGTCGAAAGCGCCATCATATCGCGCACCGTCGCATCGCTCGCATGACTGCCATCGAGAACCAGGCCTAAGCGATTGGCCTCACGGACCAAGTCTTCACCGAGCGGGCTTAAGCCATCATAGATTTGATTGATGTCCGTCGCACTGTCCGCAAATTGATTGTTCGCAAAATGCACCGGCGCGATCATGCGCAGACCGCCAATGTAATAATGCTCCATCAGGGAGACATCGGTCCCGAGCGGATAAGAATTTTCCATGCTCTGGAAGACGACCTTTTTACCGTTTGCCAGGATCCGCTCAGCGTCATCGGCGCTGAAGGCGAGTTCGACTTCTTCGTGATACTTCGCAGCGAATTCGCGGATCGCTGTTTGTCTCAGAAGACCATGGGTTCTGGCCGCCGCATAGCTTGCCTCATCAAGCGGTCCTTGGCGTGTGAAGATCACCCAAAAGCCGCCATCAAGGCCGCCTTCGTTCATACGGGGAAGGTCGACATGCGTTCCATCTTCTTCCCAGGTCTGACGCCGTTTGAAATCATAAGCCTCGGTATGAAACAGAGCTGGTGTGTCGAGATGACTATCGAAGACCGCGATCGATTCATGAAAGGCATCGACATCTGACACTGGCGCACTGCTAGAAGCACGTTTTTCCGAAATGTCACTGCCCGCATCGGGAAGTTGAGGTGCGCACGAAACCAACCCAATCGCAATTATACCCCCAAGCCCAAGTCGCAGCATAATCGAACTCCTTATGTCGTGCATTTGACCTAAAGGAGATCGGTCTCAAAGCAAGTCCGAGGGCGGGTCAATCTCCCAGATCAACTGCTCTAGGCCCACAAAGCGCGACATTCGAGCAAGCTCCGCTTCGAGTTTGGCTAGACGGGCAGGCGTCCATTTTACCTTGGGCTCTTTCCAGAGATTGAGAACGCGCAAAGTCCCGGCCTTGCGATCTCCTTTGACTTCTATCCGACCGACAAACCGATCTCCCTCGAGCAAGGGATATACATAATATCCCCATTGCCGCTTGGCCGCGGGGACGAACATTTCGACCGTATAGTCAAAGCCAAACAAGCGTTTCAGGCGAGTTCGGTCCCGCGCGACCGGATCAAAAGGGTTGAGAATCCGAAGCCGGGATGTTGGCGCATCAAGCTTGGCGAGTCGGATCTCGATGTCTTCGGGCGCCCATGCGGATATGATAGACTTGTCCGCCGTCTCAATCTCAACCGGAACCAGCTTGGCTGCATTATCTGTCGCCCATTGTTTCGCTTCTGCATTTGAAACAGCGGCCCAGAAGCGCTGGATATCGCCCTCGGAACCGAACACCATCCGATCTAGCGCCGCCTGGCATAACCAGTCGATCTGCACCTCATCTGATGGGACGTGATTTAGCAGGTCTTCGGGAATTACCCGTTCAGTCAAATCGTAGAATTTAGTGAAGTTCTCTCGGTGAGAGGTCGAAAGCTCGCCGGCATACCACATGTAATCGAGCGCCAATTTATGCGGCGGGCGCGCCCACATTTTCTTCTCGCCTTGGACTTTCGTATCAAAGGCCTTGGTACAAAGAGGTCCTTCTGCGCGAATACGGTCTTTGATGGCGTTTCTGCCATCTGTGTCCAACATGCCGCGGTGCCATTCCCATTTACGAACTTTGGCTTCCATGCGCCGAAATTGGCGCTGCCACATGGGATAAAAGTCAATTGGGATAACTGAGGCATCATGTGTGAAGTGCTCAAAGACTCTGCGCTTCTTTGTAAGATGACGCCCCAACATCGGCTCTCGATAGTTTTGGTTTCGGCTCCAAAGAATGTGGTGATGAGCGCGCGAAACGACTTGGATTGTATCGAGCTGTACGAAACCAAGTTTCTTGATCAGACTATCCAGATCGAGTTTCCCCGTCGGGGTATCCGAGAGCCCCTGCCCCGCAAGCCAAAGCCTCCGGGCGTCACGGTTGGAGAGTCGAAGTGGTGCGCGCTCCGTCATGTCTATTTATCTACCGGCTTCATAACACTCGCATGTTCGGTTCATTCACCCTGTTCTGATTTCTGTTTCCGGACCGCGCGCCATTTTGCCAAGCGTTCCGCGATCGGACCTTCTCGGCCGTGCCCTTTTGGCTGGTAAAAATCCACCCGTTCCATGCCATCCGGAAAATAGTTCTGTCCGGAAAAACTACCTTCTTGATCGTGATCATAAGCGTAGCCATCACCATAGCCTTGCTCTTTCATCATTTTGGTCGGTGCGTTGAGGATATGTTTGGGCGGCATCAGAGACCCGGTCTCTCGCGCCGCAGCGCGAGCGCGTTTCATCCCAATGTAAGAAGCGTTAGATTTCGGTGCTGTCGCCAAGTGAACGACCGCATGCGCCAGCGGGATGAGGCCTTCTGGTTCTCCAAGGCGCTCAAATGCACGGGCCGCTTCGCCTGCCACCATCATCGCCGTGGGATCAGCCAAGCTGATATCCTCACTCGCCATCACCACCAGTCGCCGAGCGATAAAGAGCGGATCCTCACCACCTTCCAACATGCGTGCGAACCAATAAAGCGCGGCGTCGGGATCTGATCCGCGCACCGATTTGTGCAGAGCAGAAATCAGATTGTAATGCTCTTCGCGATCTTTGTCGTAAGCAGGCGCCCGCTTTTGAAGTGCTTGCGCGAGCTGTTCGACTGAAAGCTTTGTCTCGGTACCGGCCAGCGTGAAGGCCTGTTCCGCCAAATTCAAAAGATAGCGTCCGTCGCCATCAGCCATATCAATCAAAGCCGACCGCGCGCGGGCTTGTAGCGGCAAATCCCGCCCAATCTCAGTCTCGGCCCGCGCCAGGAGCGTCTCGGAAGCTTCCGCTTCTAATCGATTGAGCACCAATACAGCGCAGCGAGAGAGCAAAGCACCATTGAGCTCAAAACTCGGATTCTCCGTCGTAGCGCCAACCAGAGTAATGGTGCCCGCCTCGACATAAGGTAGAAAGCCGTCCTGCTGCGCCCGATTGAAACGATGAATTTCGTCGACGAAGAGCAAAGTCCCCTGCCCCATGTCACGCCTGCGCTGCGCCGCTTCGAACACTGCGCGAAGATCTTTCACACCGGAGAAAATCGCTGAGATAGCCTCTAAGTGAAGATCGGTTTCTTGCGCTAACAACCGTGCGATTGTCGTTTTACCAACCCCGGGAGGCCCCCACAAAATGATCGAAGAGAGATTCCCCGTCGCGAGCATCCGGCCAAGCGCGCCATCAGCGCCAAGCAAATGATCCTGTCCAACCACATCCGCGAGCACTTGCGGACGTAGTTTGTCCGCCAAGGGCTGCGGCGCGGATTCAGATAATCCTGAAGCTGCAAACAAGTCCGTCATACCAAATGCCTTAATGACGCCGAAGCGATATACGAAGCTTGGCATTTACATAATTCTCGTGGCCGCACAAGAACGGATCAAGAACGCAATGGTTTGAGCCCACCGCGTGAAGATTGACTGCCGATGCTTGTTTGGCATGAAGGTACGGCTGCGTTGTAATATAGAAAGTTACTATCGCATGTCCTCCTTCAATCCATCTTCCGCTCCCGGGGGGTTGGTGATCGCCGCCCCAAACTCCAATTCAGGAAAAACCGTCTTCACGTTGGGCCTCGTCAGCGCGCTGCGCGCCCGCAATTTCGCTGTTGAAGTTGCGAAAGGTGGCCCGGGCTACATTGACCCTCAATTTCTGCGACTCGCCACCGGTCGCGATTGCTACAATCTCGACAAATGGGCACTTGGCGACACGCAACTCCGCGCCCGCGCATCCGAGATCGCAGAGGATAAGGATCTCCTGATCATCGAAGGCATGATGGGGATGTTCGATAGTGCGGCCAGCCTATCGGGATCGACAGCAGATTTGGCGGACACACTAAATCTACCGGTCTTGTTGCTGGTCGATGCCAGTGGAATGGCTCAATCCATCGCGGCAATTGTCCACGGCTTCGCAACCCTGCGGCCACGGCCCGAAGTCTGTGGTGTCGTCGCCACGCACGTGGGCAGCCAAGGACATGCCGAAATGCTTGCCGACGCATTGAAAGAGACCGGCATTCCCTTTTTGGGAGCTGTGATGCGCTCGGAAGCGCTCACCATTCCTTCGAGGCATCTCGGCCTCGTTCAAGCAACCGAGCGTACGCAGACCGATGCGTTGGTGAATGCTGCACGGGAAGCTGTGGAGTCGGGTGTTGATCTAGACGCCCTTTTGGCGGCTGCGGGCACTCTGCGTTCTACTTTGCGCCCAAGGCGCCTTCCCCCAATCGGCCAACGGATAGCGATTGCAAGGGACATCGCATTCGAATTCACCTACCCGCACATTCTGAGTGATTGGCGTGCGCAAGGCGCGCAGCTATCTTTCTTCTCACCGCTGGCAAACGAAGCGCCGCACGATAATTGCGATGCGATTTATCTTCCGGGCGGCTATCCCGAATTGTATGCCGGGACGCTGTCAGAGGCGAAGGTATTCCTAAATGGCCTAAGGTCGGCATCTACGCTAGGCGCACTGATTTATGGTGAGTGCGGTGGCTATATGGTGCTCGGTGAGAGCCTTGTAGATGCACAAGGCGAGCGTCACGGCATGGCTGGCCTGCTCAGTCACTCCACCAGCTTCGCGCAGAAAAAAATGCACATTGGCTATCGCAGCATCGTTCCACAGCCCAACCCGATTTGGACAGCTCCATTGCTTGGACACGAGTTTCATATGTCCGTCCTCGAGGATGCCGGAAAAGATCGGCCTCTCTTCCAGCAATCGGATGCCCGCGGAAACGATCTCGGTTTAACAGGTGGCCAACGCGGGTCGGTACTTGGATCTTACACCCACATTATTGATCGAGCGCCGGGTGCCTAGAGCGTGACATATCCACTTATACTGCGACCGTTGCGATCAATCTCGATCTCCCAGCGGCCTGAATCACGATCTAGCGCTGCGTCGAGATCATCGAGCGTTTTGATCGGCTGACCATCGACAGACTGGATAATGTCTCCAGAGCGCACGACACGCCGGGCGTAGGCACGGCGCATGACACGCGTGACCAGCACGCCGCTATCGAATGGATCGCGTCCTAACTCTTCGGCAAGCCGTGGTGAGAGCTCAGCGACTTCTGCGCCGGTAAATGGGTGACGCCCTTCGAGCAAGACAACCTCAGCCTCGCTCGTCCCTGGTGGCGGCGCAAGACGCGCTTCGATCAATTGCTCATTGCCGCCCCTCAGCACGCGAAGGGTTACGTCCTCACCTGGCGATTTCGTGGCGGCCAAAAATTTCAACCCGCGCTCGTCAAAGACTTCGCGCCCATCGATGCTCAAGACAAGGTCGCCGCGCCGAAGATCTGAACGGTCCGCTGGACCATCGTCATAGACTTCTGTGATGATGACTCCGAGTGGGCGATCCAAACCTTGGGCCTTGGCGATATCAAAGGTCACTGACTGCCCTTTCAAGCCAAGCCAAGGGCGTACAATTGTGCCCTCATTCACGGCGGCGTCTACGACGCGTTTGACCATTTCCGATGGGATCGCAAAACCAATCCCATTTGATCCACCTGAGCGTGAGAAAATCGCGGTGTTAATTCCCACCAGTTCCCCACGTGTGTTCACCAAGGCTCCACCAGAGTTACCCGGATTTACGGCTGCATCTGTTTGCAGGAAGAACGCGTAATCAGAAACACCCACATCGGTTCGTGCGGTCGCTGAAATAATACCTGTCGTGACCGTCTGACCAACGCCGAACGGGTTACCGACCGCCAACACCAAGTCGCCAACTTCTACGCCGACCGTGCTGGCATAGCCGAGCGTTGGAAGCTCCGTGTCTTCAGTGTCGATGCGCAGAACCGCGAGGTCCGTGCGTTCATCGGCGAGGATCAGCTCAGCAGGGTATTCCCGGCGATCCGCAAGAACAACGATGACCTCATCGGCGCCATCGATGACGTGATTGTTCGTTACGACGATGCCCTCATCGCCAACGATGACACCTGAGCCGAGAGAGTTTTGGACACTTTGGCTGTTCGGGCTCCCAAAGCGGCGGCCATACATAAACTCTTGCATCGTCATTCGTCGTTGCACTGTTTTCTTTGTGTAGACGTTCACCACGGCGGGCGAGACCTCTTTTACGAGCGGTGCATAGCTGAGTTCAATCTGGGCTTGGTTTTCGGGGACGACTTTTTCCCAGAAATTATCCGCAGAGGCGGAACCATAGAGAGGGCTCACTAAAACGAGCACGAGCGCGACCAAAACAAAAAGGACGGCCGCGAGAAACTTGGAGACGTGTTTAGTCATGCTGGATACGTAAGTCATGATTATGGCTCTATTCCGGCGTACTGGCGGACGCAATTGGGCAGACATGAAAATTCCGTTAGATGCCTGTTATCCTTGCGGAATCCTAAGCTTCACGCGCTCGTTTTTCGGCCAAGGCCTGCAGGTTCTTTTCGTGATCATCGCGGCTAATGCGGTAAAAGCTCACCGAAATCAGCATAAGCGTCCAAAGCGTGAGGAGCGTGATGGCGTACCAGAAGCCTAAAGTTGCAATGGATTCGGGGCTCGCTTGTTCGGGTCTCATTCCCGGCACAATCGAGGCCGTTGCCAGGATAACGGAAGCGCTCAGCACACCCATACCTTGGGCCAGTTTGCGCACAAAACTGATCCCTGCGAAATAAACGCCTTCAGAGCGACGTCCGGTTTTAAGCTCATTCTCTTCTACGATGTCGGCGACCATAGCCGCGGCGAGCATCTGGTAGGCCACAATCAACGCGATATCGAACACGGTGATGAAGACGATCGTGAAGTATAATTCATCGGTGCCATTCGGTGGCAGAAGACCAAGCAGGCGGGCAAATATAGGCGCGGGCGCGATGGTGAAGGCGAGCACGCCAATAAAGATAGCCGCGCGTTTTTTACCTGATATCTTCCCAGCAATAGGCGCTATAAAGAGGGCTAACGCGGGCGATAAAAATACGGCTACGGTCACGCCAAAAATCTGCTGACTGTTAAAGCCCCAGAAAAATGTATTGATATATTGATTTAGCGTCGCGGACACTCCCGTCGCCAACAAACCGAACATCGTGGCGATGAAAAGCGCTCGAAAAGATGGATTGGAAACGGTTTCCCAGATCTCCGCAATGACCTTGAGGGGTGTCGTCTTCCTCGCCGCCGGTGGCGGCATTAAGTGCGGAATATGTCGGTGCGTCCCTACAGACGTAATTAAGATCGCTAGGAAGATGCAACTCGCCCCGAGCAATCCATAAGTATTCCAGCCCTCTAAATAGAAAATACCGGATGAGTCTTCCTCGGTTGGTTTCAACAAGACGGCAAATAGCGTGGCTTGAACGGCCAACCCACCAACCCAAGCAAAAAAGTAGCGGAACGACATCAACGAGGTTCGCGCATCATAATCTTGTGTCAGCTCTGCGGACAAAGCGTGCTGCGGCACCTCGAACAGGGTGTACATGAGACGCACCAGGATGGTCAGCGTCAGCAGCCAGCCAAAAAGCCCCATACCTTCCAGTCCCGTTGGCGGGTTCCAGACAAAGAAATACCCCACTGAAATCGGGATCATCGCGGCATACATGAAGGGGTGCCGACGGCCATACTTGCTTTTCAGATTATCCGACCAATAGCCGACCACCGGGTCAGAGACGGCATCGAAAATCAGCGCAATCCAGAGCGCCGCTGCAACCATGACCGCTGACAGACCCAAGACCTGGCTGTAAAACAGCAAGAGAACGTAATCGAACCCATTGTTCTTGATGCCGCCTGCTGCTCCGCCAATTCCATAAGCAATGCGCGTTAGTAGTCCGGGAGTATGGTGTGCAGCGGTGGCAGCGTCTGACATGAAAATTGCCTCGATCTGTTTCTAACTAGTCTTCAACCACGTTCGCTGCGCGGCGACTACGCTCGAGTGCTGCGAGATTGGCTTCGTGATCCTCGCGGCTAATTTGATACCGGAAGAGGAACGCAATAGCGGTGCCCCAAAGCGCGAGCAATCCGAACGCGTATCCGGCGCCAAGCAAGCTCAACGTATTGGCCGGCACCTCGCCCGGTTGAATATTACGAGAGAGATCTGCTGCTGCGAGCACGATCGACGCGAGGAACAGGCCGCTCCCACGCGCGAGTTTGCGCATAAAGCTGATCCCAACAAAATAGATCCCCTCAGACCGGCGCCCGGTTTTGAGTTCATTTTCCTCGACAATATCAGCAATCATAGAGGCAGACATAATCTGGTAGGCGATGATCAGGGCGACATCGATCACGGTGACGCACAGGATGATTTGAAACAGTAGGTCACTACCATTGGGTGGCATCACGCCAATAAGCCTTAAAATCACGGGCATTGGCGCAACGGAGAACGCGATTGCACCAACAATAATTGCCCCTTTCTTTTTGCCGAGCCGCTTCGAAATCAAGGGCGCGAGCACCAAAGCCAAAGCGGCGGAGGCAAAGACAGATACTGTGAGAAGCCCGGTCTGCGCGGGCGTGAACTCCCAGAAAAAGCCGTTGATGTAATAGTTCAGCGAAGCCGCCACGCCAGCCGCCATAAAGCCAAATAGAGCCGCGACGAACAGGCCTTGAAAGGACTTGTTTGAGAGGCTCTCGCCAATCTCTGAAAAAATGCGCTTCAGCGTTATCTGGCCGGCGTCCTGCGGTTTTCGAAGATTCGGAATTTGGCGATGCGTTCCGACGGCGCAAAGAAGCATTGAAATTACGATTGCAACCGCCGCAACCGAGCCATAGGCACGGTAGCCTTCGACATTCAGAAATCCGCTCCCATAGGTCTCGGTCTCGACGAGAAGGAACGTTAGCGTGTAAGCGGCGATCGCTACGCCGCCCGTCCAGCCAAAGACATATCGGAAAGACAGGAATGACGTTCGCTCATCATAATCGTCGGTCAGTTCAGCAACCAGAGCGCTACTCGGGACTTCGTAGAATGTGTATGCAATCCGGACCAGGATTGTGATCATCAGGAGGTATGGAAACAGCGCATTTCCGGTCATGCCTTCTGGCGGATTCCAAGCGAATACATATGCCACGGCGACCGGAATAATCGCCCCGTACATGAAGGGGTGTCTGCGCCCTAGTTTGGTTTTTAGATTGTCAGACCAATACCCTACAATCGGGTCGGTGATGCCATCGACGAACATTGCAATCATGAGCGTCGCTCCGACAAGCGCGGAATCGACCCCTAAAACTTGGCTGTAATAGAAGAGAAGAAAATACTCGAAGCCATTGTTCTTAATCCCATTGGCAGCGGCCCCCGCGCCATAGGCAAGCTTCGTCCAAATGCCAGCTTTCCGCGCAGCTACTTCGGTCATTCTTCCTCCTGTTGAATGCGGCGGGCTTCTATGTTTGCGGCCCGCTCACATTGGTGTGGCGGGGTCTAAAGCCCCAGAACCATTTTCGACATGATGTTGCGCTGGATCTCATTGGATCCGGCATAAATCGATGTCTTTCTGTAGTTGAAATAGCTCGGCGCAACGGGCGCAGCATAGTCTGGTGTCGCAAGATCACTATTCGCGCCCGCACGTGCCACCGCAAATGTATCCTGGACGAACGGCGCAGCGTAACCGCCTACCGCTTCTAGAGACAGCTCGGAAATCGCCTGCTGGGCTTCTGAGCCAGCGCACTTCAGCATGGAGCTTTCAGGGCCAACCGATTGTCCAGCAGACAAGGCTGAAAAGATCCGAAGCTCTGTTGCATTGAGCGCTTCAATTTTCATTTCCATGGCCGCAATCTTACGCTGGAAATCTGGGTCCTTCAGCAGAGGCTCTCCGCCCGACTGTTCCACGCTCGCAAGTTTCTTGGTTTTCTGGAGCGCGTTTTTGAGCCCAGGTGCGTACGCATTCCCACGTTCGAACTGCAGCAGATATTTCGCGTAGGTCCAGCCTTTATTCTCTTCGCCAATCAACGCGTCTTCGATTTTAACGCGCACGTCTTCAAAGAAGACCTGATTGATCTCTTGCTGGTTGTCCGTTGGGCCGTCCAAGGTCGGCAAGGACGAGACGGTGATGCCCGGCAAATCCATTGGAAAAATCAGGAAGCTGATCCCCTCTTGCGGTTTGCCTTCTTTCGAGGTGCGTACGAGGCAGAAGATCCAATCAGCCCATTGAGCCTGTGTAGTCCAAATCTTGGAGCCGTTGAGCACATACTCGTCGCCGTCTCGCACGGCACTCATTTGAAGTGAGGCGAGATCCGATCCGGAACCCGGCTCAGAATACCCTTGGCACCACCAAATTTCAGAGCGTTTGATCTTCGGCAAATGCTCGGCCTTTTGAGCGTCATTTCCAAATGCCATGATCACTGGCGCCACCATGGACTTGCCCATCGGCGACATTTGCGGCGTACCCGCGGCTGCCATTTCCATGTTCAGAATGTAACGCTGACCAGCGCTTAGGCCTGGACCACCAAACTCTTCTGGCCAGTTGGCGACAAACCAACCTTTTTCATCCAGCTTGCGCTGCCATTCCAGCATTCCGTCTTTGTCGAGATATCCGTTCTTAGACATCGCGTTGCGGGCTTTGAGTTCATCTGTGTAGTTTTCAGCAATCCAGTCGCGGACTTCTTTCTGGAAAGCGAGGTCTTCTTTGGTGAATGACAGATCCATGAGCGGCTCCTATTCGACGATGTCGTACATTTCGATTTTTGGCGCACCTGCGAGGCAGGCGCCGAGGCCAGGTTGTGCGGCCTTAAAATAATCAGTTTGGCCATGCGCTTTGAGCGCTTCGCCCGAGGCATACTGCTCCATGAAGATATAAGTCGTTTCCGACCCTTTCGCTTTGTAAAGCTGATAGGTCGTGCAGCCGGGCTCGTTCGCTTTAACTTTGGCCATCAAATCCTTTGCGACGGCTTCAAATTCGCCTTGCTTTCCGTCCTGGATTTCCAGTGTGGCAACAACCCCAATCATGGCGGTCTCCTTATAATGTCTCAGACTACAAATGAGACAGTATGCGGCTCGTTGTGAACCACAAGCCCTCCCGCCGGGAAAACTGCGCGCTTCTGGCCGGGTTTACTTCGAGTGTTCTGGTCTCGTTGACCGCCAAAGTGGGCCAACGAACAAGGCGAGAATAATTATGTTGAAAAGCGCATTCGACGCGTTGCCCGAAGTGATCGACCCTGCACTGTCCAAAACAAACCAGGCGAGAAACCCGGTTACTACAGCTTTCCGAACGGCTTCTGGTGCTGCGTCGTAAACCTCATCTGATAGTCGCCAGATCAAGACACCCCAACCAAGCAGGAAACCTCCCGCAAGCGCGCCAAGGAATACCGTTTCAGGATGCTCGTAAGATTGCGCAGAATCGAGCGGCCATATCAATAGATCCATGCTGAACCGGATCGGTTCCACCGTTTCGGGAAAGGTTCCAAGAAAAAATATCGGACCAAACAGCATGACAAAGATGGCGGAAATTTTGAGATAGGTTTTGTGAAACTGATGTGTGTGCATGGCGGTTCCCTCGGAGGGCTTAGACTCATGCTGTAGCGATCGCTACAATTTTTGACACAGACAATCACGTTCGCAAGTCTTCAATTTCTCTTTTGATTACGGAGTCTTACGCCAGAACTCGGGATGCAACGGCATCTAGCGCCTCATCAAGCACGCCTATTCCAGCCCCTGGCTTCGGTCCTTGTTCGCTGAGTACTCGGCGCCAAAGACGTGCGCCAGGCATGCCGTTGAACAAGCCAAGCATATGCCGCGTCATAGAGGACAATCGCACGCCCTCATCCAGGCGCGCTTCCAGATATGGTCGGTAAGCCACGACAGCCTCAAATGGCGAAACCGGCTTGGTTTTCGCCGCGAACAGATGCGCGTCGACGCCTCCGAGGAGCGCCGGTGTTTGATACGCTGCTCGCCCCAACATTACGCCATCAAAATCGTTTAAGTGAGCCTTGCTATCTTCAAGCGTTTTGATGCCGCCATTGAGAATAATCTGAAGATTTGGGCGTTCGGCTTTTAGAGTTTTCACCAGGTCATAATCAAGTGGTGGGATTTCCCGGTTCTCTTTCGGGCTCAACCCCTTCAGCCAGGCCTTACGTGCATGCACAGTAAAAACGCTGCACCCCGCGTCGGCGACCACATCAACAAAATTAAAGAGCGTCTCGCGCGGCGGGTCTTCATCAATCGCGATCCGGCATTTTACCGTGACTGGGATCGAAACAGCGTCACGCATCGCAGCAACGCAAGCCGCAACAGTTTTCGGCTCACGCATCAGACACGCCCCAAAAGCGCCAGATTGGACTCGGTCCGACGGACACCCACAATTGATGTTTACCTCGTCATACCCGAACGCTTCCGCGACGCGCGCGGCCTCCGCCATCTTGTCCGGCTCATTGCCGCCAAGCTGCAAGACGATTGGGTGCTCTTCATCGGAAAACCCGATCAACCGCTCACGGTCGCCATGGATCACGGCGTCGGCGGTGACCATTTCCGTCCAAAGCAAAGCCTGCTTCGACAAAACACGGTGAAACGCCCGGCAATGGCGATCCGTCCAATCCATCATAGGGGCGACCGAAAATCTGTAATCTAGATTTTCCGGCATTAGAGTTGCCCCTTCGTGGCAGTCGGCGATTTTGCGAGCCCCATCACGGCAGTTAGTCAGCGCGTAAGGCCCGGGTCGTCATTTTGATCTGCGCGCGGTTATACGCCGAAGGTCTCTTATTTAAAGCCCATTGCTGATCTCGAGGCTATTTATGCCGACCGAGATAATAAACAGGTACGCCAACGGCGAACAAAACAACGCCCCAGGCCAAAACGATCAGTCCAGACCCCAGTATCGCGAATGCCGTATAGATGAGGGCAAGGCCAGCAATCCCTGCCCACGCTTTCTGACTTTTCCAGGACACGCGAAACTCAGCTAGCGCGCTGACGAAAAGCGGGACCAAAATCGACGCCGTGCTCATCATGATCAGGAAGGTGAAAACAGCCACCAGTCCTTGATTATAATTGATCACCAACAAGACGCTTGCGAGCGTTGCCCCGATGAAGAGCGATAAAGTCTGTGTCCCGCCAGCATTGCGTTTGGTGAGCACTTTGGGCGCGAGACCATCTAAGGCCACCGCCATCGGCATTTGACCTGCGATGAAAATCGTTCCGTTGAGCGCCCTGCGGTTGAAATCATTGCGCCAATAGCGATGAGACCGGGTCCCCATGCGCCAAACCCGAGAGCGGCATCCGCGAATGGACTGCTAGATCCGACCAAGGTCTCAGCTGGCACGAGCAACATAACTGAGTAGGTTGAGGCAATGTAGATAAAGGTCACCGCGAGCGTTCCAGCGATAATCGCCCGAGGGATCGTCGTTTTTGGATTAGTGACATCTGCCGCGGGCATCGTGCCCGCTTCCAAACCTGAAAAAGCCCACATCGTCAGAAGCGCCGTCGCGGTGAGCACTGAGACAGGGCCTTCGCCTGTTGGGTTAACCTCCGGCAGGTTGCCGGCGTCGCCAGTCGTCGCCGCCAATCCAATAGTCAGAAGCAATGGCACAAGCTTCAGGAGCGTCATGACGAGTTGAAGAGTGCCCGCCTCTTTTATGCCCCGAGCATTCACGAGGCTGAGCGTCCAGATGAGACCAAGTGCAAGAGTAACCTGCCAGACAACGCTCGCATTGATCGCGGGTATGAAGACGCCGAGATAGCCAACAAACGCGATCGCCATCGCGGGCATTGCGACCCAGTAAGCCGCCCAGTAGCCCCACGCGATTAGAAAACCAGGTAAGTTACCGAATGCGTCGTGCGCATAGCGATAGACACCGCCAGATCTTTCTGTGCGACTGGACAGTCGAGCGATAACCAATGCCAAACAAATGGAACCTGACCCTGTCAGCGCCCACCCCGCGAAGCTTAGCAGGCCGTAGGGTGCGAGAACGGACGGCAGGAGGAAAATCCCAGACCCGATCATGATCCCGACCGTCAGTGACCAAGAGCTCCAAAAACCCAGAGGCTTTCGCTGGTTCCGCGCCGGCTCAGTCAAGCGCTCTGCTCGCGCAATCCGCTTGTTGCATAAGCATCGCGGAGAAGGTTTTGATAATGCCAGACGCCGCCCTCCCGAGACGGTGAGAGGCGGCCTGGCCGATACGCAGACGACGTAAGGCCTTTCTGCACATGCTCACAAATCAGACGATCTTCCTCTTGGACTTGGTCAGAGAATTTAAGATCGTCCTGGGCGCGTACTTCTGCGCCTGGGGCGTAGTAAAAATCAAACTCAACTTTGCAGGTGTCCAAACCCGTCGGCACCACACGGTTCGTTTGAAGCCGCGCCGGCATAATGTTCAGCATGATATTGGGATAGACGAAAAAGTACAAACCTTCACCAGCAGCATACGGGCCGGACTCTTCCACCGGAGATCGTTGAAGAGACCACCAAGGGCCGAGTTCGGTTTTATAGTCGCTATAATCGACCAATTGAGTGAGACCGGGATGAACGAAGGGCAAATGATAGCCTTCTAGGAAATTATCGACATAGACCTTCCAGTTCGCCTTCACATCAAAAACCCGCGCGGCGTGATGGTGCAAGTCGTTGAGCGTATCCTGACCGGCAATCTCTTCGATGCCGCCATAGAGCGCTTCAAAGTCTAAGCCCTCACCAATCCGCGCCATAACGAGGCCGTTCCACTCTCGGACTGCGATTGGCGTCAGACGAATGCTGCTGCGGTCAAAACTCTCGGCATCGTGCATTTCAGGCGCTATTTTCAATTGGCCCTCAAAATCGTACGCCCAACCGTGATAGCCGCATCGCAAACGCTTCAACCCGCGCGCATCACAGGTGGCGAGTGGTCCTGCGCGGTGCGGACAAATGTTATAGAAACCATTCAGCTTGCCCGAACTTGCTCGCACCACAACAATTTGAACGCCTCCAATTTCCCGAGAGATGACATCGCCAACACCTGCAACGCTGCTCGCAGGCGCGATAACTTGCCAATTTGGGCGAATGATTTCCGCCAATTCAAATGCGTAAACGTCATCACGGGTATAAAACTCTGGATCGAGCGTCGAGGCTCGAGAAAGCGGAGTATGGGGAACTGACATCCGCCTTTGCTGGCGAATGCCGAAAGGCTTGGCAATCAGCGAAACGTCCCGCTGGGACGGAATAGCAGTCGCCTATATAAAAAGCCCCCCAAGCGGGCTCTGGCAGAGACTATATTAGCCCTGATGGGCATCCTCTGCTCGAGGCGCCAGCCCAGCAATGTGTGCGGCGCTCAGGATGATCAACCCAAAGATCCATGGCAGCATTCGTCCAAGCACATCGCCTGGCCCAGACTCCCAGAAGAATTCAAACCCTAAAGAAGCACCAAAGCCGACTAAGACCGCAGCCAATGCGACTGGAGCGGAAAACCGTAGGTTCAGCGTTCTCGCAACAATGATCGGCCCGAACGTCGCCCCCATTGCGACCCAGGCAAACAGGGCGCGATCAAATATCGACGAGGGGACATAGAAGGTCAGTTCAACAGCCGCAACACATAGCACAAGAATAGATAGACGCGAGACAAGAACCTCTCGCCCTCCCATCAATTTCCCGATCCTGACATCGTGCGAAACAGCGGCACCGACGACCAGGAACTGACTATCTACCGTCGACATGATCGCTGACAGCGTGGCCGCCGCGACGAGCCCTCCCAGCAAGGCGGGTAGATAGTCGGATGCAAGTTGGAAAAAGACGCCCTCCGCCGGCGCCTCTGCGCCATAGATCGCGCGCGCGGATAGGCCAAGCACCCCCATTCCTGTATAAACAATCGCGCCCCAACCAATCGCGACGCCTGCTCCATAGAGGCGCGCAGTTCGGTCTCGAGTCGCCATGATCCAGGACACAAGATGCGGCTGTCCTAATGCGCCAAATCCTGTGGCCGAGAGGCCGAGGACGAAACCGATCGCGATCCAGCCCGTGCGCCCTCCAAAGCTATCCATATAGCCATCAGGCGCTGCAGCGATACCTTGCGAGATACCCTCAAGACCGCCCGCTGCGAAGAACGCGACCGTCGGAAGGATGATGGCGATACACGCCATCAGAACGCCTTGCATAGTGTCGGTAATCGAGACGGCAAAGAAGCCACCCAGGAAGGTGTAAATCAGAATGATCGCAGCGCCGAAAATGACCCCAGTATAGAGGTTCATGTCGAACAGATCAGCAAACGCGACACCGACCCCCTGAAACTGAGCGGCGATGAAATAGGCATAGCAAAAGCAAATGATCAGCGCGGAAATAATGCGGATAATTCTCGCCAGTTTTCCGCGCGCATTTTCGACAACAAAATCGGTCAGCGTGAGATGATTTTTCTCCCGCGACACCCGTTGCAGCATATCGCCAGAAAACAGCCA
This sequence comes from Henriciella sp., assembly GCA_013213785.1. Taxonomy (GTDB): domain Bacteria; phylum Pseudomonadota; class Alphaproteobacteria; order Caulobacterales; family Hyphomonadaceae; genus Henriciella. Next base: position 128,827 of record JABSPZ010000011.1, on the reverse strand, counting down.
GATCACCCCATAGCCAAAGAGGATGCCCGGAACCATCCAAAGCGCTGATGGTCCTGCTGCGTAAACAAATCCGGAAAAGCCGAGCAGAACCCAAGCCGAAGAGCTAGAGGCCGCATAAGCGAGCCCCGCGACCCACGGCCCGAGCGAACGCCCACCGAGCAGAAAGTCTTCTTGCGATTTTGCCTTACGGACCGCCCAAATACCGACCCCGACCAGAACGGCATTGTAGACAATGAACGAGATGAGCGCGAACGCATCATCCATCAGGCCCTACTCCCTCAGCAAACCTCACTCGCTTGATTTACCGGCAACCACAGAGATCACAAGACTGAGCAACTAAACCGCCATGACCCTTGTTTGGGCTAGCGCAGCACGATGGTTCGCTGTCCGATCATCACGATGCGTCGTGACGCGTGCCATTTTACAGCCCGCGAGAGCACGCGCGCTTCAATGTCGCTACCCTGCTCCACCAAAAGCTTCGGGGTTTGGGAATGATCTATCCGCTCGACATCCTGTTCGATGATCGGGCCCTCGTCCAAGTCAGAGGTTACGTAGTGCGCCGTTGCACCAATCAACTTTACCCCGCGCTGGAAGGCCTGATGGTACGGTTTTGCACCTTTGAAACTTGGCAGGAAAGAATGGTGAATATTAATGCAGCGCCCTGACCACTTGGCCGACAGCCCGTCTGAGAGGATTTGCATGTAACGGGCAAGGACCACCAGCTCGCCCCCAGCCTCGTTTACGACATCCAAGAACCGTGCTTCGCTCTCCATCTTAGTCTGCTTCGTGACCGGGATATGATGGTATGGGATGCCATAAAATTCTGCCATCGGTCTCATCGTGTCGTGATTGGATACAATCGCGCGAATGTCGATTGGAAGGGATCCAATGCGCCAGCGGTGCAGAAGATCATTCAAGCAATGTCCAAACTTCGAGACCGCGATGACCGTCGGAAGTTTTTCGTCCGCCGACGTGATCGACCAGTTCATTTCGAACGGCTTACCTTCTCGCTCGAGATCTTTTTTGAATGTTTCGATGTCTAGCGAAGTTTCGCCAGCTGCCTGGAAGGATATCCGGCATACAAATTGGCCAGACTCTTGATCGCTGTGCGCCTTCACATCATCGATAAACCCACCATGGGTATGGATGAAGGTCGAAACGAACGCTTGGATGCCTGGCGCATCTGGACAAGAAAACAGTAGGATCCAGCAGGGTTTCATTTTTGATTTCCAATTATCGAAACAAAGACCCGCGGGTATTACATCGCATTCTCCAAAGAGAACAGCGGCTCTATCGGCTTTGCTCAGTTCCCGCTCGAGACCTGATAACCTAGCCACGGCTTCACGGTTTTCATAACCAGGGCGCTTTGGATCCGGCTGACATGCGGAAGCGAGGCAATGACTTTCCGATACGTGGACTCATAATCACGCGTATCATGAGCAGCGACCTTGATCATATAATCAGCGTCACCGGTCATGAGATGACACTCAAGGACCTCCGGGCGACGAATGGCGGCGCTTTCGAAGGCTGCCAGAACTGCTTCGGTTTGACTGTCGAGAGAAACCTCCACGAAGAAGATCATACTATAGCCGAGCTTCTCGCCACTGAGGCGCGCACCATAGCCATCAATGTAGCCATTCTCCTCCAGCAACGTGATCCGGCGCGCACAGGCGGAGAGAGACATGCCAACCTGATCGGCAATCTCTGCAATCGGACGACGGCAATTAGACTGAAGCGCCACGAGTATTTTACGGTCAATTTGATCCATAGCGACAATTTATATCGCCAATCTTTCATTTTTGCGAATATTTTCCGATTCTATTCAAGATACTCGGACAATCAGAGAAATATTTCATCTAGAAGTCAGCTAATCTCCCACTCATAAGAACGGAGTTATTCATGCTGATCGGTGTCCCCAAAGAAATCAAAAACCACGAGTACCGCGTTGGACTGACGCCAGAGAGCGTGGCCGAGCTTGTTGAAGCAGGCAATCAAGTTCTGGTCGAGGCGAATGCAGGCGACGGCATCGGGGCGAGCGACGAAACCTATCGCGCGCACGGCGCTGAAATCGTCAGTACTGCCAAAGACGTTTTCGACCGCGCCGACATGATCATCAAAGTGAAAGAGCCCCAAGCAGCCGAACGCGCCATGCTGCGTCCTGGTCAAATTCTCTACACCTACCTCCACCTGGCACCAGACCCAGAACAAACCAAAGACCTCATCGAGTCAGGCGCCGTTTGCATCGCTTACGAAACCGTGACCAGCGATGATGGCGATCTCCCACTCCTCAAACCAATGAGCCAAGTCGCCGGACGCCTCGCGATCCAGGTTGGGGCAGCAGCGCTTCAAAAGAATGCCGGCGGACGCGGCGTGTTGCTCGGAGGTGTTCCCGGGGTCGCGCCGGCCAAAGTGCTCGTAATCGGCGGCGGAGATGTCGGCTTTAACGCCGCGCAGATGGCCGTCGGGATGCAAGCGGACGTCACAATCCTGGAGCGGGACAACCGCGTTATGGAGCGGCTCTCTGCCCATTTTGGTGCGTCGGCAAAAGTCATCCGCTCAACCCCTGCTCTGCTAAATGAGTTGCTCAAAACTACGGATATGGTGGTCGGCGCTGTTCTCATTCCAGGCGCCGCAGCTCCGAAGCTCATCACACGTGAGATGCTGAAGACGATGCAAAATGGCGCCGTACTGGTCGATGTTGCAATTGACCAAGGCGGTTGTTTCGAAACGTCTCGCCCAACGACCCACGATGACCCGACCTATGAAGTCGATGGTGTAATCCATTACTGCGTTGCGAACATGCCCGGCGCCGTGGCGCGGACATCAACCTATGCGTTGAACGCGGCGACACTCGTCCATGCCAAACGGATTGCTCGACTGGGCTGGAAAGAGGCCCTGGCCCAAGACCCGCATCTCTTGAACGGACTGAACGTCTGCGAAGGGCACCTTACCTACGCCGCCGTCGGCGATGCGCTCGGCATCGAAACGCGCGCAGCGAAAGAGCTCATTTCTTAGAGGCTAATGCCCGGCCGCCAATGAATCGGGACCGCGTGGATCGGCAGCGCCGACGATTTTACCCGCGCGCGTCCCGACCGAATTCACGCGTCCGATGACGGTGCGGCTAATCTTCCCATCGCCGTCGCGTGGAAAAATGTGTCCCCACTCTTCGAGCAGATTCAAGGTATCGATGCTGATGCCAGGCTCCGGGAACACCAGATCAGGCAGCCATTGGTGGTGAAGTCGAGGCACGTGGGTCGCTTCTGCGAGGTTCATCTCCCACTCAACCACGTTCAAGACGACCTGCATAACCGAGGTGATAATCGTCGACCCGCCCGGACTTCCGGTCACCAGTACGATCTCCCCATCCTTCTTCACGATCAAAGGCGTCATAGATGAGAGCGGTCGTTTGAGCGGCGCGATTTCGTTCGCCGTCCCACCAATCAAGCCATACCCATTCGGTGCGCCTGGCTTTGCGGAGAAGTCATCCATTTCATTGTTCAAGAGAAACCCTGCGCCATCGACCGAGTAGCCGCTGCCGAAAGAGAAGTTCAATGTGTAGGTGACCGCGACAGCGTTTCCGTCTCGATCAATCACTGAATAGTGCGTGGTATCTGGGCTTTCCGCGGCCAGTTGCGCGCCAGGCAACACTTCCGTAGATCGAGTCGCCGCATCGAGAGAAATCGTGTCTCTTAGTCTGTCTGCGTATTCCATGGACGTGATCGCTCCGACAGGAACATCGACGAAATCTGGGTCGCCCAAATATTTGGATCGATCCGCATAGGCGCGGCGCATCGCTTCGATCAATTTGTGCAAATAAGCTGCGCTATTGTGTCCATCCGCGTCGAGATCATATCCGCCCAAAATATTGAGCATCTGAATGATATGAACACCGCCAGCCGAAGGCGGGCTCATCGCGTAAATGTCGTGTCCGCGAAACTGCCCCTTCACCGGGGATCGCATGACCGTCTTATAGTTTGCGAGATCCTCCAGTGTCATGACGCCAACACCTTGCTGCATCTCCGCAATGATCAAGTCCGCGGTTTGCCCGGCATAAAAACCGTCTACGCCACCTTCTTCGATCCGCATGAGACTTGCGGCCAAATCTGATTGAATGAGAAGGTCTCCCGCTTGTCGACCCAGAAAATAAGTGACTGAGCTCTCATCCGCCAAGAAAGTTTCACGGTTCGATTCCAGGCTGTTCGCGAGCGCATAGCTGACCGGAAATCCTTCCGCGGCCAAACGGATGGCGGGTTGCAAAACCTCGCTACGGCTCATGGTTCCATATTGCTCAAGGGCATCAAGCAATCCCATCACCGTGCCCGGCACCCCCGCAGATAGACGTGAGTATTGGGCGAGCTTGTTATCTACATTCCCCTGCTCATCCAGGTACATATCTCGGGTGGCCTCAGCCGGTGCAGTTTCGCGAAAATCGATTGCGATGACGCTTTCATCTTCAGCCAAATGGACGAGCATAAATCCCCCTCCACCCAAATTCCCGGCCTGCGGGTGTGTCACAGCGAGCGCGAACCCGGTTGCAACGGCCGCATCAATTGCGTTTCCGCCTTGCGCCAAGATATCCCGGCCTACCTCTGCAGCGATACCATCCTGAGCGGAGACCATGCCCGACTCAGCGATCACATCATGATGTCTTGTATCAAAGCTCATAACGGCCTGTCCGCCGCTCGCATCCTGTGCATTCACTGTTGCTGGAACTGAGACCAGAGCAAAAATTGTCGCGATACAAGAAAGGGAGCGCCGCATGAAAGTGTCCTCCGAATTGAGCTTTGGAGAGTCTCTTTTCAACGATTGTGACCGACCTGTACATGCGCGCGAGCAAGTTCGTGTGAAATACTCTTCGCTTTGCTCCGCCGATTGGTCAGGCTTGAGCGTTCACAAAGGCGCGAGACGATAGGAAAACCATCGACAAGCCCCGCCTCCCTTGTCTAGCGATGAGGCGAGGCTGTGTAAGGACGATTCAATTGCAAGCGATTTATTGGGTTTTGACCTGGGCATGTCACAGGAAATGTAAGCATTGCTATGATGATCGCTTTCGCCCTTACGTGCGCGACGCCCTGACAGAGGTCGTCGGTGAAGGCCAAGCGGCGTTCCAAAAAGTGATCGATAATTTGCCTGACGATTTGAGCTGGGTCGATGAGCACGGCGTGCGAGATCGAACGCTGCTCGTACTCGCTGGCGGTGAATTGCTGATCGATGGGGTGCGCGAAGAACTGTTCTATCCCGTCTTGGATGCGCTTAAGAAAAAATATGGCTCAAAGGCCCCTAAAATCTCCATTCAAACGACCGGCGATATCCTAACCCCTGAAATTCTCGACGAATGCCTTGCCCGCGGCGTCGAGAGCATCGCGATTGCCTCAATCGATGACTACCATGTCGGCATGCAGGGCGATAAAAAGTTCGCGTTCATGGACCGCATTAGAGAGCTGATGACGAGCCGAGGTGTTCGCGAAGTGTCTCTTGGCGGCGCAAAAGACAAACGTTTGAAAGAACCAGATGTCGCTGCAGGTCGAAAACTCGAAGGCCCAACCTTCCTCTTCTTTGGCGCCCAAGAAGACTTGTGGATTGGTGAGCTTTGGCCAAGAGGGCGGGCACTTTCGAACGGGCTCAGCAAAGCCGGGTATGATGTGAATTTTTGCGCTCGCTGGTCAGGCGCGAAAAACTTCCTGCACATCGGCAAAGCCGGGTCGGAAGTGGCAATCGAACCGGATGGGTCGATCTATCCATGCTGCCTCAAAACCAAAGCCCCCTTGGGTAACCTCACCGAGGAGCCGTTGGAAAACATCCTCACCAGCATCGCATCGCTGCCCGCGATCAGGGCTTTGAACGAAGGTGATCCTGAGCGAATGGGGGAGCCCGAAGGTTGGTCTCGCGAGCGGTTTCAGGAAGAATCCAAAGCCAAAGACGGCCTCGGCCAAGACATCGCGAATATGTGCCTCGGTTGTGACCGTTATTTCGAGCATTCGCTCTCAGCCCAGCTTACCGACTTACGCGCCAAGAGATTGGAAGAAGCCGCCGTTTAGAGTGATCGTTAAGTAGGCTATCAAGCGCGTAATGGCGTGCCGTTTCGTTGCTGAGTTTCCCAGTTAGGGTCGATCCAAGACGGCGCCTCGATCGGGGCAAGTGGTGGCTTCCCGAGGATCGCGTCTGCAGTTTTTTCTGCGACCATAATCGTTGGCGCATTGATATTGCCGTATGGTACGGTTGGAAACACCGAAGCGTCCACAACACGAAGCCCTGTAAGTCCGCGCACGCGGCACGCTGTGTCGACCACGATGTTTGGGTCGTCCCCTTCGCCCATACGGGCCGTTCCACAGGGGTGATAGGCGCTTTCAATATTCTCGCGTACCCAGGTGTCGATTTCCTCGTCCGAAGACACATCCAATCCGGGTTGCAGCTCATCCCCCCGAAACGCATCCATGGCGGGCTGCGCAATGATCTCTCGCGTCAGTCGAATGCATTGCCGCCAAGCTGCAACATCATCCTCGTGCTGCAAGTAGTTGAACAGAATGCTCGGGTGCGCATTTGGGTCCGACGACGTGATCTCAACGCGGCCACGGCTCTTTGGCTTGTTTGGCCCGACATGGACCTGAAACCCATGCCCCTTGATAGATGGTGTTCCATCGTATCGCATCGCCGCAGGCAGGAAATGATATTGGATATCAGGAGATTTTAGGCCCGCGCGAGAGCGGATGAACGCACACGACTCAAAGTGATTGGTCGCGCCAAGGCCCGACTTGAAGAAGAACCAACGTGCCCCAATAAAAAACTTGCTGAAGAGGTCGAGCTTGTTGTTCAAGCTGACCGGCTGTTTGCAATGGAATTGAAAGTAGACTTCCAGATGGTCTTGTAGATTTTGCCCAACTCCGGGCAGATCATGTTTCTGCGCAATCCCAAGCCGAGACAAGAGCTCGCTTGGGCCGATACCGGAGCGCTGCAAGATCATCGGCGACGCGATTGAGCCAGCAGACAAAATCACCTCTTTTGTGGCCTTTAGTTCGATCGGTTTCCTGTTCTGGGTCACCTTCACGCCGGAGACAGTTTTTCCATCAAGGATCAGTTGATCGACCAAAACTTTCTTCATCACCGTCAAGTTGGGCCGGTTGGATACGGGGCGAAGGTAAGCCCGCGATGTAGACGACCGCACGCCTCTTGCGACCGTCATGTGCATGGCGCCGAAGCCCTCACCACACTCGCCATTATAGTCTTCAGTTCTGGGATATCCGGCTTCCACGCCCGCATCGATAAAGGCTTCATAGAGCGGATTGTTGGCCATATTGTTCCCGCCGGACACGCCGAGAGGACCATCACCGCCGCGATAAGTGTCCTCGCCGTTTTGCCACGTTTCAGCGCGCTTGAAGTAAGGAAGACAATCCGCGTAGCCCCAGCCCTTTGCGCCAAGCGATTCCCATTCTTTAAAGTCGCAGGAATGCCCGCGCACATAGACCATACCGTTGATGGAAGAGGTCCCGCCAAGCCCTTTGCCGCGCGGACACGTGATCTGGCGATTGTCGACATATGGCTCAGGGTCAGAATCGTAGCCCCAATTATACGCCTTGGACGCCATCGGATAAGACAGCGCTGTTGGCATTGCGATGAGGATGTTTCGATCGCTGCCACCGGCCTCAAGCAGTAGAACAGAGTGTTTGCCATCTTCGGTCAGTCGATTGGCAAGCACGCACCCCGCTGAGCCTGCGCCGACGATGATGTAGTCGAAAGTCTTAGTCATGTTCTACCGTCTTTGGATCTGATGCGCGAATAAGAGCGTCGCGCCTGATAAAGGTCAGACCATAGATCGCGCAATAGATGCCGATCACAATCAATCCAATCCATTCGATTTTCAGAGGCGTAAATTGGTAGAGTAGAATCAGACAGAACAGCAGGGCCCAATGCGCCGCGACATACTTAAGGCCACCTAATCGCTTCACCGTTAGACCCAGATTTTCGGAATATAGCCGCGTCAAAGAGTCGAGTGAATTCACGACAAAAATGACGCCAACGACCACCATGCAAAGCTGTAGCGACTGCACCAACTCGATGGCTTGGGTGTGATAGATAAACAGAACCGAAAACCAGAGCGCGATAGGTATCGATGGCAGGACGAGCAACGCAATCATAAGCTGATACGTCCGAAGCCCGCCAACGAACCGCGCTACGAACTGACCAATCATGATGCTCCAAGCAAACCACCAGAAGAGATAGAATGCGTGATAATCGGTGAGCGGACTTGTGAACTTTGGAAGATTGGCGAAATACCCGCCAATGTTCGACGCACTTTGCGCAAGGCCTGTGAGACCAGCGCCGCTCGCAATCCAGAGCAGCGCAATCAAACCAAAGAATAAAACGCTGGACCCGAGACCGAGCCATTTCACATAGCGAATATCCGTGCTCGATAGCACAGCGCCGAGCACGACCGCTGCGACCAAGCCGTACCGAAGCGGATCGCTAATCCCCTCGATGTAACTGGGCAAATAGCTGAGGAATAAAAAGCCCGTGAAAGCACAAGTGGCGATAATGACTGCGCTGTTGACGAGCTTAACCCAACCAATCTCGAACAGTTTCAGTTTCGGCTCAACCACGCAAAAATAGAAGGTCGTGAGAAAGTAAAACCCCCAAACCAAGAACCCCCAAAACCCAAACTCAATCGCCAGTGCATTGGTAACACCGTAGGCCGCTTCGCTTTCATAAACCGGGAACTCGGTAAGTGGGAACATAATCAAGCCGACATCCAAGCCGGACGTAAACAAGATCGCCATGAACGCGGTCAGCGGTAAAGGGTCACTGCCCTTAAGCTTCAAACCCCGAAATCGAACCACGAGGATTAAAGACGTGAAAAGCGTTATGGCAATCGCAACCGATAGGATCATGTTCATTTGTAAGAGCCCTACCCTTTGCGCCGACCTGCACTACCGCATCAAACACACGCTCGGCACAAATCGCCTTTAAAAACAGGTCTAGCGAATGTTTGGACTTCGTGGTCCACTCTGCCAACGCCAAGGCTGCTATTGGCGAAGGAGAGGACAGTCCGATGAAAATGATCTCAGTACTTTTGGCACTCGCACTGGGTGCTTGCGCTCAGTTGAATCACGAGGCTGCGCCTGAAACGGCAATTGCTGCTGAACACGAAATCTATTTGGTCCGGCATGCAGAGAAGCAAACTGGCGATAACCCCGCCCTGACCGATGAAGGTAAAACCAGGGCAAACACGCTGGCTGATCTCCTCTCCGATAAAGGACTGACGGAAATCTACTCGACGGATTACAAACGGACCCTTCAAACCGCAGCCCCAATGGCGGAACGAACGAGGCTTGAGGTTCAATTGTATGATGCATCTGACCTGGAGGCGTTCGCAGAGGTTCTTAAGGCAAAACGGGGCGTCATCTTGGTGGTTGGCCACTCCAACACAACGCCTCCGCTTGCCGCTGCGCTTGGCGGTGCCCCTGGCACACCCATCGATGAGAGTACGGAGTACGACCGGCTCTATGTAATCGATCTGACCGGTGTCGAGCCTGTCAGCCGGATAGACCGTTTCGGCGTTCGATATCAGGCTGCTGAGTAAGGCTTCATCACCGCTCTAGCTCGATGTTGTCGGGGCCATCCCTTCATCCGCCATACCGTGTGCCTGTCGTGTCCCAGGAACCCGAATATCTTCGACCAAGTTTTGGATGTCTTGTGGCGGAGGTGCAGTTGCCAATGCGGTACCGATCCCGAGCGCGCCCGAGACCCACATGAAGACAAAACCGATCCCTTCCGGAGAGACACCAAACAAGTACTGATCGGCTGTCCCAGCTCCAAACTTGAAGTAGACGATGTAAGCAAAGGTCGAAATCAGACCGAACAACATGGTCACGATCGCCCCTTCTTTGTTCATCCGCTTCCAAAAGATGCCCAGGAAGATCACCGGGAACAAGGACGCAGACGCCAGGCCAAAGGCAAACGCCACAACCTGTGCGACGAATCCGAGTTGCGCGGAGAAAATCCCGAGCAAGCCGGCCGCAACCACGGCCCCAGCGGCAGCGCCTCTGGCCACACGAAGCTCAGTTTTGTCATCCATATCTTTGAACAAGGTTCGCCGACAAATATCGTGGCTCACAGCTGACGATATCACCATCAAAAGTCCCGCTGCCGTCGACAGCGCCGCCGCTAAGCCTCCCGCAACCACAAGGCCAATTACCCAAGCGGGCAGTTGCGCGATTTGTGGGTTCGCAAGGACGAATATGTCCTGATTTGGATTGACCTCATTCTCGAGACCATCGGGCGCATTCGGCCCTCGATACTGCATGATGCCATCGCCATTCTTGTCTTCGTATTCGAGCAGGCCGGTTTTCTCCCAGGTCTTGTACCAGGTTGGAACCGGTGTCCCGCCAGCAGCTGCAATCGCGGCGGCCTCCGCCTCATAATCTGCATCGTCTGCGATATAGGTGCTCTCATTGACCGTATCGATGAAGTTAATCCGGGCGAACGCGCCCACTGCGGGCGCTGTTGTATAGAGCGCGGCAATGAACACCAAAGCCCATCCAGCTGACAGCCTCGCCGCCTTTGCACTCGGAACGGTGAAGAAGCGAATGATCACGTGCGGCAAACCTGCGGTCCCAAACATCAAAGCGCCGGTGATCGCGAACACATCAAACATGGATTTGTCGGTCTGCGTGTACTCTTGAAACCCGAGATTCGTGACAACGCTGTTCAGCTTCTGCAGCATTGAAATGTCTTCGCCCGCTGTGTTGCCGATAAAGCCGAGCTGCGGGATCGGATTGCCCGTGATGATCAGCGACATAAAGATCGCTGGGACCGTATAAGCGAATATCAAAACGCAGTACTGAGCGACCTGCGTATAGGTCACGCCCTTCATTCCGCCGAGCACAGCGTAGAAGAACACGATCACCATACCGATCCCGATGCCGATATTGAAATCAACACCGAGGAAGCCCGAAAACGCGACCCCCACCCCTTTCATTTGCCCCGCAATGTAAGTGAAAGAGACAAACAGCGCGCAGATCACCGCGATGATCCGTGCGACATCTGAATAGTATCGATCGCCGACAAAGTCTGGAACGGTGAACTTACCAAACTCGCGCAGGAATGGCGCCAACAGAACGGCCAAGAGCACGTAACCACCTGTCCACCCCATCAGGTAGACAGAGCCACCATACCCAAGGAATGCAATCAAGCCAGCCATGGACAGGAATGACGCAGCTGACATCCAGTCTGCGGCCGTCGCCATTCCGTTGACAGTCGGGTGAACGTCATGACCCGCGACATAGAAATCATCTGTCGAGCCAGCCCGCGCCCAAATCGCGATGCCGACATAAAGCGCAAATGTCGTGATGACGAAAAAGAGAGTCCAATCCATTGACCTAACCCTCCACGCCGAACTTGCGTTCGAGCCTCGCCATCGCCCAGCAATAGTAGAAGATTAAACCGACAAAAACATAGATCGATCCTTGTTGGGCGAACCAAAAGCCCAGCGTTGCACCGCCAATCGAGAACTGATCCAAAAAGTCGCGAAACAGGATGCCAGCGCCATAAGACACAACAAACCAAATCGCGAGCAGGCTAAGCGTCAAACGGATCGTCGCCGCCCAATAGCCTTTTGCGTCTACTTTCTTATCGGACACAACCGCACTCTCCCTCGTTCTCTTTGGAGATAGGTTTACCCCAGAGTCGAGATGACTCAATGGTCAGAGGATTTCAGGCATGGATTTAGTCTTACGATCTTTTCCGTTCTCTGAGCCCGCCAAATGTGAGAGCCGCAGCGATGACGATGCCACCGAAGAGATAAAGCTCTAGCCATCCAAATCCGGGGACCAAGAGAGCATTCGCCAATCGGTACGAAAAGACAACTCCCATGAGCAATCCAAGCGCGATCATAATATGAGACTTCATGGCGATTCCATTTCGTTCAACGCAATGGCGATCCTAATCGATAGGAACGCGGTGTCTGCCCAGACCACCTCTTGAACGCGCGGGTAAACCCGCTTTGCTCTGAGAACCCAGTGAGAAACGCGACCTCTGCGAGGCTATAATCCGTCTCTCGCAACAATTGCTGGGCGAGTTCTTGGCGGGCCAGATCCACCAAGCCTTGGAAAGACCGGCCATTTTCCGACAAACGGCGCTGAAGAGTACGGGCACTCATGCCTAGTTCGTTGGAAATTTCTGACAGCGTCGGCACGCCTTCGCTCAACAGCTTTACGACCGCTTTTCTGACTCGCTGCTCTAGCCCAATTTGATCAGGCAACGACGCCAACTCTTGTTCTAAATGTCGATCAAAGAAACTCGCAATGGTCTCGTCACCGAGCTTGTTAGGGACGGCTAACGCTGCTTCATCGACCAGCAGCGCATCGCGGTCCGAGTTGAAGTAAACGGGGCACGAGAAATGCTCTGAATAGACAGCCTCGTCGCCTCGCGCAGCATGCTTGAAGAACACAGCCTCCGGCACGAAGCGCTGGCTGCTCACCTCTGCGCTAATCTGAGCGACCGCTGACATACTCGCTTCGTTCGACAATAGCATACCTCGGCTGCCATCACCGGCTTTCTCGAGCGCATAAAAGACCCCATCCTCAGAGGGTTCGATCGAATAGGATTCCGCCGATCCAAGTACGCGGCCATATCGCTGCGACCGGATGTAAGATCCCCGTAAATCTGGAGCCGACTTCCAAGCAAGTCCGAAGGCTCCATACTCGTCACTCTTCATCGCGGCGCCGATCTTCAAAGGCAGGCGCAACCCGTCAGGGTCTCGTGCTTCAAGGTCGGCAAAAAACTGATAGTACGCGGCCGAGGAGACCATGCGAGCGGCATCGACGGGACCAATTGGCGCTAGGCCCAATCCCTCGATCAAGTCACGCGTTTCGACCCCGTCACTCGCCTGCGCGATGACTTTGTAAACATAGAGAGACGTAATTTCGCCCATTCGGCCTATGTAGCCGAAGGGGCGAAGATTTGAAGTCTCAGCGCAAGTTGAGCTCACACCTGAGAGATCAATTGCACCGCCACGACCAAATAGATCACCGAGGTCGCAACGCTTCCCAGCGTCCTCACATGGTTCAGGCGCGTCCATACACGACCGTAAACGGGCCAGTACGATTTGGCTTCGCTGGAGGTGTACGCGAAGCTTTTAAGCTTGTTGTTCATCGGTACGTTGCCAGAGATCGTCATCAGAAACACCGATGGGATATAGATCATTGGCGCCAGGATGACGGCACGCCGAGCGCCGCCTGAGAAGGTAGAGTTTCCATACACTGCGAAAGCAATCGAAACCCCTGCGATCGCGAGAATGCCGACCACAAACTGGGTTTTAATCACGGTATGATTGATCTGTTGCATCGCCTCGATGCCGCCTTCCGGATTCGTACGCATCAGCGCGGACATGATGAATTCCGAGAAGGCAGAGAACACGCCGCCAATGACGGCGCTCCAAACGGCGAGAAATAGGCTGAGATAAATAGGCCAATCTTGGAGCATATCCCGGTCTCCTTAGTTTGAAGAGTTTGATGACCCGGGCAGGCTCGCCCGGGTCAGATTGAGGGCCAGGCTAAGCAGCGGTCTTCCAAAGACCGGTCCTGGCGACATCACGTGCATACGCGGCGAAGTCCTTTGGTGGGCGTCCAAGCGCACGCGCCACACCATCCGTGAGGTGTGCGTTTCGACCATCCAGCACCGTTGCGAAGAGATAATCGAGCATCCAGGTCACCTCTTTGGGCGCACCTGAGTTTTCGATCTCAGCGACGAAGGCATCGTGTGGAACGTTCACATAGGTTATCGTGCGGCCCGTCGCCTTCGAGAGATCGGCCGCAACATCCGCCATCGACATCAATCGCGGGCCAGTTACCTCGTAGATCTCGCCGTTATGATGATCTTGCATCAGAGCAGCCGCAACGACGTCAGCAATGTCATCAACATCGACAAATGGCTCGACCTGGTCCCCCGCCGGTAGCGTAATCGCGCCGTTCAGAACCATGTCTATGAATGCGCCTTCGGAGAAATTTTGGTTGAACCAACTGGCGCGAACAATCGTCCAATCGAGACCAGAGTCTTGAACAATTCGCTCGCAGGCTTGTGCTTCTTCTTCACCCCGGCCAGACAGCAACACCAAGCGCTTCACGCCGTGCCGCTTTGCTTTTTGGACGAAGGCTTGGATTGCGTCTTTTGCGCCCGGGATCGCAAGATCAGGGGCGTACGTGATGTAAACCGCCGTCACGCCCTTTAGACTAGTATCCCAGGTTTTCTCCTGGTCCCAATCGAAGCTGGGGGTTGCGGATCGCGACCCGATTCGGACGGCTTTACCGTTTGCTTTGAGTCGGTCCGCAACGCGGCGACCGGTCTTTCCGGTTCCACCGAGAATAAGCGTCAGGTCTTTCTTTTTCCGCAGGAAGTTCATGGGAGGCTCCTTTTTCATCTGCTGTGCACAAATGAATAAGAAGCCCGCGCCCAGAGCTCTTGCCCGACCGCGCCAGAGTTTTGACTTAAGATGCCAATCGCTGACGCGCCCAGTTATTTAATAGGATTATGGTGACAGACGGTAGCCACCTGCCTCAGTGAGCAGAAGACGTGCATTCGCCGGATCAGGCTCGATCTTCTGGCGCAAGCGATAAATGTGCGTTTCGAGCGTATGTGTCGTCACAGCAGCATTGTAGCCCCAAACTTCCGAGAGAAGCTCTTCCCGAGCGACTGGTTTCCCGCCAGCTCGGTATAGGTATTTGAGGATGTTCGTCTCTTTCTCGGTGAGACGGATTTTGCGATCATCTTCTTTGACCAAGAGTTTCATACTCGGACGGAACTCATACGGTCCGACGTCAAACGTCGCGTCTTCGCTCTGCTCAAAGCTGCGCAAATGGGCGCGAACCCGGGCGAGCAAGACTGAGAACTTAAACGGCTTGGTGACATAATCATTGGCGCCGCTGTCGAGGCCTAAGATCGTATCCGCATCGCTGTCTTGACCGGTCAGCATAATAATCGGCGCACGAACCCCTCTGGTGCGCATCAATTTACAGGCTTCGCGACCGTCCATATCAGGCATATCCACATCCAACAGGATGAGATCGGTCCGCTCCGCCTCGGCCATCTTTACGCCGGTCGTTGCATTTTCGGCTTGCAGCACTGTGAAGCCTTCATAAAGATCAAATTGTTCCGCGAGGGCCTCGCGTAGCTCATTATCATCGTCCACGAGCAGGATGGTTTTGGTCACCGCCATGACTTTCTCCCTTGTCTAGTGGGCAGCAGATAGAGAGTGATTTCAAACACTTCATTACACGCTTCTTCAGCTGATGTCACAAAAAGGAGAGCAGTGCGTGACTGATTTATCGTTAATGGCGTCTTCAAATGGCTCGTTTCAAGCCGGAGACTTAAAAACCACTTGCGCGATCGGGCGCAGCGGAGTGATCGCGGCGCCAGAAAAACGCGAGGGTGATGGCGCTAGTCCACTTGGAAAATGGCGCCTCAAACGCGTCTTTTACCGAGCGGATCGCATTAACCGACCGGAGACCGCTTTACCCGTGATTCCTCTGAAAGAATCAGATGGCTGGTGCGACGCATCGGGACACCCGCTCTATAACCGCCCAGTCACACTTCCCTTTTCGGACAGTCATGAGAAACTTTGGCGGGAAGACCATGCTTATGATGTGATCGTAGAGCTCGCTCATAATGATGCGCCGATCATTGCAGGCTTAGGCAGCGCGATCTTCTTTCATCTGGCGCATGATGATGGGCGCCCAACCGAGGGCTGTGTCGCTGTTTCACTTGAGGATATGCTGCACGCTTTATCGCATGCCTCAGCTGGGACCTGCCTCAAGATCAGCCCTTGAACGAAAAGCGCGTGGTAATGAACTAAAAGACGAACTCGGTCTTTTTCTCAAAACCAGGCAAAATCGGCGGGCAGCACTCAAACGCTTCACGATATGCAAACGTATCGCCCGCGCGCTTGTACATGC
The DNA here is from genome assembly GCA_013213785.1 of Henriciella sp. GTDB lineage: Bacteria > Pseudomonadota > Alphaproteobacteria > Caulobacterales > Hyphomonadaceae > Henriciella. The sequence goes on along the minus strand of JABSPZ010000011.1, from coordinate 112,886 downwards.
GGGCAGCACCTATACCGCGACCAGTTGAGACAACGACGCCGAGACGACCGCCATCCGATAGTTGGTCCAGCCAGGCTTGCGGGACTTCGTCGACCATTCCGGCGACCAAAATCACATCGAACGGTCCTTGATCGGGAAGGCCTTTTGCAAGGTCGCCGTGAACACCGACAGCCTCGTCCATGCCAATTTCGGCAAAACGCTCAACCATGGAATCAACAAGCGCCTCGTCATTCTCCAGTGCAATGACAGCATCCGTCATATGCCCGAGTAGAGCGGCGCTGTACCCGGCCCCTGCTCCGATCACGAGGCTCACATCGCTGGGCTGTGCTTCAAACGCTACGAGCATCTTTCCCAAGTCGCGCGGCAGCCACATGGCGCGGGCGTCTGCGGTCTCGATTTCAAGCTCGGCATAAGCGCTCGCTCGCATAGATTTGGGAACGAAGACTTCGCGCGGAATCGTTGAAAACGCGCTCACCACTTCAGTCGACGTGACATCATTCACTCGAACCTGCGAGTCGACCATGATCCGGCGGAGCTTTGCGAAATCCATAAGGTAGTCCCTAAAATAGAAGCTGACGTGAACCGCGCCAATAGCACACCCCGCCCCGGTCGCAATATGGCGAAGTTGCAGAAAGGGCGCTTTGATCATGCAAAGCGCATCAAACTCGGCGTAGGGCAAGGAAGCCTATTTCAGGCGGCGTACGCGAATCGTTTTCTTGATTTCTTTAAGATGCATTCGGTAACCGCCGAGCGACGCGCGGTAGATTTCAACCGTCAGCGAGTCACGGAACCGTTTGGGAACGTAGATGTCACGACTGTCGCCATTGCTCTGAACCCATACCTGACCATTCTCGAGCGTCACTTCCAATTTTTTGTACGGAACGGTCCGCGAGCTCGCGACCGTGAATGTGCTCCGCTCATTTTCGGAGCTACCCCGGTCTTTGTTCGGCTTACGCGAGGCGACTTGCTCAGCACCGAGTGAAGTGTCTTCAACGGCTTCCGGCTTCGGCGCGACGACCGCGACGACCGCTTGCGGTTCTTCCGCCGCAACTGCGGGGGCCCCTAAAATTGCGCCTTCCAGGCAGGCGACCCGGTCACTCAAGTCGACTTTTAAGGCACAGCGCGCAACCACATCTTCTGGTGCTTCAGCTGCAAAGGCACTGACGGCAGACATGACGCCCAACGCCATCCCTGAAACGATGCACGACTTTAAGACCATGACCCACATTCCTCATTCGGTGAAAACTCTACACGCGCACGACGCTACCCCAATCAAGCCATGCGATCCAGACAACCCATGCGCTTGAGCCTAGTAAATTTTCCCTGTGTCTCGACCTAAAGAGAGTAGAAATGGAGACTGTAAGGCGAGTTTCTGGGGCAAAAATACCGCAGCGCGCGATCAAACCCGGGAGGATTTAGTTGTAAATATGATCTTTTTATCACAGCGCCCAACCAAAAACAGTTTTGAAGGGCCACACGGTTGACCCCTCATATGACAAAGTATTTGTACTCCCCACGTCTCTCAGAGAGTGAGTGGGAGCGTTTTTCTTTGTTTGGAGGAAGATTGTGTTTAACAAATCTAATTGGAAGTCGCGTTTGTTCGCGACGTCTGTCATGGCCGGTGCGACGGTCGCAATGTCAGGATATGCCGTTGCGCAAGACGCAGCTGCAGAAGAAGACGAGGCGCGTCAGTCTACCATTACGGTGACCGGTTCGCGTATCGCACGCCAAGACTTTGTATCTAACAGCCCTGTTGCAACTGTCGGTTCTGAGCAGTTCGACCTGACGGGTACAGTAAACACCGAAGGATTGCTTAACACGCTTCCACAAACGGTGCCTGGTCTCGACCGTACATCAAACAACCCAGGTGGCGGTATCGCGACTGTTGACCTTCGTGGTCTCGGTTCAAACCGTACTCTGGTTCTCGTCGACGGTAAGCGCGTCGTTCCATCTACTGGTGGCGGTACAGTCGACATCAACAACATTCCAGCTGCTCTCATCGAGCGCGTTGAAGTCGTAACCGGTGGTGCTTCAGCGGTTTACGGTTCTGACGCTGTTGCAGGTGTTGTTAACTTCATTCTCAAAGACGACTTCGAAGGCGCAGAATTCTCTGCTGGCTACGAAGCTGCTGTCGATAACTGGGACGCACAAGTCTGGTCTGCAAACGCGACAATCGGCGGTAACTTCGCTGAAGGCCGCGGTAACGCAGTTGTAAGCCTCGGCTACACGAAGCGTGAAGAGCTTTTCCAAGGCGACCGTGACTTCTCATTCTTCGCCCAGTTCGATGACCGCGCCGGCGGCCTCTTCGACGGTGGTTCTTCTGGTGTTCCAGAAGGTCGTATTTCTGGCGTTTTCGGAAGCGCTGGTATCTTTAATCCAGATGGCACAATCCGTGAGTTTGTTTCTTCTGGCGACAATAACGACTTCTACAACTACGCACCTGAAAACTACATTCAGCTGCCGCAGGAACGTTTCCAAATCAACGGTAAAGCCAGCTACGAGATCAATGATGAGATCGAAGTGTACGCATCTGCGTTCATGGCTGACAACAATGTTCCACAACAGCTTGCTCCAACACCAATCTTTGAGCCACGCGGTGGCACAATCCAGGTGTCTTTGGACGGCAACCCATTCATCGCTCCTTCTGCTCAACAGCAGATCTCAAACGATCTGGGTTCAGGCGTAGACACTGATGGCGATGGCATCGATGACGAATTCACCGCTGGTGCGTTCGGTATCCGTCGTCGTCTGGAAGAAGTTGGTCCACGTATTGCTGACAATGCGTTCACTTCATTCCAAGTCGAAACTGGCCTGCGTTGGGACATCACCGACACTTGGTCACTGGACATGTCGTTCACTGAAGGCCGTACAAACGGTAAAGAGAACCAGTCTGGTAACATCGACAAAGATCGCTTCTTCCAAGCGCTTCTGCTTGCAGACGCTGATGGTGACGGAAACGTAGACGTCGACGCCAACGGAAACCCAAGCTGCGCTAACCCAAGCTCAAGCGGCGCTTTGACCGGTGCTTGTGTGCCGATCAACATCTACGGCCAAGGCAACATCACGCCAGAAGCTGCAGACTTTATCCGTACACTTGCTGTGATCGACATCGACTATGAAATGACCAATTTCGCAGCCAACCTGTCTGGTGACACTTCAGGTTACTTCGAACTGCCAGGCGGCCCAATCGGCCTCGCATTCGGTGGTGAGTACCGCGAAGAGTTCTTCGACTTTGCTCCATCACAGGCTGTTGCTGCAGGAACAATCTCAGGCTTTAACGGCGCACCTCCAGTAACTGGTGGCTTCGACGTGTACGGCCTATACGGTGAGGCATACTTGCCGATCCTGAAAGACGTTGCATTCGCAGACATCCTTGCTCTTGAACTGGCTTACCGTACAGAAGACTACAGCACTGCTGGCCGTGTCGAAGCGTACAAAATCGCTGGTGAGTGGGCTCCGGATGAGCAACTGCGCTTCCGTGCATCATTCAACACAGCTGTTCGCGCACCATCAATCTCGGAACTCTTCTCGCCACAAGGTGAAGGCTTCCCAGGTGCGTCTGACCCATGTTCGTCTGCTGGTGCGCCACAAGACGCAACACTGACAGCACTTTGTGTCGCAACAGGTGTTCCATCTGCGAACGTTGGTTCTGCAAACATCGATCTGCCATCCGGTCAGGTTCGCCAGATCTCTGGTGGTAACCCGAACCTCGAGGCAGAAGAAGCTGAGACACTCACAGTCGGCTTCGTTGCATCTCCAAACTTCGTTCCAGGTCTGACCTTCTCTGTCGACTACTTCGACATTGAAATCGAAGACGTTATCTCTGCCTTCGGTGGCGGCGCGAACAACGTCATCACAACCTGCTATGGCGATGCAGACCTCGGTGGAGCTGGTTCTCCATTCTGTAACGCGATCACACGTGGCGGCGACGGCCTCATCACTCAGGTCTCTGTGACGTCTCAGAACGTTGCGTCTCTGACGCTCAACGGTTGGGATATCCTGGCAGACTACGAGTATGACGCTGGTTCTTGGGGTCTCTTCGGTCTCGACTATGTCGGTACCATCACTGAAGAGAACACACTGCTTCCATTTGAAGGCGGTGACCCACTTGAGTGTGCTGGCGCGTTCGGTGTTGACTGTGACGATCCACAGCCAGAGTACAAGCACCGCTTCGCTGCGAAATGGGCAAACGGCCCATACACAGCTCAGCTGCTGTGGCGCTACATTGGCTCAACTGACGATGATGAAGGCTTGAGCTTCACACCAGCTGTTACCAAGCTGGACGCTGAAAGCTACTTCGACATCTCTGGTTCTTGGGACATTAACGAAAACCTGACCCTCACAGGCGGTATCGATAACGTTCTGGACACAGAGCCACCAATCCTCGGTGACAACCAAGAGCAGGCGAACACATTCCCTGCGACTTATGACGTGTTCGGTCGTACGCTCTTCGTACGCGCGACTGCACGCTTCTAGTCACCAGACTTAGTCTGAACATTGGAACAGGCCCTCACTCGAGGGCCTGTTTCTTTTTGTCTGAATGAAACTTTCGCGGCTCACCTATGTGAGCGCTTTAGATGCACCTAGGGAATCAAATCAAAGGGCGCGGTGATCCGCTCAGCGTCGTCTTTGATGGGTTTTGTGCCGTGCCACATGAAGGACGGAAACAGAACAACTCTACCCGCTTTTGGAGCGATCCATTTCAGCTCTGATCCCTCTGAGGGAACATGGTAAGGCGGCGCCCCAAATCCGATCCAGCCCGCTTGATCGGGAGACTGATCGGTCCCTGGCGGAACAGCGACATAATAGGCCGAACTTATCCAGCCTTCGGGATGAACATGGCGCTCGTGAAACCCCTGTCCGCGGAGGTGTACAGACCACATCCCCGCAAAACGATAGTCTCCTTGGTTTCGCGCACTTGTCGGATGCGCCTGATCCTGACCAATCTCAGCGAGATATTGCTGAATGGGCTTATCCAGCGCCTCAATATAAGCTCGGATAATCGGATGATCATAACTGGTCAGGCTTCGAGTCGTCTGCGTCCCCTGCCCGCGCAGTGATTGATTGAGGGGCCGCGCGGAGAAACAGTGCAATTGCTGCAAGGTTTCGACGAAGCTCGCATTGAAGGCCTCTATCGTGTCGAAACCGTCCGGCGGCGTCAGGTCATAGGTGCGGACATACTTATCCATATTGAGCAACTCAGAGCTCCGCCCGAGCATTCTCATGGCGACAAACTCGTGAGCCAACCAATGCTGGGCATGTGGCTGCGCCTGGCGGAGTGGTTTTAGGCGCGTCAGTGCCCGATCCGGCTCGCCTTGCATCAAGTCTGCGACCACCCGCAGATCCAGCGCAACGAGATCGTTTGGATCGAGTTGCAGCGCCTTATCGGTTGCCTCAGTAAGCGCGCCCGCATTTTGGGCCTCTCTCGCGATCGACGCTTTCAGAAGCCACGCAGCTTTGTCTGCCCCGCCATTTGAATAAGCCTCACGCCAAATCGCCTCGGCGCGCTCAAGATCTCCGCTTTCTATAACCAAACGTATCGCGGCCTGCCTTAGTCCCTCGGGCACATGATCCGTCAGCGCTGTGAATTGCTCCGCCGCACCTTGCATCCAATACAGATTGGCAAGATTGCGCAGTGCATAATCCGAAGGCGCTTGGCGATAAGAGGCCGCGAATAACTGCTCAGCGGAGTCGACCTTGTTTTGCTCGAGATGCGTTCGTCCAAGCATGAAAAGAAGCTCAGGCGAGGCATTCTCGTTGAGGAGCGATTGAAAGAGGGTCTCGGCCTCCTCAACGGCTCCTTTTTCCAAGAGTGCTGTGGCGAGTCCGTAACGTCCCGCAATACTTTTGTTTGAGACTGCCAGAACACTGCGCGATGCGATGACAGCATTTTCCCACTGCTTTTGAGCCACATACACTTTCGCGACACCGATCAGCGCCGCAGGAAGGTTTGGCGCCCTCTTCAGTGCGTTCTCGAACAGTCCGAGCGCTTGGGTATAGTTGCCATTTGAAAGCGCAAAATGCCCGTAATTGTTCAATATGTTTGGGTCACTCGGGCCCAACTTAAGCGCCTTACGAAACAAGTCTTCTGCAACATCTAATTGATTGAGCTTTTGCGCGCTTACGGCTGCTATATGCAAAGCTTGTGGCTGCTGGATGGACCGCAAATGACGAAGCGCAACATCAAACTGACCGGCACTGAAAGCTTGGGTGCCAACTCGATACGCTTCTGCAGGAGACATTTGTGACTTCCAGGATATTGAGATACTGCACCGTAAACCGACTATACAGCTCCACAAGTGACTAAAGATCGTAGACGCATGTCCGAAATTGATCGAAGCCAAGCCGATTGGGCGAACTATTGGAGTGGCCGTGAAGCTGGACAAACCGGCGAAGTCTTAGCCGGCACCGGTATCGAAAACCACGACGAACTCAGCGCGTTTTGGACTGCTGTCTTTCCTGAAGCGCCGACTGGTCTCGTGCTCGATCTGGCCTGCGGGGCCGGATCCGCAATCAAACACGCGACCACCACCGATTCGAACCTTCTCATCGGCCTCGATATTTCGTCGGAAGCAATCTTGGCGGCGCAGACAAAAGTTCCAGGCTTAACCGGCATCATCGCAGCGGCCGATTCGATCCCCTTAGCTGATGGATCTGTCTCACAGGTGATCAGCCAGTTCGGCTTTGAGTATTCAGATAGAGAGAAAGCGGCCGCCGAAATTTCGAGAATTCTCGCGCCCGGCGGTCAGTTCACGGCAATCGTTCACTTAAAAGGCGGCGCGATCGCCGAGGAATGCCAGGGTCATCTCGCCAAAGCTGAGCTCATTTCTTCGAGCGGCTATTTCTCGTCAGTCCGGGAGCTTTTCGCTGCCGCATTCGAATTTGACGCCGCCCCTGCTCCAGACCTGAAGCAGCGCGTTGTCGAAGCAGGCGCGTCATTTTCAAAGGCGCAATCGGTTCTTGCCTCCATTATCAAAGAAGGCGGGATCGCTGGGCGACTGCATGCAGGAGCGCGGCAACTGTTCGATCGCCGGCGCGCTTACTTGCCGACGGACATCACAACATGGCTGGATCAAATGGCCCACGAGATCGACGCTTATGCGGGACGTATGCGCGGAATGCTGTCCGCCGCCATTGATGAAGCGGAAGCCAACGCCATCGTCTCAACGATCGCTGCTAGCGGACATAAAGACGTCCAGGCCCTACCCCTAAGTGGCCGCGATGCCGCTTGGGTGCTGAAAGCAAACAAACCTTAGACATCTCCATCAGTATGGCAGACCAATCCCTTAGGTTTAGGCGTTTTCTCAGCGATCCATTAATTCAATTCCTACTCCCTGCCAGAAGGAGATTGCAACCGCGCCTAGATGCGGATAGATACACGCTTCTTCGACATATCAGGTGCTGACAGTGAGATGCGTTCGGATCACCACTCGAAAGTAGATCACAGAAAATTCGACCTGATTACAATGCTTAAGAACGCAACAGGATGGCTCTGTGGCGGAGTGGTGACGCAGCGGATTGCAAATCCGTGTACGCCGGTTCGATTCCGGCCGGAGCCTCCAACCTTACCGAACTCACACCAAATCTCGAAGTTTTCTGAAGATATTGGCGGGATCGCTTAAATCTTTTCGACTTCGTTTAAGGCTTGTTAACCATTCTGCACGAGAAAGTTAACGTCTTCTATTGGAGACACCCACCATCACCCAATGCCTCGGCGGAACATTTTATGTTCCGCCAATTTTTTTCAGCTGGGTGAGTTTCAAGGTTTGACAGAGAAACCGGGTTTGCTAGAGAAGCGCTTCGCTGTTCCGCGATAGCTCAGTTGGTAGAGCAGGCGACTGTTAATCGCCCGGTCGTAGGTTCGAGTCCTACTCGCGGAGCCATTTTCCCAAATAACTGACTGTATTAGTTGGGTTTTTTGGGTGGAAAAATCTAGACCCCACTTCCCTGCCAACAAAAAACTTTCGATACAGCGCCACATTAAGCTGCTTTGTGGAACACATTTCGAGTAGCGAAAAAGCTGAAATTTCGAATCTCAAAGACTGTGGAACTCGGACAGAGGCCAGCATGCTCCACATTTCGTTTGCTGTTCAACACTCCCTCTCCAATTCTCCTAGACGATCGAAATGCACGACTAGCAAAAGCCACAGCACCGTCGCGCTAAATCGATCAAAGCGATCAATTCGCCTCAACTGCTTCGCTCTCTCCATTCAATTGAAAAGAGCGCCACGCTTTGATGCCGACTTCATTATACTCTTTCATGCTCTCAATGAGCGCTTTGAAGAGCCCCACATCACAAAACTCTGCGGGGAGTAATGGATCAAAGTTGATCAGTTTGATTACAGACTGCCCGACAAGCAGCGTTTCAACTGCCGCATCAGCGGCGCTTTTGGAAGCCAGACTCTTCTGGCTCTCACCGATCGCCAGAATACCTTCTTTGTAAGCCGCGTTCAAATCTCTCTCAGACCATAGATTTTTCCACGCCTCTGCGTTCATTGGTGCGAAGTCTACAACATGGGTAAAGATCATTTCGGCATCTGCCCCAAGTGAGATCATGTCCTCTCGGTGTACATTCAGCCGTCGGTTTAGATTCGCGGGGCGCACCCAGAACCCGTTATCAGTAGGCGCATAACCGTTTAGTCGTAGAGCGCGTTCTCGCGATCTAACTTGCTTGCGGTTTCTTCTTCCGAGGTGAGCTGTGAGCGCTAGTAGCCAATCCCCGTTCCATGCTGTTTTTCGTGACGGCGCCTCACGCCACGACTTCAGATGGGTCATTAAGGTCATTGCAGCTGGTCCAGGGCCATAAACACCGCGTGAAATGCTTATGAGCAACTCGTCCTTCTGCAGCCGGTTTATAGCAACACGCATCGCAGTTGACTCTATGTCGAAAAGCGCTCCTGCGCGGACGAGGTCTTTAACAGATTGTGGCCGCGCCCCGATCGCGCTGAGCAAGGATAGAATGAGCCCGCGCGCGGAGACATCGGACACTTTAAGAAGCTCGAATTGATACATGTTTTGACTCATTGTTTCATAATATGTAACATATTTTTTCCGTTTGTTCAATTGGAGCTGACCATGTCGCCCCCACTTAAACTGTCCGATGCTCTTTCCAAAGACGAGCTCAGCAGCCTTCGAAGAAAGTCAGATTTTAAGGCTGCGGTCACGCTACTATGGACGTGGGGCTTAATTGTAGCGGCATTCGCAATCGCAATTGCTTGGACCAATCCCTTTACGATCATTTTAGGCATCGTGATCCTAGGCGGGCGCCAGCTTGGGCTGGGCATTATCAATCACGATTGCGCGCACAGTGCGTTCTTCAAAAACAAAGCTGTAAACGAATTTGCTGGGCAATGGCTCGCCGCGGTTCCGATTAATTCGTCGCTCGCAGGTTACCGCGCGTATCACTTAGAGCATCATAAGCATGCAGGTACCGAAAAAGATCCCGATCTGATTTTCGTAAAAAACTATCCCGTGAGCTCTGAGAGCCTCAAACGTAAGTTTATGCGAGACCTAACCGGTCAAACGGGATTTAGAGACACCAAACGAAAACTACAAAACCTCAGCCTGAAACGGAACAAGGGCTCGGTTGCATTTCACATTCTGATGCTCGCAGCGCTAACAGGTGCGGGTGCTCCGTGGGCGTATCTTATGTGGTGGGCTGCAGAGATATTCGTGTACCCCGCCGTCGTTCGGCTCCGTCAAATTGGAGAGCACGGAACCGCTAAAGATCGATCGAGCTCCGATCCCCGCTTAAACACAGGCACGACGATCGCTCCATGGTGGCAAAAAATCCTCATCGCGCCAAACAATGTGAACTACCACCTGGAGCATCATTATCTCGCGAGCATACCGCCTTACAATCTCAAGCGGCTACACGGAATTCTTTCAAAGCGTGGATTTTATGATGGCTTCGATTGTATCTCGTATGGTTATGGAGACGTGCTAAGACGAGCTGTGCGGAAAGATAGCCCCGCAAATACGCTCCTTCCCGCAGAATAGAATATCCAAGAGACACGATCGGAGGACACGAACCGGAAGCAAGTGTTGCGAGAATGCGATCTCGGAACTTGTGATTAGACAATCGACCGACCGATCAGTCTCTCAAGTGAGTTTCATCTGAGTCTTCCAGCTCGAATTACCACCAAAATAGTTCGCGGAGCTTAACTTAGTAGATATGCACTCGGTTGGTTCTTCATGCGTAAGCACCATTCTGTAGAGATGGGCGTCGCTATGTATAATCTTTGAAGCCAAACCCATAGAGTTCGTTAGAACATATGCACCTTGCTTGACAAACTTAGCATGCTTGACATACTTAGCAGCATGTCAGATTCTAGTAACGCCCTTGGTCCCTACCTCTCACGCACCCGCAAAGAGTTGAAACTTAGCTTGAGAGCGGTGGAGGCACAAACCGGCGTTTCCAATGCCTACTTAAGCCAGTTAGAAAATGGAAAGATCAAAACACCTTCACCAAAGGTATTGCATTCGCTCGCTCTAAAATACGGCCTGCCATACGAACAGCTCATGGAGTTGGCTGGTTACCCCATCCCAGGCAAATCTCAAAACCAACCCAGCAGCAGCCGTCTCGCGGCACGCTTAGGGGAAACCTCCGAAGAAGAAGAAGAGGCACTTGCCGACTTTCTGGCCTTAATAAGAAAGCGGAACGGTAGCGAACTGTGAGATGGTCGTATTCATCTGCGCGGCTGTTCCGCCAATGCGAACGTAAGTGGTTTTTCGCGCACGTGATGGCTGGACGAGGCCGTATAAGCGGTGAAAAACGCTTGCGCGCGCGGCGATTGAAAAACCTTACTTCTATCTCGGCCTGGCGCGGACAAATTGTTGATACTGTCATCTCAAACCTGATTGTACCTGAGATGCAGATGGGAGAGCTAATCCCTCTGGAAAATGCGATATCCCGTGCAAAAGCTCTCTTCGATCGCCAAAGAAAGTTCGCAAAACAGCACGCAGAAGAAGACCTTGCTTTGGTTAAATCGCATCATGGTGACGCGTTCGCCTTATTCTATGAAGATGTTTATGGGCCCGATCTTTACCCGACAGACTTCCATCGGGCATGGACAGACATCGAAGAAGCTCTGTTGAACTTTTATGGCTCCAACACTCTTCTGGAGCGACTGATGGAGGCCGAGACCTATGTCGCGCAACCGCCCTTACATTTCGACATCCTGGGCGATCTCAAAGGCACAGCTTATCCTGACTTGATCGCATATTTTGAGGATGGCCAGATCGAAATCATCGACTGGAAAGTTCACCACGATGGAACCAATGACGCACGTGGGCAATTGGCCAGCTATGCCATTGCCCTTTCGAGGTTGAAAGAACCCAATAACAATTTCCCCCTTGATAACTGGCAAGCGCCTGCCGAGGAGATCGTAATCAAGGAAGCTCAACTTCTGATCGGAGACGTGAGGGAGCATAAACTCACGCCTGACGATATTGATTCGGCGGAGATGTTCATGATGCAAACCGCGTTTTCCATGTCTCAGCTGCATGGCAACAAAAAGTATCAATGACCTGAGACCCGATTGGTCCCGCATTTGAATTGAGAGTCTCTGACAACGGAGACCCAAATGCGAAAGAGCAGATTTAGCGAAGAACAGATCATTTCGATCCTGGCAGAACAGGAACGCGGCATGTCCACATCGGAGGTGTGCCGCCGTCATGGGATGAGCTCAGCGACCTTCTACAAGTGGAAGGCGAAGTTTGGCGGGATGGATGTGTCCGACGCCCGGCGACTGAAGACCCTGGAAACGGAAAATGCGAGACTGAAGAAGCTGCTGGCCGACAGCATGCTCGACAACTCGATCCTGAAAGACTTGCTGGGAAAGAGCTGACGACGCCCCGGCTGAAACGGGAAGCGGCGCTCAAGGCGATGTCGAAATATGACATTTCGCAGCGCCGCGCGTGCAAGCTGGTCAGCGTCGATCCAAAGACGGTTCGCCGGGAGCGTGAGCCGGACAATCCACACATCCGCGAACGCATGCGGGAGATCGCCTCACAGCGGCGTCGGTTTGGCTATCGCCGGATCGAGCTGATGCTGGCGCGCGAAGGTATCATCATGAACCAGAAGAAGCTGAGACGGCTCTACCGGGAAGAAGGCCTTGCCGTGAAGCGAAGGCGAGGCCGCAAGCGCGCCACGGGCACCAGGACGCCAATGCCGATCCCGGATGGTCCATGCGTGCGCTGGAGCCTCGACTTTGTGGCCGATACATTCGGGGCGGCCAGACGCTTCCGCATCCTGGCGGTGATCGATGACTTCACACGCGAGTGCATGGCGCTTGTCGCGGACACATCGATCTCGGGACAGCGCGTCGCTCGCGAGCTGGATCGTCTGATCCGGCTCTATGGAAAGCCAGAGACCATTGTCAGTGACAATGGCAGCGAACTGACCAGTCGAGCGATCCTGGAATGGCAGAATGAGCGCGGTGTTGCCTGGCACTATATCGCCCCCGGCAAACCGATGCAGAACGGCTTCGTCGAGAGCTTCAATGGCAAGCTTCGCGACGAGTGCCTCAACGAAGAAGTGTTTGATAGTCTGGCCCATGCCCGATCGATCCTCGGGCGCTGGCGCCACGACTACAATCATATCCGGCCACACTCATCGCTGGGCGGGCTCACGCCCGCAGCGCGCCGGTCGCTCGAGCTTGATGGGAGCACCGCTCCCGACGCGCTCGCCAAGCCTCAAACTATGAACTATGGAAACGTCAGACTCTCATTATGAGTGAGGGACCAAAGGGTCTCAGGTCAGTTGAAGCAATGCCTCAAGTCGAGTCGGAATCGCTTCGCGCAAGACGCGCTGAAGATCCTCTTGCATAGCCGATTTTACGGGGATGGACTTTCGAGCCGGTGAATACGCCAACGGAGTGACCAGTATCTTATTTCGAGTTGATCCCGCCATGTCTGATCCAGCAAGTTTTTTTTGAACAACATATCTTGGACCTTTCACCATTAAGATGCAGCTAACGAAGACTGGTGCGCACGTTATGCTGTCAGAACGTAGAGGCGGAGCATATTCTCTAACTCATTCGATAGGACTTCGGCAGATACTGGGACGCCGACCTCATCTACGAGCCATCTATGGGTTAGGGCATCGGCGGCATCAACAAGCAAAGTCGCCTTAGTCTTTGGGTCTTTAACATGAGTAGATAGCGCAGCGCTTGTTAGATTAATTATTTTTGCGCGAACGGCATCTACTCTGTTTTGCTGCGCTCCATTTAGTGGCACGTCGGATGACAGGGCGCGATGAAGCTTTGGGTCGTCGCTATGGATACCGACGAAACCCGCAACCAGAATCTGAACAACAGCCTCCGCACTTGGGTTGTCGGAAATGACACTGGCGCCGTGATTGATCAGCGCTTCGCCTTGAGCAAGGTGCCGATCGAGAATGATATCGATGATGGCGTGTTTGTTTGGGAAATATTCGTAGACGGATCCAACAGACACCCCCGCACGTTTCGCGATTGCATTTGTGTTGAGCGCTGCCCAACCATGGTCAGACAAAATCCGAGTCGCTGATTCCAGAATAACCTCGACAGTTTCCTTCGAACGACGTTGCTTCGCTGTCCTGACGGGCTTTCTGGGCCGTTTCTTAGTGGTCGCATTGGTCATGAGAAACCCGAGTAGAAATATCTGAGTATTTATTCAATATATAGACACACACTCCGGACGCAAGAGGAGTGGTTGTTTGAAAAAGGAGCTTACAGAGAACCAATGGCGCAGACAGCAGCCCTCAGTTTTGAATACACCTCTTTCATTCCGGATGTCACACGCGAAGACGTTTGGCGTACAATCGGAAACTGGGACGGCGTGAACAATGAATTGGGCCCATTGATAAAAATGAGTTACCCAAAAACGTACGCGCAATTGGCCGACATTCCGGCAGATGGAAAAAGTTACTTCACAGCCGGCGTAACTCTATTCGGTATTATTCCAATCGATCGGCATAAGTTCGCATTCGTAGGCAAAGATATCCCGAACTATTTTGACGAGCGCTCTTCCAATCTCAACATGAAATTTTGGTCTCATAAGAGAACTCTTATTGAACGAGAGGGCGGCGTTGAAGTGACTGACACTTGCGCCTTCATACCTCGGATTGGGTTCATGGGTGGGTTTCTGAGAGCCACCTTTTCATGGGTATTTCGACGACGCCATCAGCGTTTGAAGAAGCAATTTGGTGTGTCGTAGCCCAATGTTGGATGTCGCGCGATTCCCCTCAAGATCCCAATTTGACGACCATATCGAATTGGAGCAACTACGCACACCGAGCGGAGAAATCTTTAACTACATTGATATCGGCTCTGGTCCGCCGCTTGTCTTCGTACACGGACTACCCGGCCAGGCGACTGACTTCCTGCCACTACTAGAACTGTTGTCTGCGCAGTATCGGTGTATCGCTTATGATCGAATTGGCTATGGGGGTTCGCGCGCTCCGTCGCCTAAGCATGTTCGATCTGTCGAAGACAACGTTCCTGAACTGATTTCCTTTCTTGACGCTTTGTCAGTCGATCAAGCCGTATTGGCGGGTTGGTCATTTGGAATGCACATTGCGATGGACGCGGCAGTGGCTCACCCGAACCGTGTGACGGCATTGATTTCGCTTGGCGGGTCAGGCCCTTCATTTACTTGGCCAAACGGTACGCTGGACAAATTGCTGTTTAAATCTGTGATCGGTCGACCGCTGATAAAATTAGTGCGAGCGTTCGGTGAGGGAGCATTTCGCGCAAGCTTGGATGATGCATTTGGCGGCAAAATGCCAGACGAATTGGTGACCTCTTTCCACAAAAGCCTCTATGCTCCCGGAATGATCGAGACCTGGCTCGGCGAAGGCCGCAATTGGAAACCATCAACCTCAAAAGCCAAACACATCGAACAACCTTTGCTCATTCTTCACGGTGACGAAGACACACGGATTCCAGTTTCGGTGGCTTTGGAACTTCATGCGACCGTTCGAACTGCGAGGCTCGAAATCCTCGAAGGGGTGGGTCACTGGCCGTTCGCCTCTCATCCCGAACTCGTCGCTCAAAAGTGCCAAGACTATCTCAAGTCGATCGCTACTTCATCGACTTGATCGCGGCAATCATTCGCAAGGGTCGATACACGAACCCCAGACGGGACATTGCATATCGATGATCGATTCGATTTATAGTACCGCAAGCGCAATCCGTTCCGGCGAGGAAAGCTCCATTTCAGTCACGCGGTCAATTTTGGCTCGCATTGAACAGCTCAACCCGACACTAAACGCGTACGCATACATCGACAAAGACGGCGCTCTCAACGCCGCTGATCAGGCTGATGTAGCTATATCTTCGGGTCGTAACGTCGGTCCCTTACATGGCATCCCTTTGGCTGTAAAAGATCTGCACTACACCCGAGGAATTGCGACCACAGGAGGGATGAAACATCTCAAAGATTTCTTACCCGCTGAAGACGGAACCGCGATCCAGCGTCTGAAATCAGCAGGCGCAATAATTCTAGGAAAACTAAATCTCACAGAAGGCGCGATGTCCGGGTATCACAGGGAATTTTCGGTTCCGCAAAACCCTTGGAACAACACATACTGGCCAGGCGCGTCCTCCAGCGGTAGTGGCGTTGCTGTGGCAGCAGGCTTATGTTTCGGCGCAACGGGCACCGATACAGGCGGATCCATTAGGTTTCCTTGCATGGCAAACGGGATCACCGGTTTAAAACCCACCTATGGACGCATTAGTAGGCACGGACTCCTCGGCCTTGCTCCCAGTCTCGATCATATAGGGCCAATGGCACGTTCAGTGAGGGATGTTGCAATTATGTTGGATGCCCTTTCCGGGCACGACCCTTTGGACGAGACCAGCCTAAAGACGCCACCGACCAATGTCGCTGAAACGCTTGAATGCAGTGTGGCAGGATTGAGGATTGGCTACGATGCCGACTATATCGACTCGTGCGCCTCGATTGATTTGATCCAGGCCATAGAACTCGCGATTGACGTTATGGCGGATCTAGGAGCAATCGTCACTCCGATCAAAATGCCGCCCGGTTACCTCGAGTTGATTGAACCTTGGTTTGCAATCGCTTCGCATGAAGCTTGGAAAGAACACCAACTCGCTTATTTTTATTATCGACACACTTTTGGTGACTATTTTGGACAGTTCTTGGACGTCGGTGCTTCGAAAAAAGGATTACTAAAAGCTCAGAAGAAACGAGAGAAATTCACTCATCAATTCAAGCAAGTTCTCTCTACCGTGGACGCGATTGCATGCCCGGCTGGCGGCGCCCCATTTAAGATTGCCGCAAGTCAGTACTCAGGTGTCCGCGAGCTGTCTCCATCTCTTTCCAATGCCCTAACCCAATTTACGGTGCCAGCGAATTTTGCAGGCACCCCGGCCCTTACGTTTCCTTGCGGCAAGACGAAGGAAGGATTGCCGCTAAGCGTGCAACTTCTCGGCGCAGCGGGGAGCGAATCAACACTGTGTTGCTTGGGGCATGCGTTCCAAACAACAACCCGCTGGCATTTAATGTCACCTTTTGAGGAAGAAGCGGAATAGAGACAGTTTAATGTGACCGCTTGTTTGGGGATTGAAGTGGCTTGGCAGAGTTCAAGTAGTCTCCCCATTCGACCATCAGAGGTCGACGTTTCTCTACCTGAGCTAAGCGGCGATACGCGAGCTCCGTATTTGAACCATGCTTGTGCGCTATTGCTATTTCAGCCAATTCGCCTGGGTATTCTGTGCATTCTGCAACCCAGTCCCGAAAGCTCGATCGCAGTCCATGCGGAACAGCTCGTCGTCCCGACTGCTGGTCAACGAACCCGGGCCTCCCCGCACTCAATTCGGCTTTATGTATATCTCGCATGAGCTTCGAGACGGTGTTATCGCTCATTGCGTTCTCATGCGGCCCTGGAAAGACATACTCGCAAGATTGAATTTCCAACATCTGTTCGAGAATGCTGAGCATCCGGTCCGTGAGGGGTACTTTGTGATCGCGATCTTTGAGTTTCGTTCCCTCGCGATTTGGAGGAATCGTCCAAACCCTTCTTTCGAAGTCAATCTCACTCCAGGGTAGAAAACGAACATCACCAGATCGCACTGCAGTCAAACACAAGAACTCTAGAGCCCGTGCTGAAATCGAACGCTTCGCTTGAACAATGGCGAACCAATCCGGAATTTGGGTAAAAGGAATAGCGGGTTGATGCACGACCGCTTTCGCTCTGCCCAACGGATCAAGAATTGGTTTGAGATCTTCCCACTTTGCTGGACTGAGGGTCGTACGGTAACCTGTTGCTTTGAGCCAAACAAAAATCTTATCCAAACGAGTTCGGACCTTTTTTGCGATCTCTCTCTTCTCAGACCAAATCGGTTTTAGAATACGAGCGACATCAGTCGTTGAAATGTCATCCACGTCTCGCTTTCCAAGCACGGGGATCGCATAGGTATTCATAGTGCTGATCCAAGCTTTCCGTTCTTTTTCTTTCACCCAAAGAAGCTCTGTTTCGCAAAACCGTTTCACGGCCTGCGCGAAAGAAATACTCTTAGTCACAGCGTGCTCTTCGCGGGCCTTGGGGTCGATACCAGACCGCAGTAGCTTACGGTATTCAAGCGCCTTCTCCCGAGCTTCAGCTAAAGACAGATCCAATGTGGTTCCCAAACTAAAATCCCGACGTCGCTTTTTGAACGTTCCTCGATAAAGCCATGACCGCCCCCCCGTGTCGAAAGTGATCAACATCAATCCCGGAACGCCTCCAACACTGTGCTTCGTTGAGCGACCGACACCATTGTGTTTTAGCGCCGCAACCGCTCTAGCGGACAACTGTTTTGCTACTTTGGGCATGTTCGTTTTCACCCGTACTTTTTAAGCCAAACACCCCGGGACTCTAACCCGAACTCGCAACATTTGTTCCCACAAAAAACATTTGATAGCGTGAAACGCAGTGAAACAGAAACCGTCAAATAATCAATATTAATATTTGTATTATTTAGTAATTTCGTGAAAATTGGAACGCGATGGAACACCGTAAAAATGGCTCCATATTCGTACTCGCGGAGCCAGCGCTTTCCAAAATGTCAAAAGAAGCGCCCTACTCGGACAGAGTTTGGCCCAGCGCCTTGCGCCAACCCGCAAGCAACGTATCCCGTGTCGCAGGCTCCATATTCGGCTCAAAGCGCGCACCTGGGGCTTTTCGGTTTGCCCAGTCATCGGCCTCGATCCAGCCGAGCTGCATACCCGCGAGCGCAGCCGCACCAAGAGCAGTCATCTCCATGAAGTCAGGACGTTCGACGGGGCGGTCACAAATGTCTGCAATGAACTGCATCAACCAGTCGTTCGCTGCCATCCCGCCATCCACGCGCAGCAGGTCTACATCGGCGCCGTCCGCCGCAAAAGCCTCGAGCAAGTCATTTGTCTGGTATGCCGCCGCCTCAAGACCGGCGCGAACGATGTGATCTGCGCCTGCGGCGCGCGTCAGGCCGGTAATCGTGCCGCGCGCGTTTGCATCCCAATGCGGCGCCCCAAGCCCGGTAAAGGCGGGCACCAAATAGACCCCCGCATTGTCGCTTAGCTTTGCCGCCCTGCCCTGGCTTTCAGCCGCATCTGAAATCAAGCCCAGATCATCGCGTAGCCACTGCACAACAGTCCCCGCATTGAAGATTGCGCCTTCGATCGCGTAAGCCTCGCCCGCGCCTTCTATTGCGTAGCCGAGCGTTCCCAGCAGACGATTCGCCGACTTTGGCGCCTCATGCCCTGTGTTCGCGACCAAGAAGGCCCCCGTGCCGTAGGTGATCTTTGCCGTGCCCGGCGCCAAACAAGCCTGTCCGACCAAGGCGGCTTGCTGATCTCCAATTGCGGAGAGAATCGGGATCGGGCGACCAAACCACTCAGGATCGGCTTCGCCAAACATCGCGCCGCTTGGCTTTACGTCTGGAAGCAAATTCATCGGAACATCCAACATGTCCGCCATAGTCTGAGACCAGTTCGCACCAGGGTCTAAGCTGAGCGGGTATATTAGAGTCCGCGACGCATTGGTCACATCCGTTGCGTGCGCCCTCCCCTTCGTTAGCTGCCAGATCAAGAAGGTATCAACCGTCCCAAAGGCGAGCTTCCCCGCCGCGGCGTCGGCACGCGCGCCCTCAACATTGTTGAGCAACCACGAGATTTTGGTTCCTGAAAAGTATGGGTCGATCAGCAATCCGGTCTCGGCCTGAACTTGATCTTCTAAGCCTTTTTCTTTCAGAACATCGCAAACACTCGCGGTCCGCCGGTCTTGCCAGATGATTGCGGGCGCAATTGGGGCGCCAGTCTCGCGATCCCAGACAAGCGTTGTTTCGCGCTGGTTCGTGATTCCAATCCCTGCAATCCGGTCCGCGCCGCCCGCGTCGGCGATTGCTAGCCGACAAACCTTGAGCGTCTTCGCCCAAATTTCATTGCCGTTCTGCTCAACCCAGCCGTCTGACGGATATGACAGCTCGACTTCTTCTTGGGCCTGTGCGACCGGCTTTAGCGCCCGGTCGAAAACGATAGCGCGCGTTGAGGTCGTTCCCTCGTCAATCACGAGAATAAAATCT
This sequence comes from Henriciella sp., assembly GCA_013213785.1. GTDB lineage: Bacteria > Pseudomonadota > Alphaproteobacteria > Caulobacterales > Hyphomonadaceae > Henriciella. Next base: position 93,336 of record JABSPZ010000011.1, on the reverse strand, counting down.
TGGTCTGACACGGCTAACTCCTCAAATTCCACGCTTTTTCAGCTCAATCGCTATCCAGCACAGGAAAACGCCGCGCGCAATGTTCGCTTTCGAACATGTTGCTGATATTGCGGTGCAACAAGAGGTATTGCCGATTTACAACGACCAATTATTTTCGATTACGACCTATTTTTTATCGTTTACGAACATAAAAAGTCGGTTTATACCCGAATTCAGAAAGAGAGGCTCAGCACGTGCATGATCTGCTGATCATTGGCGGTGGAATTAACGGCGCAGGCATAGCTCGCGACGCAGCTGGTCGCGGGCTGAAAGTCTTGCTGTGCGAAAAAGACGATCTCGCGTCACACACCTCATCCGCGAGCACCAAGCTGATCCATGGCGGACTTCGCTATTTGGAGCATTATGATTTCGCATTGGTCCGGAAAGCACTGATGGAGCGTGAGGTCCTCTTGCAGGCGGCTCCACATATTGTCTGGCCGCTTCGCTTTGTGCTTCCTCATCATAAAGAGATGCGCCCCGCATGGCTCATCCGGCTTGGCTTGTTCCTTTATGATCACCTTGGTGGTCGAAAAATGCTGCCAGCCACGAAGACTCTAACGCGGAAGAACAGCGACGTCTTCGCTCCTTTGAAAGCGATGTTCACCAAAGGCTTTGAGTATTCTGATTGCTGGGTCGAGGATGCACGCCTGGTCGTTCTCAATGCGGTCGATGCCGCCAAACGCGGTGCGACGATCATGACTCGCACCGAATGCGTGAGCCTGAATCAAACCGGAGACACCTGGAACGCGAAGCTCAAAATTGATGGCGCGACCAGTATGGATGTTCAAGCGCGCGCGGTTGTGAATGCAGCCGGCCCGTGGGTTGACCGAATTGCCAGCCAAACAGGCACACGCACGAACGCGCCAACAGTAAGGCTCGTCAAAGGCAGCCACATCATCGTCCCCAAGATGTTCGATGATGCGCGGTGCTTCTTCTTCCAGGCCGGCGATGGGCGCATTATTTTTGCGATCCCTTATGAAGGCAGCCGCTTCACGCTGATCGGAACAACGGACTTACAGTTTGAAGGCGACCTCGATGCGGTCACCGCCTCTCCAGAAGAGATCCAATACTTGTGTGATGTCTCAAACGAGTATTTCGAACAGCAAATTACGCCGGATGATGTTGTCTCAACCTATTCAGGCGTACGCCCGCTTTTCGATGATCAGGCAGAAGACGCCTCGTCCGTCACACGCGATTACGTTCTGAAGTTTCTGGACAAAGGCAATGCGCCGTTCCTGTCCGTTATCGGCGGCAAAATCACGACCTATCGCAAACTGGCTGAAGATGTTTTGAAACAGTTCGGCGACTTGTTTCCGCAGGCGCAAAATCCCTGGACAGCAAAGCGAAGCCTACCCGGCGGAGATATTCTCAACGCAGATTTCGAAACCTTCGAAGCGCTGAGCGCCAAGTCTTATGCCTGGCTCGACTCTGCCACGCATCATCGCCTCGCTCGGACCTATGGAACATGCATCCATTCCCTGCTCGACGGCGCAAATTCAATTGCCGATCTCGGCCATCATTACGGGGCTGGGCTGTATCAAAAGGAGGTCGACTATTTGATCGAGCATGAATTTGCTCAAACACCGGAGGATATCGTGTGGCGCAGGACCAAACTTGGCCTTCACCTCACGCCATCGGAGCTTCAAGCGCTGCGAGTTCGATTGGAGAACCGGCTTGTCGCGTAACCAAACCCTGATCCGACAACCGTCTCAGGATTTGCCGCCGCATCGCAATTTCATCAATCACTGGCTACAAGCCGCCTAAGTCGAGACCCTATCGCGCTATGACAAACCTGACCGTCTTGAACAGTGATCTGCACAAAGGCATTCGCATCATCCCTGATCGCCAGCTTTCGTTTGCGGCAGACCGGCACTTGTTACCCCTCAATATCAGTGAGGTTAGTCGCGCGATCATCGACTTCCCAGTATTGATTACCCGCGCACAAGGCAGCGGCAATTACGCGCTATCTGCTTTGACGAGCTTTATTCCTCGCCAAAATGTATTTTATGGCGAAGGCCAATGGGGTGCCGGTTTCCAGCCTGCTGAAATGCAAGCTTACCCGTTTGCACTCGTCCCCGGAAATGACGAGACCCCAGGACCACAACTCGCCTTTGATGAAACTGCCTCAGTGTTCACCGATACCGACGGTGAGCCTTTGTTCGATGACGCGGGCCAACCTGGGCTTTGGGTAAGTCAGCTTAAGAACCAGCTGCTTGCGAATGCGGAAAATAAGGTCATCACGCGCCAGTTCCTCGAGAAAATTTCGTCGCTCGGCCTGATCTCAGAAATCGTGATCGGCGTGCAGAGATCTGAAGATCATACAGACCGCATCGGCGGCCTGAGCACAATCAATGAAGATCGGCTAAAATCACTCTCCAATGAAGAACTGGGTGCGTTGCGAGATACCGGGTTCTTGGGGCCAATCTACGCCATTCTGTTTTCGATGTTCCAGCTCAACACGCTGATCCGCATCCACAATACACGCTATCCCGACGCGTCGATACAACGCATCAATCTCGAAATCGCACGCGACACACATCAGAGCTAAGACCCAAACAAAAAAGCGAAAAATCGCGCATAAGAATTAGGTGAGGAAACAAACGCATGGACATGCTGCAGGTTGGAATATTCTTCTTTATCACCGCTGTGATTGGGTTTTTGACCTATCTCAGCTGTCGCAATGCCCCCTCCGGTGATCGCCGATCCGACAAGGACTACTTCCTTGCGAATGGGGGGCTCAGCTGGTACTTCGTGGCCGGGTCCATCACGCTGACCAATCTCTCCACCGATCAGCTGGTTGGAATGAACGGCAATCAGATGCTGCTCCTCGCCTGGTGGGAACTTGCCGCTGTGGTCGGCTTGCTGATCCTCGCCTTCGTCTTCATCCCAATTTATTATCGCAATAAATGCACGACCACGACGGAACTGCTTCAGCGCAAGTACGATAATAAGCACATCCGCGCCGTCATCTCGGTTCTGTTCCTGCTCGGCAATCTGTTCATTTTCCTGCCAGCAATCTTGTATGGCGGCTCGCTCTTTTTGAAGTCGACCACTGGCGCAGATTTTTCTGGTGTGTTCGGTGAGCGTCTGTTTGTTGGCAGCCCGATTGAGGTCGACTCCACAATCTTTGTTATGGCTGTGACGTTCGCCATTGTCGGTGCGCTCTATGCGATCCTGGGCGGCCTCAGGGCCGTTGCGGTGTCGGATACTTATAGCGGTGTGCTCATCCTGTCGCTCGCTGTGCTGGTTGTTATTCTTGCCCTCAATGCCATCAATTGGGACTTCTCTGATGTACCAGCGGAACGGCTGAATATGCTCCAAGGGAGCACGCTAGAAGATGGAAGCGAAACACCTATCCCATGGCACACGCTCCTCACCGGCATGATCTTCATCCAGATCTTCTATTGGAGCACCAATCAAACCATCACACAGCGCGCGATGGCTTCGCCCAGCGTTGAAGAGGCCCGCAAAGGCATCCTCGCTGCGGCCGGCATTCGTCTGCTGATCGTGCCGATCATTGCGGTTGTGCCCGGCGTTGTGGCTTACAAGCTTTACGGCGATGTGGGTGACGCTGCCTACGGTATGATTGTCGGCGATATCTTGCCACCAATCCTGTCCGGCGCATTCGCGGCCGCCATCGCAGCAGCCGTGCTGACAACATTCAACTCCATCCTGAACGCCTCCGCTGCGCTCTACGTTTGCGACTTCCATGAATCTTACATTGATGAAGCCCGAGATGTTCCGAAGCTCAGCATGTATGTTTCAATCGCGATGACCGTTTTGGCGATCGCGCTCGTGCCAGTCTTCGCTTCACAAGAAAGCATCATCAACACGGTGCAGCAGCTTTATGGTCTGCTCTCAATGCCGATCTTGTCGGCCTTTATCGTCGGACTTGCCTTCCGCAATGTCAGCGCTTGGGCGGCGATTATCGGCGTCGTGACGGGTGTGCTCGTCTACGCTGTGTTCAGCTTCAAGCTGTATGGCCTGTTCGGCATTTCTCCAGACGAAGGGTTGGGGGCAACGCTCGCGAGCGTCCACTACATCCACTACATGTTCGTCACGCTCGTCGCCAGCATTGGCACGGCGCTTCTGTCGAACTTGATCGTGTTTGGCCGCAAAGCTGAATTGACCATCGGCAATTCCAGCCCTGCGCCTGCAGCCTAATTATTTAGCTAGTCGTCGCCCGCGACGTGCAGTTCCATATCGGTCGCCCGAATAGCCTCCATAAAGGCTTCGGGCGGCGCTTTATCCGTGAACAGATGATCGACATCATCATAGTGCCCGAGGCGGATCATCGCCCGGCGTCCGAACTTGGCATTATCGGCAACCAGGAAAACGGTTCGCGAGTTTTGGATGATCGCTTGGGCTGACCGGATCTCTTGATAGTCAAAGTCCAAGAGCGATCCGTCTTCATCAATCCCACTGATCCCGATGACGCCGATATCCAGACGGAACTGTTTCAAAAACTCGGTCGTCGCCTCGCCGACAATCCCGCCATCTGACTGACGAACAAATCCGCCCGCAATCATCACATCAGAGCCATCTGTCTCACGCATCATGTTCGCGATGTTGATATTGTTGGTGACGATACGAAGGTCGTTTCGGCCAACCAGTTCAGTGGCGAGCGCCTCGGTCGTCGTCCCGATGTTCAAGAACAGCGATGCACCTTCCGGGATGCGATTGGCAACCATACGCGCAATCTTGCGTTTACCCTCCATGCCTTCTTGCAAACGGTCTTGGTAAGGCTGGTTATAGGCGTTCCCGATCCGACCCGCGCCGCCATGGAAGCGCTCAATCAACTCCAACTCACAAAGTGTGTTGATGTCGCGTCGAATGGTTTGCGGCGTTACGCCAAACTGGCGAACCAACTGTTCTGTGGCGACATAGCCTTGAGACCGGATCAGCTCCAGAATCTGCTTTTGCCGTCCTGGCAAATTGGAGACGTCTGCATCACTCATATCGGTCACCTTTCATGCCTTGCGGGTGTTTCCGGCTCATGCAAGCGCCATGTCAAACCCAAGCTATCGGTTCATATTGCCTGAAAATGGTAAATTAAACAGGTCTCTGGGTGCAGAAGCGGAACTTGAAGCCCAACATGCATGAGCGCCTCTCCAGGCAAGTCCACGCCGTCACCCCCTAATTCTGTCGCCTCTAGAACGGAGGGTCGAGAGATTGACCGCACCGGATTCGGCCAAATGATTTTGGTCTTGTACGTCTTACTCGCATCGAGGCCTGGCACATAAATGCGCCCTGGAATGGTTTGGCGATGGCCAGTCAAATTACACCAAGAGAACAGCGCCTCGGATTGATCCTGCGCAACAACACCGACGGCGTTCACATGCTCTGGAGTATCTAGACGATGGAACTCGCCATGGTGGAGCAAGTGTCGGTGCGCTTTATGGAGCGCGATCCCTGCTTTCAAGATCTCCAAATTCTCCGCGCTTTCTTCAAGCAGGTTTAGCTCCATTCCCATATGACCAAACAAAGCGGTGGCGACCCGAAGCGCCATGGTCAGACGACGCCCAGTGATATGACACGTCTCCGGCCCGACATGTGCACCCATAATCTCGAGTGGGAAGAAGTGAGAGGCGCCGCGTTGAATACGCTGCCGGTCGAGCGCATCATTGCTGTCTGATGTCCAAATGCGATCCGTCCGGCGAAGGATTCCATAGTCAGCACGTGCACCGCCGGATGAGCAGCTTTCGATCTCAAGGTTCGGGTGCGCCTCACGGAGGCGTTCAATCAAAGCATAGAGCGCACGCGTCTGCTGATTGATAGCAGGTCGGCCGCGACTGCCCGGGTGATGGACGTCGCGATTCATATCCCATTTTACGTAGCTGATATCATGCGCGCTGAGCAATTTGTGCATGTGATCGAAGAGATAATCGCTGACTTCCGGCCGCGTCAGATCCAAAACGAACTGGCTACGGAACGGAACCTGCTCAACGCCCTCGGCATGCAAGATCCAATCAGGACGCGTGCGGAACAGTTCGCTGTCCGGGTTGACCATTTCAGGTTCGAACCACAGGCCAAACTCCATCCCCAATCCCGTGACATGATCAACAAGCGGCCCGAGTCCATCTGGATAGACATCTTCCGATGGCCACCAATCGCCGAGACCCGCTTTGTCATTTCGCCGTGATCCGAACCAGCCATCATCTAGGATATAGCGCTCAGCCCCCACGGCCGCTGCTTTCTCCGCGAGCTTGAAAAGCGTGTCGTGATCATGATCAAAATAAACCGCTTCCCACGTATTATAATGAATGGGGCGTTCCTTACGGTCGATGCGCCCATCCATGACAGTGTGCTTCAGGTGGTGATGAAACTTGCGCGACAAAGCGCTGAAGCCGCGACTGGTGAAGCCCGCATAGAGGCGAGGTGTTCTATAAGTTTCGCCAGGGGCAAGCGACATCTCTCCTGGGAAAAAGTACTCCCCCATTTGCACGAAAGATCGGCCGTCACTGAGGCGATCCACCCGCACTCTATTATTGCCGCTCCAACCGAGATGGAACGCAAAGCAAGGGCCGGCTTGTTCATGCGTCTCCTCAGTTCCAACCACCAGGCCAGGGAAATTGTCATGGCTGGTCCGTCCGTTTTTGTTCTCACGAACATAGCTTCCTAAGAATGGCGCGACTTCTTCGAGGTGAAACTCGCCAGACCAACGCCCCGTAAATCCAAACAACCGGGTCGCTCGCGGGTCTAAAGGCAGGCTCGCGGACGCACACCAATCGATCGCTAAGTCAGTGTCGCCCAAATTTTCGATCTGCGTCTGGCAGGTCAACAAGTTGCTGTCCGGGTCGAAGCCAATGAAATGGGTCGCGCGGACTTTCGTTACTTCATCCTCGCAAACAACTTCCACCCGGTGAGGTTCGGGGCGCAGCACTTTCGTGACTCTAAACAAGCTCGCCCAGGCCGTTCCATTGCGATGCGCTGAGAAGCCTGACAAACCCGCGATGCCCGATCCCGTTTCATTCAAGAGCGAGCTGCCAACTTCGGCATCGGCACCGCCCGGCGCATGCTGCCGGGTGGTCATCGCTTTGATCAATTCCGGAGCCGATTTCGCGAGGCGTGACCCCCAATAGAGAATGCTCGGGCGTTCGCCGATCGCACAATCCAAAACCAGGCTGGTATTGCCCGCGGTAAGGGTCACATAACCGTTTTGCTCTGCCATAGATTGCTCACCTCGAATTGGAACGCGCTTGATGTGTCTCCATTTTGCAGAAAACACCAATGTTGGAAATAGAGTAATTTATCATCGAATTCGAAAATATACGGGCCCCATTTCTATGATGCCCATGCTCCGCAATATCAGGAGTTGCCGTTCCCAAACGTCTCTCACCTTGTAATAAACACATATAAATCGGGTGTGTAATGTGGATTTCGGAAGAATTCTGATTTTCATGCATAGATATTTTTATAATGATCGAATACGAACTTTTATGCTAAGTTGGGTTTGCACTGACGGCCCGAGATGGAATGGATGCAGCGGATGAGTGACCCGATCAAAACGCTTTCTCGCCAAATCGCTGGTCGTGATGCCTATCGCCGTCATCATACAAAGTCGGATGGCCGCGACCTCTTCCTCTACGGTTACCAACCGCATGATCTTCCACGAGTTGAGGGTGAAGATCTACAAGCCGTCACCGGGTCAGAACTGCGCTACCACCCCCTGCGCGGTGATTGGTCAATTTATGCTGCGGGGCGCCAGAACCGAACTTTTAAACCAAGTGCTGCCGCCAACCCGCTCGCGCCAAGCCAAAACGGCAAACCTCTCACCGAAATCCCATTCGAAGACTATGAGCTCGCCGTTTTTGCAAACCGATTTCCGAGCCTCTCTGCCGACGCTCAGGAACCAGAAACGACCGGCCTCAAAATGCACGCTGCAAAGGGAGCGTGCGAAGTCATTGTCTACTCGGCAGATGCGCAAGGTTCACTCGGCACGCTTTCACAAGACCGGCGCCGCCTTTTGGTTGAAGCTTGGGTCGATCGCTATCAATCGATGTTTGATCAAGGCTGCGCGTTCGTTTTGCCATTTGAGAATCGCGGTGACGAAGTCGGCGTAACCTTGCACCACCCGCATGGGCAGATTTACGGATTTCCAATTATTCCAACGCCGCAGCAGACAGCGCTTGATGCGTTTGAAGCGGGATATGATCTCGCCGAGGATGTAAAATCCTGGGGCTCGACTTACCGAATTGGCGAGGCGGGCGGCTTGGTATCCTATGCGCCCCGCTACGCCCGCTTCCCTTACGAAGTTTGGATCTCCGCTTTAGAGCCTGTATCCGGCCCTTGGGCATTTGATGAGGCTCAAGCTGACGGATTTGCGCACCTGCTCGGAGATACGGTCCGTCGATATGATGCGTTCTTCGGACGCGAAACGCCGTGCATGCTCAGCCTCCACGCTGCGCCTCATGGGCGAGACGGAAAGTTCCAATTTTCAGCTCAGTTTTATCCACTGCTGCGGGCACCTGACCGCGTGAAGTATCTGGCATCTGTCGAACAAGCGACAGCCGTCTTCACTGTTGATGTCATGCCCCGCCATGCCGCCGACCGCCTAAGAGGTGCCCTATGAACCCGATCGATGGTTTCACCAACACATTCGGAAGCCCGCCAACAATTGCGGCCTCCGCACCGGGACGCGTCAATCTGATTGGCGAACACACCGATTATAATGGCGGCGCCGTTCTTCCAGCGGCACTGCAACGACGCATTCAAGTGGCCCTCGCGCGCCAGGATGCCCCCACCATCACGATAAAATCGACCCGTTTCGATGATCTGATCGAGCGCCCCCTTGGAGACGCGAAACGCGATGATTGGACCGATTATGCGATGGGCGCACTCTGGAAAGCTTCCGAACTCGGATGGCTGACCGGCGGCGTCAAACTCCACATTGAGAGCGACATACCGGACGGTGCAGGCGTCTCATCGTCCGCAGCTTTGATTACCGCAATTCTGCGCGCCGCATCGATTGTTGGGCAAGTTGCCACCACAGCCGTCGACATTGCCAAACACGCGCGCGCGGTCGAAAATGACTATATCGGGATGCCTTGTGGAATCATGGATCAAATGGCCGTGGGTCTCGCCGATCACGGAGAAGCCCTCGCGCTCGATACGAGCGACCTGAGTTATGATGTGATCGACATTCCAGAAGATTGGGGCATCGCAGTGATCCACTCAGGCGTCAGACGAGAGCTTGCCGACGGGCGCTACAAAGCTCGATTTGAGGAATGCCAAGCCGCCGCCGAGCATCTGAAAACGGATCAGCTTTGCCGTCTCGGTCAGGCGCAAATGAAAGCCTTGTCTGAAATGCCCGATCCGCTTCGCAAGCGGGCACGTCATGTCATGACCGAGCATAAACGCGCGGTTCAAGCGAGCGACGCCATGAAAACGGGCGACCTCAACACGTTTGCCGCCCTGATGAACGAAAGCCATCGATCTTACTCACAAGACTTCGAAGCTTCGACGCCGGTGATTGACGATCTGGTGAACGACGCCCTCAATATTGGCGCAAAAGGCGCCAGGCTAACCGGCGGCGGCTTTGGCGGCTGCATCGTCGCACTCGTCGAAAAACCGAAGCTCGAAAACTGGGTCGAAGAACTTCTGGATCGACACGAAAACGCTTGGCGGGTTTAGCGTCTCTGCATTAGGCCGCCGCAGCGTCGATCACCTCAAATTGTGCCGTGCGGCGCCCGTTCCATTCATTGTCTTTCAATCGACCTGCAAGATGGACGCGGCCGCGCTGCAAAAGTGCATCACCAAGCGGCGTCCCCATACAGCGCCAAACCAAAGCATCGATCCGTCCGCCAGCATTCTCGACCGTCAGCTTCAAGTGGTTATCTCCGATTGGCCTTGTGTGAGTAATCTCAACATCAGCGAGACCGAAAATTGGTTCCGGCGCCCCTTGCCCAAACGGGCCGATCGTCTGAATTGTATCGAACGTATCGGTCGTGACCTGATTCAATGACAAGACGGCATCGACGACCAACTCTTTTGCGGCGGCCCGCTCCGTTTTGAACTCCGCCATATGCTCTTGCATCCAGCTTTGAAGCGCAGGCAGCTGTTCAGGCTCAAGGCTTAGCCCCCCCGCCATCGCGTGCCCGCCGCCGGAGATCACGACACCGGCTTTCGCGGCAGCCGAGATTGCATCGCCAATGTTTACGCCGTGCACGGAACGCGCCGACCCCTTTGCAACCGGCCCTAAGCCCTGCCCCCAACCGATAACGATACTGGGCAGGTGGAAGCGATCCTTGAGGCGCCCGGCGACGATCCCGATTACGCCCGGATGCCACCCCTCGCCTGCTGCGATCAAAATACCAACATCTGGGTTCGCTTCGATCTGCTTCTGCGCCTCAATTGTTGCGTGCTCGAGGATGGCGCTCTCAACGGCTTTGCGCTCATCATTATGCGTATGTAGGCGTTCCGCCAGCGCAATCGCCTCAGCCCGGTCATCAGTTGCAAGCAGCTTTGCGGCGAGCCAGGGGTCACCGACCCTCCCGCCAGCATTCAGACGCGGCCCGAGCACAAACGTCGCGTGATAAACACTTTCGATTTTCCCGATCCCAGCGATATCAGCGAGCGCACGCAAACCTGGATTTTGGCCGCGCTCGAGGATCTTTAGACCTTGCTTCACAAAGGCCCGATTGGCACCGCGCAAAGGCGACATATCGCAAAGTGTGCCGAGCGCGCAAAGGTCGAGCCAGTGTAAGATATCTGGCAACCCACCCTCTGGCGCGATCCCGCGCTCGCGGGCCAATTTGTTTAAAGCAGCAGCGAAAACGTAAACGACACCCGCTGCCGCCAGGTGGCCTTGCTCACTCTTATCATCAGCGCGATTTGGATTGACCAAGGCAGCACATTCCGGCGGCTCTTTCCCCATTAAGTGATGGTCGATGACAATGACCGGCAGGTCGATCTTCACCGCTTCAGCAAGCGCGTCCGTTGCGGCCGCACCGCAATCTACGGTGATGACAAGGTCCGCGCCTTGTCCTTTGAGGTGACGAAACGCTTCCGGACTTGGCCCGTATCCTTCGGTGAGGCGGTCCGGCACATAAAGACCAATCTCACGCCCCCAAGCGCGAAAGTAACGCGCCAAGATTGCCGAACTGGTGCCGCCATCAACATCATAATCCGCAAAGACGGTAACTGACTTGCCGGCGACAATCGCATCGAGCGTTAGGTTCGCCGCTTTCATCATGTCCTGAAAGCTCGACGGGTCTGGAAACAAGGCGCGCAGAGTCGGGTTCAGAAAGGTCTCGACCTGATCGGACACCAAGCCACGCGGCGCGAGCAGACGCGCAAGCAAATCATTGCCATCAAGATGCGGCGTGAGCGCCCGCACGGCACCCTCGTCCGCACCGCGCAGCGTCCAATAGCGACCGCCAAATGAGTTCTCTGAGCCAAATCCGGAATTTGTCATACGCGCTTCAATCATGACTCGCGAAGATCAGGAACGGCGATCGACCAGCTAGCGGATTTCCGTCGCAACTGAATGAGCGAGTAATTCATCTTCGCTCATATAGTGCATGTCGCCAGCGGGCGCGGCCTCTAGCGTGTACCAATAGAAAGAGACCGGGCACGTAACCTGTTCAAAATAGGAAATGTAGGGCTGATCTTCAGGATCATCTTGAGGCAGATCCCCGCCCTCGAGGCCATCTTCCGCGGCCCAAGAATGCACACCAATTTTTGCGCCGCTTTCAGCAATTCTGTTTTTCCCGGCGCAAAACAGATCTACGGCGCCGGATTCGATCTGTCCGTCTGCGGGCACATAGGTGTCTAAGCCCGCTTCATGGATAAGCAGGCCCGTTTCCAGATTAACATCGTCATCAATCGAACCATCAATGTCTTCGAGCACGACCGTGGTCAGTCCCGGATTGGCTAAAATTTGCTGTGCAATCTCATCATATGTGAGCGCATTGAGCGTTCCCGACACATAGAGCCGGTCGCCTTCAACAAAGGTGTCTGTGATATCCTGCGAATACTCACTGCTCGTGCACGCGGCTGCGAGAGCCACGAGCCCGAGCGCAAAGCGTTTCACTAGGCGCGGTGCCAACTTTTGATCTTACGGACCATGCCATCGGCGCTGCTCATCACGAGCGTATCCGTTTGGATATGACCATTGTGCCGTACGACGCCATCCACCAGTCCGCCTTTGGTAACGCCAGTCGCACAGAAGACGGTTTCGCCCGAAGCGAGTTCGTGCAGATCGTACTTCTTGTCATAATCCGTGATGCCCGTTCGGTCGGCGCGGCGGCGTTCGTCATCATTGCGGAACACCAAACGACCTTGCATTTGACCACCAACACATTTCAGCGCCGCAGCCGCGAGCACACCTTCCGGAGCGCCGCCAGAACCAACATAGAGATCAATCCCCGTGGTTGGGTTCGTTGTATTGATCACGCCAGCAACATCGCCATCTGAGATCAGGTGCACACGGGCGCCTGCGCCTCTCAGGCTATCAATAATTTCAGCGTGGCGTGGGCGATCCAAGACGCAGGCCGTCATCTCAGAGACAGCAACGCCCTTCTCTTTCGCCATGGCAGCAATGTTCTCTGCAGGGGTCGCATCAAGATCGATGAGCCCGTCTGCATAACCAGGCCCGATCGCGATCTTGTCCATGTAAGTATCTGGCGCGAAGAGCAATCCGCCGCGTGGTGCGATGGCGAGAACCGCGAGCGCATTCGACATGGCTTTCGCCGTGAGCGTTGTGCCTTCCAATGGATCGAGCGCGATATCGATGGCAGGGCCGTTTCCGGTGCCAACTTCTTCGCCGATATAGAGCATTGGCGCTTCGTCTCGTTCGCCTTCACCGATCACAACGCGGCCTTGAAAGTCCACCGCATTAAAGGCTGTCCGCATCGCATCTACGGCAGCGGCATCAGCCGCTTTCTCATCGCCGCGCCCAGCTAGGGCTTCGGCAGCGATCGCCGCCTTTTCAGTTACGCGCACCATCGCATCTGCCAGATGCGGAATAAGAATGCTCTCGCTCATTTTTTTCTCCCCCAAAGTCACTCCTGACCCGGTTTGTTACGTTAAGTCACGGCATCTATCGCAATGACTTGCGGTGCCCCGACGCTCGCCTCTAGGCCTGAGACTCGTGCACTCGCATCTTCTATATCTCCGCGAGAACACATGTGTGTTAGGATGGCAACGGGCGAGACATCGCTGTCATCAGCTGACTCTTGCAATAATTTGTCCACAGAGACGTTATGAGCTGCCAGAGCCTCGGTTAAACTGGCCAAAGCGCCTGGACGATCTGCTAGTTTCACCCGGAAAAAGAACGCTGATCGTTCCGCCGTTTTGGCTTCTACGAAGCTGCGTGTCCCATGATGGGGCGCCCGGCCAAATGGACTTCGCGCGGTCGGTGTGAACAGTTTTGATATGTCGCCCATGACCGCACTTGCCGTTGGCCCAGGTCCTGCGCCGGGTCCGGTCAACGTTACGGCGCTGAGGGGGTCGCCTTCGACACGGACTGTATTCAATGCTCCATCAACGCGCGCCAATGGGTGATCAATTGGCAGCGCCAAAGGGGCGACGCGGCAGACGACTCCGTCTGCTGTCAGCAAGCCTTCCGTGATCAATTTGATTCTGAGCCCTAAACGATCGGCTAAGACTAAGTCGATCAGTTCAACGGTATCGACGCCTTTGACGGAGACTTTCGAAAAATCGAGGTCCGCCGTGAACGCAATCGATGCGAGGATCGCCGCTTTATGCGCCGCGTCCATCCCCGAAACATCGAGTGTTGGGTCAGCTTCCGCATAACCAAGCCGCTGCGCCTCCTCGAGGACTTCGTCATAAGAACACCCGGTCTCAAGCATCTGTGTCGTGAGATAGTTGCAAGTCCCGTTCAAAATCCCTGAGACCCGCTGGACCGCAACACCTGTCAAAGAATCGCGCAGTACGCGCACAATCGGAACACCGCCAGCCACCGCTGCTTCAAACATCAAATCGACGTCTTTTTCCTGCGCTAGTGCTTCAAGCGACTGCCCATGCATCGCGATCAAAGCCTTGTTGGCGGTTACGACGTGCTTACCCGCGTTGATCGCGGCTTCGACCGCGATTTTAGCTGGCCCATCAGAACCGCCGACCAGCTCTACAAAGATATCGACCTCAGGGTCTTCCGCCAGGGTCGCAGCGTCATCGAACCAGCGATAAGCAGAGATATCGACGGGGCGGTTGCGGTTTTTGCTCCGTGCGGACACGCCCACAATCTCAACCTTCCCTGGCAGGCGAAGATCTGCTTGGCGTTCAACCAATTCGATGAGGCCGCAGCCGACATGGCCAAGCCCAGCAATTCCTAATTTGACTGTTTTCAAGATCCTGTCCTTTGCAGGGGCTCGCTTTGCCCCCCCTCTTCGACTTTGGCAAGGAACCGTTTGATGTTTCGCGCGGCTTGGCGGATGCGTTGCTCGTTTTCTACCAACGCGATGCGCACATGTCGGTCACCATGCTCGCCAAACCCGGCACCAGGGGCGACAGCAACTTCAGCTTCATTCATGAGCTTGAGCGCGAACTCCAAGCTTCGCATATCCCCGCACTGAGGCGGAATTTTCGCCCAAGCGAACATCGATGCTTCCGGGGTCGGCACGTCCCAACCCGCACGGCCAAAGCTCTCGATCAGAACATCCCGGCGTGATTTGTAAGTCGCTCGGAACTCGTCAACGCAGTCCTGGGGACCATCAAGCGCGGCGCAGGCGGCGACTTGGATGGGCGTAAACGCACCATAGTCGAGATAAGACTTAACCCGCGCCAGCGCGCCAATCAGGCGTTCATTGCCCGCCGCAAACCCGATGCGCCACCCCGCCATGGAATAGGTTTTCGACATGGTCGTGGTTTCGACCGCGATGTCTTTCGCGCCATTCACTTGCAAAATTGAGGGGGTCGGCTCTTCGAAATAGATCTCATTATAAGCGAGGTCTGACAGGATATAGAGATCATGCTTTTTCGCGAGCGCCACAGCGTCTTTGTAAAATTCAAGATCACAAACATCAGCTGTCGGGTTTGACGGATAGCAGAGCACCATCGCGGTCGGCGGCGGCACGGAATAGCGGATCGCTTTGCTAATGCCCGACAAGTAAGCTTCTGGTGTCGGCGCCGGGATCGCTCGGATCGAGGCACCCGCCATGATGAACCCGAAATGGTGCAGCGGGTAAGACGGATCCGGCGCCAAAATGACATCGCCTGGCGCAGTGATCGCTTGGGCGAGGTTGGCAAAGCCTTCTTTAGACCCGAGCGTCACAACGACTTCACGGTTCTTATCCAGCTTCACACCGAAACGGCGATCGTAATAATCGACCAAAGCTCGGCGTAGGCCGGGAATACCGCGTGAAGCGGAATAGCCATGGACATTGGGCTTCGCAGCTGTCTCTGCCAGCTTCGCAATCACATGCGGCGGCGCCGGCATATCGGGATTACCCATCCCAAGATCGATAATATCGGCGCCCTGAGCTCGCAGCTCAGCCTTGCGACGATTGACCTGTTCAAACACGTAAGGCGGCAAGCGCCTAATTTTGTGAAACTCTCCGCTCATGGTGCGGATCTCCGTAAACTAAAATCTTCAAGTATTAGAGGCGCGCGCGCGGCACATTAAAGCGTGCCTTGATATCCTCGACCTCTTCGTCGGTCAGAAAATCGGGGGCAGGAAGCTGCCCCTCCACCGCTCGCTTTACCTCCAGCGCCCAGGCTCGCACCTCTTCAGGCGTTTCGGTCGCCGGTTCCGCGCGAGGGTCGGAATAAAACATTTCGAGCGCGGCTAGAGTTTCCGCTTCTGACAACTGCAAACTCACTCTCGCGGCGTTGCGTTGAGAAGGTTCGGGGATGTCGGTGAGACTGGGATAGCCCTCGCCACGGAACTCAACTTTACGCGCCTCATACCAATCGGGAGCTTGCGACCGCAGCGATTGCACCTTCTCGATGGAGCTTGTGCAGCCCACCAAAAAGGCAAACGTTACGAAAATCCCTATGCGCATAAACAATTTCCCTCGCTGGACTCATAATTCCCAAAGCTGTTTAGTCTTATATAGGTTCGCACAGAATGGCGAGAGTCGGTCTCATGACCAAAGGTAGAAACTTTGATAATTTTGGGGCGAGTACGCTTCCAAATGCCTTTCCAGAGGTAGATTCTGAGTCATTGCAGGCAATGGCGACCAATCTCATGCAGGCCATTCAAGAAGCGCAAGGCATGTTGGTCGATACGCTCGGCGGCGCAAATGGCGCCTCTGCGGCGCCAGGACAGCCAGATCCGTTTGGCGGTCTCGAAGCCCAAATGCAGGTCGGCGCAGCGCTCGTTCGCAACCCGGAAAAATCCGGGCACGCCATGATGACTCTCTTCCAAGGCTGGATGAATTTGTTTCAGGCTATGGCCAGCAACACGCCGATGCCGAAGGATCGACGATTTGCCGACCCGGAATGGGAAGCCAACCCAGCCTTCAGCTTCATGCGCCGCGCTTGGATGCTTAACGCGGAATGGCTCCAAGGCCTGATCGATACCGTATCCGACGACCTCGATGATGAGACAAAGCTCAAAGCACGGTTCTATATGAGCCAGTTTGTCGACGCGATGGCGCCGACCAATATGCTGGCGACCAACCCGGCCGCAATCCGGGCTATGATTGAGTCCAAGGGCGAAAGCGTCCTCGATGGGCTTCGCAACGCACGTAACGATCTACAACGCGGCGACGGACGGCTCGCGATCTCTCAAACCGATGAAGAGGCCTATGAGATCGGCAAGAACGTTGCGACGGCGAAGGGTAAAGTCGTTTTCCGCAACAAGTTGATCGAGATCATCCATTACAATCCGAGCCGCAAAAAGATGCGCGCCCGGCCCATGCTCATCTTCCCACCCTGGATCAATAAGTTCTACATCCTCGACCTGCAGCCTGAGAACTCGATGATCCGTTGGCTGCTGTCGAAGCGGGTGAATACATTCGTCGTGTCGTGGCGCTCTGCCGATGATGAGACCAAAGACTTTACCTGGGACGACTATGTCGATCAGGGCATTTTGGCGGCTGTGGATGCCGTTACAAAAGAGACCGGGTCAAAGAAGATCAATACGGTCGGCTATTGCATTGGCGGCACGCTTTTGAGCTCAGCCCTCGCCCACATGAGCAAGACCGGCGACAAACGGATCGCGTCTGCCACCTATTTCGCCTCTCAGTCTGATTTTGATCTCGCGGGTGAGCTGAAAATCTTCACTGGCGACGAAGGCCTACAGCAAGTCGATAAAGTCATCGATGAGCATGACGGCATCATGCCGGGCGAAATGATGGGGGAGACGTTCAACTGGCTCCGCCCTGCCGATCTTGTCTGGCGCTACGTTGTCGACAATTACATGATGGGCAAACAGCCGCGCCCCTTTGATCTACTCTATTGGAACGCCGATCAGACCAACATTCCTGGCCCGACGCACAAGACCTATCTGACCAAGTTCTATAATCAGAACCAGCTCTCTCGCGGCAAGTTTGAAGTGTTTGGCGAGCCCGTAAACATGGGCGACATCAAGATCCCCATCTTTGTCCAAGCCAGTCGATCAGATCATATCTGTCCCTGGCACTCGATCTATAAAGGCGCGCAGAATTTTGGCGGCGACGTTCGATTCACGTTAGCCGGCTCTGGTCATATTGCGGGCGTGATCAATCCGCCGAGCACGGAGAAGTATCAGCACTGGGTCAATGACGAAGTGCCGGAAAACCCCGGACGCTGGCTTTCCGATGCCGACGAGCTGCCAGGGTCTTGGTGGCCGAGCTGGTGGGAATGGCTCCGCCCACTCTCCGGAGACAAAGTCGAAGCCGTCGCGCCTCAAGATCATGGCCTCGGCAATGCGCCTGGCCAATACGCGGCCTTGAAGCTGAAGGACATTGCCGCGGGCGCAAAACCAGCTGGCCCCTATTCCGATGGCACTGTGCCAACCCCGGGCGTCCCGCGGGAAAAGAAGAAACCAAGCTTCCGTCTCCCCGCAGGCTGGCGCCCTCGCGACTAATCGCCAGGACTCCCGGGCGCACACTTAATCTTCAAATAAAAATACCCGCACACAAATTTAATATTTGATTTTACAAATCAAAAATACTCTAAGTTTGTTTACATGTAAGATATGTCGTCTACTTCTCTGAATAGCGCGAGAAATTAGATGCCAAAAACACTAATCGGATTTGTATTCATGGCTCTGGCAAGCAGCCAAGCCGCGGCGCAACTCAGCGTAGACCCAGCCATTATTGTGTTCGATGGAAACGACCCTACGCGTGAGGATATTAAAGTCAGGAACACAAGCTCGCGCACTCAGTATTTCCAAATTTCAGCCACGCGCATAATCGAACCCGGCATTTACCCTGAGACCTATTTTGAAAGCCCTGACCCGGAACAAGTCGACCGGCGCACACGCTCGGTGGCCATATCGGCGGCCACACCTTTGTCCCACTCAAGGAATTCTCGATCCATGATGTCGGAATCCACCCCGAACGCACCGGCAATTTGGACTATGAACAACATACAGACCGACTTGTTGCCTATCCGGGCAATGTCATCAGTCTTACACGCAAAGTTCGCCCGGTTTCGATCATCTTTGCCCGCCTGGTTGATGAAACAGGCACCCCGATCCCAAACGCATTTCTAGAGTTCAATGGATCAACGCTCGGCACGACCGGGCCAGATGGATTCTTCCAAATCGATGCCAGCCCTGGCGATACCATTATCGCACGACGATCCGTGGAAAAGAGCTGTGAGCTTGTCTTGCCCACGAACTCTAATCCAACGAATGCCTATATTGATGCTGGCACCCTCAGCTGCCTTTAGACCGGCAGCCTAGCTATCACCTACACCGCATGGGTTACCGAGCGCCACGGTCGCACGCGTTGGTGCAGCCTCACCGGAATCGCGGCGGTCGAGGATCTCTTCAATCTCGTCCATGATCCGGTTCATCCGCGCTTCGACCGCGCGATAAGGATCCGGGCTTGCCATATCAAGACCGGTGGCGAGTTTCAGGTCGTAAGGATGCGCTGACCCGCCTGCTTCAAGCATTTCGAGGTAAGCCTGAGTTGTTTCCTCGTCGCCTTCACGAATTTTGTCCGCATAGTAGACCGCTGCCGCGAGCGATGTGGAATACTGATAGACGTAAAAGTCGTAGAAGAAGTGTGGGATATAGGCCCATTCGAGGTTGTAGCTTTCAGGTACAACCGTGACGCCTTCTTCAACGCCGTAATAGCGATTGAAGATGTCGGTATAAAGCTCGGTCATCCGAGTGCCGGTGAGACTTTCCCCATTTTCAACCGCGTCGTGGATGGCGGCCTCAAACTCAGCGAACTGTGTCTGGCGGAAATAAGTGCCGCGCATTTGCTCAAGGGCGTAGCCGAGGAAGAAAAGACGCTCTTCATCCGTCGTGGCCGCATCGAGCATTTTCTCCTGAGCGAGTACCTCTTTGGTAATCGCGGCCGTTTCGGCGATGAAGATGGAGTAGCGAGCGGTTTCAAATGGCTGCGCATCATTCGCCAGAATGGTGTGCATTGCGTGGCCCCATTCATGGATAAAGGTCGAGGCGCTGTCATAAGTGTCCTGGTGGTTCAGCAAAACATAGGGTCCGACATCATAGACGCTGCCCGACATATAAGCGCCGCTTCGTTTGCCCTGGCTTGGATAGGCATGGCTCCATCCGCCGCTCGTGGCGAGACAGAGATTCTGCACGTATTCATCGCCAAAAGGCTCCGAGGCGAGCGCAGCGATTTGGGCAGATTTGTTTAAATCGAATACCTGATCCGTCTCGACGAGGTTCGGATAGATGTCGTGGAACGCGAAATCATCGACCCCAAGAATGCGGCCGCGAAGCTTGAAGTAGCGATGCAGTGTCGGCAGAGCCGCATTGACTTCGCTGAGGAGCGTATCGTAGACCTCGCGCGGAATATTGTCGTCTGACAAAGCGGCTTCCAGCGCTGACGCGTAATTGCGCTGCGAGGCGTTAAAGACTTGGCGCTGAACGTGGCTGCCAAGCGCTTCACCTAGCGAGCTTTCAAACTGCTGATAGGTCTCAAAGTACGCATTGAAGACATCGATCCGGTCTTGGCGATTTTCCGCCGCGCGGCCTTTCACGTAACCTGCTGCATCGAGGCGAAGTTCTTCACCTGTGCTGAGCGTAATGGTCGGCCACGGAATGTCTGAATTCTTGAGCTGGGTGTAGATTCGTTGAGCACCGCCCAAGGCGACGCTTGCCGCTGCCATCAAACTTTCTCCCTCTGGAGACAGCGTATGCGGCGTCGAACGCAGCGTTTCGCGCAACCCAAAGGCATGCTTTGCCAGGCGTGGCTCTTCAGCAATCCAAGTCTCGATTTGCTTTTCGCCAACGGCCTGAACCATTGGGCTGATCCAAGCCGTCGCTTCGCCATAAGCAGCAAACATGGCTTGCGCCTGTCCACGACGCGCAAGCTTGTCACCGTTCCGCAGATCTGTGTCTGAATCCATAAATGCGTACGACGACACACGAAGGGCTTCTCGGCCAATATCAGAGGTTTGCTGAGACAGATCCGCGAGCGCCGCCGCACTCGGCTCAAACGTATCCGCCATTTCACCAATTGGGCCGAGGCGCTCGAGTACATCGAGGCGCGCTGCATCCCAGGCTTCGACATCGGCATAGAGCCGCGTCAGATCCCACTCGACCGGTTCGCGTTCGGCTTCTGCGCCCGCGTCGGCATGGTGATCCCACATTGGACCCGGCATCGGATCGGCAAGGGCAACAGGCCCGGCCCACGCGAGAGCTAAGGCGGCACAAGAAAGTAATTGCTGTTTCATCTGGGAGGCGTTCCTAATTATTGGATCGCCTCATAGCAGCATTCTTATCGGTAAACGGAAAGACCCAAATTTCTCTTTTTACGGGAACGCCTAGTTCACCAATCCCATTTCATGACGATAACGGCGTCGCAGAAGATCGATCGGCGCGAGCTCACCGTTCTTTGATTCTTCATAGTGCCAATAGGTCCATCCATTGCACGCCGGCGCTTGCTGAACGAAGGCCCCCATACGGTGAATGGATCCTGTCGCTTCGCCGGTTGTCAGGCTGCCGTCGAGGCGAATGCGCGCATTGAAGCGCTTCTTTGGTGACCAAAGTCGGTCCCCTGGCTTCAGCCATCCATTTTCGATCAAGGCGCCAAATGGAACGCGCGGGAGGGATTTTTTGCCCTTCTCAATTTCAAGCATGTCGCCTTCTATCGGCGTAATCGCTTTCAATCGCGCACGAGAAATGCGGACATAAGCGGGGTCTTGTTCGATCCCGACGTAAGCGCGGCCAAGTTTCTTGGCGACAGCCGCCGTCGTGCCCGTCCCTGAAAACGGATCCAAAACCACATCACCTTGTTTAGACGTCGCCAGCAAGATCCGCTGCAACAGCGCTTCCGGCTTTTGCGTTGGGTGAGCCTTCTTGCCATCGTCACCTTTGAGACGTTCGCCGCCAGCGCAGATCGGGATCAACCAATCAGAGCGCATCTGCTTATCTTCGTTGAAGGCTTTAAGCGCATCATAGTTGAAAGTGACTTTCGACTTCTCAGACTTACCAGCCCAGATCATCGTCTCATGCGCATTCTGGAACCGTGTGCCCTTAAAGTTCGGCATCGGGTTCGACTTGCGCCAGATCACATCGTTCTGAATCCAGAAACCTGCGTCTTGAAGAACGGTGCCCACGCGGAAAATGTTATGGTATGAACCAATCACCCAGATCGCGCCGTCATCTTTGAGCACACGGCGGCACTCTGACAGCCATTGATGGGTAAAAAGATCATACGCGTCGAAACTATCGAATTGGTCCCAAGCGTCGGTGACGCCATCAACAACCGATTGATCTGGACGGGTTAGCCCCCCGCCGAGCTGAAGGTTGTAGGGTGGGTCGGCAAAAACCAGATCAACTGAATTGTCTGGAAGGCGTGACAGAACGTCGACGCATTCGCCCTCTATAATTGTGTTTTTGTTGAGCTCCATGCCCGATACTTCCCATCGTCGAATCAGTTGCGAATCAGAAGCACACCAAATCACCCGGTTCGGGTTATCGATTCGTTACCAGCCGTAAAACCGATTCGGTTTAAGTTGTTTCGATATCGAAACTGCATGAATTTCAACCTGTGGACAAGTCTGTGGATTTCAAAGCCAGTCCGATTTCGCTTGCCTTTCGTGACGCACGCGTCATCTTCGTTCCATGAGCTCTGCGTCTGATCGTCTTCCGCTTCCGCGGGTGCTTGCTTTTGCCAGTGTTGGAATGCCCCTTTCAGCGATCGGTCTGCCGATGGCCGTTTTTGTTGCGCCTATGTATGCCGAACAATTGGGGCTTGGCACGACAATGGTTGGCCTCGTCTTCATGATTTTGCGATTCTGGGATCTCGGCACCGATCCCGTCATGGGATGGCTTGTTGATACACGCCCGACGAAGCGCGGCAGGATTAAGCACTGGCTGATTGCGAGTGTTCCGGTGCTTATGATCGGGGCCTTCTTTATGTTCATGCCAATGGGTGAGACCGTCTCGCCATTCTATTTGGTTGTTTGGTTGATCGTCCTTTGGCTCGGCTTCACCATGCTGCAGACGCCCCATCAATCCTGGGTCCCGATGATCACGACCGTATATGACGAGCGGTCGAGACTGTTCATGTGGCGCGAGATTATCTCGACGGTGACCCTGCTTGCCTTGCTGATTATTCCGACGCTGCTTGCAATCAATTACGGGATTGATCGGCGCGGTCAGGTCATGGTGATGGGGATTATTCTCATGATCGTGCTCCCGCTGACCGTGACACTTGCCGTCTCCTTCGTCCCTGATCCTGCCCCCGCCGAAGACGCCCCGAAGATGGAGTTCAGCTGGGATGCGATCAAAGTCGCTTTTAAAGATCCCAACATGGTCCGCATTTTGATGGTGGAAGTTTTGGTCGGCATCGCCATCGCTGGAACCGGCGGAACATTCCTCTTCGCAGCACAATGGGGGTTTGGCGTAACGGCACTCGCCCCGGTTATCCTGATGGTATTCTTCATCGCCGGGTTTGCAGCAATGCCTGTTTGGGTTTGGCTGTCCAAGCTTACTGAAAAGCATTTGGTGTTTATGGGAACGGCGATTTGGTCGATCGCGACCTACCTGGTCTACCTCCCGATGAGCGCGCTCGGCGGCGGCGTCATTCCGCTACTCATCGCGGCGATCGTTTCGGGGCTTGGATACGGCACGCCGTTTATTCTCGCACGCTCCATGGTGGCCGATATTATCGAAGCCGAACAAGCGAAGACCGGCGAAAACCGGTCAGGCATGTATTACTCGCTGATGTCAGGATCCTACAAAACCGGCGCGAGCTTCGCGATCGGCATACCTTATATCCTGCTCGGCGCCTTTGTCGGATTTGATCCATCGGGCGAGAACAGCCCAGAAGTGGTACGCGGTTTAATGCTCGTCTTTGTCGGCGTGCCGGTTGTGTCGTATGCGCTGGCAGCCTTTATTTTGCGTAATTACAAACTCACCCGCGCAGAGCAGCAAGCGAACGCTGAAAAGCTAGCCGCTCAGACCGCCCCTTAAGATCACAGGTCCATTCGGTACTGATCGCCGCGCAAGACAGGCGGTTGAAAAAGGTCCGTCCGCAACGGCGTGCGTTGGGGCGCGAGTCCCAGTCGACGCGCCGTGCGGACGAACCTGTTCGCAATGAGTTTGGCATGTGCCCCCCGGCCAGCCCCCCGTGCGAACCATTCTGCATCATAGTCTTTGCCGCCGCGCATCTCGCGCAACAAATTGATCACGCGCGCGGCGCGACCCGGATAATGCTGCGTGAGCCATTCGTGGAAAAGATCCTTCAGCTCATGTGGTAACCGCAGCATTACATAGCCTGCCCCGACCGCCCCATTCTTCTTTGCTGCTTCGAGGAGACGCTCCAGCTCAGCCTCATTGAGAGTCGGAATAATTGGCGCCGCCATGACCGTGACTGGGACACCCGCATCGCTCAGCGCTCGCACGGTCTCGTACCGCTTATGTGGCGCCGCAGCGCGCGGCTCCATCGCCCGCGCAAGTTTTGGGTCGAGCGTCGTGATCGAGACCCCAACCCGGCAGAGCTGCTTCTCCGCCATTGGAGCGATCAAATCCAAATCACGCTGGATGAGCGCTGACTTGGTCAACAGCGAGACCGGATGATTGTGGTCGCTTAGGATCTGCAAGAACCGACGAGTCAACTTTTGCTCTCGCTCCACCGGCTGATAGGCATCGGTATTCACACCAAGCGCGATCGGTCGCGGCACATATCCCGGGCGAGACAGCTCTTTCAAAAGCAAGTCCGGACCATCCGGTTTGTAGAAAAGCTTGCTCTCAAAATCCAATCCCGCGGAGAGACCATGATAGGCGTGCGTTGGGCGTGCGAAGCAATACACACAGCCATGCTCGCACCCGCGATAGGGATTGATGGAGCGATCAAAATGTATGTCAGGTGACTTATTAAAGGTGATGATCGTCCGCGGCGTTTCCTTGGTCAGCGTCGTTTCGAGGCGCGGTGCATCCTCCTCGATTGTGCCCCACCCATCATCCAAAGGCTCATGCGTCTCGGCTTCAAATCGTCCGGTTTGGTTCGAGACCGCGCCGCGGCCGCGATGATGGAAGCGCTCCTGCACCTCCACCACCGCGGCCCGGCCCACCCGGCCTTTCGAAGAGAGTTTTTGTCCCGTTCGCATGGTCCGCTATGGATCACACATTTTAGAACAAAACAAGAACTTTTATACTCTATCCATGAGTCTATATCTAGAAGCGGGCGGTTAAGGTTGCTTGGAATGTTCTCGGATTGAGCGGTCTGAAGAAAGCATTCCCGCCGCTTGAAGACGTAAACGTGAAGGCCAAAGTCTCTTCATCGAAAATATTGTCCACGTTGAACCGCAAGCTGATATTCTCGGGAAGGCCAAAATTGTTCGGTCCGCCAATATCGACATAACCGCTCCATAGGAAATAGCTTTCCATGACATTGCCGGGGCTAACCGATGCTTCTTTGAAGTCCGCAAAACGCTCGCCCGTATACTTGGTTGATAGGTTCGCAACGAGCCACTCGGTTGGCTCATAGGTCACGCCACCGGTGAAGATCCACTCCGGACTGTCCGCGAGCTGGCTGCCAGCTGGATTTGTCCCGAATCCATCTTTCAGTTCGGTCTGATTATAAGTCAGATTGAAGTTGGCGTAGACTCGGTCGTCGAAAAAGTCTGGCTGATAGACCCCAGACAGCTCGACACCAAAGGCGCTTGTCTCACCCGCGTTGACGGAGAAACTTTCCGGCTGCTGCGTCGCCGGATTGAGCACGTTTCCCGAGACAATACGGTTGTCGAAGGCCGTGTAGAAGGCGGCTACGCTTGCGTTAAATTGAGGTCGGCTTGTGCGATACCCAATCTCGTAATTGGTCGATTCCTAAGCATCCGGCTGCGGCGCGGGGAAACCTACCGCATCATCGAAAATCGTATCTACGCCTCGTGGTAGTGCGAAGTTTTGCGAGTAAGAGGCAAACACCTGGTCGGTCTCATTGAGATCATAAACGGCCCCGACCATGGGCAATGGATCGCTTGAATAGCTGGCAGTGATCACTTGCGGCCCAAAGCCCGGCAACGTGTCGCCCTCGCCTGGATCGCCAATGCGAATGGCATAATCATTAAAGTCGCGATATCCATCGAGTTCATAATCAATGTCGAGCAGCTTAGCCCCAAGCTCGACGCGCAGACGGTCATCCAACAAGCTGATCGTGTCTTTGAGATAGACCTGAGTACTTTCGCGCGTTGCGGTGTAATCGCGTCGAAAATAGGCGACCTCATCGAACAGAACTTCGCCATCGGCACTACCATTCGTATTGTTGAGGCGTAGCTGCGTGCGATCATAGACATCTTCTTCAACCCACCCCCCAAACTCGAGACTGTGATTGGCAATCTGCCATTCAAAATCCAGCACCAGACCCGTTCGGTCACCGCCAACGGTTGATAAGCCGTATTGAACACCGCGCGGGTGCGTCACCGGCACGCCCACTTCAACCTGATCTAAAAACCGACCCAAAGTGTTCCCGTAGCTATCGGGAGAAACACCAAACCCATCCTTGTCTTCATAATAAGCCGTGGCCTTCGCGAAAAAGTTCTCTGCAAGGTTAGACTCCAAGCTCAAGGAATAGAGGCTGTCCTGGCGTATATTCACACGATCGGCGAAGTAAGATGTGCATGAGCCGGTTTGAAGAGGCTGGAAATCCGAGTCGTCAATTACGCCATCTTGATTAAAGTCGACCTCAACGGGAATGATACAACCTGTCTCTGGAAGGGTTTCGGCATAGCCAAAATCAGACCCATTCGCTTCAAATGTCGATCGAGAGCCGGACGGCGAGTCGAAGTCAAAAAAGTCGTTCGAAACATATTTGGCCGTCAAAGTGGTCCCGCCATCGAACTCATAAAGAGCCTTCGCCTCAAAATGCTCGCGATCAATTGTGCCAGGCCCCCGCCACAAGTCGCCATCGGTTTTCGAGCGACTGATATAAGCTGAAAAGCCGCCAATCTTCCCGGTTTCAAACTTCAGAAACGTCCGTTGTAAATTGTCATCGCCGACGGTGTACCCAATGATTCCGCCAAGCTCCGTCGCTGGGTCAATTGAGTTGTATGAAACGATTGGGCCAAGTGAAGCATAGCTAGGCAGAGAGACATCCCCTGCCCCCGGCGAAGCGACGACTGATCCGAGATTTTCATTGTCGACATATCGGAAGATCGGACTGCCCCCAAAAGCGTCCGATCGGCCCATCGGAATCCCATCCAAAACAAACCCAATCTGCTGCAGATTGAACGCGCGCACCATCACTGAGTTCCCGAACTCGTAGAGCCCTAGCGCGCCGTCCGTTTGGACATTGAAGCCGGGCAACGTCTCCAACATCTTGAGACCGGAGATTCCCGACGGGGCCGATAATAACTCTTCGCGCGTCACAGCGACTGTATTCGTCGCTTCATCAAGCCCAATAGCGAGATCGGTTTGGGAGATGCGGCGCCCTTCAACGACCACGGCGGTCATTATGGCATCTTCTTCGGAGGTGGTCTCAGTCGATTGCGACTGTGCCGGGAGCGCATACGCGGCGATGGTAGTAAGAACTAGTGCAAGGGCACAATAAGTTTTTAGGGAGGCAGTCATTTCATATCCTTTCTTCCGCCCAGGCAAAAGGCGTGAGTGAGGCGAACCAGAACGCGCGCAGTTTCTTGCGGCGGTCTTTTCGCGAACGCAGATAAGGAAAAGGAAAATCGGCGATGTCGCCTGACACCGACGATTGGATTTTATGTAATCAGCGCAATCCAGTGCGCCGAATAGCCCGTCCATTTCTGGACGACTGAGACGCAATCACTCTTTTGAGTGGATCGCGAACTCTAATCTTGGTCAGCGGGAATTGTTCCGGTCATGATGAGAATTGCTGCATGCGCGAACATGTTCGGGCAAAATCTGTGCATTGGATGCTCGTCGAGTTTTTCAGCGCAGGATCCGGAACCAGAAAGCTGTTACGAAGCCCCAACAGTCTGTTCAGCCGCAGCCTCGGTAATGACGGGCGCAAAGATTCGATTGATCTCATGGTCAGGCACCCCTGCCATGAAAAGTCCGATCTCGGCGATTACCAACTCAATCGCCCGCTTTTTGGCGCCGTTTAGATTGGTAGAGACATAATTGGACTGATTGGCGTACAAGCCGAAAAACTCAGAAAAGAAGAAGACCGAGTTTCCGCGAGAAACAGACGTAACTTCGACCACCGGCGATAAAGCGCGCAGCACGTTGCCATAGCAATCGGTCAGCTCTGTATCGATGGTAAAGACATCCGTTGTTGAACCAGATTGCCGCGACAGATCGATTCCCGTCTCGTTATCTTGAGCATAAGGCGACACACCGCGATTGTTACGCCGTACAGCCGGGTCATAATTGCTCACATAAGTGCGCAACTGAAAGACACGCGCGCCATTGTCGGCATTTTGGCAATCGAGCGCCATGTCAGCAGAGAAGTGGTTCGGATCGATCACGCGAAGCGAGCTTCCGCGATACTGCTGTGTGGCCGCGATGCGCGCTGTCGGTGCCTCGGGCGCGCCCATATCACGTGTGAAAGAAGTTGGCGTATCGACCAGGTTCAACGTGTTGGTCACATAAACGAGCGTCAAAGGAGCGGTCTTGGGACGCGCCTCCGAAATCAGCGCTTTGGCTTCTTCGAGCTTCATCTCGAAAGCTTGGTGCGCCCGGGCAGCATCTTCATCGACGCTAAATCCGGCATGGGTGTATTTCATCCCAATTGGGGGCTTCACGTCGGCCGCGTTTTGAACTGAGGTGCAAGCCGGCGCACAAAGAAGAAGAAAGAGTGCGAATATGCGCATGGCTTAGTGTCCTTGAATGTGAGTGGATTGCTTTATGCGCTGCGGTAGGTTCCGCGCGGCATGAATATGGTTGGCGTCAATTGATCCAGTTGGACCCGATTCCTGTTGGACCATCACCGTGACGTCGATATCGGCTTGGCGAACATGATCTGGAAGCTCTACGGCCCCAGCATCAAATCCGTGCCGCGAGGAGGTTAGCACTTTTATGCGGCTACGAACCAAAGCGGTTTCGGCGTTTGCGCCCATAGCATTGGCATAAGCTTCCACGACTTCAAGCGTCATCCCGTCCCGTGCGTCAATGATGGTGAAGCGCGCGGACTGGGCCTGCACATAAGAGGGCATCAACAGTGTGATAACGATCAAGATACACGTTCCGTATCCCAAATATGAGAGGCTCCGTCTCGCGCGCTTCATCACAATCTCCTATCGAATGGAAATCGTATTTGCCGAGATCGTCGCTCCATAGGCGGACAGATTTCGAACGGTGGCATCTTGGTCCACGTCGCTCTTGATCGAACGGGCACGTGTCATGTCGAGCGAGTTCAAAGTCACGTTTGAATGTGAGATCGTTGAACGACGAATTTTCGTGTCTTGGTCCACATCGAGATCAGCGATGAGTGAGTCGTCCACATGGACAGAGTTCATGCGCAGCCCGCTATTCGCAACAGTGACATTGCGCATCGTTGTTTCTTGATCTGCATCAAAACGGAGTACGTTGCTGCCATTGCGGTTCAAGCGTGCTTGAGACGCATTTTGCATCGCATTCTTGAATTGCTTTCCGTTTTGAGGCGCCGCGTGAGCTGCGATCGATCCCATAAGACCAGCCGCGAGTGCCATGGCAGAGAGATATTTTATCGTATTCATGGGAATTCCCTTTTTGGTTCAAAATTAGCGCTCTCGCCGAACGAAATTTCGCCAAAAGCTAATTGAACAACGCAATTTTACATCCACGCTTGAAATCTCTGTATTTTATGAGTTTTTGGGCAAAATTAACTGCACTTGCCGGGTTGATTCATGCCCAGCGGGCCATGGGAAAAGCCCGGGTACTGCAATACGCAAAGCGGTCTGCAATACATTCTCTTGCAAGACGCATTACCCCAAACGCGTGCCAATTCCACTTGCAGGTTTTATCGTGTTGGCAGCGCCAATTTCAGTGCTTTTGCAAAAACGCTCGGCAAGGCATCCGCCGTTTGCTGCGGGTCTGAATACGATTGATCCGCGTCCGCGCGCCAAACGGTGAGCGTCAAGGCAAAGTGCGTAAAGACGTGCCGAACTTCGCCCACGGCCTCCCAATTCGCCTGAGAGGGGAATTGGGAGGCCGGCAATGCGTCGGCCCAGTCTGACGTTGGGAGGCCGAGCATACCACCAAGCAAGCCCTTGTCCGGACGTCGCTCCGTCATGACACTTCCGCCCTCACCGAACAAAACATAGACATGACCGAGGCGCGTTGGTTTCGGTGTTTTCTTGGGTTTGATTGGGTATCGCTGTGGCTGGCCCTCGGCTTGCGCTGCGCACATGGACCTTAGCGGACAGAGCAAACAATTTGGCGATTTCGGCGTGCAAACCGTCGCCCCTAAATCCATCAATGCTTCAGCGAACTCAGCCGGGCGATCGGCTGGCACCAGGTCTTCGACCTCCGCTTTTAGGCGCTCTTTCTCGAGCTTCCACTCGCCCTTTAAAGCCATCAGCCGCGCAAACACCCGATCGACATTCCCATCTACGGCCGCCGCTTGACGCCCGAAGGCGAGTGCTGCAACTGCGCCTGCGGTGTAAGGCCCTATACCGGGAAGCTTGCGCAGCCCTTCGACCGAATCCGGCCAGGCGCCGAGCACCGCCACTTCGCGAGCGCATTTAAGTAGGTTGCGGGCGCGGGCGTAATAGCCAAGCCCGGCCCACGCCGCCATAACGTCCTCATCTTTCGCAGCTGCCAAGTCTTCGATTCTCGGCCAGCGCTGTGTGAAAGCGAGATAGTACCGGGTCGCATGAGGCACCGTGGTTTGCTGCAACATGATCTCGGCGAGCCAAACCCGATATGGATCCGGTTTTACGCCCTTGGCACGGTCAGTTGGACCAATACGCCAAGGCAGTTCGCGCGCGGACGCGGCGTACCAATCCAGCAACCTGTCAGAAAGGTCTGCAAAGTGTAACTTTTCATCCATGTTCATGCCGGGCAGAGTGGTGCGAATGGTCAAACGTTCAAGTCTCGATCCTCTGGAGGAAGCCCGCGCTCGCGTCAAACTTCGTTATACGAAGGCGAAGCCCGTGCACCCTGGCCCGAAGACGATCGGCATGGCGGCGATGCGCCTCGCCCGAAAAAAACTCCCGCAGAAGGCTGCGACGCTAAGTCGTCTGAAAGTGAACTGGAAAGACATTGTCGGGGAGCAATTGGCGCGCTTATGCCGCCCGGAAAAGCTAACACCTGCAAAAGGTGGTCGACGGCTCACGCTTATGGTGGTTCCAGCCGCTGCCGGATTGGTTCAACACCAAAGTGAGATCATTCGTCAGAGGGTCTCTGTGGCGGCAGGCGGCGACATCACCGCGATCAAGATTTTACAGGGCCATCTTGGGTCTGCACCGAAACAAGCTATTTCCAAGCCAGTCCCGCTGACGCCAGAGCAAAAAGACGCCCTCATCGCGAGCGCAAAAACTATTGATGACGAAAAGTTGCGCGCAGCAATTGTTGCGCTCGGCGAAGCCGTGTTAACCGCTGAACCTGAAACACCTGAAGGCGAATCGCCGCCTCCGCTCCCCTTCTAACCCTCTGAAAGGTCGTCCCCCTATGATCCAACTCACCCGCCGCGCAGCCGTTGCCGCCTTCTCTTTTGTCGCGCTAACAGCCTGCGGTGCTGCAGATACAAGCAACGCTCAGGAGGGGACGCCTGAGGCAAACGGATTGGCATTGACCGATATCGCGCTTGGGGACGCTGATGCACCGATCACGATCGTAGAATATGCAAGCTGGACCTGCCCGGCGTGTTTGCAATTTCATAATGATGTCATCCCGATGCTGAAGGCTGATTATGTCGAGACGGGACAAGTTAGGTTCGTTTTCCGCGAGTTCCCTACACCGCCCGCAAACATCTCCGTTGCAGGCTTTGCGCTCGCCCGCTGCGCCGGCGAAAACAACTATTATGACGCGATTGATGACCTGTTCGCCGCACAGACAAATGTGCTGAACCTTGCCCGTTCTGGCGGCGATATTGAGGGCGCGTTGCGCGCGCTTGCTTCGTCTTACGGTATTG
Organism: Henriciella sp.; assembly: GCA_013213785.1. Taxonomy (GTDB): domain Bacteria; phylum Pseudomonadota; class Alphaproteobacteria; order Caulobacterales; family Hyphomonadaceae; genus Henriciella. Next base: position 61,735 of record JABSPZ010000011.1, on the reverse strand, counting down.
AAGGCGATGGCTTTACCGATTGCCTGAGCAACAAGGATGTTACCTATGCCATCGGCGAGTCGGTCATGAAGGGCGACAGCCAAGGCGTGAACTCGACTCCGACCGTCTTCCTCAACGGTGAGAAGCTTCAAGGCTATGAATGGCGCACAGCTGACGGCATGAAGGCACTTCTGGATGAAAAGCTGGGTGGGACTGCGTCCGCTGAATAGGCAGCACTTGACAGCGAGCCCGCCGTTAACTTCTTGGCAACCAATCCGACTCAGACTGTTAAGGAAAGGTTATGAGCATGCTCAGCTTCACCCGTCGTGGCACCGTATTCGCCCTTAGCGCCCTCGCCCTCGCGGCTTGTGGTGGCGGCTCAGATGGCGATTCATCATCCACGAGTTCAGGCTCCGGCGACGGAGAAGGCATTGTCCTGCAAGATATTGTCTTTGGCGATCCGGCCGCTCCGGTGACGCTGGTTGAATATGCCAGTTGGACTTGTCCTGCTTGCCTGGATTACCACACACGCATCATGCCGACGGTGAAGGCGGACTATATCGATACCGGCAAGGTGAAGATGGTTTTCCGCGAGTTTCCAACTGCACCGGCAAACATTGCCGTGGCTGGATTTGCGATCGCCCGCTGCACAGACGATTCACAGTATTATGACGTTTTGGACGAGCTATTCATGCGTCAGGACGCAATCCTGACCTTGGCTCGTCAAGGCGGACCAGTGGTTGAGGCGCTGAAACAAATCGGCGCCAATCATGGCATCGAAGGTGATGACACTTTCCAAGCCTGCCTGGATGACCAAGGCAATCGCGAGGCTATTCGTGCGTCAATCGCGACGGCGCGAAGCCAAGGTGTAGACGCAACACCAACTTTCTTCCTGAACGGCGAAAAGATGGACGAAAATGCCCGTATCTCGCCGATCACGTTCACGGCTGCGCTTGACGAAGCGCTCGGCGAGCCAGCGAGCGAATAAGGAAGGGATGGGGGCTGAATGCAGTTAAAAGAACTTCGCGTTGCAGGCTTCAAATCCTTCGTTGATCCGGAATCTGTTCCGATCCGCCCTGGGCTGACAGGAATTGTCGGCCCGAATGGGTGCGGGAAATCCAATCTGCTTGAAGCCATGCGCTGGGCGATGGGTGCTAACTCAGCCAAAGCTATGCGCGGCGGCGAGATGGATGACCTCATCTTCTCAGGCGCCGCTGGACGTCCGGCGCGCGAACTCGCGGAAGTGACCCTGGTTCTGGATAATAGCGCGCGCACAGCGCCGCCAGAATTCAACAGCTCTGATACGCTGGAAGTTATGCGCCGCCTGAAGCGCGGCGCGGGTTCGAGCTATAAACTGAACGGACGAACGGTTCGCGGGAAAGACATCAAGCTCTTATTCGCGGATGCCTCTACAGGCGCAAACTCACCGTCTTTGGTGCGCCAAGGTCAGATCAGTGAGCTGATCGGCTCCAAGCCGCAGAATCGTCGTCGTATTTTGGAAGAAGCCGCTGGTATTTCAGGGCTGAACACGCGCCGCCATGAAGCAGAGCTCAAACTGCGCGGGGCGGAGACAAATCTTGAGCGTCTCACCGAGGTCTCTGCTGAGGTGGAACGTCAGCTTGAAAGCCTCAAACGCCAAGCGCGTAAGGCGCGTAAGTATAAAGAACTGAGCGCGAAAATATCGTCTCTCGAGGCATATCTCGCGCATCTGAAATGGTTCACCGCGAAAGCAGACCAGGAAACCGCTGCGGTCTCGCTCGCGCGTGCCAAGACCGAAGTTGAACGTTTGACGCGCGAAGCCGCGGTTGCCGAAACCAAACGCCTAGAAGCAAGCAATGGCATTGGCCCGCTGCGCACAGCCGAAGCCACCGCCTCAGGAAAGTTGGGCCAGGCGAGGATCGAACTCGCGCGCATCGAGACTGAACGCAAGAATGCTGCGGATATGCTTGCCGGGCTCGAACGAGAAGCGGCTCGGTTGGCCGAAGACATCCAACGCGAACAAGGCCAACGCGAAGAAGCAGAACGCACATTGGCCGACGCGAAAGAGGCGCTCGCCGCCCTGCCCGTCGCAAATGATACGACGAACAAAGAAAAAGAAGCCGATGCTGAGCGAGTGCTTGCCGAAGCCAAACACGCGCTAGAAACAGCCCAAGTTGCGGCTGATTCCAAGACCGACGCGCTGTCTCAGAAGCGCGCTGAGATCCAGGCTCTGGAAGCCAATGCGGCCGCTCACCGCCGCCGAGTTGAAAGCCTAGAGCAAGAAGTTCAGCACCTTCGCGCCGCTGTCAGCGCTTTGCCAGAGACGAGCTCGCTGACCTCAGAGCTTGAAACGGCGCGGGCCGCTGAAGCAGAGGCCGAAACCGCGCTCAAGACCGCTCAAGATACACACGAAGCCGCGGAACAAGCTGTTCTGGACAAGCAAGAAGCCGAACTCGCAGCGAAAACGCCAGCGGATGAAGCGCAAGACACGCTACGAACTCTTGAAACAGAGATTGCGGGCCTGACTCGCCTATTGCGGAAAGCTGAACGCACTGAAAGTCCGCCGGTCGTAGAACAAATGCGCACGCGTGATGGCTATGAAAAAGCTGTTGCCGCCGCGCTTGGCGATGATCTGCAGGCGCCGACAGACAAATCCGCCTCTATCTTTTGGGGTGGCAGCCAGGTCAAAACCCAGCCGCTTCCTGGCTATGCGAAGCCCCTCACGGACTTTGTAGAAGCACCAGGCGAACTCGCGGCGCGCTTGTCACAGTGCGGGGTTGTTTCGCGCTCTGAAGGTTTGGAATTGGCGGCAGAGCTTAAGCCGGGACAACGTTTGGTTACGCTAGACGGTCATCTCTGGCGCTGGGACGGCTTCACCCGCACACCAGCCGCACCAGTTGCGGCGGCGGAACGTCTCGAGCAACAAACCCGTCTTGAAGAGGCCCAGTCCGCCCTTGGGCCGCAGCGCCAAACCGTATCAGACCTTCAGGCGGCTTATGCCGAGGCGCGCGGAAGCCGCATTGGCGCCGAAGAAGATCTCAAACAGTTGCGCCGAAACGTTCAAGAGGCGTCTCAGCGCCTCGATACAGCCCGCCGCACACATGCGAGCGCCAAACAGCAGGCTGACCGCGCAAGCTTGAAAGCGGATGCCGCGAAAGAGAACCTGGCCCGCGTTGAGTCTGATCTTTCGATCGCCGCAGAAGCTTATCGCACCGCAGCGAAACCGGAGAATACTGAGGTTCTCCTCGAACTCGAACAGGCTGTCGGTATTGCGCGCGAAACGCTCGCCTCAGCGCGTGAGCGCGAAACCGAGTGCCGCGGACGTCTCACAGACCTGACCCGCAACCGCCAACAAGCCATGGCGCGCCGGGAAGCACTTGAAAAAGATGTCGAGCGCTGGGCAGGACGTTTGCAAACGTCTGGTGCTCGTGTCGACGCACTTCTTACGCGCCGCAAGGAGGCTGCAAGCGAAGCTGCGGCCGCAAAAGCACGTCCAGAAGCCCTTCAAACGCAGCTCGATACGCTAGCAGCTCGTGTTGAAACGCTAGAAACCGAACGACAAACCGCTACCGACACTTTGGCACAGCGCGAATCAGAAATTCGGGAAGTCGAAGAAACCGCTCGCTCAACCAATAACCTCGCCATGAGCGCCCGCGAAACACTCGCCATCGCCAATGCGAAGCTTGAGAACGCGACAGAGCGACTCGCAGAGGCCTCAGAAATCGCTCAAAGCCAATTCCAACGCGCCCCAGAGGGCCTCCTCGCCATCGCCAAAGCCGGCATGGAAGAAGAGGAAATGGAAGCGATCGACGTCAAAGAGGCGGAACGCCAGCTCGATTTCCTCCGCCGTGACCGCGAAAACCTTGGCGGCGTAAACATGGAAGCCGAGGCTCAAGTTGAAGAGATCTCATCTCGTCTCGGCTCTCAAGCTGAAGAGAAAGCTGACCTCACCGCAGCGATTGCGAAACTTCGTGAAGGTGTGGCGGCATTGAATGATGAAGGCAGAAACCGCCTTCTCGGCGCGTTCGACCAAGTCAATGAGCATTTCAAAACGCTGTTCACCACCCTGTTCCGTGGCGGAGAAGCAGAACTGCGTTTGGTGGATGCAGATGATCCGCTTGCGGCGGGCCTAGAAATCTTCGCACAGCCTCCTGGTAAGCGTCTCGGGACACTCTCTCTGATGTCCGGTGGTGAGCAGGCTCTGACGGCAACGGCTTTGATTTTTGCGGTCTTCTTGTCGCGCCCATCGCCGATCTGTGTCCTTGACGAGGTTGATGCCCCGCTCGATGACGCAAATGTCGACCGCTATTGCCGGATGCTGGATGAAATGCGCCAGCGAACGAACACGCGCTTCATCGTTATCACGCATAATCCGGTCACGATGAGCCGCATGGACCGCCTCTTTGGCGTGACAATGCGCGAAAAAGGCGTTTCTAAGCTCGTATCAGTGGATCTGGACGCAGCGGAAGAGCTGGTTGCGGCCGAATAAGCAGGCGAGCGACTCAGCATGAATACTCCCGAAAATGACGACTTAGCGGAGCGTATTGCCCGCGCCAAAAGCGCGCAGGAGCAGGCCGAAAAAAAAGCGCGTCAGCACGAATCGGCGGCCGGAGTCTCGGCTGGCGCAATGGCGTTGAGATACGGCGCAGAGTTCGGAGCGTCCGTATTTGTTGGGATTATGATCGGTCTCGGCATCGATCGCTTCTTCGGAACAGAGCCTTGGGGCCTTTTATCGATGATGATGTTCGGGCTCGCGGCTGGTGTGCTAGGTGTTGTTCGTGCCTACAAAGAGTTGACTGCCGCCGCTAATCCGGCCAATAGCCCCGACAAAACGGGCATCAAACCTGAAGAATAGAAGCGATATGAACCTCTTTTTCCACGGCGCCGCCGATCCGATGAAGCAGTTCGAAGTCCAGAAATGGTTCGAACTTCCGCCGGTCTTTGGATACGACATCTCTTTCACCAACGCGTCAGGCTTTATGCTGCTAGGCGTTGTTCTCTGTATTGCGTTCTTCGGGTACGCCGCTTCGCGCGGAAAGATTGTACCGAACCGTCTGCAATCAATGGGCGAAATTGGATACGGCTTTGTCGCAGACATGATTCGCGGCACAGCAGGTGAAGAAGGACTTCGCTTCTTCCCATTCGTGTTCACCCTCTTCTTCTTCGTCTTGTTTGCGAACGTGATCGGCATGTCGCCATACGCGTTCACAACCACTAGCCATTTGGTGGTGACGGGAATGCTGGCCATGCTGGTGATTTCCATTGTGATTATCTTTGGCCTTTGGAAGAACGGACTGAAATTCTTCGGCCTCTTCGCGCCCTCTCTTGGCGACATGCATATTCTTGGGAAAATCGTAATCTATGCGATCCTGATCCCGATCGAGATCATCTCGTTCATTGCGCGCCCGCTAACACTTGCTCTGCGTCTCTTCGCGAACATGCTCGCGGGCCACATCCTTCTTAAACTGTTCGCTGGATTTGCTGTTACAGGCATCACAGCAGGCGGTATCGGCCTTCTGGTCGCCCCCCTCGCCTTCGGCATGGGTGTGGCACTGAACGCCCTCGAATTCCTCGTCGCAGGTCTGCAAGCTTACGTGTTTGCGATCCTAACCTGCGTGTACCTTAATGATGCGCTTCACCCGTCGCACTAAGGAGCTCTAGTTCACTGCGGCCATTTAGCCGTGCTGATTCAACTTGACGTGCCCTTGCGAACAGGCTTCACGGGGGCGCAAATCGAACGAAAGACTTCCCAAAGGAGATTCTCATGGAAGGCGATATCACTCTCGGTCTTAAGTATGTAGGTGCAGGCCTTGCGACACTCGGTATGATCGGTGCTGCAATTGGTGTGGGTAACATCTTCGGATCATTCCTTGATGCCGCGATGCGTAACCCATCAGCTGCTCCACAGCAGACCGGTAACCTCTTCATCGGTATGGCGCTTTCAGAAGCGCTCGGCATTCTGGCCTTCTTGGTCTCGATCCTCATTCTGTTCGTGGTCTAATCCACAACACTTGTTTTCGAGACTTATAAGGACCGTATAGGCCATGACCCCGATCATCCTCGCTGCAGAGGCTGCTAAAGGCGCAGAAAAGGCGGCATTCCCGCCTTTCGACCCTTGGCACTTCCCATCCCAGATTTTCTGGCTGCTGCTGCTGTTCGGCAGCCTATACTTCATCCTATCCCGTTTCATCCTGCCAAGCATTGGCAATACGCTTGAGCGACGCGAAAGCTCGATCGCAAGCGATTTGGATGAAGCGGCACGTTTGAATGACGAAGCCCTCGACGCGCAGAAAGCAGTCGAAGTCTCTATCGCCAAGGCACACGGCAAAGCCCGCGACACTGCGGACAAGGCGCGCGCCAAGATCGATAAAGAGATCGCAACAGAGACGGCTAAAGTTGACGCCGAAGTTGATAAGAAGCTGGCGGAAGCCGAAACTCGCATAGCTGCCTTGCGCGCCGATGCGATGAAGAACGTAGAAGCGATCGCAAGCGATGCGGCCGAAAGCGTTCTTGGCAAATTTGGTAGCAAAGCCGGCAAAGCAGACGTCAAGTCTGCTGTTAAGTCTGCTCTGGGAGAAGGATAAGGCTCATGCGTTTTGCACTTCTTACCCCATTCCTCGCGATCGCACCGATGGCTCACGCCGCTGATGCAAAAGTCGCTTGGTATGCAGACCCAACGACGGCAACTGCCTTTGCAGCTCTAATCGTTTTCTTGTTCATCGTGTTTAGTGTTGGTGGCTTCAAGCTCATCTTCTCTAAGCTGGACGAACGCGCCGACGGCATCCAAAATCAGATCGACGAAGCTCGCGCTCTGCGTGAGGAAGCGTCTAAACTGATGGCTGATGCAAAGAAGAAGGCGAAAGAAGCTGACGCAGCTGCTGACGACATCATTAAACGCGCTAAGGCAGATGCCGACGCGATGATGAAGCAAGCCAAAGCCGACCTGAAAGCCAAAGTCGCGCGCCGTGAGGCACAAGCGGAAGCCCGTATTGCGCGCGCTGAAGCAGACGCGGCTGCGGAAGTCCGGCGTGTCGCTGCGGATGCCGCAACGGATGCTGCACGCTCAATCCTTTCGGGATCTGGTGAAGCTTCGGACTTGTTCGACAACGCGCTTGGCGAAATCGACAAACGCTTGAACTAAGCTGACTTGCTGAAAATAGAATTTCTAGAGCCTGCTTCGAAAGAAGCAGGCTTTATTATTTGTCGCTGGTACGTTTCTCGCGGCCAAAGACAGCCTTCATCAGCCAGTTCGGTGCGAAGCGTTCGACACGTGGGTGGCGCTCAAGCACACCTTCCATCCAGCGGCGGCCCCAGAGCGAATTGCGCCCGAGGAGAACCACACCCAAAATCGCGATCGGAAGACCAATAGGCAGAAGCGGCGTGACGAAGGCAATCGGCACGGCAATCGCAATCAAGACCAATCCCAACAATGCGAAGGCTTGGCGTACCAGCGTTCGGACACTCGATCCAACAAAACCAAGTGGTGCAGTTGCAGCGCTTTGCTTGAGCCGCTCCTTACCGAATGGGGATGATCCGTCTGCCATGTGGTGTAATATGGTCCTTATACGTCCTCTTCCAAGGATCTTTTCTGATTTCTGACTCTGGCAAGAGTGAGGCAGTTTGCATACTCAAATTCCGTTGAGATGACGTGAATTTCATCGTGAAGTTTCCCTTCGGCCACAGTTGGAAAGCCTAAGAGCGACGACAGGAACACGCGCGTCAGAACGTTCTAAACTGCAAGCGCAACCAGAAATCGATTGATGGCTCTCACAAGCGCACATACAACGTCTGCCATGATCCGGCTTAATTCTGTCCAGGCTCTTCGGGGCATTGCAGCACTCGCGGTGATGCTCTGCCATTTGATTGCCATCGAAGGCGGACAGGCCGGACGCGAACACAAACTCACTGAGTTTTGGGTCGCTGGCGCACACGGCGTTGACTTGTTCTTTGTGATCTCTGGCTTTGTGATTGTCTGGGTGGCCTCAGAGGTCCAACGCGGGTGGCACGGCGCATCAGACTTCCTGTATGCCCGTGCGACGCGGATCTATCCCCTATGGTGGCTATTCGCCGGCACTATGGCGATGATGCTTTTGATCTTCAAAGGCGTGCCCTGGGATGCAGCTCGCTTAGATCCGAAAGGGCTGGATGGCACCGTTCACCTGATCAAGTCTTTCGCCCTTTGGCCGCAACCTGAGCACCCTATTCTCGGTGTCGGCTGGACCCTGGTTCACGAGATGTATTTCTATCTCGGGTTCGCAGCTCTGATTCTACTTGTCCCGATTAAGCTTCGGATGGGCGCTTTGTTGGTTTGGGCCGCGCTTGTTTTGGTCGGGTCGATCGCCGGGCTTTCGACCTCTTATGGACAGAACCTGATCGAACTCGCCTTCAACGCCATGACGCTGCAGTTCGTCGCCGGTGCGCTGGTCGCTTATGCGATCAAGGCAGGTTGGCGGCGATATGCTCTGACGAGCGCGATCGTTGGGGCTTTAGGCCTCGTTTTCACGTTCTTGTCGCTCGATAAATCACTCCTCGCGACGCTGCCGATTGGCTTTGAATGGTCGCAGCTAGATCCCGCAGGCCCGCCATGGCGACGGGTTTTCCTTTACGGGATACCCGCTTCGGTCCTGCTCTACGGATTGGTCGCGCTAGAACTCGAAGGAAAGCTCACCAAACGCATTCCAAACGCAATGGTGGCGCTCGGGGATTGGAGCTACTCGCTCTACCTCTGCCACGTCCTGACAATCAGCGCGGCCGGGCGGGTTACATATATTGTGTTTGGGACTGAGTCCGCCTGGGCGACCGCGCTCTGGTTGATCAGCGCATCTCTGCTCAGCATTCTGACGGCAGCCCTGACTTATCAGTTCTTCGAACGTCCTTTGATCCGCTATTTCCGGAAGTGGCGCTCAAAACCTGGATCGACCTCGGCCGAGACGGCAAACGCCCCGGCCGAATAAGTCTATTCCGCAGCAATCGCTTCTGGAGCAGGCGGCGTCCATTTCAGGATGGGTTTGCGCGCCGCACGGGTTTCGTCCAAGCGTTTCTTAGGCGCGAGGTAAGGCGCACCCTTCATGGCTTCGTCACCCGCTGCCGCGCGTGTTGCGACGCTAGCCAGCGCATCACAGAAACGATCCAGCTCTTGCTTGCTCTCTGTCTCTGTCGGCTCGATCAGCATCGCACCATGGACGACCAATGGGAAATACATGGTCATTGGGTGGTAGCCCTCATCGATCAGCGCTTTGGCAATATCGATGGTCTCAATCCCGTCTGCCGTAAACTCATCAGAAAACAGCGCCTCGTGCATACAATAGCCATCAAAGGCTGGCGTCATGACACCCTTCAGACGTGCCTGGACATAGTTGGCGTTCAGAACAGCGTCTTCGGCGACTTGTTTCAGGCCATCCGCACCGTGGCTCAGCATGTATGTAAGCGCACGCACGAACATGCCCATTTGCCCATGGAAAGCGACCATACGGCCAAATGCTTCTGAAGCTTCGCCCTCAGCCGCCTCGACCAAGTGGAAACCATCCTGGTCTTTCACGACATAAGGCACCGGCGCATAAGGCGCCAACGCGTCAGACAGCACCGTTGGACCAGAACCCGGTCCACCGCCGCCATGCGGCGTCGAGAAGGTCTTGTGCAGGTTGATATGCATCGCGTCGACGCCAAGATCGCCCGGGCGAACCCGCCCGACAATCGCATTGAAGTTGGCGCCATCACAATAGAAGTAGCCTCCCGCCGCGTGTATCAGATCGGCAATCTCTTTGATATCAGTCTCAAACAATCCGCACGTGTTCGGATTGGTCAGCATAATGCCGGCAATATCGTCCGTGATTTCTAGCTTGGACTTCAGATCCGCCATATCGACGCGACCGCGCGTGTCAGCGGCGATCTCGTCGACAATAAACCCGCATTGAATCGCGGTGGCCGGATTGGTGCCGTGCGCTGAGGCAGGCACCAGTACGCGCTTACGCGTATCGCCCTCGCCGCGCGCAATCAGCGCCTGACGAATGGACAGCATCCCGCATAGCTCTCCGTGCGCGCCTGCTTTCGGGCTCATCGCCACCGCTGGCATACCCGTCAGCGTTTTCAGCCAGGTCGCGAGCTCATCGATCAGCTCCAGCGCGCCTTGCACGGTCCGCTGCGGCTGCATCGGGTGAACATCAGCAAAGCCCGCCATACGGGCCGCTTTCTCGTTCAAACGCGGATTGTGCTTCATCGTGCACGAGCCGAGCGGGAACAGACCAAGGTCGATGGCATAATTCTTCTGGCTAAGGCGCATATAGTGGCGCACGGCTTCTGGCTCTGAGAGGCCTGGTAAACCCGTATCTGCTTTCCGTGTAACTCCGCCAAGACGAGACGCTTTGCCTTTTGGCTCCGGCAAATCGACGCCAGTTTTATCTGTCGCGCCAACTTCGAAGATAAGATCTTCATGTTGCATCAGGCCTTTCGAGCCTGAGACAGTCTGCGCCTCACCACCCATCGCTGTGATAGGGGCTGTTGGTCGTCCAATCGTTTGCATTCCCATTATGCTTCTCCCCGTGGTTTCCAGTCGAATACTTCCGAAGTGCTCGTAAGCGGATTTCCCCAAAGTCTCAGTTTCCCATTTCGGAAAGCAGGGGAAAATTCAATCTCGGTCGGGACCATTTTGAGCGCGAGTAGAAGAGCTTGAAAAGAGTCCTCGCCAAAGATCTCTCTCGAACGAGTATACGAGCCGAAGTTCACGGCCACTCTGCACCCCCAATAATCTGCTTTAGGTCTCTCCTGAGTATGAAGTTGCGGTGCGAACACTTGGATATTCCCTGGGACCAGCTCGTTATTTGTTTCAACTTCCACATCGCGCTGGGCGATCACACTTTCCATTAGATCACCTCCTTCAGCGCGGCCGCATATGCAGCGATATCGTCTTGTGTTGTGCATTCCGTCGCTGCGGCGAGGATGACATTGCCCATACCGGCCTCTGGCAGCATACGGCTAACGCGGACGCCGCCGAGGACGCCGCGCTCGTCGAGCATGGCGAGCACCGCTTCAGCATCGACAGGCGTCTGGAACGCGAACTCGTTGAAGAAGCGCGGGGTGAGGATCTCAACCCCGGGAACCGCTTCCAAAGCGTCCGCCAAATCGCAAGCGGCTTCGTGATTGAGCTCCGCCAATTGCTTGAACCCTTTGCCGCCAAGCAAGGTCATGTGAGAGGTGAAGGCCAGCGCGCAAAGCCCGGAATTTGTACAAATATTTGACGTCGCTTTGTCCCGTCGAATGTGCTGCTCGCGGGTGGAAAGCGTTAGCACGAAGCCACGCTCACCATCCGCATCGACAGTCTCACCGCAGAGCCGTCCCGGCATCTGGCGCACCAGTTTCTGGGTGCAAGCGAAGAGGCCGACATAGGGCCCGCCAAAGGTCAGCGGGTTACCAATCGACTGCCCCTCACCCACCGCAATGTCAGCGCCCATTTCACCAGGAGGTGTAACCAAGCCAAGCGAAACCGCTTCGGTGAAGACACTTACCAAGAGTGCTTTTTGCGCATGCGCAGCGTCCGCAACCGGTGACAGGTCAGTGACCGTTCCGAAGACGTTTGGCGACTGACCGATCACACAGGCTGTCGCGTCATCGATATTGCTCGCAAGCTCAAGCTCGCCATCGATTGCAGGGGGTAGTTGGACAACTTCAATCCCTTGGGCCTCACACAGAAGGCGGGTCGCAGCGGCGTAATGAGGATGCAGCCCCCCCGACAGCACGACTTTCTTTCGGCGCGTGACACGGCAGGCCATGACCGCTGCCTCAGCGCAGGCGGTCGAGCCATCATACATACTCGCATTGGCGACATCCATCGCGGTCATGGCCGCGACTTGGGTCTGGAATTCGAACAAGGTCTGGAGCGTGCCTTGCGCGATTTCCGGTTGATACGGCGTATATGTGGTCAAGAATTCTGAGCGCTGAATGATCATGTCCACGCTGGCGGGCACATGGTGCTTATACGCCCCTGCTCCGACAAAGAATGGTCCATCACTGGCAGTCCGGTTCTTTCCAGCAAGCTGCGCCATATGACGGTCAACCGCCAATTCGCCTTGATGATCCGGCAGGTCATTGATCTGTCCATCAAGACGCGCACTTTGCGGCACATCCTCATAGAAATCATCGACCGAAGCGGCGCCGATTGTATTCAGCATCGCCGTACGATCTTCTGGGGTCAGGGGCAAATATCTCATGCTCGGGTCTCCAGGTTCATTTCATTGGCCAGGCGCTGAGCTCTGGCATCGTGTTTCATCAAGTCAGACACCACGCCCGCTCGATCTGTTACACTCTTGTTTTGACTTAGCTTGCGGACGCCTTTGAGGGCGGTGACGCTGATCTCAAAGGCGACAATCGCGTTTGCGAGCTTGTCGATATGACGTTCCGGCGCATCGGTGACGGCCCAAGGCGTTTCGCGCTCGGCTTCCATATGATCAGACAGCACCGAAACACTGTCGCGGATCGCGTTGAGATCCGTTTTGAAAGTCAGCTCACCGCGCGCCTCAGCAGCGATGTAGTTCCAGGTTGGCACCACTTTGCCGTGCGCGGCTTTCGACGGATAAGCCGATGCGGACACGTAGGCATCCTCGCCTCGGAACACCGCCGTGACGGTTGGGGTCTGGTCTTGCAGCGCGTCCCAAAAGGCATTGGTGCGCGCTACATGGCCGATCAGTTTGGACGAGTCCTCGCTCCATACCAGCGGCACGACCGCAACCACGGGTCCATCAGCCCCATTGGCAGCAATCGTTGCGAGCGGACTTTGCGCGATAATCGCACGCGCCGCGTCAGCATCCGTATGGAAGATCGAAGACGGGTGCATCTGTTTTAGAGCCCCTCACAGAACGTCTTGTAGGCGTCGGCGTCCATAAGACCGTCCAGATCACCTTTGTCACTCAGTTTGATCTTGCAGAACCAGCCTTTGCCTTCTGGGTCTTCGTTGACAGTTTCAGGTGCGTCAGCGAGATCGCCATTGCCTTCGGTCACTTCGCCAGCGACTGGGGCGTAGACATCTGACGCCGCTTTGACGCTTTCGACGACCGCCATATCGTCGCCTTTGCCGAAGCTGGCGCCAGCTTCTGGAACTTCGACGAAGACAACATCGCCGAGCTGTTCAGCCGCGTATTTGGTAATTCCGACTGTGCCGGTGTCTCCGTCGACGGAAATCCATTCATGGTCTTCTGTAAAATAAGTGCTCATCTCTCTCACCCCGTTAGCGTTTGTAATTTGGTTGAACGAAAGGCAGCGCGCAGACCTCTGCTGCGCGGGCTTTGCCTCGGACCATCAGGTCAATCTTGGTGCCCGGCGCGGTTATATCCGCGCGGACATACCCCATAGCAATCGGTCGATCGACGCTTGGGCCAAACCCGCCCGACGTCACGATACCGACCCGCTCGCCATTCACGTGAATTTCCGTGCCCTCGCGGGCCGGCGCGCGTTCCAGCGGCTGGATGCCAACACGCTTTTCAGCGGGACCATCAGAGAAGGCTTTCAGGATACGCTCAGCGCCCGGAAAGTCTGCTCGCTCGCGGCGCGACTTTTGGATCACCCAGCCTAGGTCGGCTTCGACGGGGTCGCGGCTCGCATCCATATCGTGCCCGTACAAACAAAGCCCAGCTTCGAGGCGCAAACTATCGCGAGCACCGAGGCCAATTGGTTTTACGCGCTCATCAGCGAGCAGTTCTTTGACGAGCCCGGTCCCGAACGCATTGTTTGGCAGCAGAAGCTCATAGCCATCTTCGCCGGTATAACCCGATCGAGAGAGCATGATTTTCTCGTCGCCTTTTTGAAGATAGGCGCAGCGCATGAACGTGAGATCGGTGGCTTCTGGGAAGTGATCAGCCAGTACAGCTTCTGCCTTCGGTCCCTGCAGCGCCATAAGGATGCGATCATCCGCTTTCTGAAGAGAGGCAACATCGCTGAGCTTCTCTTCCATAAGCGCCCAATCTTGAACCTTCACCGCACCGTTCACGACGATGTAGAGCATGCCATCAATGCCTGGCATGCGCGTGATGATGAGATCGTCGAGGATCCCGCCTTGATCATTGAGCAAAACCGACAGACGCCCCTGACCAGGTTTCAGGATCGCAATATTGCTTGGCACCAAACGTTCAATCGCGGCCGAGATTTTCTCGTGTCCGCCTGGTTCGCCCATGCCGTCTTTCAGAAATAGAAAGCACGGTCCCATATGGGAGACATCGAATAGGCCAGCATGCTCGCGGGTCCAAAGGTGTTCGGGCTTCACGCCCTCAAATTGGACCGGCATTTCATAGCCCGCAAACGGCACCATCTTGCCGCCATGCTCAACATGCAGATCGTAAAGCGGCGTGCGCCTTAGCGTTTCAGTGGTTTGGTCAGCCAATGGCGGCGCCTTCCAAAGCAGGACAGATCACGCGTAAAGCGGACCTATGCTGCCCCCGCTGTCTTGGCGCCTGAGAGATTCCGCACCTGATCAAGTCAGGGGCTTGCTCCTTCGGCGAGGCTGCCGCGTACCGCGCGCCTCTTTCCAGCGTGTTGAACCCGTTCCGGTCCTTTTGCCTGAGCGTTTCCGGGGCGGTTGCGCCTTCGGCGATCGGGAGTTCGATTCTCTCCCGGAACGGATCTAATGAGCGTTAGCTAGTCCGAATCCGGAACAGCGACAAGTCAAATGTCAGCGCGTCGGCGCGTATTAGTCGACAATCGTCAGAGCGGACAATTGGCTGGCAATTGCTGCATAAGCATCGAGCAGTTCGCTCCCATTGCCAGCGTCGAAGAAACGACTCTCATCACCGGCGCAGTTTCTGAGCGTTCTCTTTGCGTTGTTCGGCGCTTGGAAGGCGACGGCGTACACCAGCACGTTCTCATCACGCATTTCACGGCACAGGCGACGCGCCTGCTGGTTACTATTGCCCTGGCTGCGCTCATAACGACGGTTGAATTGTCCATCTGTCATCAAGATCACAGCTTTGATTGTGTGCGGCTCGGTATAGTTGTGCGGCGCGGAGTCCGAAGGCCAGATGCTGCTCCAATCGGGAGCGATAAGATACCAAGACCAAGCGATGCCCAAGTGTCCTGCGGTCCATCCGCCGGCGGTGAGCTTGTTAATTTCGCGCTCGAACAGTGAGAGATTGCTGGTCAGCGGCAGAAGGCTGGACGTTGGGCAAGAGCTTGCATCATCGCCGACCCATTTATTGAAACCCGGATCGTCATCGTCCCATGCCGCAAGTCCGGTTCGCTCAGAGACACAAACTTTGTTTAGCCCATCTCGATCTCTGTCATCATTCGCCGGACGCCCTAGCGCAGCATTGCCATAGATCCCAGCGTTAACTGCGGTGGAGTAAGATACAAACGAAATCCGAACGCGGTCACCCGTCGATGGATCGATCAATGTGTTCGCAGCAGTGATCGCGGCCGTTTTCAAATCGGCTAATTTGGATCCGCGCATAGACCCGGATACATCGAGCATCAAAGCAAGATCTAGCTTTGTCACGTTTGCTTTAGATGTCGCGCCATTCGCCACCGCCATGCTGTGCGGCGTGATCGTGCCACCAATCAGCGTTGCCATGGTGCAGTCCGACGTCACGCGCACTGTCCCTGCGTTTCGATCGATCGCTACCCGCGAATTCGTACAAGCGACGTCGTCATGCGCACTGGTCATATTGGCGTCTAACGAGTTGAGAGCAATTTGGCGGATTTCAGCGTCCGTCAATGACGCGTCCTCCATTGCACGGGCGCCCGCCAAGGAGGCAGCATCAATTGCCGACTGAAGGTGGCGGTCGGCGTTCACCTGACGCGACATATCAACGGCGGCACCGACGACGACTAAGATGGGAACAAGCGCGAGCGCGAAAAGAACGGCAACGTTCCCACTCTTGTCTTGCCTCCATTGATTGAGACACTGAAAAAACATTTGCCCGTCCCCCGGTCAAATTGGCACAAAAACGCAAAATTCGCGTCTCGGGCGAGCAATGTGTGTGCCAATTCGCGCGGATTTCCCGCTATGGGAGTTGGTCCGAGGCGTTAGCGAGGGGGAATGGCTCAGTTCAAATCACCGGCGTTTGTTCGGACCCATAAATCCAAACAAGTGACCCGCAACTTTCCGCATTTGGATCTCTTCGCTGCCTTCGGTAATTCGGTAGCGGCGATGGTGGCGGTAGATATGCTCAAACGGCTTGTGACGCGAGTATCCAATTCCGCCATGCACCTGCATCGCCCGATCAGCTGCGTTGCAACACAGGCGATTGGCGCGGTAATTACACATAGAGACCTTATCAGACAGACGCTGAGCCACTTCGGGCTTGGTCATTTGATCCATTTCCCAAGCTGTCTTGAAAATCAGCAGG
Organism: Henriciella sp.; assembly: GCA_013213785.1. Lineage (GTDB taxonomy): Bacteria > Pseudomonadota > Alphaproteobacteria > Caulobacterales > Hyphomonadaceae > Henriciella. Next base: position 45,452 of record JABSPZ010000011.1, on the reverse strand, counting down.
CGAAGCATTTCTGCCTCCGATGCCAATTCAACGAGCGGGAATTGTATCGCTTGATTCACGGCGAGAGGTTTGCCAAACGGTTTGCGCGCTTGGGCGTAGTCAACGCTTTGGTCGATACAGTAAAGCGCTGCTCCCACAGAACTCGCCGCTTGTCGGATGCGGTTCTCATGGACGAAGTGCTGCGCCAATGCGAGGCCGCCTTCCGCTGGGCCAAAAAGAGCGCTTTCCGGTACCCACACATCCGTCAAAGACACTCTCGGGTGATCGGTCGGCATGTTGAAGGTCCAAAGATACTCTTCAATTTTTACACCAGGATCGTCTGCTGGAACGAGTAGGCAGCTGATGCCGCGTGCGTCGCCATCATCTCCGCTCGTGCGAACGAAGCACATCATATGCGTGGCGACATGCATGCCGGTGGTCCACATCTTCTCGCCATTGATCAGCCAGCCATCTACACCGTCGCGAGTCTCGCGTTTCGCCACTGTATCCATGTGCGTCGCATCAGAGCCATGCTCCGGCTCGGTTAGACCAAACGTAGCGATGAACTTTCCATCAAGCGCGTCTTGAATGAGATGCTTTTGCTCCGGCCGCGCGAAATCTCTTAGCATGAGGATTTGCGGATAGTTCGCGACAATCGAATGTTCGTTCTGAAGATCGTTATGCAGCCCTAACCCTTTGCGTGCCAGATGCTCCCGAATAATCGCCATAGCGAGATTGGACCCATCTTGCCCACCATATTCTGAAGGCAGTGCAAAGCGAAAGTGCCCTGCTTTGTCCGCGCGCCGTTTGGCCTCTCTAAGAAGTTGCTCCCACTCTGGGCGTGGCAAACCATCATTCTCAAAGTCCGTCCGGGCCCATTCGCGGCGATGATCGAAGAACCGAATGTTATCGTCTTCTTGTTCAAGCGGTTTGATCTCATCCTCGATGAACTGATCCAAAACCCCCAAATAATCCGCGATATCCTGTGGGATGTTGAAATCCATGGGTACCCTCCTGCATATGAGTTTGAGGATATATCCCGCGGGCAAACCGACAATCCGCTTCGTCGCGTCAATGAAACTCGGAATTTGAGCGCCCTACTGCCGCGTCCTGACAGTAGCTTTCGCATTTGCAGCACAATTATTATACTCTGAACGATTGACATATTGTTCAGTGATCATATGTTGATCTTTGTCAGATGAAAACATCGGCAAGGTCTTGCGCCGCCCCATAAGAAAGGTTTCCTCCCAATGATCCGCATGCTCACCGCAGCCTCGTTCGCCGTCGCACTCACCGGGACTGCTTTTGCAGGAACCGCGTTTACCGCGAAGCTCGAAACGCCAGTGTCAAAAGCTGAGAAAATCTTCGCAGCGAAGGCGCTTTGGAACTGTGCAGACGACACATGCGTCGCAGAGCTGAAGCGCAAAACAGTGCGCGTCAGCACGTGTAAGAAAGTCGTGAAAGAAGTCGGTAAGCTTGCCGAATTCTCCACTTCAGAAGAATCGCTCTCCGCGGATGATCTTGCGCGCTGTAACGCCGTCGCAAAATCATAAGTAATTTATTCAGTTTACTCTCCCTCGACGGGTCGCTTCCTCGGACGCGGCCCTTTTTTTGTGCGTAGCACTTAAAAAGCTGACGCCCCCGTCATCTCAAAATAATTTGCCTTCCTCTGCGCGATGGCTGTTGATTTGAGTCACCATCTAGAAATGCAGGAGGATGTGACGTGACGATTGAAACTGTTCGAACCCCAGATGAGCGTTTTGCGGGCCTCCCCGATTATGATTTTGCGCCAAACTATATCGAGACACTAGCGGGTTATGAGGGGCTTCGAGTCCACTATCTCGATGAGGGGCCAGCAGATGCTGATCGCACATTCCTTTGCCTCCATGGTCAGCCGTCCTGGTCTTTTTTGTACCGTAAGATGCTTCCGGTCTTTGTCGAAAGCGGCGCGCGCGTCATTTGTCCCGACTGGCTAGGCTTTGGTCGCTCAGACAAACCGGTCGAGGACGAGCTGTACACTTTCCATTTTCATCGCAACATGATGCTCGAATTTGTCAAAGCGCTCGACTTGAAGAACATCACATTGGTTTGCCAGGACTGGGGCGGCCTGCTGGGTCTCACAATTCCGATGGATCTACCCGACCGGTTTGAGCGCTTACTGGTGATGAACACTGCGATCGCCGTCGGACAGTCACCCGGCCAAGGATTTGAAGCATGGCGCGCTTACAATCGGACGCAACCAGATATGGATATCGGTGCGCTGATGAAACGCGGCACACCGATATTGAGCGATGCTGAAGCCGCGGCCTATGCCGCTCCCTTCCCTGATGTGACCTACAAAGCGGGTGTGCGCCGGTTTCCAGAATTGGTTATGACGGATCCCGGTATGGAAGGCGTCGAAACGTCTAAACGCGCTGCCGCTTGGTGGAGCAATGACTGGCGTGGCGAAAGCTTTATGGCGGTCGGAGCTCAAGATCCGGTTCTGGGCCCATCGCAGATGGAAAACCTGCGGGATACGATCGCAAACTGCCCTGCTCCAATGATGATTGAGGATGGCGGTCACTTTGTGCAGGAATGGGGCGAACCTATTGCGCGCGCTGCTCTGAAAAAATGGGGCAACCTCAGCTAGGTCTATTCGTGCCCTGATCCTGGGACACCTGCTTTCTCCAGTTCGGGGCCCAGTCGACCGGATATCCATAAGAAGAACATCTTAAAGTCGCTGATCAGCGACCATAAAGGGTGCGTGAAGGTCGCCGGCTTATTGCGCTCGACAAAAGCGTGGCTGACCCAGGCAAAAAAGTAACCGGCGACTGGCATTGCCGCGAGCCAGAGCCACTTCTGCATGACAACGGCGATGACTCCGGTCGATATGACCAACCCGGTTCCAACATAGTGGAAATGACGCGTGCGTGGCTGCGCGTGCTCTTGCAGATAGAACGGCCAAAACTCTTCAAAACTTGATTTTCGATCGGCCATTCACAGGGTCCTCCGGCAAGACTGCTCGAGACGTATGTATCCTCGATTTTCACGCCTACCAAGAAAAAAGGCCCAACCTTGCGGCCGGGCCTTTCTCTATTCAGGTGATAATCGTCTTACTGAACGATGATCGTGATTTCTGAACGACGGTTAAGAGGCTCACGCACACCGTCATTTGTTGCTTTCGCGAGATCGTTCTCACCGCGACCGTCTGTGTCGATCGCTTCTGCAGAGATGCCACGTGCTTGAAGGGCATCAGAAACGACGGACGCACGACGTGCTGACAGACGCTGGTTGTATGCAGACGCACCAGATGTGTCGGTGTGACCAACAATCGTTACGTCGCCAGTTGAACAATCAGCGCGGTCGCGAATGTTCGCAATCGCTTGATCGATAACCGCAGAGGCCTGGCTTGTCAGGTCTGCACGATCCCACTCGAAGTACACCACGAATGCCTGGTTCACTGTTGAGCAAGGCGCAACCGGAGCAACCTCAGCCTGCGTAGGAGGCGGTGGTGGCGGAGGCGGGGGTGGTGGAGGTGGTGGTGGCGGTGGAGGCGGAGGTGGTGGTGGCGGAGGAGGTGGTGGCGGTGGTGTCGCACCAAACGCATAACGCAGACCCACGGTTACCGCGTGATCTTGATAGTCTGTGTCGTAAGACACGGTTGTGCCCACTTGGTCTGGACCAGAGAGAGACATATCTTCGATGCTTGTGAAGCGATATCCAAGATCGAAAGTGATTTGATCGCTGAACGCATAGCCAACACCGAGCAGGCCTTGCAGAGCAAGCGCTGTTTCACTGTCTTGGAAGCCGTTCGCACCAAAGACTGCAGTTGGGTTAGAGCCGCCGTCTGTCGCGACCGCTGCCAGGTTACGCCCACTCGCGCTGACCTGTGCTGCACCGATACCAGCGCCGACGTATGGTTGGATCGCGCCTTCACGGTTGAAGTCGTAAAGCGCGTTGACCATCAATTCCCAGTTCTGAACACTGCCGTCTTTGTGAGGCGTGTAGAGCAAGCCAGCTGTTGAGTTCTGGATGCTGGTTGGGAGACCGAAACCATTAATCGCATCGCCTACATTGAGGTCACCCTCTTTGTAAGTCAGAGCTGATTCGAGACGGAAACCGTTATCGAATGCATAGCCCAGGCCGAGGCTGCCGAGAAGCAGATCGTCTGGAGCCGAGTCACCCGCGAGAGTGAACGGCACGTTGTTTGGCGCATCATGGTCGACGTTCCCGTCAACGACTTGACCGATATCTGCGCGGCCATACCAGCCATCGTCAGCTTGGGCGACAAAGCCCGTGCCGGCAAGTGCTGCTGCAGCGGTTGCGCACATGAGAGTTTTTTTCATACTCTTCCCCTTGTGTCTGCCGTGACAACACTATTGTCTCACGACCGCAGGATCTTACGGACGATTCCGTACCCCCCTGTCTTTACGCGGGTTTCGTGCCAAGCGCGAGACATGGTTGCAGAAGAATTTACGTCCAGGGCGTTTTTTTATAGGGGCGCGGCGGAATTGCAACAGGAACTGCCGGATTCTTGACCTCCCAGCGTCTCAATTTTGCCGCACACCAGAGAGCGCGCACGCTCCCTAATCGTTGAGTGTACGCCCACGCTCGGTTACCGCCTTACGTGCGGCTTCAACGCTTTGGGCTGTCACACCTTCTGCATGTTCGGCAGAGCGCTTCACTTCAAGCCTTAGCCCTTCGCCGAAAGACGTTGCGAAGCCATCATCGATGACCCGCTTATAGTTCCGCAACATACCCGGATCGCAAGTGGCCATCTCCTGAGCGAGCTTCTTCGCAGCGGGTAGAAGCTCGTGAGCGGCGTATACGTGATTGACCAGACCCCATCGTTCCGCAGTCTCGGCGTCTAGGAAATTCCCAGAAAAGGACAGTTCTTTCGCGCGACTGATGCCAATCAAGCGCGACAGCTTTTGGCTAAGCCCCCATCCTGGCATGATCCCAACGCGCGCATGGGTATCGGCAAACTTGGCGTTCTCTGAGGCGAGCAAGACATCACACATCAACGCGAGCTCAAAACCGCCCGTGATCGCGAATCCATTGATCGCACCAATAATTGGCCATGGGTAGGAGGCGAGCCCCTTTGCTAGATCGATCTCACCGCCATCTGCGCCGAGCGCAAAACCGGTTTGCCCGGCTTCTTTCAAATCGACGCCGGCTGTGAAGGCACGCCCGGCACCTGTCAGAATTGCAACGCGAACCGTGTCATCTTCGGCAAGTTCCGCAAAGGTCTTCACCAGTTCTGCTCGCAGCGCTCGGCTCAGCGCGTTCAAAGCGTCAGGACGGTTCATGGTGACAATCGCGACTGGGCCGTCGCGTTCAACTAATACAATATTCTCAGACATGCTGATCTCCTGACATTCGAAACATGCCCCCTTTGCGATAGCCGCCGCAGCGGAAACCAAGGCCTAAGCGGCGGGCGCGTCGCCTTTTCGGAAGAACCGCCGATAAAGCGCAATTCCAATCCCGATCAAAGCGATCAGGGCTGCAGGAATAAAGGTTGCGAGCTTCAGAGGCGTCATGATCGCTTTAAGCCAGATCAAGCTCTCATCGCCTGAGAGAATGAACAATTGCACGGTGTTTTCAATGATATCTGCTGGGATACAGATCAAAGAAGGCAACGCGAGAAGCGGTCCCGCTTTGCCGAAGAAGCGCAGCGCCATTCCCGCAAAGAAACCGCCATAGGCGAGCGGGTAGAAGTAATCGAGCACCAGCGTCATCCACCAATGCGCAGATCTTTGCTCTGGCGTCATCGCCGCAACGACCGCGCGAATCTGGTCCGGATCGCTGATCTCATCAATGATGTGAAGGTCATAGGCTTGGATCCAGACACCGAATCCAAGGGTCAAAGCAAGGAAAGCGAGGCCGAGGAAGATAATCGTCTTCCCGTTCGTCAAAAAGTTTCTCATCTGATTGCTATTGCTCCCCATCAAGTATTTCTGGATCGACGCCCTGATCTTTCACCAAAACGACAAGTGCTTCTTGGATCTCAGCGAGCTGCGCCTCATCGGTGCCGCGCGCGATCAAAGCCACCCCGTGATCGTTCACCGTTTTGAACCAAGGATAGGAGCCAATACTGACCCCTTCATATTTGTCAGACAGCGCGCCGAGTGCTTCAGCGAGGTCCCCTTCCCGCAAATCTACGCCTCGAACGGTCACGCTTTTCACCACTGCGCCAGTTTTCAGGCGGTGGCCAATATCCCCCAGCATGCCCTCAACGATCTTCGGGACCCCGGCGAGCGTGAACACGTTTCCTGTCTGGAAGCCGGGCGCTCCGGAAACAGGATTATCGATCAAACTCGCGCCATCAGGAATTCGTGCCATGCGGCGGCGCGCGGGTGTAAATTCAGTGTCCATCTCCGCGTAGCGCGCAGCGAGCATCTTCGCGACCTCTGGATGCTCACCTATCTCGACCTCGAACGCGGCTGCGATCGCATCGGCGGTAATATCATCATGCGTGGGCCCAATCCCGCCGGTTGTGAACACATAAGTGTATGCCGCCCGAAGCGCATTCACGGCCTCGACGATGCGGTCGGTCTCATCCGGAACAATGCGGACTTCGCGCACTTGAATTCCGTATGGGGCTAAAAAGCCAGCAATCGTTTGTGTATTGATGTCTCGGGTGCGCCCTGACAGGAGTTCGTCTCCAATCAGGCATATCGCGGCAGTAACATGAGCAGTCATCGCCCTTGCCTAAACGATACGAGCTTCGAAATTCAACATAAATCGTATTTGCACACGCTGCGGTACCTCTCGCTTGACGGCTTTTAGAAATCGACCCACCTCACAGGCCATGGCAAAACCAGATATTCAAATTTGGACCGACGGCGCATGTAGCGGCAATCCAGGACCGGGCGGCTGGGGCGCATTGCTCATCGCAGGCGACAACCGAAAAGAGCTGCACGGCGGCGATCCGGACACGACGAACAATCGCATGGAACTTATGGCGGCAATTGAAGCGCTGACGGCGCTTAAAAAACCGAGCCAGGTCACGCTGCACACCGACAGCACCTACGTCAAAGACGGGCTCACCAAATGGATCCATGGCTGGAAACGCAACGGTTGGAAAACGGCTGCGAAGAAGCCGGTGAAAAACAAAGACCTTTGGCAAGCGCTTGAAGCCGCCTGCCAGCGCCATGAGATCAAATGGGTCTGGGTGAAAGGTCACGCCGGCGACGAAGGCAACGAAAAAGCCGATGAGCTGGCGCGCCTGGGCGCGGAAGAGGCGCGCGGCTCATAACGCGATTGTGAGCCTGTGCGTGGCCTCATCATGATACGAAACGCCCTCCATTGAGAGGAGCTCCCATGAGACTATTTCTAGCTGCATCTGCCGCCGCATTCATCGCCGCTTGCGGTCAGGCTGAAGTTCCAGCTTCTGAACGCGCTGCGGTTACTGCCCCCACTGAAGATACGAAAGTGCTCGCCGTGCTGAGCTATGCCGATTGGTGCGGCAGCTGCAAAGCACTCGACCCGAAAGTGAAAGCTGTTCAGGCCGCGAACGCGTTTGATGGCGTTGAGTTCGCCACGATCGACTATACAAGCCGCGATTCAGACGCGTTTTTCGCAGACGCCGAAACACTCGGCGTTGCTGACGCGATGCGCGCAACTTTCCCAGACAAAGTCAAAACAGGCCGACTTTATCTGGTAAATCTCGACAGCGGCGAAATCGTCGGGACCGTTGATAAGTCTATGGATGAAGCTGCTATCACGGCCGCCATCACTGAAGCTGCTGCACTTTCTTAAAAAAATTTCTAACCTTTGTCAGGATCTTTGGCGGTTGAGCTCCATCAGCTCACCGCCATCGATAACGACCTACTTTGGTCCTATGATTACGATCAAATGTTAAGCGTCGCCGAATCGGCCATCTTCGATGATCGCATCATAGTCCGCTTGGATTTGCGCATATTTCATATCGATGCCGATTTTCATCGTCTTGTGCGTGAAGATGTAGAGCCGGTCCGCCTCGACACATTCGGCCACCCAGTCCGCAACGGCATTCGGGTCGAGACCGCCGCGAATTACCTCATTCATCATCTGGAATTGAGGGTCATCTTTCGCTTGCTCAGCCGTGACATCGCTTGATGGAGCACCGAAGCCCGTCGTGTGGATGTTCGTGCTCACCCAGCCCGGGCAGAGAACACTGACACCAATCTTGTGCGGCATGAGCTCCGCTTTGAGCCCTTCCGAGTAACCAACCACCGCATACTTGGTGGCATTGTAAGGACCCATCCCGCCCGGTGCGACGTGACCTGCCATGGAGGCGGTGTTGATGAAGTGACCGCCCTCACCATGGGATTGGATCAGCGGCGTGAATACCTCAACGCCATACACAACGCCAAGCAGGTTGATATCGACGATCCATTTCCAGTCTTCAATTGGGATTTCGCCCGGCTGTCCGCCTTTTCCGACGCCAGCATTATTCGCGACGATATGGACTTTACCGAAATGATCGATGGTCGCTTGCGCGGCCGCTTTCACCTGCTCGACATCTGCGACATCGCAGACGACAGACGCGATCTCATTGCTGTCCTTAGACAGTTCCGCCACGGCACGGTTCAAGCCTTCCTCGTCCCGATCCGCCAGCATCACGCGGGCGCCGCGGTTTAGAAAACTCCGCGCCATTGCGAGGCCGAGCCCGCTCGCGCCGCCAGTAACAAAAGCAACACGTCCTTGAATATCGCTCACTTAAAAGTCCTCCTATAAGAAACGGCCCGCCAGGCATGCCCCGCAGGCCGTTCTATTGTGTTCTGGCTAAACAAAGACGCCTTACGCGCTAACCGTGCCTTTGACGAAACCCGCGAGACGCTCATTAATGATCTGATCTGCCTCAACCATGATGCGATCGATGAGTTCCTTACAGGTCGGGATGTCATAGATGAGGCCCGCGACCATGCCGCAAGACCAAGCGCCCGCATCCATCTCACCATTCATCATGATCCGTGGGTAAACGCCCGCAACTTCCTCAATGATATCCTCGAATTTTAGATCCGCACCGAGGGCTTTCTCTTTTTCAAGCAGGCGCTCAACGGCATCATTGGTCAGCACGCGTTCTGTATTGCGCAGCGGACGCATAACTAGACGTGTGTCGAGCTCAGATGCCGCGACGATCGCTTGCTTCACGTTCTCATGGACAGGTGCTTCTTTGGTCGCAATGAAACGCGTGCCCATATTCATGCCCTGCGCGCCCATAGCGAGCGATGCGACCAGCGAACGACCATCGGCTTGTCCGCCTGATGATACGAACGGAATGTCCAACTCATCGGCAGCGCGCGGGAGCAGGATCATATTCGGGATGTCATCCTCACCTGGGTGACCACCGCACTCAAAGCCATCAACAGATACAGCATCACAGCCAATGTCCTGCGCCTTCAAAGAGTGGCGCACAGAAGTACACTTGTGAATGACTTTGATCCCTGCATCCTTCAGGTATGGCAGCACTTCTGACGGATTACGCCCCGCCGTTTCAACCACTTTCACACCGCCATCGATGACGGCTTTCACGATTGCCGGGTAATCTGGTGGGTTCAGGGTCGGCAGGAACGTGATGTTCACGCCGAACGGCTTGTCTGTCATGTCGCGGCACTTGGCGATCTCATTGGCGAGATCTGCCGGGGTCTTCTGGGTCAGACCTGTAATAATCCCGAGGCCTCCAGCGTTTGAAACGGCAGCCGCCATTTCCGCGAAGCCGACATAATGCATACCACCCTGGATGATCGGGTGCTCGATACCAAACATTTCGGTGATGGCGGTTTTCATTCGAGTCTCCTCCTTGTTCTCGTGCACAATGTCCCTCAAACTGCTGCGAAACAAGTCTGACTTAGGGGAAGCGAGATGCCAATGAAACTGTTTCTGCATGGGGTTCCAGACACGCCTAGCATGTGGGACCCGCTGATCGCGGAACTTGGCCTAGGTGAGGACGATTACCGCGCGCCCGCCATGCCAGGCTTCGTCTCGCCCGCGCCGCAAGGGTTTGGCTCGACCAAAGAAGAATATGTCGATTGGTACATTTCTGAGATTGAAACAGCTCATAATGCGCAAGGCCCGGTGGACTTGGTCGGTCATGATTGGGGGGCGATCATTACGGTTCGCGCCGCAAGCCTAAAGCCAGAACTGGTACGTACCTGGTGCGTGGCGAATGCTTTGCCCCATCCCGACTATAAGTGGCACTCCATGGCCCGGATGTGGCAGACTCCCGTGATCGGCGAGATGATCACAGCCATCACCCGCAAAGAACAACTCTGCAAAGCGCTCCATGCGTCAGGTATTCCCGCTGATCTCGCCTCAAAAGAGGCCAGCCATTGGTCGTCGCATATGAAGAAGTCTATTCTTCCTCTCTATCGCTCCGCCAAGACCGCCGGCAGTGATTGGTGGCCGGAGACCAAAAACCTACCTGAGCGAGGCATGGTTTTTTGGGGCGTGGATGATCCATATGTGCCGGTCGAAATTGCCGATAAATTCTGCGCAGCGACCGGCGCGAAACTCTTAAAGCAAGAGAAAACCGGGCATTGGTCAATCATCGAACGCGCCGATGTCTTGGCGGGCGCGCTGAAGCAGCATTGGGCCTAGGTCTCAAACCCATCCAAAAACGCGGTGACATTCGCGCCGAGCGCATCGACGGCATAACCGCCTTCCATGCAGATTAGGGTCGGCAGATCGAGGCGCGCAATCAGTCTCGCCATGTCTGTGTATTCCGCTGTCTCGATGCTGAAATAGCTAATCGGGTCTCCGGCATAGGTGTCGGCGCCGTAAGGCACGATGAGCAGGTCCGGTGAGAAGGCTTGAACGCGCTCAATCGCTTGCACAAGCCTGGCTTGATACTCGCTCCAGAGTGTTCCACGCGGCATTGGCAGGTTGAGGCTAAAGCCAGCCCCCTGCCCTTCACCCGTTTCATCTGCATGCCCCCAATAGAACGGGTAATCTGTTTTCGGATCCGCGTGGAGAGACACGGTCAAAACATCCTCGCGCGCATAGAAAATATCCTGGGTGCCGTTTCCATGGTGGTAATCGACATCCAGCACAGCGACTTTGCTCGCCCCCTGCGCCAGAGCCCGCTCGGCGCAGATCGCGGCATTATTCAAATAGGAATAGCCGCCCATATAGTCCGCCCCGGCATGGTGGCCTGGAGGCCGGCAAAAGGCAAAGGCGGCCCGCGCACCGTCCATCACATGCTCTAGCGCCGAAAGCGCGCTTTGAGCGCTCCAATAGACGGTGTCCCAAGTCCCTTCCGCGACCGGTGTCCCGCAATCATAAGCATACTGCCCAAGTTCAGCATCGATCCTTGAGAGGTTTAATGGACGGCGCCCTCGGATCGGAAACACATAAGGAAAGGCATCACCTGGCCGTCCAGCAGCAAACCAATCGCGATGCACCCGCTTCAGAAAATCGACATAGCCTGCTTCGTGCACGGCAAGGATTGGCTCCAAACCAAAATTGGTGGGTGTTTCGACATCCTTCAAAACGCCTCGGATCGCATCCACCCGCGCTTGGCTTTCTGCGTGCGGCACAAGTTCCCCATTCTGGAGTTCCAGCTCGGGCGCATGCTTTGATTGGTGCTGAGAGAAGAAGGCTTTCATGCTATGTGCCCTAGCACACGCGTTTGGAAATCCTAGGGCCAGGATTTAGTCCGAGACGAGTTGCGGTAAAATAGGCGCCACCCTGGTCAGCATAAATTCTTGCTCATAGGCCTCTTCGGGCGCGTCGCGCACAGCCTGATCAAGCGCTTGCGCATCGGGTCCAACGAGGATGCGCCACCGTTCGTCGCGCACGCCTTGCAAAATAATGCTCGCAGCTTCCGCAGGATCGAGACCATTGTCGCGGAACGCTTCCCCTCGGGCTTGGGCATCATCTGCGATTTCGGGGTCATTGTTTGGAATATCATCGTCCAGAAGGTCTCCAAACTCGCGCGTCGTGTTGAGCGCAATATTGGTACCGATATGACCGGGCATCACAACGCTCGCCTTGAGATTCGGCGCATTGTTTCGGAAATCATTGACCAAAGCCTCAGTGAACCCTTTGACGGCAAACTTCGCTGCCGAATAAGACGTGTGGGATGTTTCCGGCCCAAGGCTGGCCCAAAACCCATTCACCGAACTGACATTGATCATATGCCCTTCGTCCGCACGTTTCAGCGCAGGCAAAAAGGCGCGCGCTGAATAGTAGACGCCGTACCAGCAGACGCCGAAGGTTCGTTCCCATACATCGCGCGGTGTGTCGACGAAGCTGCCACCGCCGCCAATACCGGCATTGTTAAAGAGGAGATGGATGTGATCGGTCTCGTGGCGCTCGAGCGTGTCGTCTCGGAAATTGTTGAGTTGGGCTTCAATCGCGACGTCGGCGCGAAATCCCGTCACTCGAACGCCTTGAGGTGCTCCGTCCATGGCAAAGGCGCAGCTCTCTTCCATATCCGCCTCGGAGATATCGCACATTGCCACGCTGCAGCCTTCTGAAGCGAGCTGCTTGGTGAGCGCGCGTCCTATGCCTGTGCCGCCGCCGGTGATCACTGCCAGTTTTCCGCTAAAATCTTTCACGGCTTCCCTCCTCTTCATTGTTTCGATTTTTGAGGAGCGTAGGCTCTGGAGGAGGTATTGCCAATGACGACCTAAGGGCAAGTTCAGATCTCGCCCATCGTGCCCACCTTAATTCGGTTCAATATCTATTACAGCTCCAGACAATTTAAACAGCGCGCGTTTACCTTATTTTCTACCTTGAGTGGTAGGGACACACTCTGAACGGAGTGAATTTTGTTTAGTTTACGCTTGAACAAGGACCCAGGAAATCTCTGGAAGCGCTATGGCATAGCGCTCGTGATCATCCTTGCGTTCCTTCTTTCTAGCCACATGATTGAATCGAACGCTTTGGCCAAGGCTGAGCGGGATGCCCAGGTTATCGATACCAGTGGTAAGCAGCGTATGCTGTCTCTACAGATCATTCTGCGCGCGCAGGATTATGTCTCCTACAGTCATCCTGCCGTCGCCGAAAAACTCTACGACACAATTGATGAGTTTGAGCAGTCACACTTCAAACTCATGGAAGATGCGGCGCAAGAAGCTAGTCTAGGACATCTCTATTTGTCGCGGACACCGTCGACGCATGAAATGGTCCAAAACTATATCGCAATCGCGCGAGAGATTCCGACCAATGATTATCCGCACGCCGTATTCGCTGAGCTTAGAGAAAAAGGCTCTGGTGAAGTTCTTGAGCGCCTTGATGAAGCCGCGATGGCGTTCGAACGACGCGTTCAGAGGCAGGCTCAATGGGCGCAGCAATTACAACATCTGACTCTCCTTATCGCAGCGGCGGTGATCCTGCTGGAAGCGTGGCTCATCTTCTTTCCTGCGCATCTATTGGTCGATAAAACGCTCAAAGATCTTCGTTCAAACGCGGAAACCGATGCTTTGACGCGTCTTCGGAACCGAGCTGGATTTGATCTCGACATTGAAGCGGCCATGCAGGCACGTGAAGAGGAGGACAGCGCCCTCACGCTAATCTTGTTCGATCTCGACGACTTTAAGGGCATCAATGACCGCCATGGTCACATGACGGGGGACGCCGTGCTTCGCCGCATCGGACACCGCGTGGCGCGCCTCAAGAACATTCTCTCAGCCGGACGCGTCGGTGGAGACGAGTTTGCGATCCTGGTCGACAATAAACAGTGGAACGCAGACGCGCACCTGGCTGACATTGCGGCGGATATCACAACGGCACGCGACATCATCTATCGCCCGATCAATTATCAGGGCCGCGTCATCCAAGTCTCTGGCTCAGTCGGTGTATCGCGCTATCCCGTTGATGCCGAGAATCTAGCGGATCTCCGCCGTAACGCATCTGCATCGCTTCTGGATGCCAAACGGTCCGGACGCGGAAGCCTGTCTGTTTATAACAACCGCATTGATGAAGCCGTCTTGCGTCGCCGCACCATTCAGTCATCGCTCTTGTCACGTGAGTATCAAAACACACTCGCCGTTCACTTCCAGCCGATCGTACAACCGGAAGGGCAAGTGATTAAGTCTGTGGAAGTGCTTGCACGCTGGCATCACGAAACTCTGGGCCCGGTCAATCCGATGGAATTCCTGAGTATCGGTCGCGAATGCGGGCTCGGGCAGGAAATTGAGTACCAGATTAGATCCATGGCCTTAGACCAAATGGGCCCAGCCTTGAGGCAAGGTTGGATCGAAAGTGTGTCTCTGAACGTTTCACCTGTAGATTTGGCTGCCAGCGACTTCGCAGATGCGCTGCTTAAACAGATCGCTGAGTACAACATTCCTTTCAGCCAAGTCTGGGTTGAAATCACTGAAACTGAGCGCCTGAGCAGCATGGCCATTGCGCATCAAAACCTGCAAACGCTCTGTTTGGCGGGCGTGCGGATTGCGCTTGATGATTATGGGGTCGGATACTCGAACATCCACCGCCTCGCCAAACTGCCGATCCACCGCGTGAAAGTCGACAAGTCGATTGTTGAGCATGTCGGTGACAATAAGAAATATGCGGGTGTGTTTCGCTCTAGTGTTCAATTGGCGCGCGCCCTAGGAGCAGAAGTCGTTGCAGAAGGCGTTGAGACGCAAGAGCAGCTGACTGAGATCCAACGTTTTGGCTGCAAATATGTGCAGGGCTATTTCTACTATAAACCAATGCCCGCTGCCGAATGCCTTGAAATTATTCGCGGTCAGGTCTCCTCCGTCGCCTAAACCGCATTAGCACCCCGGAAATGAAAAAAGCCCGCACCTAGTAAGGTGCGGGCTTTGTCTTTCTTGCCTGACAGGCGGAACTATTCGTCCATCGCCTCCAGCTCAGCTTCGTGGCGAGCACGGTCTGCTGCGCCGCGAGCGTCTTCGTCACGATCTACGAGCTCAATGACCGCGCGTGGAGCGTTGTCGCCATGGCGGAAGCCGGCTTTGAGAACGCGGGTGTAACCGCCTTCACGATCCTTGTAGCGCTCGCCGAAAACGTCGAAGAGTTTGCGAACAGCGGCTTCGTCGCGAACTTTAGAGATCGCCTGACGACGCGCGTGCAGGTCGCCGCGCTTCGCGAGTGTGATCAGCTTGTCCATAAACGGCTTCATCTCTTTCGCTTTAGGCAGAGTTGTTACGATCTGCTCGTGCTCGATGAGAGATGCCGCCATATTGGCAAACATCGCCTTACGGTGTGAGGCTGTGCGGTTCAGCTTACGATGTGCGATGCCGTGGCGCATGTTGGTCTCCTTGCGTGCCCTCTCGGGCATACACTCCTATAGGTGGTCGTCGTATTTCTTGGCGAGGGCTTCGATGTCTTCTGGCGGCCAATCTGGCACATCCATACCGAGGTGAAGGCCCATTCCGGCCAAGACTTCTTTGATTTCGTTCAGCGACTTGCGGCCGAAGTTCGGGGTGCGGAGCATTTCCGCTTCGGACTTCTGGATCAGATCGCCAATGTAAACGATATTGTCGTTCTTCAAGCAGTTTGCAGAGCGAACAGAAAGCTCGAGCTCGTCGACTTTCTTAAGCAGAACTGGGTTGAAGCCGAGATCGCTCTCTTCCGTCTGGCTAGATGTCTCAGACTCAGGCTCATCGAATGTGATGAACAGCTGAAGCTGGTCTTGCATGATGCGTGCAGCATAAGCCACGGCATCTTCTGGAGAGATTGAGCCGTCTGTCTCAACCGTCAAAGTCAGTTTGTCATAGTCGAGGACTGTTCCCTCACGGGTGTCTTCAACCTGGTAGCCAACGCGGCGAACTGGCGAATAGATCGCGTCCACTGGGATGAAGCCGATTGGCGCATCTTCAGGACGGTTCTCAGTCGCTGGAACATAGCCTTTGCCGGTCGCAACGGTGAATTCCATGTGCAGGTTTGCACCGTCGTCAAGCGTACAAATCACGTGATCAGGGTTGAGGATCTTTACATCACCTGGCGTTTCGATTTGGCCAGCTTTGACCTCACCTTTGCCAGACGCTTTGAGGATCATGCGCTTCGGCGCATCAGAAACCATATCAACAGCGACTTGCTTCAGGTTCAGGATGATCGTGGTGACGTCTTCACGCACGCCCTGAATTGAAGAGAACTCGTGAACAACACCGTCAATTTGGACACCGGTAATCGCAGCACCCTGGAGAGACGACAGCAGAATGCGGCGCAGCGCATTGCCCAAAGTCGTTCCGAAGCCACGCTCAAGCGGCTCAACAACAAGCTTAGCAACACGGGCTGCATCACGGCCACCCTCAACAACTGGACGATTAGGGCGGATCAGCGCCTTCCAGTTGCGGTCATTTACGATCATGTCTTCGGCTTCGGTCATGCTCAGCCTTTCTGCAAATTCAGATTAATAACGGACTATACGCGGCGGCGCTTTGGTGGGCGGCAGCCATTGTGCGGGATCGGCGTGGTGTCACGGATCGCGGTCACGGTCAGGCCAGCAGCTTGAAGCGCGCGAAGAGCGCTCTCGCGGCCAGAACCTGGTCCACGAACATTCACTTCAACAGTCTGAAGGCCATGCTCCATGGCTTTCTTGGCCGCATCCTCTGCTGCGACCTGCGCGGCATAAGGTGTAGACTTACGAGACCCTTTGAAGCCCATCGCGCCAGCAGAAGACCAAGAAATGGCATTCCCCTGTGCGTCTGAGATCGTGATCATCGTGTTGTTGAAGCTTGAATTAACATGCACAACGCCGGAAGTGATATTCTTCCGGGCGCGGCGTGCTACGCGAGTTGTCTGACGGGCCATCTCTCGAAGATCCTATTTCTTCTTGCCGGCAATCGGCTTGGCTGGGCCCTTGCGGGTCCGAGCGTTGGTGTGCGTGCGCTGGCCGCGAACCGGCAGGCGCTTACGATGACGAAGACCGCGATAGCAACCAAGGTCCATAAGACGCTTGATATTCATCGACACTTCACGGCGAAGGTCACCTTCCACCATATAGTCGCTATCAATCGTTTCACGGATTTTGATAACCTCTGCATCAGACAGATCTGCCACACGGCGCTCTGGGGTGATGCCAATCTTCTCACAAATTTCGTCGGCTTTGGCTGCGCCAATGCCATGAATGTAACGCAGCGCGATTGGAACGCGCTTATTCGTCGGTATATTGACGCCTGCAATACGGGCCAAAGCCAGTCTCCTAATAGTTCAAAAAGAAAGCCGCAGTTCGCACAGCAAAAACACCGCTGCCCGCTTGCAGACTCATCCTCTTAACGAAGTGCGTCGTTATAGACGCAACAATTACCACGTCAACCACTGAATCAGCGGTTCACGCAGCTTCATTCAGCCTCTTTCAAAGCTGCTTCAATTCCACCACTAACCTCATCGATTGACGCCATCCCGTCAACCTCACGCAAAATCCCACGCTCGGCATAGATCGGTACCAATGGCGCGGTATCAGCATTGTACTTTTCCAGACGAACCGAGAAGGTTTCAGGATTATCATCCTTCCGGCCCTGCTCTTCAAAACGCTTGGTCACACGGGCCAACAAAGCTTCTTCATCTACAACGAGACGAATGACGCTATCGACTTTTTCTCCGCGGCTTTCCAGCAGCGCATCCAAAGCTTCAGCCTGACCGACAGTGCGTGGGAACCCATCATAGATGAACCCTGCAGCGCCTTTATTCATATCGAGCTGCTCATCGATCAGCGCGATGACGATCTCGTCTGAAACGAGAGCACCTGATTCAAGGATAGATCTCACTTTATTGCCCAGCTCTGATCCGGACGCGACGGCTGCCCGTAGCATGTCCCCGGTTGAGAGTTGGATATAGCCGCGCTCGGCGACAAGTTTCTTTGCCTGCGTGCCTTTACCGGCCGCTGGCGGTCCAAACAGGATCAGGTTCATTTCTTACGCTTGCCTCCCAGCCGCGATTTCTTGATCAAACCCTCATATTGGTGAGCAATCAAGTGTGATTGAATCTGCGTCACCGTATCCATGGTGACTGAGACCACGATGAGCAGACTTGTTCCGCCAATATAGAACGGAATGCCTGGCACATAGCGGCGCAGAATTTCCGGCATCAAACAAACGAAGACCAGGTAAATCGCGCCGATCGTTGTCAGACGCGTAAGCACATAATCGAAGTAAGCCGCCGTATTCTTGCCTGGACGAATACCAGGAACAAAACCGCCATACTTGCGCAGATTGTCCGCCGTCTCTTCCGGGTTGAACATGATCGAGGTGTAGAAGAACGTAAAGAACGCCACCAACACACCGTAAGTGATAATGTAGGTCCAGCTGCCTGGTGAGAAAGCTGTCGCCATCCAAGCCACGAACCCGCCATCCGTTGCCGCATCCGGCGCAACCGCTGTGTTGCCGCCAAGGATCCCAACAGCTGTCAAAGGCAGCATAAGAATCGCGATCGCAAAGATCGGCGGGATAACGCCAGACGTATTCAGCTTCAGCGGCATGAACGAGCTTTGGCCTTGTGCGGCCTGGTTCGCAGCCTGCTGGCGCTTTGGATACTGGATCAAGACGCGTCGCTGTGAGCGCTCGATGAAAACGATGAAGACAGTCAGTGCGATCACCAAGGCCGCAACGCCAACAACGAAGACGACATTGATGCCCTGCTCTCGCGAGCCGCTGAACAGGTTGAAGATCGCGCGAGGCATCTCGGCGATAATCCCAGCGAAGATGATAAGAGAGATACCATTCCCGACGCCGCGCGCCGTGATCTGTTCACCCATCCACATCAGGAACATTGTACCACCGGTGAAGGTCGTCACCGCGGTCAGCACGAAGAACCATTGTGGCATGCTGTCATAAGCAGCGCCGGAGAGGCCCATTGAAATACCAAAGCTCTGAACAATCGCGAATGCGAGCGTCAGGTAGCGCGTGTACTGGTTGATTTGTTTCCGGCCTGATTCGCCTTCTTTCTTGAGCTTCTCAAGCGACGGCACAGATGAGGTCATCATCTGAATAATAATCGATGCGGTAATGTACGGCATCACGTTGAGCGCGAAGATACTCATTCGCTCAATCGCGCCGCCGGCAAACATATTCATATTGCCGAGCATGCCGCCAGACTGGCTCGCGAACAGGGTCGCGAACTGAGCTGGGTCAATCCCCGGCAGCGGGATATAAGTCCCAAGCCGATACAAGAACAGCACAAACAAGGTGAACAGGATGCGGTTTTGGAGATCCTTCGCTTTCGCAAAGGTGCCAAAATTCATATTCCGTGCGAGTTGTTCAGCAGCAGTGGCCAAGGGGGACTCCTTCTCCCGGAAACACTTTCGCCGCCAAGATTGGCGGCGAAAGCTGATTTGTGAAGACGTTTAGTGGAAAAAGCTAGAAAATTATTCTGCTTTTTCTGTCGGGACAGGTCCGGTCAAAGTGACCTTTCCGCCCGCCTTCTCGATCGCTTCAACCGCTGCCTTAGAGGCGCCAGTGACGGTGATTTTCACCTTTTTAGGTGCATCACCCTTCGCCAGCAGGCGTACACCGTCTTTCAGACGACGCACAACACCTGTTGCAACGAGATCGGCTTCCGTGATCTCTTTTTTCGTGTCCAGCTTCCCAGCTTCGATCGCTTTCGACAGGATGCCGAGATTGAGCCAAGCGTGGTTCTTCGAGTTGCGGGCTGTAAAGCCGCGCTTTGGCAGACGCATATAGATCGGCATCTGGCCGCCCTCGAAGCCATTAATGGCAACACCGGAACGAGACTTTTGACCTTTGACCCCGCGGCCACCGGTCTTGCCTTTACCAGATCCAACGCCGCGACCGACACGGTGGCGGTTTTTCGTAGAACCTGCTGCAGGAGAGAGTTCGTTGAGTTTCATGTCTTATCCCTCGACGACTTCGACAAGGTGAGACACCTTGTTGATCATGCCGCGAACGGCTGGTGTATCTTCCAGCGTCCGGGTGCGGCCGATCTTATTCAGACCAAGGCCGACCAGTGTTTGACGCTGATCTGGTGCGCGACGGATCGGGCTACCGGTCTGGCGCACTGTGACGGTGGCTTTTGCTTTTGCCATTGGTCAGATCCTCTTCTCTTACGCGTCAGCCGCTTCGGCCATGCCAGCTTCAGACGCACCATCGGTCCGACGACCAACAATGTCCTGAACTTTCAGACCGCGCTTCGACGCAACTGAACGCGGGCTCGCCTGATTGACGAGCGCGTCAAAGGTCGCGCGAACCATGTTGTACGGGTTAGACGAGCCGATAGACTTACCAACAACGTCTTGGATGCCGAGCACTTCCATAACGGCGCGCATCGGACCACCCGCAATCACGCCGGTACCGGGAGGCGCTGCGCGGAGGACGACTTTACCAGCACCCCAACGGCCACGGCCATCATGGTGCAGTGTACGACCTTCACGAAGCGGCACGCGAACCATGTTGCGCTTAGCTTCTTCGGTAGCTTTACGGATCGCCTCAGGAACTTCGCGGGCTTTACCCTTACCGAAGCCTGCGCGGCCCTTTTGGTCACCAACAACGACGAGCGCTGCGAAACCAAAATTCTTACCACCTTTAACCGTCTTAGCGACGCGGTTGATACCGACGAGTTTGTCGACGAATTCGCTTTGCTCTTCGTCGCGATCTCTGCGGCGTCCGCGGCCTCGACCTCTTTCTTCAGCCATGGTGACTCTCCTAGAACTTCAGACCGCCCTCACGGGCGGCGTCTGCCAGGGCTTTCACCCGGCCATGGAACACATAACCACCGCGATCGAAGACAACATCTTCAATCCCGGCTTTCTTCGCGCGCTCAGCAACAGCTTTACCGACTTTAGCGGCCGCTTCCATTGTACTGGTCGACTTCAGACCCTTGCGAACATCCGCTTCCAAAGTAGACGCAGATGCTAAGGTCACACCCTGCTCATCATCGATGATTTGAGCAGAGATATTCTTGCCTGAACGTGCCACAGACAAACGAGCCTTGCCTTCCGCAGTTTTGCGGAGCTTGGCGCGTGAGCGTTGCTGGCGACGAAGGAATTTTTCGCGTGAGGACAACATGACTATTTCTTCTTGCCTTCCTTACGGCGGACGTATTCGCCCTGATAACGAACACCCTTGCCTTTATATGGCTCTGGGCGGCGATAGTTGCGGATCTCCGCAGCAACCTGACCAACGACTTGCTTGTTGGCACCAGAGATTTCGATCTCTGTTGGTTTCGCACACTTGATTTCGATGCCGTCTGGCGCCGAGTAAATCACGTCGTGGCTGAAGCCGAGTGCCAATTTCAGGTCTTTGCCCTGCATTTGAGCCCGGTAACCAACACCGACGAGTTCAAGCGTCTTTTTGAAGCCTTCCGTCGCGCCCTGGACCAGGTTCGCAGCGTTAGAGCGTGTTGTGCCCCAAAGCGTACGAGCAGATGGATCAAGCGCCTGAGCGAAAGTCATCTTCTTGCGGCCCTTCTCGTCATTGACGCGAATCTTTTCATTCGCAGCATTGACCAGATCGTCGCGCGGATTGATGCGCAGCTCAGCGCCTTCAAGCTCAGCCGAGATCACTTCAGGAAGCTCAAGAGAGAGCTCACCCTTTGGACCTTTTGCTTTCAGCAATTGGCCTTCGATCGTGACCGTCGTGCCTGACGGGACAGAGATTGGAAGTTTGCCAATACGAGACATATTAGTTCACCCTTCCTCTAGAATACTCGGCAGAGAATTTCGCCGCCGACATTCTCGTTGCGCGCAGTGTTGTCAGACATCACGCCTTTCGAGGTCGACAGGATCGAAATCCCGAGCCCGTTACGAACCAACGGAATATCACTCTTGGAAGAGTATACACGCCGTCCTGGCTTCGACACACGACGGATCTCAGAGATCACCGGCGTACCATCGAAATATTTCAGTTCAATTTCGATATGCTTGTGACCGTCTTTTTCGATCTCAGCATATCCACGAATGTAACCCTCGCCTTGCAGCACTTCGAGCACACGGGCGCGAAGCTTTGAGGCTGGTGTTACGACCTTGTCCATGCCGCGCATTTGCGCGTTACGGATGCGGGTCAGCATATCACCGAGGGGATCAGAAAATGACATTATATTCCCTCCTTACCAGCTAGACTTGACGAGACCTGGGATCTTACCAAGTGAGCCGAGCTCACGAAGGGCAATCCGAGACATCTTCAGTTTGCGGTAGTAACCGCGCGGACGACCAGACACTTCACAACGGTTGCGAACCCGGTTGGGTGCAGAGTTGCGAGGAAGCTCAGCCAGTTTCAGACGCGCTTTAAAACGCTCTTCCAAAGGCAGATCTTCGTTCAATGCGATCGCTTTAAGCTCTTCACGCTTGGCGGCATAACGCTCGACCAGACGCTTACGCTTGTCATTCCGCTCAACAGCACTCTTTTTAGCCATAACAGTCTTCCTTTAGTGCTAGTTTCGGAACGGGAAGCCGCACTGCGCAAGCAGGCTCTTAGCTTCTTCGTTCGAGTTGGCGGTGGTACAAACAATAATGTCCATACCGCGAATATCGTCGACATCGTCATAGTTGATCTCTGGGAACACGAGTTGTTCCTTCAGACCCATGGCGAAATTACCGCGTCCATCAAAGCTCTTGCCGTTCAGACCACGGAAGTCTTTCACGCGTGGCAGAGCGATGTTGGTTAGACGATCCAGGAATTCGAACATACGGTCCCGGCGCAGAGTCACTTTACAACCGATCAGCATGTCTTCGCGAAGCTTAAAGCCAGCGATTGACTTGCGTGCCTTCGTAGCGACTGGCTTTTGACCTGCGATCTTTTCCATCTCTGCCAAGGCTGTCTTGATCTTCTTAGAGTCAGCGACTGCTTCGCCAACACCCATGTTGATCACGACCTTGTCGAGTTTTGGGATCTGCATGTCATTCGTGTAGCCAAACTCTTCTTTAAGCTTGGAACGAATCTGCTCGTCATACTTCTTTTTGAGGCGAGGAGTGTAGTCCTTAGACATCTAGAGCCTCTCCTGAACGTTTAGCGAACCGGGTCTTGCGACCGTGCTCGTCTGTTTTGAACCCAACACGTGTTGCTTTGCCATCACGTGGATCGATCATCGCAACATTTGAAACGTGAATTGGCGCTTCAAATGAGTTGATACCGCCCTGTGGATTTTCCTGGCTTGGCTTTGTGTGACGCTTCACAACGTTCACACCGCGCACAACCACACGATCCTCAGCGGGAATGACTTTCAACACTTCGCCCTCTGCGCCTTTGTTACGGCCAGTGAGAACGATAACGCGGTCACCCTTTTTCACCTTCGCAGCCATAGCTACAGCACCTCCGGCGCCAGTGAGACGATCTTCATGTGGTTCTTCGCGCGAAGTTCACGTGGAACAGGCCCAAAGATCCGAGTGCCGATCGGCTCATTGTTATTGTTGATCAGGACGGCCGCATTGGTGTCGAACCGAATGGTTGACCCGTCTGGGCGGTTAATGTCCTTGGCGACACGAACGACGACGGCACGACGCACGTCACCCTTCTTAACGCGGCCGGTTGGAATTGCTTCCTTCACCGAAACCACAATGACATCACCTACAGAAGCGTAACGACGTCCGGCACCGCCCAGCACTTTAATGCACTGAACACGGCGGGCGCCAGAGTTGTCCGCGACCCGTAGGTTGGACTGCATCTGGATCATGCGTCGCCTCCATCAGATGGAATGACTTCCCAACGCTTAAGCTTTGAACGTGGTGGACACTCACGGATCGTGATTGTCTGCCCTTCAACAGCAGCATTGTCTTCGTCGTGTGCGTGGTACCGCTTAGAGCGACGCACGGTTTTCTTCAGCAGCGGGTGGAGGAAACGACGCTCCACGCGCACGATGGCGGTCTTGTCCTGCTTGGTCGAGACCACTACGCCTTCCATAACACGTCTAGGCATATCTAACTCCTACGCCTCAGCGTCCGCGCGGGCCTGCTCGCGAAGCAGGGTCTGGACGCGAGCGATATCGCGACGGACGACCTTGATGCGGGCGGTCTTTTCCAACTGGCCAGTGGCCTGCTGGAAGCGGAGGTTAAACTGTTCCTTCTTCAGCTGCAGGAGCTCTTCCTTCAGCTGATCCGGGCTCTTAGAACGGAGATCAGAAGCTTTAGCCATGCTTAAATTCCCTCAATCCGGCGGACGATCTTCGTGCGGATTGGCAGCTTAGCTGCACCGAGGCGGAGCGCTTCGAGCGCGACCTCATCCGGAACACCGTCGATTTCAAACAAGATGCGACCAGGCTGAACACGGGCGACCCAACGGTCGACAGAGCCTTTACCTTTACCCATCCGAACTTCGATTGGCTTGGCTGTGACCGGAGTGTCTGGGAAGACACGGATCCAAACCTTACCTTGACGCTTCATCTCGCGGGTAACGGCCCGACGAGTTGCTTCGATTTGGCGTGCGGTGACGCGCTCAGGCTCAAGTGCTTTGAGACCAAACGAGCCAAAAGCGATCGAATAGCCACCTTTTGCAGTGCCTTTGATCCGGCCTTTGAACGCCTTACGATATTTTGTACGCTTCGGCTGACGCATCTCTTATGCTCCTGCCTGTGGGCCGGAAGCCGGGCCACGCTGGTTGCCAGAACGTGCACGAGACTCACCAGAAGTCTCTGCGCGGCGATCACGAGCCATTGGGTCATGCTCCATGATCTCGCCCTTATAGATCCAGATCTTGATGCCGATGATCCCGTAAGTGGTCAGCGCTTCGGCTGTGCCATAGTCAATGTCCGCGCGCAGCGTGTGCAGCGGAACAGACCCTTCAGAATACTGCTCGGTCCGCGCAATCTCAGCACCGCCAAGACGGCCAGAGACCATGATCTTCACACCCTCAGCGCCAAGACGCATTGTGTTCTGGATCGAACGCTTCATCGCACGACGGAAAGATCCACGGCGCTCAAGCTGACGAGCAATGTCTTCAGCAACCAAAGTCGCATCAAGCTCAGGCTTACGAATTTCAACAAGGTTCACGCGAACTTCGTCATCAGTCATTTTAGCAAGCTGACGGCGGAGGCTCTCAATGTCCGCACCCTTCTTACCGATGACCAGACCTGGACGCGCGGTGTGAATGGTGACGAGGCACTTCTTGTGAGGACGCTCGATGATAATCTTAGAGATACCGGCCTGACCGAGACGCTTTTTGATATGCTTCTGGATCGCGAGGTCTTCGTGAAGAAGACGACCGAAATCCGCGCTATCAGCGTACCAGCGGCTGTCAGAAGTCCGGTTGATCCCGAGACGTAGACCGATAGGATTTACTTTCTGACCCATTACGCGGCCTCCGCTTCTTGAGACGTGTCACGCAGGACAATAGTGAGCTGCGAGAATGGCTTCATGATCCGAGCGGCGCGACCACGTGCACGAGCGCGGATACGCTTCATGACGAGGTTTTTACCGACATGGGCTTCAGCAACGACCAGGCTATCAATGTCCAGGTCGTGGTTGTTTTCAGCATTCGCGACAGCACTTTTCAAAAGCTTGCGAACATCGGCAGCAGCGCGCTTACGAGAGAATTGCATCTCATCGATCGCTTTCTGAACTGGCAGACCGCGGATCTGCTGAGCCAGCAGATTCAGCTTTTGCGGGCTAGAACGATACATGCGCAGAACTGCACGTGCTTCGTTAGACGCCTGCTTTGGAGGATTCTTGGCTTGACCCATGACTATCTCCGCTTCGCTTTCTTGTCCGCGCCATGACCGTAATAGGTCCGGGTTGGAGCGAATTCGCCAAGCTTGTGTCCGACCATTTCCTCATTGATGAGAACAGGGACGAACTTGTTGCCATTGTGAACCTGAAAATTCAGGCCGACGAATTGTGGCAGAATGGTCGAGCGACGTGACCAAGTCTTGATGACCTCACGACGTTCAGACGCTTGCGCCTTTTCAGCCTTCTTCAGGAGGTAGCCGTCGACAAACGGGCCTTTCCAGACGGAACGTGACATTCTCTACGTCTCCCTAGCGTTTCGAGTTACGGCGACGGATGATCAAACGATCCGAAGCCTGTTTCTTACGGGTCTTAGGACCACGTGTCTTCTTACCCCATGGCGTCACTGGGTGACGTCCACCGGAGGACTTACCTTCACCACCACCGTGTGGGTGATCGACCGGGTTCATAACCACGCCGCGAACGTGCGGACGCTTGCCTTTGTGGCGGTTACGGCCGGCTTTACCCATGACTTGGTTCATATTGTCAGGGTTAGACACGGCGCCGATTGTGGCGATGCACTGATCTGGAACCATACGAAGCTCGCCAGAAGTGAGCTTGATCTGTGCGTAACCAGAGTCTCGACCAACTAGTTGAGCGTAGCAACCCGCAGAACGCACCATTTGCGCGCCTTTGAGTGGCTTCATCTCAATATTGTGGATGATCGTACCAACAGGGATGTTCTTCAGAGGAAGAACGTTGCCTGGCTTGATGTCAGCGGTCTTAGAAGAGATGACCGTATCACCAACTGCGAGACGCTGCGGCGCAAGAATGTAAGACAGCTCGCCGTCTTCATACTTGATCAGCGCGATAAACGCGGTGCGGTTCGGGTCATACTCGAGACGCTCAACCGTTGCCGGCACGTCCCATCTGTTCCGCTTGAAATCGATCTTCCGGTACAGGCGCTTTGCCGCTCCGCCTTTATGGCGTGCTGTCATGCGACCTTTATTGTTGCGACCGCCGGTCTTGGTCAGACCTTCGGTAAGCATTTTTACCGGACGGCCTTTGTGCAGCTCTGAGCGGTCCACGAGGACCAGCTGACGACGACCTGGCGAGGTAGGTTTGTATGTCTTTAAAGCCATCTAAATCTCCTACAGGCCCGTCGTGATATCGACAGACTGGCCGTCTTTCAGAGTCACGATCGCCTTTTTGAAGTCCGAACGACGCCCGAGCTGACCGCGGAATCGCTTGGTCTTACCCTTAACCAAGATCGTATTGACCTTGGTGACGTCGACTTTGAACAAAGCTTCGACAGCTTCCTTGATGTCTGGCTTAGTGGCCGTCAGAGGAACGCGAAAAATGATCTTGTTCTCTTCAGCAACAAGCGTCGACTTCTCCGTAATGATCGGAGCAAGGAGCGTGTCATAGTTGTGAGGCTTGATATCAGCCATGGATTAAGCCTCCGCTTTTGCGCCGTTAAAGCGCGCATCGATGCCATCCAGCGCATCTTTGGTCAGAACCAAAGTTTTGCGGCGAAGCACATCATAAACATTGAGACCAGCGAGCGGCAGAACGTCCACGTTCGGGATGTTCTGAGCTGCTTTGGCGAAATTCGCGTCGACTTCAGCACCACCGATGATCAGCGCGTTAGACAGGCCAAGCTTAGCCAGTTTCGCAGACAGATCTTTGGTTTTCGCCGCTTTCAACTCAGCTTTGTCGAGAACGAGCAGAGCGTCAGCCTTAACCTTAGAAGACAGCGCGTGAGCCAGAGCCATTTTGCGGACCTTCTTAGGAAGACCGTGCGCGTGGCTGCGAACGCGTGGGCCGTGCGCAACCGCACCACCAACAAAGATGTTCGCATTCTTAGAGCCGTGACGAGCGCCGCCAGAGCCTTTCTGACGGATGTACTTCTTGGTTGTGACAGAGACGTCCGCACGCTCCTGGGTCTTGTGAGTCCCAGCTTGGCGCTTGGCAAGCTGGTAACGAACCATACGCTGAATCACGTCGCCGCGGATCTCTTCGATCCCGAACACTGCATCATCAACAGTGGCTTTACCAGCAGCTTTGCCTTCAAGAGTTTTGACGGAGAGTTCCATTATTCAGTACCCTCTTTCAGAAGTTTCTTTAGGAGGTCCTGGTCGACTTTCGCACGCGGCTGACCACCTGCGAGAATGTCTTTGGCCTGACCGACCCAATCTTCGTTGGCAGCATCTTCTGCAACGCCGAGCTCTACGAGAAGCGCTGCGCGCTCATCGTCAGCCATCGCTACGAAACCAGACAGTGTGCCGAGGCCTTTTTCTTTCAGAGCCTCTTCCGTCTTAGGACCGATGCCGTCGACAAGAACGATATTGTCAGCTGCAGTACCCTCAATCTTTACGTCGCCAGCTGGCGCGACAGATTTTGCAGGCGCTTTAAAAGAACCCTCCGCTGGAGCATCAGCATGGAGGGCTTTCTTTACCGCGTCGCGGATTTCTACAAATGAACCAGCTGCACCTGGGATCGCGCCTTTGACGAGCACGAGGCCGCGTTCAACGTCCGTGCGAACGATTTCAAGGTTTTGGACAGTCTTACGGTCAACACCGTAATGACCCGCCATTTTCTTGCCTTTGAAAACGCGACCTGGATCTTGGCACTGACCTGTCGAACCATGCGAACGGTGAGAGATCGAAACACCGTGAGAGGCGCGAAGACCGCCGAAGTTCCAACGCTTCATCGCACCGGCAAAACCTTTACCGATAGAAACGCCTGCAACGTCGACTTTTTGACCAGGAACAAAATGGTCGGCCTGAACTTCAGCGCCGACCTCTGGCAGAGCGATGTCTGATTTGACACGGAACTCTGTAACTTTTGCTTTAGGAGCGACACCCGCTTTGGCGAATTGCTCACGCTGTGCTTTCGCAGTGCGTTTCGCTTTCTTTTCGCCAGCACCCATCACAACAGCTGTATAGCCGTCGGTGCGCTTGACCTGTCCACCCTTTTTGGTGGTCACGTCGCGCTCTTCTTCGGTGCGGAGGCCGACAACCTGACAGCCGTCGAGTGCGAGAACAGTAACCGGCACGTGGCGGCCTGCTTCACTAAAGATGCGTGTCATGCCCAGTTTACGAGCGAGCACGCCAGATCGTTGAGCTGGAAGCGCCATTAGCGAGCTCCCTCAAGCTTAATCTCGATACCAACGCCTGCAGACAGGTCGAGCTTCATAAGCGCGTCGACGGTTTGCGGGGTCGGGTCAACAATGTCGAGGATACGCTTGTGCGTACGGATCTCGAATTGCTCACGAGACTTTTTGTTGACGTGTGGGGACCGGTTGACTGTGAAACGCTCTTTGCGGGTCGGCAGTGGGATAGGCCCACGTACCTCTGCGCCAGTGCGCTTGGCAGTCGAAACGATTTCGCGTGCCGACAAATCGAGCGCGCGGTGATCGAAGGCTTTAAGCCGGATCCTGATATTCTGTTTTTCCATCCTGCGATGTCCGTTCACGTAAAAACCACACATCCAGGCAGCACAGCTCTTTGAGCGCCCAGACACGAGGAAATCCAGTTGTTCGTTTCGGTTGCCAGCGTTTGCCTATATGGCACGGCCTAGCTTGCGAAGGGTGGCGTTTACGGGAATCAATCGCCCGCGTCAACAGGGGTGTCTGCAGATTCTGCGGCAGCGACAGAATTCTGAAGAGGTGGAGATTAATCCTCCCCCATGCAGGACGGCGAAAGCGCTCTCAATACGTCGCTATTCGCGGGCTTTTTTAACTGAAAATTTGGCTGGGCCAACTAAGCGAACGCAGAGCCAGGAGGCATAATCATGCAGAAGATGATCGACACACCCACGGGACAACTCTCAGTTCATGTAGAGGGAAGCGGCCCTGTCATTCTTTGTGTTCACGGCTGGCCCGAACACTCTTGGTCCTGGCGCCACCAGGTCCGCCATTTCACAGAACGCGGCTATATCGTCGCCGCCATGGATGTTCGCGGCTATGGCGACAGCGCGGCACCGACAGAGATCGAGCATTATGCGCTTAAGAACCTCGCGGCGGATACCGCTGCCGTGATCGATGCGCTAAGCGACGAACCAGTCATCCTCTTCGGGCATGATTGGGGCGCGCCGATCACCTACTCTACTGGCTTGCTCTATCCCGAGAAAGTTCGCGCTATCGCAGGCATGAGCGTTCCTTACACGCCGGCGGGCGACGTCTCGATGCTCGACCTGATGAAAATGGTCCATGCGGGCAAGTTCTTCTACATGGTCTATTTTCAAGACGAAGGCGTGCCTGAGGCAGAATTCGGCGATGATCCGCGCGCGGCGCTGCGCAAGATCTACTATGGCGCTTCAGGGGATTCGCCCCAAGATGGGCTCAACATTGAAAAGCCAGCTGATGCCAAGATGCTGGATGGCCTGATTGACCCAGATCCATTTCCTGCCTGGCTGACAGAGAAAGACCTCGACATCTATGTCGACGCATTTGCGAAGTCTGGCTGGCACGGTCCCTTCAATCGCTACCGCGCCCTCGATTTGGATCACCAATATTCAGAGCCGGTACGTGGCAAATCTCTAACCATGCCGTCTTGCTTTATTGGCGGCGAGAAAGATCCGGTTCGAAGCTTTGTGTCTGGTGTGGATATGTATGACGCCGCCGGAATGGGCCTTGACGACTTCCGCGGCGCCACAATTGTTCCAGGCGTCGGTCACTGGGTCCAACAAGAAGCACCGGACGCGACCAACGCCGCCCTCGATGCGTTCCTCGCGAGTCTCTAATCGCATGGCGCGAGAAAAAGTTTTGTAAGAAACTCATTTCCCCTCAGACTAAGAGGGTATGAAGCCAAGTCAGACCGCAAATCAGCTCTACAGCGAAGCCGCTGACCAGTTTGCCTACGCCATGCAACGCTTAGCGCGGGCAACGGAGGCACATGCTGAACGGCGCCGTGATCTGCTGCAGGACATGCATGTCCAGCTTTGGAAAAGCCTGGATGCTTTCGATGGGCGTTGCTCATTGAAGACTTGGGTCTATCGCGTCATTCACAATACAGCCGCCAGCCATGTCAGCCGCGAGGTTCGACAGTCCGTCGAACAGGCAGACTTGGTCGAAGCTGAGCAGGTGCCTGATTTCAGTGACCTTCACCTGATGGTCGAGCGTGATGACGCTTTGGCGAAGCTTCATGACTGGATCCGCAGTCTTAAGACCTCGGACCGGCAAATCATGACCCTCTATCTCGAGGATCTCAGCGCCGCCGAAATTTCTGAGATTGCCGGGCTCAAATCCGGCGCAATCGCAACTCGAATATCGCGGCTCAAAACCAAACTCACTCACGACTTTAAGGAGACATCGCAATGACGGATCATGATCCCCTTCGCGACCTCTGGACGAGCGACCAAGGAGAAAAATTCACAATGTCTGTTTCAGAACTGACCGCCAAATCCAATCAATTCCACGCCCGCATAAGGTGGCGCAACATCACAGAATACATCGCCGCCGCTTTGGTGATTGGCGTGTTCGGATGGATCGCCTTCCTCGTCCCTGTCTGGTCGATCAAGATTGGTGCGATCCTAATCATTGCCGCTGCCTTCTATATCAGCTGGAAGCTCCACCAAATTGGCGGCGCATTCAATCCAACCGATATTTCATCCGGGCAGAGTCTTGCGGATCATCATCGCGAAGCACTCGTTCGACAGCGCGATGCCTTGCAATCCGTATGGCGTTGGTACTTGCTGCCTTTCGCACCGGGCATGCTGGTTTTCACCCTCGGAACAACCTTTGAAACAGGGTCCGGTATCCCGCCCAGTGCGCTCTTGTCGACGAGCGCGGTCAGCCTCGGCTTCATCTCCGCGATCTTTTTTGGCGTCCACGCTTTGAACGCTCGTGCGGCCAAAAAACTAGATGAAGAGATTGGTGCGCTCGACGCAACCATGTTGAAATAGCCCTCCAAACAAGCCTCACTCATAGTCCGAGAGTCTCTATTTTCGCGTGAGGCTTGTTTTCTCGAAATCTCAATCGCGGCGGAAGCTTGTTGTTAACGCTCGCGCCCCCATCACTCGGGCACATTTTGAGATGGGTGGTTCAAATGAGATTAGATCCAATACAACTTCGAACGCTTGCCGAGGATGGCTTTTTGGTCATTCCAGATCGCTTCACGGAACTGGAAGTTGTCGCTCTGGAACGACGCCTTCCAACTTTATGCGCTGAAACGAGCGACGCGAACATATCCGAGAAAGATTCCGATACGGTGCGCATGGCGATGGCCCTGCATAAGCGCGACGACCTGTTTGCGCGACTGGTTGTCGATCCAAGATTGGTCGCACCTGCTCAGCAAATCTATGGCGAGCTGTTCTACATCCAACAGACCAAGGTCAATCTCAAACTGCCACTGTAGCAAGAGGTTTGGCAATGGCATCATGATTTCGGTAATCACCAGAATCTCGATGGCGTGGAAAAGCCGATGGCGTTGAATATCCACGTCTTCTTAGACGACGTGCCCCCCTTGAACGGGCCAATTTGTTTTGTCCCAGGTTCCCACGCCGATGAGACAGGACGGCTGAGTCGACATCCCGTTGAGTATGATGATCAAACAACGTCCTTTCCAGTATTCGCGGTCACGCCGGAGGCTTTGCAAGACAATATCCACCAAGCCACCATTCGTCATGGCAAGCAGGGCATCGTCGCGGCGACTGGCGGGAAAGGCAGCATGTTGATCTTCTTCGACACCACACTGCATTGCTCGCCAGCGAACTTTTCGCCCTGGAAACGCGCCATTTTCTCGATGATCGTGAACCCGGTCTCAAACCAGCCGGAAAACACCGACAGACCTGATCACCTTCATCACCAAGACCGCACGCCCGTCTTGTCCAGCACTAAGCCAGATCTCTTTGCCGGTTTCGACAAACGCGCCATGCGATGGGAATGTAAGTAAAACGACAATCTACTGGCACGGGCGCCAGGACTCGAACCCGGGACCCTCGGTTTTGGAGACCGATGCTCTACCAACTGAGCTACACCCGTCCAGTGAGGCGCCTAAATGCCCCATGCGGCTCAGAGATGCAATGGCTGAGCACAGGAAAATCCATGAAGCGAGCGATCTCGCTGGAAGTCTACACCATTCGCGGCGTGAAGACCTCGATATCTGCCCTATTCTGCCTCGCAGGCAGTTTAGGACAATGCGTTTGCGGGCTTAGAACTACGCCTCGCAGTATCCGCTTTCGGAAGTCGCAGGGGCTTGCCTAAGAAGATAGCCCCGCCAATTCGGCTCGAGCGCAACCATCGGAACAGCGCATAAGACAACCCAACAGATACAACGATCCGGAGGGGTGCGAAATAAATGTCGAATACGGAAACAATAGACATCTGTATCGCTTGATGCGCGAACATAATGATCAGAGACGCCTTACCGATCTCACCGAGTGTGAGATTCAAGATGTGGACCTCACGCAAACGATCTGCCAGCACCTTCGTCGCAATCACCATCAGGATGGCGCAAAAAACGGTGACGACAGGGACCCCGTACTCGGCAAATTTCGTATCCAACCCAGGGACCAAGTAGAAAGCTGCGGGAATCGTATACGCGCCGCCAATAATCGCGGCGCCAATGTGGAACGTTCGATCAAAGTCTTGGCTGAACTCGCGATTGCGATAGAGCCAGCCAGCATGCATCAAGGGAAACGCCATTGCGACGACATTGATCGCGAGCGGCAACCAAAAGTCAGCCGCATAATGGTTCCAAATCGCGAGCCCCCAGAGCGGTATACACAGCAGCGTAATAGCGCCTGGGCTCAACACGCGCGCACTCAGTGTGTATGCGATATGCATAAAGAAGAAGCACGGGATGTACCAATAAGCCGCCCAGATACCGCGGATTTGTTCGCCTCCGACCAAAAGGTGGCCAATCCGGTCAAACCCAGCGGCCGCTCCCCCCTCGAGGAACAGTCGCGTGACATTCGGCGCCGCAATGATCGCCATAAAGACAAAGTACGGGATCATCAGTTTGCGGGTTAGATTCAAAAAATACCCGGGAAGTGCTTTCGGCGGAACGAATAAGTATCCAGACACAAAGAAGAAGAGCGGCATACAAAAGAACGCGAAACGCGTGGGCCACTCGGTGATGTGCACAATAACAACAATGAGAATGGCGAAACCGCGCATCAAGTACAGCGCTTGAGACTGCTCTACCCCAATCTTGCCTGCACCAGGTTCCGTCGGCACACCCGTCCAGATGTGGTCCGCAATAAACTGACTGAGCGATGGTCGCTTCGCCGCGCTTGATGTCTGGTTTACAGCGTCTTGCATGCTGGTCCCTCCAAGAAGGAGATATAACAGCAAGACTCATGCCAATTGCCGTTTGGGAGAGCGCTTTTCCCCTCTCGCACGAAAAAACCCCGCAGCCAGTGGCTACGGGGTTTCTTTGATTTGGTTTGGTGTGTGTCTCTTACTTAGAGACAGACGCCACAACACCCGCGCCGACCGTACGGCCACCTTCGCGGATCGCGAAGCGCAGACCTTGGTCCATCGCGATTGGCTGGATCAGCTCAACGCTCATTTTCACGTTGTCGCCTGGCAGAACCATTTCTTTGTCCGCTGGCAGCGTAACGACACCGGTCACGTCTGTTGTACGGAAGTAGAATTGTGGACGATAGTTGGTGAAGAATGGCGTGTGACGACCACCCTCTTCTTTCGTCAGGATGTAGGCTTCTGCTTCGAAAGTTGTGTGCGGGGTGATTGAACCCGGCTTACACAGAACCTGACCACGCTCAACGCCTTCACGGTCGATACCGCGGATCAGCGCACCAATGTTGTCGCCAGCTTGACCTTGATCGAGCAGCTTACGGAACATTTCAACACCGGTCACAGTGGTTTTCTGTGTGTCGCGGATACCCACGATTTCAACTTCTTCGCCGACTTTGACGATACCAGTCTCAACGCGGCCGGTCACAACTGTACCACGGCCAGAGATTGAGAACACGTCTTCCACAGGCATCAGGAAGTCCTGATCAACCGGACGATCTGGAGTTGGGATATAGTCATCCACAGCCGCCATCAGTTCGATGATCTTGTCTTTACCGATATTGTCGTCACGGCCTTCAACAGCCGCCAGAGCAGAACCTGCTACGATCGGAATATCGTCGCCTGGGAATTCGTAAGAGCTGAGCAGCTCACGGATTTCCATTTCGACGAGCTCGAGCAGCTCTTCGTCGTCAACCTGGTCAACTTTGTTCATGAAAACAGTCAGGGCTGGAACACCAACCTGACGCGCAAGCAGGATGTGCTCACGGGTCTGTGGCATTGGGCCATCGGCTGCGTTCACAACCAAGATCGCGCCGTCCATCTGCGCCGCACCGGTGATCATGTTCTTAACATAGTCAGCGTGGCCTGGGCAGTCGACGTGAGCGTAGTGACGGTTCTCTGTCTCATACTCAACGTGCGCTGTGTTGATGGTGATGCCGCGCGCTTTTTCTTCCGGCGCAGAATCGATGTCTTCGTACGAACGCTTCTCAGCACCCGTCACATCTGCCAGCACCATCGTGATCGCCGCTGTCAGCGTCGTCTTACCATGGTCCACGTGTCCAATCGTGCCGATGTTCACGTGCGGTTTAGTACGCTCAAACTTCTCTTTGGCCATGCCAGGCCTCCTTTTATCAGTGTCCGGCCCACCGGACGTTGGTCCTTTCTCAAAGCGGGCCAGAAGAGTCCCGTTGAAGCGCGCCACATACACATGCCCGTCGCAGGTTTCAAGCACCATTACTGCTGACGTATGCGAACATTTTTGATCCATAGGGGAAAGCGCTTGACAAAGACCGCCAATCTTGGCCCTAGCGTGCTGCCATGACGCAAGGACATGTCTTTAAGACCTTTGAGAGCAAAGCCGCGCTACAAGCCGCCGCTGCAGACTGGTTAGCCAACGCCTTGAGAGACGCGATCGCGCGCCGGGGCAGTGCTGTTTTTATGGGATCGGGTGGCACAACACCGGGTCCAATCTATGAGGCGCTTTCACAAGAAGACTTAGACTGGGACAGCGTCCATGTCGGACTTTGCGATGAGCGCTGGGTCGACGAAACGCATCCGGCTTCGAATGGCGCCATGATCGAGCGCACCCTGCTCCAGAATAAAGCGGCGCTTGCAAGTTACACCCCGATGAAAGTTGCGGTCGATGATCCATTCAAAGCTGTCGAGGTCGTGAATGAACTCTACCTCGAAGCAGGCCTCACCGACGTGATGCTTCTCGGTATGGGACCGGACGCTCACACATTGTCCTGGTTTGCTGGGGCTGAGGGTTACGAAGATACAGTCAATCCCGACACCACGTCCGTTGTGGCAGCCGTGAAAGCGATTGAGAGTGAGGTGACGGGCCCAAACCTCCTCCGCATGACCCTGACGCAGCCCTGCGTCGCCTACGCGCGGAATGTGCTGCTCCTCATCACTGGCGCAAAGAAGCGCGAAGTCTTCGAAGCAGCACCAGCAGATGCCCCCGTTTCAATTATGAAACGCGCTACCGGTCAGGCTTTGACCGTATTCTATTGTGACTAAGGTGTTCGAGATATGACCATTGAAACCCTGCAATCCCTCGCGAAAGACATTCGAACGCACGCGCTCCAGGATTTAGCGGCCGCGTCCACAGACCCGGTTGTTCAAGGCGCAGGGTGGAAAACTGATTCGTCGCGCCAGTATCTGACACCTGAGATCAATTCTGCCCTTCTCGCCCACGCTAGCGAGGTTGATCTCAAAGGTGCCATTGATCGCCTATTCAATGCAGAGATCGTCAATCCTTCCGAAAACCGCCCTGCTCTACATTGGGCATTGCGTTTGCCGCCTCAAAGCGACCTAACGCAATCCGAGCATGTCACGACGGTGAAGGCACTCGCAAAAGCAGAATCCCTCATTCAAAGCGGTGCTTTCTCCGCAATCGTACATATCGGCATTGGCGGATCTGATTTTGGTCCTCGTTTGTATGCCGATGCGTTCGCTGATCATCAAGTCGAAGGCCTGGATCTTCGGTTTTGCGCAAATGTCGACCCGCTCGACTTAGATCTGGCATTACGCGGATTATCTCCATCCGAAACGCTGATCATCGGGATTTCTAAGTCCTTTGGAACGGAAGAAACCCTCTATAATCTGGGGCGTGCACGCACTTGGCTCGAATCAGCATTAGGCAGCGAAAAGGCGGCGGAGCACTTGCTTCTGGTGACCGCCAACCTAGATCGCGCCACAGTCTGGCTCAATGGCGTTTCGGCAACCACACTGGATATGCATATCAGTGTTGGCGGGCGTTACTCGATTTGGTCAGCGGCATCGGTCGCTGTCATGACCGGCTTCGGCGTAGACACTTTCAAAGCGTTTCTTGCAGGCGCGGCAGAGATGGACCTGCACGTGAAGTCTGCCCCAATTGCTGAGAACCTGGCTGCTCGTCTCGCACTCCTCGATTATTGGAATACAAGTTTCCTCGGATTTGGATCGCGCGCGGTACTCGCTTATTCACGGCGCCTCCGAATGCTGCCGACTTACCTGCAGCAATTGGAAATGGAATCGAACGGGAAGTCCGTTGGTCCTGAAGGCGCAGACGCGCCGCTTGCAACAGCCCCGCTTCTCTGGGGCGGCGAAGGCTCTGTTGGACAGCATTCCTATCACCAATGGCTCCACCAAGGCACACACGTGGTTCCCGCAGAATTCATCCTATCTCCTGGAAGCCATAGCGATGCGGAGGGCGTAGAAGCTCTGACCGCGCACGCGCTCGCACAAGCTGAAGTCATGGCGAATGGGAGAAGCTTAGACGAGGTAAAAGCTGAGGAACCGGATCTACCGGATCATATTGCGCGCCAAAAGGTTCACCCGGGCGGGCGCCCTTCAACCTTCCTCAGCACGCACGAACTGACCCCAGAACGACTGGGCGCGCTTATCGCACTTTATGAGCATCGTACGTATCTCGCGGGCGTCTTGTGGGAGATTAATAGCTTCGATCAATGGGGCGTTGAGCGCGGTAAAACGATGGCAACACGCCTGAAGCCTGCCCTCAGCGGCAAAGAAAAAGCCGATGATCCAACAACGCGTCGGATCATCGGCCAAATTCGTTAGTTTGTTGCCTTAAGCGATCTTGTCGACTTGTGTGAAATCCAGGTCGACAGGCGTCGCGCGTCCGAAGATCGACACGTTCACTTTCATGCGGCCTGTTTCCGGGTCGAATTCTTCCACGGTTCCTTCGAAGCCTTGGAAAGCGCCTTCGTTGACGCGGACTTCTTGGCCGATCTCGTAGACGACAGTTGGCTTTGGACGATCCTCAATCGGCTCATCCGCGGTTCCAAGAATGCGATCAACTTCGCGCTGTGGGACCGGCAAGGGTTTCTTACCGCCATCTGCGCCAAGGAAACCCGTTACTTTCGGTGTGTCTTTCACCAGGTGATAGACGTCATCCGTAAGCTTCGCTTTCATCAGGACGTAGCCTGGGAAATAGCGCTTTTCGATCGTCTTCTTCTTGCCGCGTACGACTTCGACGACTTCTTCTGTCGGCACTTCAAGGTCCTCGATCATGTCTCCGAGGCCTTTCATAGCCGCTTGATCACGAATCGCTTGGGCAACTTTCTTTTCGAAGTTCGAGTAAGCGTGGACGATGTACCATTTTGCCTCAGCCATGGGCCAAGCACTCCTTATTGTTCGTATGCCTTAACCGCCGAGACCGGTAATCCAACGGATAACCATTGCGATAAGCTGATCTGACAGGAACAAGAACAAGGCGACGATGATCGACATCACGACCACCATGATCGTGGCCTGAATGGTTTCAGGTGTAGAGGTCCAAGTGACCTTACGGCCCTCTGCTTCTACCTGGCGAGCGAAGGTAATTGGACCAACGCTGTTCTTTTTGTCCTTGTCGGCCATTCTCGTTCGTTCCTGACTTTAGGGGTAATCCGGCTGCATACTGCGCATTTCTGCGCTTGTGAAGTCACTTGGGTGCAATGGGTGCGAAACGCAAGTTATTGTGCGCGTGGCTTACCAAATTCCGGGACCGGGAGGCCTGGCATTTCTACGTCGAGCGCAAACAGACTTCCGGCCATGGGCTGACGGTCTAGGGCGGCATCACTGAGGCCATCTCGAGCCGAGGTGATGTAAAGCGTTTGCAGGCTTTCCCCACCAAAGGCGCAGCTTGTTGGGCGCGAAATGGGCAGCTTCACCACCTCATCAATCGCCCCATCTGGAGCGTATCGCACCAGACGAGACCCTGCCCATTGCGCGCTCCATAAATAGCCCTCGGCATCTAAGGCGGAGCCATCTGGATAGCACCCGGCTTCTAGCGTGGATGCGAAAACGCGACGGTTCGAGAGCGCGCCCGTCTCTACATCATGATCGAAGGCGAGGATCATCTGCTCGGCACTATCGCAGGTGAAGAAGGTTTTTCCGTCTGGCGAGAATTCCATCGTATTGGTGACCATGACTTCTGGAAGACCAATGCGCTCAAGCGCTAAATCAGGCTTAAGTTTGTAGTACTGCCCTTCAGGGATATCCCCGTCTTCGTTCATTGTGCCGAACCAGAGACTGCCATCGGGGGCGAGACCGGCATCATTTGTTCGAAAGCCCTCAGGCTCATTGATATCGGCAATTTTCTCATAGCTTTCGGTGGCCGTGTCATAGCGCCCGACTTCCCGGTCGCCAATCATGATCAGGCCGCCATCCGACAGAGCGAGAGCACTGGCATGAATCGGCAAATCATAGC
This sequence comes from Henriciella sp., assembly GCA_013213785.1. Classification (GTDB taxonomy): domain Bacteria; phylum Pseudomonadota; class Alphaproteobacteria; order Caulobacterales; family Hyphomonadaceae; genus Henriciella. The sequence goes on along the minus strand of JABSPZ010000011.1, from coordinate 6,314 downwards.
GCCGCGTGTTCCCGGTTTTGGGATTATAGCGATGGAGTTTGGCGCGCTTAATATCCACCCACCACAGAAAGCCTTCCGAAGGGCTCCAAAGCGGTCCCTCCCCTAGAACGCACCCGGTTGGCGCAACACAAACAGCTTCTGTCACTTCGATACTCCGAGACCGCGTTGACCGGCGATATCGCCACTCTTGCTGCGCTTGTAAATTAAGCCGCTACGCTTTCAACCCATTCAGAATAAGATCGACATGCGTGTCGAAGTAGGCATCCAGATCAAGCGGCTGAAAGGGGTCAAACACCAATTTCCAAATCCCAGCGACCAGAGCGCCCGCGACGATGTTCTGGACGAGGCCATGGCCTTGCAGGTCTCTGAACTCACCACTGTCTATGCCTTGCTGAATGATTGCCTTAATGACCGCCTGCCCGCGCGACAAAACATTCGAATGGTAGAATTCGGCGAGGTGCGGAAAGTTCGGCCCTTCCGCCATAATCAAACGCATAATCTGACGCCGATTGGTGTTCAGGATCTTGGTGTAGAAGAACTTCATATGCGCTTTGAGACGCTCGGTCGCAGAGATTGAAGGCCGCGCCAGGTTCTCAGCGATCTCTGTCATGAGCGGGGCCATATTGGCTTTCACCATCTCTTCGAAGAGCTGTTCTTTGCTGTCAAAATAGAGATAGACCGTCCCTTTAGAGACGCCTGCTTCACGCGCGACATCATCCATCTTGGCTGCTGCAAACCCAACGCGTGAAAACACGGCGAGCGCAGCATCAATCAGCGCCTTGTTCTTTTCTTCTTTTTGCTGTTCTCGGCGGCTTAGGGGCGCTTCGTCCGAGGACGGCTCGACAAGATCATTCATTCCGCCGGTCCTCCTATCTCGCGCCTACGCCCGAACACCGCACCAATGGTTTTCGGTAAGTTTCTTAGGTCTTCTATCACCAGAGTGACCGCTGGTGTGACGAACAGGACCATAATGCCGGAAATCACAATTCCAAAGCCCAGACTAACGCCCATCGGAATCAAGAACTGAGCCTGCGGGCTGGTTTCTAGAAGCAGTGGCCCCAAGCCAAGCGCCGTTGTCAGCGTCGTCAGCAAGATCGGTCGGAACCGACGGGCTGACGCATCTGCTGCCGCTGTGATCATATCTGCGCCCTCACGGCGATACTGGTTGTATAAGTCAACCAAAACCACTGAGGCATTCACGGCAACGCCTGCGAGCGCGACGATGCCAAAGATCGACACGAAAGATAGCGCATAGCCCAGCACAAAGTGTCCGAGGATCGCGCCGGCCACCCCTAACGGAATGGCGACGATAATCGCCAAGGGTTGCAAGTAAGATCTCAGCTGCGTCGCGACCAAAGCGAAAATCACCAGGAGGACGATAATAAAGGCCTGCCCAAGGCTTGCGAGATCCTCACTTTGCTCTCGGCTCGAGCCAGCCTGCGCCCAAGTGAGACCAGGATAAGCCGCGTCCAGCGCCGGAAGGATGCGATCCACCAATTGTTCGTTCGCCGTGGCAGGTGTGCTGATGGCTTCGTCAATATCTGCCGTCACGGTGACGATCCGCCGGCCATTGATCCGATTAATCGATGAATAGGCGCGGCTCTCTGATGTCTCGGCGACCGTATAGAGCGGGACGCTTGTTCCATCCGGAAGACGTATTCGCATATTGTTCAAGGTCTGCAGCGACTCACGTGCCGCTTCAGGATAGCGGACAAAGACTCGAACTTCTTCACGACCTCGTTGGATGCGTTGCACCTCTTCACCAAAGAAGGTTTGCCGGACCTGGCGCGCGACATCACTTGGTGTGAGCCCCGCTGCGCGACCTGCATTGGTGAGTTCGAACAAGAGCTGTCGTTTGCCGAGGTCAAAACTGTCTTCGATTTGATTGGCGCCAGGGAGACGTTCAATTTCAGATTTCAGTTTCTCAGAAGCTTCGATCAATACGGCTTCATCAGCATGTGCGAGTTCATACTCAACATCAGATCCAAAACCGCCAATGGAAGCTGTAAAGGTCACCCGCTCCGTGCCCTCGATGACGCCAACCTGCTCGCGCCAAGCCCGTTCGATCTCAGAGGCTGACATCCGACGCGTGCCGAACGGAATAAGTTCAATTTGAACCTGGCCAATGTTCTCTGCGGCGCTGAAGCCAGAGTTTCCGACTGGACCGCCGCCTTGTGCCGTGTTTCCGCCAACTGTCTTGGCAACGGACAGGAACAAGTCCTCCCCGCGCTCTTCTTTTACGTTTTCTGCAACAGCAAACGCGGCGTCCAAAAGCTGATCCATGGCTGCTTCGGTGCGTTCAAACGGCGTCCCTTCGGGCATGACCAATGTTGCTGAGATATCGTTGCCCTCAATGTTCGGGAAGAAGACAAACTTTACCAGGCCACTCGTCGATAGGCTGAGACACAGAATGAAGAACGCTGTTGCTGCGCCGATCGTGGCATAGCGCCATTTCGCGACGAAACGCACGCCCTTGCGGATGAGGTTCTCGCTCACCCAATCGATCTGTTTCGCCACTCGGCCTTGGATCGCAAGCAGCGGCCCACGCGACCACCGACCGCCATGGCTCAAATGGCTTGGTAGGATAAAAAAGGCTTCGACGAGTGAGACGATCAAGACGCAGATCACAACGAGTGGGATGGCGCGCGTGATATCCCCAAACGTCCCGCCCACGACGAGCAAAGGCGAGAATGCCGCCAGGGTAGTCATCACGCCAACGGTCACGGGCGCAAACACACCCTTCACGCCGTCTCTTGCTGCCTGTGGACCAGGTTCTCCGCTTGCCAATTCCGCGTCGATATTCTCGCCGATAACGATTGCATCGTCGACCACGAGCCCCAGAACAATGATCAAACCAAACAAAGAGACCATCGTGATGGTGACACCGGCGGCTCCGAACAGCATGAAGCCGCCCATAAAAGCTGTCGCGATGCCGATACAGACCCAGAAAGCCAGCTTCAGGTCCAACATGAGCACGAGGAACAGGAACACGAGCGCAAAGCCAAACAGCGCATTGCGAAGCAACAAGTTTATCCGCTCTTCCAAAATGCTGGTTTGGTCTCGAAACTCGACCACTTCGATACCGGCGGGCGGCGTGTAAGTTTCCATGAACGCATCAACGACAGCCTTTACGGCGATGACGTCTTCCGCTTCAGCCCGAGAAACTTCGACAAAGATCGCCTGTTGGCCGTTATACGTGTTGATCAAAGACTCCCGCGTGAACCCATCACGGATCATCGCGATATCCTCGAGAAGGATCTGAGATCCATCGGGGAGGTTTCTTACAACTATACTTTCGAACTCGTCGCCCGAAAGGCGCCTTTGGTTCGTGCGCAGGAGGTATTCCCCAGATTGCGTGCGGATCGATCCCCCCGCGAGATCTAATGAGCCTGCACGCACGGCCCGCGCCACATCATCGATTGAGAGACCGAACTCTTGCAGCGTATCTTCGCTGACCTCAATCGAGATTTCATAGTCGCGATCGCCAGAGAGACTGACCAGCGAGATCCCTATCTGCGTTAGCAATTCGCGCTCTAGGTTTTCTGCAGCTTGGCGAAGCTCCAGCGGCGTCACACTCCCGACAACGACTAGTGTCACGACACTCCCGGTTGGCTTGGGCGCCGATATCGTCTCGCGTTCGGCGTTCTCAGGTGGAAAGTCGGCAAGGCTTTCGACAGCCGATTGAACGTCATCCTTCACAACTTGCTTATCCGCAAAGTCTGCGAGCTCAATCGTGACCGTGCCTACGTTCTCCGATGCAGTAGAGGAGACGCGTTTGACGCCATCAATCCCTAAGACCGCTTCTTCGACACGGCGGGTTACGCCCTCCTCCACCTCGGCCGGCGTGGCACCTGGATAAGGCACGGTGACGTTCACCACACCGGGTTGAATGGTTGGGAAGACTTGCGTCTGAAGATTACCAGCAAACAGAATGCCCCCAATCAACAGGACGACCATCAATAAGTTTGCCGCAACTGGGTTCTGGATGAACCAGCCGATTAAGCCGCCACCGAGCTTCTTATCCTCACTGGGCGGCATCGCCTTGCCCTCCAGTCGCTACACTGATTGCGGGTGCAGTTCGGACCGTCACGTTTTGTCCGGCTTCAGCTTCCAGCGGCGGTAGCGCCACGACGCCCTCTGCAATGTCAAACGGCGCTGCAACAACTATCCCGGTCGCCTGCTCCTCTCCCAGCACGAGGATGGTTCTTCCTTCAAGCTGGTTATTTTCTACGACCCAAATCTCGGACTGACCGCTCAAGGCGCTCGCCGGGAGCTTGATCGCATCCGCCACCAGATCGACTGACATCGCGACGTCGACGAAATCGCCAATACGAAGCTCCGAAGCGTCTTCCGGTTTGAGATAGAGGTTAGACAGACGTGTCCGTACATCCAGGCTTGCATCCACGCGAACCGTTTGCGCTGATAAGCTCCGTCCGTCAGCGCCGCGTAGACTGTATGCCGCCATGCGCCCGATCACGGGCTGCAGCGCCGTCAATTGATCTGAAGACACCGGCACCGCAATTTCAATACTGTCGACAGCAATAAGCCGCCCGACGCTTTGTCCAGGCGAGACGATCTGCCCAGCGTCCAAACTCGAGGCCAGAATTCGCGCATCATATGGCGCAATCACGCGCGTGCGCTTCAAGGAGAGTTCTGCGCTCCGTTTATTGGCGACAGCACTGGACAGGCGTGCTTTTGCAGCCTCGATCTGTGGCACACGGGCCGCGAGCTCGTTCACTTCGCGTCCCGGATACAATTCTTGCCACTCTTGAATGGCAATCGCGGCTTCGGCTTCGAGTTGCTGCAAGTCCGATTGCGCGGCGGCGATTTCGGATTCTGCGCGCTCGATGGCCAGAACGAAGTCCGCGCGGTCGATCTCAAACAACCGGTCGCCCTTTTTGACCTCTGCCCCGGCTCGGAAACTATTGCTGACAAAAACAACTTCTCCAGACACTTGCGGACTCACGGCGACTTCTGCAGCGGCCTGTACGGTTCCATTCACGCGTATCTCTGGCGCGTAGTCAGCGATCTCTAAGTCAGCGATCCGAATACTGATCGCTGCGTCGCCACGCAAATCGGCAATTTGTGGCGCCCGGTCACTCACCTGCCCTTTCAAGGCGCGTGACAAACCAAGTGCCGCAGCAATCACGGCGATCACGAACACAAGTTGGAACAGGCCGGCTGTCCAGCCAGAGCTTTTGGGGGAGGAAGGCTGTTGTTCGTACGGCTCCATTTACGAGCTCCATAATTATGACTGACTAGTCAGTTATTTTATTTTCTTGTGATTTCAACCCGAGTAACGTGAACTTTTTGTCGCAAAAGCACGGCGACTCTGCTCTCTGTGTTTACGCGCAAACCCCGCCCCCGGATTGGATAGAACGCCCATGCCCGCAAAATCCCTCACTGCTCCGTACGATTTTGACGATTTACTCGAGATCATGAAACGCTTGCGGACCCCTGTGACGGGATGCGCGTGGGACTTGGAACAGAGCTTCGAGACGATCGCGCCCTATACAATCGAAGAGGCCTATGAGGTCGCTGACGCGATTGAGCGCAAGGATATGAGCGACCTCAGCGATGAGCTTGGCGATCTATTACTTCAAGTCGTCTTTCACGCTCAAATCGCCTCTGATGTGGGTCACTTCTCCATCGCTGACGTCACACAAGCGATCAGCGAGAAGATGGTCCGCCGGCATCCACATGTCTTTGGAGAGGAGGCCCAGCGCAGTGCCGATGCGCAAACCTGCGCTTGGGAAGAGATCAAAGCGGCAGAGCGCGCTCAGAAAGCGGAGGCTGACCCAAGCGCCCTCTCAGGCGTGGCGCTCGCCCTCCCCGCTTTGATGCGGTCCGAGAAACTCCAAAAACGCGCCGCCCGGACGGGCTTCGATTGGACCGATCCCAAGGACATTTTCAACAAGCTCGAAGAAGAGATGGATGAGGTCAAAGAAGCGATCGAAGAGGATGATGCAGATCATATCGAGGAAGAGGTTGGCGACTTGCTCTTCGTCGCCGTGAACCTCGCTCGCCGCCTCAACGTCGATCCAGAGATCGCTTTACGCAAATCCAACGCAAAGTTCGAACGCCGCTTCCGCGCTATGGAGCAACTCGCCGAGGGCAAAGAGGCTGGGTTTGCGACGCTCACCTTGGATCAGCAGGAAGCGCTATGGCAGGCTGTGAAAGCTGACGAGGAAACAAAGGCCGATTGAACAAGAATATGGCAGAGACCTAAACCACCCTAAAACGGATGGAGTGGATGGCTCCTGCTCCCCGGCGTCAAATTGCGCCATAACACGCAGTCACCGTCGAAAGTGCTG
>JABSPZ010000010.1 GCA_013213785.1 Henriciella sp. | reverse complement strand
ACATCAGGCGCTCGGCATGCGTCCGCCTGTTCCAGAAACCCTACTTCAAAGTGGCACATAGAATGGGGGCTGGACACCGGGATCTAGCAAAACTGGCTTTCCTAATCTGTAGGTCACGCGTTCGAATCGCGTCGGGATCGCCATCTTGTTTGCCTCAGCCCTCAGCTGGAGCGTTAAGCAAGATTTAATCGAAACCCTCCATCTTCTCAAAAAAATATAAGAGCTTGTCTTGGAGATTAATCAATGTTGCGTGCAACCGCGTTTGCGCTGACTCTGATCAGTGCGTTTTCTGCGTCCGCCCATGCCACCGGTTTGAAAGCCACTCAGATTGTCGAAGTTGCGACAGTGTCTGTGGATGCTGACGGCAATGAGACGACCACCTATTCGCAAGCAAGCGAAGTCGAGCCCGGTGAGCGAGTTCGGTACTCTTTGGCTTATGCCAATGAGGGCGATGATGCGGCTGAGAATGTTAGCCTTGTCATGCCGATACCGAGTGCGGTGACTTATATTGAAGGGTCAGCGGACGGCGCAGTTGAGTTTTCGGCTGATAATGGCCGAACTTATACATCACGCGAGACCCTGATGATCGGGTCGGGCGACTATGCCCGCCTCGCAGTGTCAGAAGAGATTACACATATTAGGTGGGCGATCTCAGATCCCATCGCACCGGCAGATTCCGGCGCGATTAGTTTTGAGGCAGTTCTAAAATAGATCTGCCCGAAGCCGAGATTGAGATGCCCCGGCGCTGATAAGGCGCCGGGGTTTTCTTTAGGCGTAATAATTGAGTTTCAAGCCCGGCTCTGGCCACCGGCATTTGGCGAGCTTTCCAGTTCCAGACAGCGTGACCCAGGCCTCGCTCAGGCCATCCTCACCGAAGCAGATATTTGTCACGAACGGATCTGGGAAAGCGATATGCGAATGATCGCCCTCTGGCGTGATCGTCGTGATACCGCCATTTAGGATTGTCGCCACACAAACATTGCCTGAGGCGGCCACGGCGAGACTGTCAAAGTATTGCAGGCTCGACATCGTCGCGACGACGCGGCCAGCATTGAATGGTGAGCTTTTTTCAATCTGTCCCGGTGCGCTAAGATCAAACGCCCAGAGCCGCGCGGTCATCGTGTCGGCCATGTAGACCGTCTTTTCATCCGGTGAGAGGCCGACCCCATTTGGCGATGTGTGATGGTGGTCCAATTCAACCGCCTCGCTTGCCCCATTGGCAAGGAAGAACAGACCGCCAAAGTCGCGATGGCGTGGATAGGTCTTGCCATGGTCCGTAAAGTAGAGATTGCCGTGGCGGTCAAAGACTAGGTCGTTGGGGCCTTTGAGCGGATGCCCCTCGACCGTGTCGAGGACACGTTCAACTTTCCCAGTCGAGAGATCAACGCGCTCGATCCGGCCGCCAGAATAATCATCCGGACAATGCCCAGAGATCAGCAGACCATCTCGCTCATGATATTTGAAGCCACCATTATTGCAGATCCAGAGCGCGCCATCGGGCCCGATCGCGGCGCCGTTCGGGCCGCCGCCTGGTTCCGCGATCACTTCAGTTTTGCCGTCGCCCCAGATGCGCGTGATGCAGCCTTTTGAAATTTCGACCAGGATGATCGAGCTGTCCTCCATCCAGACGGGGCCTTCTGGAAAGCCAAGGCCTTCAGCGACGAGTTCGAAATCCATTCTGCGCGCTCCCTTATCTGTGCGGTTACTCTGGCGAGGCCGCGCGAAAGGTGCAAGCGCTAAGCCCGTCGATCGAGTTGGCGAATGGTGAAATCGTACTCGTTTTTCTCGTTGGCTGCGATGGCCTCGCGGCGGACTTCTTCGAACGCAGCCTCGTCAAAGTCGGGGAAAGTCGCATCGCCGTCCATCTCAACATCGACTTCCGTGATGTAGAGACGGTCCGCGAAGGGGAGGGCGTTTTCATAGATCGCACTGCCGCCCGTGACGAAAATCTCGTGCTTGCCGGCCACTGCCGCTAAGCCTTTGCCCGCCTCGATGGCAGCGTCGATCGAGGTATAGACTCGCGCGCCGGGCGCCGAATACTGGCCGTCGCGACTGAGGACGATGTTATCGCGGCCGGGCAGGGGGCGCCGCGGCAGGCTTTCCCAAGTTTTGCGGCCCATGATGACTGGACAGCCTTTGGTCGTGGCCTTGAAGTGTTTGAGATCATCGCAGAGGCGCCAGGGCAAATCATTGTCTTTGCCGATCACGCCATTGCGCGCGCGGGCGACGATCAAGCAGAGTTTAACCGATGCGTTCAAGGCCTTCTCCCTAGGTCGATGCGCGCTAGGTGTTGGCCTTAGGACGGTTTGCCCCTTATGAGCAACTAACATTCTGAAGCATGTGGGAAGATCCATGATTGTCGCTGTCTGGGAAACTTTTGTTGCCATCCTGACGAATAACCGTCCGGGATTTCTGATCCCGGTTATTTTAGGGCTCGCGGCTTCCGTTGGCATTCTTTGGAAACTCGGCGGACGGTTGTGGGCGATCATCTATGTGATGATGATCCCATTTTTGAACTGGTCGTTCGGGGTTGTTCCAAATATCCAGTTTGTCGGACCTTGGGTCGATTCTGGCACGGCGATGGTCTCGTTTATCTTCCCGGCAGACACACCAGACCCAGCTGGTCTGATGTTGCATCCTTTGACGCTCGTGACGGGCTTGGTCTTCGTCGTTCGTGACTTTGTTCAAAGAGAGATGCGCCAATGGGTTCTGCTTGCCATGGTGATGGCTCTCGCGTGGTCGATGTATTACGCATGGATCGTGATCGTAATTGCCTCGGGGCTCGCCTTCTTTGTCTCGGAATTCTTTGACTGGTTGCTCTTCACCTTCACGAAGATGAAGTTGTCTAAGCGGATCTTGTATTCCAGCGCCGTCGCGACGCCGATCGATACGACCATCTTCCTCTATGGCGCCGATCTCGCAAAAATGATGCAGCTGGGCATGGAGCCAGGCAACACGCTAACACTCGCCAATTGGATCGTGTTTGTCATCGGTAAGATGGTCGGGGCGTTCGTGGTCTCTGAAATGATCCGACGGCGCGAGAATGCTGGGATCACGGACCCTTATGAAGATCTCCCAACACAGTCGACGATGGTTTAAGTTCGATCGTTTTAAGCGGGCGCGAAACTGCTCGCTTGAGCCATCTCCCAGACCTCTGCGAGTCCGGTATTCTGAGCCGCGTCTAAGAGCTCGCCTTTCGCGATAAGTTCATAAGCGAGATGCGCGGGCAGGGCCTCGTCTTCGGTGACGCGGTGGATAATGTGATGCGGCGCCAGCTCGGACGGGTGCTGACACCCAGCGGCGCCAACCACCTCCATCAAGGCGGCCACAGTGTTCTTGTGGTAGTGATACACCCGTTCGGCTTTGTCCGGCACAACCAGTCCGCGCTGCCGTCCAAGATCAGAGGTCGCGATGCCAGTCGGGCAGGTATTCTTGTGGCACTTAAGCGATTGCACACAGCCTAAAGCGAACATGAACCCGCGCGCGGAATTGATCCAATCTGCGCCCAAAGCCAAAGAGGCGGCCATGTTGAACGCGGATAGTTGTTTCCCGCTGGCGGCGAGCTTGATGTCCTCTTTGAAGCCACAGCCAACCAGCGCGTTGCGGGCAAAGATGAGGCCTTGTCTCAGCGGCGTTCCAACATGGTCGAGGAACTCAGCTGGTGCGGCGCCTGTCCCGCCTTCTGCGCCGTCAATGACGATGAAATCGGCCCGCTGCCCGGTTTCCACCATAGCTTTGCAGATCGCCAGAAACTCCCAGCGATTGCCGATACACAACTTGAACCCAACCGGCTTTCCGCCACTCAACTCTCGCAACTGGTCGATATAGTCGAGCAGGCCTTTTGGGCTGTCGAACGCGGTATGATGCGGCGGGGAATAGCAGGTCTGGCCAACCGGAATACCGCGCGCTTCAGCAATCTCTGGCGTCACTTTTGCGCCCGGGAGGACCCCGCCATGGCCAGGCTTCGCACCTTGGCTGAGTTTGATCTCAATCATTTTGACCTGATCGAGCTTGGCAGTCTCTTCGAACTGAACCGGATCGAACCCGCCATCCTTGGCGCGGCATCCAAAATAGCCTGAGCCGAGTTCCCAAACTAGATCGCCACCGCCAGCTCTGTGATAGCGTGAGACGCCGCCTTCGCCGCTATCATGGAAGAAGCCGCCTTTCGCCGCGCCGCGATTAAGCGCCTCAATGGCGTGGGCGCCGAGGGAGCCAAAACTCATCGCTGAGATGTTTAGAACACTCGCCGAATAGGGTTTTGCGGTGCCTGGCGCGCCGACCAAGACGCGCGGGTCTGTCTCTTCTGGGCGGATCGCGGCAACCGAATGGGCGAGCCATTCATAGGGCGGCGACTGAATGTCGAGATGGCTGCCAAACGGTTCGACCGAGGAGACATTGCGCGCGCGGTTATAAACCATATCGCGCTCTTCATGATTGAACGGACGGCCTTCGGTTTGGCTCTCAACGATATAGGAGCGGAAGAAAGGACGAAGCTGCGCCGCCACGCCCCGCAGGCGACCGAGCAAAGGAAAGTTTCGCAGCAGCGTGTGGCGCGTCTGGACGAGGTCGAACAGGCCAACCAAGACCAGCACGCCCAGGATGGCGGAGAGGCCATACAGCCAGGTCACAGACTGCGCGCCCCACAGGCTCAGTGCCAGCAACGCAATCACGATCAAAAATGGAATAAAGCGGATCAAAAAAGGCTCCCCTCAAATCTTTGAGGAGAGCCTATTCGGGTCCGGGTTTTCCGGTCAATGCTCAGCCTTAGAAGCCGTTCAGTTTCGCATAGCGATCACGATGATAGCTTGCGCCGCCAAGCAAGGCTTCCTGCACGCGGGCACGCTTCATATAGAGGCCGCTATCATGGGCGTCGGTCATGCCAATCCCGCCATGGAACTGCACGGTCTCATTCGACACGAGATGGATCAGATCCGACGCCTTCGCTTTCGCGAGGCTTGCGAGTTCAGCAATGTCATTGCGGTTCTCATCAACGCCTGACAGGGCCGCAGCAATGCACGAGCGGGTGAGTTCCAGCTCGGTGAACATCTTCGCCGCGCGGTGCTGCAAGCTTTGGAACGAGCCAATCAGCTGGCCGAACTGTTTGCGGGTTTGCAAATATTCGAGCGTCATGTCGAACGCAGCTTGCGCGCTGCCAAGGGCTTCTGCGGCGAGCGCGATACGGCCGCGATCGAGCGCCGGTTCCAGGATTTCCCAGCCAGCATCAACCGCTCCAATCACATGGTCTTCACCAACCGCGACATCTTCGAGGTGAAGGTGCGCTGCGCCGTGCGAGTCGACCGTGTTGAGCGCTTGAACGGTCAGGCCGTTGGCATCGCTCGGAATCAGGAACAGGCTGATGCCGTGCGCCTGACCGGCTTCGCCAAAAGTGCGTGCTGCAACGATGAACGCATCAGCGTGATGGCCATCGGTGACATAGCGCTTGGCGCCATTCAACGTATAGCCTTGGCCATTGCGCTCGGCTTCTGTGGCAATGTTGAGCGGCGCATGGTGTGTGCCTTCATCGACAGCCACGGCCATTGTTGCCTCGCCGCTTGCGATTTTGGGAAGCCATTCTGCTTTTTGGGCTTCAGACCCGCCCAGAATGAGCGTGCTGGCGCTTAAGACGGCTGACTGAAGCAGCGGCGTGGCCGCGATTGTGCGGCCTTGGGCTTCCATAATCTGGCCCATCGCAACCATGCCGAGGCCAACCCCGTCATGCTCTTCTGGGACGAGTACGCCGAAGAAGCCGAGCTCCGCCAACTTGCCGCGTGTGTCCGCATCGACGCCATTGGCGCCGCCATCGCGAAGCTCACGCAAGCGGGTCACCGGCATTTCATCGCGCGCGAACGCCATCGCCGTATCGCGCAACATTTGTTGGTCTTCAGAAAGAACGAAACTCATTACTGGTGATCCCGTAGGCCGAGAACGCGTTTTGCAACGACGTTGAGGTTGATTTCACTGGTGCCGCCTTCGATCGAATTGCCTTTCGAGCGGAGCCAACCGCGGGTGGCTTTCTTGGCATCTTCAGCAAAGCCGTCGCCATCCCAGCCAAGCCCATCTGTTCCGAGGGCTTCGACCAGAAGCTCGCACTTGTCCTGGTTCATTTTTGCGGCGGCATATTTCATGATCGATGCCGTGTGCCCAACTTCTTGTCCAGCTTTGGCCTCTTCGGTTGAGCGCTGCACGGTGAAGCTAAACGCTTTTGCGTACATCAGGTGCTCGGTGATGCGGGCCCGCAGGTCGCCGTCTGAGACGCGGCCGGTTTCGTCGACGCCGACATGCTGTTTCGCATACTCTTGCGGCGGCAGAATGCCAGAGCCACCCGTACCGCCAAAGCCGCCAGCCGAAATCGAGGAGCGCTCGAACTGGAGCAGACGTTTCGCGATTGTCCAACCGCCATTGAGTTTGCCGACCAGCTGGTCCTTCGGCACTTTCACATCGGTGAAGAAGGTCTCGCAGAAGGGCGAAGACCCAGAGATCAATTTGATTGGGCGGGCTTCGACGCCTTCGGTTTCCATATCAAAGACGAGGAAGCTGATGCCTTCGTGTTTCACCGTCTTATCGGTGCGAACGAGGCAGAAAATCCAATCGGCCTGGTCTGCATATGAGGTCCAAACCTTCTGACCATTGATCAGCCAGTGATCGCCTTGATCCTCACACTTGGTCTGCAGACCCGCGAGATCCGAACCAGCACCCGGCTCAGAATAGCCCTGGCACCAGCGTGTCTTACCTTTGACGATGTCAGGGATGAAGCGCTTCTTCTGTTCGTCATTGCCGAACTCAAGCAAAGCCGGACCAAACATCCAGAGGCCGAAAGAGAAGAGGGCTGGGCGCGCGCGGATGCGACGTAGCTCTTGTTGCAGCACGCGGGCTTGCGCTTTGTTGAGACCGCCGCCGCCATACTCAGCGGGCCATTCTGGCGCGGTCCAACCTTTGTCGCCCATTCGCTCGAGCCAGACTTTCGAGTCTGGGTTCTTAAACTTCTCGCGTTTGCCGCCCCAGACGATCTCATCGTCTTTCATAGGAGTCCGCATGCTGGCAGGGCAGTTTGCCTCTAGCCAATCACGGACTTCGGTACGGAAATCGTCGAGTTCTTCAGGCGCATCAAAGGCCATGTCATTCTCCCGTTCGGGCGCGCGGGGCGCCCAGCTTCATGTTGCGTGGATCGAACATAATAAGCGGATGCAGAGATGGCCATGTCTGACGCCGCGCTAGGGGCGTTTAGAATCGACCAAACATGCTGTTTTCGGGCCCAGTTTCGACACCGACCAAGTTCATCAAGTGAACGACGATCAGAAATAGGCCGAACACGCAGCCAATCATGATCATGCCCCAAGGGACTTGATGGGGCCGTTGATCCTTCTCGCGCACTGTGCCCATTTTGGATTGCGAAAAGATGCCCAAAGCGATCAAGCAGGCGGCGATGCTGAGGCTTATGATCCAGTCGAGCAATTTGAGGCGCTTTCGTCTTGGCGAGGACAGTGCGGCGTCTTTGCCCAGAAAAAAGGATCTTTCGCAAGTTCCCAAATCGCCAGGTAAGCCGCGCATGAATGCAGGGGCCAATATAGGGGCTGAGTCAGGATCGCAAACACCCGCATCAGCGACCAGCGTCCTGGCGCTGCGATTCCTGCAAAGAGGCCGGCGCCGAGCCCTGAAACCAAAAGCAGCCACCCGGTGCGGCCAAGTTCGAGTCCGGGGACCAAGAATGTCGCTAAGACAAACATAAAACATGGGGCGTGAAAGAGTGGCGCAAGAATACCGGCCCCTAGCGAAAGCTGCATGGAAAGAAATGGGATGAGGCCCATTTGCCGTGCGGTCTTCCGAGGGGTTCTCATTAAAACGAGCCAGGTTTGGAGATGTCCCTTTATCCACCGGCTTCTTTGCGACAGCCAGATCCCAGCATGGGTGGGGGCGTCTTCATGCGTGTAGGAGGCCAGCTTATCTGCTCGCAAAGATGCGCGCGCCAGGCGCATGCCCAAATCCGCACCCTCAGTCACGTTCCACGCATCCCAGCCGCCTAAGGCGAGTAAGGCGTCTTTCCGAAAGTGATTGCTGGTGCCTCCGAGCAAGAGTGGCATCTTGTAATGCGCGAGGCCGGGCAGCAGAAGGCGGAATTGAATGTCATATTCCAGTCCCCACTGAGCTGTCAGCCACGACCGTGTGGCATTGTCTGCGACCAGCGGAGCCTGCAAACAGATGACATGCGGGTCGGTCTTTTTGAATGCTTGATAGGCGGCGCGCAGCTGCTGTGGATCAGGTAAGTCCTCGACATCGTATATCGTTACAAACGCCCCGCGCGCCAAAGCCAGCCCATGATTGAGGGCATTCGGTTTGGTTTTAGGTCCGCCTGGCGGCACACGATAGATGCGCGTACCTTTTGGGAACGGCGCGGCTTCGGCGGCGGCAATCGTGTCTAAATCGTCCGCTTCGAGCAAGACGAGAATATCGAGCTGGTCTGCGGGCCAATCCAAGGTGTGCAGAGCGCGCGCGATCTGAGGCATCAACGTTCGCTCGCGATAAGCGGGGATCAAAATTGAATAGATGGGAAGGTCGCTTTCCGCGGGGTGCAAGACTGAGACTGTGGGTTTGGCTTCGGAAACGATCCAACCGCAGAAGAGCAACGTGCTGCGCCATGCGATCATCAAAAAGAAAACAGAAAATAGCGCAACGGCGCCAACTTGCAGCATCCATCCCGGCGCTAAAAGCCATCCGATGCCGAGACTTGCGAGCCCTGTTTTCAGGCCTTTTAGCTGCGCCGGCGTGAGCTGAGAACGAAAGCTCATACTTTCATTTAGAGGGGCATGGGCTGCAGCAGTCTGATGGGTCAGGTTTGGATGTGGGGAGTTTTGCGACACGCCATGTTTACTGGTGTCTCGGTAATATTAATTATTGCAAACCCATATATAGTCTAGATAAGAATTATATAAACCTATATTTATCTCCACTTATATTGTATTTATTAAATACAGTATTCAGAAAATCAAACACCTGCAGGTTGAGGAGCGTGTTTTGTTTGGGGGCTGGACATTCATGGAATTTGTTCTATGTATGTTCTCATGAGTTTGTTACACATCATCTGGTTTCGGAACGACCTTCGGGTTCATGACAATGCTGCACTGCGCGGCGCCTGCTTTACGGCTGAACGTGACGGCGGTGACGTCTTGGCGTTGGTCATTGAAGATCCTTCCGCAACAGAAGATCTACAGCAGCGAGCCAAGGCCTTGAGAGACCTTAGCGCAGCCCTAGAGCAACGCGGGGCGCGTCTGCACGTGCGCTCTGGGGCACCGAGTGAGGTGTTTTCTGAACTGCACCGCGCGCATGGCGTGCGCAGCGTGCACATGAATGAAGTGCCTTATGATGATGCCGTTCTTCCGAACACGCAGTCATGGGCTTTGCGCGCAGGGGTGCGGTTTCAGGTCTATTCGCAATATGGCCCACAAGACGCGCCGCAGCCTTATGAAGCGGTTGAGGCGCACTGGACCAATTTTATGGCACGACCAAGGTTCGAAACGCCGGACATCCCGTCGCCTGCCAATGTTGGTGTGGGGCAAAGCTCGTTTGCGGAAAACACCGAAACGTTGAGCGACGAAGCGATGGGTGGTCGTCGACATGCGATTGCACTTTTGCGCGCCTTCCTCGGCTCCGTGTCCGATCCGCAACGTATTGCAATCACCGAAGCAGAGTCAGGCGGCGCGTTCTTCGAACGATTAAAACCCTTCCTATTGCTGGGCGTCCTGTCCCCTCGGGAGGTTTGGCAAGCCGCGAGCAGCGCGCATCATCAAATGCACCGGGCAGGCCAGGATATCCGCGCCGCGTCGATCAAAAGCTTGCTGCGCCGGTTGCCCGAATTGCATAAACGCCGCGCATCGGTTCGCACGGTTCGCACCCCGCGAAATGTGAGGCAGCGGGCGGCCAAAGGCGAACAGTTGAGCCTTGGGCTCTAAATTTCCCACTCAAAAAAATTACCGAAAAACGATATGTGCATATTGAAAAACAATATGGAGAATGCTACATACTGAGTCGTCGGAGAGAACTCAAAAGGGTCCTCCGATCCGGGTAACCGGCTATAAAAAGAAGGAAAATAACAATGCAAGCGACTACCTCCCAAGTCACCACCGAGCGTCTCGACGCTGCCGCCGTCTTCACAACAGAGATCTTTGAAGATGAACCGGCCACTCACATTCTTCCCGCGCTGAAGCAGGAAGCCAAAATCTCCGGCCGCGACCACCTGCTGGTTCGTCGTCGTCGCAGAGAGCGTCGTCTCGCGACACGCTAATCCCATGCGCCTCCCCTCGCATCGTCGCCTCGCGCAAATCGCGGGGCGATTTGCGTTGAGGGATATTTACAGGTCGAGCACGTCTTTTGGTTTGATGAAGTTCCGCAAACGAAAGTGCGCCGGAATGAATGCGCCGTCCTGGTCTGCTTCGAACAGAACCGCGCCGCCTGTTGGCAGTTTCGCGGCAATGCGGATCGCGGCTTGATGATCGACGCTGCCCGCCTCGCGCAAGATACTCAGGGACAGATCGTAAAGGCCGGGATTGTGACCGATCACAATGAGCGTTTGAACGCCGTCATTGTCTGAAATAAGGTCTGCGATCCCGCGCTCCCCCGCCAGATACAAATCATCTTCCAAGCAAACTTCGCAGGATCCGAACACATCCGAGAGATGCGTCCAGGTTTCCCGGGTTCGCCGGGCTGTTGAAACAATCGCGCGCGCAGGTGACCAGCCTTCAGCCTTTAAAGCCTTCGCCATTGCAGGTGCCGCCGCGTGCCCGACGGATGTGAGTGCGCGCGCGTGATCATCGATCCCTTCCGACCAGGGTTCGGTCTTTGCGTGACGCATCAAAATTAGTCGCTTCATCGAAGCCCCATTCAGTAGTGTGCAGGAAAACTAAACCTGCGAGTCAGACATGCACGGTTGGAACGCCCCTGCATAGGCATCACTTTCGCTGCAGAAATCAAGCCAATTCCCTAGGAGACGTCAGATGAGCCTGCTGCTTGGAGACACTGCCCCAGATTTTGAAGCCGACACCACAGCCGGACGCATTCGATTCCATGATTGGATCGGCGACGATTGGGTGGTGTTTTTCTCTCACCCCGCTGACTTTACACCCGTTTGCACCACAGAGCTCGGCTACACAGCAAAGTTGAAAGACAAGCTCGCGGCGCGCGGCGCGAAAGCGCTCGTGATCTCAGTCGATACAGTTGAGGCGCACAATAAATGGATCGCCGATATTGAAGATACGCAAGGCGCTAGCGTTGAGTTTCCAATCATTGGAGATCCCGAAAAGAAAGTCGCGACCCTTTATAATATGATCCACCCAAACGCGGATGCGAAGGTTACGGTTCGCGCCGTATATGTGATCGACAATAATAAGAAGATCCGCGCGTCGATCATCTACCCGCCATCCGCAGGTCGAAACTTTGATGAGATCTTGCGCCTAATCGACAGTTTGCAACTGACCGACAATCATAAAGTTGCAACGCCAGTAAACTGGCAGGATGGGGAAGACGTGATCATCGTGCCGAGCGTCAGCAATGAAGAGGCGGATAAACTGTTCCCGAAAGGTTATGAGGAAATCCGGCCTTATCTGCGCACGACCCCGCAGCCGAACAAATAGGTTTGGCTGCCAGCGCGGCTCACCTGATTTGGCAGAGGAATTTGCCTTTCTGGCGTCCGCGCTCAACGGTCACGCTGGAGCGGTCCTTCATCACGATCATGCTCTTACTGCAGGCATTGTGGGCGGATTGGCAGATCTCTTTGCCGTCGACGAATAGAGCGAGCTTACATTTATTCTCGCCATGACCACTGCAGCCATAGGTGCGGGTTTTGCCTGCTCTGATCCGCTGATGTTGTTCGTGGGCCCCGCAATAGGTTTCATCGCCATAAAAGATAAAGACGTCCACATCGTTCTTGAGTGTATTTTTTTACGGTGAAGCTTGGGCTGGCGTCGGCGCTGAAAGCGATGAGAAGTCCTGCCATTGCGGCGAGGATGACAAGGGCAAAAGGCTTGATCAGCATGGTGATATTCCTTTCCTAAGAAAGGCGTAGACGCCGGGCGATACTGCAACAATTGTCGGATGTGACAGGCGAAGCCTTAATCGGGGTGTGTGGACCGGCGCCCATTTTCAAAAGTCACTTTTGTTCGATGATATCGCAAACCGTCTCAAACTCTTTGGCCCCGGTGTCCTCATTGATTGCGGTAGTCTCACGGACCACTGCTTTCGACTTGGCGTGCATCTTAATCGCATGAACACCGCAAGTGTTTTGTGACTCCCTGCAAACGCGCTCGTCAAAGGAAACGATTTTGATCTTGCATTTGCCCTTTCCGTTCCCCTTGCAGCCAAAGGATTTCCTTTGTTTGCCCCCCACAGTCCGCACGACGAGGGCGGTGTGGCATGAGGTGTCGTCGCCATTGTAAATGAAGACTTCGATTTTGCTGTCAGTTGTGTTCTCAACCTTGAAGCGCGGGTTTGCTTCGGCGCTTAACGGTAAAAATCGCTGTCAGATTCAGCTCTACGCAGACGGCAAATTGATCTGCAAAGGTCAGCACAATTCCTGTTTCAAAGACAATGCGCGCAAAATGAGAAATGGCCAATTGGTCGTCATCACGCACACGGATACAGACGGCTACTATTGCAGTTTTTATTGAGCCGACTTGCGCGTTTTTAGCAGTCCTCCCTGCTTCTACCGGAAAGGAATAACTATGCTTACCAGACCTCTCTTCGCTTTCGCCTTTGCCGCGATTGTCGGCTTGTTTTGGGCTGCGCCCGCCGATGCCAGTTCCCGCTTCACAGTAACCAATAAAACCGACCATCTGGTGAAGGTCGTGATCTATAGCGGAACCGATACGGTCTGCATGTTTGAAGAGAAAACTAAAACAGTACCGAAGGGAAAAAGTCGCTCCTTTGGCTGCAAAGGTCGTGGGAACCAACGCTGCAAAATCAAGCTCAAACAGTATGGCGACCAAGTGTGCAAAATCAACAAAACGACTTGCGGTTTGGAAGCCATCGTCATTCCCAATAAAATGGATCTGATCCTTTCTAAAAACAAAGACGATGTCGTGGTCTGCAGAGGGAAAATGCCCCCCGAGAAGACCGATAGCGCGTCCACCCAATCCCAACCGTAAGACCGGAGATTCCTATGCTGATCAAACCCCTCTCTGTTCTCGCTGTCGCCGCTGTGGCAGGGCTTTCCTCAGCCATGATCGCTGACGCCAGCCCGCGATTCACCGTCACCAACAATGCCGACAAAATGGTGAAAACCTTTGTCTTCCAAGGCGACGATTCCGGATGTCACCTGGAAGAGAAAGCCAAAACCATCAATAGCGGTCATTCCAATACGATGGGCTGCTCCGGTATCGCTCTTATTCTCGACAGAAAATTCCGGTTTCGCTGCGGCGTCGGTTGCAAAAAAGATGCTGGCCGTGGAGGTAAGAAGGAGAACGGTGAGGTGTCGAAAGAGCATGAGATTTCTTCTTCATTAGTCCGTTTAGAATTGGGGGAAGGGGCACCGGCCTAGAAAAACGCGCAGACGAATTCGTCTTCCTCATCTTTGGAGATGACGACTTTCTCGCCATTTCTCATTTTGCGGGCGCTATCTAAGGGACACGTATTATTCTGTTTTTTGCAGATTTGTTTGCCGGCGGCGGAGAATTTTAGTCGACAGCGCTGCGTTCCATTACCGGTACAGCCATGTGTTTCGGTCTCTCCAGCTTCAATTCGCCGACTCTTTTGTTCTAGAGCGCAGAATTGATCTGCGCCTGAAAAGATCGAGACGAAGACATCTTTTCCGGTATCATTCTGCACGGTGAAGCGCGAACCGGCGCTCGCGTCTAAGGATAAAGCGACGCTCGCGGCGACAGCGAGAATAAGTGTGCTGAAGAGTTTGATGAGCATCCCGAGATCCTTTCGACCTCAAGGCCTAAGGGGGGCTCAGGTGCTCAACAATTGTCAGATATGACAGGTCTAGGTCAGACGGGTGGTGACGTGTTTCGTTTAGGCGTGATTCCACCAGGCAACATCAGAATAGGCGCGCAAGTCGAGCTCATGTGTCCAGGCGGAGCGGTGCTGCGTGGCCACATGGTAATAGGTCTCAGCCATTTCAGCTGGGATGAGCAGGCCATCCTCCGCCCCGCGCGTCTCACGCAGTTTCTGGAACAGTTCAGGGCCGAGTATTTTGCCGAGTGTATCGGGGGCATCGACCGCGCCATCGACCAAGATATGCGTCACGTGAATACCCTTTGAAGCATATTGCGCATTCAGGGTCTGGCAAAGCATCCGGCGCCCCCCCATCGCGGCGGCGTGTGAGTGCTGACCCTTATTGCCTCTTACGGCTGCCGTGGCGGAGGTGACAATAATCTTACCGCTGCCGCGTTCTTCCATAAGCGGACAAACCGTTTTGGCGAGACGGAAGAGACCAAAAGTGCCGAGCCGCCAGCCCATTTCGAAGGCCTTGTAACTGGTGTCTTCGAGCGCGCGATCCCCAATCTGCGCCCCTAGATTATAGATCACGACCTCGATCGGACCGATATTCTGTTCAACATGGGTTACGGTGTCTTCGATCGCGTTGTCGTCAATTGCGTTGAGCAAGAAGCCGGTGGCTTCTCCGCCCGCAGACTTGATGCCATCAACGAGCCGATCGAGACCTTCTTTATCGCTGCGCCGGCAGAGCACCGCGTGATAGCCTTCGCTCGCAAACTTAGTGCCTACAGTGCCGCCAATTCCAGCGCCCGCGCCGATCACAAGACAAACCGGTTTCATGTCGAAGTCTCCGTTAGTTCTTTTTTGGAACTATGAACGGTAAACCGTAGCGACGTCAATCCAGGGCAGGGTAAACCGTCGCCTTATGTTTCCTGATAGAAGTCTATGACGTCCCAGTTTTGACCGCTTGGCGCGCGATCAGGGCTTCAACGAAGTTGATGTGACTGCGCAGGTGGTAGAGTTCGTCATTATAAGACACCGGCACGTCCACTTGCCCTACTTCGTGCTGCATGGCCTGGATATCGGAGAGGACGCTGCGCCGTTCCTTTTCATCCTTGGCGTCAAATCCGCGGCGCTCTAGCTCATGAAGATCATTGTACCAGACATAGATCTTACGACGGATGCGCCAGCGATAGACCGGCGGTGCCATTTGAACCAGCGGAATCAAAAGCGCGAGCAGAGGAATCAAAAAGACCCAGGCTCGCTCAAGGAAATTTGCCCATCCAAATGAGAAATAGCGCCGCAAGAAAGTCGGGCCATTGCGATAATATCGGCGAGCCTCATCCGAGAGGACGAGATCGGTACGCGTGGCATCTGGAAAACTGTTCGCGCGGCTGAGGATGGTCCCGCCATTGTGGATCGACTCTGCGGCCTCCAGCAAAACTGATTGCAGAGCCGGATGGAGCTTCTCATCTACCCCGAGCTGCGCGATGGCTGAAATCAGTTGAACATCGTCTGATGGAATGTCTCGGTCCATATCAACCACACCGTCAAACAAGACCAAAGGCGCTAGAGCGTCATCGCGCATGGACAGGCCTACAGCCCGCCGCATCCCAATCAAGCTGACACCTGGAGCGGTAAGCAAGGTCTGAACGTATCCTGTCTCCACGCTAGCGGTAAAGACAGCCGCGTCCACCTCTCCTGCGAGCAGCGCTGTTGCGGCTGTGGATCCTGAAAGTGGAACGATGGGTTCCCAGGTTCCGCCCCACTCAGATTGGACGCGCTCGGTCATCTCGTGTGTCCCGGACCCTTCGGCGCCCGCCGCAATCCGCGCGGATTTCAGATTACCGAAATCCATGGTGTCTTCTGTTACGAGGTCGGCGCGAGCAAACACCCAGAATGGCTCTGCGAACATGCCGCCCAGCGATAGCAAACCTTCACGATCTTCATCGCTCGCAATCCCGCCCTGGAGCAAGGCAACATCCGCGTCCCCGGCTTTCAGAAGTGCGAAGTTCTCGACCGTTCCCGCGGTTTCGAGCACCTCGACCTCGATTCCATGCGCTCCCAAGGCCTCAGCATACTGCTCTGCGAGTGCGTAATATTGTCCATCTACGCCGCCCGCCGCGAAACGGATTTCCATGGGAGGAGGCGGCGCGATGAAACGCATCGTGATGATCAAAAGTATAAGTAAACCAGCCGCAACAGGGCCGTAGACCTTCAACGCATCTGTCATGAATTAACCCTCAACACAGCGCACTTCGGCGCCTAATCTGCAATCATAGATGAAGCTTATGGCATAGATTGACATGATTTGAGTCGTTTTCATGAAATCCTTCCCCTATATTGTAGCGAACTGACTTCTCTAACGTCTGGAACGATCGATGAATATGCGGAATCTCGCAGTTTGGGGCCTGATCGCAGTGCTCCTTTTGGGCCTCTTGGCCGTCATGCAAAGCAACCCGTCTCAAGCGGGCGCTCAGAAAGTAGATATTTCTGAAGTCTACGAGCTTGCTGAGAATAAACAGCTCTCTGAAGTTGTGATCACGCCAACCAAAGTGACGGCGGTCACGACCGGTAATGAGCGGATCTTTGCCCAGAAGAGCCAAGATCTTGGTGCGTTGCGCGAACGTATGATCGAATTGGACGTGCCATCTGTGGTCGATGATCCGGATACGGGCTTCAATCTCGGCGATCTGATTGTCGGCTTGTTGCCGATCATTTTCATCGTAGCGATCCTGATATTCTTCATGCGTCAGATGCAGGGCGGCGGCGGTGGCCGCGGCGCGATGAGCTTCGGCAAATCCCGCGCACGCCTCCTGACAGAGAAACAAGGCCGCGTCACGTTTGATGATGTTGCAGGCGTCGACGAAGCGAAAGAAGAGCTCGAAGAGGTCGTCGATTTCCTGAAAGACCCAGCGAAGTTTCAACGCCTCGGCGGTAAAATTCCCAAAGGCGCGCTTCTCGTAGGCCCTCCAGGAACCGGTAAAACTCTCCTTGCCCGAGCGATCGCGGGCGAAGCAGGCGTGCCGTTCTTCACAATTTCAGGCTCTGACTTTGTCGAAATGTTTGTCGGTGTCGGTGCGAGCCGCGTCCGCGACATGTTCGAGCAAGCCAAGCGCAATGCGCCGTGTATCATCTTTATTGACGAGATTGATGCGGTTGGCCGGTCACGTGGCGCCGGGCTTGGCGGCGGCAATGATGAGCGCGAGCAAACGCTCAACCAGCTCCTCGTCGAAATGGATGGCTTCGAAGCGAATGATGGCATCATCATCGTTGCGGCCACCAACCGTCCAGACGTGCTGGACCCTGCGCTCTTGCGCCCAGGCCGTTTCGACCGACAGGTTACAGTGGGCAATCCCGATGTGATTGGCCGTGAGAAGATCCTGAAGGTCCATATGCGCAATGTGCCTTTGGCAAAGGATGTTGATCCAAAGATCATCGCCCGTGGAACTCCTGGTTTCTCTGGCGCCGACTTGGCGAACTTGGTCAACGAGGCAGCGCTTCTAGCGGCCCGCCGCGGTAAACGCGTGGTGGCGATGTCTGAGTTTGAGGATGCTAAGGATAAGGTCCTGATGGGCCCTGAGCGCCGCTCCATGGTGATGAGCCAGGACGAGAAAGAGCTCACGGCATGGCACGAAGCGGGACACGCGATTGTCGCGCTTAAGGTGCCCAAGGCTGACCCTGTTCACAAAGCCACGATCATTCCACGTGGCCGCGCGCTCGGCATGGTGATGCAGCTTCCTGAGGATGATAAGCTCTCCATGAGCCGCATCGAGATGACATCTCGTTTGGCGATCATCATGGGTGGCCGCGTCGCGGAAGAAGAGAAGTTCGGCGATGAGGCGGTCACAGCTGGTGCTGCGTCTGACATTCAGCAAGCCACGCGCTTGGCGCGAGCTATGGTGACCCGCTGGGGACTGTCGGATGAGATTGGCCCGGTCGACTATGGCGAAGATCAAGGCCAAGTCTTCCTCGGACAGCAATTGGTTCAGTCATCTTCTGTGTCTGAAGAGACTTCTAAAAAGATCGAAGAAGAAGTTCGTAAGCTGATCCAAAAAGGCATGGATGATGCGCGGGACATTATGACCAAGTTCCGCGATCAGTGGTCGGCCCTTGCGGAAGCTCTGCTCGAGTTTGAAACGCTGACCGGTGATGAAATCCGAGCGCTGATCAATGATGGTACTCTGCCAGAACGCCCGGACGAACCGGATGAGCCTCCGCGTCCAAACGCGGCTGTGCCGGTCATCGGCAAACGCCGCAAAGACAAGGGCAGCGACTTTGGCGGCGAACCGGAGCCGGCGTAAATCATGGCTATGACCCGTGAAACTCTGGAAGGCTTCCTAACCGAAGCCTTCCCGGACGCTGAGATCATTCTAACCGATCTCGCAGGTGACAATGATCATTGGCAGGCTGAGATCGTCTCCGAGCAATTCAAAGGCAAACCTCGGGTTGCTCAGCACCAAATGGTCTATGCAGCGCTTAAAGGGAAAATGGGCGGCGAATTGCACGCACTTGCGCTCAAAACCCGCGCCCCTGCCTGAGTTTTAAAAACACACTCGACGAGTGCAAGACTCACGCTAGGGTTGCCTTAGATGAGCGATAATATTCACAAAATGATCTTCCACCGCATGCCCAATGCGGCCATGATCTTGGATACAAACCTCGTCTATGTAGACGCGAATGATGCCTATTGTCGGGCGGTTGGGCGGAGTATCGACCAGCTGATCGGCAATCAAATTTTCGATGTGTTTCCCGATGTTGAAGAGCGTATTTCAAGGGTTCGAGAAGTGTTCGACAGAACCCTCGCTGGCGAGTTTACTATGCTTGAAGCGCAGCCTTACCGAATGGACATGCCGGATGGTACGGTTGAGGAACGCCTCTGGCAGATTGCTCAATTCCCAATCTATTGCGAAAAAGGTCAGGTACAGTTTCTCGTTCAACGCGCCGAAGACGTGACCGAACGCGAAGCTTTGCGCGACCAGCGCGACCTGGTGACGGCTGAGCTTAATCACCGGGTTCGAAACACCTTGGCCGTAGTCCAGTCGGTGGCGGAACAAACGGGCCTGGTCTCAGATGATATCGACTCATTCTTGAGCAGCTTTAACGGCCGTCTTGGGGCGATGAGCCGAAACTTTGCCGCGCTGACCGATGCGCACTGGCAGGGTTTGGATTTTGAAACGATCCTGCGGGGTGAACTTGAACCCTATGCTGGGCCAGTTCTGGATCGGATCAAGATTGACGGAGAGCCGGTGAAGCTCACGGTACGCGCCAGCAAATTCACATCCATGATGGTCCACGAACTGATTACAAATGCGTCTAAACATGGGTTCCTGACCTCTGAAAAAGGTCAATTATCTCTGCACTGGTGGATGGATGATGACCGGTTCTATGCGCAATGGACCGAGTCTGGTTTGGAGGATGTCGAACCGCCAGAAAAAACAGGCTTTGGATTCCAGCTGTTTGATATGTTGCCCAACATTGATGTCGAACATTCGTTTGAAACCACCGGCTTAAATCTGCAGTTCAGCGTTCCGGTTACACTTAGCGTTGCGACAGGGGAGGTTTCGTTCGATGATGGCTAGTCGCCCTCTTTCTCGCGGCGCTCAGCCTCTTTCAGAGCATCGATCAGCCTTTGGAGCCGGTCCGGAATTTTTTCTCATCCTGAATACTCTCATACTTCTTCCGAAGGGCATTCGCCAAGGAATCATCCCCTTGAGTCTCCCCAGCCGGCTTTGGATCGGAATCAGATTTTCGCTTTATCAAAGTCGACCCCTCCCCTTGATGAGCTTTACGGCGCCACGATTAGGTATAACTTAGGAACTCACGCTGAAGGTCAATCTGCTTTAGACAGTTGCCTTCGTCAGGAGAAATGAACGCATGTGGGCCTCAGACCGCATAGAGAAATTGGTTCCATATCTCCGCCGCTACGCACGCGCAGCTACGGGTAATACGTCGGTAGGCGATGCTTGTGTTGAGCGCACGCTGCAAAAAGTTTTAGACCTCTCAATGCAGCCGGACTTCGAGTTTGATCAATATGATCGAGAGGGTCTGTATCAGCTGCTCGATGTCGAGCTTGATCAGATTCAAAAAACCAGAGAGGCCAAAGCGCGGCGCGCGCTGCTTTTGACGGCTGTTGAGGGTTTCCCAAGCACCGTGGCTTGCAGAGTGCTGGGGGTTCGGCGTGACGAGCTGCTACAGCTGATAGAGCTGGCGGAGCAGGACTTTGCGTCTTCAACGGCGACTGGCATGCTCATCGTTGAAGACGAACCATTTATCTCGGCGCAGCTTAAGCGGATTGCGGAAAGCCTCGGTCATCGGGTCGTCGCGATCGCGGCGACAGCCTCTGAGGCCGTTGCTTTGAACGCAGAGCATAGACCGGATATCGTCCTGTGTGATATTCATCTGGCCGATGGATCCATGGGTACGGATGCCATCGCAGAGATGAACCTACCTGAATCGGTTCCAGTGGTTTTTGTGACGGCCTATCCAGAAAAGTACCTGTCGACGACGAATGAGGGTCCGTCCTATTTGATCACCAAACCCTTCAATCCGGACTATTTAAAAGCGGTCATCGGCCACGCGCTGATCAATGTGCAGAGCGCGTAGCCGGTCTAAGTCCGATTAGCTTGATGATTTAGGCTTGGCCTTGCGTACACGGATGCGCGGCCAAATCAGTTTCATCCAGATCCACAAGAACAGACCGATCAGGATGATCCAGGGCAGACCAACGGCAAACGCTGTAATCACCGCGGCAATCGCAGCCGATAGATTATAGAAGAAGTCGCCAAAGGCTTCACCCAGAGGGTTTTCACGAGAGCCACTAAAGGCCGGAACTTTGGTCTGATAACCAATCGTAAGGGACGACATCGAAACGCGCAGACGCAGCGTTTTCAGCTGCGCTTCAATGCTCTCAATATCACCCGTAACGCGGGCCAATTCTCGTTCAATCTGAAGCAGCTCACCGAGTTCACCGTCGCGCCGCTCCAGGAGGTTTAGGAGGCGGCTCTGGAGTGTCTTTTGCGCCTCGAGGCGTGCGCCGGTATCGACGATCTGTCGGGTCAAATCCTCGGCGCTGGTTGAGCGCTGGGTAATTTCTCCGCCGGCGCTTTCCGTATCGGCCTCGACGCCGGACATGAACGATTCGATCCAATCTGGGGTCGCGCGGATCGAAAGATTGCCTGAGGCATAGTCTTCGTCCTGGCTGTATACGTTTGAATTGATGACGATGCAGGTATTGGTACCAGCTGCGCGACAAGCCGCAATATGCGCCGCCATCATAGGATCGACACCCCCTTTCGGAAGCGTCAGCCCGAGATTGTGGCTATAGGCGATGTATTGCTCGGCGGTTGGCTCCCCCGTCGCGGGTTCCACCGGGGCAGATTCGCCGCGCGGACCACGGGCGCTTTTCAAACTCCGACTGGTATCGAACTCGGCCACCTCGTCCGCCATCATCGGCGCAGGAGCCGGCGCCGAAGCGGATCGCTCATAGTCGCCGCCGCCTCCGCCGCCACAGGCGGTGAGCCCAAGCGCGCCAAGTGCGACGATCCAAATTTGTGGTTTCATTACATCCTCCATCACCCACCCAACGTCTTGTCTAAACGGGGCAAAATCAGGACGCAAATAAAGGCAGCGCCGCCCTAAACGTTTTTCGGGGGCTTAAGACGCCGTTTCGTGACATGCGAGTCGACCTTATCGCCGGTCTGTTTCTCGCCGCGCATATAATGGCGCTGCCAGCCTGCGGCCATCGCATCTTTATCGCCGGAGACGAGTTTTTTGTTAAAGTCGCCGCGGCTCTCGGCCCAGCCGTGAAACTCTTTTTCGAGTTTTGGGTTTGTGCTCAGCCGCTTGCGGATCGGTTGGATCTCTTCAAGTTTCCCATGCTCGATTGGGACGATGAAACAGAAGGGTTCGCCCTTCTCAAACACGACCTCACATGGGCGGGTCATCTGCCAGTTCATCGTGAAGGGAAAGGGCAGCCAATCGGTTTCAACCAGGCCGGTCAAAGGCGCGATTCCGTCTTTGAAAAAGTTCGGGGCCCCCATCGTCATTAAGCCCCAGCCCGGCGGTGTGCGGAACAGGTGCCCCGTATGAAACGTCACGATGCCGCGCTGAAAATGGCTGTCGGCGAAAGATGGAATGGCGCGTGGATCACCGCGCGTTTTCAGGGTGATGTCTTGCTTGTCCGGTCCGCCATTCCAGATGATTTTGAGATCCATCGGGCATAGGATCTCCCAGCCAGTTGAGTTTGCCATGGAGAGTGGCAAGCAGCGATAAGGCTGGCGGTCTGGAAACGCATCCATCCAGTCACGATTGCTTCGGCCAGGTACGATCTCTGGCGCGACAGCATGGATTTTGTAACAATCGAGATGCATCTCTGATCCTTTGTCTTGGACTTGACCCTGAGACGATTTCCTGCCCCAAGGCCGTCATGCCTGCAAGTCCATCTGACCTTTTCGCTTATCTTGATGATTTAGAAATCGCCCACTCAACGGTGGAGCACGCGGCCACATTCACGGTCGAAGAGGGCCGGCATCTAAAAGCTTCAATGCCGGGCGGGCACAGCAAAAATCTGTTCATGAAGGACAAGGATGGAACCATCGTCCTGATCTCCGCTTGGGCAGACAGTCAGCTGAAGCTGAACCAGCTCCACAAACTCATCGGAAACCGGCGCCTCTCATTTGCCAGCGCAGAGCTGATGGTGGAGTGTTTGGGTGTGGAACCGGGATCGGTCACCGCATTTGCTTTGATGAATGATAAAGATCAGCGGGTCCGTTTCATCGCAGACGCAGCATTAATGGGGTTCGACAAGGTTAACTTCCACCCCCTCGTGAACACCGCCACGACGGCTATCGCGCGGGAAGATCTTCGTCGATTTGTAGAGGCGACGGGGCATTCGCTGACAGTGGTAGATTTTTCGACGCTGTAAGGATCTGCGATGCCGAGGCGCGAATGGCGCTGCGGTCCTCTTCGGGCAATGGGATAAGACCCTTTTCAATCAGATAGCCATCTGGCCCCCAAGCGTCTTCCTGAATGAATTCGGCGACATAGTCTGAAAGGCCGGGTACGATGGGCAGGTTCTCACGCTTCACGTAGAAATACATGCTGCGGGAGACGCCGTATTCTCCGGTTGAAATGTTCTCAAACGTTGGTGCGATATCGCTAATTCTACCGCCTTTCACGCGGTCGAGATTCTGTTCGAGAAAGGAATAGCCGAGCACGCCGACAGCATCTTCATTGCGCAGCAAAGTGTTGATGATCGAGCTGTCATTCTCACCGCTATCGATCCACGCGCCATCATTGCGGATCTCTCTCGCGCGCGCTGCAAAGGCCATTGGATCTGCTTTTTGCAAAGCGGCGAGTTCCGGAACACCGAGCGCGCCGCGTTCCATCGCAATCTCGGCAAAGGCGTCTCGCGTACCAGATGTCGGCGGTGGCCCTGAGACCAGGATCCGCATGCTCGGAAGCGCGGGATTGATGTCATTCCAATACCGGTGCGGATTGGCCCGCCAGCCGCCTTCGCCATCTGGCAGCTCGGCAGCAAGGGCGAGGAAGATCTCTGTCTTGGTGAGATTAAGATCCGGACCTGACTTTCCATTAGCCAGAACGATCCCGTCATATCCAATTTTGATCTCAAACGGGTCTACGATTCCAGCTTCCAAGCAAAGCGCGCGCTCCCCGTCTTTGATTTTGCGAGATGCGTTGATGATAGACGGTTCATCTGGACCGATCGCATTGCAAAACGCTTTGAACCCGCCGCCTGTACCGGTTGTTTCAACAATCGGCGCCGGATGTTCTGAGATGGCCCCAAATTGTTCCGCGACTGTGGTGGAGAAGGGGGCGACGGTCGACGAGCCGACAATCTTGATTTTCTGTGCGCCGCCAAGCCCCTCAATCGGCACCAGAATGTCTGGTTCCGGCACATCGGCGAGGTCTGTACTGGATCCGCACGCGGCGGCGCCAAACATCGCAATGGCGGCTAAGAGACTGCGCAAGATCTGCTCCGTGTTCAAAACTTGGTGCTCGCTTATCTGAGTTGTGTGACAGGAACGTGTTAGTGTCTGCTCATTCAACAGCAATGTAATCGACACGCTCGTATCCAAACCGCCGGCAGACCTCGACCAGGCGCGCCTGTTTGTTGGGAAGGCTGGTCAGCCAAACATGACCGCCTTCAAGATCTGGCGCTGCGCCGTCTGGCATGACCCGGAGCGTCTGCCGCGCGATCGCCTCACCGCTATCGATAAAGGTCACCGGATGTGGAACGGTCGCTGCGAGCTCCCCGCGAATAAGCGGGAAGTGGGTGCAGGCGAGGACCACGGTATCGATTTGGTCGCCGCCTTCGGCCTTGAACAACGGGGACTGCGCTTCTCGGAAGGCTTCTAGCGAGACCGCCTCGCCCGAAGCGATCTGCTCAGCCATCCGAACCAAAGCGACGGAGCCATGCATGATCACACGCGCTTCGCTGGCAAAGTCTTCGATCAAGTTTGCGGTGTAGTCGCGCTTCACGGTGCCTGGCGTCGCAAGCAGGCCAATGGTGCCTGTGCGCGTGATCGCGGCTGCGGGTTTGATCGCCGGAACTGTGCCCACAACTGGGATGTCGAGCGCGGCGCGAACATCTTCAAGCGCGAGCGTGCTGGCAGTGTTGCAAGCGATCACGAAGACATCCGGGCGCGCCACCTGGCAAAGCGCCTTGGCCACGAGGGGTAGCCTGGCGCGCAGGTCAGCGTCTGATTTGTCGCCATAAGGAAAGAAGCCGCTATCCGCCGCATAATTGACGGCCAAGGTCGGGGCCAAGGCCTGCAGCTCCCGCGCCACGGTGAGCCCGCCCATGCCGGAATCAAAAACAAGTACGTTGCCAGTCAAACGAGAGGTCATGCGTTCTGGTAACGCGGTTTGCGGTAACAGGGAATTACCAATACTTGCTCTCTCGTATGCAGCTTGGTATTGTGCGCTGCAACATAAGCCGGGATCGTCGATGTCTGACCAGAATCTACCGAAAGATGCAGCGCCATTGTCGCCGCTTGAATATTGGCAAGAGAGCCTAAAAACCTGGGTGGATTTCTCTCAGCAGACTGCTCAGATCATGACCCATCAAATGAGCGGTACGCCGCGTGGCAAGCGACCGATGGACGCTGATGCAGAAACGCTTTCCGGGGAACTTTTGCGGACCTTCTCGGATATGAATCTACGGCATTGGCAAAACACTGCGCGCCTGCTGGAAAGCCTTCCGGGTTGGATGCGCGTGCCAAATAACATGACCGGATCAGCTCTGGTCGACTGGTATGATAAGGTTCAGCGCCAGTCGGGTTTCTCCGGGTCGATGCAGGCTTCAACCAAAGAACCAGCGCAGCCGGCAATGCGGATCGCGCCCGAAATGCTGTCATCGCCGGATGGCGCGGCTGACGATTTGACCCGCATCAAGGGAATCGGCCCAAAGCTCTCCGCGCGCTTGAATGATCTCGGCATCTATCACTTCAAGCAGATCGCAGCATGGACTAAAACGGAAGCGCAATGGGTCGATGAGTACCTGGCGTTCAAAGGACGCGTCGGCCGTGAGAAGTGGATTAAGCAGGCGCGCGCGCTGACCGCGAATGGATCCGCGCTCATCCATTAGTTCTGCTGGCCTGCCCGCAAATCTAACGCAGCTAGACTGGTGCGTATGCTGACCTTCTGAATATGCGCTTGACCTCGTCCGTCCGCCGCTTAAGCCGAGGCGGGAAATGCGGTGAGGGTTATGCGAGAAACACGCACACCATCAGATTGGATGATGTTCGCTGTGCTCACCGCGCTTTGGGGGGCGGCGTATGCTTTTACGCGTCTCGCTGTTAGCCAATCCGAGCCGAGCGAAGGCTTCTCACCCCAACTGATCATTCCGATCCGTTTAACTGGCGGGGCGGCATTGCTGTTGATCGTGGCTCTATGGAGTGGTCAGGCTTGGCCACAACTTCGACAGTGGCGTGCATGGGTCGCAATGGCGGTTATGGGCTTTGTCGGCACCGTTGCTCCATTCTTATTGATCACCATCGCGCAGCAAACGGTCGATTCGAGCCTGGCAGCGTTGTACGTGTCGGCCGCGCCGCTTTTCGTTGCCACCATGGCGCATTTCGCCTTTCATGATGACCGGATGCATTTGCGGAAAGTGCTAGGGATCTTGATCGGGTTTGCGGGGGTCGCGGTTCTGTTTGGGCCCGAAGCCATGGCGTCCTTTGGATCCGCCAGCGTGACCGCCCAGGCGCTTTGCTTGCTGGCGACGTTCTTTTACGCGCTCTCCACGATTACGGCGCGGTTCGCCAAAGACATCCAGCCCTTCGTGTTCTCAGCGGGGTTTGTCAGTTTTGGCGCCATCATGTCTTGGCCGCTTTTGTTGTGGGTTGATTTTGAAGCGCTGAATCCATCGGCGAGCGCGATTGCCGGCGTGGTCGGATTGGCCATCGGACCAACGGCGATGGCGTCCTTGCTCTACGTGATATTGGTGCAGCGAACGAGCGCGACATTCCTCTCACTCACCGGCTACACGATCCCGATCTTCTCAGCGGTCGTCGGCTATTTGGCGTTCGCAGAGCTACAGAGCTGGAACGCGCTGCTAGCCTTCGCGCTCATCCTTGGCGGCGTATGGATCTCGCAAAGAATGAGCGCCAAAGCCGTTACAGATTGAACACGCCCTCAATCACGGTCACACTATTTCCGCGCAGTTTGACCCGATCTCCGACCAGTTCCGTCTCAATAAACGCACCGCGACCTGGATAGGCTTGGTAGCATTTTGCGTGGGTTTTATCCGCGAGCAGCTTGAATATCGGTGCGACCATGCAATGCCAGCTACCGGTTGCGGGATCTTCTGGAATACCGCTGCCAGGCGCAAAGAAGCGGCTTGTCACATCAACACCGTCGCCGTCCAGGGCGAGGCATCCAAAGTTGCCCATGCCCCAATTCCCATCGCTATAGCCGAGTGTTTTCAGGCGTTCGAGATCTGGGACGAGCGCTTCAATATCAGCAGCCGTCTCATACACGGCGACATAGCAGGGCCCAACAAAGCTTCGAATGGGCGGCTTGCCGAGGGCTGCAGCGATCTCCGCATCCGTTTCAGCGTCCATGACCTCTTGAGCCGGGAAATCCATCTCAAGGCGACCATCCGCTAATCGAGAGACAAACAAGTCCCCTGATTTGCGCGTTTGGAACCGGATCTGGTCGCCATCAAACCCCGCAATCGCATAGAGATAGTGTCCTGCGGCCAAGGTCGCGTGGCCGCACAAAGGGACCTCAACAGCTGGCGTAAACCAACGCAGTTCCCATACACCGTCGCCGGCGGGGACGATGAAGGCGGTCTCGGCGACGTTGTTTTCCGCGGCAATCTTCTGCAGTGTTTCGTCGGGCAAGAATGCGTCGAGCGGCATCACACAGGCCTGATTGCCTTCAAAGGTCTGACTTGCAAACGCATCAATTTGTGCGAACGGAATGGTCGCCATGGGAGCCTCCTATCTAAGGGATAGCGCAAGCTGTCACACCCGGTGAGACAGGACAAACCATGATTTCTAAGCGATTGATCAGTCTTCCTGATCTGCTGAATTAAACTCTATGACCCGTCAGTTTTTCTGATCCGAAAGCGCCCAATTGTGCGCGACGGGGCCATGCCCTTGTCCAAGGCCGGGGGCTTGTTTGATCGCCTCGTGGAGATAGTCGCGGGCGCGTTCCACGGCTTCATGCACAGCAATGTCCTGCGCGAGCAGGGCCGCGCATCCGCTCGCAAGGGTACATCCCGTGCCATGAGTAGAGCTGGTTTCGATGCGCGGACTCTCAAAAATCCATTCGCCATGCTCGGTTTGCAAGACGTCTTGAATGACCGCGCCGGGCACATGTCCGCCCTTTACCAAAGCGCCTTTTGCGCCCCGCTCCAGCAGAGCTTCGGCCGCGCGCCTCTGGCCATTGATACCGTCGACAGCTTTACCGGTCAGGACGTCGGCTTCGGGGGCGTTGGGCGTAACCAAGACCGCGCCAGGGAGCATCAGAGACGCAATCGCACTGACCGCTCTTTCGTCGACCAATCGATCGCCGGAAGTTGCGACCATGACCGGGTCGACAATACGCGGTGTGTCCTTGGCGAGCGCATCTAGTGTCTCAGCAACCTGTTCGACTAAGTCTGCTGAGCCCAGCATGCCGGTTTTGATCGTATCTGCGCCGATATCGGTTAGGCAGGCGCGCATTTGCGCAGTGACCGCGTCGATCGCGACAGGCCAAACGCCGTGCACGCCAGTCGTGTCCTGCGCCGTAATCGCCGTGATGGCAGTCATGGCATAGCCGCCGAGCATGGTGACGGTCTTCAGATCGGCCTGAATGCCGGCACCGCCGCCACTGTCGGAACCGGCAATGATCAGGACGCGGCCGGATGGTTCAGGCTGCTCGCTCATTCGATCGGGGCAGCGCCCCAGGTCGGAGGCGGCGCTTCAACGGGCTGGGTCAGATCGAACTCCACCCGGAACATGCGTTCGGGACGGCTCATTTGATAGGTGAACTGCTCGCCCGGTGCGATTTCGACCCGCCATGTGTTCTGGATGGAAACGTCCAGGCCCTCGCGAACGAAGAGCTCTTTGGTTTCGTCATCGGCCGGAAAATCCTGTGCACCGATGGAGCCGGTCTCGTCGCTATCGCCGCCATATTGCGTGACCGCGTCTTCGGTGCCGTCGCGGTGTCTGTGATCGTGCTTGAGACGGATCCCTTCCAAGGTTCGCGTGATCACCCAAGTTCGCGAGCGATCCTCACCAACGGCAAACGGGATCAAGATCGTGTTCCCATCACAGGTTGCCGGTCCCATGCGCATATCTGCAGACTGAAAGTCTGCGTCGACCGCGTCCGTGCTGACCAGTGTTCCGGCATAAGCCTCGCCATTACACAGCGCGCTGAGACGTTCGAAATAGAGCGCTTCTGATGCCGGCCGCTCGGCCGCGGTGCAGCCAGCCAGAACGCCGCCACACAGGAGAATACGGGCCCACATTTAGAATTTCACCGCGCCAGAGGCGATCGTCTCATGCGCGTCCGGTGTTAGCGGCTCATATTTGTTTGTCTCCGGATCAAAATACCAAATCGGCTCACTCACTGTTGAAGGATCAAAGCCTTCTTTGACGAGCTCGACTTTGCGGTATTTGAACGTGCCGGTGGTTTCCGCCTCCTGTTGGACGCGGATGAAAAGCGGGATCGCGTATTTCGGGAGATGCTCCGACAGCCACGCATACAAATTATCGTAGTCGACATCGCCATTTGTGGTGATTGCGGCCATGCCGGCGCGCCCATCTGTGCCCGGAACACTGACGCCATAGACATTGGCCGTTGAAATTCCTGGCGCCCGAGCAACGAATTCAGCGACTTCATTGGTTGAGACGTTCTCGCCTTTCCAGCGGAACGTGTCGCCGATCCGGTCGACAAAGTAGACGTAGCCTTCCGCATCTTTCGACATCAGATCGCCGGTGCGGAACCACATGTCGCCTTCTTCGAAAACATCACGCAGGATTTTCTTCTTCGTGGCCTCTTCGTCATTGTAGCCTTCGAAGCGCGTGCGCGTTTCGTCGCCCACTTTGCCAATCGCTTCGCCCGGCTCACCCGGGAGCGTTTTGATGCAAAAGCCATCATTCCCGCGGATCGGTTTTTCCTCGACCACGTCGAATTTCACGAAGGCCACGTGACCGTAAACGCTTTTCTCGAGATAGCCGGGGATTCGGCCAACCGCGCCGACTTTGCCGTCAAAGCCGAGGAAGCTGACATTGCCTTCAGTCGAGCCGTAAAACTCGCAGACATAGGAAATGTTGAACCGCGTCAGGAACTCTTCCCAGATGTCAGGGCGCAGGCCATTGCCAAATCCAGTTCGGATCTTATGAGCTTTTTCCTTCGGGTGCGGCGGTGAATTGACGAGATAGCGACAGAGCTCGCCAATATAGACAATCGATGTCGCGCCTTGGTCTGCCGCATCGTCCCAAAACTGAGAGGCTGAGAATTTCTTGCGCAGAATGATGCAGGCGCCGGTCATCAAGGCTTGGCCAACACCGCAGAGACCACCCGTGCCGTGATAGAGGGGCAGGGTGATATAGACGCGATCCCGGGAGGTCGTTTTACACGGGCCAATAAAGGACCGCATCATGCCTTGCGTGCGCGCCTGAGTGAGGCGAGCTGCTTTTGGCAGGCCGGTTGTGCCCGACGTGTAAACATAGAGGCATAGATCTTTGCCGAGCAGGTGGGCGCGGTGGCTGCGATCTGGGCGCTTTTCGGAAACGGCTGTTAGCGCTGCGGCAAGGTCTTCGCCTTCCTGTCCGCCATAGCTCCAAACCTTTGGGTTGCCTTCAAATAGGCCATCGGCGCTGCGAATGGCATCGTCCTGATCAGCGCCCGTCAGAATGAGCTTTGCGTCAGCGATGTTAACGCAATGCGCCAGCGCTTTGTCGGTCAGGTTGTGGTTGATCAAACCCACGACGACACCGATTTTCGAGAGACCATACCAGAACGAGACGTATTCAGGGCGGTTTTCCATAAATAGGGCAACAGCGTCGCCTGCCTGCAAACCCAGGCCAAGCGCCCAGTTCGCAACCTTATTGGCGAGCGCATCCATCTCGGCATAAGTCGTCAGATTACCCTCAAATCGCCAGGCGACATTGTTCGGGTATTTATCCACGACAGCTTCGAAATCGTCCGCGACGAGATTGGCGGAGTCCGGCGCAATGTCATCCGTCCATTTCTTGACTCTTTGGAGTGTGAGGATCGTATTCGCCTCACGCTTAATGGTTTGAAACAAACCCATATCGCCTCGCTTCTTGTTTCCAGCCCGTAATCTATCTATTCGACACCTAAGTTATGTGCCGGAGTGTTTCTAGTATCTGGCATACTTGTTACGCTCGAAGCCGCAATAATTATTCCGAAAGGCGCCCGAAAATGTCTGATCCTGTTGGTGATTTGCTACATCTTATGGACTTGGAGCGCCTGGAGGTTGATCTCTTTCGGGGGCAAAGCCCGGAAAACGAGACCAATCAGAGAGTGTTTGGCGGCCAGGTGATCGCGCAGTCGCTGGTTGCGGCCTATCGCACAGTGGATACTGAGACTCGCACCTGCCATTCGCTACATGCCTATTTCTTGCGGCCTGGTGATCCGAACATTCCGATCATCTATGAAGTCGATCGCTCGCGCGATGGCGGCAGTTTTACCACACGGCGGGTGGTAGCGATCCAGCACGGCAAGCAGATCTTCAATATGGCGGCCTCCTTTCACAAACTGGAAGAAGGCTGGCATCACCAGCATGACAAACCAGATGTACCCGAAGCCGATACGCTCGACGATCGCATCGAATGGCGGAAAAAATTCGCAGAGCGCCTACCAGAGCGCCATCGTGGACATTTCCTTCGGCCGCGCCCGATTGAAATCCGCGAAGTGGATCCGCTTGATCCCTTAAAGCCGGAAAAAGTGAGTGATGTGCAGCATCTGTGGTTTCGGGTCCGCCGCGAAATCGATGAGCAGCCTTGGTTGCACCATTGTTTGATGGCCTACGCGTCAGAC
This sequence comes from Henriciella sp., assembly GCA_013213785.1. GTDB lineage: Bacteria > Pseudomonadota > Alphaproteobacteria > Caulobacterales > Hyphomonadaceae > Henriciella. The sequence continues at coordinate 215,640 of JABSPZ010000010.1, read as the reverse complement.
ATGGCGCTGCTGGGGACGGGGAACCGTCCGCATGGTGTCTCCTGGATGACAGGTGAGCTCATGTCAGCGAGCTTGGACCATGCCATGTGGTTCCATGCGCCGATTAATTTCAGTGACTGGCACTTGTACACCATGGACAGCCCTTATGCGGGCGGCGCTCGGAGCTTCAATCGCGGATCGATCTTTAGCCGAGACGGCCAATTGGTGGCGAGCGTGGCACAAGAGGGGCTGATGCGCCCGGTGAAACCGAGATCCAAATAGTCGACCGGCGGCGTGACAAACCGCATTTTCGAATCATCGCAGGCGCACTAGGCTAAGTGCGTGGGACACTTCATTCAGCTTCATCGCATCCTATGGGTGATGATCTTTGTGGCTTTAGGGCTGCCAAAGGCGTCGGCTTGGGACTGTATGAACGTTCACCGCACACTGGTGACCGTGACGGCGAATGCCTCCGGGCACAGTGATGAAACGCGGATCGACCTCACCGCGAGCGATTTTCCCGCAGATTACAATTTCACCAGCGATGGCAGGGATGTACGGGTTGTACTCGCGAGTGATGACAGCACGCCGGTGGATCATATCGTTACTGGTTGGGACGGCGTCTCGCAGACGGGTACGATCTATGTGAGGTTGCCCGCGCTTGGCCCTCTAAGCTCGACTAGCATCTACATTTATTACGGCGATTCTGCGCTAACTTCTTTGGGCGATGTGGATGCCGTGTTTCCGAGCCCAGGTTTGCGGCTTCGATCGCGTGTCTCATCCGCTGACCCAACCGATGCGGCAGGCGCCCGAACAGCCTTTGCCAACGCGACCACGGACGTCTCGGATCAGGTCTATGCTTCGATCTCTGGCCTAAACAATCGCGCGCTGGGCGGATCTAACGGAAACTTCGGCTGGTGCATTAGCGCGATGATCGAAGTGACGCCCGCGACGGCAGGTGTCTGGGGCTTCCGCTATGGCGCTGACTTTGGCCATGGCGGTCATCTATACATGCGCGAAACGGAACTCGAGCAGCAATGGAATGATGATCTGTGGTGGGCGGGGAACTTCGCCAACACAGCCGAAACCCTTGAAGGGACAATTGCGCTCGATGCGGGGTGGCATCGTTATGAAGCCTTAGGCTTTGAGGGCTGCTGCGATGGTCCGGTTGGCTGGCAAGCCCGCGCGCCTGGCGGCGCTTGGCAGGACATGTCGACCAGTAATTTTTCGATGCGCGCCACTCAATGCGTCAGCACAACGGTCACGCTCTCTACCGCGGCCCCGCAATCATGCTCCGCCGAACCGGATGTGGAGAAAGCCGTATCAATTGTCTCTGATCCGGTTGGATCCCTGTCGCCATTTGCCCTGCCTGGCTCTGTGGTAGAGTACACGATTGATGTCACCAATGACGGTCAGCGCCTTGATGATGGGACGGTTTCGATCACCGATAATCTGCCAGAGGACATCAAGCTGATCGTCTCAGGCGCGTCCGCATTTGAGCTTGTCGACGGATCAACCTCGTCGGATCTGTCTTTGAATTGGGGTGGCCCGACCAGTGCGGTGGACGGGGTTCAGTTCTCAACCGACGGCACAAATTTCAGCTACACGCCGAGCCCTGATGGGGATGGGGCAGATGAGGCGATCACCCATGTTCGGTTTGAGTTGGACGGGGCGATGCGCCAGCGGATCGATACACTGCCCGACCCCAGCTTTACCATCCGGTTTCGCGCAATCGTGAAGTAAAACAAGCGCAGCCCGCTTATAAAGGTTAAGCCGCTGTTAACTGTTTCAGCCCAAACGTCAGGAAAACATTAACCATCTGGACGTCCGCCGTCACCGCAGAAGTGACATTTGTGTAGTGCGCAAATCACCCTAGGGCAGGTCGTTCGAACTAGGCCGTCAGGGGGCTGACTGACTATGAACCTGCTTGAGCTCGTCATCATCGCGCATCGCTGCCGCTCGACCCATCACTTCATCGCATTTGATGCGTTGCAGCTATTGAAGGGCAAGGATGCGGGCGATTGGAAAAACCTGCTCCTGAAGCATCATACGCAGCTCCTGAAAGGGGCGAAAGCGCCAGATGCGGAGTTTAGAGATTTCCAAAACCACGTTCTGCACGTTCAAGATGGCGAATGGGGCGGGTCCCGTGATGCTGCCATGGAATGGTATGGCAAAGCGGTCGAAGCCCTGCGTGAGAAGAAATGGTCAAAAGCCGCGTACGCGCTTGGCGTTCTGACCCATTATTACGCTGACCCAATTCAGCCTTTTCACACTGCGCAAAGCGAAGAGGAAGGCGCGATCCACCGGGCGCTGGAATGGTCGATTGCAAAGTCACGCGACACGATCAAAGCCCTGATCGACCTACGCGGTTATCCGCACGTGCATGCGGGCACCGAAACCGGATTTGTCGCCGATATGGTGCTGGCGGGCGCGAAATATTCGAACCCGCATTATCAGACCTTTATCGACCACTATGACCTTCACAAAGGCGTCGCCAATCCGCCGGAAGGCCTAGATCAAACATTGCTCGACATCATCGCCGATCTCGTCGCCTATGCGACCTCCGGGGTCGCGGTTCTGTTTGAGCGCGCATTCGCGGAAGCGGCTGTTAAGCCTCCAAAGGTCGACCTTGATCTCCCAGGTTATTTTGCGGCGCTGGACATTCCGATCCGTAAGATCACCAAGCGTATGGCTGATGCGAATGACCGTAAAACGGTCGAAAAAATGTACGAGGAATTCGTCGAAACTGGGAAGGTTGTGAAAACGCTCCCCGCGGACGACAAGAAGATCCGTGCGCTGCATTGTAAGCATATTTTGCGGCAACCGATTGAATGGCTGGATATGATGGCCATTCGCCCGATCGGGACAAAGCATGTCCCGCTGCCCGAGCATCCGCAGCCTGTGCAATATCAATTGAAAGTCGTCCCGGTGCCTGTCGATGGTGCTGAGACAACGGAAACGGCTGAACGCACGCAGACTGTCGCCGCCGATCCAGAGGTCTTTGATACGCCAGAGACGGAAGAAACCGATGTTGTCGAGGTGGCGGAAGAGGTCGTCGCGGAGGTGGTTTCACCAGAGCCAATCGCAGCGAACGATCAAGATGAGATCGAGCCCGCTGAGCTGGCCGAAGCCCCTCAAGAGACCGTGGAAGCCGTAGAAGAACTCGAAGCGGCGGAAGAGGTTGAGCCTGAGATCGAAGCTAGTTCTGAAGCAGATGCGGAAGAGCCAGAGCTCGCCGAAACCGTTGCGAAAGCAGACGAAGAGCCTGAAGTCGAGGCAGAAGCGGAGCCAGAGGTCGAGGCCATCGAAGCTGTCGAAGAGACAGAGCAAAGTGACGAGACTACCTCTGCTGCTGAAGCCATGCTCGCCGAACTTAATGCAACAGAAGACACAGCAGACGCTGAGGTTGAGGCCGTCGAGGAAGAAGTCGACGAATTGGCCGAACGCCGACGTAATGCATTAACGCTCGACTCACCTGTCGTCGACGCACCATCGATCGGACCGAAAACCGCATCGCGTCTAGAGAAGGTCGATATCATCACAATCGGGGACCTGCTCTCAGCAGATCCAGACGCGACGGCGCAAGCGCTCAACGTTCGCTACATCAAAGGCGATACGCTGACCGACTGGCAAGACCAGACGCGGCTTATGGTGGAGGCGCCGGGCCTGCGGGTTCTGGACAGTCAAATTCTGGTGGGCGCGGGGATCCGCAATGCCGAGGAATTAGCGAAAGCTTCAGCTTCGAAAGTGTTCCAAGCCGCGACCAGCTTCCTGGACACGCCGCAAGGCGCTCGAGTTTTGTGGGGCGGCGACAATAATGTCGACAAGTCCGAAGTTGAGCAGTGGATTGATTTGGCGAAAGCGGCGCAGAACTAACGCGTCACCTCGGTCTGATATCAAATTCACGTTGATGGCCGTTTTCACGCCACAATAAGAGAGAGACTGCGTTGATCAGGCTTGCGAACCCCGCCATCCTTTACGGGGTCGCGAAACTCGCATTGGTAGGAGATCTGATTGCGCCTCTTAGCTCTTTTCTGGGTGACAAGTTTGGCCATCGCGGCCTGCGCAGAACAAGCCACAGCACCTGATGCTGCGCCTGGCGATCAAGCGTGCGCGTCTATCTCCCACAAAGGAGATGCCTACGCGGTTTGCACATACTCAATGTCCGAGCACCGCATTCGCCTGTTTCACAGCGATGCCGAGGGAGAGGCCTACCGGCAGTTTAACGCGCTGGAACGGGAGCTTGATGAACAAGGCCAGTCTCTGATCTTCGCGATGAATGGCGGCATGTATCACGAAGACCGAAGCCCAGTCGGTTTCTTCAGAGATGAGTTTGGCGACCGCGCCACCGTCAATACGAATGATGGACCCGGAAACTTTCACCTTAAGCCCAACGGTGTCTTTTGGATCTCGCGATTTGAAGCCGGGATTCATGAGAGCCAGACCTATATCGATCTAGGCATAGATCCGACTTATGCCACGCAATCGGGGCCCATGCTGGTGATCGACGGCGCGCTGCATCCCGGCTTGAACCCGGACGGCACCTCTCGGCGACGGCGCAATGGTGTCGGGGTCAGCGACGATGGACAGATGGTTCACTTCGCGATCTCCGATACGGCTGTCACCTTCCACGATTTCGCGACTTTGTTTCGAGATGAGATTGGCGTTCCGGATGCCTTGTTTCTCGATGGACAAGTGAGCCGTATTTACGCGCCCGAGATCAACCGCAATGAGCTCGGCTCAGACCTTGGGCCAATTGTGGGTGTGGTCGAATAGTTACTCGACAAGGACGCGGTACTGAACCGTAAAGGTCGGGTTTGCGGTGCCATCAGAGCCATTCATGGCGCCGTCAAATTGTAGGTTGAAGCCAGCAACGCTCGGGTCGAAATCCCCGTTGGGGACCATTGATCCGCCGCCGCCGTTCAAGAAGGTGACGCCGTCACTGCCATCACCGAGCGAACCGAAATTGAGTGACAATCCGCTGGCACTGGCACCGCTTCCATCAACGAAGACAAATGGACTTCCGGCGCCGTTAAAGTTGCCTGTGAAGAGGCTGATATTCGGATCGATCATGTCGCCGATTGCAACAGTTCCGGCATCTGCGTTGCCGCGACCCGTATTGGTCACTTGGATAGAATAAACAGCCCATGCGCCCGGAATGCTTAGTGGATTGAGCGTCCCGTTGATCGGGTCCTGAACAATTGCAACGGACTTGGTGACGATGAAGTCCGGTTCGCCGCTATTGAAGCAAAGATCATCCACGTGCCAGTAGTCGAAGTCCGACCCACTGGCGCCATTATAGCTAAATCGTACGCGGAAGTTCGCGTGGAGCGCGGCGGCGGGCATCGCGTAAGTTCGATCAAAAACCTCGCCTTGCGTGCCATTGCCCGGAAAGGTTTCCAGCGCGACCCAAGTGTTGGACGCATCGAGATATTCAAAGGTGAGATCTTCGCCATTATCCGGGTTCTCACTGAACAGATCCGAGCCGCGGCGTACCCAAACGTCAATGTCCGCCAGTCCAGCCGAATTGAAGGCGAGTGAGGTCGCGGTAACCGTGTCATGTCGTAAGAACATGGAGTTGCTCGGCGATTGGAATGTATCTCCATTCACGCCGGCGCGTGTGGCATTGCTGGCCGTCCAATTGCCAAAGCCACTTTCAAACCGTTCGCACAGTCCGACACCCATGCCAGACGGCAATTCAACTGGCGGCGGTGTCCCTGTTTCAACCAGAAGCACATCATCGATATGCCAATAGTCAAAACCGATGCCGCCATTCGCGGGTGGACCGCCACTGCCGCCTGTTTGCCTGAACCGGAGTTGGAAGTTCGCGTGTAGCGCGCCGAGCGGCAGATCGAGGCTGACATTAGTGACCTCGCCATTCGGACCCGCGCCGAACAAAGTTTCAATCGGGATCCAATTCGATCCAGCGTCCAAATATTCAAAGACAAAATCTTCGCCGGCATCGACATCTTCACTGAAGGCATCGAGGCCCTGTCTTAGCCAAGCCGTCAGTGTCGCTCCGGTGGCGGCCGAGAGATCAATCACCGGCCCAGTAATCGTCACCACCGTGCCACGCGTAAAGGCGGAGCAGGAGCCTGAATTAGACGTCTGCGTGCCCGTGCCTGCGAGATTTGTGTCTGAGACGGTCCAGGTTGGCGAAAGCGTGCCGCACCCAGCGCCATCATCGAAATCGTCTTGCAAGAGGATATCGCCTGGCGCCGCGAATGCCGTCCCAACGCCCAACGTAAACGCCGCTAGGCTGGCCAGTAGATGATAACGACCCCTCGTCATACATTGGCAATAGCGAACCCGTGTTTACACTGGTTTAATGATGCTATTGTCCTGCGGAGCTAATCCCATGCGTTTCTTACTGTCTCTGCTGATCGGTTTTGCCACCGCACCATTGGCACTGGCGCACCCAGAGACGCCCACGGAAACAACCTATCTCGGCAATGAGGGGATCATGGTGAGTGATGGTCATACGACCATCCTGTTTGACCCGCTGTTCCCGAATGGGTTCGGAACCTACCAAATGGTGCCGGAAGAGATGCGGCTCGCTCTAATGGCAGGGGACGCGCCGTTCGAAGGCATCGACGCTATCTTTGTGAGCCATATGCATCCGGATCATTTCTCGGTGGATGAAGTGATCGTCTATTTGGAGACGCATCCAAAGGTCAAAGTCTACGTCCCGGCTCAGGCCGCGGAGTGGATGCGCGAGGAAACCGAGAATGAAGAGATCTTTGATCGCGTCGTAGAAGTTCCGCTTGAATACAAAGATGCCCCGCTTAGCTTTCATGAAGGCGGCCTGACGATTGATGTTGTGCGCATTCCGCATGCCGGTTGGCCGGGCAGGGCGGACGTGTCCAACCTGGTTTGGCGCGTCACACTTGCGGATGGGATCACCGTCATGCACTTGGGCGATGCAGATCCGAATGATGAGCACTTTGCGCCATTAGATGCCCATTGGCAGGCCAAACAGACCCATACGGCTTATCCGCCATACTGGTTCTTTGGCATGTGGGACGGGCCGCAGATCTTGAATGAGCGCTTGAATGCAAGCCGCGCCACGGGGATTCATGTGCCGATAAACTTGCCGCCAGTTCTTGTTTTTTCGGGTGCCGATTTCCTGCACGAACCTGGCGAAACCCGCCTCCTAGAACCGGATCAGAGCGAATGAAACAGATCACGCTATCGCCAGAGCAACGCGAGCGTCTTGCGGGGCAATTGCAAACGCTGTTTCAATCAGAATTCGACGAACCCCTATCGGCGTTTCGCGCAGAACAAGTCTTAGATCTGATGCTGAAAACGCTTGGGCCCGGGATCTATAATCAAGCCGTGCAGGATGTCCGCGCCCACTTGCAATCCAAACTCGACGATTTGGATGGCGAGGTCTATGTCGACGATCAAACCTGATCTGAACGAAGGACACGACATGGCCCTGACGCTATATGGCTTGAAGAATTGCGACACCTGCAAAAAAGCGATGAAGGCCTTAGACGCATCTGGTCAGGCCTATGCGTTTGTCGACATTCGCGCCGACGCGGAACTTAAGTCTTTGGTGCCGTCTTGGCTTGAAAGCGCAGGATCAGACGTGTTGATCAACCGGCGCTCGACCACGTGGCGCAACCTCAGCGAGGCGGAACGTGAAACAGCGCCGGACGCGCTCCTGATTGCCAATCCGACCTTGGTCAAACGCCCGGTCATTGCCACCGGCACAGACATTCATGTCGGTTGGACCAAAGACGTCCAAGCAGCGCTTTTATAGATTTAGCGGCGCGCCCTTGGATTGAGATAGAGGTCTTCCTCATCATGATCCAAGTCAGGGTGCACTTTCCCGCGTAAGACCTGTTCTGTCAGTTTGCGAACATGACCTTTGCTGGCGCGGTTAAACTTGAGCACCGCACAGAAAAGTTCGAGCACGGATTCCAGCTGCCGCGTGCGGTGTTCTGGATCGAGGCGCATCATCCAGGCCCCGCCGAGATTGATCAGTTGGTGATCCAGGACACCGATCTTGCGGCCCTTATGATCATAGATGCTGTAATCGGCGCCAAAGCTGATCAGATGGCGTTTGATCGTGTAGAACTTCACGCTGTTTTTGCCTTGGATGAAGAAGCTGTATTTCTCCGGCATAAACGGCCATTTCACCGCGCAGCGCTCGAGTTGGATCAACTGTTTGTGGCGCGACAGATTGATCGAGAAGACCGGAACCGGTTGTCCGCCCGCCGCCAGTGAAAGCTGGACCGAACGACCGAGCAACATTTCGGCTGTCCCGCGCCAACCAAGCGTCTCAGAGAACAGTTTAATGACCAAACGGCGATCAAAGCCCTCGCTGCCATCCCACAATTCTTGGCGGTATCCGATCAGTGCCTCGCGTCGACCATCAATTACGGTCTGGCCATACAGCTCCATATCCTTGGTGAACTGATCAGATGCGGCCTCATTCTGGGTTCGCTTCATGATCCCGATTTCAGCCGTGTTGAGATCGGTCGCCCAGAAGTCGACTTTGACTTTTGGGCCTTTGGTTTTCGGCCTCGCCTTGGTCCGCGCCATGTCTGCGGCTGTCGGGGCTAGAGCTGCTGCGTCCGCCATATTGGGTCTCCACTCAAATAGAGAATCATCTGGCGCCACCCTCCTGCTGAGAGGTCAGGATTTGGTTAATGGAACGGCCTTTGATGTTAAGACCTGTTTGAGCGGCCGCCCGATCAAGCCGCCAAGGGCGCGCGCGCTCTCCAAACCATAGAATTGTTGATGACGTCCACGAACACATGGACGGCAATAGCTGGCCAGATCGAGCCTGACAGCAAGAACACTGCGGTGACCAGTGCGCCCATCAAGAACACGCCCGGCAATTGCTTTGCGCCCTGATAGAGGTGCAAGATTGTGAATAAGAACAGCGATGCCAGCGCCGCGGCCCATAGCGGTAGATAAAGGCTGAAGGCCCAGATCAAATAGCCGCGAAAAATGATTTCCTCTGTAATTCCAGCGGTTGTACCCACCAAATGAAACAAGTGTTTCTCGTCCTCAGTGTGAGGCATGAAATTGGTCATGATCGGGTTCTTAGCGACGGCCTCTCGCAATTGGTCTCGCGTCGTCTCGGATTTTGAAACCATTGAGAATTGGAACAAAAAGAAGATCGCAATCAGCGCTGCGAGCCCCCAGCCAGAAATCGCCATCCAGCTGTCTTGCACAGCAAAGCCAAGCTCTGCCCAATTTCGGTCTCCTGCAGCCCAAATGACTAAGATGGGCAGCGCGACCACCCAGAGCAGGAAGATCGTCTGCGTATAGTGTTTGATCCGGACGCCCGGTTTGCCGGAGGCCAATTCGCTTCGGCTGCGCTTGAGCGTCAGCAACGCCTCTAGGGGAAGACCGACAACGATCACGAGCAGCATCAAGATATCCATAAGAGAGAGGCTTTCTGACTCCAAAAACGGCATTATCGTTTCCTTTCACGCTTCCCTTTCTGAAGGTCATACTATAAAATAGAATATGAATTCAAGTTCAATTTATCAAATGGTGAATCATGGCGCCGAAACCCCCGCAACAATCTCGCGCAATCCGCACGCATGGAAAGCTCATGGCGGCCCTCGAACGGTTGCTGCGGAGCCAAGAGTTCGAGATGATTTCGGTACAGGATATCGCGAAAGAGGCGGGGGTTGCCGTCGGCTCGGTTTACTCGCACTTCAAAGACAAAACCGCATTCCTCGAAGCGCTCTTGGCGTATTGGCGAGAGCAGGTCACGGCGCGCCTCAAAACAGCAGAAGAACAAGACGCCGCCGCAGCGTTTCGCGCTATGGGCTCGCTCCGCACAGCGCTGTTTGAAATCACGCGGGCTGTGCATGCTCAAACCCTCGAAAACGCCCATATTCTGCGAGCTGTGCATACGTATGCGCGCCTCCATCCAGATCTGAAAGAAGATGATTGGGCAGCGCTCGTGGTGCGTAGTTTTCAACCCATCGCTGACTTGCTCACGATTTACGAAGACGAGATCTCAATCAAAGATCACACGCGCGCCACCAGCATTCTTGGCGTCTTCTTCAATACGATTTTTGTTCGCGCCGCTTTGATGCCGAGTGATACGCTTATCGAGGCCGCCAATCTCGACGATGAGTCACTGATCGAAGAGGTCACCGATATGGCACTCGGCTATTTGACGCTGCGGCGCGATTAGGCTTGTCCTTACGTCTCTAAACCTCTACGCTAAGCCTATCCGAGGGGCGCGTTTGGAAGCGCTGAGATGGGGCCGATCCGCTCCAGCACCCTTAGAACCTGATCCGGCTAGCATCCTTGATCAAAGGTTTGCCAACCGGCGTAGGAACGGAGCAAGAGTTTGGCACGAGCCGCCACCATGCCGAAGCCACCTGAAAGCGTCGCAGACGCCATGACTGCCTGTCCGCGTTCTACACGTGTGCAGATAGACGCTTTGCGGGCGCTCATCTATGAAACGGTTGCCGCCACACCAGGGGTAGGAGAGATCGAAGAGACCCTGAAATGGGGCCAGCCTTCTTACCTGACCCACAAGCCGAAAAGCGGCACGACGATCCGCCTCGGCTGGGATGAAGCCGGCGCCCGGCTTAGCCTGTTCGTGCATTGCCAGACCAGCCTGGTCGATGCCTGGCGTGATCGCTATGGCGACACGCTGACTTTGATTGGCAATCGCGAGATTGCCCTGCCCACAGATCAACCCCTTCCACGCGCCGCGCTGCAGCACTGCATCGCCATGGCGATGACCTATCACTGGAGAAAGACTGCGCCATGAACAAACCCGTCGACCAATCTGAGTTCGAGACCCCGGAAGTCACCACTGGGCCGCTGCCAGCGAGCCGTAAGGTCTACACCCACCCCAAGGCGGATCCGAGCCTGTCTGTCCCGCGCCGGATGATCGACCTGCACCCGAGCGCGAATGAGCCGCCAGTACCAGTCTATGACACGTCTGGTCCTTACTCTGATCCGAGTGTCACGATCGATGTCGAGAAAGGCCTCGCGCGCCACCGCACAGATTGGGTGCTCGAGCGCGGACACGTTGAGGCTTATGACGGACGCGAAGTGAAGCCAGAAGACAATGGCGGTGCCACCGGCAAATATCTCGCGCGCGAATTCCCGATCACGAACCAGCCGCTGCGCGGCACTGGAAATGGCCCGCTGACGCAGTTCGAATATGCGAAAGCCGGCATCATCACCAAAGAGATGATCTATGTCGCAGAGCGTGAGAATCTGGGTCGCCAGGAAGCGGTCGAGAATGCTAAAGCCCAGATCGAGCAGGGCGAAAGCTTCGGCGCGGAAATCCCGGAATTCATTACGCCGGAATTCGTTCGCGATGAGATTGCCCGCGGCCGTGCCGTAATCCCGAGCAATATCAACCACCCAGAGCTTGAGCCGCAAATCATTGGCCGCAACTTCCTGGTCAAAATCAACGCCAATATCGGCAACTCTGCCGTCGCCTCTAGCGTGGAAGAAGAAGTCGAGAAAATGGTCTGGGCGACTCGCTGGGGCGCCGACAATGTCATGGACCTGTCGACCGGCCGTAACATTCACAACACTCGCGAATGGATCATCCGCAACTCGCCGGTTCCGATTGGCACGGTGCCGATCTACCAAGCGCTGGAGAAAGTGAATGGCGTCGCAGAAGACCTTACTTGGGAAGTCTATCGCGACACGCTGATCGAACAATGTGAGCAAGGCGTCGACTATTTCACCATCCATGCGGGCGTCCGCCTCGCTTATATCCACCTGACCGCAGACCGGGTCACCGGCATCGTCTCGCGCGGCGGATCGATCATGGCGAAATGGTGCCTCGCGCATCATGAAGAGAGCTTCCTCTACACGCGCTTCGCCGAGATTTGCGACATCATGCGCGCCTATGACGTCACCTTCAGCCTCGGCGATGGCCTGCGTCCGGGCTCCATCGCGGACGCCAATGACGCCGCCCAATTCGCAGAGCTGGAAACGCTTGGCGAGCTCACCAAAATCGCCCATGCCCGCGGTTGTCAGGTGATGATTGAGGGCCCCGGCCACGTGCCGATGCACAAGATCAAAGTGAATATGGACAAGCAGTTGAAAGAATGCGGCGAGGCGCCATTCTACACGCTCGGGCCGCTCACCACAGACATCGCGCCCGGCTATGACCATATCACGTCCGGCATTGGCGCCGCGATGATTGGCTGGTTCGGCACGGCGATGCTTTGCTATGTCACGCCGAAAGAGCATCTCGGCCTGCCAGACCGCGACGATGTGAAAGTCGGCGTTATCACTTATAAGCTCGCCGCACATGCCGCTGACCTCGCCAAAGGCCATCCGGCCTCGCAAATTCGCGACGACGCCCTGTCACGCGCCCGTTTTGAATTCCGCTGGGAAGACCAGTTTAACCTCTCGCTCGACCCGGAAACGGCGCGCGATTACCACGACCAGACTCTGCCTAAAGACGCTCACAAAGTGGCGCACTTCTGCTCCATGTGCGGCCCAAAATTCTGTTCGATGAAAATCACCGCAGAGGTCCGCGACTATGCGGACGGCCTATCAGACAATGAAAAAGCCGACCTCCAACGCCAAGCCGACGAAGCCCGCAAAGGCATGGAGGAGAAGAGCCGAGAGTTTAAGACGAAAGGGTCGCAGATTTATTTGGATGCGACGTAAGGGCTGGATCTGGTTGCTGTTTGGGGGGCTCCTGCTCGGGGTTTTAATCTGGAGCGTCCCAAAGGCCTTGACCTGGCTCGCGATCGACGACTGTCTCGATCGCGGCGGCAGCTGGCACGATGATATTGGAGAGTGTTCTTTCACCGAAAACTACCGTGGGTCAGGGGAGCGGCTTTAAACGCTTTACCCCTGACACCCAACTCGTCTCCTAATCTGCCCCAAAGATCTCCGCCCGCTATCTATCGTGACCGAATTCCGCTTAAGTCGCGCGTATGATCGCACCCACCAAAACTTCACCGTCCCGCCGTCGCCGGCTTCAGCGCGAAAAAGACTTCACCGGTGATCGGCTAACCACGTTTCGTGCCGTTTTCCTGCGACACGGGCTGCCTGGTCTCACGCTCGGGCTTCTGTTTTTGACTGTGCCCACCTTCCAGCGCGTTTTCGGAGATTCCTTGGCTCCTGTCGCCGCGCACCCGGGGCGCTACGCCGCCGGGGCTGTGCTCATTCTGTTAGCGTTGAATATGTATGCCTGGCGCATCGATCGGGATTGGAATGTAGCAAAGCTCGGATGGGTGCTCTATCTCGGCGCGCTGTCCCTGTGGGAAGAGTGGGTATTCCGCCTTGCGGTGCCGCAAGGGTTGGAAAGTGCTGGCGCGTCTGTTTGGACGGCAGCTTTAATCAGCGCCGTCCTATTTGGTGCGCAGCACTTCTTCACTCTACGCTGGAAATGGTACTGGTGCGTCGGCGCGGCTTTGGGCGGTATTTATTTCAGCGTCCAGATGGAACGCCATAACGACTTACTCCTGGTCGCCGCCATCCATTGGGTGGCGACATATCTCAACACACCGCGCTTGCCGGGGGCCTCGTCGGGGGCGAAAGCAGAGATTGAGTGAGCGTCGTAAACTCACCCCCAATCCGACCCAATTTCGCGCCCTATAAACTACAGCCTATCTCCTCCTGGTGAGAGGCTTGTCAGGATCGGCTGGATTGAGGGGGAGAGTGGCGGTCTGGTGGCTGGGCTTGGGGCTCCGAACCCTTTGCTTGGTGCCAGTCGGGGGAGCTCAGCCCGTTTGTCCGATGGCAGGCGGCGAGGGTCGAACCTGTAAGAGCAATCCCCCCGGAGTTGTCCTGGACACCTGATCCGGGAGACCAAAGTTGAAAACATGCCGCCATGGGCGCGCTTTGACCAGGCGCTATAAGGCCGTTTCGAGAGAGCGGCAGTTCGCTTCGCGTTTGTTCCAAGCGCGCCTAGTCTCTTAACTCCAGGCGCCGAGGGGCGGTCTGGATGTTCGTGCTGGGATAGTGGCTTAGATTGCGTCTTCCTCGACCGCGGAGCGGTCCGAGGATCCATCTCGAATTCTTGCAGTTGAGAGACGCCGTTGGAGATGGGCCCTCAGACAGCCTGCGGCTGTCGAGGGTGACGCGCGATCTAAGGCCGAGGCCCGAAACTGGTCGTTCCGGTCTCGAGCACGCGCCAGGCATGGTGCACGAAATCGACCAGAAGCGGCCGCGTCTCGCGCGGGTCGATGATCTCTTCGGCATAGAAGGCTTCAGCGGTGCGGAAGGGCGAGGCGATGGCGTCAAAGCGCTTATACAGGCTTTTGAGGTAAGCCTCTTTGTCCTCGGCCTCGAGAATCTCTTTGCGATAGGCCGCTTCAATGCCGCCCGCCATGGGCAGGCTGCCCCAATCGCCGCTCGGCCAGCAATAGCGCCATTTCGCCTTGGCCGGGTTGAACATGGCAGAGCCCGCCAGGCCATAGGCTTTGCGGATGACCACGGCGCAGATCGGCACGGTCGCCTGATACACTGCCGCCATGGCGCGCACGCCTTTGCGGGTGACGCCCGCTGTCTCATGCCGCACGCCGCTGGCAAAGCCGGGGCAGTCGACAAAGTGGATGACCGGCAAGTGGAAGGTGGAGCAGAGGTCCATATGCCGCGTGACCTTGTCACAGACATCGGCGGTCCAGGCACCATCCAGAAAGAAAGGATCGCCCGCCAGAATGCCGACCGGGTGGCCATCGACGCGGGCAAAGCCAGTGACAATGCCCCGGCCCCATTGCTCGCCAATCTCAAAGAAGCTGCCTTTATCGACGGTGGCGCCGACGATTTTGCGGGGTTTATACGGCGTCTTGCCATCGGTCGGGACGATGGAGATCAGCTCCTCTTCCTTCCGCTTCGGGTCGTCATTCGGCGGGATGACCGGTGGCAGATCATGCACGCTGGAGGGCAGGTAGGAGAGGAATTGCCGGGCCGCCTCAAAAGCTTCGGCTTCGCTCTCGACAACGGCGTCAACCGTGCCGTTGCGGGCCTGGATCTGCCATCCGCCCAGTTCTTCCTTAGTGACGTCCTCGCCGAGGGCACGGGTGACCGGAGGGCCCGCGACGAAGACCTGAGACAGCTCTTTGACGAGCACAGAGAAATGGCTCGCGGCGAGTCGCCCGGCTCCCATCCCAGCGCAAGGGCCGAGGCCGAGAGAGACATAAGGCACGGTCGCCATGCCAGAGACGATATACTCCCAGCCGGGCGTCTCCGGGATATAGGTGCGCGGGTCCTGCTCGAACATTTTGATCGACCCGCCACCGCCCGTTCCGTCGATCAGCTGGACGAGGGGCATGCGGTATTCCTGGCTCTGTTTCAGCGACTGCAGCAGCTTACCGCGGATCGAGGCGTCTGCTGCGCCGCCGCGTACGGTGAAGTCATCGCCGAGGATGAAGACGGGGCGCTCATTCAGCGTGGCGCGGCCCGTGACGGAGTTGGAGGCCATGAAACTCTCAAGCTCTTCATCTTGGTTATAGGTGGCTCGGCCAGCAATCTTGCCGATCTCGTGGAAACTTCCCGGATCGGCTAAAAAGGCAACGCGCTCACGAACGGTGAGTTTGCCGCGTCCTTTTTGGCGTGAGACCGGCTCCTCGCCCCCCATCGTCTCCGCCAAGCGTTCGCGTTTGCGGAGTTCTTCAATCGATTTTTCCCATGACATGAGGACTGTTTCGAATCCTTCCGTCGCGATGGGTCAAGCGCAAAACGTGTTTGGAAAATTAGGAAGCGCTTTCAAGTTCCTGCAGTTTACGTCAACGTGACCCTTGCAGAGCCCTGTTTGGCCTGCTTTATCAACGCCTGGGACAATAATTAGGAGGGCATCCCAATGGATCTCGCAGAACTCACATCAAAAGCAGCTGCTGCGGTTGCAGGCGGTGACAGCGGTTTCGCTAAGAAAGTTAAGTTCGACTTTGGTGATATCGGCAAACTGTTCATCGATGGAGCAGCCGGTGTTGCAAACAATGACGACGCTGAAGCCGATGCGACTGTAAAAGTCGATTGGGAAGACTTCGCGAAACTCGCAGCTGGCCAAATGGACCCAACCATGGCGTTCATGCAGGGCAAACTGAAAGTCCTCGGCGACATGTCAGTCGCGATGCAGCTGCAAAGCATCATGAGCAAGCTCTCTTAAGCTTGACTGCTGATTGAATTGATTGAGAGCCTCATCCGGCTTAAACGCGGGATGAGGCTCTTACTTTTTGGACGTTATTATGGTCACACACACCGAAGATCGCATCGTTGATGTTCCCGGCAATCCGCGTCCTGACGGGGCTCGGATCATTTGGTTTGAAGGGGTGGGTGGCCGAAAGCTTCGCGCCTGTCTCGCGCCCGCGACTGCGGCATCACCTCGTGGAACGGCAATTGTTTGCCCAGGGCGAACAGAGTTTATCGAGAAGTATTTTGAGGTGGCCCGTGAGCTTCAAGAACGCGGCTTTGCTGTCCTGATCATCGACTGGCCCGGCCAAGGGCTTTCAGAGCGCCTCCTAGACGACCCGCAAAAGGGTCATATCGACCGTTTCGAAACCTTTATGGGCGCGCTGCGCAATGGTTTGGACGCCATGGACGAGCTGCCTAGGCCATATGTGTCCCTCGCCCACTCTATGGGCGGAGCAATTGCACTTGCGGCGATCGGGCAAGGCCTTGTAAAAGTCGATGCAGCGGCATTCTGCGCGCCGATGTGGGGCCTGCCGTTGGGACGTGTTCAGCGCTATTTCATTTGGGCAATGCGTGTCATGGGCCGTTCCGATGATTTCGCGCAGAAACCGGGTCCGCCGGAGCGCTTTGAAGACAATGTCGTGACCTATGATAAAGCCCATTGGCAAATCAACAGGGATCTAACCGATGCCGCACCGGAGCTTTCGCTTGGACCAGTGACGTGGGGTTGGCTGGGAGCGTCCTTGGACATTTTCAACAGTTTTTCGAAGCCGGCGGTCCTCGGCGCGATTGATATTCCAATCTTCGTTGCAAGTGCGGCTGATGAAAAGCTCGTGGACAATCGCTCTCACGCGCACGTATCGGCGCATCTACCAGATTGTGAGCACATCACTGTCGATCACGCGATGCATGAGATTTTGATGGAAAAACCAGAAAAGCGCGCTGAGTTCTGGGCTGGATTCGACCGAATGATCGAGCGCGCTAAGATCTAGTCTGCCTGAAATCCTACGTCTTTATGGGCGCCATCGCAAAACGGTTTGTTGGCAGATTGACCGCATCTACAAAGATAGGCTTTTCGCCCCGACCAAGCTTTTCGACCAGATCCTGCGCGTATTGAGAAATTTCCAGCCACTTCAAGCGGCCCGTCTGGGATTCGTTTTACCTGCAGCGGGCCACCTGCCTCAATCTCAAGCAGACCGGTATCTCCAACTGAACCCGCATCTCGAAACTCGATTTCGCGATGGGAATTGTCACAGAACGGCTTGTTCTTCGATGCCCCGCATCTGCAAAGGGCGACGCGCCGCGATGTGCTATGCATATCATCCGCAGCACCGTCGACCGCGAGATCGCCAGATAGGTATAAAGGGCCATCATTCGAGACCGTCACTGTATTCTCAGGAGGCACCGCCTCGACCAGAAGTCCATCCGCATCGTGAACAGCGAGCGCGCCTGTCGGACAGCGAGTTACAACTGTTTGCGTATCCGCGCGGTCTGTAAGATTGGGATCGCACCACGGCTTGCGGCCCTGAACGAAGAGATCGCCCTTGGCACGCCCACATTCGCCAACATGGATGCAAAGCCGTCTATCCCATGTCACCGTTTCTGAATTGCCTTTATATTCAAAAATTGTGGTCTTCGACATGGGCGATCTCCGACGGTTAGGGTAATGCTTAGTGAGCGTTAGCTTCCGATTGCAGCTGGATGTAGCTTTGGATGCCAATCCGTTCGATCAGATCGAACTGGGTTTCGATATAGTCGACATGCTCTTCCTCATTGTGGAGGATTTTGCCGAAGAGATCTCGGCTCACATAATCGCGAACCGACTCGCAATGCCCCATCGCGTCGCGCAGAAGTGGGATCGCGTCGTGCTCGAGCGCGAGATCACACTTGAGGATTTCCTCGACGCTTTCGCCGATACGAAGTTTGCCGAGATCTTGCAGATTTGGAAGTCCACCGAGGAATAGAATGCGTTCAATCAGCCAGTCGGCATGATTCATTTCTTCGATAGACTCTTTGTACTCATATTCGCCGAGCTTGCTGACTCCCCAGTCCTTCAGCATCCGAGCATGCAAGAAATATTGGTTGATTGCTGTCAGCTCATTCCTGAGAGCAGCGTTGAGGAACTCAATGACTTTTGCGTCGCCTTTCATCGGGGACTCCGTAAAATTACCTATGATCGCCAGATAGTCGAATCACAGGAAAAATCAAGAAAAAATACAATAAAAACAATTGACTATGATAGTGCGAAGCATTTGCAAGGCGACTGAAAATCAGTCGCATGAAATTCCACTGATTTCTCAGCAATTTCTCAGGCTTGGAATTCCGTCATTCGTTTTCGGTAGCGGCTTGGCGCATTTTGAAGATCTCTTCGAGGTCCTCATCCATGGCCTCGGACACCATAATCAGTGTGTCTACAGACCTCAAAAACCAGTCTTGATCGACCTTCTCAAAATCGTCTGACGGTTTGTGATAATCCGGATGGTCCTCAACCCCAAAATAAATATGCGGAATACCTGAACGGAAGAAAACTGCATGGTCGGACAATAAGGTCCAGTCTTCACGCCCATCTCCTTGGTCAAATCCAAGCTGGATTGTCACAGGTGCAGTTTCCGCCACCGCATTCACCATTGGGACCATGTCAGGCCAATGATGAGTGCCAGACGCCCAGAGGATGCCATTGTCGCCTCGCGAAACCATGTCGAAGTTTAGATTCAGCGCTACTTGATTGAGGGGGATTGGAGGGCTGGTAATGAAGTTGCGTGCCCCGCCAAAACCATCTTCTTCCGCATCAAAGAAGACGAAATGTATGTCATGGGCTGGCGCCGTTTTGGAGAAGTGCTCTGCGATTGCAAGCGCACCGACAACCCCGGAGGCATTGTCATCTGTGCCATTGTAGATTTCACCATCGCGCACGCCGAGGTGATCGTAATGGGCAGAAATCACCATTGAGATATCATTCGGCGCGTAACCTTTAATCACACCAATCACGTTTACGCCGTCTTTGTCAGGCGCCCCCGCAACGCCAGTCTGTGGGGCACGAAATGGACCATACCTAAACGGGTGCTCGAAAGAGGCCCCAACAGGCTTCACACCCAATGCGTTCAGGCGCTCTATGATCATTACGCGCGCATTTGCGCTTTCGGCGCTGCCCGCTTGTCGGCCTTGCATCTCATCTGAACTGAGTGCCTCGAAAAGTGCGAGCGTTGGTTCGGGACTGAAGTGCTGGGGAGAGCCCGTATCCGTCGGTGATGAGGTCGGGGAACAAGCCGCCAAGCCGCCTATCAAGGCGAGACTGATCGCTTTCTTAAACATGCCCATTTCGACCCTTCTTCAATACTAAAGTCTAATACACTGATGCTGCCCAAGCTCAGCACGGAAAAATATTTTGATCCAGTTGGAAAGCCCACACGTAGAGTCAGCCAGAGAGAGCATTCTCTCTTCGCATTGGCGGGCGTGAGACGTTTCCTCCCTCCCTGTTTCCGCGTGCTGATGCGAGCTTACTTCTGGTCCATCGGGACAATATGCGCCTCGGCTATATACTCGATGGACCTCATTTCATGCAGACGACTGACGGTACGCTGGAACTCAAAGCTTCCATCACCCGCAGGATACAGCTGTTCGGGCTCGGCGGCGGCGCTCGCGACAAGTTTGACTTTCGCTTCATAGAGCGTGTCGATGAGCGTCACGAACCGAGCGGCTTCATTTCGCTTTGCGGGGCTAAGAACCGGAATGTCTTCCAGCAATACGGTATGAAACATGGAGGCGATCGCGCGGTAATCCTCCGCCCAAAGAGGCTGTGCACAAAGCTCCGCGAACGTGAAGCGCGCCACACCGGCAGCTTCGCGCGTCACAGGGACTTTGCGCCCCTTAACGGTGAGAACACAACTTTGCGGCGCGGCGCCCAAAGTTAGTCGCTCAAACGCTTTGTCTAGCGGCGCTGAGCCGTCTGCAGTTGAATACCAAACCGGCGCTTCTGTGAGTCGTTCCAGGCGATAGTCACGCTCAGACGCGAGTTCAAACACCTCATGTTGCGCTTTTAGGAGGTCGATGAAGGGTAAAAATAGGTGCCGATTGAGACCATCCTTATAGAGATCATCGGGATGCCGGTTGGACGTCGCAACCACAGTTACGCCGCGCTTGAAGAGTTCTTCAAATAGTCCCGCCAATATCATCGCATCTGCAATTTGGGTGACTTGAAATTCGTCAAAGCAAATCAGCTTGGCTTCGGAAGCGAACTGCTTTGCGACAGGGAAGATCGGGTTCGAGACGTCTTTACGTTTGCGCGCGGTGTTTAAGCGATCTTGGACCCGGCCCAAGAATTCATGGAAGTGGACCCGCATCGCTTTAACAGGCGCGGCGGCATAGAAGACATCCATCAGCATCGATTTACCGCGGCCAACTCCGCCCCAAAGGTAGAGCCCGTGCACAGCTTTTGGTTTCGAGAACCAGCCGCCTTTGCCGCCGTTCTCAAGACGTAGCAACAAGTCATCCAGCTTCGCGGCCGCCTCAGACTGAGCAGGATCACGGGTTAGTGCTCCGGACTCAATACGGGCGTTCAGTGTATCCGTGACAGCCCCCAACTCAGCTGCCTCCCAACACGCCGGCGATTTGAGTTGAGAAGCTTGAGAACGCACTCGGCGCAATCAAGATTGTTGTGAGAAAGCCTGCAAACGCGCCGCCTAAATGGGCTTCATGACCGATCGTCTTGTTTTCGCGCTGCGCCAGAATTGCGGAGACGACGACGAACGCCAAACCGAGTACGACCGCCGGCATGAAGAATGGGATTGGAAAGATCATGAGCGGTTCGAACGGGCGGAAGAGTATGAAACTCAAAACGATCCCAGACGTTGCGCCAGACGCCCCCAAAGCCCGATAAAACGGCTTGTTTTTGTTCTCGAGCAGAGCCCATGCATTGCCGCCCAGGAGCGAGATGAAATAGATAATCAAATAACCTGTTGGACCAACGGCCCGCTCAACGAAGCCGCCAAACATAAATAGCACATACATGTTTACAAACAGGTGGAGGAAGCCGCCGTGCAAGAAGCCGCTCGTAACCATTCGGTGCCATTCTCGATCCGAAAGAATCGCGTCGACATGGAAGAGGTTTTTCTCCATGAATTTCGCATTTGAGAGCGCGAAAAGACTCGCAATGACGTTCGCTGCGATCAACAGCGATGTCACCGGAATCATCAAGAATTCATCCATTTCCCAACCTTAGCGCGATCTAATTCTGCGCGTTCCCCGAATACAGCTTACAACAAAACATCATAGAGATCAGTCCGGCGATCGCGGAAAAATCCCCATGCCGCTCGATCTTGATCCACTTGATCTAGATCAAACGCACTCACGATGACGCCATTTGTCGTCCGATCAAGTTCAGCCACAACTTCACCGGTATGATCGCTAATAAAACTGGTGCCATAAAACAGTTGGCCATCTTCATCACCAACTCGGTTCGCAGCAATTACAGGAATAACATTGCTGACCGCATGCCCCTGCATTGCGCGTCGCCAGCGCGCGGCAGTATCCAGAGACGTATCCTGTGGCTCAGCGCCGATTGCCGTCGGATAGAGCAGAACGTCCGCGCCCATCAATGCCATTGCGCGCGCAGCTTCTGGGAACCATTGGTCCCAACAGATGCCAACACCAATACGCCCCTTGAGTGTATCCCAAACGCGAAATCCAGTATTGCCGGGCCGGAAGTAGAATTTCTCCTGATATCCCGGTCCATCTGGGATGTGACTCTTGCGATAGACCCCGAGGGCTGCACCGTCCGCATCCACGATAACCACAGAATTGAAGTATTCAGGCCCGTCTTTCTCAAAAATGGAAACCGGGATGACAACGCCGAGCTCCGCTGCGAGATCCTGCATCGCCAATACCGCTGGGTGGCTCGGCCATTCATAGGCGGACGCGAAATGATGTTCTTCCTGCGTTTTGCAAAAATAGTGGTCACTAAACAGCTCTGGCGGCAGTACGATCTCGGCGCCCTGAGCCGCCGCCGTCTGAACAAGCTCGCTGATCTGGGCAATATTGGCAGCCATATCGCCCTTAGCAAAAGAGGTTTGGAGCGCTGCGACGCGGATGGTTCGACTCATGTTTTGGCCTCTCGCGCCATTGGAATTTGTTGGGTCATACAGTGAAATGCGCCGCCGCCCGAAAGGATGTTTCGAGCCGGCAGAGCAATAATGTTGTATCCCGGCATCGCCGCCTCAAGGGCCTGCACAGCCTTTGAAGCATATGTCTCCTCATAGATCGGGAGAAAAATGTGATCATTGCTGATCAAGAAGTTGGTATGGCTTGCGGGCATGACGTCTCCGCCATCATCCAAAATTCTGCCCGGAGAGGGTATGGTGACAACATCGAGGCCGTTCCGAACCAGGTTTTCGTGAATGTCTTGAAGGCGCGCAGCATTTGGATCGTCGTTTCCAGAAGGCGACTGGCAAAGGGCGCGGCCCGCACCAATGAAACGCGCAATATTGTCTACGTGGCCATCTGTGTGATCGTTTATTAAGCCATCGCCTAGCCAAACAAGGGTCTCAACACCAAATGCAGATTTCAACGCTTGTTCAGCGTCCCGTTCTGTCCAACCCGCGTTTCTATTTGGGTTCAGCAAACACTGCTTGGTGGTCATAATCCGACCCGCGCCATCAAAATCGACTGCGCCGCCCTCTAGAATGAAAGACTGATGATCGTGAGGCACTTGCTCGACGGACACGATACCGCCCGCGGTCATTGTATCACCGGGCATCACATACTTTCCGCCCCAGCCATTGAACTCAAACGACAATGCAACTGGATCCGCGCTCTCAAACGCAAAAATCGGACCTGTGTCTCGCAGCCAGATGTCGCCTGCGGGCATCGTATGCAGGGACACCCGCTCTGCGGCGATGTCAGGCTCGAGGGCGAACCACGCACTGCCAAACGCTTCACGCGATCCGCATGCGATCTTTAAGGGCGTGACTTTGCTGAGCGCTCGAACAAAGCCTGCAATCTCGTCCCGCGCGCCATCAAAGGCTGCGCCCCACTCACCGCGCGCGTGGGGCCAGCCCACCCAAACAGCGGCTTGAGGCGCCCATTCCGGAGGGACAAATCGTGCGGGCTTGGACATGATCGCGGCTTTGCCACACCTCATACAAAAATCAAAGAAAAAGGGCGGTGCGTTCTGCACCGCCCTTTTCAAGTTGTTTGATGGCGAAGCCTAGAACTCGTACTTAACGCCGAGCTGAACTTGCCAAACTGATTGAGACAGCACTTCAAGATTATTGATGCTGCCTTCGCTGTTTAGGTCAAAGAACTCATACTGACCATCAACGATACGTGCAGAGACAACGTCACGCTCGTACTCGTAACGGGTACGCTCAACACGGCCCCAGTCAGAGTTCAACAGGTTACCGAGGTTCTCGATATCCAAGAAGAAGAACGTGCGGTGGTCTTCGAGGAAGCCAGGCAGCTCTTGCTGGAGACGCAGATCAACGATGGTCGACCAACGAGAGTTGTCGCCGTTACGTGGGGCGATGCTACCAACGTACTGAGACAGCTCAGAGTTGTTGATGTAGTCGAAGAACGCTTGCTGCTCTGCTGCATCGCCGCCGAATGACGTTGGTGCGAACAATGGATCGCTTGCGCCAGTTGGGACGTAGAGCAGGTGACCCGCATCATCGTTCCGGCTTTCACGAGCACAACGGCCGCCGCCTACGTCGAGAACACAAGCGTTGTTCTCGCTGAAGGTGTAGCTGTACGGCTGACCAGAGCGACGTGTCGCAAAGAGTGATGCTTTGGTTGCATACCCGTCAAAGAACTCCTTTTCCCAGTTCGCACGCACTTTCAGCAGGTGCTCAACTTGGAAGTTAGAGGTTCCGGTGCGTGGCTTCTGACGATCAAACGCTGCGAAGTCAGAATAGTTAGACGTCGCTGTTGATGATGTGCCGTAGCCGATATCATTGACGTCAGCGTTTGTGTAGCTCGCGAAGATATCGAAATCACCGAGGGCGGTTTCCCAATCTTTAGACGCAGAGAATGCGACCAGGAAGCTGTTACCCTTGTCGGCAGAACCAACAACGATGGCTTCTGGTGCACCGCTACAATCATATACGCCGCGTCCGTCTGGCGCGACAGCAACTGGATCTACGCAGCGCTGGTCGAACCAGAAAGATGCGTTGTCAAGCTGATTGTAGAGCGCGTCGACAGAGAATACCCAGTCTTCGCCGAGGAAAGGCACGTCTGTCATATAGGCTGCGCCCAAGCTTGCTTTCCAAGTGGTTGGAATTTCGAAGTTTGGTGCCAGTGCGTTGACAGATCCGTCTGGAGCTTCGTTTGCCAAAGAATCGAGAACATCAGCTGGAATGAACTGTCCAGTTGCTGCGTCTGGTGTCGTTGGAACAAGAACAGTTCCAAATGCGTTCGAGCTATCAGAGATCACACCGTCATTTGAGTAGCTGTTTGAAATCCAAACGCCTGGAGAGCCACCTGAGAAGCGACCGAAGCCACCGCGAACGGTGAGTTGATCTGTTGGTTCCCAATCAAACGAGATACGTGGCAGGATAACGTCGAGCCCATCAATGTCTGTCGTGTTGGTGAACCCGTAGCGGCTGACAAAGTTTTGGTTCTCGCGAATTTCACCTTCAGACTCGTACCAATCGTAACGGATACCCGCATCGATTGTTAGAGTTGGCGTTACATTCCAAGTATCTTGAGCGTACAGGGCGTTGTAGTTGTAGCCCCAGATCGCACGAAGATCATTCTCATCGTTGGTGATCGCGTTGTTGTACAACAGACCAGACGCTGTTGCGTTGCGCAGATCGTCGACACTATCAAAGACGTAGGAACCTTCAGAGTTCTGAGCGAACAGGTTGTTCACATCAACTTCTTCACGCTCGTAGCCAGCTTTGAAGACGTGATCGCCGACTGAGTATTCAGCAACCGCTTTGATCTGGAAGAAGTCTTGGTCGAGCGAGTTCCCGTGACGGAAACGGTCTGGACCAATGACGAGGAAGTTCTCGTCGCCATCAACTTCGCGAAGGAAGACTGCGAAAGACGGGAACTCAGCACCGTTCAGAGAATCCTGACCGGTAGCCTGTGTGGTGCTCGCAATTTTTAACTGTGTCGAGAAGTTCGGTGTCCAATCGGAGAACAAGTGACCGATGAAAGTCTCAATTGTTTCAGAACGGTCATACCAAGCAGAAGAGGCGCCGAGGCGGTTATCTGAAGCGAGGAAGTTGTTACCATTTTGCTCGCGAATGGTGTTACCTTCGGTGCGGAGATAAGTGAACTTCGCACGGTGGTCGTTATTGATGTTCCAATCGATGTTTGCGAGAATTTTTTCGTCTTCGGCTGGGCCTTTGTTAAAGCCGCCAATGTCGAAGCCCCAAACGTCAGAAACAATTTGACCGATTTCGTCGACGTCTGACTGCAGAATGTTGTCTTCTTCGTTCAGAGCGCCTGACCCTGCAGGTCCGTTGATCAATGGAGCAACTTCTTCAAACTTGTCATACGCGACAAAGAAGAAGAGCTTGTCTTTAATGATTGGGCCACCAAGGGTCGCAACGAAAGTTTCTTCTTCAAAGGTGAAGTTGAAATCATCGTCCTGGCTCTTGTCACCAATCAGTGAGTCGTCAGTTGTGTAGTATGCAACTGAGCCGTGGAATTCGTTCGTACCAGATTTCGTAACGGCGTTGATTGTACCGCCGGTAAATCCGTTAAATTCAACGTCGAATGGCGCTGTCTGAATTGAGAGAGATTCAATCGCGTCATAAGAAACAGGCGAACGCTGAGTAGGGAAACCGTTTGCGTTCAAACCGAAGCGGTCGTTCAATGCAACGCCGTCAATCGTCAGCGAGTTGAAGCGGTTGTTTGCACCCGCGATACTAAGCTCTTTCGCGCCACCAGACTGAACGTTCACGCTCGCAAATGGGTCGAGCTGAGCGGCGTCAGTGATGTCGCGGTCGATAGACGCGATTTCATTCAAAGCTTCGAGGCCGAGGCTGGTGCTTAGGCCGTCATTCGAGAAGCCTGCAAGCGCACGGCTACCAGTGACAACAACTGTGTCCATTGTGCGCGCACCGGTCACGGTGATTGGCAGAGACAGTGTTTGGTCAAGTGTCAGATAGAGATCGTCGATCTGAACCGGTGCGAATTCACCGCCGCCGACTGCGACTGTGTAAGGACCACCAACACGAAGACCACGTGCTGAGAAGACACCGCTTGAGTTCGTTGTTGCTGTAGAGACTGTGCCGGAAGGCGTGTGCGTAATCGTAACCGTCGCGTCCGAAACGGCTGCGCCCGTCTCGCTTGTTACATCACCACGAATGCTAGAAGTAGTAACCTGAGCCTCTGCCGGAGCGACGATCGCTGCGGTCATCATGGAGGCTGCGGCCACACCGGATAGGAGTTTCCAGTTGGACATGAGTTTCCCCTCAATTTGCCACTAAACGTAGACGGATCTCGATGCACGAGCGACTACTTCGCGAGCCCTTAGGTGCACTGCACAACAGTTTTGTGACAGTCTTGTAAGACATTGCTGAAAGGTCTGACTCAATTGGTTGGCATTGCAAATAAGCCACACATGCGGCGAAGGGTTTATGTCCGCTCCATAGGCGCGTAAGGGACTTTTATGACGCAGAGTTCACAGCTCCAGGACCGTTCCACACTGCTCGCATTTGGCCTAATTGCGGGCCTTCTGGCCATTCGGATGGTCTTACTCGCAGCATCGCCGCTCGAACTGTATGCCGATGAAGCCCAGTATTGGCGTTGGGGGCAAAGCCTCGAATGGGGGTATTACTCTAAACCGCCAATGATTGCCTGGGTCATCTACGCATCCACGGCATTTCTGGGCGATTCCGAATGGGCGATTCGCTTCTTTGCGCCGATCTTCCATGCAGTTGCGGCGTCCATTTTATTCCTTCTCGCACGGCGCATGTTTAATTCGGCGGCCGCGCTCTTCACCGTGATTACTTATCTCTTGATGCCGGGGATCATCTTGTCATCGGGTGTCATTTCAACAGATGGAGTCCTGTTCCCGTTCTGGTGCCTTGCGCTGTATCTGTTTTGGCGTCTGAGAGAACAGGATTTGGGGTGGCTCGGAGTGGTGACGCTCGGGGCGGCTATTGGGTTTGGCTTTCTGTCCAAATACGCGATGCTCTATTTTGCGATTGGGATTGTCCTGACCTGCTTGGTCGACAAACTAACGCGTAGTGCAGTCTTGAGTCCGAAAGGCGCCGTCTTCGTGGCAGTCGCCATCGCAGTCTTTGCGCCGCATATGATCTGGAATGCGGCCAATGAGTTCAAGACTGTTAGCCACACCGTAGACAATGCGAATTTAGGCGGTGAGCTTTTCAATTTAGATCACTTTCCTAAATTCATCGGCGATCAGATGGGCGTGTTTGGTCCTGTGGCCTTTGTCGCGCTTATTACGGGCATCATTTTCCTCCGTCCTAAGGCAGAACTCGCAGACCTGGGAGATGCCGCTCATGCGCAACGCGCGAAAGAGACGTGGCTCGCCTGCTTTATTTTTCCCGTCTTGATCATTATTGCCGTGCAAGCTGTTCTATCTCGTGCCCACGCCAATTGGGCGGCCACTGCGTATCCCGCCGCTAGCATCTTCATTGGCGGCTTTTTACTTCGCGCCAAAGGGTGGCGCCCCGCCTTTTGGGCTGGGATTGGGTTACAGGTCATCGTTGGCACTCTCGCAATCACACTCGCGATGGCCCCGCCAAGCTGGAGCGCGACGCTTGGGCGAGACAATGACCTAAAGCGCGTTCGCGGTTGGGAAGATCTGAGCGAGCAACTCGCCCGTGAAGTTGAACGCCTGCAACCGACGGCCCTTGTGGTCGACGAGCGCGAGCTTTGGCATGGGCTAGACTATTACTTGAAGGACGAGCTTGAGATTCCCTTGATCTTATGGCGCTTCAATTCAGGACCGAAGAATTACGCGGAAGGTGTGGATCTCGCTGACCTCGATCATTCGCGTGTTCTCGTTGCCAGCAATCGATCTCATTTGCGCCCGCGTATTCAGGCCGATTTCGAGACCTGGCAACCAGAAGGCTTTGTCGGAGTCGATTTGGGTCATCGATCAAATGGCTGTCCACTGCGCCGAGAGCTCCGCCTCTATTTGACCAGCGAGTACCAACCGCTTGAGCGAAATTCAGACTGGGTCCGGCGATTTAAAATTGAAGATGAAGATGGAAATCTACAGAACACACACATAGATCGTCCTGAGCGCTGCCCTAAATCCTAGCCTTCCTGCGAATCCCTCTCCACAGCATTCATCCACATGGCCAACCTAAAAGCCGTCCTCGGCCCGACCAATACCGGGAAAACCCATTATGCGCTGGAGCGTATGATGGGGCACACGACGGGTATGATTGGCTTGCCGCTTCGCCTCCTTGCTCGGGAAGTCTACGACCGAGTCATGAAGGCCAAGGGCGAGCGCGCGGTCGCCCTCGTAACTGGCGAAGAGCGGATCGTTCCTGATCAGGCGCGCTATTGGGTCTGCACTGTCGAATCCATGCCGACAGATGTTCGCGTGGAATGCCTCGTTGTCGATGAAATCCAAATTGCCGAAGAAGAAGATCGCGGCCACGTCTTCACAGACCGGATCCTAAATGCACGCGGGACGCAGGAGACCCTTCTGCTCGGGGCTGAAACGATGCGAGACGTGTTACGCGATCTCGACTTTGACATCTCGACAGATGTGAGGGAGCGCTTTTCGACGCTGTCATATGCGGGGCAGAAGAAGATCACCAAGCTTCCCAAGCGGACCGCAATTGTCGGGTTCAGCGCGGATAAGGTATATGCGATTGCCGAAGTGCTGCGACGCCAAAAAGGGGGCTGCGCCGTTGTTATGGGCGGCCTTAGTCCGCGCACCCGCAACGCCCAGGTCGGCCTCTATCAGTCGGGAGAAGTGGACTATCTCGTTGCGACCGACGCCATCGGAATGGGCCTCAACCTCGATGTTGACCGCGTGGCTTTTGCCGGCAGAGCAAAATTTGATGGCCGGCGTCATCGTTGGTTGAGCTCTGCCGAACTCGGTCAAATCGCCGGACGCGCCGGACGGTTCCGCGACAATGGTGAGTTTGGCGAGACGAATGATTGCCCGCCATTCGAAGATGAGCTGGTGCGCGCCATCGAAGATCATCGCTATGACTCCGTCGTGGATCTTAGCTGGCGGAACAGCGATCTCGACTATCGTTCGATCAAAACTTTGATCGCCAGTCTTGCTCGCCCGAGCCCGCATCCAAGTCTACGGCAGAACCCGCACGGTTTGGACGAGTGGGTTTTGCGCCGCATGGCAGAAGACGAAGCGATTGGCCCGGAGGTCCGCGGGCGACGCAACATTCATCGTCTTTGGGATCTCGCACGGCTGCCTGATTTTCGAAAGGCTGGTCACGAGGGGCATGGTCGCCTCGTCTTGGGCCTCGCAGAAACACTCGCCGATCCAGATGCCCGCCTCGGCGACACAGCGATGGATGAGCGCCTTAATGCGCTCGACAATACGCTTGGGGATATCGGGCTGTTACAACAACGTCTGGCAATGATCCGAACATGGACTTACGCAAGTTTTCGCTCTGACTGGCTTGAAA
The DNA here is from genome assembly GCA_013213785.1 of Henriciella sp. Classification (GTDB taxonomy): domain Bacteria; phylum Pseudomonadota; class Alphaproteobacteria; order Caulobacterales; family Hyphomonadaceae; genus Henriciella. Next base: position 185,980 of record JABSPZ010000010.1, on the reverse strand, counting down.
ATCCCGCCTATTGGCGCGAAAGAACGCGTGATATTGAGGACCGTCTGTCTGATGCGCTGCATGAAGCGCTGACGCAGCGGTTTGTAGATCGACGCACAACAGCCTTGATTGCAGGGCTAAAAAGGGAAGACCTCTTGAGTACTGACGTTGCCGATACTGGGGAAGTAACCATCGAAGGCCATATGGTCGGCAAGCTTGTCGGCCTTACTTTCGAGCCAGATTCGAATGCCTCTACGCTAGAAGGCAAAACCCTACGCAGCGCCGCGATACAGGCGCTCGAGCCTATTATTGCAGAGCGTTTGAAAGCCATCTCGGGCGCTTCGGAAGCTGCTCTGAGCATCAATGACGCGTCGCAGATCGTCTGGAACGACGCCCCGGTTGCGCAGCTCGTCGCAGGGCCGCACTGGCTCGCACCTTCGGCCAAGTTGATCGGTGGTCAGGATGCCGAGGCCCATCAACAAGACGCCGCCAAAACTCGGCTAAATGAATGGCTCGGCGCGGAAATCCAAAAACGCCTGCCAACACACTTCAAGCTCAAGTTTGCGCCTGATGAGACGCAACTTGAAGGCCTAGCGCGCGGACTTGCTTTCCGATTATTGGAAGCTGGCGCCGCCTGTGATTTGCGCGGTGAAGATCGCGCGCTGCTGCCAGGGCCCGAAGATCGCTCAAAATTGAAAGACGCAGGCATTCGGTCCGGACGGATCGCTGCGCACGTGCCGGATGCGCAAAAGCCTGCGGCTCAGCGCTTGGTCGCACTGCTGCAAACATTGGCCGATGGTCGCGATCGCAAAACCGCGCCTGAAGGGGCGGGAAGCTTCGAACTTGATGGCTCTTGGCCGGATGAGGATCTGGCAGCCCAAGGCTATCTTAGATTTGGCAAACGCGCCGTGCGTGCGGACCTAGCCGAGCGTCTCGGATGGGAGCTGTCCAAACGCCGCAAAGAAGCAGATCAGGCCAAATTCGAAATCCCGCCGGAACTCGCTTCCATGGTGTCTTGCCCGCTGGAAGATTTTCACAATGTGCTGAAAGGCTTCCGTATCGCGCCGGCCGAAAAGGATCCCGAAACGGGCGCGGTAAAACTATGGCGGTTCCAATCCAAAGCGCATCTTGAGGCTCGAGAGCAAAGACGCGCAGCGCGGAAACAAAGCCGGCCTCAGAACAAGTCTCGCAATGGGCCTCCGCAAGGCGACCAGCGCAAGCGTTCTGATCGCGGATCCGGCAAACCGAGTCCGCACGGCGGAAACAATCGCCGACCTGCGCGCCGAGAACCCGATCCGGATAGCCCCTTCGCGGCGCTCGCAGCTTTGCTTCCTGAAAAGGAAAAGCCGAAACCGAAGCCGAAAAAGCGCAAGCCAAAGAAGGCTAAACCTGCTCCGGAACAAGCTGCCCCAGAGGCCAACGCTGGGGCTGCGGTCGCTGAAGCTGCGCCGACCCCGCAAGCTGAAAAGCCAGCCAATGAGTGATAACAGCGCCGAGGGCGTGCGGGTCGATATCTGGCTCTGGCGGGCACGGTTCTTCAAAACACGCGCAATCGCGACAGATTATGTGAGCCGCAAAGGCGTACGCATCACCAAACATAGCCAAACGCGAAAAACCGATAAAGCCGGACAGCGCGTTGGTCCTGGCGATGTGTTGACCTTCTATAAAGCAAAAGCGATCGAAACGGTCGAAATCCTAGAGATTGGAGAGCGGCGAGGACCGGCGGCTGAAGCTCAGACTCTTTACAGACGCCTGCCACAAAGCGCATAAGGCGGTCATGTTTGGATTTCTCTCTCGCATGTTTGGCGGTGATCGCCCTGAAGCCCCGGTTCGCGACCTCGACCCACACGAAGCTGCTGCAGCGCTTTTAGTTGAGGCAGCCCTCGTCGATGGCGTTTATGCCAATCTCGAAAGCGACATGATCGCAGAGATCCTCGTGACGAGCTTTAACATGAACGCAGACCGCGCGGACGAGGTGTTGCAACGCGGTGAAATGATCGCAGAAGAAGCCACCGACACTCATGCTCTGACCCGTCACGTAAAGACGCTCCAAGAAGCTGAGCGGGCCAGTGTTGTTGAGGGGCTTTATCGCGTTTCTTTCGCTGATGGCGAGGCGTGCAAGTACGAAGAATCGTTCATTCGCCATGTTGCGAGCTTGCTCCACGTCGATGATGTGACCCGCGCTCATGCGAAGAAAAGAGCAGAACTAAAGGCACCGTGACAGTCCGGTGCATTGACTTGTTAGAGCACCAAAGCCATGTGCTGCGCTGCACTAAGGAATACAGAGCCCTCTAATGACCTATATCGTGATGGATGCGTGCATCCGATGCAAATACATGGACTGCGTCGAAGTTTGTCCCGTGGACTGCTTCTATGAGGGCGAAAACATGCTCGTCATCCATCCAGATGAATGCATCGATTGCGGCGTGTGTGAACCGGAATGCCCGGTCGAGGCGATCAAGCCAGACACCGAGGATGAGCCGGATGCGAAATGGCTCAAGCTGAACACGGATTATGCCAAAGTCTGGCCAAACATCACGCGGATGAAAGAGCCGCCTGCTGACCGCGAAGAGTTTGCGCAGAAGACAAACAAACTGGCCGAGTTTTTCAGCCCGGCTCCGGGTGAAGGCGACTAAGAACTCGTTTCCAGGGTTACTGATCTAAGTCGCGAACAGCTGATCCATATCTGCAAACGCCTTCAGCTCGATCGCGTTCCCAGAGGGGTCCGCGAAGAACATAGTGGCCTGCTCACCGGGCTCTCCTTCAAACCGCGTATAGGGCTCGATTATAAAATCGACTTGGTCTCGCAACCGTTTTGCGAGTTCGCGCCAGGTCGGCAAATCAAGCACAAGACCAAAGTGTCGAACCGGCACTTTTTTGTTATCGACCCCAGACCGGCTTGCAGCGCCACAATCCTCGGGGGCGAGGTGCGCAACGATTTGGTGTCCAAAGAAATCGAAATCGACCCAATGCTCACTGCTGCGCCCTTCGGCGCAGCCGAGTAACTCGCCATAAAACTGACGCGCGGCCTGCAAATCATGGACGGGGAATGCGAGATGAAACGGTGGCATGCCGAACGGACTAACAATGACGGTAGGTTTTGTCATCTTAGCTCTTCGGCGTTAGGTTAAATCCAATGCCTCAAACAAAATCGATCGGAGGATCATCGTGCGTCTGTTCATACTCTCAACAGTCTTTGTGATTGCATCTGGCGTGAGCACGGCCCAGTCGGCTGATGAAATGCTTGGCCCGGTTGATTTGTCGACACCGGAAGGCGCCGTCTACTCGCTGATGCGCGGGATGTATCAGGGCGATCCGGATATGATCGATCGCGTCATGCTCGAAGATGGTGTGTTTCGACGAGCCCTACCTGACGGCCGTATAACCCAAGATGGATTGCCCGACTGGCGAACCTGGGTCGGAACCCTTGAGGTTGGCACCGCGCACGAGGAGTTGTTTGAGGTTAGAACTCAGCAATTCGGCAATATGGCAACCGTTTGGGCGCCGTTCGTTATTCGCGTGAATGGGGCAATCGCCAATTGCGGTGTGAACACGATGACCCTCGCGCAAACCGGCGGTGAGTGGAAGATTGTTTTCGGTATGGATACGCCGGCCCCAGGAGACACTTGCCACAGCTTTAAGGCGACTTATTCTGCGCCTTAACACGCAATCAAGAGATTGATTCTTTTCAAGTTTTGCCGCGCTACAGGTGTAGCACGCCGCAATCAGGCTGCATAAAATAATCTCGTATTATCAAAGCATTAGATCGGGTCGGAATTCCGATCCCTGCGTGCATACATGCAATATTCATATTCCGTTCATTTTCGCGCTCAGAACTCACCGTGCCGGTGATGCTTATGGTTAACAGTGATCGTTATGGGGGTGGCGCTGGGTCAGAAAGACCGACCAGACGTAAATGTCCCGCGAAACAAAGGGGAATAAAATGCGAAAGTATCTATGCGTATCGGTCGCCACTGCGGCGATCGCGATGGTGGCTCATGGCCAAGCGGCTGACATGCCACCAAATGCAAACGCTGGAGAGTGTTATGCGCGCGTGCTGGTTCCAGACACAATTTCAGTTCAATCTGAGCAGGTCGTAGACCGCGAAGCTTCATACGAACTCAAACTTGTTCCAGCGACTTATGAAACCGTCACTGAGGAACGCCTGGTGAAAGAAGCGTCGACCATCTACAAAATGGTCCCTGCTGTCTATGAAACGGTCACTGAGACCATCATCGTAGAGCCAGAGCGCGAAGAGAGCGTTGTCGTTCCTGCACAGTATGAGACTTACACGGAGCAAGTTTTGGTTCGTGAAGCTTACACAACTTGGAAAAAAGGTGACGGCCTTTACGGACGTGACCGCGAGAATGTTTCTGCAAACGACACAATCGCACTTGCGACCGGCGAATTGCTTTGCCGCGTTGAAGTACCTGCTGAGTACGAAACGGTGACGAAAACCCGTCTCGTGTCTGCGGAGCGTACAGAAGTTCAAATCATTCCTGCTGTCACCAAAACAGTGACCAAGGAAGTGGTGGTTGAACCAGCTCGTGTGGAAGAAGAAATCGTACCGGCCGTCTATGAAACCGTGACGCGCCAACAACTCGTAACAGAGGCGTTCGAAGAGCGTATCGAAATCCCGGCGACGTATAAGTCTGTCGAGAAACGGGTTGTAACGAATGCCGGTGGCCTAGAATGGCGTCAGGTTCTGTGTGAGACCAACGCAACTTCCGGTACGATCAGCTCTATCCAAGCAGCGCTTACGAATGCCGGATATCAAGTTCCTGCAGACGGCCAGTTTGGCCCGGCAACTCTGCAAGCTATGGAAGCATTCCAGCGCGCAAACGGACTGCCTATTGGCTACCTGACAATGTCGACGGTAGACGCTTTGGGCTTGTCACTGTCCTAAGACAGACCTCCGGGGTGATGCGGGGAAAGAGATCCCGCACGCCTCTCTAAACAAAGGGGACTGAAGGCGACTTTCGGGTCGCCTATTTTTTTAGCCAACAATCCGAGTCCTATGGCGTCGTATAGTCTTCGATCTTGGACATTGTGAGGGCGTATGCCGTATCGCCCAGTTCGTTTTCTGTTTTCTCTGTCATCAGCGTACCTTCAATCCAATAAGGCGCCCAGATATCAGCGATTTTGATAGCTGGATCGGCGCGAACGAATACGATCTGGTTGGGTGGCGGCGGCGGCGTGTGGATGCATGCCCCCATATACGGCACGAATAGAAACTCGCGGTGTTTGCTGTCAGTCGAAAAATCAAACGGGACGACATAACCCGGCATGCGGATCAAGACGCCGTCTAAATCCTCAACCGTTTCGAAGCCGCCGAGTTGCGGCATGTAATCAAACTCAGACCCTTCTTCAATTTTCGCATATGGGTCTGCATCCACCAAAGATTTGGCATTTGCGGCGTAGCGTTTCTCGAGCATGGCGTAGAATTCTTCATACTCTTTCATCAACGCCTCTTCGCTGCCCTCCGGCATCAGATCTTCCCACATGATTGGAAGAGGGTCGCCGTCCTTCACCCCCCAATATTGCGTCGCTTCCGTCACTGTTTGGGTGCTCGCCTTTTCAGCTTCCGGAACCGCATCTGCGACGCGCTCGAACGCAACGGTCTCGGCACCTTCAGGGATCGGCGGCGGCGCCTCCGCTTGCGCAGTGTTCTGAGCAGGTGCAACCGTCTGCCCGCCACACGCAGAGACAATCGCCACCGCGGCGCCAACCCAAAAACTTCGCAGTGTCATAACGGCCCTGCCTTTTTACCGAAGATCTGATTCAGTTTGGTTTGAATCTTCGCTCATAAGAAGTTCCAATTTCGTCATCTTCGTGGACAGGATCAAGCACGAGCACCAGGCGAGACATCCCGGTCCCTTCAATCGGGGGTGAGCGATGATGCAGAGTGACGTCATCGGCTTGCGGCCATTTCTTGCCTTTTAGCAATACTGGAGCCCCTGTCGGGACTGTTTCAATCTCACCCGTTTCGCCCTGGCACATGCTCAGTTGCGTGCCTGGTCCGCGATACGTGCAGAGTAATCTGGCCACGACATTGTCGATATGAAACTTACGGCACGCATTGTCGAAAACGGCCTCAACCCGAAGGCGAACGGTTGAAACATCATGCATTTTTGCAACCAGCGAAGCGAGCCGTTCTGCATCCTGACGCAGCCAAGATAAAGCTGGATGGTTCGCGATGCCGACCTCGGCGAATATCTCTTCGAGGCATGCCCCAATCTCAACAGACGCCAATCGAAAGCGCCCCGTCGGTAAGTGAGCGTCAGGTATCTGATCCAACCAGTCTCGAACGCTTTTTGGCATCGCCCTTTGCCACAAAACAGCGTCCTCTAGGGGGCGTGATTGGGCTTGAAATTCTGCCCAAGTAGACACGCGATTTACGGACGGTTTTGTCGCTCTGTCCTGGTTTATCTTCGGGGTCTCGGAGGTCAGCATGATCAGCGCAATTTTTCGACTCAGTTTTTAGCATATTGCCCTTGCCGGGCTCTAGTCTCAACCTACATGTTATGTTATACAGTCACCAATGCGAGCGAGTCATGTCCGGTGAATTAATCACTGAAACTCGACTCAAACAGTCTCAGCGCCGCCGTCAGCGATTTTGCGACGGTGAAGCCAACTCTCGGTGGTCGCGGGTCTCGCTCGAACGGTAGGACGACAGAATTGGCGGCACGTCTCCCAAGTTAGTGCCACCAAGACATCTGCGCCTTAAGCACTAGTCGCGAATGTCACTTCCAAAGCGAGGGCCCTCGGGTCCTCGCGACCTCCCCCTCAAAAGGAAATTTATGATGAGAACCATTATCAAAGCCGCTGTTGGCGGCGGCGCCGCAATTGCAATGGCGGCTTGTGCAACCACCGCGTCTGCTGATGATGCAGAAGCCACCGGCATCATAGAAGCTGACGTCGTCGCTGCGCAGACAGAGTGGGGCAACGGGATTGTCGCCATCGCCTCAGTTCATAGCGAAGGCGGCGATTTCGCAGCCCGCGCAACCGAGCACATCAACACGCTCTATGCCTATGGCGACACAGCCGTCATGTTCAAACCAACCCTCGCCGCTGAAGACCAGTTCCGCGAAACGTTTGACGAAGCTCTATCTTACTTCATCGGCACCGAAGGCACTGAGGATTCCGGTTTTGCGATCAAAGGCTGGACCAATGTTCGCTGGGAAAGCAACGGCATCTACACCGACAATGACTCCGCCACCGCAATGTGCAACTATTACTTCACGGGTCCAGACGGCAGCGAAACCAAAGTTGAGTACACGTTCGGCTATGTTCTCGATGATGAGGGTGCGTTGAAAATCAATCTGCACCACTCGTCTCTGCCATACTCTTCTGGCTAAGACAGAAGTCTATCCGATTTGAAAAGAGGCTGCCGGGCGCAACCTCTTTTTTTATGGGCGGCGCTGGCCTACCGGCTCCGACCGCGATGCGCAGGCAAAATGCAAGACCTGCGTCGCAGGCTGCAATACCAGCCCTTGCAATCCGCAATATGCTCTGTGCGATAGAATATATAAAGCACTGATAATATTGCATTATTCTAATTGGATTGCGGTTTGCGAGATGAAGGCAACAGTCGAAGTCTACGCACGTCCCCATCCGAGCTGCGAGTTTCGCCTGAGCCTTGTCGGCGGTCACTTACACGATACCCCATTGCCTCGTGACCGCCGATCTTTTCTCTTAGGCAACACCAACACCCAGACCGCCTTTCAGCGTCTGGAGATAAGAGACTGGGCGCGCTTGGAACAAACGCGAAGCGAACTGCCGCTCTCTCGAGACGGCGCAGATGCGCTTGGTCAAAGCGCGCCCATGGCGGCATATTTTCAACTTTGGTCTCACGGATCTAGTCCGGGACAACTCCGGGGGGATTGCTCTTACAGGTTCGACCCTCGCCGCCTGTCATCGGAACAATGGGCTGAGCTCCCCCGACTGGCACCAAGCAAATGAGGTTCGGAGCCCTGATGTGCCCCAAGCCCAGCCACCAGACCGCCACTCTCCCCCTCTGCCAAGCCGATCCGGACAAGCCTCTCATCAGGAGGAGATGCGCAGCACTGTACCGGGCGCGAAACTGGGTCGGATTGGGTGTGGGAAGTAAACGCGAAGCGCGCGGCTATTTCGGGCTAAACTGAGGGAAATCGCAACCAAGGCAATACTCAATATGAGATGAATAAGTGAAAAATAAATTCGATTTACAGTTTCGAATCAATTATTGTAACCTGAAGGGGAATTTAATGGCGTATAGAAATAAAACATACTGATGTGCCCCTAGAACGGTAGACGCCTTGCAAGGTAAAACTGGAAGCAAGGAGTTATGGTCCATGTCAGGACGGATTAGATATACAGAAGAGTTCAAGCGCGAGGCTGTGGCGCAGGTCACAGAGCGTGGTCATAGCGCGACATCAGTGGCCAAGCGGATCGGTGTCAGCAGTAAGTCGCTATATGACTGGGTGAAGCGGTTCGGGGGCGAACCCGACACGGGCGCTGAGGACGCCGCCGAGATCAGACGGCTCAAGGCTGAGCTCAGACGCGTCACTGAGGAGCGTGACATCCTAAAAAAGGCAACGGCGTACTTCGCGAAGGACCACGGCTAAAGTACGCCTTCATTAAGGATCACCGCGCTGAGTTTTCGGTGCGGGCGATGTGCCGTGTGCTCGGGGTTCATTTCAGCGGGTTCTATGCGTGGCTGAAGGCTGAACTAAAGCCGCAGGCCCGGCGCCGCCGTCACCTGACCGGGCTGATCAAGCAGTCATGGCTGGAGAGCGGGGGTGTGTATGGCTATCGCAAGGTCCATCATGATCTGCTCAGCCTTGGTGAGCGCTGCGCCGAGAACACAGTAGCCAGGCTCATGCGGGCAGAGGGTTTACGCGCGCAAGTGGGCTACAAGCGTCGTCCCGGCAAACATGGCGGCAAGCCGTCTGTTGTGGCCACCAACCAGCTGGATCAGGCTTTCGATGTCTTTGAGCCCGATCAGATTTGGGTGACAGATATTACCTACATTCGCACGTATGAGGGCTGGCTTTACCTCGCTATCGTCATTGATCTGTACGCCCGCAAAGTTGTCGGATGGTCGATGCATTCGAGGATGCACACATCTCTGGTGCTGAACGCACTGTTGATGGCCGTCTGGCGGCGCAAGCCGAAGGGCAAGGTCGTGATCCATTCCGATCAGGGATCACAGTTTACCAGCCAGGAATGGGGTGACTTCCTGAAAGACCACAATCTGGACGCCAGCATGAGCCGCCGTGGTAATTGCTACGACAATGCCGTCGCCGAGAGCTTCTTCGCCTCACTCAAAACCGAACGGATCAGGCGAAAGATATACAAAACAAGGCAAGAGGCCCGCCAGGATGTGTTCGACTACATCGAGCTGTTCTATAATCCGAAGCGAAGGCTTGCTAAGAACGGGATGCTGTCACCCGCAGAGTTTGAAAAGACGGCAATCATGAAGACGTAGGGCGTCTACAATTCGTGGGGCACATCAATGCTTCAAATGATGCAGTATTTTCCAGCAGACTGGTGATTGTAGTTCGTCCGGAGGATGCCAAGCAGTTTCAAGTCAATCTGTGGGATATTAAGGATCATCTTCGTCATTCAGTAGAAAGCTAGACCGCGTTTTCGACTTCACCCCAAAACAGCATCCGCCACGAACGGATTGTCCTTCCGTTCCTGACCGAATGTGCTCATCGGGCCGTGGCCGGGGACGAAGCGCATGCCGTCGCCGAGGGGCCAGAGGTTTTGCACGATGCTGTCGAGCAGCTGTTGGTGATTGCCTTTTGGGAAATCGGTGCGGCCGATGGAGCCGCGGAACAGGACATCGCCGACAAAGGCGAGCTGGCCGGGCTGGTGATAGATCACGACATGGCCGGGCGTATGGCCGGGGCAGTGGGTGACGCCAAACGTCTCTGTGCCGAGGGTCAGCGTGTCGCCTTCCTCGAGATAGCGGTCTGGCATCACATTCTTGCCGTCGGCAATGCCATATTTCGCGCCCTGGGCCTCAATATCGTCGAGCAGCCACTGATCATCCTTGTGCGGGCCAATGATCGGGCAGCCCGTCCGCTCTTTCACGGCGGTGGCCGCGCCGGCATGGTCCAGATGGCCATGGGTCAGCCAGACCGCCACAATCTTCACGCCAAACTGGTCCGCGGCGGCCATCAGCCGGTCAATCTCACCGCCGGGATCGACGAAGACGCCTTCCATGGTCTCACGGTGCCAGATCAGCGAGGTGTTCTGCTGCAGCGGGGTGACGGGAATGATGCGAATGTCGAGCTTCGGCTCTGGTGCTTGTTGATCGGTCATGGGGCCTAGATAGGGCCTATTTGAAACGCGTAAAAGTGAGGCGCATCGTAGCCGCATTATTCAGCAGCACGCCGAGCGCGAAATAGTAGAGGCCAGCGCGGGTTTCAAACCCGATATAGATGCTGATCTGGCTGATCCCGATCAGCAGCGCGGCGAGGAAGACATCCAGCATCGACCACTTGCCGAGGATATTCAGCAAGGTGGTGAGCTTCGGGCTCGGCTCTGCGCCTTGGCGGAAGATGATCGCGGCGGTCAGGGTCTTCGCGAGCGGGAAGACGCCGGAGAAGAAAATCACCACCAAGCCGAGAAAGGGCAAGCCGCTCTCAAACAGGGTCTGGACGATGCCGTAGAGATTATACTCCTGCCCGCCAAAGCCAAACGTGTTCGGCTTCCAGATCGAGGGCAGGATCAGACCTGTAATGATCAATGCAGTTGAGGCGTAGAGCGCCATCTCGCTCAGCACGTCCCAGATCGGCAGAGGCTTCTGGCCGGCGGCTGTTGATTGGGGTGTTGGCGTCGCAGGTTCCGTCATGGATCTAGTGATGCCGAGCCGGATGACTGGGGTCAACGCCTTTCCTGCGCCCTGGCTTAAGGGTAGAGGTGATACATCGAGACTAGCGGGTGGGAGACCGTCGATATGCCAGGTGGACGCTTCGGAGTTATCATTATCGGCCTGATTGGCCTCGCTGTGTACTATTTCTCAAACCAGCAGGTGAACCCGTATTCGGGCAAGAAAGAGTTCAACACGATCTCAATCGAGCAAGCGACCAAGCTCGGCGCGCAATCCTACGTTCAGATGCTGCGCCAAGAGGGCGGCAATGTGATTTGCGGCGGCGGCACCTCGAGTTGTGACGGCGCGGGGCGAGAGGTCTATGAAACGGTCAATGAGATTGGCGAACGCCTGCGGATCGCGGCGATTGAGATGGAGCGAGACTATCTCCAGGCGGGCTATGACTTCCAACTCGTCGCGACCGAGTTTGATTGGACCTTCAACGTCATCCAATCCGAACAGCCAAACGCCTTCTGCCTGCCGGGCGGCTATGTGGCGGTTTATACCGGCATTCTCGATATTACCGGCAATTACGATAAGCGCGTGACGCTCGATGACATTTCCGATGTCGACAAGCTCGCTGTGGTCATGGGCCATGAGATCGGACACGCACTCGCTCACCATGGCGCGAAACGGATGAGCAATGCCCGCCTCGCGCAAATGGGCACGCTGGCGGTGGGCGTTGGGCTCGGTGATATGGATCCTGGCCAGGCCCAAATGGTGCGCCAAGCGATGGGCATGGCGGCGCAAGGCGGCTTGATGGCCTTTTCCCGCGATCACGAAACCGAGGCTGATAAGATCGGCTTAGAACTGCTGGTCCGCGCCTGCTATGACCCGCGTGAGGCACCGGAGCTCTGGCAGCGTATGGGCCAGATTGGCGGCGGTCAGCGTCCCCCGGAATGGCTGAGCACGCACCCTGCCTCTGAAACTCGCGCCAACAATTTCCGCCGCTGGATGCCCGCGGCCATCGAGATGTACGAACAGCGCTGCGGGCGTTTGAGTTAGACTTTATGCGCGCTTCGCTCGCGTGATTTTGAATTGACCGCGCTCTGCCGCGCGTGAGATGGCGCCTGGCATGAGGCCAACCCTATGATCCTTCTGACCGGCGCGAGCGGCGTTGTCGGGCGTGAGCTTGCGCCGCGTCTGCCCCAGGACCGGCTGATCCTCGCGCGTCATCGGGCCCGGCCTGGCGGCACGGCGCGGCAAGTCGCGATTGATATTCGTGAGCCAAACCTTGGTCTTTCGGACGCTGACTATGCGGCGCTCTGCGAAGAGGTCGATACGGTCATCCATTGTGCCGCGATCACGGATATGAGCGGCGATGTGCCCGAGCTCAGCGCGACGAATATTTCAGGCGTCCGCAATATGATCGCCTTCGCTGAGGCCGCCGAGGCGAAGCTCCACTTTGTCTCGACCGCTTATTGTTCGATAGAGTATGGTCCAGCCGCGCCGGTCGTATCAGAATACGTTGCCTCAAAACGGGATGCGGAAGCCCTGGTCCGAGAGAGCGCAATTCCGTGGACGATCATCCGTCCCTCCATCATTTCAGGACACTCGCAAACCGGAGAGATAGCGAGCTTTCAAGGCTTCCACCTCTTTATCGCGACAGTGCTGAATGGGCGCTTGCCGATCATCCCGCTGGAGCGCGAGACGCAATGCGATTTCATCCCGGTCGATTGGGTTGCGAAGGGCATTGCAGACGTGGTCGCCGCCCCTGATTGGGGGCAGACCTATTGGCTCACCTCAGGCACCAATGCTCTGACGATTGGTGAGATGATGGACTGCGGACGCGCCTTCGCCGCTGAAATGGGCCGTGACCTCAACCAAGTGTCTTGGATGTCGCCGCAGCAGGTGGAGGCAGAAATCCTGCCCGCGCTGCGCCCGCGTCAGCGCCAACGGCTACAAATCTTGGTGGATCTCTCGAAAGTAATGACCCGCGCCGCGCCTTTTCCGACGCGAGTCGAGGCGGTCACGAAAGAGGGGTTGAAGGAAACCCTGCTTGCGAACTTACGTTACTGGAAAAGCCAATCGGGAAAGCGTTGAGCGACTTAGTCCCCGCCACCCATTCCGCCGCCCATGCAAGAATTACAACCGCCACCGCGACGGCGTTTCTTGCCACCTCCGCGGCTACGGAAAGTGAAGCTCGAGGCTGAGTGCGAAAGAACGCCAGAGAAGCTTCGGCTGCTGCCGATAGTCACCGCGCCGCCACCGCCGCCATAGAAACCACCATCCACGCCGCTGCCGACGCCGCCGCTAAAGCTTGCAAGATCGAGCTGGACGTCGGAGCTGCGTGTCGCGCGCTGAGCGGAGCGCTTAACGGTACGCACAGTGCGAGTCGGTTGCTGAACGGTCCGGCGTGTGACCGGCGCTGAACGATGGGTGACCGTCCGCTTTGTGACGACCGGTGCGTGCTCTCTCACGACGGTTCGCGTGTGCGTGCCGCAACATGGTTGGTGCGCGGGCTGATGCGCAGAATGCTTATGAACCTTTTGAACAGGCTTTGGGGCATGCTGTGTTGGGCGCGCCGGGCAAGACCAAGCCTTACCGCCCTCGATGAGGTAACAACCCGGTTCTGGCGGTGTCGGTTGATGCGCAACCACGGGCGCAGGTCCGCGATTGACGCGCTTTCCGGGTGTGCCATCTGCAAGCGCTGGCGCAGCAAACAGCGCAGCGACGGCCAAGGGCGCGAACAATTTGTTCCAAATCGACATGCTTTTCGCCTCCTAAGCGAATCTCTCGTGCCTGCGTGAAGCTGCGCCGCAAGCCTTACGCCAACGAGTAAACGGGCCCGTTCAAATTTATGCAATCAGCTTAACCTCTCGCGCGAGTTGTGCTCGCCTATCAGGACACAAGATATAGGAAAAACCTTTAAGGGGTAGCGCTATTATTGATTGGATAAATATGACTGGTCGCGGTAGCTCGGTCGCATAGTTGAGTACCCATACCCAACACAAAATTATAAGATGATAGGAGACTTTATGGCTGACGATATGAAATGCCCCGTACATGGTGGGTTCAAGACCGGCGAAATCGCCAATAAATCTTGGTGGCCAGAGCAGCTGAACCTCAAGATCCTCAACCAGAATGCTCCACAAGTGAGCCCGCTGGAAGATGACTTTGACTATGTCGAGGCGTTCAAATCGCTCGATTATGATGCCCTGAAGAAAGATCTCGCTGAGCTGGTAACGGACAGCCAGGACTGGTGGCCAGCAGACTATGGCAACTATACTGGCTTCTTCGTCCGTATGGCATGGCACAGCGCTGGGACATACCGCACTTATGACGGTCGCGGCGGCGCCAATTCGGGCTCACAGCGTTTCGCACCTCTGAACAGCTGGCCAGACAATGGCAACTTGGACAAAGCGCGCCGTCTGCTTTGGCCGATCAAACAAAAATACGGCAACAAGATCTCTTGGGCTGACCTGATGATCCTCGCTGCGAACGTCGGCATGGAAGTTGGCGGTCTGAAGACCTTTGGTTTCTCTGGCGGCCGCGCAGATTGGTTCGAGCCAGAAGAAGACATTTACTGGGGTCCAGAAGCTGACTGGCTTCTCGCGTCAGGCAATGACAAAAGCCGTTATGCCGGCCAGCGCGATTACAAAGCCGCTGACGCAGACGCATACAAGCTCGACACACCGCTCGGCGCTGTGATGATGGGTTTGATCTACGTTAACCCAGAAGGCCCAGATGCGGTTCCAGATCCGATCGCTGAAGGCCACGATATTCGTGTCACCTTTGCGCGTATGGCGATGAATGACGAAGAAACCGTCGCTCTGGTCGCGGGCGGTCACACCTTCGGTAAAGGTCACGGTGCGGGTTCAGAAGAGCTCGTTGGCGTTGAGCCTGAAGGCGCCCCAATGCAAAACATGGGCTTTGGTTGGATGAACAGCCACAAGTCTGGCAAAGGCGACGACACAACGACCGCTGGTTTCGAAGGTCCTTGGACACCGACCCCAGACACATGGGACATGACCTACTTTGAGAACCTCCTGAAATATGACTGGGAGAAGGTCACCAGCCCTGCAGGTCACATCCAGTGGCAGCCAGTGCCTGGACAAGGCGCGCCTGAAGCTCCGATGGCACACGACCCATCGAAGACTCAGCCGCTGATGATGACCACAGCAGACATGTCTCTGAAACTGTTCCCGGATTACGCGAAGATTTCAGCAGACTTCCTGGCCAACCCAGACAAGTTCGCTGACGCTTATGCTCGTGCTTGGTTCAAACTGACTCACCGCGATATGGGCCCGAAAGCTCGTTATGTCGGTCCAGAAGTTCCAGCCGAAGATCTGATCTGGCAGGATCCAATTCCAGCGCCAGAAGGTCCGATGGTGACCGATGCTGACATTGCTGAACTGAAGACCGTTATCCTGTCTTCTGGTCTGACGGTGTCGCAGCTCGTGAACACAGCCTGGGCATCTGCCTCAACCTTCCGCGACTCAGACAAGCGCGGCGGTGCAAACGGCGCGCGTATTCGCCTCGCTCCGCAAAAAGATTGGGACATCAATGTTTCATCTGGTGTGCCTGCCGTCATCGCGAAGCTCGAAGAGATCCAGGGCCAGTTCAATGCGAGCGGCAACAAAATCTCTATGGCTGACCTGATCGTCCTTGGCGGTTGCGCAGCGATTGAGAAGGCCTCTGGCGCAAGCGTTCCATTCACACCAGGTCGCGGCGATGCGACTCAAGAATGGACGGATGCGGCCTCGTTTGAAGCTCTAGAGCCAAAAATCGATGGTTTCCGGAACTATGACAAGTCTTCCGACCCACGTTCGACTGAGACGATGTTGGTCGACAAAGCCGCGCTTCTCAAGCTATCTGCGCCTGAGATGACGGTTCTGGTCGGTGGTCTGCGGGTCCTCGGCGCGAACGCGGCAGGCTCTACGCACGGTGTTCTAACCGATAATGTCGGTACACTGAGCAATGACTTCTTCCTCAACCTGCTCGACATGAGCAATGAGTGGTCAGCGGATGCCAGCGGCGAGCTGTTTGAAGGCAAAGATCGCGCAACCGGCGCTGTGAAATTTACAGGCACCCGCGCGGACTTGGTGTTCGGATCGAACTCTATCCTGCGCAGCATTGCCGAGATCTACGCTCAGAGCGACTCGAAAGAGCGCTTCACGCGTGACTTCATCAAGGCCTGGGACAAGGTGATGAACCTGGACCGCTTCTAAGCGTCTGAATTGATTTGAAATTGAGAAGGCGGTGCTTGCGAGCGCCGCCTTTTTATTTGGGCTCTATCAAGTCCCAAAGATTGCCGAACGGGTCCTGGAAAACGACCACAGACCCATAGGCTTCATGACGCGGCTCTTCCTTGAAAGTGACGCCCTTGGCTTGCATTGCGGCATAGTCGCGGGCGAAATCATCCGTATGCAGAAAGAAGCTCACGCGGCCACCGGTTTGGTGGCCAATGGCCGCGTCTTGCGCCGCACCATCCGCCTTGGCGAGTAGCAGCGCCGTCGCCGCGCCTTAAGGCGCCACACGGACCCATCTTTTGGTCTTGCTGAGCTTTGTGTCTTCCAGCAAGTCGAAGCCAAGCTGATCAACATAAAACGCGATGCCGGCGTCATAGTCGGGGACAAGCAGCGTTACATTCGCGATGGTTTGGGTCACGCCGCGACCTCTTCCACTTCACTTGGGTCATAGTTCAAGATCGGACCGAGCCAGCGCTCGGCTGTGCGCAGGTCCATGCCTTTGCGCTGGGCATAGTCCTCGACCTGATCGCGCTCGATCCGGCCGACCGCGAAATAGACGCTCTCCGGATGGCCAATATAAAGGCCAGAGACCGACGCGGCCGGCGTCATCGCAAAGCTGGAGGTGAGCTCCATCCCAATGCGATCCGCTTGCAAGAGTTTGAACAATGTCTCTTTCTCGGTGTGATCCGGCTGGCAGGGATAACCCGGTGCAGGGCGGATGCCGGTATAGCTTTCCTTGATTAGCTCCGCATTTGAGAGCGTTTCATCGCTGGCATAGCCCCAATGATGTTTGCGCACTTGTTCGTGCATATATTCGGCCATGGCTTCAGCGAAGCGGTCGGCCAAAGCTTTGACCATGATGGCGGAGTAATCATCGGCCTCGGCTTCGAACTGTTTGGCGATCTCTTCGGCTTCTGGCCCCGCGGTCACAGCAAACCCGCCAATATGGTCACCTTTCTCGGCGACAAAGTCGGACAGCGCGAAATTGGCGCGCGTATTGTCTTTGACCATTTGCTGGCGAAGCGTATGGAACGTATCGCCGGTTTCTAGCTTGATATCGTCGCCTTTGCGCTCGGCGCCCCAGAAGCCAATCACCGCTTTTGGCTTGAACCAATCCTGACCCAGGATTTGCTGCATCATGTTTTCGGTATCGCGCCAAAGGTCGCGCGCGGCCTCGCCAACAATCTCATCATCCAGGATTTGCGGGAAGCGCCCGGCGAGGTTCCAGCTCGAGAAATAAGGCGTCCAATCAATATAGCGGGCGAGTTCGGACAGATCGAAATCCTCGAACACCTGCGTACCTGTAAAACTCGGCGCTTGCGGGGCAGGGGCCTCCAGCGTGTGGGCGTGCGCGCGCGCGACTTTGATTGGGTGGCGCGGCTTTGGCGGCCCGCCAGCGCGGCTATCGCGCATGCGCTGATACTTAGCCTGCGCTGTTTCAACGAAAAGGGGACGCTCCTCATCCGACAACAGAGCGGAGACGACGCCCACCGCGCGGCTTGCATCGGTCACGTGGATGGTCGGGCCATTGTCGCGGGCGGGGTCAATTTTGACGGCTGTGTGCGCAGGCGAAGTGGTCGCGCCGCCTATCAATAGCGGCTGCTTCATGCCCGTGCGCTGCATCTCGCGCGCAACATAGACCATCTCGTCCAGGCTTGGCGTGATCAGCCCGGATAGGCCGATAATGTCGACCTTCTCTTCCTCGGCTTTGGCGAGGATGTCCTCGCACGGGACCATGACGCCCATATCGACAATCTCATAGCCATTACAGGCGAGTACGACGCCGACAATGTTCTTGCCGATATCGTGGACGTCGCCTTTGACCGTGGCCATCAGGACTTTGCCGTTCGAGATATCGACGGTGCCGAGCTCTTCTTTTTCGGCCTGCATGAAGGGGTCGAGATAGGCGACCGCGGCTTTCATCACGCGGGCTGATTTCACCACTTGCGGCAGGAACATTTTTCCTGAGCCGAACAGGTCGCCGACGACATTCATACCATCCATCAACGGTCCTTCGATCACGTGCAGCGGGCGGGCTGCTTCGGCGCGGGCCTCTTCAGTATCCGCGTCGATAAACTCCGTGATCCCATTTACCAGCGCATGTTCGAGGCGCTTATTGACCGGCAGCTCGCGCCAAGACAGGTCTTTCTCGGCTGTCTTGCCTTTCTGGCCGCGGAATTGTTCGGCATAATCGACTAGGGCTTCCGTTGCCTCATCATTGCGGTTGAGCACCACGTCTTCGACGAGCTCACGCAGCTTTGGTTCAATCTCGTCATAGATGTCGAGCTGGCCCGCATTAACGATACCCATATCCATGCCCGCTGGGATCGCATGGTAAAGAAAGACCGAGTGCATAGCCCGGCGCACCGGCTCATTGCCCCGGAAACTAAAGCTCACATTTGAGAGCCCGCCAGAGATATGACAGCCCGGGCAAGTTTCGCGGATCACCTTGGTCGCTTCGATGAAATCAACGGCGTAACTATTGTGCTCATCAATCCCGGTGGCAACGGCGAAAATGTTCGGATCGAAAATGATGTCTTCGGCTGGGAAGCCAACCTGCTCAGTGAGGATTTTGAAGGCGCGCTGACAGATCTCAATCTTGCGCGGCGCGGTATCGGCCTGCCCCACTTCATCAAACGCCATGACGACGACAGCCGCGCCATAAGACAAGCATTTGCGGGCTTGCTCGCGGAACTGGTCTTCGCCTTCTTTCATCGAGATCGAGTTCACGACCGCCTTGCCCTGAACGCATTTCAGGCCGGCTTCGATGACTTCCCATTTGGAGCTATCAATCATAATCGGCACGCGGGCAATATCCGGTTCGGCTGCGATCAGATTGAGGAAAGTCGTCATCGCCTCAGCGCCATCTAACATGCCTTCATCCATGTTGATGTCGATGATCTGAGCGCCATTCTCGACTTGCTGGCGCGCCACTTCCACGGCGGTCGCATAATCGCCATTGACGATCAGTTTCCGAAATCGTGCAGATCCGGTGACATTGGTGCGCTCGCCAATATTGACGAAGCTCTGGGAGGCTGAGGTGGTCATGCTATTTTTGTTATCTCGCAGTTTTGACGATGACGCCTATTCTTCGAAAATGTTCTCGAAACTTCCGATCAGCATCCGGGCGCCGTCGAACGGCATGGTCATGTTCTCATCATTGAAAACCGGGTCCTTGATGCAGGCTTCCATACCCTTTTCGTGGGCTTCTTTGGACGGCCACTCGATCCAGGAAAACACAATCACTTCGCCCGGCTTAGCTTTGACGGCCATCGGGAACGAGGTGTGCTTGCCGTCCGGAACCTCATCGCCCCAATTGTCCATGACGCGCAGCGCGCCATACTTTTTGAAAACAGGCGAGGTGATGCGCGAATGCTCGATAAAGGCCTCTTTGTTTTCGACCGGCACGGCGCAGACGAAACCATCAATATAGGTCATTAGCTGTACTCCCGAACGAGGCCTTTGAGACCATCAATGCTTTCAGAGTTCTTCGCGTATCGGCTCTCGATCCACTCTTCCTTGGTCTTATTGTCGACATAGCGCGTGAGTTGATCGCGCTCGCCTTTGAACTCATAGAACGGCACGCCCCAGCCGCAGCTGTCCTGGATCCGGGTGAGCTTCACTTTGAAGACCCCGCGTGCGCGCTCAAAGCCCGGGAACAGGCTCATCATCTCATCCCATTCGGCATGGTGAGGATTGATAATCTCACCGGTCCCGAACAGGCGGAGAATGTTGGCCGGGCCCTCAAAGGCACAGAACATGATCGTGATGCGGCCATTTTCTTGCACATGGGCCTGCGTCTCGATGCCAGAGCCGCCAAGGTCGAGCCAAGCGACCGTCGTGTCATCCAGCACTTTGAACGCGTCATAGCCTTTTGGAGACAGGTTGATATGGCCGTCAGCGGAAAGCGGAGCGGAGGCGACGAAAAACATCTTCTGCTTTTCAATGAATTTGATGATGCGATCATCAAGCTGGTCATAGACTTTCATTTCGTATTCCTCCTGTCCGTTAGTGGGGTGCTTAATTTGCCAGTTCGAAGGGTTCGAGGCCAGCCAGGCGCATTGTGTTTTTGCTCGGCACGACTTCGCGCGGTTTAATGCCTTCGATCGATTTCGCCAGCGCTTTCACATGCGCGGGCGTGGTACCGCAGCAACCGCCGACAATGTTGACCATGCCATCATGCGCCCAACCGCTAAGCTTGTTGGATGTCTCGTGCGGCTCTTCATCATATTCGCCCATCTCGTTCGGCAGTCCAGCGTTCGGAAAGGCCGCAACCAATGTGTCTGAGATGCGCGAGAGTGATGAGATGTGCGGGCGCATGAGTTCTGCGCCGAGCGCGCAATTAAAGCCAATCGCAAACGGTTTCGCATGGCGTACAGAGTTCCAGAACGCTTCTACGGTCTGTCCTGAAAGTGTGCGGCCAGAGCGGTCGGTGATTGTCCCGGAAATCCAAAGCGGGAGCTTGTCCATGCCTTCGGTTTCGAGATCCATCATCGCTTTAATCGCGGCTTTGCAGTTCAATGTATCGGTGATCGTTTCGACCAAATACATATGAACGCCGCCCTCGTTTAGGGCTTTGATCTGTTCGCGATAGGCCTGATAGACTTGATCAAAGACGACTTCGCGCGCCCCAGGATTGTTCACGTCCGAGCTCATCGAGAGCATCTTGTTGAGCGGTCCAATGGAGCCCGCGGCAAAGCGCGGTTTATGCGGTTCTTTCTCCGTCCAGGCATCGGCGGAGGCGCGGGCCAGCTTGGCCCCCTCAAAATTGATGTCGATCACGTCCTGAAGCGTCAGGTCATAATCATCCATCGCGATCGTCGTCGCTGAGAATGTGTTGGTCTCTGTGATATCTGCACCGGCTTCGAAATAGGCGTCATGCAGATAGGACACTCGATCCGGGCGGGTCAGACAGAGGATATCATTATTGCCCTTCATCTGGCCGGGATAGGTCTCGGTATTGAAGTGCTCGTTGCGAAAATCATCTTCGCTGAGTCCCATTTTTTGGAACATCACGCCCCAAGACCCATCCAGTAGAAGGATGCGCTCTTTGGCGGCGGCGTGGAGCTGTTCGATACGAGTCTTACGGTCGGTCATGATGCGACGGCTGCCTTTGGTTTCAAGCCGAGCAAACGGCACGTGGAGAGCGCGAGGTTGGCGCGGTTGAGCGTGTAGAAGTGGAAATCATTCACGCCTTGCTCTGACAGTTTGTGGCAAAGCTCGACCGCGACATTGGCGGTGATGAGCTCGCGCGTTTCTGGATCGTCTTCAGTGCCTTCATAGAGCTTGAACAACCAATCGGGGACGGAAGTTTCCACGACCTTTGCCATGCGGGCGAGGCCGTTAAAGTTTGGTTGCAGCATGATGCCAGGCACAATCGGCATGGTGACGCCGCCGGCGCGGGCACGTTCCAGGAAGGACAGATAGACGTCCGGCTCAAAGAAGAATTGCGTAATCGCGCGGTCCGCGCCTGCGTCTTGCTTGGCTTTCAGGAACGCGATGTCCTCGTCCCAGCCGAGGCTGTCTGGGTGCTGCTCAGGATAGCAAGAGACGCTGATCTCAAAGCGGACATTTGGGCCGACATAGTGATCGCGAATGCCGGCGATGAGGTCGACGCTGTCTTTGTAACCACCAGGATGCTGTTCGAATTTCTCACCCATGCCCGATGGCGGGTCGCCGCGCAGCGCAACCAGATGACGGACACCGGCATCCCAGAAGTCTTCAGCGACCTTTAGAACTTCTTCTTTCGTCGCCCCGACGCAGGTCAGGTGCGCCGCCGGAGCCAGAGGCGTGTCTTGGGCAATCTTAGCTACGGTTTTTTGCGTACGGTCGCGGGTTGATCCGCCTGCGCCATATGTGACCGAGACGAATTTCGGCGCCATTGGCGAGAGGCGCGCGACCGATTCCCAGAGTTTCGCCTCCATCTTGTCGGTCTTCGGCGGGAAGAACTCGAACGAAACATTCGGGGCAGGGGTGGTCTGTTGGGCGGCGACAGCGAGCGTATTCATGCGGCAACTTCTTGTTGGTTGGCTGGGCGGGTGGCGCTCCAAATGAGAACGCTTAGGCCTTGATCAAGGGAGGCAGGAGGATCGAACCGGAGAGGGGCTTCCAGGGCGAGTCCGGCAGCATCCGCCCATTCGGTCATGTCTTCTTCGCGGACACCGAGGCGGCGATGGCCCTGGGTTTCCCGCAAGAATTCTAAATCGTGCGGGGCAAAATCAATCACCAAGAGGCGTCCGCCGGGGCGTAGAATGCGCGCCGCCTCTGTGAGGAGGTCCTCTGGCGTTTCCAAATAGTGGAGCACTTGGTGCACAAGGACCAAGTCGGCGCTGGCCGCGTCAAACGGCGTTGCTGTGACATCGCCTTGCCGAACCCGCGCGTTGCGGATCTCAGCGCGATTGAGATTGGCGCGGGCGACCGTCAGCATGTGGTGCGATAGGTCTAGCCCTTCCGCTTCCTGAGCCTGCGCAGCGAGCAAAGACAGCATCCGCCCTGTTCCTGTGCCGAGATCAATAACGCGCTCAAAAGTTTGCCCGGCCACTTGATCGAGAATAGCGTGTTCGATTGCATCTTCTGGATAATAGAGGGCGCGTAACCGGTCCCAGTCTTCAGCGATCTCTGAGAAATAGGCTTCTGCCGATGTCGCCCGGGCGCGTCGGACAGTTTGCAGCGCCTCTGCGTCGGTCTTGTAGGGCTCCGCATTCAGATCGATCTCGTCGAACAAAGCGTTCAGGACACGTCCTGCCCAGTCTTTAGAGCGGGCGCGATAAAACACCCAAGCGCCTTCGGGGAGGCGCTCAACCAGCCCGGACGTCGCGAGGGTTTTCAGGTGGTGTGACAGGCGCGGCTGGCTCTGTTCCAGGATCTGCACCAGCTCGCCAACAGCAAGGTCACCTCGGCGCAAAAGCGCCAGGATACGCAGGCGCGTTGGCTCTCCGGCCGCCTTAAGGGTGTCTACAAGGTGATCGGTTGGAATTGACATATAATCATATAAACGATCATTTATATGATTTGCAAGGGTTGAATTGCGTCTTAAAATTGTGCCTCGGGCGACACACTTTTAACATCTGTCTGAATATTCACATTAGGTTTATTTGATTTCGGGCATATGCGCACTCATATCGTCCGCCGATAAGAAGGATCGGATAATATGAAACGAACTTTCGCTCTATCAGGTTCGATGCTCGCGCTTGCAGCTTGCGCGACGACGAACGAGGATGCGAGTTCAACAGCGGTGTATGATCCGCTCGAGGGCTGGAATCGCGGCGTATATGCCTTCAATGACGGTGTAGACCGAGCGGTCTTAGAGCCGGTGGCAAAAGGCTATCGTGCGGTTACGAATGAGCCTGTCCGCGGCGGCGTCAACAACGTGTTGACCAATCTCGGCCAACCCGTCGTGTTCGCGAACACGCTCTTGCAAGGCAAGCCGCTGGCATCTTTTGACACGGCGACCCGGTTTTTTGTGAACTCAACCGTCGGCGTTGCTGGGATCTTTGATGTTGCGACCGCCCTCGATGTTCCGAAGCACCAAGAAGACTTCGGGCAGACGCTCGGAACGTGGGGCGTGCCCAACGGACCCTACATTGTTCTGCCTTTGCTCGGCGCATCAAACCTTCGCGACACAGTCGGGTTCGGCGTCGATATGGCGTTTGATCCCCTGAACTATGCGCGCTTCGAAGGCGACACAGAGTTTCGAATTGCCCGTCAGGTTACCAATGTTGTTTCGACGCGCGAGCGCGTGATCGAGGCCGTGGAAGTCCTGCGTGACCAGCCTGAGCCTTATGTGGCTCTACGCCGAAATTATACACAACAAAGAGCCGCCGCGATACGCGATGGCCGAGAGCAAGAAGACCCGTTCAAAGATTTGCCCGATTTCGATGCTTATGATTTCGGCGATGAAGATGAATTCGAGTCAGAGGAATAGAATCATGATCTCTCGCAAGTGGATATTGTCCGCCGCGATGCTGGCTTTTACGGCCCTGCCAGCCTTCGCAGATACGCAAACAGAAGAATATGTGCGCAGCAACGCCAATGATGTTTTGGCCTCGCTGAACGCGCCAGGTCTCACAGCCGCTGAGCGCCGCGTCCAGTTTCAATCCTATATGGATGAGTTTGCGAATCTCGACGCCGTCGCAAAATTTGTGATCGGCAAATATGCCAAACGCTTCTCAGATGAAGAGATGGAAGCCTATTTGGCGACCTTTCGCGCGTACGCCCTCGCTGTGTATGAGTTTTACTTCAATGAGTATCGCGGACGTGACGTAAAAGTTGTCGGCTCAACCGATCGCAATGCGCGCGATTCAATTGTCGATACAGAAATCGTCCGCGCTGACGGCCAAGAGTTGGAAGTACGCTGGCGCGTTCTGAATCGTGGTGGCAAGTACCAAGTTGTTGATGTGGCTTTGAACGCCGAAGGCAATCTGATCTGGCTGGCGATTGAGCAGCAAGCGCAATTCCTGTCGATTTTGGATCAGAATAACGGTTCGTCTGATGCGCTGATCGCAAAGATCAACAGCATGACCGATGAATTGGTCGCCTTGCGCCCTGCCGACGAGAGCTAAACGCACCTGTCTTATTCAGTGCTTGTCTCTGAGACCGACGAGTCTTAAGCCGACACTATGCTTGGCCCATACAAGACGCCTCAAGCCCTTGCGCGCGAGCCATGGATGGCCGTTTTCTGGGTCGTCCTCGCACCGGTTCTATTCCTCACCGGTGCGGTGCTGATCGCGCTCGAATTTGTGCCGAATTTTAGTCCTGGATCGATCGAAGAGATCGGCGCCTACCAAACACTATGGCTCGTCTCCTGCGTTGCGATGGCAGGTTGGTTTGCCACAATGAGCTTATGGTCCAGCGCGATTGGGGCAGGGCCCTTTGCGGGTGAGATGCGGGCCGAGACGCCTTGGCTCGTGGTCGGTGCGATCCTGGGGCCGCTCATTTTGATCATCCCGAGCCTGTTGGTCGGCAGTTTCATGAGTGAGGAGGGCTGGCAGTATCGCGGCGAGGTGAATGAGGCTGTCTTCGCGCCGCAAAACTGGTCGCTCGCTTACGTTTTCGTTGCCGTCATCATGGCGCCCATTGTTGAAGAAGTCGCGTTCAGGGGTGTCGCCTTCGGAACCATTATTGCGCGGGGGCTCAGCCCTGTTGCGGCGATCACGCTGTCCAGTTTGGCGTTTGCCTTCAGCCACCTCCAATACTCCCCAGCCGCCATGTTTGTCGTCTTCTTGAGCGGCGTCGGGTTTGGCGTCCTTCGGATGATGAGCGGGACGGTGATCGTCCCAATCATTGCGCATATGACGGCGAATGCGAACGTCTTGTTCCTCAACTGGATCGCGTCCAATCCCCCAACGTGAGGGGTTGCCGAGGACCGGTTCTAGCGTCATGTCACCCGCATGAGCGACGATCTCACCAAAGAACAAATATACGATATTCCTCCCGGTTACGCGCCTCTGCCTTGGCATAGAGGGTTTGGCCGCCAGGTTGGCCCGCTCTTTGAAAAGCGGGATGAAACCGGCTTCACGCGGGCATTCCGTGTCGGGGAGCATCACACCAATGGCATGATGAATGCGCATGGCGGCATGCTCATGACCTTCGCGGACATGGCTTGGGGATCGGCGGTCGAAAAAGACGAAGATACCTGGTGGGTCACGATCCGCTTGGTGTGCGATTTCCTGTCCGGGGCAAAACATGGGTCCTGGATTGAGGGGCGCGGTGAGGTCCTGTCTGTCGTCGATAATATCTACACGGTCGAAGGCCGCATTTGGAGCGGGGATAAAACGCTGATGACGGGCTCTGGCATATTCAAAATCATTGAGAAACGAACCTAAGACATGGCTGATGATTTCAAAGAAATGAGCCCGGAAGAGGCCAATTTGCTCGCCCGCTATCGCGGCGCAAAACCCGAAGCGCCAGCTTGGTTCAATGAGGCGGTTAAGACGCCCAATGAAGAGCATTTTGTCGACGTTGACGGGATTACTGTGCGCTATCAGGCCTGGGGCGATCCGGCGCTGCCTGGCTTGATGCTCTCGCACGGCAATGGCGCGCACGCCCATTGGTTCGATTTCATCGCCCCAGCGCTCGCGAGCCAATACCGCGTCATCGCGCCGAGCTTTTCCGGCATGGGCGACAGCGACTGGCGTGAAAAGTACAGCTTCGAACGCTTTGCAGATGAGCAAATGGTGGTCTGTGAGCATGCCGGCTTGTTCAAAGATGGCCGCAAGCCTGTCATCGTCGCGCACTCATTTGGCGGCTTCATCACGCTGCACACCGCGCAAAATCACTCTGATCGCTTTGCTGGAGTTGTCATCGTCGACAGTGGCCTCCGCCCTCCGGAAGACGAATGGGACGGGCCGCCACGCCGGGCCCGAGGCAACCGCGCTTATGCCAGCCTAGACGCCGCTTTGGCGCGCTTTCGCCTCGCCCCGCCGCAGCCCTGCGAGAACCATTATATTGCTGACTATATTGCGCGGCACAGCCTGAAAGAGACCTCTAATGAGGCCGGGCAAACCGGCTGGATCTGGAAGTTCGATCCGCAGATTTTCTTCAATTTCGAGTTCAGCAAGATGTCGACCAATATGCTCGAAAACATCACTTGCCGCGTCGCGATGATGCGCGGGGAGGATTCGGTCCTCGTGACCAATCGGATTTGGGATCATATGCGCTCGCTTCGCGAAGGCATGGACATGGTCTCGATCCCGAACGCACAGCACCACGTGATGCTCGACCAGCCGCTCGCCTTCATCGATGCGGTCAAAGACCAACTAAATCGCTGGGACTATTGATTTAGAGATTGCGTTTCAGGCCTGCCCGGTTAAACACCGCGCGCCATGATCGAAATCATTCCTGAATCCCCGGACAAGCACGCCGCCGCCATTGAGGCGCTGTATGATCGGACGTTTGGGCCAGGACACTTTGCCAAAACCGCCGAGCGGCTGCGCGAAGGAAATGCTTCTTTGCCAGAGGTCACGCGCGTTGCGGTGTCAGACGGCAAGATGGTCGGCGTGTGCCGCGTCTGGTCGATTTTTGTCGGTGCAGACCGCACCCCCGCCGTCTTTATCGGACCCGTGGCCGTGTCTCCCGACTTCCAAGGCCAAAGGCTCGGCCTGACAATCACGGGTGAGTCCCTTGAAGCCGCGACCAAAGCTGGCTGGGGCGCCGCCATCATTATCGGCTCGCGGACCTATTTCGGCGAATTGGGCTTCACCCCCGTCGCTCCGGACCGCTTCACCTTCCCAGGCCCGCAAGACATGGCCCGCGTCATGGTCCGAGACCTGGCGGGCAGCGCGGATGCTTTGTCGGGTGCGCTCAGCGCGATTTAGGGACGCAACGAGCCGCGCGGCCTGGGCGTCACAAAAGTCTCACCAAATCAAATTAGCGGCAGTGAGATGACCAAAGTCGCACCCAAATATCGCAGCGTATTTATATCGGATCTGCATCTCGGTTCGAAAGGGGCTCAGGCGGAGGCCGTCGCCGAGTTTCTCAAACATAACACCGCCGAGCGCTTATATCTCGTTGGTGACATCATTGATGGGTGGCGCCTCAAGAAAAAGTGGCACTGGCCGCAGTCTCATACCAATGTCGTGAGGCGTATCCTAACAGCGTCGAAGCGCGGGACAGAAGTGATCTACATCGTTGGAAACCATGATGAATTCTTGCGCGCCTTCCTTCAGTTCAAAGTCAGCTTTGGACGTATCAAAATCCGTAATCGCGCCGTTCATTTAGGCGAGGATGGCAAGCGATACCTCGTTGTCCACGGAGACATGTTTGACGGCATGATGCGGGCTGATCGTAAGTGGATCATGCACCTTGGTGATCACGCCTACAATCTTCTGCTCTGGGCCAATACGAAACTGAACACGGTAAGACGGTGGTTCAACTTACCCTATTGGTCTCTCTCCCAAGCTTTGAAGAAAAAGACCAAGCGCGCCTTGAACCACAGCCACAATTACGAGGGGCATGTTGCTGCCTATTGCCGTCGTAAAGGCTTTGACGGCGCCATATGCGGCCACATCCACGTTGCCGAGATGCGTGAGATCGACGGCATTACCTATATGAATGATGGCGACTGGGTGGAAAGCTGCACCGCCCTTGTCGAGCATCATGATGGGCGCTGGGAACTCGTCGAACACACACCAGACGTTATGATCAAGACACCTGAACTCAAGCTTCGGTCAGTCGCTGCTTAACGCCCCTCTCGCCGCCAAGCGAAGAGGAGCGCAAGCAATATCAACCCAATCGCAAAGATGCCCGGCAGAAGCGGCAAGCTTGTTGAGCTACGCACGGCATAGGCGCCGCGTTCTCTGAGGCCCAGCCAATTATTGCCACTGGCATCGGCGCGGCGGGCGACCATGCGGACGTCCGGGCGCTGATCGGGGCGCTCTAGGCCAAAAACGCTGCCACCGGAAAGCGTGGTCAGCGGCTGTAGGACCTCGCCGGTGGCTTCCAAAGCCGCGAACTCTTTTGGGTTTGCGGGGCCATTTAGGGCGACGGCGTCCAATCCGCCGGATTGAGCGCGGTACAGGCCAAGCTGATCGACGGGGACCTCTGCGCTATAGGTCCCGGGGCCGTCGACGCGCCAAGCGGGTTCTAAGAAACTGCCATCCGGTGTTTCGATGATCAGCGGCGCAGCGCGATCGGCCAGCGTTCGAAGATTGGCGCGAACGGTGTCGCCTTGCGCAATGAGTTGGAGTTGCCGTTCGTCCAATTCCGGCTCTTTCATCAGCCAGTGGACCGAGCGGCGGATCAGGTCAGAGAACGGGCCGCCGCCATCATATCCGCGCGCCCAGAGCCAGATTTGATCAGAGAGCAATTGCGCGACGCGGCCATCGCCGACGCGGTCAACAGCGAACAGAGGCGCTCCATCTTCGGTCCGCATCAGCACGTCACCGGTATCGGAGCGTGCCTGGATATAGCGCAGCCATTTGCCCCAAGTCCGGCCGGTGAAGTCTTCCGTGATCGTGTGGCGCATCCCCTCAGGCGAGAGGGTTGGCATGACGTCTGTGTTGATGATCTCGCCGGTGGGTAGCGCCGGGAGAATGCCGGCAAGGGGCGTGCGCGCGAGGCTGGCAGGCCCGGCAAAACTTTCCCCAGCCACCACAAGTAAGGCGCCGCCTTCGTCCACATAGCGAGCAACATCGGCGAGATAGCCCATCGTGATCACGCCGCGGCGCTCATACTGGTCGAAAATGATCAGATCAAAGCCGTCGAGCTTTTCTTCAAACAGCTCCTCGGTTGGGAAAGCGATTAGCGCCATTTCCTCAAGCGGGGTTACATCTCGCTTGTAAGGCGGGCGGAGGATCGTGAAGTGGACTAGGTCGACGGATGGGTCTGACTTGAGGAGATCACGCCAGACCCGGCCAGAGGCGTTTGGACGCCCCGTGACCAAGAGCACGCGCAGACCGTCGCGAACGCCGGAAATGGTTGCTGCGGTCCGGTTATTTGCGAGCGTCAGCTCTTGCGGGCCTTCCGGGGTCTCAAAGACGATAATATTGTCGCCGCGCCGCTCCACCTCGATGAAGATACTGGTGTCTTCGCCGGCCTCAACGTATCGGGCCTGCGAGCGGCCACCATTCATCGCATAGGTCAGCGGCACCGTTCCGCCTTCAGGATCATCGATGCGGATGACGAACTCCGCCTCATCGCCGACAATGTCGAAATTCGGCGTCTCGACCAGCGTAATCCGACGATCGCTGGCGTCTGGGTCGCCTGTGATCAAGGCGTGGATCGGGCCCAGCTCGCGCACACGGCTAAGATCGGTTGGGAGGTCATGGACTTGCCCATCCGTGATCAGGATGGCGCCGGCAATCCGGTCACGTGGAACATCCGCCATGAGACCTTCCAGGGCGCCGATCAGACGTGTGCCATCGCCCTGGGTTTCAACTTCGACAACGCGTAAGTCTATGGATGGATTGGCTTCCAGTTCGGATTGCAGGCTCGCATAGGCCGCTGTGGCAATCTCCTCGCGAGCGCCGAAATCCATACTGTCAGACCTGTCGACCACGATCGCGGCGACCGAGGGCAAGGGTTCGCGTTCTTCTTCAATAATGGCGGGATTGGCGAGGGCGAATAGTCCGAAGGCGGCGGCGAGTGTCCGCGTCAGCCAGGCTTTCCGAAATGCGATGATATAAATGAGGAGTGCAATTACAAAGAGTGCGGCGAGGCCCCAGAAAAGAGGCCAACCGATCAGCGGATCGAAAGACAGGCGAGAGGCTTCGATCATGGCGCGTCCTCCTCTTCCACATCAAAGTCGCCGACGCCCTCATCTTCTCCGAGCCGCTCCAAGAGAGCAGGGATATGAACCTGGTCTTCCTTATAGTTGCCGGTCAGAATGTAGATGATCAGATTGACCCCAAACCGGGTCGACATTTCGCGCTGCACATCGCCGCCATCAACCGAATAGATTGGGCGACCGCGCTCATCGACGGCCCAGGCGGCGAGATAGTCAGCATCGCCCACGAAGAGGCGGCTGACGCCATCGCCGCGGCGCTCGGTCTTATCCGCTGCGCCGGTGGCTTCGATCCACAGATTGCGATTCTCATAACGGCCAGGAAAGCCTTGGATCAGGTAGTAGGACCGCGTCAGTACATGATCGACAGGGACCGGGGAGAGTGGCGGCGTATCGAGTCCGGGCAGGATCTGGTCCAGACCTTCAAAGCTGTTGCGTCCGCCAATCGTTCCGCCTTTGCGCGTATCGATGAACAGAGCGCCGCCATTGCGCATATAGGCATTGATGCGCGCGACCGCGGTGCTGCTAAGCGGTTCTGGGTTTTCTGGAAGGGATAAGAACAGGACCGGATAGACATCCAACGCGTCGGTTTCCGGATCGACCGCGTGCGGGGCGGCAGGTTCAACGCTTGAGCGCCGGAACAAGACCAGGCTCAAGCCTTCTAATCCGGCTTTCGTGGCGCGATCTGTGCGCTCATCGCCGGTTTCGATATAGGCGAGGCGCATTTCCAGCGCGGCGGCGATTTCTTTATCGAGCTCGTCTTGGGCATAGACCTCACCAGGCGCGACTATGGTGCCTGCCCCAAGCATAATGACCAAGGCTGCGGCGGCGCGTTTGAAGCCCGGCAAACGACCGGCAATCCCGAGCGCGACGAGCAAATCTAAGCAGAATAAGAGGATGGCGAGGGCCAGAAGAATTCCGCCAAGCCGCATTGATTTAGCTTCAGCATCCCCGAGCAGCGTCGTGCCTGCAGGCCAGTTGGTCACAGCGATGGGCGTATATTTTGCGGCAATGTTCAAAGCGCGTGTTCCAGCTGGCCCTTGATAGAGCCCTGGTGGGTGGATCTCAGATGGCAGCACTGTTCCAAAGTCGGCGGCCCGGAGCGGTGTTGCTCCAGCACTTGGCTGTGTCAGGCGGCCGGTGCCATTCAAGGTGAGGGCCGGTGAGTAGAGCCCTTCTTCGTCGCTAATCGCTTCGCCGCGTCCGGCTGCGATAGAGCGGCGGAGCATGTCCACAAAGACGCCTGCATAAGGCAGGTCCGACCAATCGGGTCCGGCCGTCACGTGGAATAGAATGAGCGTGCCTTTGCCGCGGCGATCCGCGGTGACCAGCGGGCTGCCATCGGCCAAGCGCGCCCAAGTTCGCCCTGCCAGGTCTGGACCAGGGCGTGCGAGCACTTGTTGGCGTACGCGAATATCATCTGGGGCGCTAAGGCCCGCAAAGGGCGATATCTCGGGGAATGTGCCGAGCGGTTGCGGCTCTTCCCAGGTCAGCGTTCCGCCAATCGCCCGAGATGACCGTCTCAGCGGTGCCGGGACCAGATCATCTGATCCTGCCATAGCTTGTGGTCCGGCCATGCGCGGACCTGCAAATCGTATCAGAGCGCCCCCTTCTTCGATCCACTGGCCCAAGGCGTCGCGGGAATCGGCATCGGTCTGACCAATATCTGTGAGGATGATCGCGTCTGGGTTCTCATCGATCAAATCGGTGAGTTCGCCTTCCGAGATCGTCGCGAAGGGTTCAAGCGCTTTGCGAACATAGTGGATGTCGGAGAGCAGCGGCTGCGCCGTGCTGTCGCCGCTAACCAGACCCACGCGGCGCGTTCGATCCGCGCTGTCCCAGAGCCATACTGTCCCAGCTGATGCGGCGCCGGTGACCTGGAACCGTGCGACGCGCGCGAGGGCTGCAGGGGGCAGCGTGAAGGTGGCGGTGGCCGCTTTATCACCGGCGCTGAAGTTGAGATCCGCCGTCGCCAGGGCGGCACCGTCCAGCGTCAGGGCAGATACGAAATGGTCGGAAGCTTCCTCTGTCCGTGCTCTCTGCGCCGTTATGGCGACGCCTTGAGCGTCACCGCGTAAACGCGTGAGCGCTGCCGGTCCGCGCGGTGTGGCGGCATAGATGCTGAGCGGCGCGAGCTCGTTGAGCGCGCGGGCGAACGGCGCCGCGCTCTCCGGGTCGAGACCGTCGCTGAGCCAGAGGATGCGGCCTGGTCTGAGCTGACTGTCTTCAAGGCGGGTCAGGGCCTCGTCGCGGTCTATGCCCCAAGGCTGTGGTTGTAGAGAACGTATGCGGGCCTCAAAGGCGGCGCGATCCAAGCGCTCGCTAGGATCCGTCGGAAGGGCGCGGGGCGCTGTGAGTAAGATGTGCGCGGGTGTATCGCGGCTCTCGCCGGTCAAAGCCGAGAGCGCTGCTGAACGGATCTCGCCCCAACGCTGGGCGCTTGTCCAGCCATCATCCACGACCACGAGAACCGGCCCGGTCTCACTGCCGGGTGGAGACGCATTTGGCGCGTAAATGGGCTGCGCGAGACCTAGAATGGCGAGCGCTGCTGCGCCGAGCCGTAAGATTAGGATCCACCATGGTGTCCGGTCCGGGGTTTCTTCATTCGGCTCGACATCGTCCAGAAGGCGAAGGCTCGGCAATTGTGCCGTCTTCGGGGAAGGCGGTGTTGCGCGAAGGATGAACCAGATGATCGGCAGGGCGATCAAGCCGATCAAGGTCAGCGGCGCTATGAAGAGGAAGGGGCCGAGGGTCACGCTTTACCCCCAAACTGTTCAAGAGCGGCTTGCATCGCCGCAGCGCCGCGCAGAGCGGTTTCGTCGGTGCGATGTTTGACCAGTGCCCAGCCCATGCTAATGGCGAGCTCTGACAGAGCTGCCTCATGGGCTTGAAGTTTTGCCAGATACTCATCACGGACCGTTTCGGCGCGCCCGAAAAGGCGGTCGAGGGTCGATCCCGGACGCGAAAACTTGGTTCTGCCTTTAAAGGGGAATGCGTGTTCGATGGGATCTGTCACCGCAAACAATACGCCATGGCGGCATCTTTGGGCGAGCGGCGCCAGGCGTTTGCGCCAGACCTCCACGCCATCATAAAAGTCACTAGCGATCAGCGCCAAGGCCTCCGCACGAGGAGGCTGTAGAGCGTTTTGTACTGGGCCGAGCATATCTTCTGCGAGCTTATCTGGCGCGGCTTTGCCAAGACTTGGCGCCCGGCTGCCGGAGATGAGACCAATACGTTCGCCTTCTTTGGCGAGCAAAATGCTGAGCGCGAGCAAAACCGTGCGCGACCGATCGGCTTTGGTTTCGCGGCCAGGGTCGCTGGACCAGTCAAAGCCTTGATGTGGATCCACCCAGGATAAAACGGTGCGCGCAGTTTCTAGTTCAGTCTCGCGGACGAAATATTCATCGCCTCTGGCACTACGCCGCCAGTCGATCCGGTCCGCGGCATCGGTTTGCGCGTAGCGCCGATACTGCCAGAATTGTTCCCCGGAGCCCGCGCGCTTGCGCCCCGCTGCGCCCGGATGGATCACGTCGGCGGCCGCGGCCTGCAAAGACAGGCCGGGCAATTGGCGGACGAGGGCTTCAGCATCCGCACGGAGGGTGGTGAGAGTGATCACGCTAGCTTTGGCTCCCAAACTCGCAGCTCTCTCCGAGCGCGAGTGTCTCTGTCATGATCTCGGCGGCTTCTGAATCCTCGTCTGGATGACGCAGCGCCGTTTCGATTTTTTGAAGGCGATGATTGATGTCATATTCCAGGAACGCATCATCCATGCGTTTCGAGTATTTCGCCTTCAGCTTAACACGAGCATCGTTGATCTTCGCATCTGGGATCGCCGCGAGATCTTCGGCGGATGCGCCATTTGCCGTACCATCTCGAATGGCCGCCATGATTGCGATCACGGTTTGTGACGCCAAGCAATCGATATCGGTTTTCTCTGCCTCAGAGATTGGGTCCACCGGGCTGCAGGCTGCGGTCAACGCCAATACCGAGGCAAACAAGGCAAGACGCATCGAGATTAGGCAGCCTTCTTCACAAGGTCGTCGATCAGATGCTGCAGGCCAGGCGCTTCACCGGTTGGATCGTAGCGCATGCCCATGCGGTGCGCGAGGCATGGTTCGGCGAGCGCTTCAACATCTTCGAGGCTTGGCGCAAGGCGGCCGCGTAGCAGCGCACGGGCGCGGCAAGCCAGCATGAGCGCTTGTCCAGCGCGGGGACTTGGACCCCAATCGACAAAGCGACGAACGCGCTCATCTTCGGTTTGCTCAGGACGCGCATCTCGAACCAAGCCCAGAATTGCGTTAAGGACGCTTTCGCCGACTGGCATTTTGCGAACCAGAGCCTGTAACGCGATCAGGTCTTGTGCGGACAGCGCGGTCTGAACGGCTTTCTCTTCTCCGCCCGTCGTTTCGACGAGAATTTTCCGTTCTGTGTCGAGATCTGGATAGGTCACATCAATCTTGAGCAAGAAGCGGTCGAGCTGGGCTTCCGGCAGCGGATAGGTGCCTTCCTGCTCAATCGGGTTCTGAGTTGCGAGCACATGGAACGGCGCTGGCAGGTCATAGCGAACACCGGCCACGGTCACATGCTTTTCCTGCATCGCTTGCAACAGCGCAGACTGCGTCCGCGGTGAGGCGCGGTTGATCTCATCCGCCATCAAGAGCGAGGTAAAGATCGGGCCTTTGATAAAGCGGAAGGCGCGGCTGCCATCGGCGCCTTCATCCAGGACTTCCGAACCAAGAATATCGCCCGGCATCAGATCTGGCGTGAATTGAATGCGGGCATTGTCGAGGCCAAGCGCGGTGCCGATCGCCTCCACCAACCGCGTCTTCGCGAGGCCCGGGGCGCCGATCAAAAGCGCGTGACCGCCGGCCAAAATCGCGGACAAGGCCAATTCGATGACGCGCTCTTGTCCGAAAACGGCTTTTGCAATCTCAGACTTCACTTTGTCGAGCGTATCGCCAGCGGCTTCTGCCTGCGCCACTATGGCCGGATTGTCGGCTGCCATGAGCACTCCATCTTCACTATCTACATCAGTCGCATTAGGTCTAGGCGAGAAAAAGGCGGAGTGCCACATGAAAACAGATGGAAAATCTGTCATTTCCTTGGAAGAGGTTTTGAAAGCCATCGCGCCGGATGGCATTGATGGACCTTTGCCGCCCGTTCACCTGTGGAATCCGCAGAATTGCGGCGATATCCAAATGGAAATTCGCAGCGATGGCAGCTGGTGGCACGAAGGCTCAAAAATCAAGCGTGAGCGCCTGGTCAAGCTGTTCTCGCGGATCCTGCGCAAGGATCCAGATGGCGAAATTTATCTCGTCACACCGTATGAAAAAGTCATCGTCCATGTTGAAGACGCCCCGTTCACGGCGATCCGCGTGGACCGCGTGGGCGAGCCCGGCATGAACCAGAGATTGGCCTTCACAACGAACCTCGGCGACGTTGTGCTTGCGGGTGAGGACCTGCCTTTGCGGATCGAAACGGATCCGAAAACGCAGGAGCCAAGCCCGTATGTGTTGGTGCGCGGCGGGTTGGAAGCCAAACTCACCCGCCCGGTCTTTTATGAGCTGGCAGATATGGCCGAAGCCTATGAAGGGTGCGCTGAACAGCTTGGCGTCTGGTCACAAGGCCGGTTTTTTGCGTTAGGGCCTGCCGCCTGATGAGTTTTACAACCCTCGATGACTTCTTGCAGCGGGCGAGCGACCGCTTAGACCCCATTCAAGGCGATGGCCGTTTGGATGAGGTTGGTGATCTCGATTTTGTCGATGAGGATCGGATCCAATCGATTCGTCCGGCGGCGGTTTTAATTCCGGTCATTCCGCGTCTTGAGGGCCCGACCGCTTTGCTCACCAAACGCCCGGACACGATGGCCTCGCATCCCGGCCAAGTGGCTTTTCCGGGTGGCAAAGTAGATCCGGTTGATGTTGATGAAGTTGCCGCCGCTTTGCGCGAAGCCGAAGAAGAAGTGGGCGTGGTACCAGAAACGGTGGATCTCGTTGCCCGCTCCGCCCCTTATGTGACGGGCACAGCGTTTCGGATCACGCCTGTGATCGGTGTACTGCCGCCAGATTTCCAAGCCCAGCCCGATCCGACCGAAGTGGCAGACGTGTTCGAAGCGCCGCTCGATTTCTTATTCAATGCCGCCAATCACCAAACCGGGACCGCCTTTTATAAAGGCAAACACCGGTCCTACACCGAAATGC
Organism: Henriciella sp.; assembly: GCA_013213785.1. Classification (GTDB taxonomy): domain Bacteria; phylum Pseudomonadota; class Alphaproteobacteria; order Caulobacterales; family Hyphomonadaceae; genus Henriciella. Next base: position 149,527 of record JABSPZ010000010.1, on the reverse strand, counting down.
CATGGCAAGGCTTTCGGATCTGGGGTGTGACGGCGGGGATCATTCGTGATCTATACGCAAATCTATACGACTCTTGAGGAGACTGCCGCGTGGCACCCCGTATCTTACTTCAGCTTGTCCTCTTTGCGCTTCCGTTCATTCTGTTCGCGCTCTATCGACTCGCGATCTCTGAAGCGCAGCAAGAGGGGCGCAAGCCTTGGCCCATTCGCGTCTTGTTCGGCGCTGGCCTGGTGCTGGCGATTGGATCCTGGCTCATTTTGATCCTGCTTGATCGCGGTGGCCGGGATGAATGTTACCGACCGAGCCAGATTGTCGACGGCGTTGTCGTTCCAGGGGAAACCTATCCGTGCGAGAAAAATCTGGGCTCTATCGGACTTCCACGCAACGAAGACCCAGGCGGGACCGCAGAAGGCGTGGGCGAGCGGCGTAATTTTGATGGGACGCCGATTGAGATTGACGAAGACACGGCGGAAACCCTTGAAGACTCTGAACGCTGATTGGCTGCGTGCTGACGCCACACAAACTGTTATCGCTGCGCTTGAGGCTGCCCGCAAAGAGTGCGTGCGCTTCGTCGGCGGTTGTGTGCGCAACACAATCATGGAACGTCCGGTCGACGATCTAGATCTGGCAACCCAGCTCAAACCGGAAGAGACGCTCGCAGCCCTTGAGACAGCTGGCATTCGGGCCATCCCAACCGGGATTGAACACGGCACCGTCACAGCAATTGTCGAACATCGACCGTTCGAGATTACCAGCCTGCGCCGGGATGTCGAAACCGATGGGCGCCGGGCGGTGGTCGCGTTTACCGAAGACTGGGCTGAGGATGCGCAGCGCCGTGACTTCCGCCTGAACGCGCTTTATGCGGCGCCGAGTGGAGAGGTCTTTGATCCCGTCGGGGGCGGTTTTGATGATGCGCTCGCCGGACGGGTCATCTTCATCGGTGACGCCGATCAGCGCCTCCGCGAAGATTATCTCAGGATCTTACGCTTTTTCAGGTTCAATGCTTGGTATGGTGCGGGCATAGATGCTGAAGGCCTGGCCGCCTGTGAACGTCAGCGCAGCGGTCTCGCTAAAATCGCGAAAGAGCGGACTTGGAAAGAGTTCAAGAAACTCCTCGCTGCTGAGATGCCGCGCGGGGCCGTCACCGCGATGAGCGTTAGCGGCGTGCTAGACGAAGTATTGCCCGAGCATCGCGGCGCTGATGGCCTGCATGATTTGGAGCTCACCGAGCAGCTCACGGGCGTGCAACCAGATCCGATGCTGCGTATTATGTCCTTGCTGCCGCGATCCGCCCTGGCGGTTCAGCAAACCGGGCAGGCTTTGCGTCTCTCGAATGATGAGGCGGCGCGCCTAACCATGTGGGCGGCGGACAATCTGCCCGAGCCGGTCGGCATGAGGTCCAAAGAGTTGCGGGCAACCTTGTACTGGCACGGCAAACAAGCCGTTGTGGACCGGGCGATGCTTGCCGGTGCTGATGTGCGTGATCTGCTAGCGGCGGTCCGAATGTGGCGTCGGCCAGAGTTTCCGATCAATGGGGATGATGCGCTGGCGGCAGGTCTAAAAGGCCGAGACATTGGCGAAGCGCTTAGCCGTGTTGCGAAGATTTGGGTCGAGAGTGACTTTTATCTCGAGCGCGATGCGCTATTGCCGCTATTGGTTGAGCAGCAGGATTGAACCGTTCAAATATCCCGCAAAGGTGACCCACAGCAGATAGGGTGTCTGCAAAATTGCGGCGGCTTTCGAGTGTTTAGAGAAAGATCGCATCATCGCGAGGATAAGAACCCAAAGCGCCGCCAAGACGATCATCGAGATCAGCACTTGGTGGAATCCGAAGAAAAGCCAGCTCCAGGACAGGTTCAGCGCGAGTTGCGTGAAATAAAGGCCGAGCGCTGCTGAGCATGCGGCAAAGCTCTCGGCTTTGATCCGCACCAAGACCGCGCCGAACGCCATCAAAACGAACAGGATCGGCCAAACCACCGCAAAGATAATATCGGGCGGCGTGAGGCCAGGTTTTTCAAGCGCGAAGTACCAGACATCTGCGCTGCCGCCTGAAACCGCTGCGCCAAGCCCAGCGGTTGCCGCCGTCATGATTGCAATCAAAACAGTCATTACGGTAGCAGGGCGAGCTTGGGTCATCGTCCAAGCGTATCAGCTCACTTTAGATTCGTCAGCGGGGTGTTTCACGGCCATTTCACAACGGGGGGCATGGAGGAGAGAATGCTCGTTACATTGCCGCCGGTCTTAAGACCAAACGTGGTGCCGCGATCGTAGAGCAAGTTGAATTCAACATAGCGCCCGCGCCGGATCAGCTGCTCATCACGCTCCGCTTCGGTCCAGCCTTCATTCATGCGGCGGCGCGCCAGTTTGGGGTAGATCTCTGCGAACTGTTTTCCGACCCCCTGCGTAAAGGCAAAGTCACGTTCCCAATCGCCGGTATTGTGACGGTCATAGAAGATTCCGCCCGTTCCGCGCGGCTCATCGCGGTGCGCTAAGTGGAAATAGGCGTCGCATCTTTCTTTGAAGTCTGGGTACCAGCTTTCATCATAAGGGTCGCAAGCCGCTTTCATTGCGGCGTGGAAGTCGACCGTATCCGGGAAGTCTGGCTTTCGCTGATGATCGAGGAGTGGGGTGAGATCACCGCCGCCGCCAAACCAGCTTTCGGATGTCACCAGCATGCGTGTGTTCATATGCACGGCTGGAACGCGGGGGTTGTGCAAGTGCGCGATCAGCGAAACGCCAGCCGCCCAGAAGCGCCCATCTGATTCGTGCGCGCCTGGAATTTGCGCTCGAAAGGCTTCGGAAAATGATCCATAGACCTCGGAAAAGTGGACACCGACTTTCTCGAAAAATTTGCCGCGCATGATTGCCATACGGCCGCCGCCCAGATCTTCGCTGCCGTCGCCGCGGGACCATTCTGTCTTTTCAAACCGGCCTGGGGCGCCGGTGTAAAGTGGCCGGTCTGCTTCGTCTTCCAAGGCTTCAAAGCGGGCGATGATGTCGTCCTGAAGGCTTTTAAACCAGGTCGCTGCACGTTGCTTTTGGGTTTCTAGCTCGGTCATGAGGGGTCTCTACTGTTAAGTCTGCGGCAGCGCTAGAACTGTGTTGTGCGGAACCCTATCGGTAAAGTCCCTTAGCTGCTTAGGAAATTGTGTCGCATCCTGCGCGGTTTCAACCGCTTGAAATCAGACGCGAGGCAGGCTAGGCGGGCAAGAATATCGGGGAGGAGACTTGCGGCGCTGCGCCGCAATGATGCTTTTACCCAATCTGTGTATTTAGGCTGCAAAGCAGTGCCGAAGGAATTGAAGACGTGAGCGCATCTGATACGACGGCCCCGGAACAGGTTGATGAAGACCGCCGGGATTTCATCCATATCGCAACAATTGCAGCGACTGTCGGCGGTGCCGGCCTGGTGGCTTACCCACTCATCGACCAGATGAATGCGGCAGGCGACACCAAGGCGGCGTCTAGCCTGGAAGTCGATATCTCGAAAATCCCAATGGGCGGCGAAATTCGCGTGCTGATCGGCGGTAAGCCGTTCTTCTTGCGTCACCGCACCCCGGAAGAGGTTGCTGCGGCGGTCAATACCGACGTCGCAAAGCTTCCAGATCCCGAGTCAGACGAAGATCGCTTGGTCCAACTTCCAGATGGAACGCGGAACCCAGCCATTCTGATTACGTCTGGCGCGTGTACCCACCTCGGGTGTGTGCCGGTTGGCCCAGCACAAGGCAGCGTCGGTGAATATGGCGGTTGGTACTGCCCATGTCACGGCTCGCATTACGATACTTCTGGCCGGATCCGGAAAGGCCCAGCGCCGTCCAACCTACCCGTTCCAGATTACGAGTGGGTCAGCTCGACGCTCGTAAAGATTTCACTCTAAAGGAAGGACAAGAGACCGATGAGCGGACACGAGTCCACCTACAAGCCAAATACTGGCATCGAAAAATGGCTTGATGATCGCCTGCCGATCATTCGCCTCGCCCATGACAGCTTTGTCGATTTTCCAACCCCGAAAAACCTGAACTACTGGTACACTTTCGGCGGAATTCTCGCAGTCTGTCTGGCCATTCAAATCATTACCGGCGTGGTCCTGGCCATGCACTATACCGCCACCGTCAACGAGGCTTTTGGCTCAGTTGAACGGATTATGCGGGACGTGCCGTTTGGCTGGTTGATCCGTAACATTCACATGGTCGGCGCGTCGATGTTCTTCCTCGCAGTTTATGTGCACATGTTCCGCGGTCTATATTACGGTTCTTACAAAGCACCGCGCGAAGTTCTGTGGCTGCTTGGCTGTGTAATCTTCCTGCTGATGATGGCGACAGCATTCCTTGGCTATATGCTCCCATGGGGACAAATGTCTCTGCACGGTGCGAACGTGATCATCAACCTGTTTGGCGCAATCCCACTGGTTGGCGAAGGCATCCAAAGCTGGCTGATGGGTGGACCATCTGTTGGCAACCAGACGCTGCAACGCTTCTTCTCACTGCACTATTTGCTGCCGTTCATGATTGCGGGTGTTGTGATCCTGCACATCTGGGCGCTGCACGTTCCAGGGAACAATAACCCAACCGGTAAAGAAGTTCAGGACGTCGAGAAAGACACCATCCCGTTCCACCCGTATTACACGGTGAAAGACGGTTTCGCGATCGTGGTCTTCCTGATCATCTTCGCAGTGTTTGTCTTCTACGCGCCAAACGTTCTTGGCCACGCAGATAACTATATCGAAGCGAACCCACTGGTCACGCCAGCGCACATCGTGCCGGAATGGTATCTGTTGCCATTCTACGCGATCCTGCGGGCGATCACGTTCAATATCGGTCCGATCGAAGCGAAACTGCTCGGTGTGATCTTTATGTTCGGTGCGATCGCAGTTCTGTTCCTGCTGCCATGGCTCGACACGTCTAAAGTGAAGTCCATGCGCTATCGCCCTGTCGCAAAGCAGTTCTTCTTCGGCTTTGTCGTCGCCTGCTTATTGCTGAGCTGGTGCGGCGCGTCGAACCCAGACGATCCTGTGATCTCTATGGGCGAAGACAAGCTCGTGGTTAGCTACACAGATGTCGCTGGCATCGAAGGCACCCGTGTCTTTGAAGAGTACGCACCGGCTGCGCAGTTCCGCGATGAGCAAACAGCTGCAGGCGCAACCGCATCGCTCGCCGTTCAGGCCGCTCCTGCGTTCCGCTTCCTGCACCTGTCGCAAATCATGACGGCTTACTATTTCGCCTACTTCCTCTTGATCCTGCCAATCCTGGGTCTGAGAGAACGTCCAAAAGGCGAGCCTGACTCCATCCACCAGTCCATTCTAGGACATGATGCGCCCGCGGCGGCGCCAGCCGAATAAGGATATACGGATATGAAACTCTTCCGTCCTCTCCTCGTAGGTCTTGGCGCGATGGCTCTTGGCCTGACCGCTCACGCAGCTGGCGGCGCTAAGCATGCGCATGGTCCAGACGAAGGTTGGCCTTTTGCGAAGGTCCCAGCTGGTCAGCTTGATAGCGAAAGCGTCCAGCGCGGCTTCCAGGTCTACAAAGAAGTCTGCTCGTCTTGCCACGGCATGAAGCTTCTCTCTTACCGGAACCTCGGTGAGAAAGGTGGCCCATTCTATAGCGATGAGTATCCAAACGCGAATGACAACCCGCTCGTAAAAGCGATTGCGGCTGAAGTTGAAATTCTCGATCCAAATCCGGATGAGAATGGCGACCCAGTTTATCGCCCAGCGATCCCAGCGGACACATTCCGGTCGCCATACCCGAACGATCAAGCGGCGATGGCTGCGAATGGCGGCGCGATGCCACCAGACCTCTCCGTCATCACCAAGGCCCGTGGTCACGGTGCTGAAGGCGAAGGCGCGTCTTACATCTACTCACTGATGACCGGGTACAAAGACGACAAGATCAAAACCAAAGTCGGCGAAGACGGCCTGAACGTGAACTATATCGAGTTCGACGATGGCGAAACGGTCGGAACGCTGACCCAGCCAACCGGTCTCTACTACAACCCGTACTTTGCCGGTGACGCGACCCCGCAATGGGATGGTGATCCACGCCACGTGCCTTATGGCGGCTTCCTCGCCATGGCACCGCAGCTGCCAGAAGGCCGCGTTGAGTATATTGACGGAACCGAAGCAACGACCTCGCAAATGGCGTATGACGTTGCTCAGTTCCTGCAATGGGCGGGCGATCCAAAACAAGGCCAGCGTAAGTCTTTGGCGCTGCCTGTTATGATCTATCTCGTGCTTCTATCGATCCTGCTTTGGTTCTCTTACAAGCGGATCTGGAGAAACGTTGCGCACTAAGTGTTCTAATCTAACACAGTGATGTGAATTGACGGCCCCGCTCTGGATTGCTCCAAGAGTGGGGTCGTTGCATTTGGGGATAGACATGAGCAATTGGGTGATCGGAGTCATTGGTGGCTCTGGCCTATATGAGATTGATGGCCTAGAAGAGGCCAGAGAAGTTACGGTCGAAACCCCGTGGGGCGACCCGTCTGACACGCTGGTCCGAGGGCATGTCGGCGATGTGGAATTTGTTTTTCTACCGCGCCACGGCAAAGGCCACAGGCTGACGCCTTCAACCGTGCCTTACCAAGCCAACATTGATGCCTTGAAGCGCCTCGGCTGCACCGATGTGCTCTCCATCTCGGCTTGCGGATCCCTACAAGAGCAATATGCGCCAGGTGATTTCGTCATGGTCGATCAGTTTATCGATCGCACATTCGCGCGGGAGAAGACTTTCTTTGGTCCGGGCATGGTCGCACATGTGTCTGTGGCGGAGCCGATTTGCTCGCGACTCTCTGGCCTTGCCGAGGCTGCCGCGAAAGACGCGGGTGCAAATGTCCATACGGGCGGGACCTATCTTACGATGGAAGGCCCGCAATTTTCATCCCGCGCCGAGAGCCAGCTCTATCGCCAGTGGAATTGCGACGTCATCGGCATGACCAATATGCCCGAGGCCAAGCTCGCCCGCGAAGCTGAGCTGCCTTATGCGACGATTGCGATGGTCACAGATTATGATTGCTGGCGCGCCGATGAGGATCACGTTGAAGTGACCAATGTCCTGGAAATCATGGCGGCAAACACCGCCAAGGCGAAAGCCACTGTCGGACAACTCGCCGCCGCGTTGCAGGGTGTCCCGCGGACACCGTCACCTCAGGGTATCGAGACCTGTCTCGACTATGCCATGATCACCGCTCCAGAGGCGCGGGATCTAACCGTGGTTGCAAAACTCGACGCGGTCGCAGGGCGCGTGCTCGGCAACCAAGTCACACCGACTGACAAAACCCGCAGCTTCACAGAAGAGTCATCTTGCGACTCAGCGGGCCTTCGTCTTTAAGCCTGAGACAGGTGATCAGGGCAAAGGCGGCAATCCGATGAAACTCATTTCCTGCAATGCAAATCGTCCTCTGGCTGAGGCGATTGCGGACCATCTCGATTGTCCCCTCACAGATGCCGAGGTTAAAAACTTCGCAGACAATGAGATCTTCGTCCGGATCAATGAGAATGTTCGCGGCGAGGATGTATTCATCATCCAATCGACCTCTCGCCCGGCCAATGACAATTTGATGGAATTGCTGATCTGTATTGATGCGCTGCGCCGGGCGTCGGCGGCGCGTATCACAGCGGTCATTCCGTATTTCGGCTATGCGCGTCAGGACCGTAAGACAGACGGGCGGACACCGATTTCAGCGAAACTGGTCGCTAATTTGATTTCAGCCGCCGGCACAGACCGGGTTTTGACCATGGATTTGCATGCCGGTCAGATCCAAGGCTTCTTTGATATTCCCACCGACAATATGATCGCGCTGCCGGTCATGGTGGATGATATCCAGCGCAGCGCAGGCAAAGATCCCCTGATGGTGGTCTCCCCAGATGTTGGCGGTGTCGTTCGCGCGCGGTCCTTCGCGAAGCGGATTGGCGCTGACCTGGCCATCGTCGATAAGCGCCGTCCGGAAGCTGGAAAGTCAGAGGTTATGAACATCATCGGCGATGTCGATGGCCGTAAATGTATCCTCGTGGACGATATCTGCGACTCAGGCGGCACCTTGTGTAACGCGGCGGCGGCGCTGAAAGAAAAAGGCGCGACCTCGGTCAGCGCCTATATCACGCACGGCGTTCTTTCGAACAATGCGGTTGGCCGGATCGAGAAGTCGGTGATGGACGAGCTCGTGATCTGCAATACGATCCAGCCTGAAGCCGACGATCTGAAGTCTAAGAAGCTACGCGTGCTCTCTGTCGCGCCTCTGCTTGGCGAAGCGATCCGCCGCATTGCGAACAATGAGAGCGTCTCGAAACTGTTCGACTAGTTCTTAGGCTTTTCGGTCTCGAAAAATTGCAATCCCGACAAAAGGACAGGGTCATACCGCTTGTCGCCATGGCGCGCCTCTAAGTGAAGATGCGGTTCGGCATTACCCCCGGTGCTGCCGACTTCACCAATGACATTGCCAGCGTCGACCTTATCTCCGACCTCCACCGACAGAGTGCTTAGATGTGCAAACCGCAGGGTCCACTTATCTGAGATTTTCAGATCAATCGTCTTGCCATACCCTGGCTCTCGATCTGCGAGGATGACTTCACCGGTCGCTGGCGCGCGAATTGGTGAGTCCCAGGCGGCGTGAATGTCTATCCCGGAATGCCAACTGGGCCTGTTACGGAAGGGATCGGTGCGCATTCCAAACGGGCTGACCAGTCGAGCTTCCTCGAAAATTGAGGCCTCGAAAGAGATATCGGCAACCGTGGGGATTTCTTGGGCGCCGGCGCCGAGGAGCAATGCCCCAGCTCCGATTACCGAACTGAGAAGTGAAAACGTGCGTCCCATGAGAACCTCCTATGCTTCAGTCTGTTGAAGCATAGGAGGTTTTTGATAGAAACTTAGAATAATTTAAAACTTATTGATAAGAATTCGTTTACGAATTTTATTTGCGTCGTTTTGTCTAAGACTTATACAAAACCAAGCCTTTGACCTTTTCTGGGTTCACGTGCTCGCCGTCTTTGTAGACTTCCAAATGCAGGTGCGGACCGGTGGCGCCAGAGGCGGATTTACCGATCTTGCCGATCACGTCTCCAGCTTTGATCTTCTGGCCCTTCTCAACGAGAATTTTGGACATGGAAGAGAAGCGCATCTTACGGCCATCTTCGACCAGGATGTCGGCGGTATAGCCATAATCGTCTTTCTTACCGACCCAGAGGACTTTCGCGTCTGCGGGGCTGTAAATAGCGGTGCCGTGCTTGCCTTTAAGATCAACGCCATAATGCCATTTTTTGACGTCTTCCCACTCATAATAGACTTCGCCGAACGGGGCTGAGATCTTGGAAGATGACATCAGGACAGGATGCGTGAAAACCGAACTGGTCACGATGCTGGTGGCCTGCGCGAGCGAGAGCGGTGCAAGCACCAGCCCCGCGGCGAGTGCCAAAATTGCGAGGCGCTGGCGGGGTTTCCGGGCGTCGCGTTCCAGCAATTGGGTTAGACGTTTTTTCAAGGTCTCGTGCCGCGGCAGGATAAATGCCGCTACTGGAAGCGTTTGCGTGGGCTGTGGACGCGTCACGCGGGCCGTGTTGGCGAGCGCGCGGGCATACGCGAAGTTGTCACCGGTCAGCGCCGCAGTCTGCTCATCGCACGCCGCTTCGCGCCAATAATCGAGCTCGCGGCGGATCATCCAGGCAAACGGAGAGAACCAGAACACATCTGCGACCAAGCGCTCGAACGGACGGGTGATCAAATCACCGCGCGCGATGTGGGTGCATTCGTGCGCGAGGATAATGTCGGCGTCCCTCTGATCTGAAATCGCTTCAGGCAGATAGATGGTCCGTTGGCGAATACCCGCGAGGAAAGGGGAACCTTGCGGAATACTCGCCGTGGCCGGAGTCTGTCGCAGACCCAGCTTTTTCGCCCACACATCTGCGCGAACATCTGTGTTCTCACTGGCCATGGACTTAATGTTCTGAAGGCGGATTTGGCACAGCACATTGACGCCGATCCGGCCCATCCAGCCTGCAACCAATAGGGCAACTAAAACGATCCCGATGACCGGGGTCGCGGTCGCCTCATTCGCTGCCAATACAGCTGCGTTAGTTGAAAGCGCCTCAGCAGCGCCGCCAATATAAGGCAAATCTGGGATCGGGGTCGCCATTGGATCGGGGAGAACCGCATAGGCCGCGAAAATAATCCAAGGGAGAAATGCGAGAAAGGCAGCGCCGCGCCAAATGGTGTGCGCAAAACGGGCTGGCACGGGTTCGCGGCTCAAGACCTGAGCGCCCCCCGTCAAAAGCCCGGTCCAAATCAGCGAAAACGCAATGAACCAGAGGGCTGACATACTTTACTCCCCGTTTTCTTTAGCTTCTGCAGCGTTGATAATCATATCCAGTTCGTCGAGCTCGCTATCAGAGAGGTGCGGGCTTTCCGCGAACATGGTGGCTGGAATAGGTCCGTCCATATCCAACACTTTACGGGCCAGATGTCGAACGAGACTGCCAAGCGTTTCAACGCGATCCAGCAAAGGCTCAAACGTAACCGGATCAACATCGCCATTGCGCTGGACCCAGCCTTTCGCTTCCATCCGGCCAAGGACGGTCCGCGTGGTCGACAGTTGCCAGTCTTGCGATGGGCCGACCGCTTCGTGCAGTTGACGGGCCGTTTTCGCTCCGCTGTTCCAGAGATACTTTAGAATAACCAGCTCAGACGGGTTCGGATTGGCCATGTCACTTCCTCGTTTGTAACTTTGCTTGCGCTACAGGTGTAAAACTACGCCTGTAAAGCGAAGGGAGTCAAGTTACATGACACTCAGGTGTTGCAGCGCACATGCCTTTCACGTATAGGCAGCGCCTTAAAGAAAGGGCGGCGCGAGGCCGTACCTGTCAGGCTGTCACCCAAAACAGAAAATTGGGCGGACTTCAGGGCGAAAGGAAAACACATGTCTACAGATATTACGTTTAACGTCACTGTGCGCGAGCGCACTGGTAAAGGTGGTGCCCGTGAAGCACGTCGTTTGGGAATGGTTCCAGGCGTTCTTTATGGCGGCGGCGAAGAGCCAGTTGCGATCAGCCTCAAGCAAAACGAAGTGATCAAAGCGATCAATACAGGTCAGTTCCTGTCTTCTACGGCCACTCTGGTCCACGACGGCAAGAAGCAAATGGTGATCCCGCAAGCGATCCAGATGCACCCTGTATCTGACAAGCCTCAGCACGTTGACCTGTTCCGCGTGAAGAAAGACCAGATCATCACGGTTGAAGTCGCAGTGAACTTCCTCAACGAAGAAGCCTCACCAGGCCTCAAGAAGGGCGGCGCGCTGAACGTCGTACGCTTCGCGGTTGAGCTGAACGTTCGTGCCGACAGCATTCCAGATTCTCTGGACGCTGACCTCACAGGTCTCGACATTGGTGACAATGTCAAAATCTCTAACATCAATCTGCCAAACGGCGCGGAGCCAACCATTACCGATCGCGACTTCACCATCGCATCGATTGTTGGCCGCGGTATCTCTGCCGACACTGAGGAAGAGACAGACGCCCCAGAAGCAGACGAAGTTGAAGCCACCAAGCAGGCTGGCGACGACGCCGAAGAATAGGCGTGATCAAAACGCTATTAACAACAATGGCGGGATGGCTTCGCGGCCGTCCCGCCATTATTGATTCTGATGGGCCAAATGAAGAGGATCCCGTAATGCACATCTTGGTGGGGCAGGGTAATCCAGACGCAAAATATCTACGCAACCGGCACAATTTTGGCTTCCAAGTCTTAGATGCCATTGCAGCGGACCATGGCTTTGGCCCGTGGCGCGGAAAGTTTCAAAGCCAAGTCAGTGAAGGCCGCGTTGGCGGACAAAAAGTCCTGCTGATGAAGCCGGAGACGTATTACAATGAGACCGGACGCGCTGCCCAGGCGGCGATTAAGTTCTACAAACTGAGCGCCGAAGACGTGACCATCTTTCATGACGAGATCGATCTCGCGCCAGGACGCCTGCGTGTGAAGCGCGGCGGCGGTCATTCCGGCAATAATGGCATTCGCTCAATGATCGCGCATGTCGGTGCAGAGGTTCGCCGCATTCGGATGGGCGTTGGCCATCCAGGTGATAAGTCCCGGGTCATGCCTTATGTCTTGGCGGACTTTGCGAAAGCTGATGAAGCTTGGCGCGATGCCATGATTGACGCCTGCTCACGCGCGTTGCCCATGCTGTTTGAGCATGGCGATGAGCGGTTTCAAACCGAAGTGATGCGCCTGGCGCCTGCGCCAAAGCACGATCCGAAACAGGCTTAGCCTTATTCCGTATCGTCGATGATCGGGCCTGGCTCGAGCACGCGCGGCGCTTCTTCTTCTAACAAATAGGCCGGGATCTGCCCTTCCGGACACTGCGCCACTAAGGCGGTGCCGCCCGCGCCTGCAATGGCAGGCAATCCAGCGCTCGTCCGCATGGCAGCGCTCATAATCAACATGCCGACAATGATGACCCCGACAGCGGCGAGCATGAACGGGCCGAGCACATCCTCTGTTTGTTTTGAAACCGTTGGTGGGCTCATTTCCAGAGGCGGTGCGGCTGGGCGCGTCCCTGTCGTGGTTGAGGCGGCTACAGCCGCAGCGGGCGCTTTTGCAGCGGTCTTTGGTTTCGGTGTTTGCGATAGAGGATCGGTCGGATGGTTTTCTTTCCATGCCTCCTTGCCCGCCTTATCGCTGGCTTTCAGATCGATCCACTCGCGTAGGTCTTTGCGTCCATCGCGGCGACCAAGTTCGTCGACCAGGTCATAATAGCCATTGACCAGCTTGCGCGGTCCCATGCCTGACAAGGCGTAGCGCTTATCCTCACTGAACGGCTCATCTGGCACGGTTTTGTCGAGGCCAACTTGCAAGAGCACGCCATCCTTGGAGCGCGCATGATGGGCAATGGCATGGACCCAATCGCTATCGCTTTGGCTCGTGTCGCAGGAATCTTTGGACCAGACGACTAGGACGGTTTGGGAATTGTCGGCGTCGCGATAATCCTTTGGTGCCGGGGTCGTGTGCTCGCGTTTCTTGTCATAGCGAACTTTGAATTTCAGGGCGCGTAGACGTCGCACGATCAGATCGGCCTTCTCGCGGTCGGCAAGGGCGTTCACCATAAATACGTCATATCGAGCCATGGGGCGTCCTCCGTCTTCGGAGCGATTTCTACATCTCCATTGCGGTTTGGCCAGTGGATTCCAGTTTAAGGAGAGAAAACCCTCTGGTGTTCGCCGCAAAATACGGTAAGCCGCGCCAAACACTTTTGCGGAGGCACACATGGGCTTCAAATGCGGGATCGTCGGACTGCCAAATGTCGGGAAGTCCACTTTGTTCAATGCACTGACCCAAACAGCGGCAGCGCAGGCGGCAAACTATCCGTTCTGTACGATTGAGCCGAATGTCGGCGAAGTGGCTGTGCCGGAACCCCGCCTCAGTAAGCTTGCTGCGATTGCAGGCTCCAAAGAAGTCATTCCGGCGCGCATGAATTTTGTGGATATTGCCGGTCTCGTCGAAGGCGCTTCTAAAGGCGAAGGCCTCGGCAATCAGTTCCTCGCCAATATCCGCGAGACCGATGCGATCATCTATGTCCTGCGCTGTTTTGAAGACGACGACATCACGCACGTCTCCGGCAAGGTCGACCCGATTGCGGACCTCGCTGTGGTTGAGACAGAGTTGATGCTCGCCGACCTGGAAAGCCTGGAAAAGCGCAAAGTGAATTGGGTCAAGAAAGCCAATTCCGGCGACAAGGAAGCCAAAGCCCAAGTCGCCTTGATCGATAAAGCCCTGGCTGAGCTGAACGAAGGCCGCCCAGCGCGCCGAGCTGATGTCGACGAAGAAGAGCGCAAAGCCTGGAACATGCTACAGCTCCTCACCGCAAAGCCTGTCCTCTATGTCGCCAATGTCGACGAAGAGAGCGCCGCGGATGGGAATGATTATTCTCAGCGCGTGCTTGATTATGCCAATGATGAAGGCGCGCAAGCGGTGGTCATCTCCGCGCAGATCGAAGCTGAAATCTCTCAGCTAGAAGATGAAGAGCAAACTGAGTTTCTCGAAACACTTGGCTTGGAAGAGCCGGGCCTGAACCGCTTGATCCATGCTGGATATGCGCTGCTTGGCCTGCAAACCTACTTCACCGCTGGACCGAAAGAGTCCCGCGCCTGGACCATCCGTGAGGGTTGGACTGCCCCGCAAGCGGCCGGCGTCATCCATGGCGACTTTGAGAAGGGCTTCATCCGCGCTGAAACCATCGCGTTTGAAGACTATGTCGCCAATGAGGGTGAAGCTGGCGCGAAAGAGGCTGGTAAAATGCGGGCGGAGGGCAAGGAATATGTCGTCCAAGACGGCGATGTCATGCTGTTCCGGTTTAACGTTTGACGGCGCTCTTTGACGGCTTCGGTCTCAAAGCCCTCTTCAGCGCTTCGGCGCTCATCCTCACTTTCGTGGCCTTCGTGCCTTACTATCGCGGAATATTGCGCGACGAGATCCGGCCGCATGTTTTCACCTGGTTCATCTGGGCGGCGGGCACTGTCATCGTGTTTGCGGCGCAATTGTCAGATGGCGGCGGGATTGGCGCTTGGCCGATTGGTGTGTCAGGGCTTCTAACCGGCGGGGTCGCTGTGCTCGCGCTGATGCGAGCAGGAGATACGAGCATTGTCCGCATGGACTGGGTGTTTCTGATCCTGGCCGCAAGCGCTCTGCCACTCTGGTTCTTTACGTCAACGGCGCTGTCCGCAGTGATCATTCTGACGATTGTGGATCTGCTCGGCTTCGGCCCATCCGTGCGCAAAGCGTATGAGCTCCCACAAGAAGAAAGCGCCACCTTTTTCATTATTGGCGCGGTTCGAAATGGCTTCGTCCTGCTCGCTTTGGAGAACCTTTCTTGGACCACGGCCTTGTTTCCGACTGCGGTGGGGATTGCGTGTGTCTGTTTCGTCGCCTTGATCTTTGCACGACGCCAAATGGTCTCGAAATAGACAAGCCTCAGTCTCGACAAAGTTCTGCATATGTTCTAGACCGAATCGGGTATAGGATGTTGTATGGAACCCATCATTCAAATTGGCGAAACGGGGCTCGACCTCATTCACTTGATCGCGATTGTGGTCGCCTTGGGGCTTGGCGCCGCGTGCTACAAGTTTCGTGAGCTTCTGATCCAAGAGCGCACGACGCTAGAGGAAGCCGAGGCAGATCTCTCGCACGCTCAGCAAGAGCTGAAGACTCAGCGCGCCATGGCGGATGAAAGCAAGCTCCAACTCGCAGAACTGCGCGGGCAAACCGCGAAGCAGAAAGAAGCGTTTGGGGAAATCGCGCGCGGCGTGATGCAGCAAACCCAGCAACACTTCATCGCGATGGCGGACGAGACGTTCAAGAAGCACCGCGAGGGTGCGAAGGGCGAACTGAACGAGCTGATGAAACCCATTGGCGAGAACTTCACCGAGTTCAAAAAGCGTGTCGCTGATATCGAAAAAGTCCGCGCCGAAGACAAATCCGCGATCCAAGAGCAAGTCAAAGCCATTGGTGAAAGCTTGCACCGCAACACCGCAGAGACGGGCAAACTGGTCAATGCGCTCACCGCGCCTAAAGGCGGCGGGCGTTGGGGCGAGATGACGCTCCGCAATGTGATGGAACAGGCGGGCCTCTCTGGGCATTGCGATTTCAATGAACAGGTCAACGACCAGACCGAAGAAGGACGCCAGCGTCCAGATGCGGTGATCCATCTACCCGGCGGGCGACAAATCGTGGTCGATTCCAAAGTCTCTCTGGAAGCCTATATGGCGGCCGCCTCTGCAGAAGACCCGACGCAGCGCAGCGTTCACCTGAAATCTCATGCCGCCAATGTTCAGCGCCATGTCGATACGCTCGCCTCAAAGCGCTACCAGGCGAACTTGGATGAGCGCGTAGACTTCGTCGCGATGTTCATTCCGGGCGAAAACTTCTTCGCCGCCGCGCTCGAACATGCGCCAGAATTGCTGGAGCGCGCCTATTCAAAGAATGTCATCGTCACCACGCCTTCGACCTTGATCGGGCTCGCCAAAACCGTTGCCTATGTCTGGCGCCAGGAGAAGATGACCCAGAATGCCCGTGAGGCGGCGCAGCTCGGCCAGCAGCTCTATGAACGCATTGCGACCATGGCGGGGCATATTGAAAAGCTGGGTAAGTCGCTGAATGGCGCTGTCGACAATTACAACAAAATGAATGCCTCGTTCGACAAACGCGTCCTGCCAAGCATGCGCAAATTTGAAGAACTCTCGATCGCGCCGCCGGATAAAACCATGCCGGAACCAAAGCGGATCGAGGTGACCGCCGACGCCGGCCAAAACGCGCAGCTCGAGCTTATTCAAAAGAAGAAGGCATAGCGCCTGCTCCTGGACTCGTCCTGCGATCAAGCCTGAGGATAGGCGCGGTTTAACAAAGACATGGCGCGCGCCACGACGGCGTCATCGTCCATGTCCGCCAAGGTTTTCGCCGATGCGGCGGCGTTCAGGCCCATCAAAATTGGCGCGCCAGTGAATTTGAAGACATTCAGCCAAATGTTGAACTGGCCGCGCGGGAGGCCTGTCTCCACCAGCCCGATCCAGGTTTCTTCCGTGTCCCAAAACACTTGGTCGAACTCCAAGTATAGCTTGTCTAAGACGCCATATCCCATGCGATCAATTGACTGGCGTTTCTGGGCGGGCAGCGGCGGATGGAACTCAACCGTGCCTTGCTTCAAGACACCAAGTGGCAGCGTTGTGATGACAGCGTCCAAGGCAAAAGTCTGGTCGTCAACTTCAACAGAAGCGCCGGTTTCCGAGTAAGAAATCTTGCTTACAATTTAGTTCAGGCGAAGATCATAGTCGCCCGAAAGCCCCTCAAATATTTGCGAGTATCCTCGCGGGAAAACGACATCATCGCCGTCATAATCCTCCATGGTTTCGTATACGGCGTGATTGATCGTGTCGGGAGCGGTGCCAAAATTTTGTTCAATGATAGCGACTTCCATGATCCAGTCGGGCATGTCCTCAACCCGCCGTCCGTTTGAGTCGCGAACGATGTGTGACGGATCCCCAATGGCCCGTTCGATGCCCAGCCTGTCGGACAGGCGTGTGAGCGGATTATCCGTCGTGCCATGGATCCAGGCCGCGCCGAGATCAACGGGGCTGGAAAGCGCGTCAGATGTCCAGACGCGCCCCCCGATGCGATCGCGAGCTTCGAAGACGGTCACGTCGCGGCCTGCGGCAGCGAGTTTGTGGGCCGCCGTCAAGCCGCTCATCCCGGCGCCGACAATCACGATATTCTGTTTGTCCGTCTCTAGAACGGCATCCGCCGCGTACAGCCCGCTTTCGTGGGCTGCGTGAACCGTGCCCTCATAGTTTGGATGGCTCGCCTCTCCGGCAAAGAAGAGCGTATCCCCAACGGGTTGCCCAATCGCGCGGTTGTCGTTCAGATCAAGGCCTTTTGCGATGTAGGAATAGCTTCCGAGGGCGAACGGGTCTTGGCCCCAATTGGTGCGCAGATAGCGCTTCGCCCGCAGTGGGGTCGGAGCGCAGCCGGGAATTGGTAGCATCGCAGCGCTCAGACCAGCGGCTGCGGTTTTCAAAAATGCACGGCGTTTCATGATGTTTCCCCCAACTCGTCTCGCAGCCTCATCAGGCGAATACCTTGTGGGTGAATCCGGGTGGTTGCAAGTTGAGCGGGTAAAACCCCTCAATGTGATGGCCGCGATCAAGTTTACGCGGGTCTAGAAACAAACAAAACTCTATGCGCCTTCAAACATTGACGTTTCGCCTTCTCGCTCATACTTGGAGGCCATGGCTATTCGAGAGATCATCACAGTGCCCGATGCGCGGCTGAAACAGGTGTCTAAACCTGTTGAGGGCGGCGTTACGGATGAGATTCGCGCGCTCATGGATGACATGTTGGAAACCATGTATGACGCGCCTGGCATCGGCCTGGCCGCTATTCAGGTTGGGGTTCCACTTCGCGTCATCGTGATGGACTTGCAGGAAAACGAGGAAAAGAACCCGCGTTTCTTCGTCAATCCAGAGATCTTGCCGCTCACCGAAGACACCGCGCCTTATGAAGAAGGCTGTTTGTCTGTGCCGGACGTTTTCGATGAGGTGGAGCGCCCGACGGAGTGCCGCGTCCGCTGTCTCGATTATGATGGCAATGAGGTCGAAGAGGTCGCAAAAGATCTATTCGCTGTCTGTATCCAACATGAGATGGATCACCTCGAAGGCACACTGTTCATCGATCACTTGTCGCGTCTGAAGCGTCAACGCGCTGTTGATAAAGTGAAGAAGGCGAAACGCCTCAAAGAAAAGAACGCGGCTTAACGTTCAATATGCGCAAGCTCTTCACCAAAGCCTGGTTCCGTTGGTTGCTGGCGGGATCAATCTCAGGCGCATTTGTGCTTTGGCTTGCTGCGAATGGGGTAACCACTTCTGGTGGTTTCGGTTTTTTTCGCTGATCAGTTCGGGTAAGGGCACGTATGGCTGATACACTTCGCATTGCCTTTATGGGCAGTCCTGACTTCGCTGTTCCTGTACTCGCTGCATTGGTCGAGGCTGGGCATGAGATTGCTTGCGTCTATTCGCAGCCGCCCCGTCCGGCTGGGCGAGGGAAGAAACTGCGCCCGACCCCAGTGCATCAATGGGCCGAGGCGCGCGGGCTTGAAGTGCGCACCCCGCGCTCGCTGAAGAAAGAACCCGAGCAAGAGGCGTTTGCTGCCCTCGGTCTCGATGCGGCCGTTGTTGTTGCTTACGGCCTGATCTTGCCGCAAGCGGTGCTCGATGCACCCACGCATGGCTGTATGAATATGCATGCTTCCCTGCTGCCACGGTGGCGCGGCGCGGCTCCGATCCATCGAGCGGTCATCGCTGGGGACGCCAAAACCGGGGTGCAGGCGATGATGATGGAAGTGGGCCTCGATACCGGGCCGGTCCTCGCGACAGAAGAGACGGCCATCCTGCCGACCGATACGACTGGCAGCGTTCATGATCGATTGGCGGATCTAGCGGCGGGACTAGCTGTGACCTCGCTCGCGGGTCTGGTCGATGGCAGCCTCGTCCCGCAGCCTCAGCCGGAAGAAGGCGTCAATTACGCTCATAAAGTGACCGCCGACGACCAACGTATTGATTGGACAAAACCGGCATGTGAAGTGGATTGCCAAATCCGAGGCCTGTCGCCGTTTCCAAGCGCCTGGTTTTATTACGCGCCGGAGGGTGAAACGGAGCCTCTGCGCATGAAAGCGCTGATGAGCCGTTTGGAAGATGGCAGGACCAATACTGCAGCGGGCACGGTGCTCGACGATGAGCTGTTGATCCAATGCGGAGACGGCAAGGCCGTTCGCCTCCTGCGCGCGCAAAAGCCTGGATCTAAAGCCATGGACGCTGCGGATCTTTTGCGCGGTCTCCCCGTGCCAGCCGGAGCCCTTTTCGAATGAATAATCTTTGGATCCGCCCCGCCACCGAAGACGATGCTGAAACGATCACTGAGTTGACCGACGCGGCTTTCGGCACGCCTGAAGAAGCGCAGATCATTACCCAGCTCGCCGCGGACGGGGATAGCCTCGCGTCCCTGGTGGCCCATAATGACCGGGAGATCCTTGGCCATATCCAATTCTTCAAAGTCTGGGTTGATGGCGAGGACATTGCCTGCGGGCTGGGCCCTGTATCTGCGCGCCCGGACGTTCAGAAGCGCGGCATCGGGGCTGGACTGATCCGTTTCGGTCTCACTTTGATGGAAGGGTCGGGTCGCTCACATTGTTTTCTGCTCGGACATAAAGAGTACTACCCGCGCTTTGGCTTCTCCGCAGATCTCGCAGCGCAATTTAGCGGCCCGTGGTCGGGACCTAATTTCATGGCCAAGGCTTTGACGGAGACCGGGCCAAGCTCAGGCGAGCTGACCTATCCGGCGGCGTTCGGGGCTTAGGTCATGCAGCGCTATAAGATCACAATCGAATATGATGGCCGGCCCTATTATGGGTGGCAGCGCCAGGATGGTCAGCCGTCCGTTCAACAGGCGCTTGAGGAAGCTGCCGCCAAGGTCGATGGCGCGCCTGTCTTGATGCAGGGAGCGGGTCGCACTGATCGCGGTGTCCATGCCACCGGACAGGTCGCGCATTTTGATCTACAGAAGCCGCGACCGATCCGTAAAATTGCGGATGCTCTCAACTTCCATCTGCGCCCTGAGCCGGTGGCGGTGATCCACGCTGAAGAGGTGGCTGAGGATTGGAGTGCGCGGTTCAATGCGACGTTGCGGGCCTATCGCTATGTGATCATCAATCGCCGTGCGGATCTCACCATTGATCGAGGCCTTGCCTGGCGCGTGCCGTATCAGCTGGATGCCAGTGCTATGGACCGTGCCGCAAAAGCACTGATTGGCCAGCATGATTTCTCGACCTTTCGCGACGCTGAATGCCAAGCCCGCCATCCGGTCCGAACGCTCGATAAGATCGACGTGGCGCGATATGCCGATGGCATCGAAGTCACGGTCGAGGCGAAAAGCTTCTTACACCGTCAGGTACGATCTATCGTTGGGTCGCTCATCGAGGTCGGGCGCGGTGCGCGGGAAGAGGCTTGGATAGCTCAGATTTTGGACGCCAAAGAGCGCTCCGCCTGCGGGCCTGTCGCCCCGCCAGATGGCTTGTTCTTGGAACGTGTGGAGTATGGCTAGGCATAAGCCTCGAGCAAACTGTCTGAGCGTTACATCTGCCGGGAAAGAAAAGTCTTCATCCCGTTTGCTATTCTCAGCGGGCCTCTTACCTTTCTTCCAGCAACCCAATCGCAGGAGTTTCCCATGTCAGACCATCTGAAAATCGACCGCCGTCAAATGCTCGCTCTAGGAGCCGGCGCGGCAGCGCTGGCGGGGCAAGCTGCAAGTGCGCAAACCGAGCCCGCAGGCAGTGATGGACCAGACCTGTCCGGTAAATCGATCCTCGTGACCGGCGCCTCCTCTGGCTTTGGACGCCTTGGGACCGAGTATTACGCCCGCCAAGGCGCAAAGGTGTTTGCGACCATGCGCAACGTCCCCCGTGCTGAAGCTGACGAACTTAACGCGCTGGCAGAAAGTGACGGGCTCGATATCAGCGTCATCGAAATTGACGTCACTTCTGATGAACAAGTTGAAGCGGGTGTTGCGGGAGCGCTGGCGGCAAATGATGGCAAGCTCGACGTCTTAATCAACAATGCTGGCATTTCTGTTGGTGGGCCAGTTGAGGTCCAAGACATGGCAGCAACAGAGCTGATTTTCGAGACCAATGTCTATGGCTGCCATCGCATGGCGCGCGCCGCGCTGCCGAGCATGCGCGCAAATGGCGGCGGGCAGATCTTTAATGTGTCCTCGCAATTGGGGCGCCTGATCATTCCTGGCTTCGGCATGTATTCCGCCACCAAGTTCGCCCTCGAAGCGATGAGTGAGCAAATGGCCTATGAGCTGATCCCGCATGGCGTCGATGTGACGATCATCCAACCGGGTGGCTACCCAACCAATATTTGGGCGAACAACAATGCCAATTCAGGGCCGCTCAAAGACCGCACCAGCGAAGAATTGCTGGCCGCTTATCCAGAGCTGACAGCAGGTATGGGTGAGCGCACAGGCGGCGGTTCAACCGATCCGATGGATGTCCCGCGCGCGATTGCTGACATCATCGCCATGCCAAAAGGCACGCGTCCACTTCGCAAGGCGGTCCACCCTGTCGCGCGTCCGCAAGAGGCGGTGAATGCCGTCGCAGCTGAAGCGCAAATCGGGATGCTCGGCCAGTCTCCACTCGGCCCTTGGATCAAAGACGTGCTGGAGCGATAGGGCGACCTATTTATCCCTCATAGCGCTGGGCTTTTGCCTGATAGCGACCAGCCTCAGTCCTGGCGCCGCGCAGGCACAAGCTGCTCAGGCAAACTGCACGAAGAGCGGCGTCTATGAAGGCCGCGTTTTCCTGTGCGGCGAAATAGATGAAGAGATGCTGGCCGTCGCGGAGGCGAACCTTGTCCTGAAAGGCGAGACTGAAGTCTTTGTCGATAGCATTGGTGGATCAGGATATATTGCCAGCAGAATCTCGATCTTGCTGCTGCGCAATAAGTCTCGTGTTTGGGTTAGCAGGCGTTGTTACTCCGCATGTACCCAGTTTCTAGTGTTTATAGACGATGTCACGGTTCTGCCTTGGACCGAAATCGGGTTTCATCACAGTGTTATCGCTTTTGATGCTCTGAAAGTGGAGTTCGATGAAGCGCGTGACCCACTCGACTGGTCGAGCATCGATGCTCACTCGAATTATCAAAGATTCGTCGCGAGGTTGACCAAGGCAGACCCGAACATCTTTGCTGAGGCCTTCGATCAGCTAGACGTGCAGTGCCATGAACGAAAGATCCTTAATCGCGGTAACCGCCTTGCTGGGTTTGAGTATCGGTCGACCTATCGATATTGGGTGCCAACCCGAGACCAAATCAATCAAGCACGGCGTGCACCGATCCAAGGATGGTGGCCGAATAGCTGGCTCGCCGCGATCATAGGCACCAGCATGACCAAAGCGTCTCTCGAGCCACGCGATATTGTTTATGGCAGCAGTCCTGAGCGCGTGGGATCGTCGAAGCGACTACGAGAGCTTTGCGACTAGGCGTCGTTCAAGCCGCCTGGACAAACTGATTTCGGCCATTGGCTTTTGCCGCGTACATCGCTTGATCGGCCGCCTTAAGCGCTTGCGCGGGCGGCGTGTGTTGGTCGCCAACAAACAGGCCAACGCTGAGCGTCACGCTGTGACAGTGACCCTCCAGAATAAGGGGTTCGCTTGCGACCCGATCAATCAGTCGATTTGCGAAGACGTTGGCGTCGAACTGACCGCTGCGATGGGTCAGCCGAATAGCAAATTCTTCTCCCCCAATCCGCGCAATGAGCGCGCGCTGTGGCAGTGCGCCGCGAAAGAGGCTGGCCACATGGGTCAGAACTGCATCGCCCGTGGCGTGCCCATGCTGATCATTGAAGTGTTTGAAATGATCAATATCGCAGACGAAGTAGGTCACCGGCCCGAGGGGCTCGTTCGAGGGCGGAGAGAGGGCCTCTATTTTGTCGAAAAAGGCACGGCGATTAAAGAGCCCCGTAAGCGCATCTGTGTTTGCGATACGCGCGTTTTCGAGCGCAAGGGCTTCCATTTTTAGTCGGCTCTTCATGCCAATATAGGTGCATAAAGGCGCGCAAATCATCCGGATCAAAGTCGCGACGAGGAGGATGTCGCCGCGCGTGACGTTTGCGTCGATCTCATACCAGAGAGACGTGAATCCTGCGCTGAGACACACGCTTAACAGCGTGATGCCAAACCCGCGGAGAATGGTCTGCTTCGCTCGATTGCCCATCAATTGCTCATATTGATTATGGCGCCACGTTATTGAGGACAGATTGTGGGCAGGATAATTCGCCAGCCAAATTTCGAGTGGGTGGCGCAATCAGAGGTTAATCGTCAGAGAGTCTCAATCCGCACGCCCGCACTTTTTGAGCCCGCAGGCTTGTTTGGGCGTCCGATCTGTTTGAAAAATAAACATAACCAAACGTTGGGAGAGTCGTATGGAACCTATTGATGTGTATTGGTCGTTTCGCAGTCCATATTCTTATCTTGCGACCCCCGACCTTTTAAAACTTGAAGCAGATTATGAGGTAGAGCTCAGCCTGCGTGTTGTTCTTCCGATCGCGATCAGAGCGAAATCTTCTTTGTTCGATTCCTCGAACAGAAAGCCCGCCATGTACATCGTCATGGACTCTATTCGACGGGCAGAGTTCCTGGGTATGCCAATGCACTTCCCGCCAAAGCCAGACCCCGTCACGCAAGACTTCCAAACCCTCGAAGTCGCAGAAGACCAGCCACTCATCTATCGCATGGCCAAGCTCGGCGTCGAAGCGCAGCGTCGCGGTAAAGGGATACCGTTCGCAAAAGAAGTGTCCCACTTGGTTTATGGTGGCACTGAAGGCTGGGACCAAGGCGATCATTTGAGCAAAGTCGCCGCTGCGGCGGGCTTAGATTTGGCCGAGATGGAGCAGGCCATACAGGATGGCGATCACCTCGCAGAGATCGATAAGAATCACGAGATGCTGGAGGAAGCGGGGCATTGGGGCGTGCCGACCATGGTGCTGCGCGGTGAGCCCTTCTTTGGCCAAGACCGGATCGAAACGCTAAGATGGCGCCTGGATAAGTATGGGTTGAAGCGCTGAGGTTAAGCGCGCTTTTTCTGTCGCTTTTCCCAATGGCGGCGCCAGATTTGGCCGAGCCACACAATCATTTGCGCGAGTAGGGCGAGACCTAAGAACCACCAGATCGAGTTAAGGCTCGGGGCCTTCCCGATTGCGTAACCCGCCAACGCATATCCAAAGCAGATCATCCAGATTGCGGATAGCGGCCAGACTTTCGGAGTACTTCTACCGCGCCAGCCAAACCCATTCTCGCCCTCGTCATACTTCTGACGAAGCTCATCGGTCATTGTATCACTGTTCAATACAGACCCGTTTTCCCCAAATTCTGGAAGAGAAGATGTGTCACCCATAAATCATGGCTAATATAAACAATGCGTTTCTTCAAGTCAAAGCGGCTAGTCTTCTCCGAACAGGCCGCCCTGGTGTCCATCTTGAGGTGCGGGTAGGCCGAGGCGTTTATAGGCCATTGGCGCGGCGACGCGGCCACGGGGCGTGCGGGCGATATAGCCTTTTTGCATCAGGTATGGCTCGATCACATCTTCGACGGCGTCGCGCGCTTCCGATAGGGCCGCGGCGAGCGTGTCGGCACCGACGGGTCCGCCTGCATAAGTCTTGACCAAAGCGTCGAGATAACGCCGGTCGAGTGCGTCTAAGCCATCATCGTCAATCTGCAGCCGGGCCAGCGCGCTAGAAGCGGCGGCACGGTCAATATTTGTGCCATCGGCTTCGGCGAAGTCGCGGACACGGCGCAGCAGACGCAGGGCAATCCGAGGCGTGCCGCGGGCGCGTTTCGCGATCTCCACGGCGCCTTTTTCCGTGATCGGAGCGCCGAGTTTTCGCGCTGCGGCCATGACGATCGTGGAGAGGGTTTCTGGCGTGTAGAATTCAAGGCGCAGCGGAATACCAAACCTGTCGCGCAGCGGCGTTGCAAGCAAGCCTGCGCGGGTTGTGGCGCCGACCAAAGTAAATGGGCTGAGGTCGAGGCGCACCGAGCGCGCTGCCGGGCCTTCGCCGATCACGATGTCGACAGCATAGTCTTCCATGGCGGGATAGAGGACTTCCTCAACCGCGGCAGGCAGGCGGTGGATCTCGTCAATGAAGAGCACGTCATTCGGCTCAAGATTGGTCAGGATCGCAACCAAGTCGCCTGCTTTGGCGATGACGGGTCCAGACGTTGCGCGAAAGCCAACCCCAAGCTCTTTGGAGAGGATTTGCGCGAGCGTCGTTTTACCCAGTCCGGGCGGGCCGAATAGGAGTGTGTGGTCCAGCGCTTCGCCGCGCCGGCGGGCCGCCTCGACATACACGCGCAAATTTGCTTTCAGTTCATCCTGGCCGACATAGTCGTCAAAGCTCTGAGGGCGAAGGGCCCGGTCGAGGGCCTCACCTGCTTGCATTTCTGGATCGGTTAAGGTGCCGTCTCTCATGCCGGGCTAAGCTCTTTCAAGGCCGCTTTGATCAGCGTTCCGGTTTCTGCGTCCGGGACATCACGCGCAGCGCTTGCAACAGCGCGGGCGGCTTCAGACTGGGAATATCCAAGGTTAATCAAAGCCGACACTGCTTCGCTGCGCGCGCCGGTTTTAAGCTCGGCTGCGGCTGAGACGCTGCCGGTCGGGTCTGCGGTGAATTTGCCGAACCGGCCCATTGGTGGCGGCTTGCCAGAAAGCTCTCCGACGATCCGCTCCGCGAGCTTTTTGCCGACGCCTTTTGCGCGCGTGATGGTTGCCGTGTCGCCAAGCGCGAGTGCGTCCATCAATTCTGTGGCACTGATCGCGTCCATGATCGCCATCGCAGATTTTCCAGCTACGCCAGGCACATCTTGCAAGCGCACGAACCAAGCGCGTTCGTCATCGGTGCCAAACGCAAACAGCGTGATCGAACTCTCGGTGACGCGTGTTTCGATAAACACTTCCGCCTCTGCGCCCACAGTGAGCTTTGAAAGCAAACGTGAGCCTGCCAGCGCGACATAGCCAACGCCGTTGACGTCCACCATGACCGAGTCTGATCCGAGCGCCGCGACGGTGCCGCGCAGACATCCAATAATCATGCGGCAGCTCCTTTGAGTTGTTTCGGCGGCAAATTGTGCGCCGTGCAAATCGCGCAGGCGAGCGCATCAGCGGCGTCTGCTTTCATATCGCCCGCCCGAGGAAGCAATCTTGCGACCATGAATTGGACTTGATCTTTGTCTGCCTTGCCGGTGCCTACGATGGCGCGTTTGATGGCTGTCGGGGCGAACTCTGACACTTCCAGGCCGTGAAAAGAGAGCGAGGTCATCGCTGCGCCGCGAGCTTGGCCGAGTTTGAGCGCCGAGCGCGGGTTGGCATTTACGATCGTCTCTTCGCAGCCGCTATGATCTGGCTGATAGGTTTTGACCAGTTCGCCAACTGCATGAAAAATACCCGCCAACCGGTCGGCCATAGGCAAGTCCGGGTCAACATTGATGACACCATGGCCGACATGGCTCAGCCGCGATCCAACCAGATCGATGACGCCCCATCCCGTATGCCGCAGCCCTGGGTCAATTCCGAGAATTCGAATCGCTTCGTTCATACGATCTGTATTAGCGCGTATGGTTAAGAACGTCTTGCTGTTTTCGTGCTTTGTTCACGTCGCGCCTCAGAGCAACGCGGGTGACGAACCGTCGATCGCACTTGCTGACGCATTTTGTAGGCGTGTCGGAATATCATTCGGATGGACAAAGCTACTTCCGAAGTGCGGGTAGTCGGTCTCATTGAAGATTGAGAGCATCCAGTCTAGCGCGGCCATACCCGCCGGGTTGCGACGTACTCTTTCAGTATAGGTGATCCAGAATTGGATCGGCGCCGCTGAGGGGAGGCTGAGGGGGACGAGACTATCGTCCAGCAAGGAAACATAGCTCGGGAGAACGGCAACACCGCCGCCATATTCACAGAGTGTTTTCAACGCCGTGCTTGAGTTTGTGATCGTCGAATAATCGATGAACTCTTTGACTTGTTTGACGTTTTTCGACCATCGCTCGACCTGGTGTACATAGTCGGTGTGCATCAGAAGTTTGTGGTCTTTGAACTCATATAGATTGGTCGGCTGGCCGTTTCGCTCGATATAGTCTTTCGAGGCGTAACAAATGTAATGAAGGGTCCCGAGCCGCTGAGAGATGATTTCCGGATGGTTGGGTTGTTCATAGACGATCGCTAAATCTGCTTCGCGGTCGACAACTTCATGCTCTGCCAAACCAACTTCTAAGTCGATTTGAACATTTGGCAGGTTACGATGAAATTTAGGAAGGTGGCGGGCAATCCAATACGGGCCGAGCCCATCACTTGCTTTTAGCTTAATCGCACCAGCAGCTGTTTTGTCATCTTCCGCGACTTGCGTGCCGACATCGTCGACCAGTACCTGCATTTGGAGCACGAGGTCTTTCAACCGTTTGCCGGCTGCGGTGAGTTCGACACCGCGTTTAGAGCGGTGAAAGAGCTTTGTGCCAAGATCGCGTTCTAGATCATTGATCCGGCGGCTAACGGTTGGAGTCGATTCGCCGAGGGCGCGGGCAGCGCTGGTCATGCTCTTTGCGTCCGCAACTAAGCGAAAGACGCGGAGACGATCCCAGTTAAATCGCTCTGATAGCACCGGCGCTTAACTCCTTACTAAAGTATTAAGCGCAAGTGTTGCTCAGGATAGATTTATAATCCAGTGAAAAACTGCATTTGCAGAATCTTTGATAGATCGAGGGAGTGTATTAAACCTTTTGATACGTCTCTCTGATTTTAAGTATGCAAAATAGAGCGGGCGGCAAACATGACTCAAAGAACACGTGAATCTAAGAACTTAGATCGCATTCTAACCTTAATGAAATTGCTTCAAAGTCACCTCGAAGAGGCGAATTTAGACATTACTGAATTCGAGGAAGCCGAAATCTTTCTCGACTTAGCAATCGCTGCTGGCGAGCGGCATATGAAACCTGGCGGGGTTTTGAAAAGCGAAGAGCTTTTGACGGGCTAGCCGCGAGTTGCCTTAGGCGCCCGATTTCCCGAGTCCGATTTTCTTAGCAAAATCAGAGCGACGCCGCGCATATTCCGGGGCGACCATTGGGTAATCTGCTGGCAGTCCCCAGCGCTTACGGTACTCATCAGGCGTCAGATTGTAACGCGTCCGCAAGTATCGCTTCAGCATTTTCAGTTTTGCGCCATCTTCAAGACAGATAATGTGGTGGTCTGTGACTGACTTCTTGATCGGAACAGCTGGCTCTAACGCTTCAGGTTCTGACGCTTCACTCGCCAATTCTTCGAGTTTCGTGTGAACCGTCTTCAACAGATCCGGTAAGTCTGTTGCGCTAATCGCGTTATTGCTAACGTAAGCTGTAACGATGTCTGTTGCTTGGGAAAGCAAGTCTAGTTTCGAAATAGTGTGCGCAGTGTCTGTCATAATGACTAAGCCGTACAGATTGCGAGATCTATTTGTCCAACCGATTACACAGTAAAATTACTGGATTTCATATTTTTACCAAAGAGATCTCTATCGTTTCAGAAAATGATCCAAGATTACTCCGAAACGATGCATTATCACTTGGTAGCTGAGATACCAAGACTAAATCGAAAGATTGATGGGTTCCTGATTGTCAGTGTGAATCAGGCCAATTCGGTGCTCTTTTCTCCAAGAACGCCTTGATCGCTTCTTTGTAAGCGGGCTGTTTGACCATCTCTGAGAGCAAGCGATTTGCTTCTTCGACCGAGGCGCCGACGTCCCGGTGATAGTCCAAATAGGTTTGACGTTTTGATTGGTGCAACGCGGCGGGTGAAACCCGTGTGATCAAATCAAGGACATAGGCTCTGGCCACTTTCATCAACTGATCCGGCGGCGCCAATTGATGCACCAGGCCGATTTCATGGGCTTCGTCCGTCAGAAACTAGCGGCTGGACAGTAGCAGCTCGGTTGCCCGCGCGCCGCCAATCAGGCGGGGCAGCAACCAAGACAAACCATATTCAGCCGGTAAGTTGAGCGGGCCGTGTGCCGTTGTCAGCTTCGCGCCGGGTACAGCGAACCGGATATCGGCATAACAGGCGAGGACCAGACCAACGCCAGCTGCTGCGCCATTCATCGCCGCGATCACCGGTTTAGAAAGTGCAAAGTGATACGCGAAGTCGGCGCGAAAGGCTTCGAAACTCGGATCGCCGGGCGTGACCAAATCAGGTGCCGTCCCTGCATCATAGCTGCCGGATTTGGAATGGCCGTCCAGCGCTTTTGAGTCGCCGCCAACGCAGAACCTGTCGCCTGCGCCCGTGACAATGATTGCCCGCACGCCTGCGTCCTTATCGGCCTGATCAAGAAGGAAGCGATACTCGGTATGCATCCGCCCGGTCCACGCATTGCCGCGGTGCGGACGGTTCAAACAAATCGTGGCGAGTTGATCTGTTACCTCATACTCGGTCGATTTGAGATCCATTAAAACGCTTCCGACCTTTAGGAGAAATCCAAACCTTTAAACTCACCACTCTCACGCCAAGCGGCAATGTGGGCGAAGAAAGCTTTTGCCCCACCGGGGTGGCCGAGGCCGTGGCGGTTCTTTTCGGTCAGGCCAGCGCCTTCATTATTATAATAGCCTGGCGTGCACTCAGTATTCCCGATCAGCATGCCTTGGCCGCTGAGCACCATCTCCACCCAAGCATCTTGCGCAGCTATACTTGGTTCTATCGTGTTGAACGCTTGAGCTTCAGCATGGGCGACAATCGTGCTGATCGTGTCGGCATGGTCGACAATATTGTGAGGCACGTTCGAGATCAGGTTCGCGGCTTGGCTCGGCTGTACGATGAACGCGTTCGGGAAGCCGTGAACATGTACGCCGTGCAAGGTTCGCATACCATCTTCCCAGGCCTTGGAGAGGCTGAGACCGTCTCGACCAACCGGATCGAAGCCAGCGCGCTCAGTGTATTCAGAGCCAACTTCGAAGCCTGACGCATAGACGATGCAATCGACCTCATATTCTTTGCCATTCGCGATCAGACCCGTCTCAGTGATTTCAGATACGCCTTGACCGTCCGTGTGGACAAGCTGCGTGCCCGGCTCATTAAACGCTTGCAGATACTGATCGTGGAAGCAGGGGCGTTTGCATAATTGGCGATACCAGGCCTTTAGCTCTTCCGCCGTTTTGGCATCATCGACCACGGTTTCGCAGCGCTGGCGGATTTCCTCCATCTTCTCGAAATCTGCATCTTCAAAGGCTTGCAGCAAGGAGTCGGGCGTCCACTGTGTCGGTGGCAATTGTCGGACTTTCTCGCGGATGCGCCGGGACAGCTCGGTCCAGCCATCCATAACATAGTCTTCTTCTGGGAAGCCTTGGGACTGATTGTCGACGAAATTGTCGAACCAGCGCTTCTGCCAGCCTGGCGTTGCGATCGAGTCGAACCAGTTCGGGTCAATTGGCTCATTGTTACGCACATCGATCGAGGATGGCGTGCGTTGAAAGACGAGCAGTTCTTTCGTTGCTTTGGCAAGGTGGGGCACGGCTTGAACTGCGGTCGCGCCCGTTCCAATGATCGCAACGCGCTTGTCACTTAACTTATCCATTGGCGCGCCGTCTGGGCTGCCACCAGTATAGCCATAGTCCCAGCGACTGGTGTGGAAGGACTTGCCCTTAAATTTTTCAATGCCAGCGATCCCAGGCAGTTTCGCAACATGCAGGGGGCCGGTGCCCATGCCGATATATTTTGCTGTGAAGGCGTCGCCGCGCGAGGTTTTGACAAGCCACCGCGAAGTATCTTCCCGCCACTCCAAACCCGTCACCTCAGTGTGGAAGAGGGCGTCTTTATAAAGATCGAACTGATTGCCAATCCGCCCGCAATGGGCACGAATTTCTGGTGCATGTACATACTTCTCAGTCGGCATATGGCCGGTCTCTTCGAGAAGCGGAAGATAGATCATCGAAGCTGTATCGCACTGCGCGCCTGGGTATCTGTTCCAATACCAAGTGCCGCCAAAGTCGCCGCCTTTCTCGATAATCCGTACACTGTCTATACCAGCTTCTTTCAGCCTTGCGCCAACGACGAGGCCCGCAAAGCCGCCGCCAATAAAAGCGAAGGTGACATGGTCGGTGACTGGCTCGCGGTCTTTCCAAGGCGTGTAAGGATCTGCCGCCAAATCTTCAAAGCGCCCTTCAAGCCGGACATATTGATCATTGCCGTCCGCGCGCAGGCGCTTGTCCCGTTCCTCGGCATATTTCTTTTTGAGGGCGTCTTTATCGAGTGTTGTCGCAGTCATGGTTTTCCTCCAGCAGTTCACATATGTCCCAATCTTTACGGGAGGGAAGCCAAGGATATTCCAACGATGAGCCTAGGCTGACCTAGCGATAGGCTGTGCTGAAGCCGTGTTTTTCGGTAAACTCCTTCCAAGCTGACCGCACTTACAAAGGCAAAAATGCCACCGCGATTGTCGGCCACGGGAGGAAAATATGAGCGAGTCTGAAGAGACAGGAAAAGCGCCAACATCGATTATGGAAGTCTCTGCCTATGATCCAGAGGCGCGAGACAACCCTCATCCCAAGATGAAGCGATTGCGTGAAACGCATCCGGTCCTACGCGATGAACCGCTCAAGACCTGGCTTCTCTCCCGCTATGACGATGTTCGCGCCACGGTGAATGATCGAACCTTTGATCGGCATCCACGCAATGCAGAACCGGGCTCTATGCTCAGCATGCTAGGGGATCCTGATGACCCGGAAGGCAAGCGCACCAGCATTCTGTTTCAGGATGATCCGGACCATGCGCGAAACCGCCTGCCGCTGGTCAAAGCCTTCTACGCGCGGATCAAAAAAATGGAGCCGGAGATTGAGGCGATCATTGATCGTGTCATTGAAGCGGCGCCAGCGTCCGGTCGCTTTGATTTGATGGAGGAGATTGCGGTCCCTCTACCGATTGCCATTATCGCGCATATTCTAGGCGTTGATGAAAACCGATTGGACGAGTTTCGCGATTGGTCCGAAGGCGTCATCCTGGGGCTCAATCCTGCTCGTTCGGATGAAGAGACCAACTATATGACCGCCAGCGCGGACAAGCTGAACGCCTATTTTACGCAATTGATGGAGGAGCGCCGGGTCGCGCCGAAAGACGATCTGATTAGTGATATGGTGCAAGCCCAAGCCGATGGCGGCGATTTTGACGATGATGAATTGCGTACGAATTTGCAGGCACTTCTCGTCGGTGGAAATCTCACAACAACAGATCTCATCGGTAATGGGGTGTGGCTCTTCCTCAACCACCCAGATCAATTGGAGGCGCTCAAAGCCGATCCGACATTAGCGTCGCAAGCGGTCGAAGAAGTCCTACGTTTCGAGGCGCCGGTACAGGCAACCTCTCGAGTGGTTTCAGAAGATCGCGACGTGGCAGGCTGCCCAATGAAGAAAAGTCAGCCTGTCTTCATGCTTCTCGCAGCGGCCAATCGAGATCCGTCCAAATTTGAAGCGCCTGAGACCTTCGACATCACTCCCAAACGCGCGTCGCACATGTCGTTTGGGGGCGGCGCTCATATCTGTATCGGGGCGCCACTGGCTCGAATTGAAGCGCGCCGCGTCTATCAAAAACTGTTTGAAAGATATCCGAGTATGACGCTGCCAAAGCAGGACATCGTTTGGCGCGCGCTGCCCTTCTTTCGAGGGATCGAGCGTTTGAAAGTCGAGGTTTAACAGGCCAGCGACTGTTTCAGTCGGGCAACCACTCCAACCATTTCTGGGCGGGTGAGCGAGAACACGGCCTTATCCACCCAAACCCCGTCGGCTGTGCGCTCGAAATTGCGAAAGACCGCTTCTTGCGTCGGGCGGATCGCGGACAATCCCTCTAGGATGAAGTCATTATTGGTGTTCACTTGCCACTCGATCCGTTTGGCCCGCCATGCATAAGCGCGCTCGATCATCGCCAGTTGCGCCGCCTGATACAGCTCCTGCGTCGCCAACGATGGAGGGTGCCACGCCAAAGCATTTCGCACCCGGCGATGGATTTTGTTGATCTCATTGAAGCCCGTGACGCCTGCGAAGGCGCCATCGCTTTGGCGGAACAAAACGAACGTGGCCATGTCGCCAGACTTCTGTAGGTAGAGGACGAATTTGAAGTAATTCTTGAGCGTGCTGCCGCCGCGCAGAGCGGGCATCCATTTCCAAATGGAGTCCTCAATTTTGGAGTCAAAGATGACCTCCCGATGCGCTTCCGTGATCGGGTCTAAGCGAACTATTGCGTTCTGTAGTCCAGGCGCTGAAAGTTCCATGCTTAACTCTTCAAAGTCTCGAACAGTTCAGCACGCAGCGAACAAGCTCGCAAGGAATTCCCATCTCGAGATCGCGATTTTTAAAGCCGCATCAGGCTGGCGAGATTGTTCTTCTGCATATCCGAAGACCCACCAACGATCGGCATCCCCAGGAGATCTCGGATATGTCGCTCCATGTCATAGGCGTCTGACAGAGCATACGCGCCCATGACTTGCTGACAGGTCGTCGCGATTTCGACGGCCGTATCGGCAACGAACAGTTTCGCCATGGAGGTTTCGATGCTGCAGGGCTGCCCTGTCTGCGCGAGATAGGCGCCGTGATAAAGCATATGTTTCGCCGCTTGCAGTTTCGTGCGCGCGGTGACGAGCTTATGGCGGATCGCTTGGTGCTGCGAGATTGGCTTGCCGAATTGCTCGCGCTCTTGCGAATATTGCCAGGCCTCTTCGACCGCTGCGCGCGCGATGCCGTAAGCCACAGCCGTTATCTCGATCTTCTCTACATCGAGCGCGCGGCCTGCCAGCAATTTCCAGCCTTTGTTCCAATTCGCTTCGCCGCCAACAATTGCGGATTTTGGCAGGCGGACATTGTCGAAATAGACATCCATGGATTTGGTGTAGCGCAGATTAGAATGCTCAATCGCTTGCATCGTCACGCCCGGCGCATTGGTCGGGATAAGCAAGAAAGTGAGATTCTTATAGCGATCCTCAGGCGGGCCAGATCGGGTCAGACAATAGATATAGTCGGACCAGTCGGCGCCGGTGCACCAACGCTTTGCGCCATTCACGACGATCTCGTCGCCTTCCATCGCGCTGCGCGTTTCAACACTCGCGAGGTCGCCGCCAACATTTGGTTCGGAGAGGCCGTAGCAAAGGAACATCTCGCCGTTTGCGAGCTTTGGAAGGAACTCAGCTTTTTGTTCCTCCGAGCCATTTTCGGCGAGGTTCATCCCGCCATAGAAGGCGGCGTGAATGTAAGGCCCTGCGAGAAAGGCTCCGGCCTGGCAGAGCTCGTCGATGACCGCGGTCGCGCCGATAATATCCTGGCCCATGCCGCCATATTCTTCCGGAATGGTGAGGCCGATCAGGCCCATCTCGGCGATCTGCTTGAACGTATCTCGCGGCCAAGTGCTTTCGCGGTCCCATTCTCGGCGCTTTTCGCGCGGCGCATGCTCGCTTACAAAGCGCTGAAGCTGGCGCCGAATTTCAGTGATATGGTCAGGTTCGTTCGCGAAATAGCTCATCTCTAAATCTCTTATGCGTCAGGCCTCGATTTGCGCGAGTCTGATCAGGTAACCGTCTGGGTCTTGCACAACAAATTGCGTCTGTGAAACCGTGTCGTCGCGTCGCTGGTAGGCTTTGGTCTCGAGGGGAAGAAAGATGTTCGCGCCTGTGCCCTCGCACGCCGCGTAGAGCGCGCGAACATCCTCAACCATGATTTGCAAATTCAAGCCGCGTCCAAAGGGTGGTTCAAGCGGCCCGGCGAGCCACGTTCGCCCAATCGGTTCCTCCAGTATCAGCGAGACGCCGCCGCGCTTGAGGCAAGCAAACCGCTCCTCAAGACGCTCATACTCCACTTCGAACCCAAGCAGGCCGCAATAGAAGTCTAAGCTGGCATTGAGGTCAGAGACGTAGAGTTCGGGGGTGAGGGGGGACATGACGCCCTAACTAATAACCCGCGACCTCAACTGTCATCATATAGGATTTTCCAAGTTCCGAATTGATGTCGATCGTTCCAGCCGAATCTTTTGAAATGATGAGGCCAGGCGTCGCGACCGGTTCACTCTCCAGCGCGGTATCATTGAAAATCGAAATACGAATGTAATACGCATCGTCTTCGGTCTCCGTCGCGACGAGCGAGATGCGAAAGTCCTCATCGCCCACGACGATGGATTGCTCTTCGCCAGGGCTCACTCGAATGGGAGAGCTGAAGATAGCAGAACGATAAGACTCCTCATTTGCATCTCTGAACGCCCCATCGAGTTTCAATGAAATGGTGTCGGCCGTTGCGAGCATCGAAGATCCCAATCCCAGAACGATAACGGCGACGATATCCGATCCGAGCCAAGCAAGAGGCACCCGTTGTTGGGGCTTCACGGGAGTAGCGGATGTTAGATACTGCGCAATGAACCCTCTGACGATTTCACTGATGGTTGTCTTGTCCGCATCCGCCCGTCGCTTGAGTTCGACTTTCACCTCATGAGGAACGCGAACCTAGATCGTCTCAGTTTTCTTGGGGCATAGATCGGGGGCGTCAGTCATGTTCAATTCCTGCCAGAAATTGCACCATCGCTAATCGGCGATGGGTAGATCGACAAGAAAATCTTCGTCCGGGTGCACGCAGAACTGTGTCCGGACAGAGGCGCGCTACCGGCCAATTGTCTCGCTGTCATAGGGCACGGTCTGATAGACCTGATTGATCCAGTTCCCGAACAAAAGATGGGCATGGCTACGCCAACGGTTTTGCGGGGCGATGGTGACATCGTCGCCTGGGAAATAGCCATGCGGAGGCTTGATCGGTTTGCCAGCCGCGACGTCGCGATCATACTCTTCTTTCAGGGAGGTGGAGTCGTACTCGATATGGTTGAAGCAATAGAGACTTCTCGCCTGCGCATCTGATAGCAAGCACGGGCCGGTAAAGTCGCTATCCATCAAGATCTTTAGATCAGGTGCTTTGGCGATGTCTGCGGCGCGCACTTCCGTCCACCGAGAGACCGGAATTTGAAAATCGTCGCTGAAGCCTGAGAGATATGGCGAGGCTGGCGCAAGATTACGGTGACGATAAACGCCAAACGCCTTGTCCGCGAGTTGATGTTTCGGGACGCCGTGGAAGTGATAGGCCGCGGCCATTGCGCCCCAACAAATGAAGAAGCTGGAATGCACATGTGTGCGGGTCCATTCAAAGATCTGGGTCAGTTCATCCCAATAGGTCACGTCTTCAAAGGGCAGGGTCTCAATCGGTGCACCGGTAATGATGAAGCCATCAAACTTGCGATGCTTCACCGCGTCCCAGTTTTGATAGAAACTGATCAGGTGATCCTGGCTGGTATTTTTCGGTATGTGACCACCGACCATGACCAATGTCATTTCAATCTGCAGGGGGCTGGCGCCGATCAAGCGCGCGATTTGCGTCTCGGTCCGGATTTTATTCGGCATCAGGTTGAGCAGCCCAATTTGCAAGGGCCGGATATCCTGGCGGATCGCATCTGAGTCCGACAAGACCGCAACGCCTTCTTCAATCAGCGTGCCGCGCGCGGGCAACGTATCTGGAATTTTGATCGGCATATGCCTCTCCAGTTTCATCTTATCGCTGTCAGGAAGGGCGGAAGGATCAAGTCCCAATCAGTCTCCGCACGGCCTTTTAGCGACTTGTTTAACGTGGCTGCAAGCCGACCGGCCAAATCACCACAGAGGACGCTCACATAGGTGAGAACCGACCGCGCGTCAAACCTGATCAATTCCAAAAAAGGCATCTCAATTTCAAAAAATGGCATTCATTTTCGCGATTGCGGAGCTTTCGGTCCGAATTTTTGGTGATCTGATCTCGCAGCAAAGATCTGCACCAAACAAAAAAAGGAACCTCAACTATGCGTACTCCCAGAACACTTGCCGCGATTGCTTTTGGCCTCACTGCTCTAAGCTTCACACCCGCCCTTGCTGACGAACAGCCGGCTCCTGAAACCGTCGATATCACCGTCGATTTAGATGCGCCTGCGGAAGAGATTTATCAAAGCATCCGCAGCCAAGCTTGGACCGCCTGTAAGATCGAAGCGGGCAGCCACTATATCGCGGCACGGATGAATGCACGCCGCGCCTGTCAAAAAGCGATGATCGCCGATGTCGTCGATGCGTTAGAAGCCCCAGAGGTCATCCGCCTTGCTCAGAAAAGCGGTATTCGCGTCAAAAGCTAAAACGCTTTCCTCCCACAAAGACGCGCGGCCTGTTCGGTCGCGCGTTTTTCGTTTGCGCTAAATATCGCCGAAATCGCCGCCGCGACCTTTGCCGCCGGCGAACCGGGCGGCGCCAGAACTTGCGCCAGCTCTTAGGGAGTCCAGTCCGATTTCGGCTTCGAATTTTAGCGCTTCATCCATCGGCAACAACCATTGCTGCATCGAGCTGATGCGGTCATTCCGCATACACCCTGTGGAAAGGCCGCGATTTGCTCAGCCAGTTTCACCGCTTCTGCCAGCGCGTCGCCTTCCGGCACAACGCGGTTTGCGAGACCAAACGACAAAGCTTCTTCGGCGCCAACACCGCGCCCGGTTAGGATCATGTCCATGGCGCGCGACTGACCAATCAAGCGCGGGAGGCGCACCGTCCCGCCATCGATCAATGGCACGCCCCACCGGCGGCAGTAGACCCCGAACGTCGCTGCCGCACTGGCGACGCGAAGATCGCACATAATGGCCAGCTCCAGCCCGCCCGCGACAGCATTTCCTTCGACCGCGGCGATGGAGGGTTTTGTTAGGTCAAGCCAGGTCGGGCCCATCGGGGCTTCACGTTCAAAACGCGCGCGCTCCGCAACGGCTTTCAAGTCAGCGCCCGCGCAAAAATGGCCCTCGGCACCGGTGAGGATATGGACCAGGACATCATCATCCGCCTCGCCCTGCTCAAATGCTGCGCGCAACTGTGCTGCCGTTTCCGGGTTCACCGCATTGCGTGCTTCTGGACGGTTGATCGTGATGATCTGAACCGGGCCTTGGCGGTCAACACGTACCAGATCTGCCATGGCCTAGTTTCCGGTCAAGTTGGGCTTACGCTTTTCGCGGAAGGCATCAACGGCCTCTTTGCGGTCATCCATATAATTGGAGACGCTTTCCCAGCCGACGCTCGCATCCATCATCTGTGAGGCTAGGGCGCGCAGCGGGATGTTCGCGACGGTTTTGGTCCAGCGCACAGCCCATTTCGGATTGCCTTGCAGCTTTGCAACGAGTTCCCCGACTTTGGCATCGAGCTCTTCTGTCGGAACCGCGTAATTTATGAGGCCGAGCTCTTTGGCTTCTGCCGCTGTGAGCAGGTCGCCGGTCATCAACAGTTCTTTGGCTTTCGCGAAGCCGATCAGCTGTGGCCAGATGACCGCGCCGCCATCACCCGCGACCAGGCCGACTTTGACATGCGGATCGCCAATCAGCGCTTTGTCGTCTGAGACGATCATATCGCAGAGCAGGGCAATCGTGGCGCCGAGGCCCGCCGCCGCGCCATTCAGGCGGCAAATCATCGGCTTTTCCATGTCGAGCAGCGAGGTCACGATCCGCTTGGCTTCCCAAGCAATGTCGCGAAACTTGCTCGGGTCTGAGATTTGCTCATCGAACCAATCGAAGTCGCCGCCAGCACAGAAAGCGCGGCCTTTGCCCGTCAGAATGATGATATCACTGTCGCTGTCCCGCTGCAGGTCGGTGAAGACCCGGCCAAGCTCTTCATGCATGGCAGCATCGACGCCGTTTACAGGGTGATCCGATGTGATCGCTGCCGTCAAAACACGGCCATCGCGCTCAAACGTGAAACGCGAATAGGGGACGCTGGTAATATCAAATGGAGTGGTCACGGTTTAAAAAGGTCCTATGCCAAGGGAAAATAGGAAGATGAGGGCGCCGAGCGCTGCAAGGCAGGTCACCACGAGGCCGATGGATGCGCCGAGCTGGCGCCGTCCGAAACCTTCGCTGGTCGCGCCGCGATAGAGCGCAAACGCGGTCAGCGCAAAGCCGATCAAGCCAAGCCAGAACGCCAAACCGGTTGAGGGCAAGACACCGAGCGGCAGCGCCATTGGATGCTGGGTTGCGGTCGCGAGAATCTGCGTGATCGCCCAAGCGAGGCCGCCCAATGTGAACAGGGCGCCGCCCCAAGTGATCGCACGCGAATGGCGCATCGCTGGCGCGTTCAAGCCTTGAAGCTTGCGAGCGGTCCAGCCAAGCGGGAACATGATGACGCTGATTGCAAGCAGAACCGCCGCGAGGATGGCGCCATATGGATATGCCCCAGACTGAAGGCCGCGCGCGAACTTATATGGCGCTTTGGTTTCGATCAGGCGGGTCAGGAATTTGGGCGCGGTCACATCTGCAAGGCACGATGTGTCGAGCTCTGCCATCGGATCTTTCACAAAGGCGACCCAAAGGTCCTGACCGCACCCGGGCGAGTGGCTGAATAGTGCGCCATGCCCGGTATGTGGGAATTCAACATACTGACCATTCGCAAGGTCCGACATGATGGACTGGCTATAGTTTGGCGGTGTGATCGGATCGGCAGTCCCGGCTGCGACGAGGATCGGAACGTCCGTGACGACACGCTTTACTGTTGGATCGGGTCCGAGGTCGTAAACCGCGTCGCAGACTTCAACCCAGCCCACCGTATCGGTCCAGTTTGAAAGTTGCGGTTCGGCGCGGCGCATCTCGGCAAATTGCTCTTCCGAGACTTTAATCGCACCCCGGCAATTGGCGACCAGTTCCAGCCCATTGCCGGCGGCATGATCGATGGGGCGACCCAAGACTTCGAAATAGGCTTCGATTGCTTCTACATCACGAGATTCAAGCGCGGTCAGAAGGCTGGGGAAGTCGGCATAAAGTGTTTCCGAATAAAGCGCCTGGAAGACCGCGCCGCCTGCGAGGTCGCCGTCTAAGACCACAGTTCCATTGAGGGCGGACCCTGGGTCCATTGAGTCCATGATGATTGGATCAGCGTCATAGGCTTCGAACGTCTTGATAAAGCGCTCTCGAAAGCTGCCAACATCGCGCGCACAGGCGGGATCGGCGGCGCAGTCTGCGTCCAATGCGTTCAAGGCCGAGCTAAATCCGTAGGCCGTTGCTTCCCAACCACCAGTCTCCAGCGGTG
This sequence comes from Henriciella sp., assembly GCA_013213785.1. Classification (GTDB taxonomy): domain Bacteria; phylum Pseudomonadota; class Alphaproteobacteria; order Caulobacterales; family Hyphomonadaceae; genus Henriciella. The sequence goes on along the minus strand of JABSPZ010000010.1, from coordinate 109,364 downwards.
TTGCGGGGACGACGCTGTCTAGGATTGCAGCGCGCACGCCTTCTTCATCGACGTGCAGGATCGCTTGACCGAGCGAAGTGCCATAAGAGACGCCGAACAAGGTCCACTGATCATAGCCGAGGGCGATGCGAATATCGCGAACATCAAGGGCATTCTGCCAGGTCGTATAGCCGTCCACTTCGATCCCGCGCGCCCGCGCTTCTTCAAGGCATTTCTCAAACGCAACTTTAGAGCGCTCGACACCCTCTTCGATCGGCACACCGAACTGGAAATTGCGCGGGACGGCGCGGCAGAAGTGACCCTCTGAGTACCCGATGCCGCGTTGGTCAAAAAAGATGAGGTCCGCGACCTCACGAAACTCTTTCGTGTTGGCGCCTTGATAGGCATAGATCCGGCCCGCACCGAGCGATGGCCCACCTGGACCGCCTGTGAGACGCATCACGGCGCGGCGCTCTGGATTTTCTGAAGTCGATTGGATCTTCAGCACAGACAGCTTGATCAGGCGGCTATCCGGCTTGGTGCGATCCTCTGGGACGAGCACGTACCCGCAGCGAAACTCTTCCGGATCATAGTCCGGCGCCTGCGCGTGGAAAGGGCAGACATAGGGGGTGAATTCCGGCTCGAAATCGAGCCAGTTCGAGTGGACGCGGTCTGGATCTAAGACGGGCAAAGCCGGCAGGTCTGGATCCACCTGGCTGATCGCCAATGGAGCCGTCATGAAAGCTAAAAGCGCTAAGAAAGCGATCTTCAATTGATGCGACATGAGCGGCTCCTTGATTGTGTTTCAGGTCAGACCTTATTCCTCGGCGCTGACTTGCACAACGCGGCGGCCAAAGTTTTCGCCCCGGAACAGTCCGCAGAATGCTTCTGGCATTTTGTCGATGCCCTCAAAGCGCTCTTCTTGAAGTTTGAGCTCACCCTTCCCGATCAGGGTCGCCATTTCATTCAATGCGACCGGGAACTCGCGGGCGAAATCAAACACCACCAGCCCCTGCATCAAGACGCGATGCGTGATGAACGGTTTCGTGTTCACGATGCCGGGTGTTTCTTCAGGTGATAGATTATAGTCTGCAACCTGCCCTGAAATACAGATCCGGCCATTCAGGCGCATCTTCGGGAGGACGCGGTTGACCATTTCATTGCCGACATTGTCGAACAAAAGATCGACACCTTTCGGCATCGCTTCGCTGATTGCCGCATCGAGATCCGGGGTCGTTTTGTAATTGATCGCGTGATCAAATCCGGCCTCTTCAACGAGCCATTGGCATTTCTTGTCGCTGCCCGCGATTCCGATCACTTGTTCTGCGCCGCCGGCCTTGGCGAGCTGACCTGCTGTGGCTCCGACTGGTCCCGCCGCTGAAGTCACCAAGACGCGGTCTCCAGCTTGGAACTTCGCAACCGACTTTAAGCCGAACCATGCGGTGAGGCCTGGTATGCCCAGGACGCCAATCCAGAGAGAAAGTGGTAACGGAACAGCATCCGGCACCTGGCCGATAAAGCCTTTTCCATTTTGGATCGTATGCGTGCGCCACCCACCAGCGCAGAAGACTTTCGTACCGACCGGATAGGCGTCGTTCTCGCTCGCATCAACGATACCTACGCTAAACCCATCAATCGGCTTTCCGAGTGGCAAAGCTGCTGCATAGCTGTCGCCGCCAGAGAGGCGCGAGCGCGTGCCCGGATCAACCGAGTTCCAGATATGTCGGATCCGAAATTGGTCTTCGCCAGGAACCGGTAGATCCTTGCTGACAAGCTCGAAATCACTGGGGTTTGGGGCACCTTCGCAATATTGCTTCAGGACGATTTGCTGCATTTGGTCAGTCAAGTAGAAGTCTCCGCATTTTTGGCCTATGGACCACTTTCAACACAGAAAGACCAGTGAGGACGTTGGGGCAAGGTGGTTTGCGAAAGATCGTTGAGTGATGCTAACGATTGGCCACAGTTGTCCGTAAGCGACGGCGCACCTAGGTGGAGCGCTGAATTCACGTCAGTTTTTGAATAGGTAAGTTTAGTGACCTCCCTGACCCATCTTGATCGGCTTGAGGCCGAGGCGATCCATATCATTCGCGAAGTCGCAGCCGTTGCTGAGAACCCAGTTATGTTGTACTCGGTCGGTAAAGACAGCGCGGTGATGCTGCACCTCGCGATGAAGGCGTTTTATCCCAGCGTCCCTCCGTTTCCGCTGATGCATGTCGATACGACGTGGAAGTTCCGCGAGATGATCGAGTTTCGCGATCGCAAAGCGAAAGAGCTCGGCATGGACCTGATTGTGCATTCCAATCAGGAAGGTATCGATGCCGGTGTTGGCCCGTTCACGCACGGCTCGTCGGTCCATACCGACATCATGAAGACTCAGGCGCTCAAGCAGGCGCTCGATAAGCACAAATTCGATGTCGCCTTTGGCGGTGCGCGCCGAGACGAGGAAAAGTCCCGCGCCAAGGAGCGTGTCTTTTCGTTCCGGACATCTGAGCATCGCTGGGACCCTAAGAACCAGCGCCCAGAGCTCTGGAACCTCTACAATGCGCGGATCCACAAAGGCGAAAGTATACGCTGTTTTCCGATCTCGAACTGGACCGAGCTCGATATCTGGCAGTATATCCGCCGCGAACAGATTGAGATCGTGCCGCTCTATTATTCTGCCAAGCGCCCCGTCGTGGAGTGGGAAGGCAGCCAAATCATGGTCGATGATGAGCGCATGCCAAAAGAGCTGCGCGATAAGGCCGAGATGAAGTCTGTCCGCTTCCGGACGCTTGGCTGCTATCCGCTAACCGGCGCCGTTGAGAGCACCGCGGACACGCTGGAAGACATTATCCAGGAAATGCTGCTCACCACCTCCTCAGAGCGCCAAGGTCGGACGATTGACCGCGACCAGTCCGCGTCGATGGAGAAGAAGAAACAAGAGGGGTATTTCTAGAATGTCTCACGTTGATGCCCTGATCGCCAAAGATATCTCCGCTTATCTCGAAGCGCACGAAAACAAGTCTCTGCTCCGCTTCATCACGTGCGGCAGTGTGGATGACGGTAAATCGACCCTGATCGGCCGTTTGCTCTATGATTCCAAAATGATCTTTGAGGATCAGCTGGACGCGCTCGAAAACGACTCCAAGAAACACGGCACGCAAGGCGAGAATATTGACTTTGCCTTGTTGGTCGATGGCCTGTCCGCGGAGCGAGAGCAGGGCATTACGATTGATGTCGCCTATCGCTTTTTCTCAACCGATCGGCGCAAGTTCATCGTCGCTGACACGCCAGGGCATGAGCAATATACTCGCAATATGGCGACCGGTGCTTCGACCGCGGATCTAGCCATCCTGATGATTGATGCCCGCAAAGGCATCCTGACCCAGACCCGTCGCCATAGCTTCATTGCAAGCTCGCTTGGCATCCGCAAATTGGTCCTCGCAATCAATAAGATGGACCTCGTCGACTATGATGAGGCGGTCTATAATAAGATCGAGCAAGACTTCTTAGACTTTGCACAAGAGCTGTCGGCTGGGATTGAAATTCAAGCCATTCCGATGTCGGCGCTCGCGGGCGACAATATCACGTCCAATTCAGACAATATGGCCTGGTATGAGGGCCCGCCTCTCATGGAATATTTGGAGACGGTTCCGGTCGATGATGAACGCGTCAACGCGCCGTTCCGGATGCCTGTTCAGTGGGTCAATCGACCGAACTTGGACTTCCGCGGCTTCTCGGGCCAGATCGCGTCGGGCCGGATCAAGCCAGGCGATAAAGTCAAAACTCTCCCCAGCGCGAAAGAAACCACGATTGAGCGGATCGTTGTGCATGGCGGGGATTTAAAAGAAGCCATCGCGGGACAATCTGTGACCCTGACCTTTGCTGATGAGGTCGACACCTCGCGCGGCGATGTGATTTGCGCAGCGGGTGAGCCGGCTGAGGTCGCCGACCAATTCCAGGCCCGTGTGCTCTGGATGGCGGACAGTGAGATGCTGCCAGGGCGGCGCTACTTGCTCAAAATCGGCGCGAAGACGGTGACCGCAACCGTCCTGGATCTAAAGTTCGGGATCGATGTGAATACGATCCAGGATAAACCTGCAAAAACGCTCGGCCTGAACGATTTCGGTGTGATCACTTTGGCGCTCGATCAGCCGATCGCGTTTGATCCTTATGATCAAAACCGGGAGACCGGTGGTTTCATTCTGATCGACCGGCTCAGCAACAATACAGTTGGCCTTGGACTGATTGATTTTGCCCTGCGCCGCGCCGGTAATATCCACTGGCAAGCGCTGGATGTAGACCGGGCCGCGCTCGCAAAGCAGAAAGAGCAAAAACCCGCTGTGCTTTGGTTCACCGGGCTATCCGGTTCTGGCAAATCCACGATTGCGAATGCGCTCCAGCAAAAGCTGTTCGCAATGGGTAAGCACACATTTGTGCTCGATGGCGACAATGTCCGGCACGGCCTGAACCGCGATCTCGGCTTTACCGATGCTGACCGGGTTGAGAACATAAGACGTGTCTCGAATGTCTCGAAACTGATGAGCGATGCTGGCCTGATTACCCTGGTTAGCTTCATCTCACCGTTCCGGTCAGAACGCCAAATGGCGCGTAACATGATGCAGGACGGCGAGTTCGTAGAGATCTTTGTCGACACGCCGCTTGAGGTCGCCGAGGAGCGTGATGTCAAAGGCCTCTATAAACGGGCACGGGCGGGGGAGATCAAAAATTTCACCGGTCTCGACAGCCCTTATGAAGCGCCGGAGTCGCCTGAAATCACGATCAACACGGTTGAGCAGAGCGCCGAACAAGCCGCCGACAAGATCATCGCTTGGATGCGTGAACGCGGTTGGTTCGAGGTCTAACGTACCGCGCGATTAGCTGTTGTCTGGGCAGCGTTTGCTGCGATGCCGTGCGGCTTTTTTCTCGTTGAGGAATGTCCAGTGTTTGTCCTGCGGGCAGGCGCGTTTGAACTGCGTAGACCGGTCGCTCGGATCACTGAAGGGATGGTCAAACAGGTAGCGGATATCGTCCGTAATGAGTTTCGATTCCGCATACACAGAATGGCGAACTTTAAAGAGGAAGCTCTTCTTGGCCGCCTCTGAAATATCAATTGTCTTTGCGACCTGCTCACCTGTCGGCGAAGGGAGTTCAAAGGTCGAGGGCGCGGACTTCTTTTCGTAGAAACCAATCCGTTTTTTGACGTCATTATTGGCGCCCCAGAATGCCATTTTACGGGAGAGATTGCGTAGCCAACCGCTGAAGCCGACGGCGCGATCTTGGCGTGATGTGTAAATCGTCACGCCATCATAAAGCCGGCTGGAAGCCCCCATCCATTCCTCAAACAGATTGGTGTCGAGATCCCCTGCGGCGAAGACGACATGACCGAAGCTCGGGCTGTCTTCAAAGTCGCTCAATCTGGCGAGCGCCTGCGCTGTGACGCGCGTTCCCATAGAATGAGCAATGATATGGAGTTTGACCGGTTTGTCTGGGTCGGAATTCACTGTGTCATGCGTGAATCGGAGAAAACGAACAAGCGCATCAACGCTAAGGTCGGCATCTTCCTGATCGCTCAAATAGTCGAGGAGCGCGCCATTCGAAGGCCATGAGAAGACGAAAGCCGGGCCATCGAAATCCATATCATATTTGAGCTGCGCACTTCGGAAAACGGCGCTGCGGAACGGAACATTGAACCCGTGGATATAGACGAAAGCATGCCCTTCCGCGTCGTCCGACCCGACCAGGATTTGTTCAACCCGGCGACGGAAGCCGTCTGGGTCTCCGTCGAAAGAGCGGTGGTCAAACAGCGTGAAAAACTTTGAAGCGGACCGCGCAATGATTTTGCTGCGCGATGAGGCTGCACGGAAGGTGCCGCCGCCTTGATCGAGCTTTTTGTCCCGCTTGGCCGGAATCGAAACAACGATTTCACCGAGGTGACAGACATCTTGGCGTGTTGGGGTTTCCGACCAAGCAATGGCGTTCGGTTCACAGTTTTCACGGCTATCGGGACGGATGCTGAACAAGTCGCCCTGATCATAGAAGCTGCGCTTGCGCTCGGTTGGATCTGATTGGATGACGTCCGGCCGGTCGTCTGAGAGGGTTCGGTTGGTTCCATACAGAACGCTCACGCAGGTCATGCTGCCGGCCCCTTCGCGTTCCGCAAAGAGCTCACAATTTGTCTTTGGCGCAGGGGCCGAAGCGACGCTTATCTCTAATCCGCGCGTTCGGGATGATCCGGCCAAGGGCGGTTCGGCTTCCGTCATAACCGGCGCAGGCGGCGCTGGAGGAGGGGGCGGCGGTGGCGGCGGAGGTGTCGACGAGGCGCACCCCGTGAGCAAGATGATTGCGAACAGTATCGAGCGTTTCATTGTGCGTCCCTTCACTCCCTGCCTAAACGCTAGCAGATCGACCGATAAGCTCAAAGAGCGCGGTTGGAATTCTAAGACGTTGCCAACGCTTCCTTTTTTTCTTCGATTTCCATCCAATCGAGCTCGGTTTGTTCGAGGGCGGTTCGGGCCGTTTCTAAGCGTTTGTTGATGCGATTGAACTCATCTGGATTGTTATTGAAGAGGTTTGGATCGGACAGTTTGCTTTCAAGCTCCGCGATTTCGGCCTCCAGACGCGGCATTTCAGTTTCGACCTCTTTCAGACGATGCTGATCTTTAAAGCTGAGTTTGGTTTGCTTTTTCGGCTCGGTTGATTTCGGTTTTACCGCTTTAGCTTTTTTCTCAGCCGTTGCAGCCTTGCCTGGTTTGCCTTTGATCTGCGATTGCGCGTCGGTCCAACCGCCTGCGGTCTCAACCCATTTGCCATCGCCAAGCGGAACCAAGCAGGAGGTGACCGTTGCATCCAAGAAGGCACGGTCATGGCTGACCAAAATCAATGTGCCCTCGAAGTTCATGAGCATGTCTTCAAGCAAATCTAGGGTTTGCATATCGAGATCGTTGGTCGGTTCGTCGAGCACCAAGACATCGGTCGATTGGGCCAGCGCGATGGCGAGGGTCAGTCGGTTGCGCTCTCCGCCAGAGAGCGCGGAGACGGCTTGGCGCAACTGATCGGTTTTGAACAGGAAGTCCTTGGCATAAGCTGCGACGTGGCGCTGCTTGCCTTGCACCATAATACTGTCGCCGCCTTGCGGGGCGAGCGCTTCCCAGAGCGTATCTTTGGGGCGCAGTGTGTCACGCGTTTGGTCGAGATAGGTAATGCGCAGCGCCGGGTTGAGTTTCACATTGCCGCTGTCACGTTCCAGCTCATCGAGCAAAAGCTTGAGCAAAGTCGTTTTACCAACGCCGTTCGGGCCGATGAACCCAACGCGATCGCCGCGTAAGATCTTAAAATCCAGGCCCTCGACAATCTTCAAGTCACCATATGCTTTGGTCAGGCCGAACGTCTCGATCACTTTGCGCGATTGATGGCCAGCTTCTTCTGCGCTGATCCCAGCCTTTGCTTTTTGGGCGACAATCGCAGCCTTTCGGCGCTGCGCCTCTGCCCGCATGCCTTTTAGCCGGTGGAGGCGGCCCATATTCCGGGCCCGTCGCCCGGTGACGCCGCGCTGGAGCCAGTGTTCTTCGGCTTTCAGTTGGGTTTTGATCTTTTCGAGTTGGCGGATTTCCGCCTCTTCGATTTCTTCGGCCCAGCGTTCGAAATCGCCATAGCCTTTCGGGCTTTTCAGCACGACCCCATCACGAAGCCACAGCGTGTTGGTCGTGACATTTTCCATAAACCTGCGGTCGTGGCTGACCAGGAGCACGGCGCCATTGAAGCCGATCAGACGCGACTCCAATGTTTCGATCATCGGGACATCGAGATGGTTGGTCGGCTCGTCCAGCAGCAAGATGTCTGGGTCGTAGGCAAAGGCTTTTGCCAGTGCCGCCCGCCGGGTTTGACCGCCGGATAGAATTTTTGGATCCGCGGACGGATCGACGCCAAAATGGCCAAGCTCAGCCTCGGCGCGCCAGGCGTCCGCGCCGCCGGACGTAGCATAGTCCAGCACCGTCTCAAACGCAGATAGATCTGGCTCCTGTTCGACCGTCGTAACCATCGTGCCTGGATGAATCCAGAGTTCACCATCATCGGGTTCATGGCGTCCTGTGATGAGGCGCATCAAGGTCGATTTCCCGGCACCATTTCGGCCCACAAGCGCTGCACGCTCGCCCTTGGCCAAGGTAAATGACACGCCTTCAAAAAGCGGCTTCCCACCAAAGGCGAGCCGCACATCGGTCATATTGAGAATGGGTAGGGACACGGGGAATTAGGCTTTGAGTTTATAGCCGGAGCGCAACATCCACCAGACCCCAGCAGAGGCGAGGAAAGCGGACGCGGCGCTGACGATGACACCGGTCATAATGTTCGAGTTGGCGGCGTCTAAGAAGCCATACCGGAAGCCATCAATCAGAAAGAAAATCGGATCGAAATACGCGGCGGATTTAAATGGCTCAACGAGCACATTGATGTCGTAAAACGTCCCGGACAAGAAGGTCAGCGGGACGATCACGAAGTTCGAGACCGCCGCCAGGTGGTCAAACTTATCCGCCCAGATACCGCCCATGGCACCAATTGCGGCCAGGAAGATCGTCGCCATCAAGCCAAACCAGAGAATTGGCCAGATATGCACGACGGAAAGATCCGCGAGGCCGCTAAAGTGGATGCCTGTGGCGGCGATCGCGCCAACGATCACACCGCGCGTAACGGCGCCGAAGATAAACCCTATGGCGAGCTCTACCGGCGACAGTGGCGGCATGAGGAAGTCGACCTGGCTGCCTTGGACTTTCGCGATTGTCAGCGAGCTCGATGAGTTTTGAAACGCATTCTGAAGCATCGCCATCACGATCAGGCCGGGGGCGAGGAAGCTATTATAGTCGAGCCCTGCAAAATCCCCGGTCAGTTCGCCGCGATTGCCAAAAGCGAGTTTGAACACAGTCATGAACAGGAGAGTCGAAACAACTGGCGCGAGCAGCGTTTGCATCCAGACCTTCATAAAACGGCCCACTTCCCGCTTATAAAGCGTCCACAAGCCAAGCCAGTTCACGGCGCCGTATGTGCGGGGTTTTGGTGGTGAGAGTGTAGAAGAGGATGTATCAGGCATGACCCTACACTTAAGAGCTGACTCGGCGTTTGGCGATAGGGTAAAACCTATCCACAGCTGCTACTATATATTGATTGCCTGTGGACAGAGGTGATCAGCATCTTGTGTTTAGTTTCGCTCCTGATACGATATATAGCGTTAGAGCGGGGCTGGTGGCATCGCTCTTATCAATATCTAGGGGCTGCCAAGGAGCGGGGTAAAACGCATGGCTTGGACTGAAGATCGTGTAGAAGTATTGAAAAAGCTATGGGCGGAAGGTCATTCGGCCAGCCAGATAGCAAAAGAGCTAGGCGGAGTGACGCGAAATGCGGTCATCGGCAAAGTTCACCGTCTTGGCCTGTCTGGCCGAGCAACACCCTCTCGTCCTGTGAAGCGTCCGCCGCGTCTTGCGCATCCAAAGCCGCGTATCAGGCCAGATGGCGCCGTGGTCGCGCCAAAACCGCAGCGCGAGCCAGTTGAAACTCAGCTGAAAGCAAACGAGAAAACGGCAATGCTCGCGGCGCTGCCCCCGCAGCCGCTTGCAGATGGTGAAGCTGCTACCATTCTCACGCTGCGCGATAGCATGTGCAAATGGCCTATCGGTGATCCAGCCGACCCAAAATTTGCCTTCTGCGGTCGTAAAGCGACGTGCGGTCCTTACTGCGCAGAGCACGCGAAAATCGCGTTCCAGCCTGCGAAGAAGCGCGAAAAGAAAAAGTCCGAATACGACTATGTTCGCAAGATCGCTGGCTAAGCCAGCCGCGTCCTGAACGCGCGAAACATCAAAGAGCGGCCTGGGATGATCCCCAGGCCGCTTTTTTGTGTCTCGGGCGACCCTCTATTTGCTCTGCACCCGGGAAGGGGGAATGGAGGTTTAAGGCGGTAGCCGCTTTGTCATTGAGGCAATCGATGCGCTGTGCATCGGGGCGGTCGGCTAACGTACAAGACCGGGCTCTCGTTTCCTTTAGGGAGGTCGTTTTGCGTTTGGTGCGACCTTTATATATTGGCTGCGTTCTAAACAAGCTGCGCCTTGGAAGTTTTACTGTGAAGTTGGGTTTCGTTTGCTCGACCAGAAGCGGGATAATGTCGTTTCCGCTTCACCCCAAAAAGAAAGGGCCGCTGCTCCCCGATTGATCGGGAAAAGCAGCGGCCAGTCAGACCCGCCCAAGACAGGAGGGCAAAAGGCGGGTGAAAAGCTCAGTTGAGCTTAAAGTGAACGGCTTACTGTCAGGACGACACGCTCGTCGCCAGCATCACCGAGTCCGTCAGAGTCTGTGCCCCAGAAGCGAAGGTCGAAGTCGACATATTCTGTCGCCAGCGTCGCGCCGATGGAGTAGTTTGTGTACTCTTCAATGAAGTCGTCACCGCCGTCGGCATAAGTCCCGATAGAAGCGTCAAATCCGAGAACGTCGCTTGCTGCGAAGCCCGCAGTGAAGTCGAGGTAGACAGTCTCATTGTCTGGATCGATGTAAGCGTAACCGCCAAGGTCAACGACACCGAGTGAGAACCCAAGTCCGCCATAGACTTCGAGGAAGTCTAGGTCGTCAGCATCTGGGTAGACGTATCCGATGACACCAACATCCCAAGACAGGCCGGCTTCAGTTTCACCTGCGAACCCGCCATAGAGGTCAAGTTCCATATTGGCGCCGCCAAAGTCGACGATGGACGCCCATGTGCCAGCGTAGAACGCGCCGTTTGCATAGTCGAACCCGCCCTGTACAGCTGGGTTTTCGCTGTTCTGAGACACACCACGCCAGACATAGTCTGTGGTCAGTGCGACGTTGCCAGAAAACTCACCTTCAGCGAGTGCGGTTGGCGCTGTAAATGCGCCTGCGATCATTGCGAGGGCCAAGCCTCGTGAAATCATTTTCCCCATCAATCTTCTCCTTCCAGAAATTGCGATTGGTGGAGCTTAAAGAGCGGATTGCTCGAGTTTTAGCCACTGGAGATGGCTGAATGGTGCCGTAATTTTGTGCTCGCGCACGAAAATCGAGCAAATGCCTGTTTTCGCGCCCGTAAACCTGTCGATAAGGGACAATTGCAGCGATCCGCGTCGCTGGTCGCGCGAACGTGGCTCAAAAGTCACCGAATTTCCCGCTGAACGGGTCTATTCGGCCCGCGTTCTCGTCGATCAGGGCTTAATCGTCTGCTTCTAACAGCAATACCGAAAAGAAATCGCGGTCATCTCGCCAGTCTTTGCGCAGCGTCCACCCTGTTGCGCCGATCAGCGCGACAAATTTCTCCAGATCGAACTTGCGCGAGTTCTCCGTGTGAATGGTCTCGTCCGCATCGAACTTGATTTCGGTTCCGCCGATTTTAACCGATTGTGGTTTCAGACTGCGCAAATGCATTTCAATCCGTGAGGCCTCATCGTTCCAGATGGCCTGGTGTTCGAAAGCCTCAAGATCGAAATTGGCGCCGAGCTCGCGATTAATCCGCTCGAGCAAGTTCATATTGAACGCTGCGGTCACGCCTTGTGCATCATCATAGGCCGGAACCAGAATGTCGGGGGATTTGCGAAGATCCACACCAATGACGAATTTGCTGCCTGACCTGAGCAGGCGGCGGGCCGCCCGCAGAAACTGATCGATTTCATCGTCGCTCAAGTTCCCAATCGTTGAGCCCGGGAAAAAGCCAACGGGCGTACCGTCAATATCCACTGGTAGACCGAGCTCTACCATAAAGTCGGCCGCAATAGGGTGGACGGCAAGGTCGGGATACTCTGTTTTCAGCGTGTCCGCGGTCTGTAACAGAAAATCTTCAGACACATCGATCGGGACATAGCCGGCGGGATCTTGGAGGGCGTCCAGCAGGATCCGGGTTTTGGTCGACGCGCCGGCGCCATACTCAACTAGAAGCGCGCGGGGGCCGAGCGCAGATGCAATCGCCTCGGCCTGCGTGTTCAGGATGCCGATCTCTGTGCGCATGGGATAATATTCCGGGAGCTCTGTGATTTGCTCAAACAGGTTCGACCCTGCCTCATCATAAAAATACTGACAGGGCAGTGTTTTTTTCGGCTTCGCCAGGCCGTCCAGCACATCCTTTAAGAACCGGTCTTGCTGAGACGCGGTCTGTGGGTCGAAAACGTCGTCCATGATTAAATGTCCCGTGCCAAGCGCAATCCTGAGAATTGCCAGCGTTTGTCTGGATGGAAGAAATTGCGATATGTGGCGCGGATATGCGCGTCAGGCGTTGCGCAGGACCCGCCGCGCAAAACCATTTGTCCGCTCATAAACTTGCCATTGTACTCGCCGACCGCGCCGTCCGCGACTTTGAAGCCCGGATACGGGGTGAACGGGCTAGCGGTCCATTCCCAGACATCGCCAAAATAGTATCTTTGATCAGAGGCGGACTGGACCTGCGGCTGGAAGTAGCCGCTGCCGGCAAATGTGCCATCGAGCGATGCAGATTTGGCGGCGTGTTCCCACTCTTGCTCGGTCGGGAGCCGGGCGCCGGCCCAGGTGGCATAAGCATCGGCTTCATAGAAACTGATATGCGTTACCGGCGCTTCCAGATTGACGCGCCGCGGGCCGGACAGTGTCATCGTATGCCGATGACCGCCGTCTTCATGCCAATATAGGGGCGCGCGCCACCCTTCCGCTTGTGCTCTCGCGATCCCGTCGGACAACCAATATTTCGGCGTCTCATACCCGCCATCTTTTACGAAGGCGAGCCATTCGCGATTGGTCACGACACGCGAAGCCATTTCGAATGGGCGCACAATTGCTTCGTGTCTTGGTGTCTCACAATCGAAGGCGAACTCACCCCCATCATGGCCGATTTGAACCACGCCGCCCTCAAACCGGTCCCATTGAAGCGGCGCGGACTCGAGGTTGGCCGTTTGCAGGTTCACGTCAGGTTTGAGCGCCGGTTGGAGTGGGTTCTGCGCAAACAGGTGGAGGATGTCGGTCAGCAGCAATTCTTGGTGCTGCTGTTCATGTGACAGGCCGAGCAGAAGCAAGTCGCAAGCATCCGGGCGGGTCTTGATCAGCTCCAACATTCGCGCATCAACATGGGCGCGGTAGGCGAGCACCTCTTCCAAAGAAGGTCGTGTGAGTAAGCCCCGCATTGGTCGCGCATGTCGATCACCGACCGCGTCATAGTACGAATTGAAGAGGAAGCTGAACCGCGGATGGTAGCGAACTTCATCACCGTACACGGGGGCCAGCATGAATTCTTCGAAAAACCAACTCGTATGCGCCAAGTGCCATTTGGCGGGGCTCGCATCTTCCATCGATTGCGCGGTTGCATCCGCGTCACTGAGCGATTGGGTCAATGCGAGAGATTGGTCTCGAACGGCACGAAAGCGCTGTAAAAGAGTTCGGGAGGAAACGCGCTGATGCTCTGGTTGTGCCATGACTTGTTGTTTCTCTTTTGGCGGGTGTCGTCAACACAGCCTCCTGACACATATAGTCAGGAGCGGCCAAGTAACCGGTAGTCTGCTTGAGGGACATACTGGCTTTGGCGGCCATGTCCCGTGAAGCTTTCATAAAGATGGAACGTGTCGACCAAAAACCGCTCGCTTTTCAAGATTTGAAAATCCTCGCTCCATGTGCGTACCGCCTCCAGAGGAGATTGGTTGCAATAGGCGACGGTGATGTGCGGCGCGAACGGGTCCTGACCGAGTTGGATGCGAAACTGCCGGGCAAGCTTACGGCACTTATGGGCCAAGTCTTCAAGCGCTGGCGAGGACGCCACCCGCGCATAGAGTGCGCGGGGTTCGCGGCGTCCGAACCAACCGACACCGGACAGTTCAATTTCAATCGGAGGCGCAGTGACCTGTTCCAATGCATCAGCAAGTTCATTTGCGATCTCGCCGTCTACTACGCCGTAAAAACATAGCGTGAGGTGGTAGTGATGCCGTTTGCGCCAGCGCGCGCCTTGGATTTCGACACTGAGCGGTTCGATCCGATCGGCAAGCTCATCTGGCACGGGGAGCGCGGCAAAAAGGCGATGCATGGGCGGTCTCAGTCTTAGGTCAGTTCAAAGCAAGAAGCCCGACCAATTGGCCGGGCTTCGAACACTTAGATAATCGCGCGCGCTTAGCTTGCAAGATCATCCAGCTTGCCAAAATGTTCGGCCAGCAGGTAGTAGAAGGTCACACGAGACTTGTTTGCACCCTCTGGTTTCAAAGTCTCGCAAACAGAACCGATTGCGGCATCAAGCTCATCATTTGTTTGGGCCAGGGCGAGTTTGCCACGGCACCATTTTTCACGCACCCGGCCAAGCTCTGTATCGTCTGAGCAAGAGACCAGCGAGCTGTCTCTGTTGCGCAGTGCAATGCCGAGATGTCCCACAATCTTCTCAGCCGCGGCTTGGTTATAACCCTTGGCGTATTTTTTTATGTTGTCTTCGTACTTTGAGGCGTCAGCCATAGAAGTTCCCCTTTGTTTCGCTGCGACCTGTAACGATCTTTGCAGCCACCCAGAATTTGCCCCTACCGAGTCTCAAAGTCAAACCCCAGCAAGATGATCTTTGGTTAAGGACAGGGTGATGGCTGAATCGCGTGAAGGGCATTCACCTCTGTTTCAAGCTCATCGGTCCATGTCAGGTCGAACGCATCGATGCAAATTTTGAGCTGATCCATTGTCGTCGCGCCAATGATCGTTGAGCCCATAAACGTACGGCTGTCGCAGAATTTGAGCGCGAGTTGCGTAGGATCCAAGCCGTGTTTTTTAGCCAAGACAAGATAAGACTCGATCGCCGATAGGCCTTGCGGGCTCTCATAGCGCTGTAGCCTTTGAAATAGCTCTTTGCGCGATCCCTTTGGAAGGGCGCCATTACGATATTTGCCGGTCAAATAGCCTTGTGCGAGTGGCGAATATGCGAGCAAGCTGACGTCTTCGCGTACGCACGCTTCCTCAAGACCGCCATCCTCGAAAGACCGATTCACCAGGTTATAGGCGTTTTGGATCGAGGCCATGCGGGGGAGGCCGCGAGCATTGCTCTCTGCCAAGAACCGCATGACGCCAAACGGAGTTTCATTCGAGACGCCAATATGCCGAATTCGACCCGCTTTTACATGGGCATCCAGATGCGCTAGGATTTCTTCAAACGGTTCGTATGGATAGCCATAGGCTTTCGCGTCCATTTTGTCGCCGAACAGGCCGATCGGGCGATCGGGCCAATGCAATTGATAGAGGTCGATATAGTCTGTCTGCAGACGCTTAAGGCTCTTCCCAACCGCTTCGTCGATCTGGTCTTTGGTGTGCCGCGTCCAGCTCACATCGGCGTCGCGGGTCCACGGCATTTTCGACAGGCCCGCAACCTTGGTTGCGAGGATCACGTCCTGTCGTCGGCCCGTTTTCTGAAACCACGTACCGATAATGCGTTCGGTTGAGCCTTGGGTCTCGGCTGAAGGGGGAACCGAGTACATTTCAGCGGTGTCCCAAAAGTCGACTCCGCGCTCCAGCGCATAGTCCATTTGGGCGTGCCCTTCGTCCTCAGTGTTTTGCTGTCCCCAAGTCATCGTGCCGAGGCAGCAAGAGCTAACCTTCAAGTCTGTCTGTCCGAGCTGTCGTCGCTCAATCGCCATAGGTGTTTCCTCTAATTCTGGTCTGAGAAAACGATAGAAGCCGAATCTTACCGTGACCAGCCCGGTTTTTCTTGAAAAGCGATGAAAATGACCGCATACTATAAGCAATCCGTGCGCTCGTGCGCGGGCCTTTTAAACGAGGACATTATGAACGATTTTAACACATCCATGGCGCATGGCCGGACGATGGATGCCAGCATCAACGAGGGCTTACGCTCGTTCATGTTGGGCGTTTACAACAAACTCGCCCTGGGCATCGCTTTATCGGGCATCATCGCCTATATCGCGGGGTCTGTTGCACCGATTAGTGCGGTGATTTATTCCGCACCCATCGCCTATATCGTAATGATTGCGCCGGTGGCCTTGATCCTGGGCTCAATGTTTTTGATGCGCAATCCTAGCCCGACCGGCAGTGCTATCCTTTACTGGGGCATCGTTGTGGCGCTTGGCCTGTCTATGGGCATCTATTTCTTGATGGCCAACCTGAATATGGGCGGCATGACGCACTTCGTTATCACCAAAGCCTTCCTGGCGACGTCTGCGACGTTCGCGGGTCTGTCTTTGTTCGGGTATACGACGAAGCGCGACCTCGGTCCGATCGGAACCTTCGCGATTATGGGTCTTTGGGGCGCTTTCATCATCGCAATGCTTTTCGCAGTCTTGCCAATGATCTTCCCAAGCGTACCATTCCTTGAAGTTGGCAGCCCAAAGCAGCTGATCATTTCGGGCGCATTTGCTTTGTTCTCTGCGATCCTGATCGCCTGGAACACGCAGTCTTTGAAAGAAACCTATTTCGCACTGGGCGGTGACCAGCGCGGAATGGCGGTTGCGACCAATATCGGCGCGCTGAACTTCTTCATCTATTTCGTGAACATCTTCCAGTTCTTCCTGTCGATGATGTCGAACGACTGATCGCGATAGAAGCGAATAAGAAACGGAGGCCCGCAGAGAGATCTGCGGGCCTTTTTCTTTGATCTTTGCAGCGCGGTATGACGCCGAGCACCAAATACGAGTTTTTTCGAAGAATCATGCTCTCTATACTAGTGGGGCATTGGTCGAAACCGACTTCGCCCTACGCATAAAGTAAAGAGTAGGGGATAGGGTTTTTGTCGGATCAGAATAGCGAATTTCCCATTGAGCAGGGCAGATCGCAGCGCCCAGCGGACAAGGAAAAGCTTGTCCGGGATTACGCATTGGCTTTGCAAAAGACGCTTGAGGCCAAACGCCGAGATCCCAGCGAACGATCGATGAGAATGCATGAAGAGCTCTTGGCGGCTGTAGAAGCCTTATCGAACTGGACAAAACCCAAGTCGGATCATGGCCGCGTCATTGATCTCTTCGATGAGGGCGATGCCGCCGAGGACAAAGAGCGAGATAAATAGGCCCAATCTACCGCGATCAAAATTGACGATTTCCATGCACTCTCAGAAACAACATACGCCCCCGATCTATAGCGCCGCCCGTCCAACCGCGATGGCGAGCCCTGCGCTAAAGATGTCTGAGCCCAACCTAACGCCGATTGGATGCGGAAGCATTGCCTTGCGTGTCATCATCCACCTCGAACGGGTATCTGACCGTCAGCCTTTGGTGATTATCAACTCCGTTGATTTTCCGATGCCGCCATCCGACGCCTTTTGTGAGCGCATGTGGGAGGCCGGATACCAGGTGATCTTCATCGAGCGCCCAGGGTTTGGAAGCCCGAGAGGATTGCCAAAAGACCTCACTCGAGATCGCCATATTAAGAGCGGCGCTGCGGTCACGGCAGAGGCCGCCGTGCTGTATCAAATGCTCGATCAATTGCAGCTCAAAGACATGGTATTGCTCGGCATGGGTAGCGCCAATCCGGTTTGTTATCGATTGGCGCGGCTGAGCTCTGATATTTCGCTATCGATCTTCTCAAACGCGATGTTCAATCAGGACATATGGGGTGTGTTCCGACCGCGTTGGTTCCAGAGCATGCTGCGTCAGACGGTGGGGTCGAAGCCTGGTCTCTATTTCGCCACCTATGGTGTGTAGCACCAGCTCCGAAAAGCGCCGATGAGCTTTTATCGCGGGTTACTTCAGAAGAGTGAGGGCGACCTCCGCTATTTCGAAGAGAATAAGGCGTGTTTCATTCAGGCCAGTCGTCTGATGCGGAACATCGAAGCTTCGACCTTCAATTATGATCTGAAAATGTCACTCACCCCGGATCAGACATTGCGGAATGACTATTTCCAAGGGGTGAATGCGGTGGTCATGACGGGCGAGGAAACGACAGAGCTTTGGCAAAGCCAACTGCAAGCTGAGGCGAACAGGTTGAACCTCCCAATCGTCTATGCGCCGAGCGGTGATCTTTATGCGCCATATGCGTCTCCGGATATGCTCATTACGACGATGGATGAGCGCGCTCGGAAGCGGAAACGCGCCTAACCCACCAGCCTCTAATCGAACGAAATTCTTTTTGGAATTGACCTTTGAGGAAGGTTGCCTATCCTGGAACATGTTGGCAACAAAAGTGAGGGGGATCTTATGGAAGCTGAAACGATAAGCCCTCGCGCTGCAGAGATTGCCAGAGGTGTTTTGCGTCTCATGAAAGATCATGGTTACGCCGGGGTGACGGAAATGACCTTAGCCAATGGTCGCCGGGCAGATGTTGCAGCGATTGGGCCGGGCGGCGAGATCACCATCGTTGAGATCAAGTCCTCAGTTGCGGACTTTCGAAGCGATCAAAAATGGCCGGAATACCGCCCATTTTGCGATCGGTTCTATTTCGCTGTTAGCCAGGATTTTCCGCATGATCTCATCCCGGACGATACTGGCCTTATCATCGCCGATGCCTTTGGCGGTGCGGTAATCCGCGAGGCAACGTGCGAAAAATTAGTCGCCGCACGGCGCAAAGCCGTGACCCTTCGCTTCGCCCGATTAGCGGCCACGCGCCTGTGTCACCCTGTCATTGCGTGAGATCGCCTATGGACTCTTTGAGCTTGAAAACCTAGCTGCGCCGTCATGAGTCATGCTTATCCTCTCGGCAAAACAGCCCGCGACGCGTTGAAGAACGCGAAAACCGCTGCGCGGACGCGCTACGAGGCGGAAGACATGGCTGAGGGCGCAGCGATCGCTTCGCTCGAAACAGAATGGCTCACACCAAGCGCAAAAGACCTCCCGAAAATCCTTGAGCAAGCGGATGCGAATCCGGGGCACGGCTTTATCCAAAACTATGAGGATGCGGCTGGAAAAACCGTTCTCGCAGTAACCTATTGGAAGCTTGCTAAGGCGGCGAAAAAGCCAAAACCCAAGCCCGCGCCGCCAAAACAAGACGAGCCGACCGAAGAAGATCATACCGATGATCTCTATTTCAAATCAGGCCGAACGAAAAAGAGCCGACGCAAGAAATTCGTCGACCCTAATCAGTTAGATTTGTTTGGTGGTCCGAAAGAGGACTAAGCAGGCTTAAAGGTCAGCGCGACGCCATTATTGCAATAGCGCAGGCCGGTTGGCGCAGGCCCGTCATTGAACACGTGTCCATGATGGCCGCCGCAGCGCGCACAATGATACTCCGTGCGCGTCATCCAGAGCTTATTGTCTTCCTTGAAGCCCAGTGTGCCTTCCCGGTAGTCCCAGAAGCTCGGCCAGCCCGTGCCGGAATCGTACTTTGTTGAGCTCTCGAATATAGGCAGGTCACATCCCGCGCAGTGGAAGACGCCTTCGCGTTTTTCATCATTGAGCGGCGATGTGAAGGCGCGCTCGGTTGCTTCCTGGCGCAGGACCCGGAACGCAAGCGGCTCGAGGCGTTCTTTCCATTCTGCTTCGGTGAGGTTGCGCCATTCACTGTCCGCAAAAGCTTCGGCGGCCGTGTCGGCATAGGCTTTAGCCCCGCTATTTGCGCCTGAGCAGGCGGCGATAAGGCCAGCAGGCGCGGCGAGAAGAAACCCTCGGCGGCCCATGGGAGGAAAAACTGTTTTCATCATGGCGCCTAAATAAGCCGTCTTGCTCAAGCGTCCACTCACAGCTATTTCAAATTCTTGTTAGAAGCCGCTGCAAATCATCGCGTTTAGCCCTCGCAATGCTGGGGATTTGCGATTAGGGACCAGGGTTCTGAAATTAACCAAGACCGTACGAGACTTTTCCATGACCGACCAGATGAGTGACAATCTCTCCGAAACCGCACGCGACAAACTTCGCCTGACCGTCGAACGGATTGAACGTTTGGAAGAGGAAAAGCGAGAAATCGCCGAACAGATCAAAGAGGTCTATGGCGAAGCGAAGGCGCTTGGCTATGACACTAAGGCGCTGCGTACGGTCGTTAAGCTGCGCAAACAAGACCGCCAAGAGCGCGAAGAGCAAGAAGCGATTTTGGAAGTCTATCTCGACGCGCTGGGTGAGATTTAAGGCCAGCTTTCTTGCCTGACCGGGCCGGATGCCGTTAAGGACAGGCATGCCGCGTGACGTCGATGAACGCAAAAAACGCAAAGCCCTGCGCAAGATCCGCAAGGCGGCGATGCTGGCTGAGCAAGGCTTAGGCCCGCCTTTGTCTGACTGGGAAAAGCAGTTCCTCGAAGAGGTCGAAGAGCGAATTGAAAAGTTTGGCTCGGCCTTTCACGATCTAGAAAAAGGTGGGGCAGATGAGGCGCTGTCGTCCCTGCAATATGTGAAACTTCGCGAGATCGACAAAAAGGCCCGTGGCAAAGGCAAGTCGGGTTTCAAATCGAAAAGCGGCTTCAAGAAAAAACCTGCACCGCGTATTCGCCAAGTGGACGAGGATGTTGAGCTAGAGCCGATCCCGGCGCCGCCCGAGCCGAAAGGGCCGGTTCTGGTGCAGGCCAAAGATCTTCCTCAGCCAAAAGCCTCTAAGTCTCAGAAATCTCCGCCAAAACTCCGCGTCATTACCGGTGGAAAAGAAAACTAGTAGATTTCGATAATATAAATATTGACTCATTGATCTTATTGATCAGTATTCAAGTTTAAATACTTAGAGTGGCTGTATGGACGGAAATCTAATCAAGGGCCAGCGCAGCTTTCATTTGCCCGAAGGGGCCAAAAAGGGTTCGATTATTCTTGAGAATGACAGTGACGAAGATTTCCATGATTTGATCATGCACCTGAATGATGCGTCGTGGGATACGCCGGAGTTTCGAAAAATCTACGTCCACAAAATGTCGCCCAAAGAGAACACGATTGCGAAAGAGCAGATCTCTGTGGTCGGCGGCGACTTAACCTCCGACGAGCATCCAAAATGGTCGAACAGCGATCGCATCAAGCCAGGCGAGCGATTGAAGGTTGAGTTTTGGCTCAATGATGAACTGGGTGACAAAGCTTTCCTGACTGTGACGCCGACGGATAAGCGCGGCGGGGTTATTATTGGCGGCTCAGAAAAGCCACCCGAAGACGTCACGCCGTATGATAAGCTGATGGAGCTAATCGACTTTATCTCGAAGCTGAAATCCATTGTCTCCAGCCTCGGTCTGTTGAGCGCTGCGAAAGAGGAGTCCGCGAGCGAGGGGGCGGCAACGCTTCTCGCGACGGCCGCTGTCGAGGATGGGCGCGAAATATCCAAAGCGTCGATAAAGGAGCTCAAAATGCTCGAGCGCGATGCGGAACTCTTATCCGAGCGCTTGCTGACTGTGTTGGAAGCAGGAGGGCTGCGCGCGTAATCCCATCATATTAGCGCTATCCGGTTGCACGTCCGCAGATCAGAGGCTGACAGGGCGTGATCTATTTCATATGTAGAAGCGTATAAAAAAAGAACCAACCAGGATCTCAGCGCTATGAAAACAGTCGTCATTACAGGTGCTTCTACAGGTATCGGTCGCAGCACTGCTGAGTATCTTGCCGCGAACGGTTGGCAAGTTTTTGCTGGCGTTCGAAAAGAAAAAGACGGCGTTGCGCTGACAGAGGCGGATGCGCATATCAAGCACATTCTGCTCGACGTCACCAACCCTGAGCAGGTCGACGCGGCGGTTGAAACCATTCGCGCAGCGCTGGAGGGGCAGAAGCTCGCGGGCCTGATCAACAATGCCGGGATTGCCAATATGGGCCCCCTGGCGGTGCAGCCGCTGGATCAATTCAAAGCCCATTTCGACGTGAATGT
The DNA here is from genome assembly GCA_013213785.1 of Henriciella sp. GTDB lineage: Bacteria > Pseudomonadota > Alphaproteobacteria > Caulobacterales > Hyphomonadaceae > Henriciella. The sequence continues at coordinate 87,740 of JABSPZ010000010.1, read as the reverse complement.
ATTTGGCCTTTTGCGCGCCAGCCAAGCCTTCGCGCCCCTGCTGGGGATGGATGAGAGCCTTGCCGGCAAGCCTGGCCGGATCGTCAACATTACCAGCGTGGGTGGGCGTCTCGCGTCGCCTTTCCTGGGCGCTTATACAGCAACAAAGCATGCAGTTGAGAGCATGACCGATAGCCTTCGCCGAGAGCTTGTCATCTTTGGAATTGATGCCATCGCGGTGGGGCCGGGCGCGGTCAAAACGCCGATCTGGGACAAAGCCGAGGACGCGAACAGCTCTAACCCTTATTCGAATTCGCCTTGGGCGAAACCGATCGACAAGTTCAGTGAAACCATGCTCGAGGGAGGCCGGACGGGCCTCGACCCTGAAGTGATCGCTAAGACGATCGAAAACGCTCTGACCGCCAAAAAACCGAAAGCTCGGTATGCCCCGGTGCCAGACAAGCTGACCAATTTCACACTTCCGATGCTGTTGCCGAAACGGGTTGTGGATGGGTTTTTCTGGAAACGTTTCGGAATGAAGGCGCCAGACGCTTAGTCCAAAAGACGCTTAGGCTTTATGATAGGGTAGGCCAGCCAATAGGCTCACGGCGCGATAAAGCTGTTCTGTAATCATCGCTTTGACCAGCCGGTGTGGCCAAGTCTGTGGCCCCAGCGCCAGCGTCTCTGGGCAAGCCTGGCGCACAGCTTTGCTGTAACCCTCCGCACCGCCAATCAGGAAGCAGAGTTCGGGCGTGCCGCTGTCGCGCAATTGCTCGATCCGCTTGGCGAACTTGACCGAGGTCAGCGCCGCGCCGAACTCATCAAGGCGCAAGACCGGAGCACCTTTGGGAAGGGCGGCAAGAATGCGATCGCCCTCGGCGTCTAGCCCGCCGCCACTCGCCAGGTCCACGAGCTTAAGCGACCGCAGGCCAATCTGCGGTCCGGCTTTGTTAAAACGCGAGACATAGCCATCTACGAGCTCTTTTTCAGGCCCGGCTTTCAGTTTGCCGACACTGATCAGCGTGATGTGCATGGTGGAAAGCGCGCGACTTAAACGTCATCAGGTCGATGTCCGCTATCGCCCGCCCAGATCTTCTCAAGATTGTAGAAGGAGCGAACTTCTGGCCGGAACAGATGAACGATGACGTCACCGAGATCGATCAGAACCCAATCCGCATTTGGTAGACCTTCAAGCTTTGGCGCCTGTCCGGTCTTCTCTTTGACTTTCTTCGCCAAATGATCGGCAATCGAACTCACATGACGGGCCGAACGACCCGAAGCGATGATCATAATATCAGCAAGTGAGGATTTTTCCGTGAGATCAATAACGGTTAAGTCTTCGGCTTTGTCGTCTTCCAATGAAGAAACGATCGTGTCTGAGAACGCGCGAATATCATCAATTGTCGCCGCGCGGGCCGAATTCGTCTCAGTTTTAACTGCGGACAGGGTGAAGCTCCATTCAAATTTCCAAGCCTGACCGTATCACGCGTTGCGATGAGGGCCTAGAGCGAATTCGCAACACTCACTGCGCAAACTCGATGCCGTCTAATCTGCAACAAATTGGCCAGCGCCGCGGTCTTTGCGGACGCTTCCGGCGTCAAACACGCGTCCGTTCATGGCAATATAAACCCCAGGCGACCGCATACGCGCGGCCGCGATGGCAAACCCGACATTGAAGATGGCATCAGTTGAGCGGAGGCGAGCAGGTTGCATTGCGCCGGTCAGGACGACCGTTTTATCGCCAATATCTTGCAGGGCCTTTGCCGTTTTTGCCATCGTGTCGGTGCCATGCGTGATCAAGACGTGCTGCGCTTCGCAATCGATGACGGCGCTGCGAATGATATCGCGGTCCTCTTCGGTCAGCTCCAAACTGTCCTTTTTCATCAGCGAGGTCAGCGCATAGTCGAGGCTGACATTTGCTTCGCTGAGGATCGCATCGAGTGGGGAAGCGCCCACTTGAAACTCGGACAAGGCGTCGAAGTACACCTTGTCGATGGTGCCGCCTGTGGTGAAAATTTGAAGGTCAGTCATAGTCTATCCGGTACGCAAAGCCGTGGACGAAATGGGATCTAGCGGCGCTGGGACATAGACCCAAGCGGGCGCCTTTTGTTGAGGAAGGATGCTGGCAGCATTGTTCGCAAGACGATGGCGCCGCATTTTTTTGGCAAACAGGCTGAACCGGGAGGCAAGTTCGAATCCAGGGCGTGCGATCACTGCAATTGGAATGCTCTCCGCCAGTTTTTCCCAGTCTTTCCAATAGTGAAATGTCATCAAACTATCGCCGCCCATGATCCAGACCAGGTCCGCGTGAGGGCAGTGCTGGCGCATCAAACGCACCAGATCATAGGTGTAGCGCAGACCTGCCTGTTTCTCGATATTGCTGACTCGAAAATCGCGATTGCGCTTCGTGAGGACCTGTACGGCGGCGAACCGCTCTTCATAATCGCTTGGTGCTTCTTTCAGCGGGTTACCGGGCGTCGGGAACCACCAGACCGCGTCGAGCTGCAGCCGCTTCATGGCCGTGCTTGCGACGTGCAGGTGTCCGCTATGCGGTGGATCGAAACTGCCGCCAAACATGCCAATGCGTGCACGCGTGCTCGACGGTGGCAGAAGGGCGTCGGATCGAATGTGAAGCATAAGTGCCCGCCGGCCGTGCGCTTTATGGGCGCGTTTGGCCGGTCCCCCGGACGACATATTTGAAGATGGTCAGCTGTTCAGCGCCAACCGGACCGCGCGCATGAATGCGCCCGGTCGCAATGCCGATCTCTGCACCCATGCCAAACTGGCCGCCATCTGCGAACTGGGTCGACGCATTATGGATGACGATGCCCGCATCAATATCTGACAGGAACTTCTCCGCCGTGGCGGCGTCCTCTGTGATGATACACTCGGTGTGGCTGGTGCCATAAGTTGTGATGTGGTCGATCGCACCATCGACGCCATCAATGACCCGTACTGAGATGATCGGTGCGAGATATTCTGTGCGCCAGTCTTCTTCGGTTGCGGGTTCGATGTTTGCGACCAAGGCGCGCGAGGCATCGTCGCCTTTCATTGAGCAGCCCGTATCGGTGAGTGCGCTCGCGATCGCTGGCAGAAGTGAGTCCGCAACCGCACGATCGATAAGCAGAGTTTCGGTCGAACCGCAAATTCCGGTTCGGCGCATCTTCGCGTTCACGACAATATCAATCGCTTTTTGCGGGTCGGCGGCGCCATCCACATAAGTGTGGCAAAGCCCTTCCAAATGTCCGATGACCGGCACGCGGGCTTCGTCTTGAACGCGGGCAACGAGGCCTTTTCCGCCGCGCGGCACAATCACGTCCACATTGCCATCTAGGCCTGTCAGCATATGCCCCACCGCGGCGCGGTCTTTGGTTTGAACCAGTTGCACAGCATCCTCGGGCAGGCCGACAGAGGCCAGTCCAGCGCGAAGGGCATCGGCGATGGCGATGGCAGATTGCAAGCTTTCGCTTCCGGCGCGCAAAATCGCGGCATTCCCAGACCGGACGCAGAGCGCGGCAGCATCAGCGGTCACATTTGGCCGGGCTTCATAAATGATCCCGATCACGCCAAGCGGGGTTCGAACGCGGGCAATGTCCAGACCCGAAGGAACTGTCCAGCGGGCAATCTCGCTGCCAACTGGGTCAGGCAGCTCAGCCACTGCGCGCAGGGCGTCTGCAATCGCGCCGACGCGCTCAGGCGTCAGGGCAAGCCGGTCCATCATCGCGTCCGACAGTCCTTTTTCGCGGCCACCCGCAAGATCTGCCTGGTTGGCGCTTAGGATCTTGGCTTCAGCCGCGCTCAGGGCATCCGTCATCGCATTGATTGCGTCTGTCCGTCCCGGGACTCCGGCCTTGGCAAGCGCTGCGGACGCAAGGCGCGCGCGGCGCCCCATATCCATCATGGTGTCGCGAAGGTCGTCGGCGGGAATGTGTACAGTATCGGCCATGGCGCGCTTTTGCCGGATTTATGCGCCGGGAGCAATGAGGGAATCTAAACTGCCCGCATCTATCCGCGCCAGAAGCGGCGGGTCATTAGAACGAAAACGGCTGTGAATTCCAGTCGACCTAACAACATTGCGATCGCGCAGATCCACTTACCGCGATCGGTGAGGCCTTCGAACGTGCCCGCTGGGCCGATTTCCGGGCCGAGGCCGGGGCCAACATTCGACACACTGGTTGCGGCGCCAGATATGGCGGTCAGCGGGTCTTCGCCGGTGAGGCTGAGAAGGATCGCCGCCGTAATAAATGTTGCGAGGTACAGGAACACGAAGACCATAACCGATTGCAGCGTGTCATTATCGATGACCTTGCCGCCATAACGGATTCGAACGACGCGGTTAGGGCTAACCATTTGCTGCGCATGAGCGAGCACCGCGCGGAAGCTGATCTCGAGGCGGAACATCTTAATCCCGCACGCCGCAGAGCCCGCGCACCCGCCGAGGAAGATCGTGATCAAGAAGATCATCACAATTGGTTCGCCCCAGCCATCATAAGGCGCAGTGGCATAGCCGGTTCCCGTCATCACGGAGACAACATTGAACAGCGTTTCGATAAACCCATTCAGCGGGCTGATAATCACATAATCCTGGTCTGCTGCGACGCGCAGAATGAACACGGCCGTCGCAATGGCCAGGATGAGTCCGAGGAATAGACGCGGCTGCGGATCGTTCAGAAGCGGTTTCACCCGGCCATGGATCATCGCGAGCGCTAGCAGGCTAAACGGCAGGCCGGCGACGATCATAAAGAAGATCGCGGTCGGGACTGCCGGGGTCTCGTAGAACGCGCCGAACGAGGCATCATAAGTCGAATATCCACCCGCTGAGACGGTCGTCATCGCGTGGGCGATCGCTTCGAACGATGTCATCCCGCAGAGCATGTAAGCAGCGGCGCATGCGATCGAAATGAACAGGTAGATCATCCCGATTTGCGCGGAGACTTCACTGATGCGCGGGACGAACTTTCCGGACACATCTGAGCTTTCCAATTGGAAGAGCTGCATGCCGCCCACTCGAAGAACAGGCAGGATGGCAATCGCGGTCACGATAATCCCGATGCCACCAAACCATTGCAGAATCGCTCGCCATAGCAGGATCCCGCGCGGTTGATTGTCCAGCCCAGTCATCACGGTAGAGCCTGTCGTGGTCAGCCCTGAAATGCTTTCAAACATCGCATCGGTGATGCTCATGCCGATGCCCATGAAGGGAATGGCGGCCATAGCGGGTAGGACCACCCAGACGAGCACGGTCAGCAGGAAGGCTTCGCGGGCACCTGCGCGCTCATCGCGATGTCCCGCCATGATGACCAAGCCGCCACCAAACAGCAGAAGCACAGTCGCGCTCGCAGCAAAGACGGGCCACTCTTCGCGGCCATCGGCAACATCGAGCAGCCAGCACGGGATCATCGCCGCGCCGAGCAGGGCGGTCATGATACCTAAAGCGAGGATGACGACTCGAAGTTGCATGCAGAATTGGGCTTATGAGGAAAAAGCTGAAAAGGCGTGTACTTTTAGCAACGCAGATGCGCTCTGCGTATTCAATTTGAGGGCCAATGTGAAATTTTTCACGGATTATGTGAAATTTTTTCTCACTTATTTGAGATGGTTAACTGTCTGTAAATAAAGTGTTTTGTAAGTGTTAACACGACGGGGCTTTAGTGCGTTCCGCTATCGTTCTGCTTTGTTCCGTATTAGTTTCGTCAATGCGACCTTGTGGACAGCAGAGAATCGGCAAGCGACCCATTTGAATCCAAGCTGTCCCATGTTATCCCATAAAAGTACAAGTTGGATCCAATTGAATCCGACCTGGGGCGAGTGATGGGAGATGCGCGTGTTTGTCTCAAGCTATGAGACATCGCTAGATAGTAAGGGGCGGGTCTCAGTGCCGGCCTCGTTTCGTCATGCCCTTGAGGGTGGTGCTCGCATTTTCCTGTATCCAGCGCTTGACGGGTCGCCCTGCTTAGAGGGCGGCGGCGATGCGCTGATGAAGCAGAACCAGGCAACCTTGCTGCGCATGAGCCCAACTTCCACCGCGCGAAAGGTCTTCTTGAACCGCACCGTCTCGAAAGCTGTTGAGCTGAAGCTTGATGATACCGGCCGGATTAAGGTGCCCCCGAAACACTTAGAGATGGCCGGCATCGGCAAGGACTTGGTTTTTGTCGGTGCGATGGATCGCTTCTATGTTTGGGATCCTGAGCGCTACGCGGCCTTCGATGCCGAGATGGAATCGCAGCTCGATGATGTGCAGGGCGATTTCGAAGGCTCTTTCAATGCGGCGATGGCCGTTGGCGACATTCGCGGCGTGGTCGGGGAGGGTGAGTAATGGGTCATGTCCCTGTTCTCCTTCCGGAAGTGGTGGCAGCGCTCGCGCCGCAAGATGGTGAGGCCTATGTCGATGGCACCTTTGGCGGCGGCGGGTATGCGCTCCGCGTTCTAGAGGCCGCGAATTGCAAACTGTATGGCATCGATCGCGACTTTGATGCGATCACGCGCGCTGAGCGCCTCAGTGAAAACGAGCCTCGCTTGATCCCTCTGCTGGGGCGGTTCGGCGATATGGATGCGCTTTTGCTGAACGCCGGTGTTCCGCAGGTGGACGGCGTGATGCTGGATATTGGTGTCTCGTCTTTCCAGATCGATGAAGGAGAGCGCGGCTTCTCATTCATGCGCGACGGACCGCTTGATATGCGGATGGGCCAAACGGGGCCGAGCGCCAAAGATGTCGTCAATCACATGTCGGCGGGCGACCTGACTTCGATCATTCGTCAGCTCGGTGAAGAGCGCCAGGCCAAGCGCATTGCAAGCGCGATTGTCGCGCAGCGGGCTTCGGGCAGCTTTTCAACGACGCTCGAGCTTGCCGAGTGCGTTGAGCAAGCGGTCGGCGGCCGGCGCGGAAAGAAAACGCACCCCGCAACGCTGACCTTTCAGGCAATCCGGATGTTTGTGAATGATGAGCTTGGCGAGCTCGCGCGCGGTCTCGCCGCGGCAGAGCGGCTGCTCCGTGTCGGTGGACGCCTTGTGGTCGTCACCTTCCACTCGCTTGAAGACCGGCTGGTGAAACAGTTTATGCGAGCCCGCGCAGGCCTGCTAGGCGGTGGCTCCCGTTACATGCCGGAGCGCAGCAAAGGTCCGGACCCCACATTTGAGCTCCCTCAACGCAAGGCGATTGATCCAGGTGAGGCGGAAACCTCCGTCAATCCGCGCGCACGGTCGGCCCGTTTGCGCGTGGCTGTGCGGACAGATGCCGAGGTTTGGTCAGATCCGGTTGAAACAGGCATGCGCCTGCCATCGCTTTCAGCTTTGGAGGCGGCCTTATGAGTAAGCGTGCGTTCCTCTTTGGACTGGCCGTTGTTGGCTTGCTGATCTTCAGCCTCTACCGCGCGAAATATGGCGCGCAGGAAACCGTCGCAGAGATCGAGGCCGTTGAAGTTCAAATCGCCGAGGCGGAAGCCGCGCAATTCGACCTCGAGGCAGAATTTGCGCACCGGTCTCGTCCGGAGTGGATTGAAGAATTCGCGCGCCGCGAGCTTGGCATGGTGCCTATGAAGGCCGAGCAGTTTGTTCGCAGTGTCGATCTTGATGGCCGTGTCGGACCGCCCATGGAACTGCGAGACGCAGACCAGCCTGTAGATCAGGAGGTCGGCAATGCAAATTGAACCAACCCCTGAAATCGACCTTGGCGGCGGCGGGATGCGGACACGTATCGTCTCTATGGCGCTTCTCGCTGTGTTTGGAGCGATTGCGATCAAAGGTCTGACCGTCGCGCTAAGCGGGCCTGGTGAGATTGTCACGCAGGTCGTCAACACAGAAGCGCCGGCGCGCCGCGCTGATATTGTGGATCGCAATGGCGGCCTCTTGGCGACCTCGGTCACAGCATATTCTGTATTTGCCGACCCCCGCGCGATCGGGGATGCAGCTCTGATTGCGGGTGAGCTCGCCCGCGTTTTGCCAGACTTGGATGTCGAGCGTATCGAAGCACGGCTCTCGAACAAAGCGCGGGCGTTTGCCTGGATTGAGCGCGGGATCACACCGCGCCAGCGCCAAGCCGTCTTTGAGCTTGGTCTGGAAGGAATCGGGTTTCGAGAAGAGACCCGGCGCGCCTATCCGAGAGGGACCCTGGCAGGGCACTTGCTTGGGTTCGCGGGCGCCGATGGCCAGGGTTTGGGCGGCATCGAATATGCCATGGATGATCGTTTAACCAGCGATCCAGAGCCGCTTTTCCTGACCATTGATGCGAACGTGCAATTCAGTCTTGAGGCTGAGCTCTCTGCTGCGATTGGCGAGTATGAAGCTGATGCGGGCGCAGGTGTCGTCTTGGCTGCGCAGACCGGCGAAGTGCTCGGTATGGCGAGCTGGCCACCCTTGGACCCGCACCAGGCGACATCGCTCGACCGCGATGATCCCGCTCGGCTCGATCGGGCCAGCAATGCGGTGTACGAGCTTGGCTCCGTGTTCAAGCCGCTAACCGTCGCCGGCGCGTTAGATGCTGGCGCCATTCGTCCGAACGACCGGTTTGATGTTCGAGAACCTTTGCGCATTCGAGGGCAGCAGATCGAGGATGATCATCCGATTGTCGGGCGCCCAACCTCGTTTGAGATTATCGCTGACAGCTCGAATATCGGCACCGTTAAAATCGCCTGGCAAATGGGCACGCGGCGCCAGCAAGAGTTCTTTTCATCGCTTGGTCTGTTCTCCCGCTCTCCAATTGAGCTTGCGGGCAGTGCGCGGCCACTTTTGCCAGAAAAGTTTGATGAGCTTTACAGCGCAACGGCGAGTTATGGGCACGGAATTGCGGTCTCCCCAATTGCGTTTGCGAGCGCGTTTGCGTCGCTCGCCAATGCCGGAGAAACCGTAACGCCAACCTTGCTTATGGCGCCGACACGGCAGCGCAGTCCTAAGCGAGTTATGGCGGCGCCGACCGCGGACTTGGTTGTGCGAATGCTGCGCAAAGCCGTGGTCGATGGCACGGGATCGCGCGCCGAAGTCGGCGGCTACCGCGTCGCGGGAAAGACGGGAACCGCCGAAAAGCCAATCGCAGGCGGATACTCAGATACCGAGAATATTTGCAGCTTTGCCGCCGTATTCCCCGCCGATAGCCCTGAATATGTCGTATTGATCGTGCTGGATTCTCCGAAGGCCGGACAAGACCGCGGCCGGACGGCAGCCTGGAACGCAGCGCCGACCGCAGGACGGGTGATTGAGCGGATTGCGCCGATTTTAGGTGTTGAGCCGCAATTCGATGAACCCGTTGGGTCAACGCCTCGCGTCCGTTCCGTCGCTGACAGGAGAGGTACGACACTATGATTTTAAAGGACCTAGTTCCATTCTATTCTGGGCCTGGCGCTGAGGCTGAAGTGACCGGGATCACAGCGGACAGTCGACGTGTGCAGCCCGGCTATGTCTTTGCGGCGATGCAGGGTGTTGTCGCCGACGGGCGTAAATTCATCCCAGGTGCGATTGAAAACGGCGCGATTGCTGTTCTGGGTGAAGACTTACCGGAGATCGGCGGCGCGGCACGCATTGAAGTCGAGAATGCGCGCCTCGCAATGGCGGAAGCCTCTGCACGCTTCTATCCGACACAACCCGAGCAGATTGTTGCGATTACCGGGACGAATGGGAAAAGCTCCACTGTCGATTTCCTCCGCCAGATTTGGCAAACCGCGGGCTTGAAGTCTGCCAGTATGGGGACCCTGGGCGCGATTGGTCCAAGCGGACATATCGATCTCGGGCATACCACGCCGGATCCTGTTGCGATCCACGCAACCCTGCAGACGCTCGCCCAAGATGGGGTGACCCACGCGGCGATGGAGGCCTCCTCGCATGGCCTCGCGCAGTATCGTTTGGACGCGGTGAGCCTCAGCGCGGTGGCCTTCACCAATCTCACTCAAGACCATCTCGATTATCACAACACGATGGACGAATATCGGTCTGCGAAGCTGCGTTTGTTCAGTGAGCTCGCGCCAAAAGGCTACCCGGCAGTTGTGAATGCTGACAGTGATCAGCGTCTGTTTTTTGAAGAGGCGGCGCAACAAGCAGGCCTCGATCTGGTTTCGGTTGGCTGGCGCGGGACAGATCTCAAAATCGAAGAACTGATGCCGAAAGCGACTGGGCAGCGCCTGTTCCTGGATTGGCGCAGTGAGAAAGCAGCGATCGATCTGCCGCTGATCGGTGAATTCCAAGCCCTCAATGCGCTGACGGCAGCGGGCCTGGCGCTCGCAGGTGGTTTGGACTTGCAGGCGGTTGCAACCGGCATGTCGAAGCTTCAACCGGTCAAAGGCCGGCTCGAATATGTGGGCGAAACAGGCGAGGGCGCCGGCGTCTTTGTCGATTATGCTCACACACCTGCCGGGCTTGATGTTTTGATCCGCGCAGCCCGCCCGCACACCGCTGGGCGCCTAGTGGTTGTCTTTGGCTGTGGCGGCGACCGCGACCGCGGCAAGCGTCCGCTTATGGGCGAAGTGGCCGCGAAGCACGCCGATCATGTCATCGTCACGGACGATAATCCGCGCAGCGAAGACCCAGCCGCCATTCGCGCTGACGTGCTCGAAGGGGTGCCAAATGGGATCGAGATCGGAGATCGCGGCCAAGCGATCCAGGATGCGGTCAAGGATCTTCGAAAAGGCGACACGCTTCTGATTGCGGGAAAAGGCCACGAGACGGGTCAGATCATTGGCGAAACCGTCATTCCCTTCAGCGACCAGGAAACGGCGATCGAAGCGTTGAAGGAGGCGGCGAATGCATAGTCCCTTCATCTCTATTCTTGGTCATGTGAAGCGTGCGCTCCGCGCGCCGGTTTCTTCCACAGGTTTCGCGGCACCTCAGGATTCAGTCGGCGTAAAAACGCCATGGTTCAAGGTTGCCCGTCACCGAGACACCGCAGAAGTTCTTTACGTGCCAACGGGTTGTGGCAGCGCTCGAGAATCTGCGGTGGTCGCTCGATCAGCGCTCTCCGTGAGAGAACGAACAGAGTCCAACAAGTTTTCGGGACGCATGCGCGGCAATTCTAACCGAAAAGAAAGGCAAATCGCGGCTCTCCCGCCCTTGTTAAATTGGGCGAATACATCCGGAATAAGACTATTCGCAGATCCACAGCGACAAAGCAGCGCTTGGACAGACGAAATGGTGATGGATCGCGGCGCAGAAGGTGCTGCAAGGGGTTGTGATGCTGTTTGAACTACTGGCGGCCGAAGAAGGGCCGCTGCGACTATTCAATTATCTCACGTTCCGAACGGGACTGGCGCTGGTGACGGCCTTTTTGGTGACGGTCATCTTTGGCGGCTGGATGATTGATGTCTTGCGAGCACGCCAAGGTAAAGGTCAGCCGATCCGCGACCTGTCCCTCGAAGCGCAAATGGCCAAGCAAGGCACGCCAACCATGGGCGGGATCTTGATTTGGATCGGGCTTATTCTCGGGACGCTCCTCTTCGCAGACCTGAGTAACCCATACATTTGGGTCGTGCTTGCGGTATCGCTGTCTTATGCGGTGCTTGGATTTATGGATGACTATGCCAAGGTCACAAAGCAAAGCACGGACGGTGTGTCCGCGCGTCTGCGCCTCGGCACAGAATTCCTGGTGGCGGCTCTGGCAGGCGCTTTCATTATGGGCTTGCACGGCGCGCATACGCCGATGGGGCATGCTGATTGGGGGGCGCTGAACCCGCTCGCGGAATGGGTGGCGGGCTTTGCCCCAGAAACCTCGGTTGAGCGCAATGAAGCTAGCTTCTCCGGCGGGGTCGCGATCCCGTTCGTGAACGATTATTTCTTCCCGCTTGGCGGCCTGTTCGTGGTCTTCGCTTGTATCGTCATTGTCGGCTTCGCGAATGCCGTGAATTTCACCGACGGCTTGGACGGTCTCGCGATTGTCCCGATCATGTTTACCGGCGCTGCATTCGCGCTCATCGCTTACCTGACCGGGAACTTCTTTTTCGCAGATTATCTCGGCATTCAGTTCACGCCTGGCGCCGGTGAAATGGCGGTCCTTATGGGCGCTATGATGGGCGCTGGAATGGGTTTTTTATGGTACAATGCCTACCCGGCCAAAGTGTTCATGGGCGATACCGGTTCGCTCGGTCTAGGCGGCCTGATCGGCGTCGTCGCGGTCGCCATTAAGCACGAGTTTGCGCTCGCCGTGATTGGCGGATTGTTCGTTCTCGAGGTTATGTCGGTTGTGCTTCAAGTAAGCTGGTTCAAGATCACGCGGAAGCTTACCGGCGAAGGCAAGCGCATCTTCCTGATGGCGCCGCTGCACCACCATTTCCAGAAGAAGAACTGGCCTGAAACCCGGGTCGTGGTTCGGTTCTGGATCTTATCGCTTTTGTTCGCCCTTGCGGGCCTTGCCACGCTGAAGCTGAGGTAGTGCCCACCCGATGATCCCAATCACCGAATATGCAGGGCGCGATGTCGCCGTCTATGGCCTAGGCCGCACCGGATTATCCGCTGCGAAAGCCTTGGCTGCGGGCGGTGCGCGCGTGCATGCTTGGGATGATGGGGACGCGGCTCGGTTGAAGGCTGAGGCTGAAGGCGTGAATGTGAGCGACATCAATAAGCGCGATTGGCAGAAGTTTGCCGCGCTCGTGCTCTCGCCTGGAATTCCGTTCCGCTTCCCGCAGCCGCATCGTCTGGTGCGCATGGCGGAAATGATGAACGTGCCCGTGGTTGGCGATGTCGAGCTGTTTGCGCGCGCGGTTCAGGCTCTGCCGGAAAAAGGCCGCCCAAAAGTGGTCGGAATTACGGGGACGAACGGCAAGTCGACCACGACAGCTTTGATCGGCCATATCCTGAAAGAGTCAGGCCGTGACGTTCGCGTCGGCGGCAATATCGGGACCGGCGTCCTCGATATGCCAGCTTTGAATGCGAACTCGATCTATGTGCTGGAATTATCGTCTTATCAGCTCGATCTGGTCAGCAGCCTCCGCTGTGATGTCGCTGTCTTCCTGAACATTTCGCCCGATCACTTGGACCGCCATGGCGGTATGGACGGGTATGTCCAAGCGAAGAAACGGATCTTTGCCAATCAGACGATCCGTGATGTCGCTGTGGTTGGGATAGATGATCCTTACTCACAGGCGATTGCCATGGGGCGGCAACGCCCCGGCGGTGGACGCGTCATCCAGATCAGCTCTGAGTTCGGCTTGGCGCGCGGCGTCAGCGCCGTCGATGGTCACTTCTATGACAGCACTGGCGGGCAAGCGATCCGCGTTGGAAACTTGGCCGAGGCCGAGGCGCTTCCAGGGCGTCACAATTATCAAAACGCGGCGGCGGCTTATGCGGCCTGTCAGGCGCTCGGCGTTGCGCCGGGCCGGATTATGGCGGCGATGCGCACCTTCCCAGGTCTTCCGCATCGCATGGAGCGTGTCGGCGATATTGGCGGCGTTCGCTTCGTGAATGATAGCAAAGCCACGAACGCGCAGGCAGCGGAACAAGCGCTAAAAACCTGGCCAAAAGTCCATTGGATTGCAGGTGGTGTTCCGAAAGCGGAAGGCATTAAACCGCTTGCACCTTGGTTTGATCGGATCGAACAGGCTTATCTGATCGGCGAGAGCGCGGATGATTTCGCCAAAACGCTGGATGGAAAAGCGAAGGCCGTAAAGTGCGGGACCTTAGAAGCCGCCACTCAGGCCGCCTTCGACGCCGCGAGAGCAGCGGGCGACCCGAACCCGATTATTCTTCTATCACCGGCCTGCGCGAGTTTTGATCAATACAAAGACTTTGAAGCGCGCGGTGATGCGTTCCGCGAAATTGTTGAGCGTCTCGCCTCGCAAACCGAACCGCAGAAAGAAGCGGTCTAGGGGGCGGTATGGTTGAAGTTGCGCTCCGACCAAGATCTGCGACAGGGCGGTTCTTAGAGTGGCAGCGCGGCTTGGACTGGAGCATCCTGACATCAGCTTTGATATTGCTTTGCGTTGGGCTGTTAATGTCGCTCGCTGCAGGTCCCCCAGCTGCTGAGCGGCTCGGCTATGCCAATGAGTTCCACTTCGTTCAGCGCCACTCCATGTTCGTTGGGGTCGCTGTGGTCGTCATGGTGGGGGTCAGCATTCTCGATAAGGTTTGGGCGCGTCGGCTCGCAGCACTTGTTTTCCTCGGTTCGACCGTTCTGCTCGCTTACATCCTGGTGGCTGGATATGAAGCAAAAGGGGCGCAGCGCTGGATTCGCATTGGCAGTTTTGGTCTGCAGCCTTCTGAGTTTGTGAAGCCCGCTTTGATTGTGTTGTCGGGCTGGCTATTGGCGCAGCGGCGGATCTATCCAAACGGGCCGTGGGCCGGGATCACGCTGGTCTTTTTCTGCGCCACACTGGGCTTTCTTTTATTACAGCCTGATGTCGGGCAGTCGGCCCTTTTGACAGCGGCCTTTATGGTGACGTTCTTTGTGTCTGGTCTGCCGTGGCGCTGGGCGGCGGTTTTTGTTGGCGGCGGGACCGCACTTGCGGGCTTGCTCTATGCGACGCTGCCGCATGTGCGCTTTCGGATCAATTCCTTCATCAACCCGACTGACTATGACACCTACCAAATCGACAAAGCGTCTGAAGCGATTGCACGGGGTGGCCTGTTCGGTGTCGGGCCAGGTGAAGGACGGATCAAGACCTCGCTGCCCGATGCGCATACCGATTTCATCTATGCCGTGATGGGCGAGGAGTTCGGCTATTTGGCTGCGGTCGGGCTGATCCTGATCTTTGGATACATCGTTTGGAAGGGGCTCAGAACTGCGGCCCGCCTTCACGACCCTTATCCGCGCGCGGCGGCCTCCGGATTGTTTGCGCTTTTCGGCCTTCAAGCTGCCACGAACATCGCAGTAAATGTCAGCCTGATCCCACCAAAGGGGATGACGCTTCCGTTCATCTCATCCGGTGGGTCGTCGATGATGGGGATTGCGCTGACGCTCGGCTTGGCGCTCGCTCTTATTCGGCGCGGGCAGCGAACTTAGAGGCGAGATATGAGCGGCAAACCCCTCGTGGTGATTGGTGCAGGTGGCACAGGCGGGCATATGTTTCCCGCGGCTGCTTTTGCAGAAGAAATGGCGTCCCGCGGCTGGGAGGTCGGACTGATCAGTGACGATCGCGGTTTGCGCTATGCCGATAAATTTCCGGCGTCTTGGAAACAGGAAGTCAAAGCCGCGAGCCCGAATATTCGCAAACCGTGGACCCTTCCGGGGACGGCGCTGAAACTGCGCGCGGGCGTGAACGGGGCGGTGCGCCGGTTCAAACAAGATCAAAAGCCAGCTTTGGTTGCGGGGTTCGGCGGTTATCCCGCTTATCCGGCGCTCTCAGCTGGGCGACGCCTCAAGATCCCGCTCCTCATCCACGAACAAAATGCTGTCCTCGGCCGCGTTAATCGCGTCTTTGCGAAACATGCTGCGGTCGTGGCCTCTGGCTTTGAGCGGCTGGACCGTCTGCCGCGCGGTGCCAATCATCAGCCGGTTGGCAATCCCGTCCGCGCGTCGATTGCCGCGATGCGGGATGCCGCGTTCCCCAGCATGGGTGACGAGCTCACAGTGTTCATTACCGGCGGCTCACAAGGCGCCCGTATTCTGGGGCAGGCCATCCCACTGGCCATTGCCAATCATATTCCAGCCCTGTTTCGAGCGCGTTTGCACATTGTTCAGCAAGTGCGCGAGGAGCAGTTGGACGAGGTGCGTGCCATCTATGACAAGGTGAAGGTCAAAGCCACGCTGCAATCCTTCTTCTCCGACATGCCGGAGCGTCTCGCGGCGGCGCATTTGGTGATTGCGAGATCGGGTGCCGGCACGGTTAGCGAGATCGCAGCGATTGGCCGTCCCTCCATCCTGATCCCGCTTAAAATCGCGATGGACAATCACCAGGAAGCGAACGCCGAGGGCCTGGTTGAGGCAGGCGCGGCTGATATGCTGCTAGAGGATAATCTGTACCCTAATCTGCTCGGGGAGCTTTTGGCCCTGCGCCTCGGCGACGCGAATGATATGGCGGTACGGGCCGCTGCCGCGAAAGCAATCGGAAATACTCGTGCGTCCCAGGATCTTGCAGATTTGGCCGAGAGCGCCTCGGCGGCATGATTAGAGTTTCAGCCTATCTCGCAATTGCGTTTGGAGTTTTCCTCTTCGTTGGCGAAATGGTGCGAAACTGGGGCGACTGGCAGTGGTGGCCGTTTTGGGTCGTCGACTATATTGGCGCCGCGCTTCTCATCTTTGGCGGACAGCGCGCGCTCAAAACGGGTACAATAAGATGGCTCAGCGGCGGCTGGGGCTTCACCGTCGCGATGTTCTGGATGTCATTCTTCACCCATGTCCGAAACTTTCGAGCGGGCGGTCCAGAAACCAATGGCCCGATCGCTGAGTCTCCTCTGACCCTGATCATTGGGATCATGTTGGCCATTGCTTTAGCGGGCTTCTTGATGGCTTTGCTCGGTCGAAGACCGGAAAAACCTGAACGCGATTAAGCCGCGTTGCAGCGGTGGGTTTCGTACATCTTCGCTTCTTTGAGCCATTCCCAACCGAACGCATCGGCTGAATCGCCATGTTTTTGGCGATGCTCGAGCTTTGTGAGGGCCTCGTCCAATGTTGGCTCATGGCCCTCTGGCACCCACCACATCACAAAGTGCATTTGACCCATCACCTCGAACCATTCCTCGCGGCGCTCATAGAATCTCTTATGCACCGTGCCCCAGACGAATTTCTCGAGGCTCTCGACATCTTCCCAGACCGTCAGGTTCGAAACGTATTGCGGATCGCCATCGATTTTCGCTTCGGTGTTCCCGGTGCCCGGCTCGCCGGAACCCTCCATCATCCAGACGAAGCCAGGCATCTGTTTGCCAAGCCCGTTGATGAAATCGAGATTGTCCATGAAGTCTTTGACTCTTGGGTCATCGGTCGGGGCTACCAAGCGTCCGACATTTAGCTCTGCAAGCTGCATCTTCATGAAACGTCTCCATCTTTTGGACATGAACCCATGCACATTGGAGTTGATAGCGCCAGTTACAAGCGCTCCGATCAGCCATGAACTTGCCTCGTGCGCGCGGAACAGGCTAAGCGCCTTTTAGTGCCTCAATCGGACAGAGAGATCTCATGAAACCTTCTCCAACGCCTTTCCCGCTCGGCCCCGCTCACCTTGTTGGAATTGGTGGCATTGGCATGTCCGGCATTGCAGAGATCATGATCAATCTCGGCTATCAGGTGCAAGGCTCAGATATGAAGGAAAGCGCCAATGTTGAGCGCCTGCGGGAACGCGGCGCCGTCGTCCATATTGGCCATGTGGCAGAGAATGTCGCCGGCACCAGCGCGGTGATTATCTCAAGCGCGATCAAAGATGACAATGTCGAGGTTCAAGCCGCCCGCGCTGCCGGGATTCCAGTGGTGCGCCGCGCCGATATGCTGGCTGAGATTATCCGTCTTAAATGGACGGTCGCGGTGGCGGGTACGCACGGCAAGACGACGACCACCACCATGGTCGCTGCTCTGCTGGATGGCGCTGGGATTGATCCGACTGTGATCAATGGTGGGATCATCAACGCTTATGGCTCGAATGCCAAAGCCGGAGATGGCGACTGGATCGTTCTGGAAGCCGACGAGAGTGATGGCACATTCATGAAGATCCGTCCGACGATCGCCATCGTCACCAATATGGATCCCGAACATATGGAGCATTATGGCTCCATGGATGCGCTGCGCGATGCGTTCGACACCTATGTCGGCAATATCCCGTTCTATGGTTTTGGCGTCTTGTGCACCGACCATCCCGAGGTCGCAGCCATGGTGGCGCGCGTCTCAGACCGTCGGATCATCACCTATGGCTATAATCGCCAGGCCGATGTGCGCGCGGTGAACCTGCAACCCTCCACGGAGGGCGTGACTTTTGATGTCATGATCCGGGCGCAGCTAAATGCGAGCGAACGCGTGATTGAACAGGTCTTCCTGCCTATGGCGGGTGAGCACAATGTCTCGAACGCCTTGGCGGCGATTGCTGTGGCGGTCGAGCTTGGCGCCACCAATGATCAGCTCCGCGACAGTCTGAAAGCCTTTGGCGGCGTGAAGCGTCGCTTTACACCGGTCGGCGAATGCAACGGCGTCAAAATTATCGATGATTACGCGCACCACCCGGTTGAGATCGAGGCCTGTTTGAAAGCGGCCCGTGCGATCCAGGGGCAGGGGCGCGTGATCGCGATCTCGCAACCGCATCGTTATTCGCGGCTCGAGGATCTGTTCGAAGACTTTGCGCAATGCTACCGCGAGGCCGATATCGCGGTTATCACACCCGTCTTCGCGGCGGGGGAGAGCCCGATCGAGGGCATCGATCACACCGCCTTGGTCGCGAGTATGAAGGGGCACGGCCATAAAGAAGCGCACACGCTGGCCGATCTAGAAACCTTACCGCAGCTGATCAAAGACATCGCCAGACCCGGCGATATGGTCGTGTGTATGGGGGCGGGTAGCATTTCGGCGCATGCCAACAGTCTGATCGAGGCGCTAGAAGGATAGCCTTCTTGGTAAATAGAGTCTGCGCAATTGCGCGGACTCTCGTTCTGTTTTGTCAAAGACTCGCTGGCATCCCTTAGTCTGATTGGGCGTGAGGGACGGCGTCGTGTGGACGAAAACACTCATCGTATTGGCGATCAGCCTCGCCTTATCGATTACAGGCGTGATTGCGCAGCATGCGGCAGATGAAGAGCCTATCATTAGGCTTCGAATGCAGGATCAAACGCCCGTACCAGCACGCCAAGTTGCGCTGCGACCTCGTTTCGATGCGGGTGTCACGGCTGCATCTCAGCCGGTGCCAATGCCTAAGGTCAGTGTGCAAGACCCAGGGCCAGTCGGGACGTTTGCCTTTGTAAGCACCGGGCATCCGAATCTGGTTCTCGCGGTTGGCTCAAGTGAAGACCGATCCGAACTTGGCCGACAGATTGATCGAGCAATCGTAAACACCGGCCGACGCAGCGGGCTTTATGATCATGACCGGGACCGCGCGCCTTTCATTGGTGTCGGGCTGCAGACGGGGACCCCAGCCTCTGGCTGGTCAATGGACGCTACGATTGGTGCCAGTTTGGTCTACCGCGCCGAACAAGCGCGTGTCTTTGGCGCCTTAGATGTTCAGCAAGCGGCCGCGCTTGAGGCGGAAGCGTGGGCGAATTTCAAACTGCGCTATCGCTTCTAGGTAACGATCGACGCCGTCGTTGAGTCGGCAATCGCATTCGCGGCGCGGATCGCTTCGTTGACGGCGCCAACGACCGCATCGGTCGCCTCTGTAGTGAGGCATTCGCCCGCGGCAATCGACTCAATCCGGTCCGCATGAGCAGCTAAATCTGCGGCGTCGAAATTAAACTCTAAAAGGCCAACGGCTTTGGCGAGAGCAATGGTCAAGCAAAGGCGTTCGTCAATCGGGCCGCTCTCAAACATCGCGGTCGCCATCTCTTGTTTCAGCGCATTTTCTAGAACCGGCGAAGCTTCAGGCCAGACCGTTCGTGTGAACAGACCAAACACCCGCGTTTTCTTACGTGTGAGTGCGCCGAGATGGCAGAGCTCATCTGCCAGCGTCGCAATAAAGTCTTTTTGGTGCGCGAGGGCCGAGACCCAATAGGTCAAATTCTGACGCTTCGCCGCGCCGCCAATCGCATCGTCGCACATGCTGAGAAACGCCCCGAGTTCGAGCGTATGGCGCAGGGGAATGATTGATTGCGGATCGAGCTGTAACTCGATCGCACCGCGCAGCATCAAATCAGCAAGCGCTGCGCCTGCGAGTGCAGGCTGATAATATCCGTCTTCGGTCTTGCCCGTGGCGTCATTGAGCGAGAGCAAGAGCAAGCCCTGGGGGAGTGAAATATCCATGCTCATGTGTTCGCCCCTTTTCGTCGCCACCGACAAGCGGTAGGCGAAGCTATGACCTTCGATTTAAGCGCTTTGCCCGAGTTTCGCGGCAAAATGATGAAGAATGCAGCACTCGCCCCGTATACTTGGTTTCGCGTGGGCGGGACAGCGGACATGTTGGTTTTGCCTGCGGACATAGAAGACCTTCAGACCGTACTGAAAGCTCTTCCGACGGAGGTTCCGGTCACGGTGCTCGGTGTCGGGTCGAATACGATTGTCCGCGATGGTGGCATAGAAGGCGTGGTGATCCGCCTGATGGGTAAATATTGGGGCGACATTCGCCGTGAGGGCGACCGCAGCCTGACCGCCCGCGCGGGTGCTTTGGATCTCTCCGTTGCAAAAGCGGCGGCCCGCGAGGGGCTGAGCGGATTGTCGTTTCTGTCCGGAATTCCCGGATCGATTGGCGGCGCTGTTCGAACGAATGCGGGCTGTTACGGGCACGAGCTCAGTGATGTCGTGACCGCCGTAGACGGCGTGACGCGGACTGGTGATCTGGTCCGGCTTTCACGTGATGAGATTGGCTTTTCTTATCGCCATACCGATTTTCCGTCGGATATCATCGTGACAGAACTTCATCTGCGAGGGGAAACGGGCGGTGATCCAGAGATCCTTGCCGAGGAAATCGCCGCGCACCAAAAGCGCCGCGCGGAGACCCAGCCCATCAAAGACAAGACCGGTGGATCTACCTTCGCCAATCCAGATCCTCCGGGCACGTCGGATGCCCGTTCGAGCTGGAAACTGATTGATGCAGCAGGGTGCCGAGGGCTGAAAGTTGGCGGCGCAATGGTCAGCGAGAAGCATTGTAATTTCTTGATCAATACCGGCGACGCGACGGCCGCCGATATTGAAGCTTTAGGCGAGTTGGTTCGGGCGCGCGTCCTCGACCATTCGGGCGTGGACCTGCGCTGGGAAATTCGCCGGATCGGACGATTGCAAGCCGGTTAGAACGACCCCTGCAATCGTAGGGTCAGGATGCCACCAAAGTTCCGGCTGCGATCCTCGATCTGTACAATCTGACCATTGCGATCCGGTGCATATTGGATCCGCTGGAAATCATCATCGCTGTCCAAAAGGTTCGCGTAAAAGATCGATCCAGTCATACCGAAGATGTCTTTGTGTTCGATGAAAGCCCAGGAAAACCCTTGTGGCTGGATGAAAAAGCGCCGAGCGTCGCGCCGGAACACGGGGGCTTCTTCAAACTTCTCATAGTTCAAGCCCCACGCCCAATCTGTATTCGGAATATCGTGGCGGAAATTCAACTCATAAAAATAGATCGTTCTGCCGTTGAAATCGCGCGTTTCGCCCGTGAGCGGGTCGTCTAGGAATGTGTCTTGGGCGAAGACCTCGTATTCAAGCTGTGCGCCCTTCCAACCCAAATTGTCGAATTTAAACGTGCCATCGATCTCGATCCCGTAACGTGACGCGTCATCAATGTTCCCCGGACCTTCGCCAATCGGGCGCGGCGGGGTTCCCTGATCAAAGATTGGTACGAGATCAATCAGGTCTTCGATTTGCTCGCCGAACACCTCTGCGGTGACGGCGCCCCAACTGCCAAAATCGCGTTCGACTTCCACGCCGAGCCGCCACCGCTGATCCGGAACGATATCAACATTGCCGGTATTATCGTCGCCGCGGTTTAGATCGACGTTCGAGACGAAATCGAAGAAGTTCAGTTGTCCTACCTGGCGTTCAATCGAGGCATTGATGTTGGTCTTGTCGTTGACCGTCCATGCGAGTGAAGCTGAGCCTTTCGGGCGCGTGAAGGTTCGTGTCTGGGTCACGTCCGCGCTCTCAGACATGATTTCAGATTGCTCCGCACCGAGTGAAGCTTGGAGCCTCAGGTCTTTCGTGAGCTGGCGGCCATGCGTGATGAAGGCTTCAGCGCGCTTTTCTTCAACGCGAACGCCCGGGTTGCCTGGGATTTCAGTGACCGAGTCGAATGTATCGCCCCGAAACCTTTGCTGCTCGTTTTCGAGCGAGTTAAACGCGCCCTCAAGTGAGAATTGCCAATCTGAATTATTCGCGCCGGTGAGATTGTATTCACCGCGCAAGATACTTTCGCTCTCATCTGTCGTACTGTCAGCGATTTGATTGACCAGTTCGGTCCCGTCGATATTCGCGCCAAAAAACTTGGCGCGCGTCGGGCTGTGCTCATTTCGTTGCAGGCCGATCAGTTTGAAGCGTCCGGGTCCCAGATCCAGTTCATAGTCACCGCTGATCTCGCTGTTCCATTCATTCTCTTTGAACTGGAACACCGATTGACTGAGCAGGGTTCCATCTGGCGAGAACGTACTTGTGGTCTCGCGCTGGTCCGGCTCCCACAAATTGTACTCGGCATTCAGATTGGCGATGTGCCCATTGGCAGGTTTCCAATTGAGGCTGCCGTTGAGGTTTACGAAATCAGCGATGAAGGTGAATTCTTCCTCGCGATAACGCACGAGCTCGCCAACACCATTGCTGAAGTTCTCAAACACGTCTTCACGGCCAGCTGACGCGCCGCGATTGGGCTCTGTCTCGACGCCGAGGGTCCAGCCGAGGGCTCCGTTCTGTCCGTTCACTGAGACTTCGAACCAATCCAGGGCAGGCGGCAAGTTTTCGCGGTAGCGCTGGCGATAGGTCCATGTGCCGCTGATCCCGTTCGCAGTGGCAATAACATTGGCGACTTGGCCGCTCAGGCCCGGAATATCCAGACTGGCGCCTTCAACCAGCTCAATCTGTTCGACATTCGTCGCTGGAATGCGGGAGAGAACCTCGCGGACGCCAGTCGACTTAGACGATATCCGCTGGCCATTGATTAGAACATTTTCCTGCGCTTGGCCGAAGCCGCGCTGTCCGTCGCTCTGCGAAATGCTGAACCCTGGGATTTGTCTGACCATGTCCAGCGCAGAGCGTGGGGCGAATTGCTCAAAGTCAGCAATGGTGAAGGTGCGCGTATCATCACTGGTTTGCTCAGGCTCCTGTGCGTGCACAGACAGCGGAAGGCTCACGAGTAGCCCAGCGAGAAAAGTATACTTCATTATTATCGCCCTAAAGAGAAAAACGATCCCGACTGGGCGTGTGTTACAGGTGTAACTTGTTCTCTGCAACCCCAATTTTTAGAAAATTTCTACATTTGTAGATCGCGTTAGATCTCTGCAAAATCGTAGAGCTTCTAAAGGCCCGCATTCTGTGTCGAAAATGGGGCAGGTGGCCAAATTGCCAGAATTCGCCCGGGTGAAAAATGAATCTTCCGCAACCTGCCCGGGCTTTAAGAGAGTTTTACGACTTTGATGCAAAATTCACTTGGTTGGATCGTTATTTCGTGTGGCTTCGATCCGTTTGGTGGTGTCAAAAACCCTGCTTTAACAAGCAGTAGCTTTCCGCGCCTCAAGCGTATCCAGGACATTTCAGGATGATCCAAGGTGGAGATTGGTGAGAGGAAGTAACGCGAGATGCCACGGGCCAAAGGCAAAAAGTCAGAGCCTGAAGCAGACATTGCTCTGGAACGCACCCAGATCTCGTCTGTGATTTTCGGCTTGGTCATGGTTGTCGCCCTGATCGTGGCTGGCGCTGCCATGCTCGGCGGCTCACTTTCACAAGTCGGACAACGTTGGGGCAGCGCTATGGATGGCGCCTCGCGCTCAATTGGTCTGTCTGTCGATACAGTCGAAGTGATCGGACTGGAGCACGTCCCCGCGGTTGCACGCCAGATCAAAGCGGCTGCGATGATTGAACCTGGCGAGAATATGTTTCGCGCCGATCCGCACCTGATCCGCAACCGCGTTGAAGAGACCCGCCTCGTAACAAAAGTCCGTGTCTATCGTCTTTGGCCAGACACGGTGATGATTTATGCGAGCGCCGCTGAGCCGATGGCGCTTTGGAATGACGGTGAAAACTGGGCCGTTGTCGACAGTCTAGGACGCCTCATGCCGAAAGCGCGTCCGAGCGACCATTTGGATCTGGTAAAAGCCGTGGGCGTTGGCGGACCTGAAGCAGTCCCTGCGCTGGAAAAAGCGTTTCTGCTCGCACCCAACCTTCGCGCGCATACCGATCATGCGCGCCGCGTTGCCGGTCGGCGCTGGGACCTCGTATTGAAATCAGGCGCGATCGTAAAACTACCGACCGATGAGAGTTTGGTGCCCAGTCTAACAAGTTTTGCAGCGACGCATGCAAAATCAGAGCTGGCCGCGCGGCCTTTGAGCGTGATCGATCTTAGAATTGCAGGGCATGTTTATCTGACCCCTGCCAGGCAACCGTCAGGAGGCGCTGCTTAATGGCAACGAATGAGCAAAGACTGAAACCGAGACAAGTTGGCAAAGCGGGCACCGTTGTTGCGGCTCTAGATATCGGCTGTTCAAAAATTGCTTGTTTGATTGGCCGTGTGGATCCTGGTAGCCGAGCCGGGTTTGCCTTTATGGGCGGTGGACGCCAACAAAGCCGCGGTTTCAATGGCGGTTCTATCTCTGACATTGAAGCGCTCGAACGCTCTATCAGGCTCGCCGTTGAAGATGCCGAACGCGAAGCAGGCGAACGAATTGACCGCGTTATCCTTGGGATCACAGGCCCGAAAGTCGATAGCCAGCTCGCTGAAGCAGAAATTGAGCTTGGACAGCGCGAAATTAGCGGCAAAGACGTCCAAAAGGTCTGGGCAAAAGCGCTTGGGCAAACGGTTCCGAAAGATCGCGAACTGTTGGGTGCCTATCCCGTTATGTACGGCGTCGACGATCAGGATGATATTCGCGACGCGGTTGGCATGATCGGCGAGCGGTTGCGCGTCCTGCTGAATGTTGTCACGGCGCCGAAGTCGCTCGTCAATAATCTGAAAGAATGTGTGCAGCGTGCTCATCTTGGCGTTGAACGGATCGTTCCATCGGCTCTGGCAAGTGGCTCTGGAACGCTGATCGAAGACGAAATCGACAATGGTGCGATCTGTATTGATTTTGGCGGCGGTGTGACCTCCGTCTCCGTCTTTATGAATGGCGCGCCTGCTTGGCTGGACCTGGTAAAAGTCGGCGGCTCCCGCGTGACTGGCGATATCGCGCAAGGGATCGGTACCACTTTTGCAGCGGCTGAGCGCCTGAAAACACTGCATGGGACAGCTGATACAGCCGGTCCTGGCATGGCAGAACGAATTGAAGCCCCGCGGCTGGGGGATGATGGGCGGCTAAAAGCGGGGCGAATGACGCGCGGCCAGCTGGCCTCAATCATTGCGCCGCGAATCGAAGAGCTGTTCGAAATGGTGCAAGCTCACCTCACGGCGAGCCCTTTGCGCCCAATTTTGCCGAGACGAACCGTTCTCACAGGCGGATCCAGTCAATTAGCAGGTGTGCGCGAGCTCGCGACTACCGTTCTAAAACAACCTGTTAGGATGGGACGGCCGATTGATGCTGACATTCTCGGCGAGAATTATGGGAATCCTGCCTTTTCCACAGCTGCAGGTCTGATAAGCTATGAACTCAAGGGATTTGCCGACGCATCACGGGCTGGGCATGCGGCGGCGCTAGCCGGAGGAGAATCCGGGCGTGGAGTGTTTGCCAAGGTCTTAATCTGGATCCGCGAAAATTTTTGAGCGAGATGACAGTCATTTAAGAGTCTTTTAGGCCAAGCCGTTCATTCTACCCCCAGACATCTTTTGGCGCGTAGATTAAAAATGGACGGGAACAGGGCATGACTAAGGAACTCAAACCACGAATTGTCGTTATTGGCGTTGGTGGTGCTGGCGGAAACGCTGTCGACAATATGATCGAAGCAAATCTGCAAGGTGTAGAGTTTTATGTCGCCAATACAGACGCTCAAGCGATGCGTCGATCCAAGACAGAAAACCGAATTCAGCTCGGCCTAGAGACAACATCAGGCCTTGGAGCAGGCGCTCGGCCAGAGGTTGGTGAGGCATCAGCCGAAGAATCTATGCCAGAAATTCTGGAAGCGCTCGAAGATGCTCACATGGTGTTCGTCGCGGCCGGCATGGGCGGCGGTACTGGAACCGGTGCGGCGCCGGTAATTGCCAAAGCGGCCCACGACAAAGGGATTCTGACAATCGGTGTCGTCACCAAACCATTCGGGTTTGAGGGTACGCACCGTATGACAACCGCCGAAGGCGGCCTGACGAAGATGCAGGAAACTGTCGATACGCTGATTGTTGTTCCGAACCAGAACCTTTTCCGCATTGCGAATGAGCGCACCACGTTTGCCGAAGCCTTCCGGATGGCGGACGATGTGCTTTATTCTGGCGTTCGCGGGATTACCGACTTGATGATTATGCCTGGCCTTATCAACTTGGATTTTGCCGATGTGCGCACGATCATGAAGGGTATGGGCACGGCGATGATGGGCATGGGCGAAGGCGAGGGCGAAGGCCGGGCGCTTGAAGCTGCGCGCTCAGCCATTGATAATCCGCTGCTCGATGATGTTTCGATGCGCGGCGCACGTGGCGTACTGATCAACATCACTGGCGGCTATGACATGACTTTGTTCGAGCTGGACGAGGCTGCGAACGAAATTCGCCGCGAAGTTGATGAAGATGCGAACATCATTCTTGGGTCGACGTTCGATCCAGAGCTTGAAGGGCGCATTCGCGTGTCGGTCGTTGCGGCGGGCATCTCTGCCGAGGCGGGAGCTGTTGCTGTTCCACCTGCCGTAGCCGCACCGGCTCCGGCCTCGGCGCCTACCGTAGAAGCTCCTACAGAAGCACCAGTTGTCGTCAGCCAGCCGCCAGTTGCTTCGGCGGAGCGAGAGCTAGACCAACGCCCAGACTTTAGCGGTCGCGCGTTGCCCGCGGCCCATGTTGAAGGCAAGCAGGGCACAGACACTGTGAGTGCGGATGCAGCCTTTACGAAGCCTGTTTCTGATAGCCCGGCTGGCTTCTCAAACCTCTTCGGATGGCGCCGCGAAGACACGGTCGGCGACAATGATACTGGCGAGGACCAGCCAAAGATCGTTTCGAGTCCAGAGGATCATCCAAAAGCGACTCCGTTTGATGATGAAGACCTAGAAATTCCAGCGTTTTTGCGCCGCTCAGCGAACACTTAAACCTTAAATCTCTGTCACGTTGAGCCGCCCGACTCCGGGCGGCTTTGCTTTTCCGGAAGACTGCAACAAAACGCAATAATGCTTGTGTTGAGATTGCCGCGATCACGGGTGTTTATGCTCGCGCTACAGGGAGAGTAGACTTGGGCCGAGTAGAGTATCAAACCACACTGAACACCCCAGTCATTTGCGCGGGAATTGGCGTACACTCTGGTGCACGTGCGCGCATGGTGATCAAACCGGCTGAGGCGAACACAGGTATTCGCTTCCGGCGCACGGACCTCGACGCCCAAACCGATATTCTGGCACGCGGTGATCACGTCACCGAAGTTCAGCTTGGCACGACCTTGACCAATGAAGATGGTGAGAGCGTTGCGACCGTAGAACATTTCCTAGCGGCTTGCGCTGGCATGGGCCTGGACAATCTTTTGGTTGAGATCGATGGACCAGAAGTCCCGATCATGGATGGCTCTTCAGCCGTGTTTTGTGAGCTGTTCCATGATGCCGGCCTCAAACAACAAACCACTTTGCGCCGCCGGATCCGCATTCTTGATACGGTCGAAGTTCGTGACGGCGTGAAATGGGCACGACTCAGCCCGTCTAAGGACAAGGTCCTAACCCTGAAAGCGAAAATTGAGTTTGAGACCAAAGCGATCGGCACGCAGCAAATGGCGATGCGTCTGGTGCCCGGCCTGTTTGCGCGCGATATCGCCTTTGCTCGAACCTTTGGATTTGCGAGAGACGTTGAGACCCTGAAAGCTATGGGCCTCGCGCGCGGTGGCTCGCTGGACAATGCCGTGGTGATTGATGGCGATGAGATCGTCAATCCAGAAGGCCTGCGCAGTGACGATGAGTTTATCCGTCACAAACTGCTTGACGCGGTTGGTGATCTTATGCTGGCAGGTGCGTCTATCGCTGGTCTCTATGAAGCTCGGCAGCCCGGACATGCGATGAACAATAAGCTCGTTCGTGCGCTTCTCGAGCAGCCCGAAACGTGGTGCTTGGAAACCGATGCAGAAGAGCTCGAAAGCATTTCCGCACGCGAAAGCTTAACCGCCTAAAACCAGTCTGGCGCCGCTGTTTTGGTAACGTCGGCTTGGCGAAGCTCTGGTTGTGGATGCCGTTCTAGCAGCTTTTCAATGATTTGATCGGCCACGCGTGCGGCTTCGCGGAGTGGTTCATAGTCCCAAAGCTCAATCGAGCCTTCGAACCAACGGGCGCAGCCACGCTCGATCAAGCTGGCATGCAATCGATCAAATTTCGGCGCATTGCCTTTGAGTTTGGCAATATGGACGGGCAATCTATGCCAGGCCGCGTCTGAGAGCATGTTTGCGCTATCTTCGGTCACGATGGCGGCGTCGGAGTAAATCAACCAGGCCAAATAGGGGTTTGGTCCGTCTTGCTCATTGGCCCAGAACCGAGCGCCGATACGATCGGCGAAACCACGCATTTGTGTCACGATACTGACTGGCGTGCGGCGAGAGCAGGTGATCCGCAGGCGCCATCCTTTGCGGGCGAGCGTCTCCAACTCATTCATCAGCTCATCCGCTCGGGCGCGTGTGAAGGTGTGGGCCTTCGAGTTTCCACCCAAAACCACAATTGCGGATTTCCCATTTTCGTCGGCGAGGTCGGCGAAAGCCTGTCCCGCTTCTTCGATGGCTTCTTCGGAGAAGTGTGTGGGAGATCCGGTGGTTCGGATCACGTTCGGTCCTTCCAGCGAGTCATGCTCGGGAACGACGACCAAATCGAACTGCTCAGGGTCGGATTTTGGATCAAGAATTTGAACCGTAAAGGTCTGGCCACCGCTCCAGCCGCGAACGCTCGCCGTGTAGGGCGCGCTTCTTCGCCCGGCTGCGAGCCAGAGAGACGGCCATGGCGCCTTCAGCTGATTGCGTTGCGCTTTCGGTAGAGCGAGGCGCGGCGCTGGCCAATTGGCGCCTGGAAGCCATGTCCACGGCGCGCGCGGGGACAGCATCACCGGGTCAGAACGATGCCCCAATCCATAGATATGGCCAATCTGAAGCCAGCGCTGTGTCTCAGCGAGCGCCGAGATGATCGCGCGGACTTGTGCAGCATTGCCAGCGCGGCCGTCGCTCACGGCCCAAATTGAGGGCCCTAAAGAGGAGTCAGGCGAACTCATATATTGGCCATGCCATTATTCGCCTTTAAGTTGAAGAGCTATCTTTTAGATGTATTTCACGTCGGCGATTTCGTAGACGCGAGCGCCGCCAGGGGCCGCGACTTCGGCCTCGTCACCTTCGCCTTTGCCGATCAGGGCGCGCGCGATTGGAGACGTGTTGGAAACCTTGCCTTGCGCGATATCCGCCTCGTCTTCACCTACGATTTGGTAAGTAGACTCATCCTCAGTATCGACGTCGATGATTGTGACAGTCGCACCGAAGACGATTTTATCGCCCTTCACCTTAGACAGATCGATCACGTCAGCGCGAGAGAGCTTGTCCTCAAGCTCAACGATACGGCCTTCAATGAAAGACTGTTTTTCCTTCGCCGCATGATACTCAGCGTTCTCAGACAGGTCGCCATGCTCACGAGCTTCTGCGATCGCCTGGATAATGGCCGGGCGCTCAACAGACTTCAGATTTTTCAATTCTTCGTCGAGGGCCTCATAGCCCCCGGCAGTCATAGGTGTGCGTTGCATGAATAAGTACCGTTCTTGGGTTCTGACGCCATCTTGCTTTTGAAACAGGATGGTTCAATCAAAAAGCAGGCGGGTCAAGTAGTCTAAAATACTCGGTTTCGCAAGTTATGCTTTCTGTAAGGCGCGAACGGCGAGCGGTTTCTCGCGTATTGCGCGAATCGCTTTCACTGCGGCGCGGCAGGCGGATAGCGTCGTGAAGTAGGGTATTTTTTGAACCATTGCAGTGCGCCGGATCGATTTAGAGTCCTTACGGGACTGCGCGCCTTCGGTCGTATTGAGAACCAGATCGATTTCGCCATTCAGGATCGCGTCTTCGATGTTCGGTTTACCTTCCAGAACTTTCTTCACCAGGCGGGTTTCGATGCCCTTCTCCGCAAGGAAGCTCGCTGTACCGGACGTGGCGACGATCTCAAACCCCATTTCGATCAAGCTTGAGGCTGCTTCAACAATGCCTTCTTTGTCGGCTTCGCGAAGTGAAATGAAAGCCGTGCCGCTGGTCGGGAGCGTTTCCCCCGCGCCGATCTGAGCTTTGAGGAAAGCCGTGCCAAAATCATCATCCCAGCCCATGACCTCGCCCGTAGAGCGCATTTCTGGCCCAAGGATCGGATCGACATTGGCAAAACGTGCAAATGGGAAAACCGCCTCTTTCACAGCGATCCGGCTCGCTTCGGCATGGCGAAGATCGAACTCAGTAAGGGCTTTCCCGCCCATGATTTTCGCCGCGATGCTCGCAATCGGAGCGCCTACAGCTTTGGCGACGAACGGGACCGTCCGGCTCGCACGCGGGTTTGCTTCCAGAACGTAAATCTCATCGTCTTTGACCGCGTATTGGATATTGATCAGCCCGGATACGTTGAGCGCTTTTGCCAAAGCGATCGTTTGCTCACTTAGGCGGCCGACAATGGCTGGAGAAAGCGTGTAAGGCGGCAGGGCACAGGCACTGTCGCCGGAATGGACGCCAGCTTCTTCGATATGCTCCATGACGCCAGCGACGTGGACATTCTCGCCATCACACAACGCGTCGACATCAACTTCGATGGCGTCTGAAAGATAGCGGTCAATGAACAGCGACCCATCGCCCGCGACTGAGAGCGCGTAACCAGCATATTCGCGGACATCTTCATCCGAATGACAGATGCGCATTGCGGTTCCCGAGAGTACGAAAGACGGGCGCAGCATGACGGGGTAGCCAAGCTCGCTCGCTTTCTCGAGCGTCTCTTCGAGGCTTCTTGCGGTTGCAGACGGCGGTTGCTGGATGCCGAGATTGGAGAGAAGCGCTGACCATTGCTTACGGTCTTCGGCGAGGTCGATACTGTCGGGACTGGTGCCGAGGATCGGAATCCCTGCTTGATTAAGCGGCTGCGCAAGTTTGAGCGGGGTTTGACCGCCAAATTGAACAATTACACCGGCCAGTTCGCCGGCGCTTTGCTCTTTATGGATAATCTCAGAGACATGCTCTTCCGTCAGCGGCTCGAAATAGAGGCGGTCGGACGTGTCATAGTCGGTGGAAACAGTTTCAGGATTGCAGTTCACCATGACGCTTTCAATGCCGATATCCGCCATCGCAAACGCCGCGTGACAGCAGCAATAATCAAACTCGATGCCTTGTCCGATCCGGTTCGGTCCGCCGCCGAGAATGATCGCCTTTTTGCGCTCCGATGGCAGGGCTTCACAATCTGGGGCGTCTGCGCCGAACGCGGCGTGCTCATAGGTCGAATAGAGATAGGGTGTCTTCGCTGCGAACTCAGCTGCGCACGTGTCGATCCGCTTATAAACCGGGCGGACATTTAGCGCGTGGCGTGCGGCGCGGGCCTCGCCTTCGCTTTGCCCGGTCAGTTCACCAAGACGCGCATCTGAGAAGCCCATGGCTTTCAGGTCAGTAAAATCACGCAGGGTGGTGGGCAGGCCGTCGCGGCGGACATCTTCTTCGCGCGCCACGATCTGCGCGATCTGGCGCAAGAACCAAAGATCGATGCTGGTCGCGGCATGAACGTCTTCGACGGACAAGCCGTTGCGGAAGGCCTGCGCAACAATCCGTAGGCGATCTGGTGTTTGCTTGCCGAGCGCTTCACGGAGCGCGCCAGGGCTCGAGAATTCAATCTCGTTCAGGCCTGTCAGGCCAGTCTCAAGCGAGCAGAGCGCTTTTTGCAGGCTTTCTTGAAAGTTACGTCCGATGGCCATGGCCTCACCAACCGATTTCATGGCGGTGGTTAGGAGCGGCTCGGCGCCTTCGAACTTCTCGAATGCAAAGCGCGGAATTTTGGTGACGACATAGTCGATGGTTGGCTCAAACGCGGCCGGCGTGACGCCGGTAATATCATTGTCGAGCTCATCCAGCGTATAGCCAATGGCCAGCTTCGCAGCGATTTTCGCAATCGGGAATCCTGTTGCCTTAGATGCCAGGGCAGAGGAGCGTGAGACGCGCGGGTTCATCTCGATAACGACCAAGCGGCCATCTTCTGGATTGACTGCGAACTGTACATTCGAGCCACCGGTTTCGACACCAATCTCACGCAAGACCGCCAGCGAAGCATTTCGCATCACTTGATATTCGCGATCGGTGAGGGTCAGGGCAGGAGCGACGGTAATTGAATCGCCCGTATGCACACCCATGGGATCAATATTCTCGATCGCGCAAATGATGATGGCGTTGTCGGCTTTGTCGCGAACAACCTCCATCTCATATTCTTTCCAACCGAGTAGGCTCTCATCGACCAAGATCTGGGCCACGGGAGAGGCCGCGATGCCAGCCCGGCAAATCTCTTCATACTCAGCGCGATTATAAGCAACGCCGCCGCCTGTGCCGCCTAGGGTAAAGGCCGGACGGATGATCGCGGGGAGGCCGACATGGTCGAGCGCCTCAAGCGCTTTCTTGAGGCCTGTGATGCGGTCATAAGAGCCGTCTTCATTCTTTGGTGAAGAGACGATCTCAGCTTTCGGGTTTTCCAGCCCGATCCGGTCCATGGCTTCCCGGAAAAGCTTGCGGTCTTCGGCCATCTCAATGGCGTCAGCACGCGCGCCGATCAGTTCCACACCGTGCTTAGAAAGAACCCCCGCCTGTTCAAGGGCGAGGGCACAATTCAAAGCGGTCTGACCTCCCATGGTCGGGAGAAGCGCATCTGGTTTTTCAATATCGATGATTTTCTCGACAAAGTCCGGCGTAATCGGCTCAATGTAGGTGGCGTCGGCAAGGCCCGGATCAGTCATGATGGTCGCCGGGTTGGAGTTCACCAGGATGACCCGGTACCCTTCGCCTTTTAGCGCTTTGATCGCTTGCACACCAGAATAGTCGAATTCACATGCCTGGCCGATAATGATCGGACCCGCCCCGATAACAAGAATGGATTGAAGATCGGTGCGTTTCGGCATCTGAGTGTCCTTCCTGTTTTGCGGCTTAGGCAAACGGCTGCCCTATAGCGGGGAGTCGGTAGACCGGGCAAGCGTAAAAGCGACGGTTTCTGAATAAATCTGGGACGAAAATCATTTGAGTGCAGCGAACGCAATATTCGGACACTGAAATGATAAAAAACAAGCCGCCCCGAATGGAGCGGCTTGCGTGTTTGGAGGGTAAAGCAGGTTACCAGATGTAACGTGCTTTCAGATAGTAAGACCCACCTGTGAAGCCGCTTGGCGCAGACTCTGGGTAGAGCTGACCAAGAGATCTTGCATTCGGGTTCTCGTCTGGGAAGTTGTCGAACACATTGTTCGCGCCGACGATCAGCTCGACTTGGTCGGTCAGCTGGTAACCTACCTCTGCATCGATATTGATCTCAGCACCTTGTGTGCCCGTACCGTTGCCTGTGTCTTCCCACTCACCGAAGTAGTTAGCCCGTGCGAGCGCACGCCACTTGTTCTCGGTGTGTGAGAAAGTCAGAGAGCCTTTCAGCTCTGGCAGAGACTCTTCCAGCGCCGCAACGCGGCCTTCGCTGATTGGGTTGATCGTGCCGCGGTCATCAACTTCTGTGTCGATGTATGCGAACGACAGTGACAGATCAGAGTCGCCAGTTTCGGTCAGCTCAAGCGGCAGTGTACCGACAACTTCAACACCCTGTGTGGTGGTGTCAAAGCTGTTTGAGAAGTAACGGAACTGGTTCAGGTCTTCAAAGCCAACGAACGCATTACGATCGATGATCCCGGCGTTTCCGAGCTGAGTCAGACCGTCGCTTACGCTTGCGAAAGCTGTAAGACCGTTTTGCGCGCCGACAAAGTCGAGAGCTTCCAGGAAGTTCACGTTAGCTGACAGGGCGATACGGTCTTCAACAGCGATGTTGAAATAGTCGACCGTCCAAGTCATTGGGCCAGCGTCGAAGGCTGCACCGAACGTGAAGTTCTGAGCAGATTCTGTACCCAGTGTTGGACGTCCACCGTCACGTGCTTCAACGAAGTCAGCGGCGAGCTGACCTGCTGCAGACGATAGCGGCAGAGTACCTTGGTCAACCAAGACACCGCCAACGTTCTGCGTGGTCACGTTAGTAACGTTCGCTTGACCCGCTGTTGGGGCGTGGAACCCGGTTGAAACTGTACCACGAAGACGGAACGTATCCGTGACGCGGAACAGAGCGCCGACTTTATAGTCAGTTGTGCTGCCGAAGGCGTCATAGTCTTCGAAACGCACAGCGCCTTGCATGGTGAAGCGATCCGTAATGTCGGCTTCCAAGTCGACATAGAACGCATAGCTTTCTTGCGAGTTCGTGCTTGATGCTGTGAAGCCACCGAAGCCGTTCGAGCTTGAAGAGAAGCCTTGGTCAGCAAGTGGTCCGAGCGCGAATGAAGCCGCATCACCTTGCGTGATTTCGAACTCTTCTTCGCGGTACTGAGCACCAAACGCGACGTTCAGATCAGACGCGAGACCATCAACTGGCAGCGCATAGCTGAAATCGGCGTCATAGACGGTTTCAGTCTGCTGATACGCACCCGGGATAAAGTCACGTGGCGTGTTTGGCCCGAGAGACGCGTTGATTGTGTTGCGGATGAAGAACTCAGTTTCGCTTGAGCCGTGCACAATGCTGAAATCATAGTTCAGACCAGAGCCGAGATCGAAGACGCCGCGAACGCCACCAGCGATAGAGTAATCAGTATTGTCACCACCAAAGCGTGGAACAAAGCCGCTTGGGATTGTCTCTACGAATGAGAAACAGTTTGGATCAGCGGTAACCTGAGCCAGGACAGTTGGGTCTGCGATCAGACCGCCGCCTTCTGTCAGTGGGATACCCGCCGGGCAAGAGCCGCCAGTTCCAACGCCGTCCAAGTCACCGACGAGGATAGAGGCAACGCCGTCTGGGTCTGCAAGACCTGTTACTGGATCAACAGTTGGGCCGCGATAGACGCCGCCGCGATTGGTTGGGTTACGATAGAAGAAGCCACCTTCAGCTGTCCGCTCGGCATAGTTACCGAAAGCATAGATCTCAGTGTTTTCGCCAACTTCAATGCCCGAATTGATGAACAGCTTGAAATTGTCTTTGACGTCAGGCTGACCCCAGTACTGAGGAACTTCATCAGTGTAGGTGTTGATGGTGCGGAAATCTGCAACAGCGGTGTTTCCGGCTGCGATCAGGGCTTCAACGTCACCGCGAACGACTGAACGGACGGTGCCGTCAGTGTCAGAATATTCACCTGTGATGTTGATGAAGCCGCGCTCGGTGAGCGGAAGACCAATGTTACCAGCGATGCGATAGTTGTCGCCGTCGCCGTCATAGGTAGAGCCGTAAACGGCTTCGACTGTGCCGCCGCTGCTGTCTTCGCGGAGCTGGAAGTTGATCACACCGGCGATCGCGTCAGATCCGTACTGAGACGATGCACCGTCACGTAGGATTTCAACACGGCTAAGCGCCAAAGATGGGATCGTGCTCACGTCCGCGCCTTGCGCACCGTCAGCGATACCGCCACCTAGGAAGGAAATGACTGAGCCGCGGTGACGACGCTTGCCGTTCAAAAGGACCAGAGTGTTATCTGGCGAAAGGCCGCGAACGTTAGCTGGGCGAATAATGGTCGCAGCATCAGAGATCGGCTGTGTGTTGACGTTATAAGACGGTACCGCAGTCCGCAGGATATCTGAGATATCGTTGGTGCCTTGGTTTACAAACTCATCACCCGGCAGAACATCTACGGGAGCTGGTGTATCCAGGGCAGAGCGAGATGGAACCCGCGAACCAATTGATACGATTGTGTCTAGCTCCAGGTCTTCGCTTGCCGCGTCCTCCGAAGAATTTGCATCTTGTGCGAGAGCTGTTGGCGCGAATGCCACCAAAGCCCAACTTAGTGCCGCGCTACACATGATTTTGTTGCGCGTTCTAACGTTGCCCATGCTTTTTCCTTGTTTTTTGTTTTCTTAATGTCTCGCGTAACCTTGCTGCAGGAGACGGAAGTCAAATTCGAACGAACGCCTTTGGTGTCAATTAATTTAAATGCAATACATCCAGATTCGGACTGATTTCGCTGATTTCAGTGCCGTGTAGTTGCAAAAATAGAACAGGTTATTCCTTCCCCCTGCCGTGGCGACAGGAGAGAATATATCCTTTTGAAGGGTGAATTATCGCCCCGAAATGAAATATTGTTTCATTAACGGAGTTTTATAATCCTAGAACCCGCTTGGCGATGATGTTCTTTTGGATCTCATTTGTGCCGCCATAGATGCTCTGAGCACGGGCGCCGAAATAGGTGGAGACGCCAGAAGCGGCATAGTCAGTATGTCCCGTCCACTCGGGGCTGACACTATCTTCAAATTTGCGTTGTCCGTGTGCGGCAGCGACGTTCAAATAAAGCGTCGTAATTTGCTGCGCAGTTTCAGTTGCCAGAATTTTGATGATTGAGGCTTCTTTTCCTGGGCTACCGCCATCTTTCACTGCGGAGAGGACGCGCAGCACGGTCATTTCCAAACCGTCCACGGCCATGTCTGCATCGGTCAATTGCCGCGCAAACGCCTCATCATCGATCAATTTCGTGTTGCCGCCGGTTGGCTCAGCCGTTGCCAGCGCTCTGATATGGCTCAATTGCTTTCGCTTGCCGCCGATGCGCGCATAAGACGTGCGTTCAAACCCAAGCAGATATTGCGAATAGGTCCAGCCTTTGCCCTCTTCGCCGATCAGATAGTCCGCTGGTACCCGCACATCTTCGAAGATCACCATGTTCAAGACATGCTTGCCGTCGATTGTGATGATCGGCTTCAAGGTCACGCCAGGGCGCTCCATCTCGCAGCAGATAAAACTAATGCCGAGCTGTTTTTTCTCTTCTTTCGAGGTCCGCGCCAGCAGGAAGACCCAATCGGCATGCTGCGCGGCGCTGGTCCAGATCTTGGTCCCGCTCAGCACATACTCATCGCCGTCGCGCTTCGCAGAGAATTGCAGTGAGGCGAGATCAGACCCGCTGTCAGGTTCGCTATAGCCCTGTGCCCAGCCAAGTGATCCATCCCGGGTGCCAGGGAGCCATTTATCCTTCTGCGCCTGCGACCCAAACGTATACAGGATCGGCCCAACATAGATCACGCCCATCGGCGTCACGGTTGGAACGCCGGCACGTTCCAGCTCTTCATCGAAAATATATTGCTCTTCGAGGCTCCAGCCCGGACCGCCATACTCTTTTGGCCAGGCGCTCGCGAGCCACCCCTTCGCGCCAAGCGCCATTTCTGACTTGCGGACTTCAGCCGTTGTTAGGCTGGCGCCCGTCGCGACTTTCGCGCGGATGTCTTGCGGATACTCGGTTTCGAAGAATTTGCGCACGTCGGCGCGAAACGGCTCAAGGGCGGGATTCGATGAAAGGTCCATGTTTCGGAGTGTATCGCGCCTGCGCCGTCTGAGAAGGGGTTCCCATGCGGGAGCAGGACGAACTGGCGCCGTCCGACTGATGACCCTCTTTAATCCATGATCTCTTTGAAGAGCGTTTCTGGGTGCTGGAACATCCAGTTCCGACCTGGATGCTCGATTGGTCTAAAATCAAGCCCCAAACGTTCCGCGGCTTCTCTGGAAGCTTCCGGGCCAACGCCTTGCTGGTCCATGCTGTTCAGGACAATGAGAGGTGAGACTTCAGACAGCAGATCCACAGCGCGAGGATTATCCAGGAAGGCTGATTCCAGATCTAAACGCGTGTGCTTCAGATCGGCGCCATAGAGATAGTCAGATGCGAGCTGGAAGTGTCCAAGATTGGCTTCCAAATACGCCAAATCGCTATCCTGATTTCGGTACATCATGCGATAGAAACGCATGCCGCCAAAGGTCTCACTAATTGTGCGAAGCGAGCGGGCCCCGAACGCAAATCCTGCGCGAGAGCTGAGGCCCATGCGAAGCAATCCATTCAGCCAATTTGGTTGGATCGCTGAGAGTTTGTCGCTCACATCGAGCCCATAATTGATCAATACCGTCTTCGCGATGCGCGGGCTTAGGGTTTGAATTTCTAATGCAAGGGGCGCCGATGTGGATTGTCCAACAAGAATGATGTCTCTGAGACCTAGAACGCGGATGAATTCGACCAGCATTTTGGCTGCGTCTCCGATCGAACCCGTCGGCGTTGTCTCACCGAATCCCGGACGCAGTGGGAAAATCAAATTGATGCCGTCTTTGCGGGCCGCGTTGATCATCTCTTTGGACGGGAGGTAGCCATATTCCAATGAATGTAAAATGATGACTGGGCGACCGTGTGCTGCGCCGAACCGGCGATACTCCACGCATTGATTGTCATTTCGCAGTGCAATCCGGCGGGACGCATTTTCATCTTCGGTGACGAGAACGTGTGGCGGCTCCGCGCGGAGGCTAAGCGCTTGCGAAAGTTCCACAGTCATCGCAATCGTTTCGGTTAAGCTCTTGCAGCAAAGCTTATTATTCAGCCTCGCAACGTGCGTTCGAACCGTATTCAATTTGATGCCGCGGAGTTCAGCAACCTGTTCTAAGCGGTGCCGCCTGAGAACAAGTTCCAAAATTTCGAGTTCGCTGCTGGTTACGCCGAAATGGTTTGTCAGATGTGTGCGAACAGCGCCGGATAGGCGATACAGAAAAACCTGCCCCGTAAAACCTGACAGCATTCCCTCGGTCAGCTTGGGGTAGATCTTTATCTGGCGTGAAACGCCCGACCGATCCGCGAGCTCGATGAGCATCCCAGATGGGGAAGTATCCGGAGCATTTTTCGATTGAAGCGAAGGATGTAAGACGTCGCCGACTTTCAAATCGAATTGTGTCGCGAGTTCTTTTGGAAGGCTTGAGATCTTGCCTTTCGCATCCAGCATAAACGTGTCGGTTGCTGCGGCTGGTTCGCTCGGCCATCTTATGTTTGGTGTTTCTATGTCATTTGGTTCCGCCGTCAGCATAGACAGAACGGACTGAAACTCCGGTAGGCTTTCGACATCATCGGAGAGGTTGGCCCAATCGCGGCAAGCCTGTGCAAATTTTTCGGGGTCTTCGCCGGCGCGCGCCAAGGAACGGAGCAGAGCGAGGGCCGCTTCTGCCCGGGATCTTTCAATTATTTCAGCGTGTTCTTGCTGGTCCGCCACTCTGAATCATGCCGCCCTGGGTCGATCTCGATCACTCAACGACAAGTAGGAAACTGTTGCAAGAGCAACGATGCGCAGAAATTTGTACTAAATTTTGACTATTTGTCTCAGCGGGCCATCGGAATACGTATTTTTCTGACGAATACGTCAAAACGACATTCCACGCACCCACACAGCGTAGATGTCTTCAGCCCGTCAGCCATTCCCCTTTGTGTGCTGGCGGGCTTTTTAATGTTGCAATTTGCAAAATTCGAGGTGAGCGTCGATTAGCGTCCAAGCTCTTTCATGGCGCCGTCCAGACCTTCAAGCGTCATTTCGAACATCCGGTCAGGGCCGATGAGTTCGCGGATCAGTTGGATGGATCCGGTATATTCCCAAGCGCCGGATTTCACTGGGTTGAGCCAAGCAAAATTCGGGAACTGCGCGACAAATCTTTGAATCCAGAGACCGCCGGGTTCTTCGTTCCAATGTTCGACAGACCCGCCTGCATACGTGATCTCATACGGGCTCATCGTCGCGTCGCCCACAACGATAACTTTATACTCGCTTGGATATTTATGCAGCACGTCCCAGGTCGGGATCACGTCATTGCGGCGGCGGCGATTATCCTTCCAAAGGCCCTCATACGGGCAGTTGTGGAAATAGTAGTATTCGAGATTTTTGATCTCGGCTCGGGCCGCTGAGAACAGCTCTTCCATAACTTTCACATGCGGATCCATTGAGCCGCCAACATCCATCAGCAGCAGCACGGAGACTGTGTTACGGCGCTCCGGACGCATCTCGATGTCGAGATAGCCTTGGCGTGCCGTATTCTTGATCGTGGCATCGAGGTCCAGCTCGTCTGGAGCGCCATTGCGGGCCCATTTGCGCAGGCGCTTCAGTGCAACTTTGATGTTCCGCGTGCCGAGCTCGACACTATCATCATAGTTTTTGAACTCGCGTTTATCCCAAACTTTGGTTGCGCGGCGGTGGCGAGACTTGTCTTGGCCAATCCTGATGCCTTCGGGATTGTAGCCATTCGCGCCAAATGGCGATGTGCCGCCTGTGCCGATCCATTTATTGCCGCCCTCGTGGCGCTTCTTTTGCTCTTCCAGACGCTTCTTCAAGGTTTCCATGAGCTTTTCAAAGCCGCCCATAGACTCGATCTCAGCCATCTCTTCAGGGGACAGGAATTTCTCTGTCATCTTGCGCAGCCATTCCTCTGGAAGGTCTTGCGCTTCGACCGCATCGCCGAGGCTGTCCAAGCCTTTAAAGACATGGCCGAACACTTTATCGAACTTGTCGATATTGCGCTCGTCCTTCACTAAAGCGGCGCGGGCCAGGTAATAGAAGTCCTCAACGTCGCGATCGATGACGCCCTTATCCATCGCTTCCATAAGCGCCAGATACTCTTTCAAAGTCACGGGGACTTTGGCGGCGCGAAGTTCGTTAAAGAAGTTGAGGAACATGGGACACTCCTGACGTTCACGTTAAAGGTAACCCGCGTGAGGCCAATTTCCAAGGGTGTCGTGGCGAGAAGCTTGGCAAACCGCTGTGATCTTATCGTTCGCGTCGGATTTTCGGGAAGCTTCGATAGGTAAGGCCGCGCCAGACCCACTCGGCGGGGCCATAAGCAAAGACTTTCATCCAAAAACGGCTCGCGATCACTTGCACGGCGAAGAAGCCTAGAGACAGCATGAGGAAAGGAGCGCTGCCTGCATGTCCCGCCAAACCTAGGCCAGGACCAGCATTTGTTAGGAGCAAGAGAATAAATGGACTTTGGATCAGGTAATTGGTGAGGGCCATCTGCCCTACCGGGGCAAACGGGCGTGCGAGCCATTTCCAAGAAGCGCTAAAGAACAGCCAGATCAGGGCGCAGACATAGCCGGCGGCGATGAGCGGCGTTGCGATATTGTGGAGGATCTCCAGCCAGAGCGGAGGTGCCGCAAGAGCTGCGATCGCCGGATAGCTCGACATCTCTTGTGTGAAAATCTGGAGGCCGAGGCCGCTCAATAGGAGCGGAAGGGTCAGTTTTTTGACCATAGGCAGGTGCGTCTCAGCATTCTGGATCCAGCCTTTTCGGGCGATCCATGCACCGATGTAAAATCGCCCGAGGCCATACGCGAACCATGCGATGAGTGTTCCGCCAAGCACCCAGTCGAGCCAAATATGTTTATTCATCGCCCCGACATAGGCGATGAAATCGCCCGATTGCGCGGCGGCATAGCGTGCCATGACTTCGGTCTCAGTATAAGCGGCGTCGAGTCCAGCCTGCGTCCATCCAAGTTCAGCCCCTGCCCAAGTGAGAACAGGCTTTCCTAAGACGAGGAGGGCGCCGCCGATCCATAACAGAGCTCGATCAGACAGAGACCGACTGAAATAAAGGGCGAAAGCGAGCAGGCCGTAGAGATGAAGGATATCCCAGGAGAACCAGCCGAGCATGTGGATCGTGCCAAACACGGCAAGAATCGTGATCCGACGTAAATAGATGCTGCCAAAAGCTACGCCCCTTGCGGTCAACCGCTCCATCTGGATCCAAAACCCAATGCCAAAGAGGATGGCAAACGGCGTATTGGCCTTGCCATAGACAAAGAGCTCAAGCGCCCGTTTGACGGCTTGGTCAAAGCCAGCGGTGGAGAGCATGGCCAGTTGTTCAGCGGTGGCAGTCATGCCTTCCCCGCCAAGCTCGTCCAGATTGGCGATTAAAACCCCAAGCAGGGCAAAGCCGCGCAGCACGTCTAGAATTTGGTAGCGTTCAGTCGAAGAGGTGGGCGCAGCCGCCCGAGATGCGTCAGTCATTTGTGGCCTCAGCCAGCCCGACGCAGTTCGAGCGTTGTTTTATGGAATCCCCACAAGCAGCCTTATAATCGTCCTCTGCCTCTATCAAGCGTATGAGATCGCATCACATGCTCCGGATCGGACCCTCGATTTCGGCGACTGGTTTTCCAGCCCCTTTGCCGTAGCCATACTTCTTAAGAAGGCCGCGGAACTGATGGTAGCTGAGGCCGAGTGTTTTGGCGGCTTTGCCTTGATGGCCTTCATGCGCGGACAGGGCAGTATCGATCAGGCTCGTTTCGAACAAGCGGATCTGGTCTTCGAAGGGGATATCGAGCACAGGCGGCGGTGGCGCGGTGGGCGCTTCTGTTTGCGGGGCTTGGTTGGGGGTGGGGGCTTTCAGAACCGCGGCGGGTCGCCAGGGAGAGGCGAATGGATCAAGCGCGCCAGGATCAAACTGAACGGGGTCCACTGAATGCTCGGCGATTGCGCGATAAGTAATGCGCTGCGCGAAATTGCGCAGCTCGCGCACATTGCCCGGCCAGCTATGGGCTTCCATGGCCGCGATAGCGGATGGGGCGAAGCCTGGAAAATCCTCGGCCATTTCGCGCGCCATGCGCCGCGCGAAGAAATCCGCGAGCAGGGAAATGTCGGCTGG
The DNA here is from genome assembly GCA_013213785.1 of Henriciella sp. Lineage (GTDB taxonomy): Bacteria > Pseudomonadota > Alphaproteobacteria > Caulobacterales > Hyphomonadaceae > Henriciella. The sequence goes on along the minus strand of JABSPZ010000010.1, from coordinate 45,394 downwards.
CCTTGCTCGCAGGGGCGGAAGTGTGACCACATCGAAGGCTAGGCGATCCAGCAAGTCGGCGCGGAAGTCTCCGCTGGCGGCTTTGCTGGGAAGGTCGACATTGGTCGCAGCGACCACGCGCACATTTGTGGTCAGAACCTTTTCACCGCCAAGACGCTGAAACTCGCCATATTCAACGACGCGAAGCAGCTTTTCCTGGACCTGCATTGAGGCGGTGGCGATTTCATCGAGAAAGAGCGTGCCGCCATTCGCGAGCTCAAATCGGCCAAGCCGCCGTTCGGTCGCGCCGGTAAAAGCGCCGCGCTCATGACCGAATAGCTCACTGTCTAAGAGTTGCTCCGAGAGGGCGGCGCAATTCACTTTCACAAACGGGCCTTCCCAGCGACGCGAGAGGAAGTGCATCCGCTCCCCGATCAGTTCCTTACCGGTGCCGCGTTCGCCAATGATCAGGCAAGGGCGGTCGAGCGGGGCCAAACGAGAGACGTGTTCCTGCGCTTCCAGCCAGCTTGGATCCTCGCCGATCAATTGGGGGCTTTGGTTTCCGATCATGAGGTCTATTTAGCAAAATAAATTGGTGAAAACAACCAATAGTATAAGTGTAATTGGCTAATTTGGCTTAAGCGGAAATCGCCAAATAAGAAAAATAGTTCGTAAAAACAATACATTATGAATTTAATTCAAAACTGGCACGGTCCTTGAAATCAATCTGGCATGGCGGCCAGTGGGGTCGCTCGCAAGAAGGATAGAAAAACAATGACTGAGCGCTCTTACGAAAATGGCTATGGCGACCGTTACGACCAAGCCCGCCGTGAGAGTGGCCGCTTTGGCCGCTACCTCTCCACTCGCTCACCAGAGACATGGATGTTCTTTGTCGCTGGTGTCTTCCTCGGCGGCTTCTTCTTCTAAGAGCTGAAAACAGCCAAAAGAAACCGCGTTTCCTCCCTCTCCCCTTTGAACCCCAAAAGATACAAGGAAAAAATATCATGGGAATGTTCTCACGCCTCGGCGACATCATTAATTCCAACATCAACGCGATGCTGGACAATGCCGAAAACCCAGAAAAGATCGCGCGTCTTATGATCCAAGAAATGGAAGACACGCTTGTAGAAGTCCGCACCGCAGCGGCGCGTGCCATGGCCGATAAGAAAGAAATGGAGCGCGAGATTGCGCACTATTCTGAAATCCGCGCCGACTGGGAAACCAAAGCTGGCCTCGCGATCGATAAAGGCCGCGAAGATCTCGCTCGCGGCGCGCTGATCGCGAAAAAGAAAGCCGAGCAGGAAATCACACGCCGCAAAGAAGCGATGGATTTGGCTGAAGAGGCGTTTCACAAGCGTCAGGATGATCTGACCCGCCTGCAAGCGAAACTCGACGAAGCCAAAGCGAAGCACCGCGCTCTGATGATGCGCCGCGACGCCGCGGAGCAACGCATCCGTGTCCGTGAGCAGACTTACGACACCCGCGTTGATGATGCCCTGGCACGCTACTCACAAGTTGAGCGCAAAGTGGATGAGCTCGAAGCTTACGCTGAGACCATTCGCGGCGTCGAGCCAACACTTGAGCAAGAGTTTGCTGCCCTCGAGCGCAATGATGCGATCGAAGAAGAGCTGAAGGCTCTGAAAAAGGCGCGCACCAAATCAACTCCCAAAGCTGCAAAGCCAGCTGATAAGAAGGAGGCCTAATCCATGTTAGTGCCGTTCGTAATTCTTGCTGGCTTTATGACCGCAATCACCGCGCCGGGCCTTATCGCCCTCCACCTAGAAGATCGCCGTAAGGCAAAAACCGAGGTTGCTGACTAACTATGGGAGAGGAATTCATCATCGCAACCGTAGCCATTGTCGCGATATTTGTCGTCTTCCCCGGCATGGTGTTTCACTACATCACACTGTGGCGGAAACAGAAGACCCTGATGCCGGACGATGAGCGGATGCTGGAAGATCTTTGGCGCTCAGCTCGCTCAATCGAGCGCCGCATTGAGACCATCGAAGAGCTTATGGATGCTCAAGAAGAGCCCAAAAGCCGCCGTCCGCTCTCGCCCCGCAGGTTCGAGGATTAGACCATGACACACAGAAGAAGACATCGCCGTCCGCTAAGAGACGATTATTATACAAGCAGAGAAGAAGACCCAATGTTCCGTTCCCCAAACCCAAAACGTTTTTTCCGCTCACGGACTGACCGTGTTTGGCTTGGCGTGTGTGGTGGGATCGCGGAGCGCTTCGGATGGGAACCAACACTCGTTAGAATCCTGTTCGTATTGAGTATTTTCTTTATGGCGGGGCCGTTCTCGATTTTTGCATACATCATCGCTGCGATGATTACGCCGCAAGAACCAAAGGGCCGTCGTAATTTGGCCCCAGAGGAAGAGCAGTTCTGGCGCAATGTGTCAGACCGACCTCGGGTCACCGCCTCCGGTCTCAAGTACACATTTATGGATCTTGAAGAGCGGCTGCGGAATATCGAGCGCAATGTCACCAGCGAAGAGTGGCGCCTAAAAAAGGCGTTCAAAGATCTAGAACAAAACTAAGGAATAGGTTACACATGTAACCTGGGATCAGGCAAGATTAGGATAGAGAGGGGAATTCCCATGACACGCAAGGCCATCAGAAGCGGGATCCGAACCGGACTGCTCGTCGCTGCTGCCCTATCACTCGCAGCCTTCGCAAGCGTCGAAGGCGACGGGGTCCAGCTTCAAACAGGCGGGGTTGAAATGACCCTCAAAGCCTCGCTGGACAAAGGATTGGTGATCAATTTCATCGCGCCCGAATAGAGGCAAAAAAACAGAATTCTGTTCCAGTTCGATTTCTCTCTCCCTGAACGCACATCTGAGAGAACTGGATCGGAAAACCCCGCTCGGTTGGGGGGAAGTCTCGCACCTCACTGCGGGGCTTCCGGCGTAGAAAGATGTGCGGTGGTTAAGCAATCAAGATGGCGAAGAATACCCTATCGAGACTGCCCAAAGCTCAATCTGTTAACCAAAAACGTAAAACTCACGCATCTGTGTGGTCGTTTTTTCATTTGTTTTGTGTCACATGGCCCGGAAGTGGCATAAGTGTGTGGCATGTCAGGTAAGCGTATTCTTCTGGTCATTGGTGGCGGGATCGCCGCCTATAAATCTCTCGAGCTGATCCGAGAGCTGGCGCGGCGCGGCATCGCGAGCCGTTGCATTGTCACAAAAGGCGGACAGGAATTCGTGACCCCGCTGTCTGTTTCAGCGCTCTCTGGCGAGAAAGTCTTCACCGAACTTTTCGACTTGGATGATGAGGCCGATATGGGCCACATTCAGCTGTCGCGGTCCGCAGACCTGGTTGTGGTCTGCCCGGCGACGGCAGATTTGATGGCAAAAGCTGCGAATGGCTTGGCCAATGATCTCGCATCAACCACGCTGCTCGCGACGGATAAGCCTGTGCTGATGGTTCCGGCGATGAATGTTCGCATGTGGGAACACGCCGCGACACAGCGCAACGTCGAGACCCTGCGTAATGATGGCGTGACCGTCATGGACCCTGACGAAGGCGCTATGGCTTGCGGCGAGTTTGGACCTGGACGCCTGCCGGAACCGCTCGAAATTGCCGGTCGTATCGAAGCTTTGCTGAGCGATGGACCCGTTCTCTACGGCCTAGACCCAAAACCACTCGCCGGGCGCCACGCTTTGGTGACCGCTGGACCGACGCGCGAGCCGCTCGACCCGGTTCGTTTTCTGTCGAACCATTCCAGCGGCAAGCAGGGCTATGCGATTGCTGGCGCCCTCGCCAAAGCCGGAGCGCGCGTGACATTGGTCTCTGGGCCGGTCGCGTTGCAAGTCCCAGACGGCGTAGATCATGTGCCGGTTGAGACCGCCCGCGAGATGCTCGACGCCTGCCAAGACGCGCTACCATCGGATGTGTTTATCTCTGTGGCGGCAGTTGCTGATTGGCGCCCAAGCCGCGCGGCCGCGAAGAAGATGAAGCTCAAAGAAGGCGGTGGTGATCCGCATCCAACGCTAGAACTGTCAGAAAACCCAGACATCCTGGCCACACTATCGCGCAAAAAGAAGAACCGCCCGGACCTGGTGATCGGATTTGCTGCGGAGACGCACGACGTTGATGCGCTGGCCATTGCCAAACTGAAGCGCAAGCGTTGTGATTGGATCGTCTCGAATGATGTGAGCGGCGATGTCATGGGCGGCGAAATGAACGAAGTGGCGCTCGTCACCCGAGAGGGTATCGAGGTGCGCTGGCCCCGGATGACCAAACAAGATGTGGCCACGCGCTTGGTCGCGCGCATCACCGAAGAGTTTGGCGACGAAGCGGATAAGATCGCCGCGCAATAAGCCAAGCATCTGACGCTTGACTCATGGCCCCGACTCCGGCGCTTTGCATCTCCATGACTGAGATTACTGTTGCTGTGCGGCCTTTACCGCATTTCGAAGGGCTTGAATTGCCCGCTTATGAAACGCTTGGCGCCGCCGGTATGGATGTCCGTGCGGCTGTCGCGAAAGATGACCCGCTGGTTTTAAATCCCGGCGAGAAAACCATGGTCCCGACAGGGCTCAGTGTTGCCATCCCGCAAGGCTATGAAATTCAGATGCGGCCGCGGTCCGGCCTGGCTGCAAAGCATGGCATCACGTGTCTCAACTCACCCGGTACGATTGACAGCGATTATCGCGGCGAACTGAAAGTCATCCTCATCAATCACGGCCCGGAGGCTTTCACGATTGCCCGCGGTGAACGGATTGGGCAAATGCTGCTCGCGCCGGTCACAAGGTTAGTCTGGCAGCAAGTTGAAACCCTCGATGAGACTGATCGCGGAGCTGGCGGATTTGGATCGACGGGCAGATAAATCCTTGCGTCAAACGCCTAACGTGCTATATATCGAATAACGATAAAAGTTAGGATAGCAAGTTATGGAAATCGACAGCCCTTTCACCATGGTTGTGCTGATCGTTTTAATCGCGGTCGGCGCGGGGGTCTTAAAGACCTGGATGGAAACCCGCGAGAACTCCGAAATGGATGAAGAAACAAAGCTTCGCATGGAAGACTTAGAGCGCGAAGTGCTCAGTTTGCGTGATCGTGTGAAGGTCCTGGAGAAGATCACGACCGATGGCGACAAGCGCCTCAGCGAAGAGATTTCTCGCCTGGCTTAATCGCCATCCTGCGGTTCCGAAAACCCTTTGCTAATTACGTGTGCGGCGTATCCCGTCACCGCGAAGCCGACAATGCCGAGGCCGGCAGCATATAGCGTCGCAACATTCGTGTTACAGCTCGGTCCACCCTCGACGCAGCTGCCAAAGTTCAGTGTATAATACATGTAGATTGCCGTGAGCGCAGAGAAGACTGCTAGCGCGAACATGGCACGCGCCATCCATTTTAGGGCGAGACTGATCATTCATGGCTCCTGAAGATTGGGGGCTTTTTTGACGCTCGCACCTTGCTTGCTCTGGGTCAAATGTTGGCTGATTTTGGAAGCTCTTCAGCAAGGATATCGTACACAACGCGGATCCGTTTGCTGGTGTGCAGCTCGCGATGTGTAACGAGCCAAACCGGCACGGGAATGAAGAATTTCTCCGGCAGGATGGGCTCTATGTTTGGGCTGTACGTCTCAATGTCCCTGGTCAGGATGCTCACGCCGAGGCCTTGGCGTACCAATTCATAAAGGACGTGACCGCTTGGAGAGTTAAACTGGAACTGGCTGCGGGTGAGATTGAGATCGTACTCTTTCATCGCGAGGATCATCTCATCCGTCCGATCAAGCCCGATGAAGGTCGCTTGTTCGAGCATTTTCAACTCGGTGACCGGCCCAATCTTTTCCAGATATTCGCGCGACGCATAGAGGTGGGCTTTGGTCTCCATCAGTAGTTTCGCGATCAGATCAGGCTGTTCCGGGCGGGCATGGCGAATGGAAATATCCGCCTCGCGGCGCGTCAGATCTTGCACTTCATTCGATGGCAGAATGTCGATCTCGAGATCCGGGGCAACGGCATGAATTTTCTTGAGGATTGGGGGCAATTGCCGCGTCGCAACGTTCCCGGTCGCGGTGATCACGGCTTTTCCTGCGATGGTTTGAGATTGACCTGAGGCTGAGAGCGAAATTCGATTGGCGGCATCCGCCATCACCCGCACGTGATCCAGCAAGTCAGCGCCCGCTGAGGTGAGCGCCATGGCCCGTCCGGCGCGCTCAAACAGCGTAACGCCGAGCTCTTCCTCAAGCGCAGCGACCTGCCGGCTGAGCGTGGGCTGCGTCTGGCCAAGCGCGCGCGCCGCCGCAGAAAGTGAGCCTTCTTCCGCCGTCGCTAGAAACGCACGGACTTGGTTCCAATCGAAGGATATTGCCTGCCAATTCATTGGTTTTTGTATAGGTCCCTTTGAAGTTTCGGCAATTTCTATCTGATCTTTGAATAGATAGGTAGCGTGCATGCAATTTGATCATACATGTATCCCGCGCCGCGCGGGACTTCAGAAGGAGGCAGAGATGCCGGATAAAGCAAAATTTTGGGACAAGATTGCTGAGAAGTATTCGAAACAGCCCATCGCAAATCAGAAGGCGTACGAGATTAAACTGGACCTCACCCGGGAGTATTTTACCCCGGACTCGAATGTTTTGGAGTTTGGCTGTGGGACCGGCTCAACAGCTATCCTGCATGCGCCCTATGTGAAGAACATAGATGCCATGGATGTATCCCCAGAAATGATCCGCATTGCCAGAGGTAAAAAGGCACCTGCGGGCATCGATAATGTACAATTCTCTGTCGCTGATATGGACAGTTTCCAAGCCAAACCAGGAACCTATGACGCAGCGCTTGGTCTCAACATTCTTCACCTGCTCGACAATCGCATGGCGGCGATGGGCCGGGTTTATGAGGCCCTGAAACCCGGCGGGCACTTCATCTCAAGCACGGTATGCATTCGTGAGAAATGGTATCTGCGCCTGCTGGAGCCTATATTTCCGATCATGAATGCGCTTGGTCAGTGGCCGCGCGTGCGGCGTATGACAGCGAAACAACTGCAAAATGATATTGAAGCGATCGGCTTCAAGACCGTGCATTACTGGCAACCCGGCGGCGGTATGGTCCTGTTTATGGTTGGACAGAAGCCAGAAGAGTGTTGATTTGTAGCGATCGCTACAATATGAAGAGGGCTGCACAAAGGAGGCCCTCTCATGACCTTGTTACGCCTATACCCTGTCGTTTTTCTGATCGTTTTAACCGTCTACACCCTGATTGTGATCGCTAATCACGGCATGGGCCTGGTTCCAATCTTCTTCAATGATATGGCCGCCATGGCCTGGCCGGGGCAGTTCAATCTAGACTTTATGGGCTTCTTGATCTTGTCAGCTCTCTGGGTCGGCTGGCGCCATGAATATAGTCTCATTGGGTGGGTTCTAACCCCGCTCGCGCTAACAGGCGGAGGGTTGTTTCTAACCATCTATCTCTTGATCATGAGCTTTAGAGTGAATGGTGATCTGAAGGCGCTTTTAATCGGAGAACGCCGCGCCGCTGCTTAAATCAAAGCATCATCCTCGCGCGCGAATTTGGCGAGGAGATAGGCATCATTGTCTTCAATCGGATCCAGTTTTCCAAACGCGAAGGCATTGCGATCCATAACAAGATCTCTCGGGCGCAGCGCGCGGGAGATCTCGAGGCCCTCTAGGTTTCGTGCTCTGGAAAAGGCCACATAGGCCTGGCCGTGAGCGAACATGCCTCGGTCCAAGTCGATATAGACCTTATCGAGTGTGAGGCCCTGCGCCTTATGAATGGTCACAGCATAGGCGAGCCGAACTGGGACCTGTTTAAACGTCCCAACCACTTCGCGGGAAACCTTTTTGGTCTCAGGATCAAGCGAGTATTTGTATTTTTCCCAGGCCGCAGGTTCGATCTCATATTCGAGCCCGCCAAGCTCAACCACAACGTTGCGACCTGACCAACCCGCGACGGTGGCGAGCGAACCGTTCACCCATCGACCTTCCGGGTCATTCTTGATCAGCATCACCCGGGCGCCTTCTTTCAGCTCCAGGTCGGCTTCGGTGGGGTAGGTCTTCTCGTCGAAATCACCTTGGACGCGCGCTTCGAAGACTTTCTCTGGGCCTGGTAAATCTTCCAACCGCGCCTGATTGATCCGATAGGCGTTGGCATTGTTGGGTGTGAGGACGATATGCGTTTCGCTGGCTTCCACGGCGTCTCTGTCGGAGACAACACTTTGCAGCACGCTCTGATCCGCGGGGGTCAATCGCCCCTGACGCATCGCGCCCAGCAGCGCGAGAAAGCGCGGGTCCTCTTGGCGAAACACGTGCTTGAGGGCGAGCAGCGCAAATTCAGCCTCCTTGAACGCGGGCGCGTTGAAGAAATAGTGGCCGCCATAACGCTCTTTCAGAATAGGATCTTCGTCGCCGCGCACGACGGGCGGTAGTTGGTGCAGATCACCGGCGAGTATCATCCGCACGCCGCCAAACGGGCGCTTGGAGCCGCGATTGAGCTTCAGGCTGCGATCGATCGCGTCCAGCATGTCGGCGCGCACCATCGAGATTTCGTCAATGATAATCGTCTCAGCCGCTTTCATCAGGCGCGCAGTGCGAAGGCGTTTCACATCTTGAGGTTCGATGAGGCGGGGTGGGAACTTGAAAAACGAATGAAGTGTCTGGCCGCCTGCATTCATCGCAGCCACACCGGTTGGGGCGAGCACAATCGCGCTTTCGCCCGCTTCGGCCATGAATTTGCGGAGCAGGGTGGTTTTGCCGGTGCCAGCCCGGCCTGTCAGGAACAGATTACCCTGCGCTCCAGCGCCACTAGCAACCCAAGTTGCTGGTTTCGCATAGATTGTATCAGGCACAGTTGCGCCAGCAGGAACAGGCAAATCAGTCATAAGCGCCAAGCCATAGCGAGCTTTGCTGAGCTAGGGAACATTCTCACACTGAACAGCAGCGGTAACACGGCAAACGCTGTCCAAAGTCTCCGCCGAAACTTTGACATTGGAGGCGAGAATGCCCCCACGATCAAAACATTGCAGCTTTACCCGTTCACTTACGATTGCGGCTGTCTCCTGGGCGTCGTCGTCACATCCAGCATCGTCCTCGACATCGTCTGCTAGAGAGATTGGAAAGGCCCGCAATTGGCGTTGGAGAACAGGAACCGCATAGGATTCTGGTAGGCCTTGATGCGCAATCATGAAGTTTCTCAGGAGCTGTGTCGGGTCTCCGAGTTCGCGCAGCCGCGGTTCAACATAACAAGTGCCGAGCGTTTGGAAGGCATAGGCTTCTTCCCCGCGCGCGAGCGCAATACTGAAAGCCCGCTCTGCCGCGAGTCTGCGCTGGTGGAAGTCGGCGCTAAACACGCCTTGATGGGACTCTAGATCGACTTTGAGCCAGTGCTGCCAATGCGCGCTGGCCGTGGCTTCTGTGAAATCCGAGTGCAAATTGCTCATGGTTTCAGAGTCTTCAATTGCGCGGCCCGCCAGATAAGACCAAGCCGTCATACAACGCATCGGGGTTGCGAGGTTTTCGACAGGAATCATCACGGCTGGGGCATTCGCGCCATTTTCAACATCATAAGATGCGACAGGTACGGTGACATCGCTTTGGCTGGCTTCGTAGAGCTGACCGGCATTGCTTGGGAATGCGAACTGCGCGCTGGTGCTTTCCTGCGCGACTGCACTTAACGGCAGAACGACGCAAACGAGCGCAAAATGACGCAATTGGGCTCCCAGCATGGCGACCTTTGTTGTGAAACTCTACACTCCCGCATAAGTGGTAGGCTTGATTGTTGTGGGGCTCAAGGCCCAAGCGCTGTTAAGGGAAGTTAACCTTCAGTATGACTGATATTCATGCCGCCGTAGACGCATATTTGGGTGAGAACTTGCTCAAATCAGACAGAGTTCTGGATGAAATTGCCCGCAAAAGCGAAGCGGCGGGCTTGGTTCCACATGCTGTGACGCCGCTCCAAGCCGCGTTTTTGGCGATCTTGATCAAATTGAACGGCTCAAAACGCGTCCTGGAGATCGGGTGCCTTGGTGGATACTCCGCCGTCGCTATGGCGCGGGCGCTGCCCGAAGGTGGGCAGCTGATCACCACAGAGATTGATACGCGGACGGCCGCAATTGCTCAGCAAAACATCGATACCTCAGGATTTGGCGACCGGATCGATTTGCGCACAGGCCCCGCGGTGGATGTTCTCGATGCTGAAATCGCCAGCGGTGGGCACTTCGATTTCGTCTTTATCGATGCCGACAAGGTCAATCATAAGAACTATCTTGAGCGCGCTTTAAAGCTCACGGGCTCTGGCGCTGTGATCGTGGCCGATAATATCGTTCGAGGCGGCGCGGTGATCGATGTAGATGGCCAAGAGAATAGCGTTAAAGGCGTCCGCGCCATGATGGCTTATGCGGCGACGCTCGACGGCCTGGATATGACCGCTCTGCAAACTGTTGGCGCTAAAGGCTATGATGGAATGGCGATCTTTCGCGTCCGCTAGAGGTCGCGCCAGGTCACATCCACGCCAAGCTCAGCGAACACGTCATTCCAGTATTCTTTCAGAGCACCACGCTGCATGTCGACATAGCGCTGTCTCGGGATCAGCCGAACTTCCAGAGACACGCCATCGAGGCTGTTTCCAAAGCGGCGCATGGTGGTGTCAGCGACTGTAATGGCATCCGGCATATTTGCGGGCATTGATCCTCCGCCGCCATAGGCAGTGAAAGCATCGGAGTTTTGCAACATGTCTGAGATGATAACGATCCGGCGTTGCGGCGCGCGATCGGAAAAGGCTTCGGTCTGACCCAGGCGGGCCATCGCTTCGAGAACAGGGCTATTTGGCGCCTCTTTTGGGACAACCAGATCCTCAAGAACGGTTTGAAGCGGCCGGTCGAATTTCTCGTTGAAGCGTTCTTCGATGCGCTCCGGGTTTCGGAACAGCGCGTTCACTTGGTCGCCGCGTCCCGGATTACAGAGCGAAAACTCTCCGCGCGGATCGAATTGCCCGAACTGATCCAGTTCGAACAGCGTAAACCGCTCGCCAACGTCCAAACGATCGCGAGAACGGCGAATGACCGCCGCAATCAGTCCGGCTTGCTGCTCGCTATATTCGTCCGTCTTGTCGATGATGATCGCAGTGTGCGCCGGCAACTCGTCCGACAGCTCACACAAGGTCATTTCATCATAGGGTTCGGGTTGCAGCGCGAAGAAAGAAAAGCCGATTACTGCAACGGCGAGGCCCGCGAGAACAAAGTTCAAGATCGCCTGATTGCGTTGTTTCTTCTGTCTGGTTCGCCGACGCCGCGCCATTAGTCGTCCGCCTTCACTCGGAACTGATCAATAATCGCGTGTTCAAGGCCAAATTCGTCTGACAAGCCATCATCGGTCGTTCGGAGCAGCTTTTGATACGGTGCAACCATCTCTTGCATGGTGCGATGGATGATCATTTTTTCCTGCGCGTTGAGGTCTTCGTCTTCCATCTCTTCAGGGCCGTATTTCACTTCCAGCACCAGCTCTTTGATGTCTTCATAGCTGTCTTCGAAATCGTACAAGGCGTCTTGCAGGTCTGAACGGGCCCGCTCAAGGCCGCGTGCGGCGTCTGAGAAGCCAGGGAAGGGCGAGTCGAGACGGCGGCCTTCGAACGCTGCGAAGGCGGCAATCGCCAATCCCAGCGCGAACAGGACCATCGCATCTAACGAGTGTAGCGCAAACGGGCGGCACATCGCATTGGTGGCGGCGCTGCCAATTGTTTCACCAAGCGGAGAGCTGAGGATCTTCTCACAGACCGCAGGGTCGACGATAAAGTGCGGGAGTACCTTTGTCGGCAAGTCGGCGGGCAATTCCTGCCCTAAAGCCTGCATATCAAGTATGTTTCGATAGTGCGCGGCAGAGAGGTTGACCAAGAAGACCAAAGACAGGCCGACGATAATCGCCACTAATCCCATCACAACATAGAGATTCCGGCGGCTGAAAATATTGTCGATATCAAACGGCATCGAGATGTGGCGCATGCCCCAATAGCCTACAATAAAGAAGGCTGTGGCAACGTTGGCGAGGGATACCGCGGCGGCCTGGAAAATACCACCGGCAAGACCGAACTCGCTTTCTTTGGCAAAGAAGTAAGCGTTCGCGGCACTCTCAAAAATGATCATCAAGGCGATGATCGACATTTGCAGCATCGGTACTTTTGGGTGGCTCGAGATATAATGGACGCCGCGGCCTGTGTTTTGCCCGAGCTTGAGCTTAGCGTGGCGCGGGTTCTGTTCCGTATTCGGCTCAGGCGCGCCGGTTTCGGGCTGTTTTTTGAGGCGCTTGGCGGGAAGGTGATAGTCCCCACCTAATTGGCGAAACCGATAAAAGCTCAGCGCGGCGCGCGTCGTATAGTCGGCTTGCAGGATAACTTGGTTATAGGCATCGCTCGGACGTTTCGTCAGATCGACGATGTCCTCTCGTGTCAGCGTACCCGCCATATTCGGCGTTTGGTCACTCATCAGCCATCCTCCCAAGGGCAACCCTACTCATCTGTTAACCTTTTAGTAAGGACTTGTGGCAGGCATTTGATGAAAAATGATGAATTATGACAGCGGAGTGGCGATATCTGGCGGGTGGTGTTCTCTCTCGCCACACTTTGTTCTGGTCTATAATAAGAGCGTATGGCTTTCACCGCAGATCAGCTTGAACGGCACAAACGCCACATTCTCCTGAAGGAGATTGGCGGCCCCGGCGTGCAGAAACTGCGCGGCGCGAAAGTATCGATTGTGGGGGCGGGTGCGCTCGGCGGACCATGTGCGCTCTATCTGGCGGCGGCAGGGATCGGCGAGATTGAGATCTGGGACGATGATCTCGTGGATCGATCGAATTTGCAGCGGCAGGTCCAATTCGCCGATGCCGATATCGACCGCGCTAAAGCAGACATTCTGCGGGACCGGCTACTCGCGCTCAATCCGGACATATCCGTCACCGTACAGCGGAAACGCTTCGCGTCGGGCAGTGAATTGCTTGGGTCTATCCTGATCGATGCGACGGATAATTTCGAAACCCGGTTTGCGCTGAACGAGCTCGCGCATCAAACGGGCCGTGTTTTGGTGTCAGGCGCCGCGAGCCGATGGACAGGGCAAATCTCAGTCTATGCGTCGGGCGTGGATGCTGAAGCGCCGTGCTACGCCTGCTTTGTACCAGAGCTGCCGCCAGCGGCTGAAGCCTGCGATGATGTGGGCGTCATTGGTGCGCTGACCGGCATGGTTGGCACCCGGATGGCGCTCGAGACGATAAAACTTGTGACCGGTGCGGGAAAAACACTTATCGGGCGATTGCTTATTATTGATGGGCTATCGGGTGAAAGCCGGGTGCTGAAACTTCGTCCGAACCCGGATTGTTCGGTCTGTTCGCGATGAATCTTTTCTTTGACATCGTTAATTTTTGACGGTTTTACGACAGTGGGCATTCGTGGAGTACCAGTTTGATGCGCAGAACGCTTGCCGTCAGCCTTACAATAATCGCCGTGCTTGCCGCAGGGTGGTTGGCGCTCAGAAGAGCGGACATTCCTTATGACACATTGGAGACCGCTTATTCGGTCCCCGATACGCAATTCATGACATTAGATGATGGGCTGAAAGTCCATTACACAGATACCGGTCCGCAAGACCGGGCCGCGCTGGTGCTCGTGCATGGATTTTCAGCGTCTCTCCACACATGGGAGGCCTGGAAAACATCGCTGGAGCTGGATTACCGCGTGATCACGCTTGATCTACCAGGGCATGGTTTGACCCGTGCCGAAAATCCGAGCCAAGCTAAAATTGAACGCTTTGCGGATGTCGTGCACGAAGTCACGCAGGATCTCGGCGTGGAACGGTTCACGCTTGCCGGGAATTCCATGGGCGGCAACACCGCTTGGTCTTACGCACTTGCTTATCCAGAAACGCTAGACGGCCTTATTCTTGTCGCAGCATCAGGGTGGCCGGAAGAAGAAGGCGAGGGTGACGGGTCTCCCTTTATTTTCACGCTTCTATCGAACCCAGTCGCGCGGTCATTGATCAAAGACTTGGACATGACCTCGCTCACACGCTCCGGTCTTGAGGATTCTTATGCGGATCCCTCTTTTGTGACTGACTCTTTGGTGGAACGTTATGTATCTTTGTCGCGTGCGCCAGGACACCGGGAAACCTTGCTGGCGATTATGTCGGGCGACCGGGTAAAGGCCTCCGCAGACAAACTCTCTGCTATCTCGGTTCCCACTTTGGTGATGTGGGGGACAGAGGACAATCTAGTTCCTGTATCCGGCGCTCAGAAGTTCGCCGATGCGATCCCGAACGCGACCTTGGCGGTCTACGAGAACATCGGTCACTTGCCGCAAGAAGAAAACGCGGAACAGTCAATTGCCGACGTCCGCGCTTTCATGATGGATGTTGAGTGGAGCACCGTCGAGGATGAGGTCATTATCCCCGCAGGTGATCCGCGTTTAACCGAAACGAACGAATAGACCCGGTTCTATTCGGTTTCGCTGACCGCGCTTAAATCCGCAAAGATGAGACGCGTGAAACGGGCCTCATTGATAAAGCCCCAAGCCCAGTCTTCGACCCATGGCGTCAGAGGGGCGGCATCCAGAACGGCCTCGATATCTCTGCCAGCGTCAATCTCGGCCTGAACCGCGGCGGTTGTGCGTTGAAGCATATCAACGATCGCCGTGATGTCCGATTTGCTGGAGAGCGGTCCATGGCCAGGGATGATGCGGGTGTCATCTGAAATCATATCTGCCATCGCTTGAGATGCTGCCGTGAAGCCCGCAAAACTTCCGCCCGATGTGATATCAACGAAGGGGAACATGCCGCTGAACATCAGGTCGCCTGTGTGCAACACATCGGCTTCTTCGAAATAGATGAACGTGTCGCCATCTGTATGCGCATCCGGGGCGTGGATCAGCCGAACGGTTTGGCCGTTCAAATAGAGCGTCATCTCATCATTGAACGTGATCACAGGCCAGGCCGAGGCTGGCAGCGCTGGCGTGGTTGATTCTTGGCCGAAAAAATCGCGCGTGATATCGACAGTGACGCGCTCGCGGACGCCCTCATGCGCAATAATGGTGGCGCCTGTATCGCCGATAATCGCGTTCCCCCCAGCGTGATCACCGTGCCAGTGCGTGTTCACCAGATAGCGCGGCGTTTCGCCGGCAATCTCGTCAATCGCGCTCAAAATACCGGGCGCCATGTCTGCATACTGGCTGTCGATCACGAAGACGCCGTCTTCGCCCGCGAGCACGCCAATATTCCCGCCGCGGCCTTGCAGCATGTACAGGCCATCACCGAGATCGGTGGTTGTTACCGGCGTGGGTTGAGCTTGCTGTGCGAGTGGTACGTGAGGTCCATGTGCGAATGCCACAGGACTCAGAATCAGCCCGACGGCGGTCAGGCTCGCTAAAGTTTTCATGATTGTGTCTCCTCAAGTGCGAGGAGATATATGGTCAGAGGCGAGATTCGCCAATCACGATCCGGTTAGGCTGCGCTCTCGGCCATGGCTTGCGGGCATAGGAGCGCCAGCAAGTCATCTTGGTCTGTCGCCGCACGAAGTGCGGTCCGAAGATCAGCATTACGGAAGGCGCGGCTCACCTGAGCCAAAGCCCGCAAATGGTCTGCGCCGGCAGCATTTGGGGCGAGGAGCATGAAGATCAGGTCGCATGGACGACCGTCAATCGCGTCGAAATCGACACCCTCGTGGAGACGCACAAAGGCTCCGACAGGCGCGCTCAACTGGGGAATGCGCGCATGCGGAATTGCGACGCCCTCTCCAACACTGGTTGAACCGAGGTTTTCGCGCTCAATCACGGCGTCGAAAATATCGCGCCCATCGATGCCATGTTTCGCACCGATAGCGTCCGCAAGTGTGCTCAGAATCTGTTTGCGACTCTCGCTCGATTGCGGACCAAGAATAACCCCCTCCGCAAGGAGGCTTGTAAGATCATTTGCCATTTTACTCAGACCTGTCGGTTCAAGCGGTGGAGGAATGTCCAGCCGGGTCAACCCACCCAATATTGCCGTCTTCTCGCCGATACACCATGTTCAGGCCGCTGTGTTTCACATTTCGGAACAAAACGGCAGGGGTGTCTGACAGCTCCAGCTGCATAACAGCTTCTGAGACAGACATTGTTTTCACATCGGACGCTGACTCCGCGACGATCAAGGGCGCTTCGCCCTTGTCCTCGGGGGCTTCACCATCATCCCCGCCTTTAAGAATAAAGGCATTTGCAGGTTCACTCGGAAGTGGTGCCCGTTTGTGATGATCCTTTAGACGACGATGGTAACGGCGAACGCGCTTTTCCATCTTCTCCAGCGACTCCTCCAAAGAGGCGTATGGATCAGCTGCAGCTCCTGTTGATTGCAAAACAATTCCGGATGGGAGGTGGACATTGCAATCGGTGATAACCTCGTGCCCGCGTTTTTCCACGGTTACACTGGCATCAAAACTTCTATCGAAATATTTGGTGACAGCGGCTTCTAGACCATCAGAAATCCGCTCGCTGAGCGTATCTCCAACATCCATATGTCTGCCTGCAATTTTAATCGTCACAGAGAACTCCGTCTGTTATGCGCCCACTATAGCGGGCATTTCTCGCAAATCGAGCCCCATCCTCAATAAAAGGGTGGATAAACCGTTGAATGCAAGTCTGATTCCGATGACGTCTCTGTCATCCGGGCGCGATTAATCGCGCAAAAGCTCGTTGATTCCGGTTTTTGAGCGTGTGCGCTCATCCACCGTCTTAATGATAATGGCTGCGGCCAAAGCCGGACCGCCATTCTGGCCAGGCAGGCTGCCCGGTACCACAACAGAATAAGGCGGGACCTCACCGTAGCGGATCTCGCCCGTTTGACGGTCGACGATCTTCGTGGACTGAGACAAGAACACGCCCATGGCAAGGACGGATCCTTCTCTCACGATCACGCCTTCTGCGACTTCGGCGCGGGCGCCAATAAAGCAATTGTCTTCAATGATCACAGGGCTTGCCTGAAGAGGTTCGAGCACGCCGCCAATCCCTGCACCGCCGGAAATGTGGACGTTCTTGCCGATCTGCGCACACGACCCAACCGTCGCCCAAGTATCGACCATAGTGCCACTGTCGACATAAGCCCCAATGTTTACGAAGGACGGCATCAAAACCGCGCCCGGGGCGATATAAGACCCGCGGCGAACCGCGGCTGGAGGAACGGCGCGGAAGCCAGCGGCTTCGAACTCGGATGCGCCCCAGCCTTCAAATTTGCTCGGGACTTTGTCCCACCAGGTACCGCGATGACCCGGACCGCCATCCATGATGACGTTTGCGTTGAGGCGGAAAGATAAAAGGACCGCCTTTTTCAGCCATTCATTGACCGTCCAGCCACCGTTTCCGTCTGGCGCAGCGACGCGAACTTCGCCGCTATCTAGCAAAGACAGAGACGCATCGACGGCTTCGCGAATTTCGCCCGTCGTATCAGTGTTCAAGTCGGCGCGGTCTTCCCAGGCAGCGTTGATCAAGGCGGCTAAGCGATCAGGCATCTTCTTACTGTCTTTCTGCTGTATTTATTGCACTATCGAACGGACGAACGCCGTCAGGTCGCGCGTCACATAGTCGATATGTAGGGGGAGGTCATCCCCTATTCCAGCAGGGCGGGCTGCCGCAGGCTCATGGCTCCAGACTTTTTCAGACTGAACCAAGACCGTCGCAAACCCCATTTCCTTCGCTGGAGTCAGGTTTCGTGCAAGATCTTCAAAGAAAACAGATGTTTGCGGATCCACATCGAAAGCCTTCAGAAAGGCGTCGTAGGAGGCTTGGTTCGGTTTTGGGATAAATGCGCTGTCTTCGATCGCGAATTGTCCATCGAACACATCGCCAAGGCCCATATAATCCGTCACGCGTTTCGCATGCCCGCCTGAGCCATTCGTATAAACAAACTTCCGGCCTGGAAGCGCGCGAATAGCGTCAGCCAGGTCGGGTGTTTTGGGCAGGGGTGACAGATCAATATCGTGCACGTGCGCCAAAAACTCGTCCGGCGACATGCCATGCATGCTCATCAATCCGTTGAGGGTCGTGCCATGCTCGGCATAGTATTTCTTCTGGGTTGCCCGCGCTTCGTCACGCGGAAGCCGCAAGAAGCGCGCAACAAAATCTGTCATGCGCTGATCGATTTCTGCAAACAGATCACATTCAGCAGGATAGAGCGTATTGTCTAAGTCGAAGACCCAGTTGCGGCGGTCATGCAGGTCCGGTCCGCCACTCTCAGTGTCAGCTGGCATCGACAGGCTCTCCAAAGTCACGATCAAAAAATTCGAAGACGAGGCGGCGATTGACCGGCGCTGGGGTCGCCACAAAGCGACCCGTCCGATAAGCGGCTTCTTCGCAAGCCTCGTTTCCAGAAATGGCAAACTTGGATTTCGAAACGCAAAATTCGTCGCTGCCGCGGGTCAGGGTGCGGATGTCGCCGTCGCCGGTTTCCATTTCGGCATAGGCGAACAGGCCCGCTTGGAGCAGAGGCTCGTCGATCACGCGCGCGCAGCCGCCCGCTTCAAGCAGCCACCAACCGCGACTCTCCCAGCCTTCACCGCGCCGGCGTGCCATCGCGCTCCAAATTCGATTATTCGTGCGATTACAGAAGGTTAGTCCGACGTTTCGAGCGCGCTCAATCGCGGTCTGCTCAAGAATGTCCATCAGATCTGCATCGGATGTATCAGCGTTGAGGCCTTTCGACTTGAGGAAATCCCCAATTGCGGCGCGCGTTTTGCGGCCGAGATAGCCATCAATCTGACCCGAATAGACGCCCGCATTGTCAAGCAGGCGCTGGACTCCTGCGGCGCTGGATTGTTCGAGATTTCGTTTCTCGGTCTCGGTAAAGCTGGTGCGCCAGCGTTTATCATCTTCGATCAAGACGGGCCGGAACTCGCGTTCCTCAAGACCCATGACGGCGCAATCTGGGATGTTCTCAACCGCAAAACTGCCGGTTGGGTCGATACAGAGCTTACTTTTACCGCCCCAAATTTTGCGTCCGCCGCGATGTGCTGTGGACGATCGGCCAAAGAGATAATGGATGCCAGGTCGCAGCGTTCCTTCAATGACTTTTGAACAGGCGCCGGGACGTAGCCGCGTCCATCCTTCGACGACAACGCCTTGGCCCTCATAGCGGCCGGTCGCGGCTTCGATGATATAACTGGTCTCGTTACAGACATCCCAGCCGTTCGAGTTGCCCTGCGCCGCAGCTTTCCCGGGTAAAGCCAAGGTAAATGCAAACGCGAAAATTCCGAGGATGAGTTTAATAGACAAAGGTACCTGCGCCATGTTCGGTGAAGAGCTCCATTAGCAGCGCGTGACGTTCGCGCCCGTCCAGTATAACTGCCCCACCAACGCCCATGTTGACGGCTTTCGCTGCAGTTTCAAGCTTTGGAATCATCCCGCCGCTAATCGTCCCATCTTGCATAAGGCCATCGACTTGATCGCGGCGGATCTCGCGCATTAGGCTCCCCTGTTTGTCGAGGACGCCAGCAACATCGGTGAGAAGCAATAATCGTTTTGCCTGAAGCGCAGCAGCCACCGCGCCCGCAGCCGTATCTGCATTCACATTGTAACGCCGATCATCCTCGCCGACCCCAACTGGTGCGATCACAGGAATGATCGCTTTTTCGCTCTGCATCAGCGCTTTCAAAACCGAGATGTCAATTTTGTCAGGTTCGCCCACATAGCCGAGATCGACGACTTTCTCGATCTCGCTGCTATCGTCGCGCTTGGTGCGCGTCGCCTTGGTGACCCGCATCAAGTCGCCATCGGAGCCAGATAGACCCACGGCTTTACCGCCAGCTGCGTTAATCGCGCGAACGATGGATTTGTTGATCGGGCCGGAGAGCACCATCTCAACCGCTTCCATGGTCGCATCGTCGGTAACGCGAAGGCCATCTCGAAACTCTGATTGAATCCCGAGCCGTTCCAGCAGTTTGGCGATTTGCGGCCCGCCACCATGCACAACGACTGGGTTTGCGCCAAGGTGCTTCAACAGGACCACATCGCGCGCAAACGCGTCAGAGAGCGCCTCATCGACCATGGCATGACCGCCAAACTTGATCACGATCGTACGCCCAGCATAGCGCTGAATATAAGGCAGGGCCTCTGACAAGGTTTCAGCGGTCAATTGGGCGGGTGGCAGAGGCGTCTCAGTCATGGCGCTGGCTCTTAGCCGGATTTGGCCGCGGCGCAAAGCAAAACACCCCCGCAATCTGCGGAGGTGTTTCCGATTTAGAGGTATTGCTGTCTAGTATTTGGCGCCGAACCGAATGCCGTAGAATTGCGGTGTCCCGGCGATGAAGGTCGGAATACCGAACGCATCGCCCGTATTTCCTGCATCGATCAGATACTCTTCATCGAGCAGGTTGGTCACATACGCGCTAACAAAGAGGGTATCGGTTAGATCAAGCTGAGCATTGAAATTGATGAGGGCATAGCCATCCTGGCTGATCGCGTCGCGCTCTGTGTTGTCGAAGAAAACCTCAGATTGCCAGGTTGCGCTTGGCACCAGAGACAACTCTCCCGCAGGCGTATCCAGGATAAACTTCGCAGCGATCGAAGCTGTCTGATCTGGCGAGAGGCGAAGTTTATTACCTGAAAATGGCGCACCTACCTCATCGTCAAACCGGGCTTTGTTATATCCGTATGACGCGGTGAGCGTGAAATAATCGGTCGGCTCAAAGCTCATCTCGATTTCTGCGCCTTCGGCCGTCGCATCGCCCGCATTGATCGGCTCGAGAAGTCCCTGATCATTCACTTCGGTGGTTTGGAAGTTGCTGTAATCATAATAGAAAACGGATGCATTTAAGATCAGTTGATTGTCGATCAAGCTGCTTTTGATCCCGGCTTCTAAGGCATCCACCAGTTCAGATTCCAGGGTCGTAAAGCCCGCTGATGGGCTGCCCGCTGATGCGGTAATGACCTCTGGGCGGCGGCCCCGTGCGGCGTTCGCATAGACGTTTACGTCGTCGGTGACCTCATACTTTGCGGCCACCCGCCAAGTCACATCATCGAACTCGTCGCTTGCCTCGATCAGGCCGCCAGTGTCTTGGACGAATAATCCGGCGAAGGTGACATTGCTGGGGGCTTGCGGGAATTCGACCAGCAAGCCGCTCGTCTTTTCGTCTGATGTGTACCGGACACCGCCGGTGAGCTCGAGGCGGTCCGTCACGTCATAGGAGACATCGCCGAATATCTCATAACTCGTGGTTTCGCCGAAATTGGTGAAGACCTCATTGTGAATCGGCTTAAGTGGCACGATCGTTCCGTTTAGACCAGACACAGTCAGGTTGAAGTCTGGAAGAGCCGAGACATCCGGCGCATTTGGCGGTGTCACGATACCGCCTAGGAAGGCCTGAACCGCCCGCTCATCATACGTCAGCGGGACGCGCTGGCTGCCATCTTCGTCGAAATAATTGACCCCAACAAAGCCGCGCATGCGCTCGTTCACATCAAAGTTCAGGCGTAATTCTTGGCTGAACTGTTCGCCTTCCGCATCTTCAGCAAAGATAAAGAGAGGCAGGCCGAAGCCGTCTGGATCAAACACTTCCAGACTCTCAAACTCACGATAACCGGTGATCGAGGTTAAGCTGAGGCTGTCAGAAAAATCATATGTGGTCAGCAAAGTCAGACCAAAAACATCGCGCTCGAGTCCCAGATCTTTGCCGCCGAGGAAGTTCCCGAAACTGTTCAGATTGGCGGGATCCCATGCATCCGTTGAAGCGCCTGGTAGGGGTTCAAAAGCGCCAGATTTAAAACTGGTCCCGCTTGGGCTGTCTTCTTGGTAATTGGCGATCAGGTCAAAGCTTAGATCAGCACTTGGTGTCCATGTGAGGCCGCCACGAATGGCGATCATGTCTTGGCTGTTAAAGTCGTCTTCGTTCGGATTGAGGCTTTCGACATAACCATCCCGCTGGCGTAGGCGTCCGGACAAGCGGAAGGCCAATTGGTCTTGCACGATGGCATTGGTGATGTGGCCTTCTGCGAACAGTTCATTGAAATTGCCGACACCGACAGTTGCTGCGGCGCCAAAGTCAAATTGCGGTTTGGCTTGGATCACATTGACGCCGCCGATCAAAGCACCGCGTCCGAACAGGGTTGGCTGCGGACCCTTCGCGACCTCGACCCGCTCCAGATCAAAGAGCTCCACAACTGAGCCGCGTGAACGTGAAATTGAGATCCCGTCTTGGAACACGGCGATCCGAGGTTCGATATTGGATTCCCCGCTATCGGACGTAATTCCGCGAATGACAAAGCCAGGATTGTTTGGGCTTTGCTCTTGAACTTCGAAGCCTGGTACGAAGCGCGCAAGCTGATCGAACTCGGCCAGACCGAGATCATCAAGCGCCTCGGCATCGACGGCGCTGACGGCGACAGGAACGTCGCGCAGAATTTGTTCGCGCTTCTGGACGGTTACTGTCACTGTGTTCTGGCGAAGTTCGCCCTCATCTGTTCCCGCATCTTGCGCAAAGGCAGGCGGAAGGAGAGCTGACATAAGGACCACGGATGCTGTGGTGAGTAGTGAGTTTTTCATGGGAGGCTCCAAACGCTTTTTCTTGGTTTTGGAGCCGCGTAAATCCACTCTATTACAGTGGAGCGACGTTTTTTTGTCGGTCTTACGACGGTTTATTCGTGTGCGGACATTTCTAACGTCATAAATACGCTATGGGGGTCTTCAACATAGTCGCTAAACGGGCCGCAGATTTCAAAGCCGCAGCTCTGATAGAGCGTTCGGGAGGGTAAAAAGCCGTCCGTGCTGCCGGTTTCGAGGCTGAGGCGTTGGTACCCGCGCGCTTTGGCTTGATTTACGACGTGATCGAGCATCTTCCGGCCAAGCCCAGCGCCGCGTTTCGCTGAGAGTGTGTGCATGGATTTGATCTCACCATGCGTGGCTGAGAGCTCTTTCAGGCCGCCGCAACCGACAAGCTCGTCACCATCACGCATTTCCCACACGGTGACCGCAGGGTCGCGCAGGCCTTCCATCGGTAGGAAATGGCAGCTTCCTGGCGGTGAGAGGCTGAGCATCAGTTCGGCATGGGTGTCGATTAAGGCCGCAAACTCCGGGATGTCGAGATTGGCGCTTATGATTTGAACCGCCATTTAAACCTCCGTGATTTGACCGATCTCTGCTCGTAGTTCGGGAATCCCAAAGCCTTTTTCGGACGATGTCACGCGAACGATCGGGTGCGCCGCCGGATTTTTTTTCAACGTGGTCTGAATTTTTGCTGTTTCAGCATCGAGCGCTGACTTTTTGATCTTATCGGCCTTGGTCAGGACGATTTGATAGGTCACAGCCGCTGTGTTCAGCATGGCCATGGTTTCAAGATCTGTATCCATCAGGCCGCGGCGACTATCCACGAGCAAGAAGACCCGGCGCAAATTGGCGCGGCCACGCAGATAGCGTTTGGTCACCTGAACCCATTTCGCCTGCTGCTCGCGGGAAACTTTCGCGTAGCCAAAGCCCGGCAGGTCAACGAGCCAGAGTTTGCCATCGCCAATATCAAAATAGTTGAGCTCGCGGGTTTTCCCGGGTTCAGCCGACGAGCGCGCCATGTTCTTCCGGTTGAGCACCGCATTGATCAAGGACGATTTGCCGACGTTTGAGCGACCCGCAAACGCAATCTCCGGCCGATTGCCATCTGGCAATTGGCTGAGGCTCGCAGCGCCAAGTACAAACTCGACAGGCCCCATACAGAGCTTGCGGCCGGCCTCCAGCGCCTCTTCGGAGAAGGCTGGTAGATCGCTCATCTATTCAGCCGGGGTGGAAGAGCCCCGCCCGAGTAATCGTTTGATCAATTTGTCGAGCTGCGTTTCGACCCCGTTGCGGCGCATAATGAAATATTGCTGCCCAAGCGAGAGAATATTCGACCAGACCCAGTACAGCACGAGGCCCGCGGCAAATCCGCCAAACACGAACATAAACACGAACGGCAAGGCCATCATGATCGTCCGCTGGGTTGGATCCGGCGGCGGTGGTGAGAGGGCCTGAATCCCCGCCATGGTTACACCATAGAGGATTGGCAGGATCCCGATCCCGATTACGAAACCAAGGATTGGAATCGCTTTCACGTCAGCGGCCGCCCATGGCAGGAGCCCAAACAGGTTCCCGATCGCGGTTGGGTCTGGCGCCGACAGGTCACTGATGAACCCAAACGGCGTGTGGCGCATTTCGATTGTCACATAGAGCGTCTTATAGAGCGCGATAAAGATCGGAATGGTCAGCAGGATCGGCACACACCCAGCAAGCGGATTGGCCTTTTCGCGCTGATAGAGCTTCATGACTTCTTGTTGGCGACGCTGTGGGTCGGCTTTGAAGCGCTCTGAAATTTCTTTCATCGGCTCGGCTAGCTTTTTCATCTTCGCCATGGACTTGTAGCTCTGATTATAGAGCGGCACGAGCGGCAGTTTGACCAAGACCACAAGCGCGATAATCGCCCAGCCGAAGGATCCAACGATGCCTTGCAGCCAGTTCAGAACGAAGAAGAGACCTTTGGTGAGGTAGTAGAGAATATTGCCCCAATCGATCGCATCACCGAAGCGCGGAATGCCCGCTTCTTGGTAAGCGTTGACGACGTCATACTCTTTGGCGCCTGCAAAGATCTGGTTGGCGACGGTTTCGGTTGCGCCCGGTGCGAGCTCAACGGAAGCGCCCTGAACCAGAACCTCTAAGTGGTTTTCGAGATTACGAACACGCGCCCGGAACCCTTCACCTTGTTCTGGGACCAAGGCCGCCATCCAATACATGTCTGTGAGGCCGAGCCAGCCGCCGGTTTCGGCAACACGGATCCCGTCTTCTGACTTCTTGATCCCGCGGCCTTTGAATAGGTTGTTATAATTGCGCCATGTCAGCGCGCTATCGAAGCTGCCCATCAGGCCCTGGTGCGCAAAACCCGTTTTGCGCGAAGAACCTGGGTCAGTGACATCCAAGAACTCTTTCCATGCGCCATAGCGACGAACTGTGCCGATCGGGATGAGTGTGCGTGGTTCAGCGCCGAGATTGGTGACGGAGTCTTCGAACGTGAACATGTAATTGTCGTCCACGCTGATGGTCCGCTCAAAGCGTAGACCGTCTTTTTCAAGGGTGAGCGTGGTCGAATTGTCGTCGCCGAACGCTTCTTCTGACGCCGTCCAATTGTCGCGATAGCCAGCGACCGGGGTGCGGCCATCGAACCAATTCCATCCGACCGTATAGCCGCTCGGTGCGTTTGCGGGGCGCAGGAGGCGAAGCTCTTCGGTGCGTTCAACGGTTCGATAATGGTCTTTCAGATTGAGATCATCGATCACGGCGCCGCTAAGGTTGATCGAGCCATCGACGCGATCGGCGTCAAATCCAACACGTGACGTTTCGACCAATGCCTCGTCGACCGACTTGATCACATCTTCCAAAGGCGCGGGCGTGGCTGCCTCAACCGGCGTTTCGAGGCCGGCTTCTGCTTGCGCCGCTTCGCGCGCTTCATTGGCGCGCTTGGCTTGTGGCTCAAGGACGAAGAACTGATAGGCAAATACAAAGACAATCATCAGCGCCATCGCGATGATGAAATTGCGTTGGTCCTGAGGGTCCATACCGTTTTGTTGATTGGGCAGCATAGGCGATGCGTATCCTGATATAAAAAGAGGGGTCAGGCCGGACCTGTCCCCGCTGAAAAATCTTTGGCGAGGCTTATCAGTGCGCTTTCCATATCGTCAAGCAGCCGCTGCCAGCCAATCGTCGCAGTATCCATTCGGGCAATGAACACATAGTCAGCGCCGGTCACGCCGTGAAGGGGTAGAAGTTGTCTGGACGCTTCTTTTAGGCGGCGCTTTGCGCGATTGCGGATAACCGCGTTTCCGATCTTCTTCGTAGCCGTAAACCCAGCGCCAATGGTTGGAGAACCGGTACGTGTGCGCGCCTGAACAACCAGCGCCTTTCGGCGCTCGGACTTGCCCGCTCGTACAAAAAGAAACTGGGGCCGTGTCTTAAGACGGACGACCCCAGATTCGGAAGCTTCAGATTTTGCCATGGGACCAGTCCCCGGCAGGCCTGTCTTAAGCAGACAGGACCTTGCGGCCTTTCGCGCGGCGGCGGGCCAAAACCTTACGGCCATTCTTGGTTGCCATGCGAGAGCGGAAACCGTGTGTACGGGCGCGCTTCAGGCGGCTTGGCTGGAATGTGCGTTTCATGGGCGTCTCGCCTCAATAGAAATTAGTTGAACTCGAAAGCGGGGCTATTACGGCTGCGAGCCGGTGAGGTCAAGAGAAATCCCGCAGGTTTTCCGCGTCAAATACAGCCGTCACACCCCGCTCACGCATCGGTGATGGTTCGGGACTATACCGTTACGTGCATCTTTTTGGCCATCTGCATATATCCGGCTCGAACAAAGTTTCTAAAAGGGACACGAAATCTATGCTACGCAAAATGCTGACGGTTGGAGCTATTGCCATGACGATTGCTGCGGGATCTGCTTCGGCAGACGATACAGAGCTGCATCAGCCCTGGGACGATATCCTAGGCACTTATGTGGTTGAAAGCGATGATGGCGTGAACCGCTTTGACTATGGCGGTCTTCAGGCCAATGCCGAAGACTCTGCTAAGCTGGACGCCTATCTTGAGAGTTTTGCGGATTTGGACTTTGACACTCTCAGCGATGACGAGCAATTCGCTGCTTACTCAAACATCTACAATGCATTGACCATCCAGCACATTGTCGGCCGCTATCCAACAAAGTCGATCCAGTCTGGCTATATTGTGGGGCCTTGGAAACGTGTTTTCACAACGGTGGACGGCGAAAAAGTTAGTCTCGATGATCTCGAGCATGGGATTCTTCGCGTTCAGTTCAGCGACCCACGTGTCCACTATGCTGTAAACTGCGCCTCATTCGGTTGCCCTAACTTGCGCACCGACGCTTGGTTCGGCGCGACCCTTGATGAAGAGCTCGACGATGCCGCCCGCGACTATATCAACAATCCGCGCGGCGTGACCGTTCGCCGGAACGGCACGCTGCAAGTATCGACCATTTATAAATGGTTCCGAGAGGATTTTGGCGGATCAAATGAGGGCGTGATCGATCATTTGCTTGAACATGCCGAGCCGGAGCTCGCAGAAAAAATTCAAGCGAAACGAAGAATCACAAAACACGAATATGACTGGTCTCTAAACGACGTCGAATAGGCGCGTAGAGGCAGCAAGAAGGAAGACACCGATGACGGACACTGTCGAAAAGAAAGAAAGCCCAATCTGGATAAAGCTTTGGCCGGTCTACGTGATTGCTGCGGGACTAGCGTTGGCAGTGTCTCAAGGTTGGCACCAATATCTGACGCTAGAGAGCTTGTCTGAAAACGCCGTATGGCTCGACGAGTTGGTCAGAAATAACCTCGTCTTGGTCCTAGCGGGCTATATCCTGGTATATGCGGCAGCGACCACATTTATTATCCCAGGCGGCGTGCTGACGATCGCAGGCGGGTTTTTGTTTGGTCTCTATATTGGGACGCCAGCGACCATCATCGCCGCTACGGTCGGCGCATCGATCTTGTTCTTTGCGGCTAAGACGTCGATAGGCAGTGTCTTGCGCCAAATCGCAGGGCCCTTCCTGGAGCGTATGGAAAGTGGATTCAATGAGAATGCGCTCTCCTATATGTTCGCGCTCAGACTGATCCCACTTTTCCCATTTGCGGTTGTGAACATTGCGCCTGGTCTATTGGGAGCAAAATACCGCGATTATCTCATCACAACGTTTTTCGGAATTATTCCAGGGACGCTCGCCTACACTTGGATCGGCGCGGCCATCAAAGGGACCCTGCTTGAAGGCGGCGAAGTCGACATTGGCAGCTTGGCCGCCAATTTCCTGCCCGCCTTCATCGCTCTGGGTGTGGTTTCCCTGATCCCGGTCGCCTACAAAAAAATCACGGGTCGCAACAGCGAGCCTGCGGAGGCCTAGAATGTCAGATACGATTGCAACACCTGTCGCCCGAGAGGCGCAAACTGAGCCTTTGGAGACAAAAACAATGACAACAGCTCCAACTGAAACGGGCGCGAAACGCAAACTCAAAGCCGATCTCATCGTAATTGGTGGCGGCTCTGGAGGCCTCTCAGCGGCAGCCGGCGCCGCGATGCTCGGCCTCAACGTGATCCTTTACGAAAAAGCCGAAATGGGCGGCGATTGCTTGAACTATGGCTGCGTTCCCTCAAAGGCGCTCCTTACCACGGCCAAATACGCTCAAACCGCTCGCGAAGGCGCCAAGTATGGCGTGTCGGTGTCTGCGCCGACCGTCGATTGGGAAGCTGTCAAAGCCCACGTTCAAAAAGCCATCGATACGATTGCTCCGGTTGATAGCCAGGAACGCTTCGAAGGCCTTGGCGTCACCGTGATCCGCGAGCATGCAAGCTTTGCAAACCCAAAGACCGTCGTCTCAGCGACAACTGAGGCAACCGCGCGTCGGATTATCGTCTCGACCGGATCAACAGCCTTCATTCCACCCATCCCGGGATTGGAAGACACGCCTTTCATTACCAATGAAACCGTCTTCTCTCTGCCGGAGCAGCCGAAGCACCTGATCGTGCTCGGCGGTGGACCGATCGGTATGGAAATGGCGCAAGCCTTTAACCGCCTCGGATCGGAGGTCACCGTTATTGAGATGGGCCGTGCCATGGCCCGCGCAGATGCTGATCACGCAAAGATCGCTGTTGATGCAGTGCGCGAAGAAGGCGTCACGATTCTCGAGGGCCACAAGGCTGTTAAAGTCACTGGGACAACCGGATCGATTTCTGTCGATACGGAAAGCGATGATGGCACCAAGACAATCACCGGATCACATATCCTGGTGGCAGTTGGCCGCCGTGCGATGCTCGATGGTCTCAATCTCGAGGCCGGTAAAGTGACATTCGATCGCCGCGGCATCCAAGTTGGTGACAAGTTACGCTCTGTTTCTAATCCGCGCGTCTGGGCGCTGGGTGACATTGCAGGACAAGGTCAGTTTACGCACTTGGCCGGATGGCACGCGAGCGTGTTTACACGCCGAGCTTTCTTCAAACAGGGTAGCAAGGCCAGCGACCTTCCGCTGCCAGCGGTGACCTATGTCGCGCCAGAAGTGGCGCAAGTCGGTCTAACCGAGGCCGAAGCCCGTGAGCAATACGGCGACAGCGTTACCACCTCGTCTTTCCCATTCCACGAAAATGATCGGGCAATCGCAGAGGGCAAAACGCTCGGTGAAGCGAAGCTGGTTATCCGTAAGGGCAAAATCCTCGGCGCGTCCGTCGTCGGTGATGGTGCCGGCGATATTATTCAGATCGTTGGATATGGCATGTCGAACAAGCTCGGCGTTCAGTCTCTGACGAACTTCATCTCGCCATACCCAACACGGGCGGAAGTTGTGAAGCGGGCGGCCAGTGCGCACTTCACTCCAGCTGTCTTTGGTAAGGCCTCTCGGACCCTCGTTGGGTTGCTGCAACGCATTCCATAGAGTACGAGCATCGCGTGAGCGAACCACAATCTCCGGTTGCCAGTGGATCTGGCTTGCGTTGGCGAGACAGCCTGTCCTTCAGGCTGTTTCTAATTGCGATTTCAACGGTCTTGATCGTTGAGGCTTTGATCTTTGTGCCCAGCGCGACGAATTACCGAAACACTTGGTTGAAAGATCAGATCGAGGCAGGACGACTTGCTGCCCTGGCTTTGGAGGCAGCTCCATCGCGCATGGTGTCTGAAGAGCTGGAGCAAGACCTACTCGCCAGTGCAATGGTCTTGGCGGTTGCAGAGCTTTATGATGAGCGCCGGGATATGATCCTCAATCCTGGCGAGGAAATCTGCTGCACCAGCAAGATCGTGCTGTTCGATGAAAGCCCGGACATGTCGGAAGTTGGCGACACGCTCGCGACATTCTTTGCGCCGAACGACCGCTTTCTGATTATCCGCGCTGCAGGATCGCAGCCCGGCCGTGTTATTGAGATCGTGGCGGATGAAACGGCGCTCCGAAAAGGGCTCGCTCAATATGGGCGAAACATTCTTGTCCTATCTTTGATCATTTCGATTGTGACAGGTGGCCTGATTTACTTAATGCTCCTGCTCACCGTGGTGCGTCCCATCCGGCGCGTTACGCGGTCGGTGGTTCAGATTAAAGAAGATCCAGGCAGTTGGCGCCGCCGCCTCGCTCCGACGGTTCGGACAGATGAGATTGGCCGCGCGCAAAATGCCTTGTCGGATATGGAAGAGGCGGTCTCGAATGCCTTCCGCCAACAAGAGCGTTTGGCGCAGCTCGGCGAAGCGGTGGCGAAGATCAATCATGATTTGCGCAACTCGCTGGCGACGGCGCAGCTTGTTTCAGACACGCTGTCTCGGTCAGATGATCCCCGAGTGGCGAAAAGCCTGCCGCGACTCGAGCGTGCGCTGGAGCGCGCGATTAATCTGGCGAGCGATACGTTGAAATATGGCCGCTCCTCAACACCCGATACCAAAATCCAATCCGTACGGCTTTACGATATTGTCGAAGAAGCGTCAGCCGAAGCGCTTGCTGCGTTTGGCGATGTGGCGTTCACAAATGCGGTCGTAGAAGACGCCAATGCACAGGCAGACCCTGATCATCTTCACCGGATTTGCGCCAACCTAATCCGCAATGCGGCAGAGGCTATGGAAGGCAAAGGCGACATCTCAGTCGGATTTGACGGTGCCGCCCTCAGCGTACTCGACACGGGTCCAGGGCTTCCTGATCAAGCCAAAACCAATCTCTTTAAACCCTTTGCAGGTTCAACCCGGCGCGATGGGACGGGGCTCGGTTTGGCACTGTCGCGGGACTTGGCACGGGCGATGGGCGGTGACTTAGAGCTTGGGGAAACCAGCGATAGCGGCAGCCGGTTTGTGATTTTCCTGCCAACAGGCGATCAAGGCGCGTAAACGACCGCGACCACAGCCGCTGCTAATGCCAAGAAAAAGCCAAGCCAACCCCACCATGGGGCAAACCGCTCGCGCGGGAGCGGCTGAGGGTCCGGGGCGGTCAGCTTAGCTTCAATCTCATCCATCACTTCAGGCAGGCGCTTGAGGCGATCTGCAACCTCTTTGACGTTTTGCGCGACGAGTTTTGCAGCCCCTGCTGGACCCAGGTTTTGCGTAATCCAGTCTTTGACGATTGGCTCAGCGGCGGCCCAAATATCGTGATTAGGGTCAATCGCTCTTGCGACACCTTCGACCTGGACCATGGTCTTTTGTAACAGCACCAATTCCGGGCGCAGCTGCATGCCGAATGTATGCGTGAAGTCTAAGAGTTGCAGCAAGAGGCGGCCCATCGAGACGTCGCTGGCGGATTTGCCGTGGATTGGCTCGCCCACGCTGCGCAAGGCCTGCGCAAAATCTCCAACGGACTTGTCTGCGGGCACATATCCAGCTTCGAAATGCACCTCGGCGATGCGGTGATAGTCACGGCGCAGGAAGCCCCAAAGGATTTCTGCGAGGAAGCGGCGCTCGTTCAAACCAATACGGCCGATAATCCCGAAATCGACCAAGGTCAGGCGACCATCCGGGGTGACGATCATATTGCCTTCATGCATGTCGGCATGGAACACGCCGTGATGGATGGCATGGTCCAGAAAGCCACGCGTGACGGTGTTGGCGAGCGTTTCGGGCTCGATACCAGGTGTCTTAATCGCATCAGGATCGGTAAGCGGCTTACCGTCAATCCACTCCGTGGTCAGAACGCGTTTGCCGGAGCGTTCCCAGTCCACCTCTGGAACGTAGTAATAGCCAGCCTTGAAGGAGAGCTCACGCATCTCATCCCCGCCGCCCGCTTCCAGACGCAAATCGAGCTCTTTCTCCATGGAGGCAGCGACTGTCTCGGTGAACGCAACCGGTTTGAGCCGCCGGCTTTCTTCGTTCACGCGTTCAACCGTTCGCGCGGCGCGTTTCATCGCGCGGAGCTCTCGATTGATGAGTTTTTCGGCACCGGGGCGAAGAATTTTGACGGCCTTGGCGCCATCCGCCGTTTGCAAGCGATGCACCTGGGCGAGTGAGGCGGCTGCAACTGGGTCCGACAATTCCGGGAAGAGCTGCGCAGCTTCGTCCTCGCCAAACTCCTCCGCCAGCGCTTTGTGAGCGGCCTTCATCGAGAAGGGCGGCAGCTTGTCCTTAAGGCGCGAGAGGTCGTTCGTCGTCTCCACACCAAACACATCGGGCCGGGTCGCGAGGAACTGTCCAAGTTTTATATAGGCAGGCCCCAGCTTTTCGAGCGCGGTGGCGAGGCGCACGCCGGAACGCCCTTTTGCGCCGCCGCCAAAGATGCGCAGCGTTTTCCCTGCAAGCTTGGCCGGGAAAGGAAGGCGCGAATGATACTCGCCTGGAAGGATAACATCATGCCGCGCCAGCGCAGTGCCTGCACGCAAAAGCCGAGCGTAGTCTGCGATCGCCTTGAACATCTTTTAGACTGCCCATCCGAAGTGCAGGGCTGCGATACCGCCTGAGAAATTGGTCACCGAGACGTTTGAAAAGCCTGCCGACTCCACCTCAGCTTTGAACGTGTCTTGATCGGGGAACTGGCGAATGCTTTCGACCAGATATTGATAGCTATCGCGGTCGCCAGTGACGAGATTACCAACCGCCGGGATCACATTGAAGCTGTATGTATCATAAGCTTGTTGCAGCATTGGCGCCGTCATTTGGCTGAATTCCAGCACGGCGACTCGCCCGCCTGGCTTTAGCACGCGGCGAAACTCTTTCAGTCCGGCGACGCGGTCGGCAAAATTGCGGATACCAAAGCTGATCGTCACCGCATCAAAACTGCGATCAGGATAGGGCAGGGCGGTGCCATCGGCGCAAACCCAGTTCAATCGGTCGCCCCATTCGGCATTATCAGGCCGCGCTTTGCCCGCTTCCAGCATGGCGTCATTGATATCGCAGACAATGGCGGTGGCTTTGCGCATGTCGCCGCGGCGCTTTCCGGCGGCGTCTGCCAGCGTGAGAAAGGCGCGCGCCAGCTCGCCCGTACCGCCAGCGACGTCTAGATGCGCCTCGCCCGGCTGCGGGTTCACGCGGTTCATCGTGTCATGCTTCCAGAGCCGGTGAATGCCCACCGACATGAAATCATTCATCACGTCATACTTCGACGCAACGGACCGAAACACGCCCTTAACCCGGTCGACCTTCTCGTCCGGCGTGACGCTCTCAAACCCAAAAGAAACAGTATCTTGCTCACTCATAATGCCCATCTAAGCCGAGAAGCGTTAAAGGGCTATGGGCGTGTGTGTCGCGGATTTGTAAAGACCGCGCCCTATTTCGCCCGCATTTGGTGTGTTTCTTTGAGCGTATGGGAGCGAGGACGCAGGTGACAGGCCTATTTAAGGCCGTGAACAAGGATGCCAGGCATTGGCAGATCCTGGCGCTCTCTGGCCTATTTTCGATTTCCCTCACCACAAGTGATTTCGGCGCGCAGCCCCTCGCTTTGTTGGCGGCGATCACCGGCGCAATGTTCGCGCAGGCGGTTGGAACGGTTTGGGTGAATGCCCGAAAAGAAACCCGTTGCGCTAGGTCTGGCTCTTATTGGCGGGGGTCGAGCCTCGTCGCGGGTGTTGTTGGTTGGTTTGCGGGATTTCAATGGAAATCAGCGCTGATTACGTCTCTGTCTCTATCCATTCTCCTGCGCGCGAACTCGATTTGGTTTTGGCTAGCGGCCGGGTTTATTGGCGTGTCGGCCAAGTTTCTCGTTCGCTATCGCGGGAAGCATCTCTTCAACCCGGCCTGTATCGGGATTGTCGTCGTTAGCTTACTCGGTGGCAGCGCCGCTTGGGTGTCGCCCGGTCAGTGGGGGCAGGCGCCGATATTCGCGGCATTTGCGATCGGGTTTGCCGCTCTGGTGCTTTCTAGTGCCAAGCGGCTCGATATCGCCCTCGGCTTTTTAGCAGGCTTTGCGGCGATGCTGTTCGGGCGGGCGCTTTACCTCGGCGATCCGATGACGATCCCAGTCCATCAATTGCAATCTGGCGCGCTCCTGGTCTTTGCCTTCTTTATGATCACAGACCCGCGCTCAACCCCGGACTCACGAATTGCCCGCCTGATCTTTGCGTTCGCCGTGGCGGCCTTCGCGGCGTGGCTCAGCTGGGAATACCATATTCGCGGCGCCATGCTCTACGCGCTCGCCAGCCTTGC
The DNA here is from genome assembly GCA_013213785.1 of Henriciella sp. Lineage (GTDB taxonomy): Bacteria > Pseudomonadota > Alphaproteobacteria > Caulobacterales > Hyphomonadaceae > Henriciella. Next base: position 11,347 of record JABSPZ010000010.1, on the reverse strand, counting down.
ACTTCTTTCACCCATTCTGGACCGCCTGCTACCGGCCCGGCGGTTTGAATGGACATCTACAAAGGGACCTCAAAATGAAGCTCAAACACCTCGCGGGGGCGTGCGTCCTCGGCCTCACATCGTTCGCGCTTAGTGCGCCAATGGCAGCCGCCTTTTGCGGGTTCTATGTCGCGAAAGCGGATACGGATCTCTTTAATGACGCGTCAAAAGTGGTGCTCGTCCGCGATGATGAGCGCACAGTGATCACGATGGCGTCTGACTATCGCGGCGAGGCGAGCGAGTTTGCGATGGTCGTACCGGTTGTCGACGTGCCCGAGCGCGAGCAGATCAATGTGGCCAATCCCGGCTTGGTCGATCATTTGGATGAGTACACGGCCCCGCGCCTGGTAGAGTACTATGATGAGAACCCGTGCATGCTGGCGCGCCGAAACAAGAGCATAACGGTCACTTCGGCCGGGATTCCAGAAATGGTCATGGAATCGGCGCCGATGGAGGCCGAAGATCTCGGCGTGACGATCGAAGCGGAATACGAAGTCGGCGAATATGACATCCTGATCCTCTCAGCCGAGGAAAGCGACGGCCTGATCACTTGGCTCAACCAAGAGAATTACCGCATTCCAGACGGTGCCGAAGAGGTCGTCGGGGCGTATCTCAAGCGCGGGATGAAGTTCTTCGTGGCGAAAGTGAATCTAGAACGCCATAGCGGCTCATCCGTGCTGCGCCCGATCCAAGTTGCCTATGAAGACGAGAATTTCATGTTGCCCATCCGCCTCGGCACAGTGAATGCGGAGGGCAAACAGGAACTCTTTGTGTTTGCGATTACGCGCGAAGGGCGTGTCGAAACGACCAATTATAAGACGGTGAAACTGCCCTCCAACATGGATGTTCCAATCTTCGTCAAAGACGAGTTTGGCGAGTTTTACAAAGCTATGTTTGAGCACCAGACAGAGAAAGAAAACGGTAAGGCGGTGTTCATGGAATATGCCTGGGATATGTCCTGGTGCGATCCGTGCGCGGCCAATCCGCTCTCCGCGTCAGAGCTCCGCGAGCTTGGTGTCATGTGGCTCGATGAAGGCCCTCAAGACGAGATTCGCCCAATGCCGCGCCCACGCCCAGGGTTTGGCGGCCCGCAGCCTGTCGACGCGTTCGTGACACGCCTGCATGTGCGCTATGACGGCCAGACCTTCCCGGAAGACCTCAATTTCCAAGTCACGGGTGACCGTGAAAATTATCAGGGCCGTTATGTCCTGCGCCACCCTTGGCGGGGCGATTATGGACAGTGTGAAGCCGCGGGCGAGTATGCTCAGACACTTGTGGAGCGATGGGACACGGAAGCTGATAGCTTGGCCAAACTCACCGGTTGGGAACTGGATGAGATCAAACAGAAAATGGCCGATGGCGGGTTTTCAGCGGCTGCGGTTGGCGTGACCGAGCCGAAGCCGAAACGCAAATGGTGGCAGCGCCTTTGGGGCAATTAGTCCGGTATTGTTCGATAAAATTTAGAAAATGCGCGGTGTTTCCGTAGAATAGTAGCTCTTTCGTAAGTCCTTTATTGTACAGAAGACTGCAAAGGGAACGTTAGATTGCTGACACGCCGCGCACTTCTGTTTGGAGCGCCGCGCCCAAGTTCGGGCGAGGACGCTCTTGATTTGCGTTATTCAGAGGATGGCGCAGCGGCTGTCGAGTATGGTTTGATCGCGGGACTTATTGGCGTTGTCCTCGTGGGTGCGGTGAACCGCGTGGGACGAAAAAAGCGACGAAACATGAATTGCGTGAAACGCGCGATGAAAGGGCGGAAAGCCAACCGTTTCTGTCGGCGTCGCGGCGCCTAATTCTGGCACTTTCCGCAATAGAAGCTTGATCGCCCAGACTGCACGATCCGCTTAACCGGTGCGCCGCACGTCAAACAGGGCTCATTTTCGCGGTCATAGACGTAAAACTGCTTTTGAAAATAGCCGAGCTCGCCGCTCGCATTTGCAAAGTCTGAGATCGAAGAGCCGCCAGCAGCGATGGCTTCCGCAATAACTTCATTTATGGCGGGCGCGAGGCGTTCGCTTCGTTTGCCGACAATGGTCGCCGCCTTGCGCCGAGGACTTATGCCGGAGCGAAACAGAGCTTCACAGACATAAATATTACCGAGACCCGCGATCACCGCCTGATCGAGCAGGGCAGCCTTGATCGGTGCGGCTTTGCCTCGGAGGACGTCATCTAAATAAGCGGCATTGAAGCGATTGGAGAGCGGCTCCGGCCCAAGGTCTTTTATCCGGGGGTAATTAGCGAGATCATCGGTCGGCCAAAGCTCCATAAACCCGAACCGGCGCGGATCATTATACGTTACGGTGGCGCCGCCTTGCATATGGAAAACAACATGATCGTGCGCAGGGTTCGTGCCCGGATCATGATGGAACTCAGCCGTGGTTTGGTCGTTCACGGTATAGCGCCCAGACATGCCGAGATGCATGATCAGCGCTTCGCCTGTCGACAGTTCAGTGACCAGAAATTTCGCGCGTCGGCCCATACGCGTGATGGTGGCGCCTTCAACGCGGGCCTTGAAGCCTTCCGGAAACGGGAACCTTAGGTTCGGACGGTTCACGTCCAAACGTTCAATGATCTTCCCTTCCATTGCAGGGGAAAGACCACGTCGTACGGTTTCGACTTCGGGTAATTCAGGCATGCCGACGAGTTAGGCGGCTTTCATGGGTGGGGCAAGCGGGCTTGGTGACAGCAAGTGTCGCCAAGCCCCTCAAAATGCCTAGACGGTCACGACGACCTTACCGAGCGCTTTGCGGTCGATCAGATATTGGATCGCCTCACCACCGCGCTCAAGCGGGAAGGTTTCAGAGACGTGTGGTTTGATCTTACCTTCTTGGTACATGGCGAACATTTCAGCGAGATTTTGCTGATTTGCTGCCGGATCGCGCGCCACTGCGGCGCCCCAGAATACACCGCGAATGTCGCAAGACTTGAGCAGGGTGAGGTTCAGCGGAATCTTTGGAATACCAGCTGGGAAACCGATGACGAGGTAGCGTCCTTCCCAATTCATCGCGCGCACAGATGGCTCAGCATAGTTGCCGCCGACAGCATCATAAATGATGTCGACGCCGCCGCCGCTGACTTCTTTGATTTGGTTTGAGAACTCTTTTTGCTGCGCGCGATCCAGCTCGCCTTTTTCATAGACGAGGCCTTTGTCAGCGCCTTTGGAAAGGCAGAAGTCGACTTTCTCTTGCGTTGAACACGCTGCGATCACTTCCAAGCCCATGGCTTTGCCAAGCTCGACCGCCGCGATGCCGACGCCGCCTGCTGCGCCGAGCACCAGGAGTTTTTCACCCGGCTTCGGATTCGCGCGATCTTTCAAGGCATAGTAAGACGTGCCGTAAGTCATGACGAAGGCTGCCGCCTCATCAAACGGGACGGTGTCCGGGATCGGGATGCAGCGTCCGGCCTCGAGCGTCATTTCTTCGCGCATGCCGCCCCAGCCGCAGGAGCCGATGACGCGCTGACCAACTTGCAGGTGAGAGACGCCTTCACCGACCGCAGACACAACGCCAGAAACCTCACCGCCAGGACTGAACGGGCGCTCTGGCTTAAACTGATATAGGTCCTGAATGATCAGGGTATCCGGAAAGTTCACGCCGATGGCTTTGACTTGGATAACCACCTCGCCTTTGCCTGGGGTTGGGCTTTCAATCTCTTCCAGAACCAAAGTATCTGTGCCGCCTGGGGCTTTCGAGAGCAGGGCTTTCATCTTGGGTTTCCTCATCTCTTTCGTTGACGTCAGCTTCGTAGCCATGGCAACCGGCGCTGTGAAGGTCTGACGTAGCGGAGATGTGCGCTTGGCGAAAATCGTGATTTTCTGGATCCTGCTCGGCAGCGTCGGCTTTGCCTTCGCTTTGGCTGTGCAAATGCGGATGATGATCGCTTTGGTTTTGCGCCGAGCGCTCAAAGCTTGGCGCCCGGAATTTGAGGACCGTGTTAAAGCGAATGAAGCGGTCGTAGCCGCGGCGAGTGAAGCGCCTATTCCGGATAGCGCGCCATCTGAACTATCTGACGCGATCGAGCATTTGCGAACGACCTATCCCAACCCATTATCCCATTTGCGGACAGCACGGCGCTATAGCGTGGTCACGCCCGTCTTGCTTTTCGCCCTCCTCGTTATGGGCAGATTTGTTTTAGGAGTGATCTGATGAAGGGCTATTTCGCGATCGGGGCTGAGGGTATCTCAAAGCCAATGAATTTGGGCGCGTTGATGCGCACCGCTAATGCATTTGGCGCGAGTTTTGTCTTTTCCGTTGAAGCTGCAGACCGAACCAAGATTGCCAATCTCGCGGACACATCTCGGACGTTCAAGAATGTGCCTTACTACGCCTGGGACTCAATGGACGAAATGGTGTTCCCAAAAGGCTGCCAGCTGGTTGGAATCGAACTCACGGACGATGCGGTCGAACTGCCGGAGTTTAAACATCCGCGCATGGCCGCTTATGTGCTCGGGCCTGAGCGCGGTAATCTTTCAGACGAAATGGTCGCCCGGTGCGATCAAATCGTGAAGATCCCGACCAAGTTTTGCATCAATGTCAGTCTGGCAGGTGCGCTGGTCATGTATGACCGTGTGCGCAGCATGGGAGCTTGGCGCGACCGCCCGATCATGCCGGGCGGCCCGAACGCTTAGAAATGCTGGCTAAATGCCGCTTTGAACCGTTCTAAGCAAACGCCCGAAATCACCGCTCTTGGCTTGATGCTGAAGCTCTCCCAAGAGACGTGTCTTCGTCTCAGCTGGAAGGTTGTTGATCGCCGTCAGAACATCTGATCCCAGGCCGCAGAAATTCATCGTCATCGCAGCACGCTTCTGCTCCGCTTCAGAGCGGCCCTGCAGTTGCATTAGACGCGAGACCTGAGGGTTGGTCATCATTTTCATCATTGTGTTTTGAAGCGCCATTTGATCGCTGGCTGTGAGGCGCCCATACTTTTGCGGGTTGTCGCGGCCGCTTTCGATAGCTTCCAGGGTCACCACATTGAACCGAAGTATCCAGTCATAGCCTTCAGTGCCATAGCCAAAGAGGCCAGACATCTCATTGGCAATTTCCTCGGGTTCCATGTCGGTGAAACGAACATAGCTCGCGGGGCGGCAATATTTCGGCGCTTTGCTCGAGAGCGTGGACAGCCCACGCTGAGACATCTGCAGGATTTTCTCGAAGTGTTTCACATCCGCTCGGATCAGATGTTTCACATCCTCTTCGACGCCGGTGCTGTAAGTTTCGAGGATGAGGGCTGCAAGCTCTTCATTGCTTGCGCCATCGGAAATCGCGGCGTCGGCACGTTCATTCAGTCGATTTGCGATGTCCGGTTTCACACGGTGAAGCGCGGTGAGATATTCATGCGTTTCTGGGTCATCTAGCGTTTGCGTCAGGAGCGTGTCGGGAAGACCGTTGCTGACGATTTTCGTCGAATTTCCGCTCGGCCACATGACGATGGCTGTAAACAGACCAATCGCCAGAAGTGCAACGAGGACGGCAAACAGGTTGCCAGATGAATTCGTAGAACTGTACCGCGCCATGAAATCCCCAATCTTTTTCAAGGCGTCATAATCGCAAGTTTGTTTTTAGATCGCGTTATTGAACCAGGTTAAATTCTTAAAGTGCGACCAAATTTAGGTTTAGAATCTGCTTAGCCCGCAAACAGGGGGGCACTCGGCGCAAAGGCGACCAGGAACAGAGTGACGGCGGTTACGCCGGTGAATAGGAGGGTCAGGCTGCGGGTGAAAATGTGATTGTTGCTCATCGTCTTGCTTTCGTCTTCTGGCGATCTCGCCGTTATCTTTCGTTGACGGCTAGATGGGGACGAACGTCCTTGATGAACACTGTGTATACCGAATAGGGGCTATGCGTGTTTTGAATAGGGCGATTTGAGGGTCGCGTTCGCTAACGGATCAGACCGGCGTCTTTCGCTCTTCCACGATAACTGCGCGAGACGGGAACCTCGGTGCCAGATGGTAGAATGAGAAGGCTTCGTCCATCCACGCGCTTCTCATCCGTGACGCCAGATTTCGCCACCCACCATGAGCGATGAACTTGCAGGCCATCCGCGCCGTTCAGTTCGCGCACAGCATCGGCCAGACGCATTAAAATCATTTCCTCACCGAGGCTGGTATGAACCCGGAGATAATGATCTTCGGAAGAGATGGCGTGCAATTCAGCGGCGCGAAACTTAAGCGGAAGGCGCTCCAGAAAGGTCGCAACCGGATTGTCATCTGTTTCAGGCGCCGCCGCTTTTGAGATCATGGACTCTCGCACATAAGCCCCGGTCGTGACGATCACGGAGATGACCAACACGTAGGCATACTGAATGAAGAACCTGAAGAGCGACCAAGGATCGAGGCTGAAGAATATCATGAGTGTCAGCGTCACCGGGATGGAGATGATCGCCGCCGCTATGCCAATTTTGAAAATGGCGGGCATCTCTTCGAACCGTGGACCCCAAACAAGGGGTCCGATCAGAACCGAAGTTCCAGCGCCAACCGCCATGGTCGACGTCCAGAAGATGAATCCCTGATAGAAGGGGAGCCGTCCGGTATTATAGACGCCGAGCCAGGCGAAAATCAGCCCAAGCCCAATAACGATGGCGCAAAACCGACCGATGTCACTCGCGATACGCAAACTGCAGAGCCTCTTTATTCACGTTTCGCGAACGACAATGGCTGCATTTCGCGAAGGATTCTAGTCCTCAGACGTAGAACGCGATGCGGCGCCTCTCAATCCCTGTCATGTCTCTTCTCACAGCAGGCAAATCTGCTCGAACCTATTCAAACTGGAGACACAATATGACCCGCACCGCTTCTTTCGCCGCTTTGATCGCCGCAAGCATGATCGCAACCCCAATCGCTCTTGCTTCAGACCTCACAGTCAATGTTGAAAGCATTGCGCGGACACAAGGTACGATCGTCCTCGGTCTCTTTGACGAGGCGACTTATAATGGTGACGGTGCCGTGGACGGGGCAAACCTGAAAGTCGAAGGCAATGACGTCACGGTCACTTTTGAAGGGCTGGAGCCCGGTGAATATGCCGTGAAACTCTATCATGACGTCAATGATGATGGCGAAATGAACACGAATCCGTTTGGGATGCCGACTGAGCCATTCGCCTTTTCAAATGACGCAAAAGGTCGGTTTGGGCCAGCCAAATGGAAAGCCGCCAAATTCACGGTTGATGCTGACGGCACAGTTCACACGATCAAGCTGAACTAATCGTACACCCCGAGCTGGAGGAAGATATTATGAACCTGTCACGTCGTCACTTTATGGAAGCGGGCCTTGGTGCCGGATTTGCTGGGGCAGTAGGTGCGAGCTTTGGTCTTAACGCCTCAGCGGAAACCAATAAGATGCCAGCGTGGCACCTCGGCTACCAAAATGCCCCGGTCAATGGATATGAGCCGTCTCAGATGAAACTGGTGTTTGGCAAAGCTCCGTCTGATCTGAAGGGGAGCCTGTATCGAAACGGCCCTGCGCAGCTCAGCTATGGCGATCAACATGCCAGCCACTGGTTTGATGGAGACGGTCTGATCCACCGGATCGCGATCGAGGATGGACAGGCTGTGCACCAAGCGCGCTTCGTCGAAACTCGTAAGCGCCAAGAGGAGCAAGCCGCTCAAGCCTTCCTCGCGCCTGGTTTCGGAACAATTGGCGATGAGAGCTATTCAGTTCAAAGCGCTGACGATACGAATGCCGCGAACACGTCGGTTTTGGTGGTCAATGGTGAGCTTTTGGCCCTATGGGAAGCTGGATCTGCTTTCTCTATGGATGCTGAAACGCTCGAAACCAAAGGGCTCAAAACCTGGCGCGATGATTTGAAGGGGATGCCGTTCCTGGCCCACCCTAAAGTCGAGCCAGATGGCCGGGTTTGGAATCTCGCGGTCGGCGGCTCAAGGGTCGGTATCTATCGGATCGGCGCAAATGGCGCGCTGGAAGATTTCGGCATGGTGGATATTGGCCGTGCGGCGTACATCCACGATTGGACGATGAGCGAGCGCCACCTGATCATCCTTGTGCAGCCCTGGATCAATGAGACCTTCATCCCGCCTGTCGTTGCTGGTTTTGAGTGGCAGCCTCAGCACGGATTGCAAATGCTCATCGTTGATAAGGATGATTTCTCCAATCAGCGCTGGGTCCAGGCCCCTCCGCGCATGTTCTATCATACGGGATCTGCCTGGGAGGAAAGCGACGGAACGATCAAGTTCGATGCGGCTTTCTATAAAGAACCTGTGCTGGGTGTAGACGGCGGTACCGCCGAAATTCGCGGCGAATGGATCGGCGAATATGCGTCTGAAGAAGGGATACTGACACTGGTTGAGATCCCGCCGCAGGGCGATGCCAAACTGATCGAAACAGGTGTGATTGGCGAGTTTCCGCAGGTCGACCCGCGCTTCCGCGGCAAGCATCGCAACCTGGTTGCACTCGCGAGCGGCGCCTCCGCGAACCGCCCCGGCAGCACAGCGCTTGCGGTTCACAATTGGACCAGTGGCGAAAGCCAGTCCTTCATGTTCGGCGATAACCGCATGGTTGAAGAGTTCCTTTTCGTGCCCAAAGCGGGCGGTCAATCAGATCTCGACTCTTGGTTGGTGGGGCCGGTTTTGAATATCAAGTCAGGTGTCAGAGAGATCTGCGTCTTTGATGCCGCAAATGTCAGCGATGGTCCGGTTTGTATCTGGCAGGCCGACTATGCCTGGCCGCTAGGCTTCCACGGAACTTGGGCGTGAGGAGAGGGATAATGACTATAAGAACAGCGTTTCCTCCAACACTCTCTCCTCGCGCTCTTGTGAAAGCCACGCCTTGGTGGGCGTGGCAGCTGGGAGTTGCGTTCGCGATCTACCTCGTCGTGAGCTATTTCATCCTGGCCGCCCAGCCGGATCTCAATCCGCATTTTCGAATTGATTTGACGCCGCTACTTCAGGCGCCGGTTCAAATTCAAATCCATGTTGCTGGCGCTTTGAGTGCTTTCTTTATCGGACTTGTACTGCTGGCGGCCCCCAAAGGGTTTCGGTTTCACAAAACACTCGGCTGGACCTGGATTGCGGCGATGTCAGTGACGGCCGTTTCATCCTTCTTCATCACTGGGATCTTCCAGAATGCCCACAGCCCCATCCACGCTTTGTCGGCTTGGACACTGATCGGACTGCCATTTGGTGTCGCGGCGATCCGACGCCGGGATGTCAAGAAACACCGCCAAACCATGACGGGCATGTTCCTTGGCGGGATGGCGATTGCAGGGCTGTTCACCTTCCTGCCGGGCCGATTGATGTGGAACCTATTTGTCGGGGTTTGATCGAAACGACCCGAACCGCGGCTACGACCTTCGGATAGGAGGCCCAAACTGAACTGATTTCAGTTCGAGCCTCCGTCGTACGTTTTTAGGCGAGCGTGCGTCCCCTGGTTTCCGGGATGGTCGTGAGGATCGCAAAAAAGCTGAACAGGCTTGCGCCCGCGATCCAATATCCGGGCGCGATCGGGTCGCCAGTCGAGGTCAGAAGCCACGCTGCGATCAAGGGCGTCGTTCCTCCAAACAAAGCCATCGCCGTGTTGTGAGCGATCGCAACAACCGTGCATCGCGTTTCAGACGGCACAAGCTCAACGACGGTTGCCGTCGCGCCCGCCGAGAACATGGCGATCCCGATGGCAAACCCAACTTCTCCCATCAAAACGGTCATGGGTGAGGTCGAGTGGATCAAAAAGAAGAGCGGAATGCCACCAAAGGCGAGTGTACCACTGCCCGCGAGAAGCAATGGCTTACGTCCAATCCGATCGGAGAGAATAGACGCAAGAGGCAGGAGGGTCACGAGGGCCAACATTGCCGCTAGATTGAGCTGAAAAGCGCTGGTGGCAGAGAAGCCATCAATCTCGCGAATATAGGTCACGGCATAGACAAAAATCCCATAGAAGCCGACGCCCAAGGTGATCTTCATTGCGGTCACTTTGAAAATCAGCCGCCAATAATTGGCGAAGGCCGTTTTAACGGGGTTCTTCAAGATCTCTTTCTTTGGTTCAGCCGCCATTGCGCGGCGGAATAGTATACCAGCCAGGGCAACCACGAACCCTAAGAGAAACGGAACGCGCCACCCCCAACTTGAAATCTGCGCATCGTCCAGGAAATAGGTGAAAATGGCTCCGACGGCTGATCCGACGAGGACACCCGTCGTCGCGCCGACTTTGCTCCAGCTTCCGATAAAAGCGCGCCGGTTTACGGGGGCTTGTTCAACCAGATAGACGATAGAGCTCGTATACTCACCGCCGACTGAGAGGCCTTGCACCATCCTTAGCAGGACGAGCAAAATTGGGGCGGCGATGCCGATCGCTTCATAGGTCGGCAGCAGGCCAATCGCGATCGTCGGAACGGCCATAGCGGCCAGCGAGAGAAACAGCGCTTTGGCGCGTCCGAGCTTGTCTCCGATATAGCCGAAGACGATTGCGCCCATCGGACGTACAATAAATCCAGCCGCGAACGCGCCAAAGGCGGCGATAAGGGACAAAGCAGGATTGTCTGACGGAAAGAAAAGCGGACCAATGACGGCCGCGAAATATCCGTAGACCGCGAAATCGTACCATTCGGCGACATTGCCGATAAACCCAGCCAGAATCGTTTTCAGCTGGGACTGTTTAGGGGAAGTATCCATGGGGCACCCTCAATTTAATGTTGGTCCCCGAACGCTTTGGAGTAGGTGCAAACCGTCAAGCGCAGGTTAAAAAGTGCCATAGATATCAATCGATAAAGAGCAGACAGGCGTCATCGTCGTGTTCGGTAACGGAAGCACAGAATCCTGTTACATTCCTGTCGTGGTTCCTGCATAAGGAAGCACAACTGGTTCTTTTTAGGAGATGGGTATGAAGCAGGTATTTTTGGCGGGCGCTGCTTTGCTGGCTTTAACAGGATGTACGACGCAGGGCGGGGGCATCAGTTTGTTTACGCCAGCGCCGGAAACTGTCGAAGATGCGCTAGACTCTTACTACGACACGATCCCAGATAGTGCGTTACCGAAAGCGCCTGCTGGCATGTCGCTTCCCGCCTCAGATGCCGTGCTCACAAAGATTCTCCTCGGCTCGTGCCTCGACGAGGAAAAAGGCCCTTCGGCAGCTTTAATGAGCTTGCCGGCGGAGGAGGCTGATCTCTTCCTGATGGTGGGCGATAATGTCTATGGTGACCGTGATGGCCGAGGCTACGTCAATAACCAGCCGCTTTTGGACGAGGTGCAGGAATCATTTGCTGATCTCGGCGCGCGCGAAGACTTCCAAAAGGTCCGCCAAACCGTCCCAATGATGGTGTCTTGGGATGACCATGATTTCGGCGCCAATGATGCGGGCAGCGAG
>JABSPZ010000009.1 GCA_013213785.1 Henriciella sp. | reverse complement strand
CAGCACTTTCGACGGTGACTGCGTGTTATGGCGCAATTTGACGCCGGGGAGCAGGAGCCATCCACTCCATCCGTTTTGGGGGTTGCCGATTCAATTGGTCATCGCAACACACGCGCGCAACGTACGCAGGTCTAATTTATTTCATTGATAGAGATTTAAGAATGTCAGCACTTTGTGCGGTGGGATGGTTATTGGGAACAACAATAGCAAGCCTAGCAACTCAGGAGAGGCCGAAGTGAGGTCGCTCTGGAAATGTCCGCATTTGACGCAATGCAGACGTTAGCAGAGGCTATTGTGGGGCGAGTTTAAGCCGTTCGCGATGTGGTTGGCGCACTGCGGTCACATTCCTAAAGAATCAGATTGTCCCGCGTTTAACTATGTGCTTCATGTGAAAAATGACACGTAATATTATTACTATTTTGCTTTTTGCTGCGTTGCTCACGCAGTTGAGGTGCATCGCAGGAGCCGATACGAATAATTCGACCAGGCAGCAAGTGTTCGGATTTGAATCACATGGAATCGACGGGCTTCATGAGATATGGGACGTCATGCCCAATGGCGCCGCAAAACTCGATCTTCAGCATCCATTTGAAGGAAAGGTTGCAGCGCGAATGGAGCGCTCACTCGAATCTGATGGCGACTTCAGCACAATCGGGTTCCGTGTTCCGATCCATAAGCTTGAAGGACAGATCACTGTTCGAGCAGCCGTCAAAGCAGACCCCATTTCTGGAATGGCAAGTTTGTGGGCCCGCCAGGATGGGGCGGCTGGGCGTGTGGCCTATGGAAACCTCCGGGAAAAGAGCATTCGTTCCGACCAGAACTGGACCCTGCATGAGTTGATCATGGAGATCGATCCGGCGGCAACGTCTGTTAGCGTCGGTGTTTTCTTCGCAGGAACAGGGCGCGTTTTTGTCGACAATTTCGAACTTCTTCTCAATGGCGAGGAGGTTGACGTTGCGGCTGTGTCTACGCTCAAGGCAAGTGATTCAGATTCCGACTCTGATTACGCATCAGGGTCAAACGTCACGATATCCACGTTGTCTTCAGCCCAAACACGCAATCTGTCTTTGTTCATCAAGATATGGGGATTCCTGAAATACCATCACCCCACAATCACAGGTGGGGAAATAGACTGGGACGCCGAATTTCTAAATTCGTTGCCGACGGTTCTTAGTTTTCAAAGCCCCCAAGAACGAAACGAATGGCTGAGCGCATGGATTGATCAGATCGGTGAAGTAAACGCCTGCGATCCGTGTGCCGCCGCATCGACCGATGTCGCCTTGCATTCAGAGACAGCTTGGCTCTCTGATGAAACTGAACTCGGCTCAACGTTAACAGCACGGCTTCGTCATGTTCACACAAATCGACCAACCGGTAGCGCACAGCACTACGTGAAACCGGGCCCATCAGGTCAGGCAGAGTTTGCAAATGAAGCTGCTTTCAGCCGTCTTGAACACACAGATTCTGGCTTCCGTATGCTAGCGGTCGCAAGGTATTGGATCATGATTCAATACTGGTTTCCTTATCGTGATTTGATCGAAGCCGATTGGGATATGGTCCTCACTCAGGCGCTGACAGACGTTGTGGAGAGCCAGAACGAGGTAGACTTTCAGCATGCCATGTTTCGTATGATTGCGTCCGTCGAAGACTCCCACGCAAAGCTCAACAGTCATTTGTCTGTTCTCCCCCCCATCGGAACATGTGATTTGCCAATACATCTCCGCTTCGTCGAGCACGCTCCCACTGTTGTTGAGCTTCAGGATAGGATGCCTTCAATGTCGGAATTTTCGGTCGGGGACGTGATCCAGAAAATCGATTCGAAAGTGGTTTCCGAGCTGCTCGATGAGATGCGACCACTCTACGCCGCATCGAATACGGCAGCTCAAAATCGTGACATTGCCGCCAATCTGACGCGCGGGCCGTGCGGTCCTGCTCAAATCACTGTCGAAAGGGACGGCAACACCCTGACCCTTTCCAGTCAGCGGATTGCCGGCGTAGCAAAAAATGCTCTGAGCCTACCGCGTGACCTTCCCGGAGACACGGTTCAGATCCTTGACGGTAACATTGGCTACATAAAACTATCGTCAGTCTCGCGCGAGGAGATCGCTGAGTATGCAACCTCCATTCGATCGACCGATGGCCTCGTTCTCGACCTTAGAAACTACCCGGGCGACTACACGCCGTATCTGATTGGCCAGTGGTTTGTCGAGACGCCGACTCAGTTTGCAATGGTCACGCTTCCAAATTTCGAAACGCCGGGCGAGTTTGTTTGGCAAGATGTTCCGCCTATTCCACCGGTCAATTCTGAAGACCGGATTAAAGTACCGATTGCAATACTGGTAGACGATGTGACTCAAAGCTCAGCCGAGTTCACTGCGATGGCCTTTCGCGCGTTGCCAAACTCCATTGTTGTCGGCAGCCAAACCGCTGGTGCTGACGGCAACATTTCGCGCATTACATTGCCTGGAAATCTTTCTACCACGATCAGTGGAATTGGCGTGTTCTACCCAAATCGACAGCCTACGCAGAAAATCGGTATCGTTCCCGACCTCTATGTCGAACCTAGCCGAGACGGCATCATCGACGGACGAGACGAAGTTCTCGAAGCGGCGCTAGACGCGCTCGCCGATTTCACTGGTGATGACTGAGGAGACCCCTTACGCACGAGGGCCGCTTCAGAAGCTAAGTTTCCTACGAACGGTGCAGGACCATACCATCAGAACTTACTCGTTTGCTCCATTCGCAGACGAGATTTTTACCTCTGTCGTGAAAAATTTCGGAGCGTCAGCGTCTGCTTTAGGGCGACTTAAGCCACTACTCCGCCACTCCCACCAACTCCCCGCATGTAGCCACGAGCCGCTCAATATCCTGATCCCGCGACAGGCGATGATCGCCATCCTTGATCAACGAGAAAACCAGGTCCTCGCTCTGCAGCGCGTCGACCAGCTTGATCGCGTGTTTCCATGGCACGTCCGGGTCTTGCTTGCCCTGTAAGATCCGGATCGGCATCTCTAGCTCAATCTGTGCGTCGAGCAGCGCCCATTGTTTGCCGTCTTCGATCAGGTCACGCGTGATGGGATAAGGATCGCCATAGTCTGATGGACGCAGAGTTCGCCCCTGCTCCAGGATCTCCGCCTGTTGCGCGGCGGTAAATTCCGGCCACATCAACTTTTGCGTAAAGTCCGGCGCAGGCGCAATCAGGACCATAGCGGCGACGCGCGCCTTCAAAGCAAGCGCCGACAGAAGCGCCATCCAGCCGCCCATGCTTGACCCGACCAAAACAATCCGGCCAGAGGTCAGCCCCTGAATCGCAGCGAGCGCATCCTCTCGCCAGGCTGAGATCGTGCCATCCTCAAACGCGCCGCCGGAGAGGCCGTGCCCGGAATAATCAAAGGCCAAAAAGCCGTGCCCTTGCGCCTTCGCCCAGGCCTCCAGAACTGTGACTTTCGACCCGCTCATGTCGGACTTGAAGCCGGACAACCACACAAAGGTCAGCTCCGACTGTGGCGCAGTATAGCGATAGGCCAAACGGCGTCCTTGCGGGGAGAGAAAGTCTTGATGGTCCATGGCGCGTCTCCTTCGAGTTTCTAGTGCATCTGCTCGCCGTCGCTGGCAACTTCTTCGTTTCAATCCCGGCGCAAATCAGTCAAACTCCCCTGATGAGCGAATCTGCGTGGCCAGACCTATCCGGGAAAACCATCCTCCAAGTCATCCCTGACTTGGCAGCGGGCGGCGCTGAGCGCACCACGGTCGAGATGGCCGAAGCGATTACCGGTGCAGGCGGGCGCGCTTTGGTTGCGAGCTCTGGCGGACGGTTGGAAGACGCGCTTGAAAAAGCGGGCGGAGAACTCATCCAGCTAAATGCGGCGAGCAAGAACCCGCTGATCATCCGTAAGAATACGCGCCTGATAGAAGCTTTTGTCGCTGAGCATAAGATCGATCTCATTCATGCGCGCTCGCGAGCGCCGGCATGGAGCGCCTATGTCGCTGCACAGCGGACAGAGACGCCTTTTGTGACGACCTATCACGGCGCCTATAGCGGCCGGTCGGGCCTAAAAAAGCGCTACAATTCCGTTATGGCGCGCGGGGATCTGGTGATCGCGAATTCCGAATGGACCGCAGCACACGTTATGGAGATCCATGACACACCGCGAGACAAGATCGTGACCATCCCGCGCGGCGTAGATCTGAACGCCTTCGATCCAGACAAGGTCTCTGCTGACCGCAAGACCGCCGTGCAGGGCGCTTGGGGCGTGCCTAGCGATGATAAGCGTCTGCAACTTGTGCTGCCCGGACGCCTGACGAGCTGGAAGGGCCAAGCGCTCGCGATTGATGCCCTCGGCGCCCTCGATAGCAATGAGCGCGCCATGCTGCATCTGATCCTAACCGGTGATGCGCAGGGCCGGGATAAGTACGTGACCGAGCTAGAAGACAAGATCATCGCCCACAAACTCGGCGGGACGATCACCATCGCGGGCCATACGAGCGACATGCCCGCGGCCTATGCGCTGTCTGATATTGTCCTCGCGCCATCGACGCGCCCAGAAGCCTTTGGCCGCGTGGCGGCTGAGGCCTCCGCCATGGCCAAACCAGTAATCGTCGCCGATCATGGCGGACAGCGAGAAACTGTGATCGAAGGCCAGACCGGAACCCGCGCAGAGCCGGGCTCTGTGACGGCCCTGACGGCGTGTATTCGCACCCTCATCCACCTGCGCCCGGAAGCGCGCGATGCGATGGGACGAGCCGGTCAGGCCTACATTCGCGAAAATTACAGCAAAAAGCAGCTTCAAAGCGCTACCTTAAATGTTTATGCGCGCTTGCTGCTTAACAAAGCTTGAGTTGAAAAATGCCGCAATTAGAGGCATATTAGACATGCAAACACTGGCAACCACAGGAGATTAGCCATAGCCCGCAGACCATACGGCCGCCCAGAGCGCGCCAAACCTACCGGCCCTCGCACCAATCGCGATATTCGCGCCGCACGCGTCCTTCTCATTGATGAAGAAGGCGAAAAACAAGGTGAAATGCCCATAGAAGCTGCCTTGGACGCTGCCCGCGAAGCCGGTATGGACCTCGTTGAAGTCTCACCAAACCAAGAGGTCCCGGTCTGTAAGATCGTCGACTATGGCAAGATGCGCTACGAAGCGCAGAAGAAAAAAGCGGCTGCTAAGAAGAAGCAGAAGACCCAGGAACTCAAAGAGATCAAGTTCCGCCCGAACATCGACAATCACGACTATCAGGTGAAAGCCAAAAAGATCGCTGAGTTCTTCGAAAAGGGCGACAAGGTCAAAATCACGCTCCGCTTCCGCGGCCGTGAAATGGCACACCAACATCTCGGCATGGAAGTCCTCCAGCGCGTCAAAGAAGAGTTTGACGAGCAGATGAAGGTCGAGCTCGAGCCAAAACTTGAAGGCCGCCAAATGACCATGGTGATGGCGCCTCGATGAAACGGGGCGTCGCACTCTGCGCATTGGCGTTGAGTGTGATCCCGACTGTAAACGCTCAAGACTGCAACACGCCGACAGGGTGGGACGACGTCAAGCCGCTCCTGTACACGCATATTTTAGTGTTCGGCGAAATGCACGGGACGAGTGAGGTCCCGGTATCGATCGAGTCGATTCTTTGTGACCTGGTTCAGAACGAAATCTCGGTCCGGTACGGCATCGAAGCCTATCGATCTCAAAGCGCTGACTTAAAAGAGCTTATTCAAGCGCCGTTTTCCGATGAAGACGCATTTGAAGCTGCGCCCGGCATGTGGGCGTCTCATGACGGAAGGAGCAGCGAAGCCGTTCTGGCGATGTTGCACCAATTCTCGGAATGGAATGCCTCAGGCGCGGATATAGACGTCTACGCTTTTGATGCGGACCACACGAAGTTCATCGAAAACTTAGGGCGGTCGAGACAAGCCACGATGGCGGCGCTGCTTATGTCACCTACTCGATGGGAGGCAGTCCCAAAAGGACAACCGGGGAATTAGAGCTCTCATCCACCAATGTCGAACAGATGCCGAAATGGACGATGAAAATCGAGCCGTTTGGGGTCCACTATCGAGGGCACTATTCGGCCGGCACAATCACGCCCTCTCCGCCAGCACTCCCGGCTGAAGACTAAAGCTTGATTTCCCATCTCTTTTGCGCTTAAACCCGCGGTTCCGCAGCGACCGGGCCGAAAACGGCATGCCTGGTTGCTCTAAATGACGAACCAAGAGCCTCGCGCTCGATAGGAGATCGAAATGCCGAAGATGAAGACCAAAAAGGCCGCTGCAAAGCGGTTCAAGATCACGGCTTCCGGAAAACTGAAGCATGGTGTTGCTGGTAAGCGCCACCGTCTGATCAGCCACAACGGTAAGTATATCCGCCAGAACCGCGGCACCGAAGTTGTTGCTCACGCGGACACGAAACGTGTCATCAAAAAGTTTCTGCCGAACGGCCTGAAATAGAGATCTGAACCGAATTTGTAGGAAGGAGCCTCATTATGGCCCGTTCACGTAACAAGGTGCCAGCAAAGGCACGTCACAAAAAAATCCTGAAGGCCGCAAAAGGTTATCGCGGCGCGCGTTCCAAACAGTTCCGCACAGCAACCGCTGCTGTCTGGAAAGCTGGCCAGTACGCTTATGTCGGCCGGAAAGTTAAGAAGCGCAGCTTCCGCAGCCTTTGGATCCAGCGTATCAACGCCGCTGTTCGCGAGCACGACGATTCGATGACTTACAGCCGTTTCATCGGCGGTCTTGGCAAAGCCGGGATCGAGATGGATCGCAAAGTCATGTCTGATCTTGCGATCAAAGAACCTGCCGCTTTTGGCGCCTTGGTGGAGAAAGCCAAGGAAGCTCTGGCCTAAGCCAGGTTCACACCTTAGCTTTTCTCCGCTAATCCGACCGCTTCAAGCGGGGTCGGACAGGCCCCGTTTGTCTCCAAAATGACCAACGGGGCTTTTCATGTACGATATTCAAACCATCGAATCCGAAGCGCTTAAGGCGATTGACGGCGCCAGTGATCTGCAATCGCTGGACGCTGTCCGTGTGGCAGAGCTTGGCAAGAAAGGCCGCGTCTCTGGCTTGATGAAGACGCTGGGCCAGATGAGCCCAGAAGAGCGCCAGGATATGGGCCCCAAGCTGAACGCACTGAAAAACCGGGTCGCAGCTGCCGTTGAAGCGCGCAAAGCGACCTTAGAAGATGCCGCGTTAGAGGCCCAGCTAGCCACCGAAACGCTCGACATGACCTTGCCGCCGAAGCCGGAACATGTCGGCGCGCTACACCCGGTTATGCAAGTCTTTGAAGAAGTTGCCGCCATCTTTGGCGATATGGGCTTTGCTGTCGCTGAGGGCCCAGACATCGAAGACGACTGGCACAATTTCACGGCGTTGAACTTCCCAGAAGGTCACCCAGCCCGCGAAACCCATGATACATTCTTCATGGAAACACCTGAAGGCGGCGACGCGAAAGTGCTGCGCACGCATACGTCTCCTGTGCAGATCCGGACCATGATGAGCCAGAAGCCGCCAATTCGCATCTTAGCGCCGGGCCGTGTCTATCGCAACGATTGGGATGCCACGCACACCCCCATGTTCCACCAAGTCGAAGGCCTGGTGATCGAAAAGGGAATCCATATGGGCCACCTCAAAGGCTGCCTGATCGACTTCGTGAAAGCCTTCTTCGAAGTCGACAATGTCGAAGCTCGGTTCCGCCCGCACTTCTTCCCGTTCACGGAGCCAAGCGCTGAGATGGATGTGAAATACACCAAGAAAGGCGAGACGATTGAAATCGGTGCCGGGGATCGTTGGATGGAAATCCTTGGGTCAGGCATGGTCCACCCGAACGTGCTGCGCAATTGTGGGATCGATCCGGATGAGTATCAGGGCTTTGCGTTTGGGATGGGGATCGACCGTCTTGCCATGCTGAAATACGGCATGCCGGACCTGCGCCCCTATTTCGAAGCGGATCCTGCCTGGACGCGCCATTATGGCTTCAAACCTTGGCTGACCCCAAGCGTGAGCGGCGGGTTGAGCTAATGCCCAAATTCATAATGGTCTTCCTGTATGTTAGCGGATTATTCCTGTTCGGAGTCTGTTTTCTAGGAACGCTCATGAGCTTCTTCACTCCTGAAATCAGGTTCGCACAAGCGTTTGGCGGGATGATTGCCTCAGCCACAATCATGTTCCTCGGAGCCATTCTACAAGTGTTGAGAGAGATCGCTGCGAACACGAAGCATCATGGATTTTGAGGACTAAAATTGAACGCCTCTTCCACATATCAGGGTCTCAAGACCTTTAAGTTCGGCGACAGTGTCGAACTGGCGGACCGTTTGGCCGCATTGGTGGTGGCTGGCGTAAAGACAGGAACCTGCTTAGCGGCTGTGCATGGGCCGGATGCTGAAATCGGCGAACGGCAAATCTGCCTCAATGGCGCTGGAACGCCAGTTTGCGAGATCGAGACCGTCGATATGCAAACGCTCCCCTTCGCAGCCGTGACCCCTGAAATGGCGGCGCTCGAAGGCGAAGGCGATCTCTCCTATCGTTACTGGCGCGAGGCACATGAAGCCTATTACCAGCGCGAGGGAACCTGGGCGCCCGATATGGATGTGATATTCGAGACGTTTCGTGTCACACGAATTTTGGACAGCGCATTCGCAGAAGCTGCGCCAGCCGCGCTGAACGCGGAACGCGCCGAAGCACTCGCCAATGGCTACGATGCCTTGGAGGCAGACCATGTGGCAGGGTAGTCGGATTGAGTTCTTCATCGCCGTTTGCGCCTTGCTGACATCCATCGCAGCGATTTGGTTGGCCTGGGATCAGAGCCGTGTGATGCGCGCGCAGCAGCATGGCGCCGTCTTCCCCGTGCTTCAGGTAGATGGTTACGTCAGAAACAGCCCCCAGAGCACGGCGGTCGGAATTGAGATTCGAAACAGCGGCGTGGGCCCAGCCCTCATCGAGGCGGTTGAATTTTTTCAAGACGACGAAACCCCTTATGATTTTGAACGTGAACGCGAATTGCTGCCTCCAGGCTTTGATTTGTCGTGGTATGGTATTGTCGGGCGAGCCCTCGCCCCCGGCGAATCTGTTAAACCACTCGATATGGTGTGGCCCGCCGGCAGCCTAGACACCAAAGACTTTCGCGACCTCAGCGAACGTGCCCAAACATGGCGCCTAGAGATCTGTTACTGCTCCGTCTTCAAACGCTGCTGGAAAACTCAGCAGATTGGCCGATCGCGGGCGACCCCCGTGGACAAATGCGTCCCTCAAGATGAGGACATGTTTGAACGGATCGGTCTGCAAAATCTCCAAAACGAATTAAAATCCTTGCCAGTCCAAGAGGCATCAGAATGAAATTCCCACTCTCCTGGTTGAAAGACTATCTCGAAACGTCCGCATCCTTGGACGAAATCCTTGGCTATATGCTGAAAGCAGGCCTCGAAGTCGAAGAGGTCACAAACCCTGCAGAAGACCTGAAGGCTTTCACGGTCTGTAAGGTCAAAGCCGCTGAGCAACATCCCGATGCTGACAAGCTGCGTGTGTGTACTGTTGAGACGGTCGACGGCGAAAAGCAAATCGTTTGCGGCGCCCCGAATGCGCGCGCTGGCATGACCGCGATTTATGCGCCGCTCGGCAGCTATATTCCTGGCCTCGAGTTCAGCCTGGACAAAAAACCGCGTAAAATCCGCGGTGTCGAAAGCTCCGGTATGATGTGCTCAACCAAAGAGCTGAATGCAGGCGAAGACCATGATGGGATTGCTGACTTGGACAGCTCAATCCCGCTCGGCACACCGGCAGCAGAAGCGCTCGGTCTCGATGATCCTGTCATTGATTTTGAGGTCACGCCGAACCGCCCAGATTGGCTTGGTGTAAAAGGCATCGCACGCGATCTCGCCGCAGCCGGCGCGGGGACCTTCATTGATGATCCAGTTCGCAAGGTCAGTGGGTCTTATGACTGCCCGATCAAGATTGAACTCGATAACCCAGAAGCCTGCCCCACCTTCGCTGGCGCGTTGATCCGAGGCGTGAAAGACGGTCCATCGCCAGACTGGCTGCAAGCGCGGCTCCTAGCGGTCGGGATCACTCCGAAATCGCTCCTCGTCGACGTCACCAACTATATCTCGCTCGATCGCGCGCGCCCGCTGCACGCCTATGATGCGGCAAAACTGATCGGACCAATCCGCGCACGCCTCGGCAAAGATAGCGAACATTGCGCCGCGCTGGACGGCAAAACCTACCAAGTGAACTCCGAGATGTGCGTGATCGCAGACGATAGCGGCGTCATCGGGCTTGGCGGTGTCATGGGCGGCGAGAGCACGGCCGTATCTGAGACCACGACAGATGTCTTCATTGAAAGCGCCTGGTTTGAGCCACTACGAACTGCGCGCACGGGCCGAACAACCGGGATCATTTCTGATGCGCGGTACCGTTTCGAGCGCGGCGTTGATCCGATGTCTTGCGTCGAAGGCGTTCACCTCGCTCTTCGCTTGATCACTGAGTATGGCGGCGGAACGGCCTCTAAAATCTCGGTCGCCGGCGAAGCCCCGCGGCGGACTGAACCCGTGGAATTCTTCAAACGCGATGTTGCGCGCTTAACCGGTCTCGATGTGAAACCGGCAAACATGAAGAAGATGATTAAGTCTCTCGGCTTCTCTATTGAAGATACCGGCGAAACTTGGCTGCTGACCGTGCCGAGCTGGCGCTTTGATGTCGAACAGAGCGCCGACTTGGTCGAAGAGATTGCCCGGCTTGAAGGGCTTGATGCCCTACCTACGGAATCGCTCCCAGCGCTGAGCGGCGGCAAAAAGGTCGTCACCACCCCGATCCAAGACCGGATCAGAACAGCGCGTCGTACGCTTGCGTCTCGTGGTTTCCTAGAAACCGTGACGTGGAGCTTTATGCCTAAAGCCTTCTCCGAACTGTTTGGCGGCGGTGATGATACACTCACAGTCGCAAACCCGGTCGCAAGTGAGCTCAACCAGATGCGCCCGAGCATCCTCGGCAACCTCGCCCTCGCCGCTCAACGCGGCGCCGATTATGGCGAACGCGACTTGCGTCTGTTCGAAGCAGGTCCGGTCTATCTTGGAGATGGACCAAAAGATCAGCGATCAGTCGTTGCCGGACTGGTTCGCCCCGTGAAAGCGCGCCATTGGAGCGTAGCGGGCGAGTATGATGTTTATGCCGCCAAGGCCGATCTCTACGCGATTTTGGAGGCCATTGGTCAGCCCCCTGCCCGTTTCCAAATCGGCGAGGTCCGCCAACCCCATTGGCACCCTGGACAAGCCGCGAGCCTCAAGCTTGGGCCAAAGGTCACAGTGGCGCATTTCGGCGCGCTGCATCCGCGTGTCTTGAGAGCGCTGAAAGTCGACGGGCCAATCTATGGCTTCGAGCTGAACCTCAATGCGTTGCCGCAAATGAAGGCGAAAGTCACAAAGACCAAGCCCGTTCTTGAAAAGGCGGACCTTACACCGGTGCGCCGCGACTTCGCATTTGTTGTCAGCGATGACACAGCTGCTGGCGCCATCGTCAAAGCAGCACAAGGCGCGGACAAAGCGCTCGTCGCTGCGGTCGACGTTTTCGATGTCTATCAAGGTCAAGGCATTGAGCTTGGCCAGAAATCGATTGCGATTGAAGTTACGTTGCAGCCACGCGGCGAGACTCTCAAAGATCAAGATATTGAGGCGATCTCTCAGAAAATTGTTGCCGCCGTCGCCAAATCAACTGGTGGTGTGCTACGAGGCTAGAAGGCTAGCAGGGAAGGACGAGCATGGTCACGCAACACGTCGTTACAGGCGTCGGCCTTCGCAGCAAACTGTACAGCCAATTGGAGCCTGATGCGCGGAGCAAAACCGGGTTATCGGTTTTGAACAGCTTCATCATTGCCTTGGTTCTTGTCAGCTTTCTGGCGCTTGCGCTTGAAACTGAAGAGACAATTGGCCCGGCCTGGCGGCAGGGCATCGATTATCTCAACCTCGTTATCGTGGTCATCTTCGCGATTGAGTATGCGGTGCGGCTTTGGGTGGCGGGCGAAGATCCTCGTTACCGCGGGTTCGGTGGTCGGATCCGGTACATGATGACGCCGTACGCGATTACCGACCTGATCGCGTTCTTGCCTGAGCTCTTATGGATCATCCTAACCCCGGCTGGCGTCGGGGATGACGTCTTGATCGTCTTGCGAGTCCTACGCTTGGCGCGGCTCGTCAAACTGGCGCGCTTCGTGCCCGCCTTTGATGTTCTGGGCGCGACAGTCGCCCGCGCAGGGACACAGCTTTTGACGACCCTCGCGATGGCGCTCGCCCTTGTCTATGTCTCAGCAGTTGCGCTTTATTTCATCGAAGGGGTTGGCGGGCAGCAACAAGAAGGCTTCTCCTCGATCCCGAGAGCGCTCTGGTGGGCGATCGTGACGCTAACGACGGTTGGCTATGGAGACGTGTATCCGGTCACAGCCCTCGGACGTGTGTTCGCAGCGATCATTTCACTCGCGGGGATTGGCGTTGTGGCGCTTCCTGCAGGTGTGTTCGCCAGCGCCTTCTCTGACGAATTGCGCGAACGGGAAATCAAAAAGCTGAAAGAGCGCGTCGACGAGGTCGAGTCCGAGGTCGATGAGCTCGAGAATGAAGGTGAAGAACTTGAGGCCGAGCGGGATAAACCGCAGGCTTAAGCTAGGATGCGATCTGCAACTGCTGATGCGCATCTTTGACGAGCTGCGGCCGACCGAGCCAATAGCCTTGGATGGTATCCGCCCCAAGCACAGCCACCCGCGCCGCGAACTTCTGTGTCTCGATCCCTTCGACACACGACTCGAGCCCAAGCTGCTTTGCCAAACGGATTGCGGCCAGAAGGATGCTCTTACTCTGAGCGCTTTGATCCGACTTGCGCACAAAACTCTGGTCGATTTTCAGCTTATCCAGAGGCAAAGTATCCAGCATTGAGAGCGAAGAGTAACCGGTCCCAAAATCATCCAGCGCGATCGTCATGCCGAGGCTTCTGGCCTCTTCCAAGATCGCGACATTGCGCTCCACGTTCCGGAACGCCACCTCCTCAGTGATCTCAATCGTGATTGCACTTGGCCTTACATCGTGGCGCCCCAGTACGCTAAGCAAAGTCTCTAAGAAATCAGACGCCAGTAACTGCGCAGGCGAGGCATTGATCGCGAGCTTTTGCTCCCGCAGATCAAGATGAGCGAGCGCTTCGTCGAGGGTCACCCAAAGAATTTCGTTCAGCAGACCGAGTTTCTCAGCAATCGGAATAAAGTCTTTCGGACTTGGGTCGCGTTCGAACCCGCTATCAGTCCAACGCGTCAGCAATTCATGCGCAACCACTTTACGAGACTTCGCATCCGCGATTGGCTGGATGGCGGCTTTGATCTGCCCATTTTGGATCGCAGATTTCAACTCGACCTCGAGCGTCGACGTCGCCAATGCGGCGTTATCGATACGCGGATTGAACACGGCCCAGTCTGAGCGACTGCCTTTTGCCCGGCGCATCGCTGTATCGGCGGAGCGGAGCAGACCAGAGAGCGACTGACGAACCGTTTTACCTTCCGCATAGCCGATGGACGTTCCGATTGTGATCACGCCAGATTCCCAGCGAATGTCCGAGACGATCGTCTGATGTAGCAGCGACAGAACATCATCAATCGATTGCGAGCCAAGATCTTTTTCCAAGACAACTGCAAACTCATCACCGCCGAGGCGCGCTGCTGCTGCCACGAAAGGAACCGAACGAATACGATCAGCGACTTTGCAGAGTATTTGGTCTCCGACTGAGTGCCCGTACTGATCATTGAGGGGTTTGAAATGATCAAGGTCGATAAAGGCGATACGCACGGTCTTGTGGACGCTCCAGAGATGACGAAGCTCGTCCATGAAGGCGCGGCGATTGAGTAATCCTGTCAGGCCATCGGTCGATGCCAATGTCTCTTTCTCCGCGATCACCTCGATCATTTTTGCATCGGCGCGCTCTCGTGCAAAAGCGACGATCCCCAGAGCACAGAAAGAGAAGCCAGAAAAGGCCGACATCATGAGCGCATAGGCGTTCTGGTCGGACGGTAGCCAGTTCGGTCCAATGTCGAGAATGGCGAACTCGCACGTATAAAAATATACGCACGCGGCCTGAATCGGTGCTGTCGCAAACAACACGCGGTGGTGCAGGATTATGACGAGGAAAAGCGGGACAAATAGGACAAGCGGAAAATCAAACGGCGCCGTTTGCTCTGTGATGCCCTCGATGAGGGTTCCCACCCAAAACACAACGAAAATGGCAAGTAAGCCCGCGGTAAATGTCTGCTTGATGCGATAACGCCGAAAGGCACACGTCGTAATCACCGCTAAAATGAGTGCGTAGACTGCGACCTCACTCAATACCAGCGCGTTCGACTCACCGGATAGGATGTAAACGCCGCAGACAAAGAAGTTTATAAACAGCCCCAATGCGCCCGTGCACAAGGCAATCAAGCGTGCACGATCAGAGACGCCCTGCTCCGCGCTCGATGTATGGAAGTGTACCACCTTCATGCAGACACACTACAAAAACAAAGTGAACATCTATTTTGAGTAGAAATACTAAATATGATCGCGCTGGTAGGCTTTTGTTAAGACAAAAAGCGACGGATCGTATTGGTTTTTTCGGAGCGCCATCACAGCGCGTTCTTAGCTATAATCCGCGATCCGGCTAAGCAAACGTCCTCGAAACTCGAAAAAACTCGCGCCGCGAATCTTAACGGTTTCCCCTGCTCTAACGCCATTCGGAAGATCAACGGCAGCTTTGCCTTCGAACTCAATCTCTGCGGCCGCTTTGCCTTCACCGACGACAATGCTGATCAAGCGCTGGCGGCGATAAGAGAACGCATTTCCAGAGAGGCGGGCCACCTCGCCCATCTGATCGCGTCCTTCCAATCGCATAGACTGGCTCGCATTTGAGATGTTCTCGAAGATCACATCCTCGGTCACGCAATCGAGCATGCCCTCGATGTCGCGGTCATTATAGCTTTGAATATAACGGTTGATGATGTCTTCGTGCATTGCCGCCACCTCTTTGCCATTAAATCGTGCTTAACAGATTCTTTTCAACAGGTCCGTTTAGTTGCACTGCAATAAAAGCCGTGACATAGGGGCGGACGAATTTTTGAAGGAGACGAGCAAATGGCTTTGCGCGTGGCAGTTGTAGGGGCAACCGGTAATGTTGGGCGAGAGCTCTTCAACATTATGGATGAGCGCAACTTCCCTGCCGATAAGGTGCATGCTGTTGCGTCTCGCCGATCCGTGGGGCGCAAGTGCTCTTATGGCGATAAGACCTTGCGCTGCGAAGACCTGGACTCGTTCGATTTCAGCCAAGTCGATATGGTTCTGATGTCTGCTGGCGGGAGCGTTTCGAAAGAGTGGGCGCCGAAGATTGCGGCGGCCGGCGCCATTGTGATCGACAATTCAAGCGCTTGGCGCATGGACCCTGATGTTCCACTGGTCGTGCCGGAAGTGAATGGTGAGGCCGTTCTCGATTACGGAACCAAGAATATTATCGCGAACCCAAATTGTTCGACAGCGCAACTGGTTGTCGCGCTTAAGCCACTGCACCAAGCCGCTGGTATCAAGCGTGTCGTCGTCTCGACCTATCAGTCTGCGTCCGGTGCAGGCAAAGCCGGTATGGATGAGCTTTGGACACAAACCAAAGGCATGTTCGTGAACGACTCGCCGACGCCAGACGTCTTCTCAAAGCAGATTGCCTTTAACGTCATCCCGCAAATCGACGTTCCGATGGAAGACGGCTCCTTTAAAGAGGAGTGGAAGATGCGCATGGAGACCAAGAAGATCGTCGACGAGTCGATCGAGCTTGTCGCCACTTGCGTCCGTGTCCCCGTCTTTGTCGGCCACTCAGAAGCTGTGAATGTCGAACTGGAAGATCCGCTCAGCGTCGAAGATGCCCGCGAACTATTCCGCAATGCAGACGGCGTGCAGCTGATCGACAATATCGAGGAAGACCAGTTCATCACGCCGGTCGACTGTGTCGGCGAATGGGCAAGCTATGTCAGCCGTGTTCGCAAAGACCCAACCGTTGAGAACGGCCTCATTTTCTGGAATGTGTCGGACAATCTTCGCAAAGGTGCTGCGCTGAACGCGGTGCAAATTGGCGAAGAGCTGATCAAACGCGGTGTTCTGCGCCCAGAAGCTGTCTCCGCTTAAGCGCCGAAAGCATGAAACGCTTACTCTTCGTTTGCCTGGGAAACATATGCCGTTCCCCAGCTGCAGACGGTATTGCGAGGGACTTGGTCAAAACGCGAGGCCTTGATTGGCAAATCGATAGCGCTGGCACAGGTGGGTGGCATGCTGGAGATCCGCCGGACCCCAGAATGGTCGAGGCGGCCAGCCGGCGCGGGATCGACCTCTCGCCCTTGCGGGCGCGGCAAGCCGTTTCGAGGGACTTCATGCTGTTTGATCACGTCTATGCCATGGACCGCAGCAACTTTACCAACTTGTCCGCCATCCGCCCGAGCAATGCGCCAGCGAGCTTAGACTTGTTTCTCGGTAACGCTGAGGTGCCAGACCCATATTATGGTGGTTTAGATGGGTTTGACCACGTTCTCGACCTCATCACCGCGCGGATGGAAACCCTATTCGAGCAACTGATCGCCACCTGATGTAAAAACCCCGAAAAGCCCCGCTTTTTCCCCTTGCGCGGCCACCTGTTTTGCGGTTTATGGCGGCTTCGGTCGCGAGACAGCGTCCGACATACCCATAGGACGCGGGCGTAGCTCAGGGGTAGAGCACAACCTTGCCAAGGTTGGGGTCGTGAGTTCGAATCTCATCGCCCGCTCCAATAAAATCAAGACTTTGTCCCGATTTTTCGTTTTCAGACTGGCAACGATCTGGCAACGAACACAACGGGTTTAGGTTGGGGTCTACCAGCAATTCTTCGAGAAATTCTTCAATAGCTTCAAGGGATTGCCCGAGGTAGGTCGGATCCATGGGCGCATAAATCTCCGTAATGGATCTCTCTTTCTTTTTGTGCCCCAACTGAGCTGAAACTTCCCACGCCGGAACGCCTGAAGCTCTCAAGTGCCGCGCGATAGTATGGCGCAGAGAATAAGGGTTCACCTTCTCATCAAAATGGCATCTTGCTCGTTGCTTACGCCATGCATTCTTGATGCTCGCAACGCGCTTATCGCGAAACTTGATCTGATATCCATCAACCCAACCAATATCGCTTGGCAAGCTGCGACAAGCCTGGTGGCGCCTCTGATCGATGGCGGCCTTCGAGAGTCGCAAGTTGAACAAGCCACGGCGGAGCAAAGCCAAGCGATCGCAGGTTATGCGGACACCGTCCTAAATGCGTTCCAGGAAGTCGAAGGCTCGCTCGATCAAACTGTCGTCCTGCGAGACCGTGCGGTCTCTCTGGAAGAAGCGGCAAGGGAAGCCAACAATGCCCTTCGAATTGCCAATTTGCGGTATGAGGAAGGTGAAACCGACTTGCTGGACGTGCTGACCATTCAACAGCGCGTTTTGTCGAACGAAGGCGATGTCGTCAGCATCGAACGCGCGCAACTGGATGAATGGATCGCTCTCAATCTCGCTTTGGGCGGGAGCTGGGAGTAAGCCAAACGCGCCAAATGCCGCGCAGTTAAGGGCTTTCCTTTTCAAGTCACCCACCCCAAATGCCGACCATGACTATTGCTGATCGCGCCGCAGAGATTGAAGACGAGTTTGGTTTTCTCGATGATTGGGAAGACCGATACGCACACATCATAGATCTCGGCAAAGCGAACCCACCTCTGGATGCCGCAGAGCGCTCCGAAGACACCAAAGTTCGTGGCTGTGCATCGCAAGTTTGGATCGTCCTGACTCCGCAAGACGAAGACCGAGTTGAGGTTCGCGCAGAAAGCGATGCAATGATCGTGTCAGGCCTAATCTCGCTTCTCATTCGCCTCTACTCAGGCGCGACCCTTGAAGAGATCCGTGGCTTCAATGCAGATGCCTTCCTCACCAAAATTGGTGTGAAGGGAGCGTTGAGCGCTCAGCGCTCAAACGGCCTCGCATCCATGCTTGCCCGCATTCAGTCGTTCGCAGTTTAAAGTCCATAAGCAGCTAACAGTTTCCGCAAAATGGACATGCCCTTTTGCTCAGCTAAGGCGGGCCTCGTTGCGTAAGCCTTTGCAATCGAGGACCGCGACGCCTCTCGCACAACCAGCTTCAACAAAAACTCATGATCACCCTGTCCCATTAGGTCTGCGACCCTCGCCAGGCATTGTTCCGCTCGCTTCCCTGTCCGGGACTCGAAACCTGAGCGCTGGCCTTGTCCTTTAGCCAGCCGCCCTCTGGCGAGCCCATCCCAATTCATCGTCGTTGAGGTTCCGCGGGAGACGTCCTCCAAGTCTTGCCGATAGACCTGACAGGCGTAGCGAATACGCGTGCGCAAGGCTGGAGACGCACAGTTTGCGATCAGCATTTCTAGCAAGGATCGATTTTGCGGCTCAGAACCGGGGTGGCCGATATCTGGCGCAGCCAAACTTGCGCGATCTCGCTCCACCAATCGTCCCGTCCATATGAGCACTTGGTCCTTATCATCACCAAGCGGCTTGAGGTCATGACGAAGTCGGAGAATATCGATCTCAGCGCCACTTAGAGACCCTATGATGCGACCGCAGCGGTCTTGCGACCGCCAAATGTGCCATGTGTCCGCGCCGGACGAGGCGGCTACACCGCCTCTTTGCAATGCCCTTAACAGTCGCGGCTTCATGCCAGCTCAACCATCATAAGCACGAAGGTCGTTACGCCCTCTTCGAGCGCCTCCAACCAGGAATCAAAACTCGCATCGTCACGCATTTCCTCGATGCGATGACACGCATGCGCGACGGTTGAACGGTCTCGCTCAAACGCGAATGCAACCCGCGAAAGGCTCATGCTCATGCCAACATGCGCTAAGTACATTGCAATCTGCCGAGCGCGTACGAGTTCGCGGCGCCCTCGCTCTGGCAACAGAATATCTTCGGCTTTTACTTCTAAAGCATACCCAACGAGGCTTGCCGCCAGCCGCGCATTATTCTTGTCGATTCTTTGCTGACTACCCACACCATTACTCCTTCACCACACGGAGGAGAGACATTACCATGCAGGAATTGAGTGTAGGAATATTTTCCTATTCCAGACCACTTACTTCAATAAAATCAGGCGGCTAGATTACGGTTGGAACTGGAGTGAATGTCGAACTCACTGTCATACTCACCCTTTAAACGCGCGTTTGGGATCAGCACATCATGACATAAGACTTGAACCACATGCTCTGATCCTTGCAGAGGCAAACGTAACCAAGCATGCGTGTCATATGAGCGCTCAATCAGACCTACGACAGGGCGCTGTTCTTCACAAGAACGCTCAAGCCCAAGAGATAGCATTTCCAGCACACCCTGGTCCAAGTCTGCAATCTTGCGACCGCGCATATCGCAGCCAAAGACTTTTCTAAGCCCTGATCCAACTAGGCGAAAACGGGCTTCTCGATTCTCATGAATTTCGACGATCGAGACTTCCGATAGATGCGCGCGGATCTGACCTGGATCAAGCTGCTCTCGGAATGGCAACGCCCCGCCATGACAACAGGTGCGCCAATGCTCAATCAGCTCAGCCTGCGCCAAAGTAAGTCCCGGAAAATCCGTTGACATGTAGACCATTGCCACCCCCGTGGTGATTCGATTCGTCATGAATGAATCAGTTCGAATCACCAGGCAAGAGCAGATGTAATAATTTTTTAATCTATATTACCAAATAATTTTATTTCGATTTCGAATCAATATTTTTGTTTCGAAAACGAACTATTTCTCAATTTTTCCGAGGCCCATCTCTTTCGCCAAGGCTGAACGCTTACGCGCATAGCTCGGCGCGACCATTGGATAGTCATATGGAAGACCCCACTTCTCCCGATACTCTTCTGGGCTCATGCCATACTTGGACCGAAGGTGGCGTTTCAACGACTTAAACTTTTTGCCGTCTTCTAGACAAATCAAGAAATCGTCGGTGATCGACTTCTTAATCGGAATGGCTGGCTCTGGTGCAGCGACTGCACCTCCCGCAGATTTTAGTCCTTTAAGCGTAGAATGAACATCTCGAATTAAGTTCGGGAGTTCTTCACTTTGAATTGGGTTATTGCTCACATATGCCGACACAATATCTGACGCATATTCTAGTATAGCTGCAGGCGCCACGTCATCGCGGTCTAGATTATCACTCATTAACGTACCCCTTTTTAACGACAAATATATATGATCTGTGTACGAGGGTAGTAAATGAGAAATTGCAGAACTATTCAGAATTCAGATCTACTTTGTTTCAGTTATTAACCGAACGCGATGCAGAATTAAGCATCAAGACTTGCTTGGTTCGTAACTCGATTAAACTGATTAGGACGCAAGCAAGACGACGAGCATCACAACGCCCAGCAAGACCGCAGACCACATGGCCATGCTCAATGTGAGCGGGCCGCGCGCCAAGGCACCTCGAGGGCTGAACGTCGTCTCGATCTTCTCGAATGTGCGCGCCCCCATACGTCCAAAGAACGCCGTCAGAGCAGGCCCCGCTTTGCCCCAGACCGTCCCGGCCCACTTCACCATGCTGTATCCAGGTTTGCGGAGCACCCAATCGGTATCGAGGATGGTTCCTGGCTTCTCCGGCGGATAGAGGCCAAAGCGTTTGAGCAGTATGAAGGCGAGTACAGCGAACATTAAGAGCTGCAGCTGTGTCAGAACGTGATCAACGGTATATGGCGCATATGGTTTGATCTCTTTCCCGGAGATCATACAGACGTCCGCAGGGGCGGTGACAGTGCAGGGGAGCATGTTGTAGAGCCAGCCATACCCAAACCCACCAATCGTCGGCAAGCCAATGGCAATGCAGATAAACGCCGCCATACCCATGGCGAGAAGCATATTAAACGGCGCCTCTTTGACGCGTATGCCGCTATCATGACCGAAGAAGGTGAAGTACGGGATTTTGATCCCTGAATGCTCCAGCACACCGGCAGACGCAAACAGCAGCATCAACCAGACGATCACATACCCTTCTGTTGCGACGGCGCTCATCGTCATGGCCTTTGCCACAAAACCAGAGAAGAGCGGGAAGGCAGAGATCGATACGGCGCCAATGATACAGAAGATCGTGGTCCAAGGCATCGACTTGTAAAGTCCGCCAAGCTCGCTCGCTTTCGCAGTTCCGACCCGGTAGAGCACAGCACCCATGCTCATGAACAAGAGGCCTTTATAGATGATGTGCGCAAAGGCGTGCGCCGCGGCGCCATTAATCGCGAGCGGCGTTCCGATGCCGATTGCGCAAATCATGAAGCCAAGCTGGTTGTTCAGCGAGTAAGACAGAACTTTGCGCAGATCGTTTTCGATGACCGCGAAGAAGACCGGGAAGACTGTCATCACAGCACCGATCCAGATCAGCATTTCAAAGCCTGGGAACATCCGCGCAAACGCATAGACGGCGAGCTTTGTGGTGAAGGCGGACAGCACGACTGCGCCGACAACGGTCGCCTTTGGATACGCATCCTGAAGCCAATTGTGCAGGAATGGGAAGGCCGCTTTGATCGCAAACGCTGCAAAGATGAGCTTCGCCCCAGGCTGATCGAAGGACGTAAAGGCCTCGAGCGACAGGCTGCCCGTCGATTTATAGACATAGGCGAGACCGTCCAACAGGAGGACGCCTGAGAAGATCTGCACGCCGAGATAGCGCATGGCCGCCTGGTAGGCCGCCTTGGTTCCCGCCCGCAGGATCAAGAAGACGGAGCTAACCGCGGTGATCTCCCAGAAGATGAACAGGGTCATCAAGTCGCCTGCAAAGGTCGCAGCGACCGCGGCGCCAGCATAAGCGAGGGCCATGCCATCCTGTAATCTATCGTCTGTGTGGAGCGCGTAGATCGCGTTCAATAGCGACGCAATCAGAAATGCGAGCCCGAAAATAAAGGATAAGCTATCAACTTTATAGAGCACCAAATCCAAGCCAATGACCGACGCGGTCGCGAGATCGGTTCCGCGATCGGCCATGGCGAGCATCAAGATCGCAACGACCGGAGTCGCCACCATAAGGGCCTGGCGGACGCGTTGAACCGGGATCAAGCATCCAGCGAAGCCAACCAGGATCAGCAATAGCCCCGGGTTGATCTGTCCAATCAAGCCGCTCATGAGTCTTGCTCCACGTCCTGTAGGGTGGTGTCTGCTTCACCATAATAATCTTCATCGCGGCGAAGGAGCTTTCCAAGCGGCCAGCCCGAGAGCACGGCCAATGCGAAGGCTACAAACCCCCAAATCGCGTAGAAACCATTGGCATTGGCGAAGTCTAGATACTCGTGGCGATTGACCGCAAAATCGATCAGCACAAGGCCAAGCGCTATCACAAGCGTCAGCACGAGCAAAACCATGGGCGTTCGAGGTGAACTCACCCAACCAAAAAGTAGACGCGACATGGGATGCATGTCGTGATCGCTTGGCTGCGGCATGTCCTGCTCAGGCTTGACGAAACGTCCACTAGAGTCGCGTTCGGGAGGAAGGTTCATGGCTGACCCCCTGCTGTTGTCATATAGGCCGACGGCACGCGCTCACCGGTCGCAGGTTCAAGGAAGTCCGAGATCGGCCCGACCGTAAAGAACATGATGAAGCATAAGAGTGCCGTGAAACACGGAGCGGCAACGGTCAGCATTGGCGCGCCGCCTGGGCGTTTATAGGGGGCCGGCTCGCCGCTTCCAGGTG
Organism: Henriciella sp.; assembly: GCA_013213785.1. Classification (GTDB taxonomy): domain Bacteria; phylum Pseudomonadota; class Alphaproteobacteria; order Caulobacterales; family Hyphomonadaceae; genus Henriciella. The sequence continues at coordinate 237,787 of JABSPZ010000009.1, read as the reverse complement.
GTGGCATAAGCGCCAAAATCGGGATCGGCAGCAGGTACGCGATGTTGAGCAGCGATGAAATGATCAGGATGTATGGAACATAATCCAGGCCTGCATCTGCCGCGCCTTGCATCAGTTCATATTTCGGCCAATCCCCGGCGAGTGGCGGTATCCCGATAATCGATAGCGATGCGATCAAGAAAGCGATGAAGATGAGCGGCATTCGTTTGCCGAGCCCCCTCATCTCGGAGATGTTCTGCTTCCCAGTTGCGACATAGATCGCGCCCGCGCACATGAAGAGGGTGATTTTGCCGACGGCGTGGGCCGCGATCTGCAGCGATCCACCCATGAACCCCGCAGGATCTGCGAGCATCGCGCCGCAGGTCACATAGGCTAGCTGGGCCACCGTGGAATAGGCCAATCGCGCTTTCAGGTTATCTTTAGTCATCGCGACCAAGGACGCGACCACGATTGTGAAACACGCGACGCCAAGAATAAACTCACGCGATGCGGTCGCATTGAGAATCTCTTCCCCGAAGACGTAAATCGCGACTTTGAGAATGGTGAACACACCCGCCTTAACAACCGCAACCGCGTGCAACAACGCAGACACGGGGGTCGGCGCAACCATCGCGTTGGGAAGCCAGAAGTGGAATGGCATCAGTGCCGCTTTACCAACCCCGAAGGCAAACAAGATCAGCAAGGCGCTCGCAACCACAGGAGTGAGTCCTTCTGCCTGCTGGAGCAATCCGCCTGGCACAAAGTCCAAGCTTCCGGCCAAGGCGCCGGTCCAAATGACCGCGACCAGTAGAAAACCGATCGAAGTTCCAAGCAGGGTCATCAAATAGATGCGCGCACCGCGCTGGGCGTTCGCATCGCCCTTGTGCGCCACCAATGGATAAGTCGACAGCGTTAGGATTTCATAGAAGACGAACAGCGTGAACAAGTTCGCCGACAGGGCAACACCCATCGCGCCAAACAACGCGATCGCGAAGCACATATAGAACCGCGTTTGATTGCGCTCGCGGTTTCCGCGCATGTAGCCGATTGAATAGAAGCTGTTGACGATCCAGAGCCCGCTCGCAACCACCGCAAAGAGGGCGCCGAGTGGCTCGGCGCGGAAGGCAAACTCTAGTCCCGGAACAGCTTCACCAAGGCTGAGCTCAGTCGCTTCGCCAGCGCTTACTCTTAAAGCAATAGTGATGGCGACAAAGAACAGCGCCCCGGCCCCGACCAGCGTGACCCCTTCGCGTAAATCTGGGATGCGACCGACGAGCCAAATCCCCGCAGCAATCAGCAGCGGGAGAATGAGGGCAGCTGCAATAGCGAATTCACCGCTCATGATGCGCCTCCAATAAACAGAGAAGCTGCAGCACCATCAGCGAGCCCAGCGACAAACCCGCCCTGCACACCAACCCAAATATTGGCCAATGCGAGAATCCAAAGCGGGATCAAAATAAGGAGCGGCGCTTCTTTGTGCCGTTTGTTCGGATTGGTTGGCGCTCGGAAGAAGACCGCCTCCAAAATCCGCCCCATGTAAACAACGGCAAGCAAGCTCGAGAACATCACAACAGCGACAGCCCACCACCAACCATGTTCGAACAAAGCGGTGACCAGGACATATTTAGACTGGAAGCCCGCCGTCAGAGGCACACCGATCAGCGAGACTGCGCCAATTGCAAACGCCGTCATGGTCCAAGGCGAACTACGCCCGAGGCCGCGCATGTCTTGCAGCGATGTTCCTTGATAAGTCAGTACGACACCCGCGAGCGCCATAAACAGAGCACCTTTGATCAGCGCGTGATTGACCAAATGGAACAGACCTGCAGAGACGCCGGCTGCCGTTCCGATCGAAATGCCAAGCAGCATGTAGCCGACTTGAGCGACCGACGAATATGCCAAGGTGCGACGCACATCGGTTTGGAAAACAGCCTGGAAGGAACAAGCGATCATTGCCGCGATGCCCATGGGCATCAGGATCCATATCAGCGTTGAGCCTTCGAATGCGAACTCTAGCCCGAAGACCGTGAACAAGAAGCGCACCAGCGCGTAAAGCGCCACTTTGGTGGCGGTCGCCGCCAAGAACATGGTGACGAAGCTCGGGCTGTAAGCATAAGCGTTTGGCAGCCATTGGTGCAGCGGGAACATCGCCGCCTTGATGCCGAGCCCGACAACAATGAAAGCATAGCCTGCAAGCACAGCTTTGTTGTCTTGAACCGCCTCCAGACGGATCGCGAGTTCTGCCATGTTCAGCGTGCCGGTGGCCGCGTACAGGAAGCCCACCCCGACGACAAAGAAAGACGCGCCAATCGTGCCGAGCAGCAAGTAGTTGCCCGCAGCCGGCAAAGCGCGTCGATCACGTGACGCACCGAGGGCGACGAGCACGTAAGTTGCGATAGAACTGATCTCGAGGAAGACGAATAAGTTAAACGCATCGCCCGTAGATGCCACGCCAGCCAAACCGGTGAAGCAAACGAGATAGGCAGAGTAAAACATCGCTGTTTTCGCTTCGCGGATCTCTGCGAGCACGGTTGGCCAGCTAAAGATCGCAGCTAAGAAGCCAATCGTGCTGACGAGCAGCAAGATCATGGAGTTCAACGCATCAATGCGGAATTCAATCCCAGCATCCGGACGCCAACCACCCATGGCGTACGAAATCACAGCGCCGCCTTCAATCGATTGGACTTGCGATACGAGCACGATCGCCATGACCAGCGAGAACCCGGTGGCCAAGATGCTCAAAATCCAAGCGATCCGTCCGCTTGGCATGAAGGCCGCAATCGGTGCCATCAACATTGGAATTGCGATCAGCAATGCTGGCGCATGTGCCGCAAGCGCGTCGGGCACCATAGAGGAAATGAGCTCGATCATGCCGCCCCTGCCTTACGTTGCTCAGCATCCGCCGCAGCTTCAGCAATCGCGACTTCTAGATCCATCGCGCGAATTTCATCAGCCTCGACCGTGCCATAAGCTTCGCGAATTCGAACAATAATCGCCAATCCGACGGCCAAAGTCGCAACGCCAACCACGATCGCTGTAAGCATCAAGACGTGCGGCAATGGATTGGAGTAAACGTTTGCCATGCCGGCCTCGCCATAGGCCTTGGCCGCGCCATAAGCGGCATCAGCTGCGTGCGCACCATGTTCAGCGGCGTCGCCTGCATGCTCTCCGGCGTCGCCATAGCCATCGCCATCGCCGTGGCCTTTGTCTTTCTTGTAATCCTTCCCAAAGAGGATCGGCGCAGTGCCGCCATCAATCCGGGACAGAGAGATATAGAACAGAATGATTGAAGTTTGAAAAAGACCCAATCCAATCAATCGTTTAATCAGGTTTGTTGAGGCAAATGCGATGTAGAGGCCGATCATCATCAAGCCAATAATCGCCCAGTAGTTTCCGCGTTCGAGAATGAATTCCAGCATGTCTACCAGTCCTCATCTCGGATTTCGCTGACACGTCCAGCAAAGGCGTAAAAGATGGTCACCATGGAACCTGCAACGGCGAAAAGAACGCCGATTTCGATCACGATGATACCGGTATGCTGCCCCAAATGCCCGCCGGGCTCCTCCCGGAACAAGGCATCATAGTCCAGGAAGTTCCCGCCCATGGCGAGCGCCCAAAAACCAACGCCAACATAAATGATAAACCCAAGGCCTGCGATGAAACGCGCAAAGCCGGGTGTGATCGCGCGCATGGTCGGCGCGATACCGAAAATGAGGGAATACAGGATCACACAAACCGCCAAGATGACACCAGCTTGGAAGCCACCACCTGGGCTGTATTCACCGTGAAAGTGAACATAGAAACCGTACAAAGCGATGATCGGAATCAAGGCTTTCGCGACAACGCGGAGAATGACGTGATGGTCACCCTTCATGACTTCTCCTCGTCTTTCTTAAGCGCGTTCAAACGATCTTCCTCGCGCACACTTGCGCCAAGTGAGCGTTCGCCAAAGCCAAGCAATAGAGAAACGGCAAGGCCCGCCGCGAACACTACGCCGACTTCGCCAAGCGTATCGAAGCCTCGATAGCTCGCGAGCACGGCGGTCACGATGTTCGGGATCGCAATTTCTGGATAAGTCCGCTCAATGAATTCTACGCCAACGCCAGTATTGGCGGGTGATGTTGGGTCACCAAATCCTGGAAGGTCTATAGTCGCATAGATCAGGATCGCGCCCGTTGCGATGACAACCAGAAGCGGAACAATCCGCGCCGCGCCCTTTTCGGCTTTTGCCGTACGTGAGGTCAAAACCATCGCGCCCAGGAAGAGCGCCGTCGAAATGCCGGCGCCGACAGCAGCTTCTGTAAAGGCGACGTCGACGGCATCGAGCGCGACAAACCAAGTTGCAGAAACGAGAGAGTAAATCCCGGAAAGCATGACAATCGCGAATAGGCTGCGCAGACGCGCAATCGCTATCGCGACTACAAACAGGATCGTGAGCAGCGTAATGTTGAGCAGATCGATGGCGAGAGTCGCCCCTTCAAACCCGGTCATCCTTCGCCTCCATTTTCACTGCCGACCCGACCGATCAATGGCTGCAATCCTGCGGTATGCGCCGCGTTGGCCAATGCATGAGACGATGTTGGACCTGTGAGGAACAGAAACAGCCAGACGACGGCCAGTTTGAACACCACGGCGAAGCTCGGCGCGAGCAAAGCCATGCCCACTAGAGCAAGCGTTGCCGCCGCCGTGTCGGTGATACTGGCCGCGTGGAGGCGTGAATAGAAATCGGGGAACCGCAACACGCCCACGGTACCGATGACGGCGAGAACGGCGCCGACAAGCAAGAGCGCAGATCCGAGTGCAGGCCGGAAGGCCGCCCAGAGGTCGAGAATTGCCGTCATTTCGTCCCTCCTTTGCCGCGACGGGTCAACGACACTTGGAATGACCGGTAGCGGAAGAATTTCAGGATCGCGATCGTCGCCACGAAATTAATCAAGGCATAAAGGATTGAAATATCTAGGAAATCTGGCCGTCCGGTGAGAAATCCGATGACGCCGAGCAATAGGATAATCTTGGTGCCGATGGAGTTTACCGCCAATACGCGGTCATACAATGTTGGCCCACTCAGGGCGCGGATCAGCATCAACGCTATCGCTACAACGAGCGCAATCGCAGCGGCCCCTATCATGACTTAGCCTTCCCATCACAAGCTTCGCGTGACCGGCGATCCATATCGTCAAATGCGCCAGGACCTGCAGAGTCTTCGTAAAGCGCGTGCACCAGGATCTTATTCCCCTCAACCTCAACACTGACTGTGCCCGGCGTGAGTGTGATGGAGTTTGCAAAAACGGTCCGAGCGAGATCACTCTCACAGCCCGTCTTCACCTTCACCAAAGCGGGATTGATATCGAGCGTTGAGCGCAAACAGGCTTTGATGACGACCCAATTGGCTTTGAAAATCTCAACTACCAACCAAGCCCAATAGGCCAGAAATTGCGGCAGTCGCGCATATGGTGAGCCCTCACGATCAAGGATATCAAACCGGTAAGCGAGCAATCCAGAAAGCAGAATAGAAATCGCACCAAGGGTCGCGATCAGCGGCTTGGTCAGCGTGTATTCGCCTGACAAACCGGTCCAAAGCGCAACCAGAACAACAATCAACCCAAGAAAGTAGCCCACGCGCCCTGCGCTCCCAAATCTTATTCAATCAGGGCGCAATTAGAGCTGGAATCTACTTTTGGCCAGTCAAAACCGACCAGTCATGTGAGAAAAATTGCTTACTTCCCGAAAACCAGGCTTGCCGTTCGGCGTGCTGTTGAGAAGGTAGATTCGTCGTTTGCCTGCTCAGACGCGAGGTTGGAGTCTTTTGAACTGCTTGGCGAGAAGGCCGAGGATAGAGACCAGTTCCAATAGCGCAAAGTCGTTTGAGCTTTTGCGACACTGAGCAAATCATAAGTCTCTTCAAGGTGAGCGAATATTCTATCGACGGAGCCATCTTCGGCTTCCAAAGGACGCTTAAGTGCGAGCCAGAAATTTCTGAGAGAAGGCTTTTTCAGCCCCGTTGCTTTGCACAGAACTGCAATGCCATCCGCGCCTGTATCGCTCAAAATTTTCGCGCTGGTGACAGGCTTAATGCCGGCCAAATAGCCGATTTCTTGCACGAGTTCCGGCGTCATTCCCGATTGAGCTGCGGCTTCAATCGCATGCTCCAAGCTGTCAAACGGACTCCGTTCAATAGCGGCGCGGTTTCTTTGTCGTCGCTCGATCAGTTGCAGCGTTTTGCGGGCGACCGGGTCAGCCCAGCCTTCTTTGGCCGCAATCGCGAACACGTCCCCGCACATGCCAACCATTTCTGATCGATCTGCCGCGTGGCGCTGAAGAATGATCCGGCGGGTTTCGCGGTCCGACCACCAGAACATCGCCATTGCTTGTGCGGGCTTCAGTTCAAGCCGCGTAATTAGTAATTCGACGAGACCCTCTTCACTACGAGAACGCCCGACCAGAACGTCGACGGCTGTCTCAGAGAGATCCGCGCCTTTATTGCCAAGCAGCGCTTTGACGACAGAAATCTCTCCGCGGCGCGCAAGTTGGTCAGAGACTGCGACCGGAACGCGCTTTCTCTTTGCGATCATAATCCGGTGCTCGACAGAGACATGATCAACAATCTCCAGCAAGTCGGAACTATCGAAGGCTTCACTCACCTCCAGAAGAGGTTGCGCGATTTCGAGATTACATTGTGCCAGATAGCGCAGCACACGGCGTGGTGCTTCGCTCATGACGGACAAACGACTGGAGCACAAAAAGCGCTCCTCTTCGGTCGCGTGGAACAGCATGTCGAGCAGGATATCTCCACCCATAGAGCGGTCCTGCGGCGCAACTTGAGAGCCTGGTAGTGCGATGTAATCGATCAGACGGCGCAGCAATATCTTGCGCGCATGACCCGTCTCGTTCGGCGTCTCTTCGACTGGATTTGCTTCGCTCATCGCCCCACTCCGGCTGTGAATCCATACAACTTTGCCGTGAAGTCGTTAATTTTCCGATGAGATTATCCGGTGTTTCTTTTTGGATGTATGACAAACAAAAGCATGCTCGCTGCCAGCATTGCGATCGCCAGCGCGAACAGCTGACCGCCGTCCGTGGCGGCGCCTGCTTCCAATGAAACCGGAACTTCGCGCCCTAGAACACTTGGCATCAAGTGAAATGCAACGGCGCCCGATAAGATAAGAAAGGACAGAATCGCGCCGAGGCGGCGAGTGAACGGCAAGAGGAGCAAGAGTGCCGCGAGAAGCTCTCCGATCGCAACCAGAATTCGCCCCGTCGGTTCAAACAATGGAATTTGAGTGTTCGCTGCAATCGTCGCGAAGACGATGTTCTGCCCTGGCGGATCAAACAGCTTTACGCTGCCCTCGGGCGGGTTTGGCAGCGGATGAATGGTCGCCTGCACAAACATGGCGATCAAAAATAGAGCCAGCCCCCAACTCCCCAACTGACGCATGGCTCGCATGGATGTCTCTCCTTGGTTTGTTGATTGAGACCTAACACGCTGATGAGGCAGCTCCAAGACAAAGGCTTGCTATCAGCGGATATTTCCTGTTGCCTGATCGCAAATCCCACGACAATTTATTCGGCTGGGAGCAAGGGCTAAAAATATGAGTGAAAAGCCAGAAACGGCTGAAGACCTCGACGAACCAGATCTCCTGGAAGAAGCGCGTTCTCCCTTGAGTGGGATGGGATCCGCCATGAGTGCGGGCGCATCTTTGCTTGAGACGGCGCAGTCCATGATGGCCCAAAAAGCCAGGCGCGGCGTGAAAGTGGAACTGCCGGCTTACCTTTCGGTGCAGGCGACCTGGTTCATCGCTTTCGGCCTGCAAATGGTTCTGTTTCCCTATTTGATCACCAATAAATTGGGGTTGGGCGGTACGGAACTCGGCATCGCCAACCTCGCATTATCAGGTCCCTCCGTGATCTTTTTGCTGCTCGGCGGAGTCATTGCAGAACGCGCTTCAGGAAAATCCCTTTTGATGATCCTACACGTGTTTGCCTCGCTACCAGCCTTCGCGCTGGCCTTCGCGCTCGCGACAGACAATCTCTCTTATCCTCTCATGATCGCTTACGGGCTCGCGCTCGGGACTGTTGGCGCGTTTATGATGCCGGCGCGAGACTCCATTCTGAACGAAGTTGTGGAGCGACGCGGCCGCGTTGGCTCTGGTGTGACCCTGCAGCAAGGGGTCGCCTTTGCGACGCTGGCGCAGTTTGCCGCTCAGATTACAGGCCTCGTGCTTGGCGGCTATGCCGACAAAATGACAAAGATGCCCGACTGGCTCGGCGGCTTCGGAGTTGGGCCGATCGACAGCTGGTTCCTGATGGCGCTGCAAGGCGCTGTCGTTGCAGCGGGCGCTGTCCTCGCCTTCATGCTTGCCAAGGGCCGCAAAGTGAATACCGGCCGATCCGGCTTTGGCGCCGCCTTTGGAGACATTGGCGAGGGCTTCAAAGTGGTCGCAGGAGACGCAAAGCTTTGGGCCATGACCGTCTTGATGTTCGGTGTCGGAATATTTGTCATCGGCGCGTTCCTGGTCGTTCTACCGATTATCAACCGCGATGTTTACGGTCTCTCCGGCGACGGCATCCGCGATATGTTTGTTACATTCTGGCTCGGCGCATTCGTCTCCTCGGTAGCGCTCTCACTTTTCAAAAACATCAAGCGCCAAGGCCGGTTGCTGCTAACGGCGCAGCTCTTAGGGTCGCTGGCAATCTTGCCAATGATGACCAAAATCCCGCACGAAGGGTTCCTCGCCATCGTATTCGCTTGGGGCCTATCCGCGGGCGTGTCGATCGCGATGAGCCGATCGATTGTTCAGGACGCAGCACCGAAAGACCAATTGGCAAGGGTGCTATCGATCTATCAACTCGGCTTCATGGCCGGGGCGCCCTTCGGCGCGGCGATTATGGGCTGGCTCGTGGATGCGTTCGGACCTTATAAGATCGCGGTGGTTCCAGCTGGTGGCATGACGCTATTGATCATCTGGATGGTGGTTCGCACCCCGATCTGGAATCTCAAAAACGAAGACTATAAACCAAAATCATAATCGAGACTTGGAGCAGCACGGATGAGAAAACTCGCGATTGGGCTCGGAATTGTTGCACTGATTGGCGCCATCTTCTGGTGGATGATCGGATCTGACTGGCGGCGATTGATCACCAATCTTCCCACCGATGCCGAAGTCTTGTTCTGGACCGAGGGACAGCGCGATGCAGGCTTTCGCATGCTGGATGAGGTACCGATCCTCGTCGCATCTCGAGACATTCCGGCATCAGGTACGGTACGTCCGCTCGAAACCGGTTCTGAATTGTCCCTCCCAATCGATGTCGACGCCTATATGGAAGAGCAGCGCCATGCGTCACTGGTTGTTGTGCAAGACGGTGTGGTTCGCCTGGAGCGGTATGGTCTTGAGTTTGAAGACGATGGACGTTGGACAAGCTTTTCGGTTGCGAAGTCGCTGACCTCAACTTTGGTCGGGATCGCGCTGAAAGATGGCGACATTGAAAGCCTGGATGACCCTGTTTCGAAATATATCTCGGGCCTTGAGAACTCTGCTTATGACGATGTCACCGTGGAGCAGCTCCTCACCATGTCATCAGGCATGGCCTGGGACGAGACCTATACCGACCCCAATTCGGACGTCGCCAGATTTAACACACACGTTGCCGAGGATGGTGGCTCCAACCTTGTGAGTTACATGGCCAAGCTGCCGCGCGCACATCCGGCCGGGGAAGTTTGGAACTATTCAACCGGCGAGACCAATTTGATTGGCGTGCTGGTCAGCCAAGCGACTGGCAGAACGCTGTCTGAATATCTCTCCGAGAAAATCTGGAAGCCGTACGGCATGCAACAAGACGCGAGCTGGCTCCTTAACGATGATGGCACCGAAATTAGCGGCTGCTGCATCCAGGCTGCGACGCGTGACTTTGCGCGCTTCGGACAGTTCATCCTAGACGGCGCTATGATCGACGGCGAACGTATTGTACCAGACGATTGGTTGGACCGCGCCACGACGAAACGCATTGGATATGGCGAAGACGGGGTCGGCTATGGCTATCAATGGTGGACCTACGATACCGGCGCTTTCGCTGCACAAGGGATCTTCGGCCAAGGGATCTATATCGACCCGAGCCGCAACCTGGTGATCGCCAGCAACAGCAATTGGAGAACCGCTCTCGGTGACGTCGATGGTGAAGGCGCGAAACGAGAAGAGTTCTACCAAATCGTCACCGCAGCCATTGACGCCGAAGACCCTAACTAGGTCGCAACCTATGACGCTCACGCAAATGTCATAGGACTTATGAAGCGCCCAAGCGTTCCATTTGGCGGTGGCGTAATTACATGCGAGCCAATCAAGGAGCCCGTCATGAAACACTTCGGAGACATTGCCTTCACAGACCATGTTAAGGCTGAGCAAGAAGCACGCGGATCTCGCGAAATGTATGCCGGGATGACAGCACGACCTGCCCCAAGCGGCATTGGCGATCGTGAAGCAGCCTTCATTTCGATGCGCGACAGCTTCTATATGGCGACGGTTTCCGAAGATGGCTGGCCGTACATTCAGCACCGCGGCGGACCTCGCGGGTTTCTGAAAATTCTATCCGATAAGAAAATCGGCTTCGCAGACTATCGAGGCAATCGCCAATATGTCTCAGTCGGCAATCTGCAGACCGAGCAGCGCGTGTCGCTGTTTCTAATGGATTACCCAAACCGTGCACGGCTAAAGATTCTTGGCCGTGCAACAGTTCAAGAGGCAGATGCGGATCCCAACCTCGCTGCGGAGCTTGCCATGGAGGGACAAGGCAAGGTTGAGCGGCTCTTCACGATTGAGGTCGAGGCGTTCGATTGGAATTGCCCGCAATTCATCACGCCGCGCTTCACCGAGGCCGAATTATCATCAAGCCTGACTCCAATGGTCGAAGAGTTACAACTCCTACGCCAAGAGAACGCCTTCTTGAAACAGGAACTCGGGCGCTGAGGCGAAACGCAGAAGACCTCAAAAAATCTCTTATCAAAGTGTTGACGTGCAGGGCGGCCGGACCTAACTGCACCGCATCGTTAGCAGTCGAGGGGTGTGAGTGCTAATTCTCGCATCGGGCTAACGAAACAAACACAATGAACTGACGAACAAGAGGTTTGCTCATGAAGTTCCGTCCACTTGGCGACCGTGTCCTGGTCCGCCGCGTTGAAGAAGCCACCAAAACTGCTGGCGGCATCATTATTCCAGACACCGCTACTGAAAAGCCACAAGAAGGCGAAGTCCTTGCTGTCGGCAATGGCGCAATCGGTGATGACAATGAGCGCGTTCCGCTCGACGTCAAAGCTGGCGACAAGATCCTGTTCGGCAAATGGGGTGGCACCGAGGTGAAAATCGACGGTGAAGACCTGCTGATCATGAAAGAAAGCGACATCATGGGTGTGATCGAGGGCTAAGCCTCGTCTCCCATTTTTTCCAATCATTCAATTTGAAAGGTAAGCATTATGGCTGCCAAGCACGTAAAATTCGGCGCCTCTGCGCGCGAAAAAATGCTCGCCGGTGTCGACACACTGGCCGACGCTGTAAAAGTCACGCTCGGCCCTAAGGGTCGTAACGTGGTCATTGAAAAGTCTTTCGGCGCCCCGCGCACAACGAAAGACGGTGTCACTGTCGCAAAAGAGATCGAGCTTGAGGATAAGTTCGAGAACATGGGCGCACAAATGCTGCGCGAAGTTGCGTCTAAAGCAAATGATGTTGCTGGTGACGGCACAACCACTGCGACGGTTCTGGCTCAAGCGATCGTTCGCGAAGGCATGAAGCGCGTTTCTGCGGGCATGAACCCAATGGACCTGAAGCGCGGCATCGACAAAGCAGCTGCTGAAGTTGTCAAAGACCTAGCGCACCACTCGCGCAAAGTGAAAGACAATTCAGAGATCGCAATGGTCGGCTCTATCTCAGCCAACGGCGACAGCGAAATTGGTGAGATGATCGCCAAGGCGATGGAAAAAGTTGGCAATGAAGGTGTGATCACCGTCGAAGAAGCCAAGTCTCTCGAAACTGAGCTCGACGTTGTTGAAGGCATGCAGTTCGACCGCGGATACCTGTCTCCTTACTTCGTCACCAATGCTGACAAAATGACAGCTGAGCTCGACGACCCATACATCCTGCTCCACGAGAGCAAGCTGTCTTCGCTTCAGCCGATGCTGCCAATCCTTGAGTCTGTTGTTCAGTCTCAGCGCCCTCTTCTCATCATCGCAGAAGATGTAGACGGCGAAGCGCTCGCAACTCTGGTTGTGAACAAGCTGCGCGGCGGTCTGAAAATCGCTGCGGTTAAGGCACCAGGTTTCGGTGACCGTCGTAAAGCCATGCTGCAGGACATCGCGATCCTGACAGGTGGCCAGGTCATCTCTGAAGACCTCGGCATCAAGCTTGAAAACGTGAGCCTCGACATGCTCGGCACAGCCAAGCGCGTAAACATCACCAAAGACGACACAACTGTTGTCGATGGTGCTGGCACGAAGAAAGACATCGAAGCGCGCGTGGGCCAGATCCGCAAGCAAATCGAAGACACGTCTTCTGATTATGACCGTGAGAAGCTGCAAGAGCGCCTGGCGAAACTCGCTGGCGGTGTTGCTGTAATCAAAGTCGGCGGCGCAACTGAAATCGAAGTGAAAGAGCGTAAAGACCGTGTCGACGACGCGCTGAACGCGACCCGCGCTGCGGTTGAAGAAGGCATCCTTGCAGGCGGCGGCACTGCGCTTCTGTCTGCTGCTGGCAACATTGACGTCACAGGCGACAATGATGACGAGCAAGCCGGTATCGATATCGTTGCTAAAGCTCTTGAAGCTCCAGTCCGCCAGATCTCTGAGAATGCTGGTGTTGAAGGATCTGTTGTTGTGAACACAATCCGCAACGGCAAAGGCAAAGGCTTCGGCTTCAACGCACAAACTGAAGAGTATGGAAACCTAATCGACATGGGCGTTATCGACCCGGCGAAAGTGGTTCGCTCTGCACTTCAGAACGCTGCCTCTGTTGCAGGTCTTTTGATCACGACAGAAGCTGGTATCGCAGAAGCACCTAAGGCAGACGCACCAGCAATGCCTGGTGGCGGCGGCATGCCAGACATGGGCGGTATGGGCTTCTAGTCCACACCCTCATTGCGAAAACACGAAAGGGCGGCTCCCACGAGCCGCCCTTTTTTGTGCGAATCCGCTGCGCTTAAGCCGCAACTGGTTTCGGGTAATATTGATCCATAAACCGCTAGACATAGGCCATCAGGACCTTGTCTTGCTTGATGAAACGTCCCGTTGCTTTCTCCACCGGCGTGACGATGGCGGCCCGCAGCATTGGAACCACGCTGAAGTCAGCCGCTGTGGCTTTGTCCCCGAACAAGAAGGGTTTGTCGCCGAGCACTTCGCGGATCGCGATCAGATCTCTTCGGACGCGATCAAAACGCTCTTCCGGTGAGTGCAAGCCTGTCCCCTGCCCTCTGACTTGCGCGAGCGCTTGTTTGCGAATGTGACCCTTGACAAAGCCGCGAATGAAGCCCGGAATCTCATTGAAGAAGGCCGCCTTCACATATTCCCAATTGTCATCCTCGCCCCAGCGGTCCGCCACAATCGAGAAATAGATATGCTCTTCCACCATACGAATCAGCGCGCGAGAGATCCCGCGGTCGCGCTCTGACAGCCCTTCATCGAAATCTACGTCCGTGATGGTCTCAATAAACGAACGGATCTGCTCGCTGTCGGGCACTTCCATGTCATCAACTTGAATGAAGAGGAGCTTGCCCTTCGGGGCTTTGCGAGGATCGCCAGTCTCGATGATCTCGAAGGGCACGCCAGCGGCCTGCAGCATGCACAAAGACTTCATGCAAAACGGGCTGGCAGTAGGTTCTTCAAAGGCTGCAGGATAGACGGTGAATTTGATCATGGTGGGACATCCTTGCTACTGACAGCTGGCTAGCACGTCCCTCTTGTCACTTTCTGTCAGCAGTGTTTGGTATGGTCAAGCATGGCTAAAAGTGACCGCCTTCTTCAATTAATGCAGTGCTTGAGAACCTTTCCGGCACCCGTGAAAGCGCATGCGCTATCGAAAGAGTTAGGGGTGTCCCAGCGCACCATCTACCGCGACATTGACTCGCTCCGCCGGTCTGGCGCGCTGATCGATGGCGAGGCAGGGTATGGCTATACGCTGCAGGAAGACCCTGCCCTACCGCCGATGATGTTCAGCCGAGACGAAATGGAAGCCCTGGTCCTGGGTCTGCGCGAAGTGGTTGAAGTCGCCGACCCGGTCCTCGCGAAGGCGGCAGAGAATGCCCTCTCAAAACTCAAAGCCTCATTGCCGGAGCGCATGCGGGCGGAGTTTGAGCACGCCGTCCTATACGCCAAAAGGTTTTACTGCCGTCCGGAAATCTCGATTGATATTGAAACCCTGCGGCACGCGACCCGCAACGAGCAAGTGATCGAAATCGATTATTCCGACGTTGATGAGAACAAAACCCGGCGGGCCATCCAGCCGCTCGCCATTGTTTTCTTTGATCGCTCTTTAGTCGTTCTCGCCTGGTGCGAGCTTCGGACAGCCTATCGCTCTTTCCGGATCGATCGGATCGTCGAAATGACCGTCACGGACCGCTCTTTCCGTCCAAGACGCGTCTCGATGCTGAGAGAGTATTTGGACCGTCTGGAACAGTCCCATCCCGGGGATTGAGACGCGGTTTGCCGTGAGCGAATATGTTCACTCGAAATGAGCGCTCGGGTCTCTTGCATTTGCAAGTATCGCGACGTAACGAGGGGCCATGAACAAAGTCTATGAAAGCGCTGCCGCTGCGCTCGAGGGCGTTCTGTTTGACGGCATGACGATTGCCGCCGGCGGATTTGGCCTATGCGGGATCCCCGAACTTTCCATCGCCGCTATTCGTGAGGCCGGGACGAAAGACCTGACCATCTATTCGAACAACGCTGGCGTTGATGATTTCGGCCTTGGCCTGCTGCTTCAAACCAAACAGATCGCCAAAATGTGCTCGTCCTATGTTGGCGAAAACGATCTGTTTATGCAGCAATATTTGTCGGGTGAGTTGGAACTTGAATTCAACCCGCAAGGCACCCTCGCTGAACGCATGCGCGCAGGTGGCGCCGGCATCCCAGGATTCTATACGAAGACGGGCGTCGGCACCGTGATCGCCGAAGGCAAGGAGGTGAAGTCCTTCAACGGCGAAGACTATATCCTTGAAGAAGGTATCTTCGCCGATCTCGCCATCGTCAAAGCCTGGAAAGCAGACACAACCGGCAATGCGATTTTCCGCAAGACCGCGCGCAACTTCAATCTACCCGCCGCGACCTGCGGCAAGGTCTGCGTCATGGAAGTTGAAGAGATTGTTGAGCCAGGCGAGTTGGATCCAGATGCGATCCACATTCCCGGCATCTATGTGCACCGATTGGTACAGGGGACTTTCGAAAAACGGATCGAACAGCGTACGGTCCGAACGAAGGAGACCGCATGAAGGCGCCCGATAAATACACAGACGGAAAACAGAAACTGAAGGCAATTTTCGGTGAGCACGGTGAAAACGCCGTGGCGGCGCTGGATCCCGTTGCCCCGGACCTCGCCCGGCAAATCTATGAGCATGCTTATGGCGACACTTATGCCCGCGAAACCTTGAACCTTCGCGACCGGTCTTTGGTGACGATTGCAGGTCTGACCGCACTTGGTTACCCGCAGCAGCAACTCGCCTCACATATTCGCGGCGGCTTAAATGTCGGGCTCGACCGCGAAGAAATTGTTGAAACGATTACCCATATGGCGCTGTATGCGGGCTTCCCAGCCGCCGTGAACGCAGCGCTCACCGCGAAAGACGTTTTCGCAGACTTAGACGCACACCCTCAGGAGACGCCGTAACCATGCCTTGGACACGCGATGATATGGCCGCTCGCGCGGCGCAAGAGTTGGAAGACGGTATGTATGTCAATCTTGGCATAGGCATTCCGACTTTGGTCGCCAACCACATTCCGGACGGGATGACCGTCACCCTGCAATCAGAAAACGGCATGCTCGGCATGGGCCCCTTCCCGTTC
Organism: Henriciella sp.; assembly: GCA_013213785.1. Classification (GTDB taxonomy): domain Bacteria; phylum Pseudomonadota; class Alphaproteobacteria; order Caulobacterales; family Hyphomonadaceae; genus Henriciella. Next base: position 221,778 of record JABSPZ010000009.1, on the reverse strand, counting down.
GAGGGCGATGAAGACGCAGACCTCATCAATGCGGGTAAGCAGACGATCACAGAGCTGCCACATACCGCCTATTTCGATAGCGCCACCAGCTTCGGCATGATCCGCGGCGGCAAGATCGCTATGGCGATCCTCGGCGCGATGGAAGTGGCGGAGAACGGGGACCTCGCCAATTGGATGATCCCAGGTAAACTGGTCAAGGGCATGGGCGGCGCAATGGATCTCGTTGCCGGCGTCGGCCGTGTCGTGGTGATCACAGATCACAACAACAAGAAAGGCGATCCGAAACTACTCAAAGAATGCACACTCCCACTCACCGGCAAAGGTGTCGTAGATCGTATCATCTCTGACCTTGGCGTGTTCGATGTCGTCGAGGGTGGCTTGAAAGTGGTTGAGCTCGCGCCGGAAGTGACGCTCGATCAAGTCAAAGAACGCACGGCCGCCGCGATCGTTTAATGAAGAAGTTCGGCCCTGGAACCTTTGGAAAACTGCATGCGGAAACATATGACGCCTTGCACAATCCAGGCACTACGGATCAGGCCGTTTCTCTACTCGCGGAGCTTGCGGGCAACGGACACACGCTAGAACTCGCAATTGGAACAGGCCGCGTTGCTTTGCCTCTGGCAGAGCAAGGCGTGGACATTACCGGGTTCGATGCATCGCCGGAAATGCTGGAAAAGCTCAAGCAAAAGCCAGGGGGCAATCGCATCCCAACTTCCGTTGCGGATATGGCGAGCTTTGATCTTGAAGAACGATTTGATTTTGCGTTTTTGATCTTCAACACAATTTACAACCTGACCCGACAAGAGGATCAGGTCAGCTGTTTTCAAAACGTGGCAAAACATCTGAACCCGCGCGGGAAGTTTCTGGTCGAAACCTTTGTGCCAAGCAAGGAAACGTTCGAACGTCACCAAGCGGTGCGCACCAAACATGTAAGCTTTGATCAGGTTTGGATCGAAGCCGTCCAGCATGACCCCGTAACGCAAAACCTCGCTTACCAACGGATCCATATCACGGCTGAAGGGGTGTCTCTATCGCCTCTCCCAATGCGCTATATTTGGCCGTCTGAGATGGACCTTATGGCCGAGCTCGCTGGACTAAAGCTGATTAATCGATGGGGCGGCTGGCAACGCGAGCCCTTTACAGCGGACAGCGACATGCACGTGTCAGTCTATCAACTTCAATAAACACTTCTGCTCGTTGATCGCCCAACAGGTTTTCCCCACGGCACGGATTGAACCTGCGCGGCATCGGGCTATCCCTCGCTCTGACATTGAATGGGAGTAGAGCGATGCCTAAAGGTGCGATGCCAGTATTGGTTGGGGTTGGACAAGTCACCGACCATTGGGACGGCACAGCGGGCCCACACGGCGCGCCTTCCCCAAACAGCCTATGCGTTAGCGCCAGTCAGATCGCCCTCGACGACGCCGGTATAGCGGCCTCCGAGATTGATACGCTCGCCGTCGTTCGCATCTTTGAAGATAGTGTTCCAGGCGATCGCCATCCGCACGGACACAATACTAATTTGCCCGGCACGATTGCCCGCGATATCAGCGCGAAACCAGACCGCGCCATCTATGCCGCCGTTGGTGGACAGAGCCCGCAACAGCTCGCCAATGAAATGGCGGCCCGCATCCATGCCGGAGAGATTGAGTGCGCGCTCGTCACAGGGTCCGAAGCGAACAAAGCTTCGAAAGCGGCGCGCAAACATGGGGTTGAAATCAACTGGGCGGATAGCGCTGATCTTGAGATCGAGGATCGCGGGATGGGCGAGATGCTGCTCTCTCGTCCAGAAATCAAGCATGGCATTATCGCGCCAGCCTATTTCTACGCTTTGTTCGAAAACGCCATGGCCGCGCGTGACGGTCAAACCCGGTCTGAGCGCCGGGCTGAAATGTCGGACCTGTTCGCCAAGTTTGCAGCGGTTGCGGCGAGCAATCCAAAATCGCAATTCGATACAACAAGCTTCGATGCCGCCTTCTTGGCGACTCCGAGCAAAGCCAATTACCCGTTCGCAGATCCCTTCTTAAAGTGGCATATCGCGCAAGATGCGGTGAACCAAAGCGGCGCCTTTATCATCATGTCAGAAGACAAAGCCGACGCGCTCGGCATTGGTGCCGACAAACGCGTCTACTTGCATGGTAGCGGCGAGGCCTCTGATGATTTCATTTCTGAGCGCCCGGTCCTGGATGGATCCTGGGCGATGGAGACCGCGATCAATCGCGCGCTTACGCAAGCGAGAACCACGCCGGACGCGATTGGCGCTTTCGACCTGTACTCATGTTTCCCATGCGCCGTGTTCAGCTCAATGGCGGTACTTGGCATTGATCATAAGATCGAGAAGCGACCTCTGACTCTCACCGGCGGGTTGCCGTTCTTCGGCGGCCCAGGAAACAACTACTCCATGCACGGGATTGTTAGCATGACGGACTGGGTGCGGAACAATCCTGGCGAGCAAGGCTTGGTGCTGGCCAATGGCGGCTGGATGACCAAAGAGGCGGTTGGCATTTGGTCAACCGAAAAACCCGATGCCTTTAGTCCGGTCGAACCGATGGCGAAACCAAGTGAGAAAACACCACTCGTCGAGGCTGCCGAAGCGGGTGTAATCGAAACCTACACCGTCACTTATGGCAAAGACGGGCCGATGAGTGGGATCATCTTCGCACGCACTGAAAGCGGTGAACGTTTCATCGCAGCCGCATCGCCAGACGCCATGCCGCGCCTGCTGGACGAGGAAAGCCCCGTCGGCTTGAAAGTCTCCGTGACCCACGCCGATGAGCGCAATACATTCATGTTTGCATAGCGGACGCCCGTTCAGGGGACTGGAAACGTGCGCACATTCTCGCTAGACGACCAGAATGACAGCGCTAGACACCCACGCCCCGACCGTTGAAAATGCCAAAACCGCCTTGCGGACTCATGCAGAGCGAATTGCCGCTGATCCGCGGACCAATTCTGTTTTCGCCTATGCGCAGGATCTATTCCGCGCGCTGGAAACGGAGCAGCTAACGCTCGCGGATCTTCGGCAAACCAGTCAGTCAGTGTATGGAAATTTGATCCTTGCGCGCGCTGAACGCTTCCAAAAACAGCATGAGGCCGGAACCGTTCTTCAAGATCGACTCGCCGCGCTCGCAGATCGTGGCTGGGACCATTTCAAAACCGTTCTCGAGACACCGCTTGGCGGCGTCGTGTTTACAGCGCACCCAACCTTTGCGCTCTCCCCAAACGTTCGGTCATGCTTTGCAGCACACGTTTCAGCGAATACCGCGGCAAGTGCACAAGCCCTCCGTGACGCCGTGGAAGAGGATGGGCGCGCCTGGTCGAAATCAATCTCGCTGCTTGGCGAGCATGAAGAAGCGCAAGACACGATCACCAATGCGCAGAACGCCCTTACCGGCTATGCGAAACGTGTGCTGGATGTGGCGCGGCAAGCTTTTCCAGACCAATGGCGAACACTGAAGCTCAGCGTCCCGACCCTCGCGAGCTGGGTTGGCTACGATCTAGATGGGCGCACCGATATTCACTGGTCGCAATCCTTCGCGCTCCGGCTGCAAGAAAAGGCGGTGCAGCTCAGCCGCTATGTCACTGAAATTCGCGAGCTCGCAGAGACTGCGAGCGGAGAGACGAAGCAAGCTCTGAGTGCGCTTGGCGAAAAGCTAGAGGCCGCTGCCGCGCTAACGGAAGCAGAAGCTGAGATCTTCAGCGAGGACTTGACCCAGCCCGACAATCTCGTCCGCGCCGCGAACCAGCTCACGACCGAACAAGCTGACCGGATTGTTCACGCCCAGCCGATTATTGATGAGCTTACGGCCCTCGCTGCAAGCGAAAGCGATGACGCATTGGCGCGCGATCTGTTAGCCCTCGCCGCAAGAGTCGACGCGCTGAAGCTCGGCACGGCGCGCATCCACTTGCGCCTCAACGCCGAACAGATCCGCACCGTGATCAGCCGCGACCTTAGCTTGGAAACCGAAAATCGTGATCTCGGACGCAGTGCGCTGAAAAAGCTCTCGGAGTTTGCCTCCGTCGAAGCGCCACTCAACGTGAACTTCGCGGACCTATTCCTGGAGCAATCCACCGCGCGCCGCCAATTCATGATGTGCGCACAATTGCTCAAACATATCGATGCAGACTCCACGATCCGCTTCCTGATCGCCGAGAGCGAGAACCCGGCCACAGTGATGGGCGCGCTGTATCTCGCGCGCCAATATGGCGTCGATCATCAGCTCGACATTTCACCGCTTTTTGAGACACCGGAAGCTTTGGAAACGGGTGGCCGCTTTATCGAGCAGCTGCTCGATGAACCGGAGTACATGAAATATCTAAACCGACGCGGATATCTCAGCGTACAACTCGGATTCTCCGATGCGGGCCGTTTCATCGGGCAAGTCTCTGCCGATATGGCGATTGAACGGATCCACAATCTGATCAGCCGCGCCGTCGCCAAAGCGGATGCGGGCCTGTCTCTGCTGATCTTCAACACGCATGGGGAATCCATGGGCCGCGGGGCCTGGCCTGGCAGCTTTGATCAGCGCTTTGATCACCTCCTCAGCCATTGGACCCGCCAGCAATCCCGCGAGCGCGGTGTTCCGCTGCGCCATGAAGTCAGCTTCCAGGGCGGGGACGGTTATCTACACTTTGCCAATACAGAGCTCGCCGCCGCGACCTATGACGCGTTTGCGGACCACCTACTATCAGAACCTAACGATACATCAGACGACCCGTTCTATCAGCGCACAGATCTCGTCTGGGACTTTTACCGCGCCCTACGCCGCTGGCATGAGCGCCTGTTTGCAAATCCAGACTATGGCCACTTACTGAACGATTTTGCGACTAACTTTCTGGTCAAAGCCGGGTCGCGGCAGCGTCGCCGCACCTCCGGACCTGCAGGACCACGTTCGCTGCGTGCGATTTCACACAATGCGACGCTTCAGCAACTCGGCGTACCAGTGAACACGGCCGCGGGCATCGGCTCCGCGCTTCGCCGTGAGCAGGACCAAGTTAACGATCTGATCAAAGAGTCGCCGCGTATGCGCGGGCTGATGAAGCTCGCCTCAATGGCCCGTTCTGCGACCAGCGTGCCGGTGCTCCGCGCGTATGCGAGCGTCTATGATCCGACTTATTGGGTGGCCTTGTCGAAATATGCGCAGTCGCCCGACCAAGCCCTCGCTTATCGCCGGATCTACTACCTTCTCCAGTCGAGCCAGACGAACAATTCGATCGAGCTCATCGCCAACACGTTCAGCATCGATTTCAGCAAGTTCGATCCCATGCTCTCAAACATGGATCAGGCGCCAAGCTCAGAGGATCGTCGCGAAGCCCGCCTCGAAGTGCATGTCCTCCACGCCATTCGCCAAGCGCTGATGATGAAGGCGCTGGCCCTCGCGGGTCAGCTCCCAACCGTGTCTCGCCGCCATGAGTCCTCCGTGGTCGATATCATGACCCTGATCCAGACCATGCAGATTGGAGAAGCAGTCGCCCTGCTGTGCGAAATCTTCCCGGCTTCGCGTGAAGAAGAGGTCACTCTGGCCGATTTGAACGAGCCTGGGCACATGACCGGGAACCCCGCAAACGGCTATGACCAACTGCATATGGATGTCATCAAACCGCTCGAAGAAATCGATCGCATGATGCACCAGCTGACGCTCTCCATTTGCCAAGCCTACGGGGCGTACGGTTAAGCCAAAAAACCGCTTGCCTGTCGCAGCGGGAAGCTCTTGAAATCCGAATGGAATTGTTCGGAGGAAAGTATGAGCGACACGGCAAAGCGATCAGGCCCTTTAGCGGGCGTCAAAATCATCGATATGTCTTCGGTCGTCCTCGGACCGTTCGCGACGCTCATTTTCGGCGACCTCGGCGCAGATGTGATAAAGATCGAAGCCGGCCAAAAAGGCAAAGCGGGCGATATGATGCGCTATGCGGGCGCCTCACCCACGGGCGATCTGGGCCCGATCTATACGAGCCTCAACCGCAATAAAAAGTCGGTACAGCTCGACGCCAAAGAGCCTGAGGGCAAAGCCGCGATCCTGGCCATGCTGAAGGATGCGGACGTCTTCTTCCACAATGTTCGCCTCGCCGGGATGGGACGGCTTGGCCTTGATTATGAGAGCGTCAAAGCGATCAATCCTGGAATCATCTACGTGCATTGCGCCGGGTTTGGCGCAGGCGGCCCGTATGAGAAACGCCAAGCCTATGACGACCTGATCCAAGGCGCGTCTGGCTTTGCCGCATTGAACGCCATGCGCTCCGGCGCCGACCCAGAATATGCGCCAAGCCTTGTCGCCGATAAGACGGTCGGTCTGTTCGCCACCTATGCGACACTGGCCGCGCTCTACCACAAAGAAAGAACCGGCGAAGGCCAGTTTGTTTCCGTGCCAATGCTGGAAAGCTTTACCTTCTTCAACATGGTCGAGAACCTTTACGGAGAGACCTTCCTGCCCGGCAATGGCAAGCTCGCTTATACGCGCTCAATCAATGCCAATCGCAAGCCGTACAAGACGAAGGATGGCTATATCGGCCTCGTCCCTTACTCTGATAAACAGTGGGAACTCTTCTTCGACATGGGCGGACGAAGCGGCGTGTTCGAAGACCCGCGTTTCTCAACCTATTCCGCGCGCACCGAGAACATCACCGAGCTCTACGCCATTATCGGCGAAGTGGCCCTACTCAAGACGACCGATGAGTGGCTCGCCCTGCTCGATGAAGCGAATATTCCAGCCATGCGCTATAATGAAATGGGCGACGTGCTGACCGACGAGCATTTACAAGCCGTCGGCTTCTTCGAGACCCGCGAGCACCCAGATGCAGGCGCCTATCGCAGCATGAAACACCCGGTCCAGTTCAGCGCTACACCAGCGGATGTCGCGATCGATCCGCCGCGATTGGGCGCGGATACGGAGACGGTGCTGGCGAGTTTGGGGTTGTAAAGGCTGGGATGCCAACGACCAGCATCAGCAGAGACACTCAATTAACTGGACACATCTACCAATTTGGCTATCCCAAGTATAGGCTCAATGGTATCGTAAACAATGTTTCGCTTCTTCGCTTCTCTGATCTTTTTCATTGTATTTTATCTAAGCGAAGCAGCGTTTGCGGAAGTGTTCTCTGTTGAGGAACAAACACTCATAAAGGCATTTCCGACGTCGTCTGCTGACCTGGACTTGGTCGAGTTGCACTCTCGCGCGCTCGATGAAGATGCGAACGCAACGGATGTTTATGTTGCGGCAATCGTAGCGCTGCGAATGGGCGCGAACGATCTGGCTCAATCCCACAGCCAGCTTCTATTCGAGACGGCTTACTCTCTCGAGGATCGTACCCGGGCACAATTGCTTGGACACTTTGTGGAATTTTACTTAGGTCCGGAAACGGAACGTGGATCAGCGAGTGTTCGACTTATCGACGGTATGTCGGCTTACAATGCAGCCGGGGTTCAAGCCGACTGGTTAATGGGGACCGCAGCAACGTTATTGCTCGACTACGCCTACAACCATGGACACCCAGAGTTGAGCCGGGATGTTGTCGCGGAAATGAGCGAAACCCTCGGCGATAGACAGGACGCAGAAAGCGGCATCTGGCTCGTAAACTCAAATTTGAAAGCGGCGTACACAGCATCGCAGCATGACTCGGATACAGTAGATCCATTCTCATTTTTGTTCGATGGGAACCGCTTAGTTGGGCACCTTGTTTCAAAAGCCGACGATGAAGATGTAATTGAACTCCTAGAGATGCTGTACCTGCGATTGCACACCACCTTCGGCGTGATCTACAGCCGCCGCAAAAGCAAGAAGCTTTCCGGCCCGACCGAGTCCTTACCATTCATCCGAGAGTTTCATCCCAGTTTTCAAATCGAGTGTGTCTCTGAAATCAACCGCTCCAAAAAGAGGTTCCGTCCAAGACGAGAGTTCGGGACAGGGGGAATGATGGTGGAGCTTCGTGTGGATAACCAAGGGCGCGTCAAATTTGTTGAAACAGTAGATGCGCAGCCCGGCCGGCTCAAAGAAAAATTCATGCACAGTTACCTGAGAAAATGGGCAAACAGCATGCGCGTCAGTTTCAAGTCTGACGATCCTGATTGTCGAAACGGCGGCGACTTGCTGTTGCCATTTACACTGTCGTGGGATTGAGCCCCAGATAGCGAATGCTCTCACGCAGACATTCCCCACCACACAAGAAACCAAAAAAGAGCGCACGAAAACGCGCGCCCTTTTCCTCAATCATTGCTCAGCTTTTGCGTCTTCAGCTCTTTCTTATCGAGCTGATGCTTCGCGATGATCCGCCAGTGCGGGTTTGGCTCAGCCTCGCGGACAGATAGAGCTTCAAACAGCGCTCGGCCGCTTAGCCGATACCCATACCGGTCCACCGGCGGATAATCGGTATCCACCTGAAACCAGCAGCCTTTGAGTTTCACCAAAGCCCGCGTGTCGGTGAGGCAGCGCAGATTGTGCACTCGCTCCCCGCGTACCCGGCGCTTCCGGTCGTCTCGTAGCTTGTCGCGATAGTGCTGCAGGCCGAGTTTCCGGCAGAGCTTATCGGTCCGCTTGATCAAACCATCATTCGGATCGACGTAGAGCTTCGCCCACCACTGGTTCGGCGCCATTGGACGCCCCCAGTGATTGCTCGCCATGAAGCTGCCATCGCCCTCGACGGTCACCTTGACCAAAATAAAGTCGGTCAGATGATCGCGCACGTGCTGTTTCACGGTGCTGCTCGTGTCGAGCTGCTCGCTGATCTCGCTATAGACTTTGTCCCAAGGCCGACCGACTTGTTTGTTGAGATAGCGCTTCAGCGGCGCCAGGTTCTCATTCAAACATTTCGTCCAGCCTTCGCTCTCGAGCACCATCCGGCGCCCGGTCGCGTGTTTGCGGTCTGGAACTTTGTCATGGCGCAGCTTCGAGCGCGCCGCATGACGACTGCCCCAGCGCGGACGCTCAACAATGACTTTAAACATGTCCTCACGCATGAAGACCTCCTGCCAGCCTTTCCGGCTGAATTAAAATAAACGGAGCGCGAATACGCGCGCGCAATAGGCCACCGCGGCGGCCCGCATTAGAATTGCCCATTGGAAAAGGGTCCTGATCCTAAGTGAAAGAAACGGGGTTACGGTTTGCGATTATGGTCTGCATGCACCCCTCCTCTTGTTGATCAGGTTGGCAGAGGACGCGTCTTTAGGCGCCGAATTTGACGAAGGCAAGGCGAACCTAGGTGAAACCCTTACTTTTCTGTCCGGCCCGCTTCTGGCATAAGCCGCAGCCATGTCAGAGATCCGCGTCACCGCCCTGTATAAATTCGTCCGCTTCGATAACCCCGAAGCGCTGCGTGAGCCTTTGTTTGAGCGCCTGTCAGAGCTTGGCGTGAAAGGCACAATCCTGCTCGCGACCGAGGGCGTGAACGGAACCATCGCGGCCTCGCCCGACGCCATGGACGAGGCTCTGAAAGCGATTTGCGCCCTACCTGGATGCGCTGAGCTCGAGTGGAAAGACAGCCACGCGGAGGCCATTCCATTCCTCCGCCTGAAAGTGCGCCTGAAGAATGAAATCGTCACCATGGGCGTGCCCGGCACGGATCCGACGTGTCTCGTCGGCTCTTATGTGAAGCCGCAAGACTGGAACGCTCTGATCAGCGATCCGGACACGGTCGTCATCGATACGCGCAATGATTACGAGGTCGCCCTCGGCACGTTCCAAGGCGCCATTGATCCAGAGACCGAAACCTTCCGCCAGTTTCCAGAATGGTTCGAAACATTCCGCGCCGAGCTCGCTGAAAAAGGCCGTACGCCGAAGATCGCGATGTTCTGCACCGGTGGCATCCGCTGCGAAAAATCGACCTCATACGTCAAATCACTCGGCATTGAAGACGTCTTCCACCTGCAAGGCGGCATCTTGAAATATCTCGAAACCGTGCCGCGTGATGAAAGCCTCTGGGAAGGCGAATGCTTTGTCTTTGATGAGCGGGTCAGCGTCGGGCACGGCCTTGAAGTCGGCGATTATCAACTTTGCCACGCTTGCCGCCATCCGGTCAGCGCCGAAGATCGCGCCCACCCACATTTCGAAGACGGCGTGTCCTGCCCGCGCTGCTATGGGACGTTCACAGACGAGAAAATGGCCGCCCTGCGCGAGCGGCAAAAACAAGTTCGGCTCGCCAAAGAGCGTGGCGAGACCCATATTGGCGATGAAGTTGTCATGACGCCAAGAAAGAAAGTCTCTGCGTGAGCGCAAACCGGCCCATTCTTTATTCCTTCCGCCGCTGCCCCTATGCGATGCGCGCCCGTATGGCGATTGCCGCCGCTGGCGTCGAATGCCGCCTCCGCGAAGTCGTCCTGCGCGACAAGCCCTCTGAGATGCTCGAAGCCTCACCAAAAGCGACAGTGCCTGTGATTGTGGAAGCCGATGGTACCGTGATCGAGGAAAGCCTGGACGTGATGGCGTGGGCGCTGGCGCAGAATGATCCTGAAAATTGGCTCGCGCCTGAGCAAGGCACGCGCGCTGATATGGACGCCCTGATCGCAGAGAGCGATGGCCCGTTCAAACGCGCGCTCGATCGATACAAATACCCCAACCGCTACGAAGCCGAAGGCGTGGACCGCGAGGAGCAACGCGCGCTCGGCCTGGCGTTTCTGGAAAAACTCAACGCCCAGCTCGCGGAACACGGTCAATTGTTTGGCAATCGGGCCAGTCACGCAGACATCGCGATCTTTCCCTTCATTCGCCAATTCGCAAACACAGACCGCACTTGGTTCGACGCCCTCGACCTCCCGCACCTTCAAAACTGGCTCGAAGGCCACTTAGAGAGCGCCCGCTTCAAACAAATCATGCCGAAATTCGCGCAATGGAAGACAGGTGATGAGGAACCCATTTTTCCTGAGGGTGTCCCGACAGGCGCGTAAACCGGAACCTGCAAGAAGCGCCCCTCTCTCTTTGGCGCGATAGGTCAAAAAACAGGCGCCGTTCGGCAAGATCGAAATCAAACCATCCAGTACTCCCAGGGTTGTCGAAACCTATCATGGAGCCTGTCGATGACACACTTCCCGCAGCACATCACGCACCCCGAAGCACCGGGAGGCGAAGCATGAGCCAGCCCGTCACTCAACTATTCTTGGCGCTGTCCGGCGCCCTCTCACTCGCGATCGGGCTTTCCGTTCTGGTTATCCCGCACGCCTTCTTTGCCTCCAACCATATCGTCTTGGGGTCTGATCCGAACCTGATGTCAGAGATCAGAGCCCCAGGCGGATTGCTGCTGGCGGCAGGATTGGTAATGCTCTGGGGCGTTGTCTCAAGACGCGATCGTCTCATAGCCTTGCAGACATCTATTGTCGTCTTCGGAATGTACGGCATCTCAAGACTGCTCAGCCTAATACTAGACGGCGTCCCTTCAACCGCGCTTCTTATCGCCTTGGCGATAGAGCTCGTTCTATGTGGCGTCGCGATCTTCTTGAGTTTGAAGCTTCAACAGAGCAAATAGGTAGGTAGCAACCGAGCCTCAATTAAGCGCCTAAGTTCAGGGGCTTAGTTGAGGCTTCTACTCGTAATCGCTGCCTACCCTTTCAGGGCCGCGCGCACCGCATCAAGCGCGGCTTCAGCTTTTGACCCGTCTGGTCCACCAGCTTGCGCCATGTCTGGGCGACCGCCGCCCCCTTTGCCGCCGACTTCTGCCGACGCGACCCGGACAAGATCTACCGCAGAATGGGTGCCGACCAAATCTTCGGTCACGCCCACGGCCACAGCCGCTTTGCCGTCGTTCACGCCAATAAACACGGCGATGCCGGATTTCATTTGCGCCTTGGCCTCATCAATCAGTGCGCGCAAATCTTTGCCGCCGACGCCTTCCGCAACCCGGGCGATCAGGTTCACACCATTGATCTCTTCCGGGCCAGACGGCGCGCCGCTCTCGCCGGCCATAGCGAGAGCGCGCTTTGTGTCCGCCAATTGGCGTTCCAGTGTTTTGCGTTCTTCTGTCAGGCCAGAGACCTTCTTCGCGACGTCCTTCAGCGGCACTTTCAGCTGCTCAGAAAGATCCACCGCCACTTGTGCGCGGCTCCGCAAGAAGGCGATCGCTTCTGCGCCCGTTGCCACTTCAATTCGGCGGACGCCCGCGGAGACACCGCTTTCAGACAGGATCACGAACGTTCCGATATCACCGGTACGCTCGACATGTGTGCCACCGCAGAGCTCAACAGAGTAGCTCTTATCGGCTTCTCTCAAATCGGCGCCCATGCTGAGCACGCGCACCTCATCACCATATTTCTCGCCGAACAGGGCCAGAGCACCCGCCTCGATCGCTTTTTCAGGGGTCGTGACAGCCACACCAACTGGGTTGTTCTGGCGAATGACCGTGTTCACTTGGTCTTCGATCGCTTCAATCTCAGCGGGCGTCACCGGTGCGCCGTGGGAAAAGTCGAACCGCATCCGCTCCTCTTCGACGAGCGAGCCTTTTTGCGTGACATGCTCACCTAAGATATCCCGCAGGGCGGCGTGCATGAGGTGCGTCGCTGAGTGGTTGGCCATGATCCGTGTGCGGCGTTCGCCGTTCACGCTGGAAGCAACCGCATCATTCAGGGTCAGCTCACCTTCAACAAGTTCACCAATATGCGCGTGCAAATCGCCAGCGCGCTTTTGAACGTCGCGCACAATAAACCGTGCAGATTTTGTTTCGATCACGCCATGATCTCCGGCCTGACCACCGCTTTCGGCGTAGAACGGGGTGCGGTCGAGGATCAGTTCGGCTTGGTCACCTGCTTTCAGAGCATCCACCTGAGCGCCGTCCGCAACGATCGCTTTCAAAGCAGCATTGGCTTTTAGATCCGAATAGCCGAGAAACTCTGTCGCGCCGACCGCATCTCGCACGCGGAACCAAACTTCGCCAGAGGCAGCATCGCCTGAAGCAAAGCCTGCTGCCTTTGAGCCTTCTTTCTGACGCGTCATCGCGGCATCGAAACCAGCTTCATCGACGCTCATGCCGCGGCCCCTTAGAATATCTTGGGTCAGGTCCAGCGGGAAGCCGTAAGTGTCGTAGAGTTTAAATGCAGTCTCACCTGGCAGCGTGTCGCCTTCGGAAAGATCGGTACTCGCCTCATCCAGAAGCGCAAGCCCGCGGCCCAGGGTCCGCTGGAACCGGCTTTCTTCTTGCTCAAGCGCACTTTCAATCGCCGCCTGTGCGCGGCCGAGCTCCGGATAGGCTTTACCCATCTCTGTGATCAGAGCCGGCACGAGTTTATGCATGCCAGGCTCCCGCGCGCCCAAAATGTGCGCATGGCGCATGGCGCGGCGCATGATCCGGCGCAGCACATATCCGCGGCCTTCATTCGATGGCGTTACCCCATCTGCAACCAAGAAGGCAGAGGTCCGTAAATGATCAGCGATAACCCGAAAAGAGCCGAGCTGATCGCCCTCAGCCTTTTGTTTGTAGACCTCTTCTTCCGCAGAAATCAGGTTCTGAAACAGATCGATCTCGTAATTGTTGTGCACACCTTGCAGCACCGCCGCGATCCGCTCCAATCCCATGCCGGTGTCGATGGAGGGCTTCGGAAGATTGACCCGATCGCCACTCGCCTGCTGGTCGAATTGCATGAAAACTAAGTTCCAAATCTCGATGAAGCGATCGCCGTCTTCTTCCGGTGTTCCGGGAGGGCCGCCCCAAATGTCTGCACCATGATCAAAAAAGATCTCAGAGCATGGGCCACATGGACCGGTATCGCCCATGGACCAGAAATTGTCAGACGTCGCGATACGAATGATTCGGTCATCAGACAGGCCCGCGACTTTCTTCCAAATCGCAGCAGCTTCATCATCATCAGCATAGACAGTGACGAGCAATTTGTCTTTCGGCAGGCCGAGCTCTTTCGTGGCAAGCTCCCACCCGAACGCAATTGCGTCATCTTTAAAATAGTCCCCGAACGAAAAGTTCCCGAGCATTTCAAAGAAGGTGTGGTGGCGAGCGGTATAGCCGACATTGTCGAGATCATTGTGCTTACCGCCAGCGCGTACGCACTTTTGCGACGTGACAGCGCGCGGCGCAAACGGTGTTTCCGCGCCGGTGAATATGTTCTTGAACGGCACCATGCCGGCATTGACAAAGAGCAAGGTGGGATCGTTCTCCGGCACCAGGGGTGCGGACGGTTTGCGGACATGTCCCTTGCTTTCGAAATAGGACAGAAATGCTTCGCGCAGATCGTTGACACTCGTCATAGAATTTCCTTTTGCCCGTGCGCCCCATCATGAACGCTCTTGCCGGTGGATATATGACCATAAAAGCAACGCGCCAAGCGTTTCCGATGGCGCGTTGCAGATGAAAGAATTTTTGGGGGTGTTTAGCCGGCTTCTGCCTCTTCGCCAGGGCCGCCGCCTTCGTTCAACATAACGTCAGACAAGAGGCCAGACCGCTTGCGAATTTCAAGTTCGATCTCGTCTCGAATATCCGGGTTATCTTTCAGGAATTGGCGAGTCTTTTCGCGCCCCTGACCGATCCGCTCAGGCCCGTAAGAATACCAGGATCCAGACTTTTCGATCACTTCACACTTCACGCCGAGGTCAATGATCTCGCCGGTTTTGGAAATGCCTTCACCATAAATGATATCAAACTCAACCTGCCGGAAAGGCGGCGCGACTTTATTCTTGACGACTTTCACGCGGGTTTGGTTACCGATAATTTCATCACGGTCTTTCAGAGCACCGATACGGCGAATGTCGAGGCGCACAGAAGAATAGAATTTCAGCGCATTCCCGCCTGTCGTCGTTTCAGGGCTGCCAAACATCACACCGATCTTCATACGGATCTGGTTGATGAAAATCACCATACAGTTTGATTTCGAAATCGAGCCGGTCAGTTTACGCAAAGCCTGGCTCATCAAGCGAGCTTGCAGACCCGGAAGACTGTCGCCCATCTCACCTTCGATTTCAGCACGAGGGGTCAGAGCCGCAACAGAGTCGATCACGAGCACATCAATCGCTCCGGAGCGTACCAATGTGTCAGCAATCTCTAGAGCCTGCTCACCTGTATCTGGCTGCGAGACCAAGAGGTCATCCAAGTCCACGCCAAGCTTACCTGCATAAACAGGGTCCAGCGCGTGTTCGGCATCAACAAAGGCACAAACGCCGCCATTTTTCTGAGCCTCAGCCGCAATGTGCAAAGACAAAGTCGTCTTACCGGAACTTTCCGGACCATAAATTTCAATCACACGGCCTTTTGGCAGGCCGCCAATACCGAGCGCGATGTCCAGGCCCAAAGAGCCAGTTGGAATCGATTCGATGTCCATTGCCTTTTGTTCGCCAAGGCGCATCACCGAGCCTTTACCAAAAGCACGGTCAATATTGGCAAGTGCCGTTTCGAGAGCTTTCTGCTTATCCACGCCGGAATCCTTATCCACAAGTTGCAAGTTGGGTTTGGACATGAGTCGTTCCTTTTCGTCTATATCATACTCGGCGAAGAATGGCCCCGAGCCCGCCAGCTGACCCTCATGTACCACATTTGTTCACGAGAACAAAGCAAAAACTTCTTGCGGATTTGTAGACTTCCTTTTGCGGCAAAGGTCAGGCATATTAGGCGTCATGTTGAAAAAGACCGACCGACAGCCCGGCGAGGCAAGAATTCGATACCTGGACGCAGACTTGGAACTGCTAAGTCCTGGGGATTACGTAATTTGCGCTGTGACGGGCCGAAAAATCCCGCTCGCCGCCTTGCGCTATTGGAGTGTGGATCGCCAAGAAGCCTATATCGATGCGGCTGCAGCGGCGACGCGCATGGTGGATGCCGATTAAATGATCTTGCGGGACGGATTGTTGGGCCTGCTACTCTGGTTCGGCGTGCCCGCACCAAGCAGTGCTACTGAAACAGCGATCTCATGCTCTGGACAGCCCGTACAGGGCGGCCTCCTGTTCTGCACGGCGACGCCCGGCGGAACGCTGGTGGTTTCTGGCTCAAAGGGTGAAGCTCTGCGTGAGGTTCCCGTCGCTGACGATGGGCTTGCGACGATCGGGTTACGCCGCACTGAAGCGTTGGAGCTTCTCATCACGGACAAAGAAGGTTGGGCGCCGCCCCTGACCATTCCTTTGGAAAAGCGCACTGATCCGTTTCGAACCATTAACGGGCTAGACTGCGATAAAGTTGATGCGCGCACCCCCGAACAGAAAGCCCATGCTGGGCGGAGTTGGGTCAAAAAACAGGATGCGTTTGGAACATTCCATACCGGCCAAGGTGCCCGCGCCGGTTTTATCAGGCCGTCCGATGGTCCGCCCTCCTCTCCCTTCGGTCCGGCCCGCAAATATGTTGGCGTCGGCAAAGACGGCAAACCTTGCGAGAGCACATCGGTGCATCGCGGTTATGATATCGCTATTCCAGTGGGAACAGACATCGTCGCACCCGCTGGCGGAACCGTAACGCTCGGAGACCCAGACCTCTATTACGAAGGCGGCACCGTCTTTCTAGACCACGGGGATGGCCTGGTATCAGTGTTCCTGCACATGTCAGAGATTGGCGTCTCAGCGGGCGATATTGTGCAAGCCGGCGACCGCCTCGGCGCCAGCGGAAATACGGGCCGTACAAGCGGTCCACACCTACATTGGGCCGTCAAATGGCGGAACACATTGAGCGATGATCGCGGCAAAGACTTTTACATCGATCCTGCTTTGCTGCTTGATCTGGAGCCGCACCAATAAAGCCGGCTCGACCAGATCAAAAATCGAAGTGTAGAAAATACATCGCAAGACACTGTTCTTGAATTTTATAAGCGCAAATCACAATTATAGTTAATGCGAAAAATAACAGCATTACTCCTGCGCATGTCGGCGGTAATAATAGCCCTTACCAATTTTGGTTTTTCGGCAGGTCTGACATCCACACTGCGAATGGTCCCAAACCAAGATGTGTCGAAATACATCCACCTACTCCTAGGGCCAGGGGTTGTGATTCTTGTCAGTCTCCTCGTCGCATTTAATGCAGATAGAATTGCGCGTTTCATTTGCCGAGATGATGAAGACCTCTCATTCGGGCAGGTCACCGGCTATGAGATCGCAAAAATCGGTGTCTCACTTTTTGCGCTGTTCATTCTCGTGACTGGGATCTCTAGCTTTGTCTACGGCACAACGAACTTCATACTTCTCGACATTTTTCGTCCGGACTCTTTGAAAGCCCAAATTAGATACATAACCTATGCGGGCGCCTGCGCGAGCTTTGTTTTGCAAATGGCATTCGGTGGCTACCTCCTGCTAAAAACCAATCGCGTTGCGACCTTTATTTCGAAATCTGAGCCCGAACCTGCTTCCGAATAGGTCCAACTAAGGCAATAGGAGCGTCGCCCCGACAGTTGTTCCACTTTCGATGGCTTGGTGCGCTTTGGCGACTTCATTAAGCGGGAATGTCTGGCCGACTTGTGCCTTAATGGTTCCGGCGCGCAGGGCACCGAACAGAGCAGCGGCGCCGCGGCGCATGCTCTCTCCGTCACCAATGAAGTGAAACAATCCAGGGCGCGTGAGAACCAGAGAGCCTTTCCCGCCTAATGTGGTTGGCGCGACCGGATCTGCGGGACCAGAAGCGTTTCCATAGCTGACCCACCAGCCGCGCGGTCTCAAACTATCAATCGACGCCTGCGCTGAATTCTTCCCAACACTGTCATAGGAAACATCAACGCCTGCGCCGCCCGTAAGCGCCCGGACTTCTGACGCGACATCGCCGGACGACAGGACAACTTCCTGCGCGCCAAGGCTTCGTGCGCGCGCTGCTTTTTCCTCGCTTGAGGTCACAGCGATCACCTTAACGCCCATGGACGTTGCCCATGGCACGAGCAGGGATCCGACCCCGCCGACGGGCGCCCAGACAAGCGCGGTCTCCCCCGGAGACGCACGGCGTACTTCAAAAAGCAACATCCAGGCGGTGAGACCTTTTAAGAGCACCGCTGCCGCGTCTTCTTCGCTTACGCCGTCAGGAAGCTTCACCATCGTTGCCGCAGAGCCGGTATAATGGGTCGAATACGTCCCTGCGCCGAGATAAGCGACGCGGTCCCCCACAGCCACATTGGTCACGCCCTCGCCGATCGCCTCGACCACACCAGCCCCTTCGGACCCGGGAACGAAGGGCAGTTTGACCGGGTACAAACCCGTGCGGTGGTACGTGTCGATAAAGTTCAGCCCAGATGCCGTTTGGCGAACCAGAGCCTGTCCCGGCCCCGGCGAACGCGGCGCCCTTGCGACTTGTTTTAAAACCTCCACACCGCCGGTTTCGCTCATTTCAATCACATAGGGTTCGGTCATAGCGCGCCTTCTTAGAATCATTGTTGTTAGCGTTCATGATAAACATAGACATGATCTGCGGCGTAGACGAGGCCGGACGTGGCCCTTGGGCCGGACCGGTCACGGCCGCCGCCGTTATTCTTGATCCAAACGCGCCGATCTTAGGCCTCACCGACTCAAAAAAAATCAGCGAGAAGAAGCGCTTCGCTTTAGATCCGGAGATTAAGGACAAAGCTGCATATTGGTGCGTCGCGCACGCGGAGCCGACGGAAATCGATACGCTGAACATTCGCGAGGCGACATTTCTAGCGATGCAGCGGGCAATCGCCGGCTTGGGGATCAAGCCGAGTCGTATTCTGATCGATGGAAACGCCCTTCCCGAAGATCTGCCTGCCCCGGCTGAGGCCATCATCAAGGGCGACTTAAAAGAACCGGCGATTTCAGCGGCCTCTATTCTTGCGAAAACAGAACGCGACCGTTTGATGGTGGACTTTGACGCCGCCTATCCTGAATTCGGGTTCGCAGGCCACAAAGGCTATGGCACGGCGGCACATGCAGACGCTCTTAAACGCTTGGGCCCCTGCCCGATTCATCGCACCAGTTTCGCACCGGTACGACGCGCTATGCTTAGCGAAACCTTAACCAATTAGGCGCTTTTATTAACCTTTAATGGTTGGAGATGGTCCATGATCCCTTATGGTTGGCATGTCTGGCGCGGTGAAACGAACCGCCGCTATCGATTTAAGATCACAAAGACGATCGAAGCCTTGCCAGATGCTGGCGGGATTTATGTCATGGTCCGTCGCACCGCGTTTTTCTTTTTGAAGCCGGTCTATATCGGCAAGGCGTCGAACCTGCAGGGCCGTCTAGACGGCCATGAACGCTGGGAAGAAGCGCGCAAGAAAGGCGCTTCCGAGCGCCATTATCTCTGTATCCGATCCGAGAATAAGCGCCAGAAGATCGAAGAAGATCTCATCCGCCGCTATAAGCCAAAACTCAATAATATGCTGAAGCCGCGCAGCTCCGAGGACGCTCCTAATCATGCAAGTCTCCGGAAAGGCTGGATGAGCGCGAAAGAGTATTACGGTTTGAACGACACAAAGAAGCCCTCTGCCGAGGTTACATCTGTTGTCGAAGCAAAGTCCGAAAAGCGTGGCATGAGTGCTCGCGAGTATTACGCGAAAGCCGGAAAAGCGGCTTAGCGCGCGTCTATAACTGTCAGCCTCTTGAGCCTTCGCCCGTCCTCATGGCATAGGCAGCGCTATGCCTGATACAGCTGCTATTCCAACGGTGCCACCTATTCTGGCCAATGTCCCGAAAAGCGTGAGCTTTAAGAAGCTACGCAAACGGTTGACCCGCAATGCCCTTCAAGTGATCGACAATTACGGTTTGGTCGATCGCCAGTCAGAGAAACGGCCGAAATGGCTGGTCTGTCTATCTGGCGGAAAAGACAGTTACGGCTTGCTGACCGTATTGCTCGATTTGCAATGGCAGGGCGCCCTTCCCGTCGATCTACTCGCCTGTAATCTCGACCAAGGTCAACCGGGCTTTCCCAAACACGTGCTGCCCGATTGGCTCGACACTGTCGGCGTCGATTATCGGATTGAGACCGAAGACACCTATTCGATCGTTACCGAAAAAGTCCCGGAGAACCGCACGTTCTGCGCCATGTGTTCTCGTTTGCGGCGCGGGATATTGTACCGAATTGCGCGTGAAGAAGGCTGTGATGCAATCGTCCTCGGTCATCATCGCGACGACGCGCTTGAAACCTTCATGATGAACCTGGTCCATGGTGGTCGGCTGGCGGCCATGCCTCCGAAGCTGCTAAATGATGAAGGCGACGTGATGGTTCTGCGTCCGCTCATCACATCGGCTGAAGCGGATCTAGAGAAGTTCTCCGCGGCAATGAACTTCCCAATCATTCCCTGCAATCTCTGTGGATCGCAAGATGGATTGCAGCGCGTTGCGATGAAGCAAATGTTGGATGAGTGGGAGACTAAGAAGCCAGGCGTTCGGCAAGTTATGGCGCACGCGCTGGCGACTGTTCGCCCCAGCCACCTCCATGATCCACGCGTGTTCGATTTCGCTGGCTTGATACCCGGCGGCCCCGGCGAAAGCGACGATGGCGTCCCGTTTTAAGCCTTGAAAATCAAGAAAAAAGGCCCGGCGCTCTAAGCAGCCAGGCCTTGGAAGTTTGGTTCCGTCTGGGGGAGGAAACGCCCAATCGGAGGAATGATTGGGTATGTGTCCGGAACCTCAACACGGGGGCTATATGGGACTATTGGTTGGGAATGCAACCTGCTTCTGTGCATCTTCATCATGCATTTCTGCATATTTTACAGAAATGTCACAATCATTGACGCAAGGGTGAAGACCTGAAGGCCTCTACTTGGCCTGTCAGGAAGTCTCTAAACGCCCCAATTCGCTTCGATCTTTTCAGATCACTTGGATAGATGAAATACAGATCAAAACTTGGTCCAGTGAAGTCTTCCAGCACGCGCACCAAACGCGGCACAGCACTCACCATATAATCCGGTAGGTCTGCAATCCCGAGGCCTGCCTCCACCGCGCGCAGCATCGCCGGAACATTGTTGACCGTCAAAGCCGCTTTTCGAGGGCCTGCATCGTCACGGCCGACGCGTTCCGCAAAACTCATCGCCGTGATCGGGCTATCAATCGCGCCATAAGCGATGATCCGATGATTATCGAGATCCTGCGGCGTTCGCGGCATTCCATGCGCTTTGATGTACTCGGGCGACGCGTAGAGATTGGTCGCGACGGTGGCCAGCTTGCGCTGGATTAGATCCGCCTTGTCGGCGGCCCACAAACGGATTGCACATTCAGCTTCCAGTTTCAGCAGATCGTAGCTTTCGCCATCGTCCAGACGAAGATCAACGCGCATTTCCGGGTTCTGCGCGACAAACTCCCCAAGGCGAGGGACCAACCAGGTAGAGCCAAACGCAACGGGAGCCGTCACAATCAATTCGCCTTGTGCAACGTCTTGCTGATCCCGGAGGGCAGCGCTTGCCCCCTGCGCCGCTGTGGCCATGTCGACGGTCGAGCGATGAAGCGTGTGCCCGGCATCCGTCAGCACCAACCCACGGGCATGTCGTTGGAAAAGAGAAACACCAAGGTGCTCCTCCAAAGCCGCAATCTGACGAGACACGGCAGATTGAGAAATACCCAATCGCTCACCGGCTGCGGTGAGGCTGCCTGCCTCTGCGGCGGCGTGAAAGGATTTCAATTTGTCCCAATCCATGTCCGCCGTCCTCTCACAAGAGCCGCGATCGGTGCAAGCATATTCCGCTGCGAAACCCTTAAAACGGGCAGTTTGCCCCCAAAAACTACTGACTCACCCAAATTATTCGCGCCATCCAATCAATTTCTTCTACGTTGATAGCAGGCAGTGCGCGCCCGTCGGCGATCGAATTTAAATCTAAGCGCTTTGCGGTTTGCCGCGCCACAACGCCGATACAAATCTGCCCTTTCGTCGTTTTCAGGACGACGCGGTCACCGGATCGAATGTCGGCTTGGCAGGATGAAATCAACCGATCTCCTGCGCGATAAATCGGCTCCAGATCACGATCGGTAACCTCGAGCGCAAAACATCCCTCAATTCGGTTAGGGCCCGGAAACTCGATGGCGTCCCAGGCGGGAGCATCTGGCAAGCCGAGATCGTTAAACAACCCACTGCGAGTCGCATCTGGCAATTCTAGGAAGGGGATCGTCGGACAGGAGGGCCCCGCCACCAAGCTCGCGAACTCTGTATAGTCTACGTTCGCCGCCTCTAAGGCGCGTGCAATGCTCTCTGTTGAGGGCCAGCGTGGTCGTCCCCCTTTTGAGACACGTTTTGATTTGTTAAAGGCGGTGGCGTCTAAACCAGCAAGCTTGGCAAGCCCCGATGGCGTGAGCCCTTTGCGCGTGGCGATCTCATCCAATGCGCGCCATACGTCCCCGTGTTGCATGACAAAGAGTCCTGGCACCTGTTGGCTTAAAAGACTATTTTCCTATCATAGGAATAATGTCTTATCAACCTGGAATGGTGGAGCTTGCCTTTTTCCTCAAAACAGAGTGAAGACGCCGCCATGGTTATGTTACAGCGAACGCGAGTCTATAAAATCTTAAGCGAGCCCGATTGGGAAGTTGCGGAGCGCTTGGGCTTTACTCAAACGGCCTTAGACGAGGGCGATGGATACGTTCATCTGTCGACGCGCCAGCAAGTGGCTGAGACTTTATCGCTGCATTATCCGGGCTACACCAATGTTCGCCTTCTCGAATACATAGCTGAAGAAATGGCTGGCCCTGTTCGCTGGGAAGAGAGCCGCGGCGGGCAACTCTTTCCGCATCTCTACGCCGCATTGCGCATCGACGCCGCAAAGCGTAGCTGGATCTTAGAAAGTGATGCGGATGGCGTCCCTAAACTGCCGCAAGACATAGACAAATGAGCCTGCCAGACCTCGCCCTGCCTTTGGTAAAAAAACTCCCGCCGGAAGCAGCTCACACGGCGACAATTAAAGGTCTTAAACTTGGCATTGGCCTTCCAAATATTCCGCCATCACGCTGGAACACGCCGGTAAAACTCCCACAATCTGGACTGCAATTGTGGAACCCGGTTGGGCTCGCCGCCGGGTTCGATAAGAACGCAGACGTGCATGTGCCTATGGCGAGATTTGGCTTTGGATTTCTTGAATGTGGAACGGTCACGCCAAAACCGCAGCCCGGCAATCCAAAACCACGCCTCTTCCGCCTGACTGATGATCAAGGCGTCATCAATCGAATGGGCTTCAATAATCATGGGTTGGACTATTTCGCGCGCCGTTTGCGCCGTGCGCCACCGCCCCTCACCTGCCCTGTTGGTGCAAATGTTGGCGCCAACAAATTGAGCGAAGACTTTATCGCGGATTACGAGGCGGGCATCGCCGCTGTGTATCCTGTCTGCAGCTACATCACGATCAACATCTCAAGTCCCAACACCCCGGGGCTTCGCGGACTGCAGGACAAAGCGGCGCTTGAAGCTCTTCTAGGGCGCTGCGGTGAAGCGCGGTCGCGTGCACAAAGCGCCCATGAAGCCAACTTAGGCGGCGATCAAGACGGCTGGAAACCTGTCTTCCTCAAAGTTGCGCCTGATCTGCAAGACCAAGAAATCGGCGACATCATCGATACGGTGCGAAGTGCAGGATCTTGGCTGTCGGGCTTGATCATCTCGAATACGACCTTGGACCGCCCTGCCACCCTCAGCAGTGCCGAAAGAGATCAAGCTGGTGGCCTCTCAGGCGCGCCGCTGATGGAAAAATCTACTGAGGTCTTGAAAGCATTCGCGTCCGAATTGATCGGAGAGTTCGACCTGATCGGATGTGGCGGAATCAGTTCAGGCCAAGACGCTTATCGTAAAATCCGCGCCGGCGCGCACGCCGTCCAGCTCTATTCTGCTTTGGTCTATCACGGCGCCAGCCTCGTGGCGCGGATCAATGCTGAGCTGGCAGACTGTCTGAAGGCTGACGGATTTAACTCGGTTGAGGCGGCTGTTGGGGCTGATCTGAAGTCGCCCGCATAAGGCTTGGCACAAACCAGCCATGCGCCGCAACGCGGACGATAAACATCCCTAAAAATGCGAGCCAAACACCCGTATTGCCGAACTGATCTCGCATGAAGAGATCGAGCGGAATGTAGATAATCGTTACAATCGCCGCGGCTGTTCGCAGCGCCTGCCCACGCGTTGCACCGAGCAGGAAGCCATCTAATTGATACGCAAGCACACCGATAACCGGAACAAGCGCGCAATAGGGCAGAAAGGCGAGCGCGACCAATCTCGCTTCAGCGTCACTGATGAAGGTGGAGATCACCCAGCCGCCTCCGAACCAATAAAGCGCGCTAATCAAGATCGCGAAGGCAAAAGCGAGCTCTGTCGTGATGCGCATCGCACGTAGCAGTTTTCGTCGATCCCTCGCGCCATAAGCTTCGCCAATCTCTTTCTCAGCAACAAAGGCGAACCCATCCAAGACAAAAGCTGCCACGGTGATGAATTGCAGTAAGACTTCGTTGCCAGCCACATACTCCGTTCCCAGTTGCGCACCGGAGCGAACAAACCAGGCAAAGCAAAGCAGCATCGCCAACGTCCGGATAAGAATGTCGCGATTGGCGTTGAACAATCCGATTAGGGCTGCTCGGTCAAACAGCCCGGCCTCTCGCTTCAAACTCCGCCAGATCAGGGCGAGGCCAAATAAGAGGGCGACCCATTCTGCGATCGCCGTCCCGGCACCGATCCCAACCGGCCCCCAACCGAACCCAGCCACGAACCAGATATCCAGGGCGATATTAACGCCGTTCATCACGACCTGCATCGCCAATAGCGCGCCCGTTCGCCCTGTGCCGAGTAGCCAGCCCGTAATTGCATATTGAGTGAGCAAAGCCGGCGCGCCCCACACCCGGGCCGCGAAGTATCCATCGGCTAGCTGAACCACATCACCTTCGGCCCCAAACGGAGCAAACACGACCCGACCGAGAAGCGGCGAAACAACAAAGATGGCGAGGCCTAGCGCGCCCCCAATCAGCAAGCCGCGCTGCAGAGTTGCGCGCGCTTCTGCCTGGTCACCGCGCCCCAAAGCCTGCGCCACCAGTCCTGTAGTCGACATGCGCAGGAAGCCAAACCCCCAGTAAATGAAGCTGAATGCGACGCTTGCGATCGCCACTGCAGCGAGATCCGTCTTATCTCCATATAGCCCCATGACGGCGGTATCGACGACGCCGGTCGCCGCGATAGCAGCTTGCGCGAGCATCACCGGAACAGCGAGACGCATAACGCGCGAACGAGAGAGCAGTGTTTCAGACATGTCCGCCGCTTAACTCGGTGCGCCCGTCATGTCAGCCGGTCGCGCCTGCTTTTCTCTAGGCGGCTTCTTGGACAATACGGGCAATATCATCGCCGTAGCGGCCAGCCTTCTTTTCACCGACACCAGAAATCAGAAGGAGTTCACCGCGATCCATGGGGCGCTCTGTTGCGATCGTGGCGAGCGTTTTGTCGTGAAAGATAACATAAGGCGGCACGCCCTTGGATTTGGCGATTTCGACCCGCCAGTTACGGAGAAGATCAAACAGTTCGCGGTCTCTGGTGGACAGGTCTGAAAAGGCCGCTGCTGCTGACTTACTCGCACGAGATTTAGCGCGGCGCACGGTCGGATCGGCTTTCAATAGAACCGATCGCTCACCCTTGAACACGGCCTTTGCTTGATCATGGTCGGGGACGAAAATGAAGGGTCGCGTCACCTCGCCACCTTCTGCAAGAAGGCCGGTGAAGAGCAGCTCATCAAATACGGCATTCCAGCCCGACTTGGGCAGGTCTGTCCCCACGCCATAGGTGGACTGGCGGGATAAATCCTCGTCAAACTCATCTTTAGCTTGGCCAAGCAAATGGATGATCAGACGCCCACGACCGATCTTCTGACCACACCGTAGAACCGCGGACAGCGCCATTTGGGCCCAGCGCGTTGCATCATAATGATTGGCGGCTTCAGAGACGCAATTGTCACAAACCCCGCAAGGCTTTGCGTCTTCTTCCCCGAAATATTGGCGGACAGATTGGCGTCGGCAGCTCTCCCCATTCAAGAACGCGAAGAGCTGTCGCGTCTTGTTGATCTGAACCCGCTTGATCGCTTCCTGGGCGTCGCTTTCATGACTCCACATCAGGCTGCGGCGAAGATCCGCTGGACCAAACAAAGCATAGCCTTCCGCAGGCTCACCATCTCTCCCTGCGCGGCCCACCTCTTGCCAATATGCCTCGATCGTCTTGGGGGGATCAGCATGGATGACAAAGCGCACATCCGGCTTGTCGACCCCCATTCCGAAAGCGACCGTCGCACACATGACCAGGCCGTCTTCCAGCAAGAAGCGGCGCTGGCGCTCAGCGCGGTCTCCTGCTTCGAGCCCGGCATGATAGGCAAGCGCTGAGATGCCATGACGCTCAAGCGCTTCAGCAAGTTGTTCAGTGCCTTTTCGCGTCGCCGCATAGACGATGCCGCTTTCGCCTTTATGGGTGCGAATGAGACTGACCAGTCGATCGGTTTTGTTACCCGATTTCGGTTCTGCGCCGAGGGTCAGATTGGGCCGATCAAAGCTCGCCACATGCAAAGTCGGGGCGGTCAGGTCGAGTTGCTCAAGAATGTCCGCCCGGGTCCTGGCATCGGCCGTCGCTGTCACGGCCAAACGCGGGACACCGGGAAAAGCCTCTTTCAACCGACCAAGCGCGCGATAGTCCGGGCGAAAATCATGTCCCCATTGGCTAACGCAGTGGGCTTCATCGACAGCGATTAGCGAGACATTGAGCTCTCGTAGCGCATTGAACAGACCGCCAGACAACCCCTCTGGTGAGACATAGAGCATATCCATATCTCCGTTTCGCGCGGCTCGAAGCGCGGCGACGCGATCTTCATACTCTAGCGATGAATCAAGCCGTTCTGCCCGTACGCCCAAGGCTTTCAACGCGTCGACTTGGTCGGCCATGAGCGCGATCAGCGGCGAGACGATCAACCCAACGCCATCGCGTAGCATCGATGGAATTTGATAGCAGAGCGATTTCCCGCCGCCGGTTGGCAACACTGCCAAGCCGTCTCGACCCGCTAAAACATCGCTGATGACATCCGCCTGTAACCCGCGAAAATCGTCATAGCCGTAAACGCGCTGTAGCAGCGCGCGGGCAGATTCCAGGGTCAGGTCATCAGGCGAATTCATGCACCAGAGCTTCAAAGGACTCGGGCAACAAAACAAGCGACCAGAACGGGTCTTATGCAGTTTTTTGGAGCGCCTCGATCAGAAACGTGTGGCGACGCGCAACTGCGGCTGCGTCCTTGCTATATCCACCGCCGAGCACACCGACGATGGGAACTCCCAAATCACAACAAGACTTCGAAACCAAAGCGTCTCGAGCCCGCAATCCTTGATCGGAAAGCGAGAGCAATCCTAACCGATCTTCGGCGTGTGGATCGACCCCAGCATTATAGAAAACCAAGTCCGGTTTCGACGCCTCAAGCGCCTCGGCGACGAATGTCTTGGCGACATCCAAGTACACCTCATCCCCAGCGCCCTTTTCCAACCCTACATCCAGATCTGAGGGCGGCTTTTCGCGCGGCCAGTTTTGTTCGCAATGCAAGCTGGCCGTGAACACGCGCGGATCATCTGCGAAAATTCGCGCCGTCCCATCGCCATGATGGACATCCAGATCCAGGACCGCGATGCGTTTCACGGCGCCTTCTTGCAAAAGGGAGAGCGCCGCGACAGCGACATCGTTGAAGACACAAAACCCTGCGCCGCCTTCGAAATCCGCATGATGACTGCCACCTGCGAGATTGACCGCTCGTCCCACCTCCAATGCACGCCGGGCCGCCAGCTCGGTTCCGCCGACAGAGGCGCAAGTTCTGGCAGCAATCGCGGGTGTCATCTCAAATCCAACCCGGCGGGCTGACTTAGAATCCAGCGCGCTGGTCAAAACGGCGCGCACATAGGATGCAGAATGCGCGCGCTCTAATGCCGTCTGGGTCGCATGGCGCGGTTGTTCGAAAGAGTAGCCACGTTCCGCGAGAAGGTCGGCAACGAGCGAATACTTCCGCATTGGGAAACGGTGATCGTCTCCAACGGTCGCGGCATCATAGTCTGGGTGATGGATAATCGGCAGCACGCCCTGAGATATGGCGCTAAGTTTGAGGCGTGCCAGTGCGGTTTAACAGGAAATGACCATGCAAGGCTGCGACAGGCTTGTCGCGCTCGCTCTGCCAAGCCTCTGCCGTCACGGAGGCCATGCGCCGCCCGAGTTTGATAACGCGCGCCCGACCATAGAGGTCTTCCGCCTTGCCCTGCCTCAAATAGTCGACCGTAATGTTGATGGTCCGCGCAGGGCGCTCGACATCAGAGACCAGAAAAAGCTGCGCCATCGCCGTCATTTCCAAGAAAGTCCCAATTGCGCCGCCATGCAGTGCTTTGATCGTGAAATTCCCGATCAACTTGTCTTGGAACGGCAAGACCGTAGTCATGTCATCGCCTTTTATATCGCAGCGCATGCCGAGTGTTTTCACAATCGGGACATTGGCGAGAAAGCCCTCCAACTGGGCGCCGCGGCTGAGGGGCTCACTCATTCTGGAACTCCCAAGCTGGCTTTCGGACGCGGCTTATTGATCGCGAACGCGCCCTGCGCCGTGGCGATCACTTTGTCTCGGCTCTCATGATAGGCCCAGGCGCGTGTAAACGCGACGGATTTGGTGACATGGTAGCATTCCGCCTCACCAATAATATCGCGGCCGCTGTCAGCCGGGCGCATGTAATCAATGCGCAGATCCAAAGTCGCTACAAAGCGAAACTCTTCCAGCGATGCGGCGCAGGCCATACCGCTGAGATTGTCCAGCAGGGTTGTGATTGCGCCGCCATGGATCACTTGCGCTTCAACATCGCCGACCAAGTGTTCGGCGAAGGGCTGCACGCCCCAGACTTGGCCGCGCTCTACGCGTGTGACTTTAAATCCGGTTTCTCGCGCCCAAGGAACGACCTGGGTCATTCCATCCATGTGCTGGCGCATCAGATCAATGCGTTTGTCCAGACTGGAAATGCTCTCGTCCATGACGTCCTCTTAAGTTGACGCGCCGTCCTAAATTGACGTCCACGTCAACGGCTATACCATCCTTTGCACCTGAGAAAACCGGTAACCTCACGGGAGGAACAGACATGGCATTCGACGCAGCGACAGCAGGAAAAGCCTGTATTATTGGCGCGGGCTGCAGTGGTTTCACAATGGCCAAACGCCTCAAGGATTACGGCGTCGAGTATGACTGTTTCGAAAAGTCCGACAATATCGGTGGCAATTGGTATTATAAAAACCCAAATGGCCTGTCGTCCTGCTATCAAAGCCTCCATATCGATACATCGAAATGGCGCTTAGCGTTCGAGGATTACCCGGTTCCTGAAGACTGGCCAGACTTCCCGCATCACAGTCAGTTGCTGCAATACTTCCATGACTATGTGGATCATTTTGGCCTGCGCGAGACGATCACGTTCAATACGTCTGTCGACAAGGCCGTTCGCCGCGAAGATGGCGACTGGGATGTCACACTCTCGACCGGGGAGACCCGAACCTATCAATGGCTGTTTGTCGGAAATGGCCACCACTGGGACCCGCGTACGCCAGATGACTATCCAGGTCAGGAGACGTTCGAAGGCTACCAAATCCATAGTCACCATTACGAAGATCCGTTCGATCCGTATGACTTCCGCGGCAAACGCGTTTTGGTCGTTGGCGCGGGCAATTCGGCAATGGATATTTCTTCGGAGCTTTCGCAGCGCCCGATCGCCGAGAAGCTAATCATCTCGATGCGCCGCGGGGTTTGGGTCTTGCCAAAGTATCTCGGCGGACAACCTGCTGACAAAGCCGTGCTGCCGAGCTGGATGCCAATGAGCGTCGGCCGAGCCCTGGCACGATCAAAGATCAAAAAAGAAATCGGTAATCCCGAGGACTATGGTCTGCCCAAGCCTGATCACGAGCCTCTGGACGCACACCCCTCCGTTTCAGGTGAATTCCTGACCCGTGTCGGCTGCGGCGATATAAACGCAAAGGGCGCCATTGACCGATTCGAACCGAGTGCCGTCGTCTTTAAAGATGGCAGCCGCGAAGAAATTGACGCGATCGTTTGGGCCACAGGATACAATGTCTCGTTTCCGTTTTTCGACGCCCCGGAACTGACACCAGAAGAAAACAGCTTGCCGCTGTTTAAGCGTATGGTGAAACCAGGGTACGAAAACCTGTTCTTCCTCGCCTTGGCGCAGCCTCTGCCAACGCTCGTGAACTTTGCGGAACAGCAATCAAAACTCGCTGTCGCAGCGGTCATAGGCGAATATGCCTTCCCTGATCACGCTGAGATGGACCGAGTCACAGCGGCGGATGAGAAAACCCATACCGGGCATTTCTACCAAGCCGCGCGACACACCATGCAGGTGGATTTCAACACTTATGTAAGAGACCTGCATCAAGAGATAGAAAAGGGTCGAAAGCGGGCCCGGGTGACAGCCTA
The DNA here is from genome assembly GCA_013213785.1 of Henriciella sp. GTDB lineage: Bacteria > Pseudomonadota > Alphaproteobacteria > Caulobacterales > Hyphomonadaceae > Henriciella. Next base: position 191,525 of record JABSPZ010000009.1, on the reverse strand, counting down.
ACCTATCGGGAGCGGATCATGCGGAGACTATTTGTGGGGCTGGCCTTTGCGGGTGCGGTCGCATGTGCTTCGCCGCCTCCGGTCGTATACTATCCACAATCCCCACCCGCACCGGTCGTCTCTACGCCAAGCCCCGCGCCGGCTGGACCACGCGCCGCGCAGGGGCCGTTCCAACCTGATTTCTACCTTTATGCCTGCACCGAGTCCTTCTCAAACCGACCAGAGACGGATCGGTCTGGGCGGATACTCAGCTACGATGCACTCATCGTCGTCAACAATGTTGTCTTGGCAACAGCGCCCACAAACGGCACGTGCATGACGTCTGGCTTTGGTCCGCGGTTTGGACGTATGCATAATGGGATCGACCTGCACGCACGTCCCGCGGTGCCGATTTACTCATCTGCGCCCGGCCGAATTCTCGAAGTTGGCACGCATCGGGATTATGGACTCCAGGTGCTCATAGATCATGGCAATGGCGTCTTCACCCGTTACGCACACTTTGCTTATTTTACCGAGGGGCTAAAAGCCGGACAACAAATCGGGTTTGGGCAGCCGCTTGGCCTAATGGGCGAAACAGGAAACGCGACGGGGCTGCATGTCCACTACGAGATCCTTACGGGCAATTACAACACGCCCAAAAAGTCTTGGGGTTTGAAAGCACATGACCCGCTAGACTTTCCGCGCTGGAGCGGATTGGATGGGCTAAGCTGATCATCAAGGGGACGGTCGCGTGCTTGCTTTCTTAGATCTGAATACACTGGCGCGCACCTATCGCGATCCAATTGCCTGGCTCATCCTGGCGGTGGATCTATTCCCAATTATCGCCGTGCTGACCATGGGTTGGGGCGCTGCGGCATTGGTCTTTCTATACTGGCTGGAGAACCTGATTATCGGGGCTGCTACGCTTGCGAAAATGACAGCGACAAGCCTGAAAAACGGACCAAGCGGATTGCCCGCCATGGCCTTCCTTGGCCCCTTCTTCTTCATCCATTATGGCATGTTCTGTTTCGTTCATGGCGTCTTCGTGAGCTTGTTTGCAAACCTATCGAGCGGCGGAGAGCCAGGCTTCCCGACCCCGTTCGGACTGATAGATCAAGCGCTCACCTCCGGCCCGAACATGCAGACCTTCATCCTGGCAATCATAGGCGTGCAGATCATTCTATTCGTTCAAGACTATATCTCGCGCGGCGAGTATCGTGAGAGCTCCATAGATAAAGAAATGATGGCGCCGTATGGACGGATTATCGTGCTGCATTTCGGAATATTTGCCGGAGCCTTCGCCATGGCAGTGCTCGGCGAGCCGATGCTTGGTATTCTCGCGCTCATTCTGCTGCGCGCGCTTTGGGGCGTTTTCCTTACAGTTCGGCGACGGATGCGCCTCGACGATGCACTGCAAACAAAAAGTTGACGTTCCGTCACCAATCTGAGCAGACTGTAGGGCGTTGAGGGAACAAGAGAATCTATGACGGCGACGATCGAACCCGAAGTCCGTATGGGCAAACGCGCGCGTGCGAAGGAAGCAAATCGCAAAGCGATTCTAGAGGCGGCCCGTGTTGTGTTTGCTCGGATTGGCTACGAAGCGACCAATATTCGCGACATCATTCGCGAAACCGATCTCGCCAGCGGGACGTTCTACAATTACTTCAAATCAAAAGAGGAAGTGTTTGAAGCGCTGGCCAATGATAGTGTCGCCCGCTTCCGCCCGCTGCTCCAAAAGGTGCGCGAAGAAGCAAAAGACCTGGAATCCTATCTCTATGCCGCGTTCAGCGCTTACTTCACCTTCCTGGCGGAAGAGAATGACGATGCCATCCAAGGCGGGGCGCCGCATATGAGTTTGATTGGCGTGCGCGTCGACACGCCAGAGATGCAAACTGTGTCGGAAGAGATTGCTGCAGACCTCGAAATCGTCATGGACAAGGTCGGCCTCGGCAAGCTCGACATCGACTATATAACGGCCGCTGCCATCGGCATGGCACGCGAGATGGGTGACCACATGCTTCAGCGCCGCCCAGTTGACCCGAAGGGAGCTACTGAATTCGCCGCTAAATTCACGCTCGCCGGGATCGAAGAGCTTGCCAAATCTAGCCACTAGGTCAGATTAGTCCCCAGACAATAAATGAGTTTGGGAGGGCCGCAGCCATGAGCTTGCAGGCAACAATTGCGAAACTTCTCTTAAAGCTTCCAGCCAGATGGAAAGTCAAAATGGCGGGCGGTGAACCGGTCGTTCTTGGTGGCCGAACCCTCGATCCGAACTTTCAATTCTTGGCCCATGGCGCGGCAAGCCAGCCGCCAATGTCATCGCTCGAGCCAGAAGTTGCTCAAGCCGCTGCGATCGAGGGCCTGGCCATGTTTGCAGCGAAGCCTGAGCCGGGCGTGTCATGGGAAGACACCACCATTCCTGGCCAGGGCACCCACCAAATCCCTGTGCGGATCTATCGCCCGGCGCAGCAAAATCCAGATGCTCCAATGCTCGCCTATTGGCATATGGGCGGCGGAGTGATTCTAGACATCGAAGCCTGTCACGCCTTCTGCACCATGGTGTCAAAGATCGCGCAATGCCCGGTCGTTTCCGTGGATTATCGCCTCGCGCCGCAGCACAAATTCCCAGCTGGCTTAGAAGACTGTATCGCCGCTTATGATTGGACGCTGAAGAACGCTGAAAAGTATGGCGCGCCTGCTGGACGTGCTGCAATTGGCGGCGACAGCATGGGCGGCAATTTCAGCGCGATCATTGCGCAAGAATCGACCCGCCGCGGCATGCCTAAACCGGACCTCCAGCTCCTCCTCTATCCGGCGACAGACTTGGTGACTGAATTCGAATCCGCGACGACCTATGGCGAAACCTACCCGCTTTCGACGGACACGATGCAGTGGTTCATGCAGCAATACCTGCCGGACGATTTCGATCGCTCAAACGTATTACTTTCGCCAGCGCAAGAAACGCGTCTGGACGGTCTACCTCCAGCTGTGATCGCCACGGCAGGCTTTGATCCATTGGTCGATGATGGCGCCGCTTATGCCAAGAAGCTTGAGGCCGCGGGCGTCGATGTCACCTTCAAATGCTATGATAGCTTGGCGCATGGCTTCACCGCCTTCACCGCGGTCGCGCCAGCAGCGCGTGAGGCATGCCTTGAAATCGCGGGCATGGTGCGCGATGCCTACGCAGCTCTATGATGCGCGCACTCGTTTGCCACACCCTATCTGACGACTTTTCAGGCGTCGAAGTTCGAGAGGTTGCCGTTCCAGAACCTGGCCCAGGTCAAGTCCGGATAAAGGTGCGTGCAACGAGCATCAATTTTCCCGATCTTTTGCTCTGCCAAGGCAAGTATCAGCTGAAGTTGGAGCCTCCGTTTACGCCAGGCATGGACATTGCGGGCATAATTGATGCGCTCGGCGATGGGGTCGACCAATTCAGCCTAGGCGATGAGGTTTGCGGTGGCGCCAGATTTGGCGGCTTCGCAGACTATGCAATCGTCAATGCCGAAGGACTTCAACAAAAGCCAGACTCTATGAGCTTTGAGCAAGCGGCCTCTTATTCGGCTGCCTACCTCACCGCGTATGTGTCTCTGGTGCGGCGCGGCCGATTGCAAGCTGGCGAGACGCTGCTCGTGCATGGCGCAAGCGGCGGCGTCGGCATGGCGGCTGTCGATGTGGGAAAACTGCTGGGCGCAACCGTGATCGCAACCGGCGGCAGCGATGAAAAACTGACAAAAGTGAAAGCCTATGGCGCCGATCATGTCATTAACACAGCGGATGGGTTCCGAACTAAAGTCAAAGACCTGACCGATGGTCGCGGCGCAGATGTGATTTATGATCCGGTCGGCGGAGATATATTCGATGAGAGCGTGCGATGCATCGCCTTTGATGGTCGCTTACTGGTCATCGGCTTCACCTCCGGGCGCATCGCGAATGTCGCGACGAATATGCCTCTGATCAAAGGCTTCTCTGTTGTTGGGGTTCGCGCGGGTGAATATGGCCGCCAATTTCCAGAGCGCGGACGAGAGAATGTGAAACAGATTTGGGACTGGGCGCGCGAAGGAAAAACTCGGCCTTATGTCCATGCGAGTCTGCCTTTAGAACAGACGCTGGACGGCTTTCGAGAGCTACAAAACCGTAAGGTCGTCGGCAAGTTGATCATCACGCCCTGATGGAATCGGTCGCTCTAAATCAAGGATTACCAATCATTTCCGTCGTCTCGGAGATTAAAAAAGTTTCAAAGAAACCTGAAAAATTCTATGGTTAACAAGGCTTTGAGGCACGTATCGAAATCAACTACTCCGCGTTACAAAGACTTAGCTTTTTACGCCGACTAAAACCCGTAGTACGAACGATTAAGTGAGTATGAGGGACGGTTTTATGAGTGCGTTACGCTTTCCAAAAGCATCCGTAATTGTTGCTGCAAGTTTGTTCGCTGCCGCGTGTGGCGGTGGCGGTGGCGGTGGGTCGTCTGTACCCCCTACCCCGCCTGTTTCAGGGGGTGGTGGTGGAAGCGGCGGAGGCGGCAGTGCACCGCCAGCCGAACCGTCTTCTAAGATAGATAGTGAAGTGGAAGCCTCGCGTTTCCTCGCTCGAGCCACGTTTGGCGGGTCGAAAAGCGAGATTGCGTCGCTGAATGGCGGTGATGCAGCGGACTGGCTGGCTTCAGAATTCTCAAAGAGCACAACCCTCACAATGCCAGAGCTATTGGCGCAGCCACGTAACCCTGATGGTCGACTAGATTACTTTCGGATCGACGAACTCTATTGGGATCACATCGTGACGGCGAATGACCAATTGCGCCAGCGTATGGCCTTCGCGCTCTCGCAAATCTTAGTTTACTCAGACGTTGCGGACGACGACCAACCAACGCGCGCTTACTATCAGGACATCATGATCCGCAACGCGTTCGGGAACTATCGCGACCTGCTAGAAGAGGTCACCTATTCGCCTGCTATGGGACAGTGGCTGACTTATCTCAGAAACCGCAAAGGCGATCCAGGCGCGGGGCGTATGCCTGACGAAAATTATGCGCGCGAAATCCTGCAGCTGTTCTCGATTGGCTTGATCGAGCTCAACATGGACGGGACTCCCAAGCTCGACGCTCAAGGGCAGCAAGTCGAGACCTATACCAATGACGACATTGAGGGTCTTGCCCGCGTGTTTACAGGTCTGTCTTTCGCAGGCGGTGATTTTTGGGATGACCCACAAGACGGCCCCATCAATCCGATGGAAATGTATCCCGAGCATCATTCCGAGCTCGCAAAATCATTCCTTGGGACGACGATTCCGGAGGGCACGTCGGGCACGGAAAGTATTGATCGCGCGCTTGATACGATCTTCGAACATCCAAATGTTGCACCATTCGTGTCGCGTCAGCTGATCCAACGGTTTACGCAATCAGATCCATCTCCGGCTTATGTCGGACGGGTCTCAAATGCCTTTGAAACAGGCCGCTATACCGCGGCGGGGGGACGCACGTTTGGAAACGGCCAACGCGGCGACTTACAAGCAACGCTCGCCGCTGTTCTCCTGGACGATTCAACATTCCTTGATGAGCCCAGTGGCGGCACCGTCCTCAGCGGGAAAGTCCGCGAGCCTATTCTACGTTTCACGCACTGGGCGCGGGCATTTGATGTTAGCGGCGTAGATGCTGGGAATGAGCGGCGGCTGCGCAATACACGAAGTTCAGAGAACGCGCTTGGCCAGCAGGCCTTCCGTTCGCCCTCAGTGTTCAACTTCTACCGTCCCGGATATGTCGCCCCCGGCACGAACGCAGGCGATCGCAATATTACCGTGCCAGAGTTTCAGATCGTCAATGAAAGTAGCTCGGTGGGCTATCTGAATTTCATGACTGACTTTGCTTTCGACAGAGCCTCTCAGCGTGACCGAGACATCGCCACGTATACACCAGATTATGGCGACGAACTCGCGCTGGTGGATGATCCGACTGCTTTGGTAGACCACTTAGACAGTTTGTTGACCGGTGGGCGCATGGCTGCGGCCGAGAAAGCCGACATTGTTGATATTATCAGCACCGTTGAGATCCGAACCAATAGCCCTGAGAACACAGCGGCAGATCAAGAAGATATGGTCCAGACAGCAGTCGCACTGGTTCTAAACTCGCCGTCTTACGCGGTCACTTGGTAGGTCTGAAGGAGATAAAAATGGCCAATACTTCACGTCGCCACGTCCTTGCAGGCCTCGGCACCGCTGGTTTCGCAAGCAGTCTCGGCACCATGTCGAGCCTCGGATTCAACAATGCTTGGGCCGCCAATACAAGCGGGTATAAGGCAATGGTCTGTATCTTCCTGAAAGGTGGAATGGACGGATCTGATACAATCCTGCCGTATGACCAGGCATCATACAATCAATTGCGGAGCGCTCGCGGCGGTCTGTTCGACGCCTATAATTCGGACTCGTCCAATTCAACGCGAAACCGCGCAAATCTGTTGCAGATGAACCTGGACAATGCCGGTCAGTTTGGCGGGCGCCAATTCGGGATGCCACTGCAACTCGCACCCCTGCATTCCATGTTTGAAGCTGGTGATCTCGCGGTGGTCGGAAATGTCGGCCCTCTGATCGAACCAACCACACGCGCTGCGATGGACAATAATTCAGCGATCCTGCCAAAACGTTTGTTCTCTCACAATGATCAACAGTCGACCTGGATGTCGTTTGGCGTCGAAGGCGCTAATCGCGGCTGGGGCGGACGGATCATGGATCGCGTCGTTGCATCATCGCCAAATCAAAATCGAATTTTCTCGGCAATTGCGACCAGCTCAAACGATGTCTTCCTCGCGGGTGAGGATGTGACTCAGTTTAAGGTTGGGTCCAGCGGGATCGCGGAACCAAATCTCTACGATAATCGCGGACTGCTTGGCTATAATGACGGTGATGATGCCGCTCGAGACAAGATCCGGGCCTTTTTGACAAAGCGCGATTTCCAAAGCCAAAACATCTTCGAGCAAGACATGGCCACGGCAACGGCAAAAGCCGTCGAAAATTCAGCGCAATTCGCTGAGGCTCAAGAGAATGCGACGCCGTTCGCAACCGAATTCCAGGATGACAGCGTTTCGCGCCAAATGCGGTCAGTGGCTGAAACGATCAAGATCCGTCAGTTCCTGAATGTGTCACGGCAAATGTTCTATGTCTCAACCGGTGGTTATGACACGCACAGCAATCAGTCTGGCAGTATCGGCAACCTTCATACCCAGCTCGCTGCGGCGATCTCCTCCTTCCGTCAGGCAATGCTTGAAATTGGGGAGTGGAACAATGTTGTTGTGTTCACCGCGTCCGACTTCGGCCGGACTGTGATTGATAATGGAGACGGTACCGACCACGGTTGGGGCGGTCACCACCTGGTCGCGGGTGGCGCTGTTCAGGGCAAACGTCTGTATGGCGAAATTCCGCTCGCGGATGTCGATAGCAGCTCTTACACGAAGTCCCGCGGTCGCCTGATCCCAACTACGTCGGTTGAACAGTACGCCGCAACCATGGGCTCATGGTTCGGACTCGACAGTGGGGAATTGCGGACAGCGCTGCCGAATTTGAATAACTTCAACCAAACCGATCTCGGCTTCATGGGCCGCGCATCAAGCTAAGCGATTTGGGCTGCGATAGCGCTGAGCCCCTCGCGATATGTCGGATATTTAGGCCGCCACCCTGTGGCGGCCTTTATGCGAGCATTCGCAACGCGTTTGCACTCTGCATAAAAGCTTCGCCCCATCGGTGACAAATCTGCTTCATCGAAGCGGATGTCTGGTGGCGGAGTGACCCCAAGTAGGTTGGCTGCAAACTCAATGACATCTTGCGGGGGTGCGGCCTCGTCATCGCAGAGATTGAAGGCGCCAATAGCGCCGGATTGCAGAAGCGCGTAAAGGCCGGAGGCAATGTCTTCGACATGGATGCGGGAGAAGACTTGGCCGGGCTTCACAATGCGCCGAGCCTTGCCAGATTGCACGCGCTCCAGCGCAGACCGGCCAGGGCCGTAAATACCAGGTAGCCGAACCAGTCGAACCTGATCGTGCGCGTTAAACCACTCCGCCTCTGCTATCGCGCGCTTTCGCGCTCGGTCGGACTGTGGTCGAACAGCTGACCATTCCATCACCCAGCCCCCCATCAAGTCACCATAGACACCGGTGGTCGAGAGATAGGTCACGCTTGCTGCGCGCTTTGTTTGTTCGCCAAGCATCTGAAGGGCTTGACAGCCTGTCTCGCTTGGCGGCGCAGAAATCAGCAAATGCGCGCCCTCAAGCGCTTGAAAAAGCGCATCTTTTTCACCAACCGGAAGCGGTTTAATCTTCGTCTTCTCTAAAGCAGCCAGGCTACTTTTAGAGCGGACGGTCCCATAGACGGCCCCTTGCCAGAGCTCAGACAGGGCTGTGGCCGAGTAACCCGGACCAAACAGAAAAAGGGGTTCTGACCGAACTGTCATTTGCGCTCACCCTCTTTGCTCGCTACCGCCACTGTAAAGGCTTTAGAAGAGAGCTCGCTCATGATTATCTCCCTCTTGGTGTCAGGCATGCTGCCGATGGCGCAAACTGCGTCCGTCGACATTGCCCGCGCTGAACAAGTAAGACTCGAAAGCTGTTTGGCAAAGACGGAAAGCCAGCCGGAAGAAGCCTATGAGGACTCCCTCGCCTGGTTGAGCAGCGGTAATCGCCCGAAAGCACGTTATTGCAATGCAGTGTCCTTGCTCGCATTGGATCGTCTCGCGGAAGGTGCTGCGCGCCTTGAGGCCCTTGCCACGGCCCCAGATGCGATTTCAGCTGAAGACCGGACAACATATCTCGTTCAAGCTGGTAATGCTTGGCTCAGCGCGAACTATCCGCAGGCGGCGATTGTCGCGCTTACCGACGCGCTAAAGCTCGAACGCGATGATCCCGAGATCTACAAGGATCGCGCTGCAGCCTATCTCGCCACAGAGCGTTGGATTGAAGGCGTGGATGATTTGAACACGGCGCTTGAAAAAGCACCGGCGGACGCGGAAGCCCTCTCACTGCGAGCGCGCGTACATCTGGCGACAGAGAATTACCGCGCTGCGAAAATCGACATCGAGGCTGCGCTGAACTTTGATCCGGAAAATCTCGAGATCCTTGTTCTCAGAGGCCAAATCCGAGAAGCAATCCGGCTCTCTGAACTCAATTAGAGCCAAGCACGCAGGCATCTAGTCCGTCGCGTTGAACAACGTTCATTCGCGCTTGGATCGTCGCGGTGCGTTGCCGAACATACGGCCCAGCTGGATTGACGCGCCACTTGTTCGGACTTGGCAAAACGGCCGCCAGTCGCGCAGCTTCGAAAGCAGTTAAATCGCGTGCAGGTTTGCCAAACCTGCCATAGGCCGCCGCCTCTGCGCCGTACAGACCATCGCCCCATTCAGCGACATTCAAATAGACTTCCATCACACGGGCCTTGCCCCAGAAGCCGTCGATGAAGAGCGCCATCCAGCTCTCTCCCGCCTTGCGCGGAAACCCGCCGCCATTCCAGAAGAAGACGTTTTTCGCGGTTTGCTGTGTGAGCGTTGAAGCGCCGCGAAGGCGTCCTCTGCGCTCGCGTTCATCAAGCGCATCCTGGATCGCGTCGAAGTCCATTCCAGAATGTTTACAGAACTTGGTATCTTCTGCTGCAATCACGGCGCGGATGAGGTGCGGTGATACCTGCTCGATTGGCACCCACGTGTTATAGACCGTGGTGCCCTGCATAATGCGACCTGCCATATTCGCAGTGCCCGGTGGCGGGGCCAAAAATAAGATCAGGGCATAGACATGTACGGTGACGAACAGGCCTGCCAAAAACTTGACGCCCAACCACAACCATCGCCCAATTCTCACCGAAGATTCTCGATTGATTGTTTCCATTCCGCCCGAACACTCTCGTTTGTTTCCGCTGTGAAGCGCGCGGCTTTTTCGGTTTCGAACCGGGCATAATCAAGGCGCCCGAGCGCCCATATCGCGGCTCCGCGCACCACAGGGTTCGGATCCGAAAGATGCGGAAGAACGCTCCGGTCAATGAGCGTAGGATCTGACGAGTTTCCGATTGCGGTGAGCACGTTTCGCAAGAACCGGTCGCGACCAATCCGTTTGATTGGCGACCCTGAAAAGACCTGCCGAAAGGTCTCATCATCAAGCGCCGCGAGCTCATCCAAGCCGGGCCCTTTGAGCTCAGCGCGCGCCCAGAAGGCACTCTCGTTCGCAACATCTGCAAATTTGTTCCAAGGACACACCGCAAGGCAGTCATCACAGCCATAGATCCGATTGCCCATCGCGCCGCGAAACTCCATCGGGATGGGGTCTTTGTGCTCAATCGTTAGATAGGAAATGCAACGGCGGGCATCGAGCTTATATGGCGCGGGAAAGGCCTGGGTCGGGCATATATCGACACAGGCTTGGCACGATCCGCAATGATCGATCTCACGCTGATCCATCTCCAACCCGGCGTCAGTCAGCATCACACCCAGAAATAGCCAGGAACCCAGCTCTCGAGAAACGAGGTTCGTATGCTTGCCCTGCCATCCGAGACCGGCTTTTTGCGCCAGAGGCTTTTCCATCAAAGGTGCGGTATCGACGAAGACTTTCACATCTGCACCGGCCTCCGCCACGAATGCCCGTGCGAGTGCCTTCAATCGCTTCTTGAGGACATCGTGATAGTCTTTGCCTCGCGCATAAACGGAGATATTGCCTTCAGCCCGCCGCTCCAGGTTCTTCATTGGATCTTGGTCCGGGCCGTAATTCAGTCCGACGACCACTGCAGACTTCGCCGCCGTCCACATCGCTGTCGGCGCGCGGCGACGCTCCAACGTGGTTTCCATCCAAGCCATTTCACCGTGATATCCGGCATCAACGAAGGCTTCTAAACGCTCGCCCGCAGTCCACGCCTCATCGACGCGGCAGATCCGACAGACATCGAACCCAAGCTCCGCAGCTTCCGTTTTGAGAAAGGTTTCGAGCGACATGCGCTTTCATCCCGCTGACGCGTTAAAAATCAAGGTCTGTATAGTGTTTGATAGGCTTCGCATTGCCAACCCGGTCATCCAGCAACGCGCGGAAGCTGGGCCTTGATTTCATCCTTGCATACCAGGCTTTCAAGTCTGGCGTGAGATCCCAAGGCACATCGCCGAAATAATCGTATGACGACAAATGCGCTGCGACGCTGAGATCAGCGATGCTTAGGTTTCGCCCAGCAATATAAGATCGTTCGCCTGCTAAAGCGTCGAGAAAGGTCATGCGGTTCTTCAAAGCATGTGCGCCTTGGCGGAGCGCGAGACTATCGGGTGATCGATCTCGCTTCACCCACTGAGTCACGCGCTCGGACAAGAGTGTGTTGTTGATGCCCGCAAAGCTTTCCTCGGCCCACTGCCATAAGCGACGGGCTTCAGCTTTTTCCATCGGCGTGAACGGCAAGAGCCGTGGACTGTGCTGAGCCTCTTCGATATATTCGCAGATCGCAAGCGATCCCACCGCAGAGGTTTTGACTTCGGCATCGGTATCAAGAAGCGCAGGGGCACAGGCGCCTGGGGCAAGCGCAGCGAGCTCCAAATCAGACACCCAAGGGCGGATCTCAATAGATTCGAATACCCAGCCTTTTTCGCCCATTAACAAGCGAACGGTGCGACCTAAGGGGTCGATCGGCCAGTGCCACAACCGCTTCATGCGTGCTGCCTTAATCCTATTCGCCATTCAGGCAAAATAGAGCTTATCGATGGCGCACCAGCGATGTTTGTCCCCGATAGAATCCCGTCGCACATGAAGGACATTGGACTGCAAAATCCTGACGAAATCCTTTCTATGGAGTGATTTAGGGTAGAGCCGTGAATTCGGCCCACATCTTTGACACCGCAGTCAACAGTTCGTGTCCAAAAACAACTCCGCTTTTGATTGAGCGAGAATTCGATTTCCCTTAAGGAAAGGATCGCGTTTTTGGACAAGAGCTCATGGCAGATCATTCTCACACCCTTCCCGATTCCGACAAGAACGACCCGTTGCAGTCATGCATTGCGCAAATGCTCAACGAGGTTCCCGCCGAGGCGCGCGGAAAAATTCCTCGCGGCAATGTTGAAGCGCTCGGAAAATCGCTCTGGGAATGGTTTCTAAGCACCGATGAAGCCTCGCTGCGATTGCGCCATACGAAAGACGTGGATCCACATTGGTTTGGTCAGTATTTGCTCGAAGTTGTCGGCCCGGATCGCCCTTTCTTGGTCGACTCACTTTTGGGGGCGTGTGCGGATCTCGGCTTAGAAGTCCTGACGCTGTTCCACCCAATCGTAGAGCATAATGGTCAAGCCCAGTCGCTGATTCAAATTCATCTGCCGAATCTTACCGAAACCGAACAAAAACAGCTTCTGGAAGAAGCGCGAGCGACGTTGTTCGAAGTCACGGCAGCGACAAATGACTATCAAGATATGCGCGCGCGAATGGTTGAGGAAATCGATCGTCTCGCCGCCTGCTCTCACATCCCAGCGCGGTACAAGGATGAAGCCTTAGACTTCTTGAAGTGGCTTGGACAGGAACGGTTCGTCTTTCTAGGGGTCCGCAGCTATAATTTCCCGACCGACCCAGATGGCCGCGTGCTACCGGAAGAACCGGAAATGGTCGAAGGTTCGAACCTTGGCTTGATGCGAGACGAAGACCGAAACGTTTTGAATCGCGGCGCAGAACCTTTGCTCCTCACAAAAGAGATCGGCTCTTTCCTGGCGGAACCAGAGTCTCTGATCCTCGCCAAAGCAACCTTGATGAGCCGCGTTCATCGCCGTGTTGCCTGCGATTATGTCGGCGTCAAACACTATGGTGAGCATGGTGAAGTTGTCGGTGAAACCCGCTTCCTCGGCCTCTACACAGCTGAGGCTTACAACGAATCTGTCCGGAATATTCCTCTGCTACGCCGCCGGATGGAGCGCGTGCTGGATATTCTTGGTGTTCTGCCAGGCAGTCACAATGAGAAAGCCCTATCGAACATTATCGAAGGCTGGCCGCGCGACGAGCTGATCCAAACGAAATCAGAAACGCTTGCCCCGATTATGGAAGGCGTATTGGACCTGGTCGCGCGCCCTCGTGTTCGCGTCTTCACCCGCGCCGACCGTTTCAATCGCTTTGTCAGCACCGTCGTCTTCGTTCCCCGCGAGACGTATGACACTGACCTCCGTCGACATATCGCGGACGCCATTGAAGAGGCCTGGGACGGTCGCAATTCAAGCTTCCAACCAAGCTTCGATGGCGCCACGATGGTTAGGGTCCTGTTCCAAACGGCCCTCCCCCTAAACGGATCGCGTCCGGATCCACTCGAACTCGAAGCTCAAATCGCAAAGCTTGCGCGCCGTTGGACCGATCGGTTCCGAGACGCGATCGTTGAGCATGACCTCAGCGCGGATCAACGCACCCAGGCTGAGCTATTTACCACCGCTTTCAACGCTGCGTATCGTGAAGCGTTCTCGCCAGAAGAAGCCATGCTGGATGTTGCGATGCTGGCGCGCCTCAACGCCTCTAATCCAGTCGGACTTCGCGCCTATCACCGCGACGGCGATAAGGATGGCCGGGTACGCGCCAAAATCTACTCCCGCAGCGGCGCCATCGCGCTGTCGAATTGCGTTCCGGTTTTCGAGCGCATGGGTTTGTTCGTAGAGTTCGAAACGGGCTATCCAGTCACGCCTGCCGGGAAGCCTGTGGCCGATGCCCCCGAGGAGTATTGGGTCCACGCGCTCAGCATGAAGCTTGATGTCGCAAGCGGCGTCGCGTTGGACGATATCAATGAGGCGTTTGAAGAGGCCTTTGTCGCCGTTTGGAGCGGGCTTGCTGAGAATGATGGCTTCAACGCGCTGATCTTCAATGCTGGCCTCACCTGGCGCGAAGCCGCTCTTTGCCGTGCTTTGTGCGCTTACCGGCACCAGTCCGGCCTAGATCCGGCGCGGCAAACACAAATCCAAGCGCTAAATGTCAATCCAACGCTTACGCGCCACCTCATCAGCCTGTTTTCTAGCCGGTTTGACCCTGATCAGGAGGGTGACCGCGTTACGCAAACCCGTAGCATTCAGACGGAGATTGAGCGGGAGCTGGAAGCCGTTCCGTCCTTGGATCATGACCGCGTTATTCGGCGTCTATCGGAACTCATCGTTGCGATCCAGCGGACCAATTTCTTCCAAACGGCGCCAGACGGGCAAAGCCTTCCTTTCATCAGCTTCAAAATTGCAAGCCGCGAACTCGTCGACCTGCCAGACCCGAAACCCTATCGCGAAATCTTCGTAGATTCTCCGCAGGTTGAAGGCGTCCATTGTCGCTTTGGCCCCGTCGCACGCGGCGGCTTGAGATGGTCAGACCGGCGCGATGATTTCCGAACAGAGGTGCTCGGATTGGTCAAAGCGCAGCAGGTTAAGAATGCGGTGATTGTCCCGGTCGGATCGAAAGGCGGGTTCTTCCCAAAACAGTTACCGAGCGGCGGATCTCGCGAAGCCATCCGGGACGCAGGAGTTGAAGCTTACAAGACCTTTATCACCAGCCTTTTGGGCCTGACCGACAATCTGATCGATGGCAGCGTCCAGAACCCAAGCCGCACCGTCATTCACGACGGCGATGATCCATATTTGGTCGTTGCCGCTGACAAAGGTACGGCCACCTTCTCTGACATCGCTAATGAAATCAGTATGGCGTACGGTTTTTGGCTAGGCGATGCGTTCGCGTCTGGTGGATCAGCTGGATATGACCACAAGAAAATGGGCATCACCGCCCGAGGCGCCTGGGAAGCCGTGAAACGCCACTTCCGTGAAATTGGCAAAGATATTCAATCCGAACCCTTCACCGTCATTGGGTGCGGTGACATGAGCGGGGACGTGTTTGGCAATGGGATGTTGCTCTCGAAGCAGATCCGCCTGCAGGCCGCGTTCAATCACATGCACATCTTCGTGGATCCCACCCCTCAGGATCCAGAACGCTTATGGGAAGAGCGCCAGCGTATGTTTGATCTGCCGCGCTCCAGTTGGATGGACTATGATCAATCCCTGATCAGCGAAGGTGGCGGCATCTTTGATCGCAGCGCTAAATCGATCGATCTGACGCCCCAAATCAAGACTCTAACAGGCTTATCGGCGGATCAAGTCACGCCCAACGAGCTCATCCATGCGCTGCTAAAGGCGGAGTGCGAACTGCTTTGGTTTGGCGGTATTGGCACATACATTAAAGCAACCACCGAAACCCATGCAGACGCGGGCGATCGCGCCAACGACGCCGTCCGAATTGATGCCACCGAACTCAAAGCCAAAGTGATCGGGGAAGGTGCGAACCTGGGCGTAACGCAGGCCGGTCGCATCCAAGCCGGCCTCAATAAAGTGCGCGTGAATTCTGACGCCATCGATAACTCTGCTGGGGTCGATAGCTCAGACCATGAGGTCAACATCAAGATCCTGTGCACCGAAGCGATCCGCCGCGGTGAGCTGCCGAGCGGCGAGCGCAATTCTTTGCTGGCATCCATGACCGATGACGTCGCCCGGCATGTTCTGGCGCACAACTATGCTCAAACTGGCGCGCTAAGTCTGGCAGAAGAGTCCGCAACCCGAGACCATGACGCGCTTGAACGCCTGATGGTGCGTTTGGAAGAACGCGGCGTGCTGGATCGCCAAGTCGAAGGGCTTCCGAGCACAGCCGAAATGGCGCAGTTTAAGCAAGATGGACGCGCGCTCACCCGACCTGAGATAGCGGTCCTGATGGCCTGGACCAAGATTGTTCTATTTGATGATTTGGTGGCATCTCGCGTTCCCGACGACCCATATTTCCAGCACACGCTGCAAAGCTATTTCCCTGCCGCACTGAAAACCTATGGCGACGTCATGCAGGTGCATCGATTGAAGCGCGAGATCATTTCGACCGTGCTTGCCAATCGTATAATAGACATCGCGGGACCTGTATTCATGCTCAGACTGAGAGAGCAAACCGGGGCGAGCAATGCCAGAATCGTTGAGGCGTTTGAAGCGGCGTACGCTTTGCTCGACGCAGCGGCGCTGCGCAGCAGCATCGATCAATTGGATAATCAGGTCCCGGCGGCGCGCCAACTGGCGTTACATGGATCGCTATCTGGGTCGCTGGCGCGTTACACACACGGTCTGCTGAGCTTAGGTCAGTCGGGGTCGATTGTGCAGATCATCACAGCGCTTGCGCCAAACGCCGACGCTTTGAGCGCAATCCAGATCGACGCATTACCCGCTTATTTGAAAGCGGTCATGCAGCGACGCACGAAACATCTCTCACGCGATAGTGTTCCGGTAGAATTAGCCGATCAAATCGTCCGCGGGGCTTTGCTTGCCGATGCACCGCTCATGCGTCGCCTTTCAGAAGAAAGCGGTGCCGCACCACATCAAGTAACCAACGCGTATATCGCAATCGGCGATACGCTCTCTTTAGACCGGCTGCGTGCGGCCGCAGATCAAGCGATCTCCGACATGCCTTACTGGGATCGCCTCGCGACGCGTGGACTGACCAGAGAGTTGGAAGCATTGCAAGGCGAAGTGACGAAACTCGCACTTCAGGCAGATACGATAGAAGCGTGGTCGAGCGCGAATGAGAGCGCGCGAAGCGAGCTTCTAAAGGACTTGAAAAAGTACACAGGAAGTCAGCCAAACTTCGCCCAGTTCGCTCTGGCAACCGATGCTGTTCGCAAATTCGTTCAAGCGGCGAGTTAAGAAACCAACAAACCAATAACGAGCGAGCCCGCCGTGCAGGGACTTGCTCGGCGGGCTCTACTGGCCTCATCCGCAGGCTGGGTGGGGGGACGCACGCGGAGGCCAGATTACGATGTGACTAAAATTATCCCTACGCTGACGTATATGGATTGTTGCAGGGATTAAGCCAAGAAAAAAATTCATCCAAATCTGTAACTATTGCGGGATACCAGCGTCTTCTTTGGCTTCATCTGGTATTTTTGTAGTAGATTCATGCGACAAAGGTTCGCCATTTGCCGAGAGAAGGATCGCAATCCAGCGGGTTGTCGGCGACTGGGCGAAGAGAATCATCATCAATACAGTTAGCGGGGCTGACAGGAACATCCCAGGAATGCCCCAGATCGCACCCCAAATTGCCAGTCCAAGCAGAACGATCAGGGCCGACAGGTTGAGCGTATCCCCCATAATCCTGGGTTGCACAAAGTTTCCTATCGAGAACTGCCAAAAACTCACGCCAGCGAAGACCAAGGCCGCGAAAATATAGCTATCATTTGGCGCGTCTCCAGGAATCCAAGCAGCAATCTCCGGTTGCACAAGCGCAAAGAGCGGCGGCACCAGTGCAGCGACGATGGAACCAATCGTTGGGATGTAATTCAGCACAAAAATTAGTGTCGATAAGAAGAGCGCGTTCTCGACGCCCAATGCTAGTAGAGTAAGATAGGTCAGCGTCGTGATTAGCGCGCTGATCACGGTTTGCGTCCACAAGTAAGTCTCGATACCCCGCCGCGCCGCATCGCCGACATCTTTCACTTGTTGGCGGTCTTCCTCATCGACAAAGACACGATCCAGTTTGTTGGGCCACGCCGATTGAGCGAGGAAAAGAAAGGCCACATAGATCAGGATCAATACGAGATCGCCGGTTAAACCACTCGTCGCTGATGCGATGGTCCCCAGGAAAGCTTGCCCTGATTCATTAAACACGAGCTCAGTTAGAGTCGGCGCATTGCCGAGTTGAAGCGCGCCATAAATCGCCTCGATCAGTCCATTGATCCTCAGCAAGTAGGCATCGCCCTGACTTCCAAACTCACCGATGCCCCGTGCCATCATGGCTAGGAACCCAATGAACCCGCCAATGACGACCAAAATCGCGACACCACGTGCCCAGGGCCGGTCGAGCAGTGACAATCGCTCGTCAATGAAACGGGCAAACCCCTCAACGATCAAAAACAGAAATACGGCAAGCGCGAACGGCGCAAAGATCTCGCGACCAACATAAAGCAGCGCAATAATAACGCCGGTCGCGATGATCCAGATCCCGGTATTTAGTGATCGTCCCATGTGACGTGCCCTCCCTTTGTCAGACCGGTATAGTCTAATTTGCGGCCCATTCGAAAGGCGCGCTGTGCGAGGCGCTGCGACAATAGACCTCTGCGTTGGTCCTAAAACTTTCGCAGAACTCAGCTATTTGTGTCGCAAGTCTTTTTTGGGAGCCACGGGCATGGATCATTCAGAAAACACAACCTCCAATCCGCGCATTGCAAACGGTGCACGCACGATCGGAGATATCGTGGAAGCGCGGCTCAGCCGCCGAGGGTTCCTCGCAGGAATGGCGGCCACGACAGGATTGATGGCGACAGGGTGTGCGACGAGCGACACCTCCATCCCGCTTTCAGAAATCCCGGAAAGCCCTCAAGCCGCGGCCTTCAATTTCGAAGAAATCACGCGCGGCATGGATGAAACGCATCATGTCCCGAGTGGTTACACCACCGATCAGGTCATCCGCTGGGGGGATCCGCTCTTTGATGACAGCCCGGAATTCGACCCGATGAACCAAAGCGAAGCCGCCCAGCTTCGCCAGTTTGGTTACAACAATGATTATCTCGGCTTCGTCGCCCTGCCGACCCGAGACGATGGCGTTCAGCGCGGATTGCTTTGCGTTAATCACGAATATGTCTCCAGCCTGCTCATGCAGCCCGGCATCGCCGCGACCTACCCTGCCTCAATGACAAAAGAAGCCTGCCTGACAGAGATGGCAGCGCATGGCGGCAGCGTGGTTGAGGTCGAACTCACCGATGATGGCTGGAAGCCAGTCGTCGGAAGTTCGTACAATCGCCGTATCACGGCGCACACGACGCCGATGAAAATGACGGGCCCTGCCGCAGGACACGACCGCGTTAAAACAACAGAAGATCCGTCAGGTCTGCTTGTTGCCGGCACGATGAACAATTGCGCTGGCGGAACGACGCCTTGGGGCACTTGGCTGATGGCGGAAGAGAACATCAACGGCAACTTCCTCGGCACTTTGGAAGAAGGTCATCCTGAAGCCGAAAACCATAAGAGATTTGGCGTTGCGGGCGGCTGGTACCAATGGGGTCGCCATTTCTCGCGCTATGACATCTCTAAAGAACCAAACGAACCAAACCGGTTTGGTTGGGTTGTTGAGGTCGACCCGATGGATCCAACCTCAACGCCAAAGAAACGCACCGCGCTCGGCCGGTTCAAACATGAAGGCGCTGAAAGCGTCATCGCTCCGAACGGACATGTCGTTGTTTATATGGGCGACGATCAGCGCTTCGATTATCTCTACAAGTTCGTATCGAAGAATAAGTTTGATCCGGACAACCGAGAGGCCAACAAAGATCTTCTTGAAGATGGCACACTTTATGTCGCCCGGTTTGATGAAGATGGTTGGGTCGAGTGGATGCCGCTAGTCTATGGCGAGGGTGAGCTGACGCCAGAGAACGGCTTTAACTCACAAGCCGATGTCCTGATTGGTGCGCGGCTCGCAGGTGACCTGCTTGGCGCGACCCCGATGGACCGCCCAGAAGATGTCGAACCACATTCGGAACCCGGCACAGTTTGGGTGATGCTCACCAATAACAGTCGCCGAACAGAGGACGAGCTCAACCCAGCGAACCCGCGCGCAAACAATAAGTTTGGGCATATCATTCAAATCACGGAACCTGACCGCGACTTCACAGCAACGCAATCACGCTGGGAAATCCTCGTTCGCTGCGGCGATCCGAGCGTTGCCGAAGTGGGTGCGACTTGGAACCCGCTGACCAGTGATGATGGCTGGTTCGGGAGCCCAGACAATTGTGCGGTTGATCCATCTGGACGCCTCTGGGTGGCCACAGACGGCAACGAAGCGACCGGTGCATCAGACGGCATCTGGGCCATGGAAACCGAGGGCGAGCGCCGCGGGACAAGTAAAGCCTTCTTCCGCGCCCCGATCGGCGCAGAAGTTTGCGGGCCACGTTTCACCGAGGATGGAGAATCTCTGTTCGTATCGGTTCAACACCCAGGCGACGGCGACGGGGCAACATTTGAGTCACCAACGACACGCTGGCCCGATTTCAATGAGGGTACGCCTCCGCGTCCCACAGTGATTGCAATTCGTAAAATTGGCGGTGGACCGATCGGCGTCTAACTGATTACCAAAACGCATCGCTCGTCCAAACTTGGGCGAGCGAGTACAACCGTTTTCAGACCTGGTAGTTTCGGCTTGAGATCATTTGCGGCCCAAACCGCGATGCGCTCAAGTGTTGGTACTTCCAATCCCTCAATCTCATTCAAAAGACAATGGTCGAGCTTATTGGCGGTTTCACTCAATGTGGCTGCGAGCTCAGAAAAATCTTGAACCCACTCTTCACCGGGCTTCACTGTCCCAGCGACCGTTGCCTCCAAACGGAATGAGTGGCCATGCACGTTGCGATACGGATGCCCCTCAGGCTTTCCGCCCATATAATGAGCCGCCTCAAATGAGACCGCTTTCGTGATCTCGAAAACCTGACCTTCGACCGCTACGGCAGACCGATCAGTTTGTGTGTTTGTAAGCTCAATCGCCATTTCGGGTGCTTCATACAATAGGCGGCAGTCGCCGCGATGTTCTGGGCGTGCGCCCTATCATCTTTAGGTTGGAGAAAAAAGTGTTGAAACTGCAAGCTTTCAAATTGAGACGGCTGTGCCTCGGCTTCATCCTGCGGAAAGACGAGTTTTAGCTCATTGCCTGAAACTTGTTTGATTGGTGCGTTTGCTTTGGGACTTACACAAATCCAATCTAAGCCTTCCGGCGCGACCAGCGTCCCGTTCGTCTCGATTCCAATCTCAAAACCGGCAGCTTTGATGGCAGCTATTGCAGGGGTATCGAGCTGCAAAAGAGGTTCGCCGCCGGTGCAAATCACATAAGGCGCGCCGCCCTCGGGCGCCTCGCTATCCCAGACAGACTTTACATGCGCTGCCAAAGCATCCGGACCGGAAAACTTACCGCCATTCTCGCCATCCGTGCCGACGAAATCTGTATCGCAGAAATTGCAGATCGCGCTGGCGCGATCTCGTTCCAAACCGGACCACAGGTTACAGCCTGCGAAACGGAGGAAGACAGCCGCACGGCCAGTTTGCGCGCCTTCGCCTTGCAAAGTCACATAAGCTTCTTTGATGGAGTAGGTTTTCATGCAGGGACCTTAGCACGCCACTTCTGATAACCGTTAGCGCGAAGCTCACAGGCTGGGCAGGTGCCGCAGCCATAGCCCCACTCGTGGCGATGCGTCCGATCACCAAGATAGCATGTATGAGTTTCTTCGATCACGAGGTCGACGAGCTTTTGCCCCCCGAGGTCTTCTGCAAGCTCCCAGGTTTCAGCTTTGTCGAGCCACATAAGCGGCGTTTCGATTGTGAAGGGACGATCCATGCCGCGCGACAACGTCAATTCTTGCGCATCGAGTGTTTCGCGTCGGCAATCCGGATACCCTGAATAGTCCGTCTCACACATACCGCCGACGAGCGTTTTGAGGCCGCGGCGCCAAGCGAGCGCGCCTGCCATGGTGAGGAAAAGAAGGTTTCGGCCTGGGACAAATGTGTTGGGCAAGCCGTTCTCGGAAATCACGATTTCCGTTTCGGACGTCATAGCCGTTTCGCTGATATCACCTAAAACGGAAAGATCGCAGACATGATCTTCGCCGAGTTTATCTGCCCACTCTGGGAACTTTTTGCGCAGCGCTTCAATGACTTTGGGGCGGCAACCAAGTTCAACCGAGTGTCTTTGACCATAATCAAATCCAATCGTTTCGATTCGGTCGTAACGGGCTAAGGCGTGTGCAAGACAAATGGTTGAGTCTTGTCCCCCCGAAAAAAGTACTAAGGCAGACGTGGCAGCCATTTTTTCTTCTCTTTCCCTAGAAACCACGGCCACTCCAGGCACAGATTTCGAAATTTTTGCCTGTGTAACATATGTCACACAGAAGACCGCCAATTGCCGCGTCCCCTACGTAACTTGTTGACAAAGTGTCACACCTGCCTCTGTCATGCATACTGAGGCATTCCCGGACAACATGGGGAGCCCGCGAGGAAACGCAATAATAACTCGTGCTTCAAAAGCAGGCACCGAGGGAGGAGTTAGC
Source organism: Henriciella sp. (assembly GCA_013213785.1). Classification (GTDB taxonomy): domain Bacteria; phylum Pseudomonadota; class Alphaproteobacteria; order Caulobacterales; family Hyphomonadaceae; genus Henriciella. The sequence goes on along the minus strand of JABSPZ010000009.1, from coordinate 169,511 downwards.
ATATGAAAGTCTCAAGACACTCGAATTATGTCTTTTTGGCAGGTGCTTCGGCACTCGCATTGTCGGCCGCAGCGCCGCACGCAATTGCCCAAGAAGACGAGGGTGCTCGTACGTTGAGCACAGTGGTCGTGACGACCCAGAAAACAGAGGAATCAATCCAGGATGTTCCAATCGCGGTCTCCGCGTTTGATCCTGACGCACTTGAGCGTCTGAACATCGACACGGGTTCTGACCTCCAATTCAACATTCCGAACTTTGGCTCTACGCAGGGGAACTTCTCTGCTGGGGGCATCAGTATCCGAGGCATCATCAACGCGGCGGTTGGGGCGTCGTCAGATGCGGCCGTGGGTACGCACGTCAATGGCGTATCATCGTCGGGCTCAACACTGCTCGAGACAGAGTTCTACGATGTGGAGCGGATCGAGATCTTGCGCGGACCTCAAGGTACGCTTTATGGCCGGAACGCGACAGGCGGCGTGGTCAACGCGATTACCGCCAAGCCGGTTCTCGAAGAGTTTAATGCAAGCGCTGAACTGACGATTGGCGAGTTCAACAATGTCAAAGCCACGGGCCATATCAATGTCCCATTGGGTGAGCGCTTGGCCGCTCGCGTTGCTGGCTTCCGCTTGACGAGAGACGGCTATTCAGACGCCCTTCTCCCCGATGGAAGCAAAGAAGATGTCGATGGCCGCGACTTGTGGGCGATCCGCGGGACACTTGGCGGTGATATCACTGACAAGCTCTCATTCTGGTTGATGGGTGAGCATTACGAAGAAGACTCAACCCGAACACGGGCGACGAAACAGCTTTGTACAAAAGACACGCGTCCATTCCCGTTCAACCAAGGCTGTGTGCCATACCAGATCGAAGGTCTCGGCTACGCTCGTGACGGCAATGGCAACCCAATTCAAGTTCGCCCAGGCCTCGGCACGGTTAATACGGGCGGTACGCTCGGCGGCGTCCTAGCTGGAAGCCTCGGCCTCTTGGATAGCATCGGGTCCGATACGAATGCCGGTGCGACGACTTCAAGCAATCTGCGTGAGTTTGAAACAAATCTCGTCCCGACTTTTGAAGGTGAGTCAAACACCGTGCAGGTTGAACTTCAATACGAGTTTGACAACGATCTGACGCTTACATTGCTCGCGAGTCATAACGATAACTTCCGGAGTTTTACCGACGACTATAACAAAGGCATAGGTACAGTCGGTTTCAACATTACCCCACTGACGCCAGATCTAGATGGAGATGGCGATGGTGACTTTGCCGGCGGACCTGCTCTTGGCCTGAACATCCCTGTCGACACGCGCCTGCGTGCTCCAGCGGATACACTCCTCGCGACGGATCTATCTAGTTCAGATTTTGAAACGACGTCTATGGAGGCTCGTCTTCAGTCTGATTTCGACGGTGACTTCAACTTCACGGTTGGCGCGCTTAAGCTCGATACAATCGGCGAGACGAACTATTTCGTGTTCTTCAACACCGCTGAAGCATTGGGTGTTGCGACAGGTCTCCCTGGTGACCGCACATATTTCAGAAGCCGCAGCCCATATAAGCTCGATGCATTGGGTGCATTTGGTGAAGCCTACTGGAACGCCACAGACAATCTGAAGTGGACCTTAGGCCTTCGATACACCAACGATAAGAAGCGCCAAGAAAATACACCAAGCCTATTGCTTGCTCCCGCTTCGGTCGGACCGGGCGTTGAGAACGGCTTCCTTCAAGGCGGTCCGGCCCAAGAGGCTGAGTTTGAAGAAGTCACAGGACGCTTTGGCTTCGACTATCAAGCCGGTGCCTTTGGCCCAACGGATGACACTTTGCTCTATGGTAGCCTTGCACGAGGCTATAAGGGCGGCGGTATCAACCCACCGCAGTCTGCAGGCCTTGAAGCGGTCAGCAACACGTTTGACCCTGAGTTCATCAACGCGATCGAAGTTGGCTCTAAGAGTACGCTCTTCGGCGGCGCTGGTATCTTGAACCTGGCAGCGTTCTACTACGATTATGAGGGATATCAGATCTCATCCATCGTGAACCGGACGTCAGTCAACGAAAACGTAGATGCGACCGTGTTCGGCTTTGAAGGCGAATTCTATTATCAAGTCACCGAGAACTTCCGGATCGACTCGACGATTGGTCTACTGAATTCAGAGCTCGCGGACCAAGATCCGCTTCTGGACACGTATGACCAAACGGGCGGCGATCCAAACCTCGTGGTTGTTAAAGATGCAGGCACAACACAAAACTGTGTCGCCCCAATCGCAGATGTGAACACCCTCCTCACCGCAGGTGGCGGAGCGTTCGCGGGTCTTGCGGCCTTCTTGTGTACACCAGATGCTGCGCAAGACGCCCTGGGTGGCGCAACACTGAACCAGTTCTTGGCGGGCAATGGCCTTCCAACATTTGCTGGGAACGTCGGTAATCCGGTTGATGTATCGGGTAACAAACTCCCGCTTGCGCCTGAGATCACGTTCTCAGTCGGTGCGGAATATGTCTTCGACATCAACCCAAGCTGGGATCTCTCAGTGCGGGGGGACTTCTATCACCGCGGCGAAGTCTTCACACGGATCTTCAATCTTGAAGCAGACCGTCTGGATAGCTTCCAAAACGCAAATGCGGCGATCCAGCTGACAAACGTCGATGCCGATTGGGAACTGGAACTCTTCGTGAAGAACCTGCTCGAAGAAGATCAGCTGACCAACCAGTATCTGACCGATGCTTCGTCTGGTCTGTTCACCAATGTCTTCCTTCTGGAGCCACGTCAGTTTGGCTTCCGGATTGCAAAGCGCTGGTAGCAAGAGCCAACAAGGGGCCCTCGCGATGCGCGGGGGAGAGAGGGAAAGGGCGATCCGTACGGGTCGCCCTTCTTTCTTTTGCGCCGGGAATCGTTATGTAGACCTCATATTCGATTGCAGGAGATAATCAGGTGCTGCGCTCAAGTCTTTCTATTCTCGCCATATCCAGCCTCGCCGCATGTGGAGGCCAAGCTGCCCCGCCACCTGCGGAAGCAGATGGGTCAATCACATCAAGCTCGGGCCTGAAGCTGGTCCCGATTGCGGAAACGTTGGAATTCCCATGGGGCATGGCGGCGCTGCCAAATGGTGATTTGCTGGTCACAGAGCGCGAAGGACGTTTACGTCTAATCCGCGGTGACGCGCTCGTCGAAGCCCCCCTTACAGGCCTACCAGAGGACATCTTGGTTGAAGGCCAAGGCGGCCTCCTAGGCATCACCCTCGACCCTGCGTTTGAAACGAACCGCACGCTCTATTTAAGCTACTCAAAAGATATGGGTGACACGAATACAACTGCCGTCATCTCAGCAACACTTTCCGAAGATGCTAGCAGCGTGACAGACGTCACCGAGATCTTTCTTGGTGCCCCTCGTGAAACGACATATCACTATGGCTCTCGCATGGCCTTTTTGCCGGATGGATCCATGGCGATCTCTCTCGGCGATGGTTATCGCTACATGGAAGAGGCTCAAAATCCAGAAAACCTCCACGGCAAAATCGCGCGCGTGATGCCTGATGGATCAATCCCTGCAGATAATCCGTTTGTTGAAGGTGAAGGCAATCCAGCGCTTTGGTCTTACGGGCATCGTAACGTTCAAGGCATGGTCTATCACGCCGGCGCTGATCTTCTCATCGCGCATGAGCACGGCCCGAAGGGCGGCGATGAGCTCAACGTGATTCAGCCTGGAAACAATTATGGTTGGCCGACCATCACTTACGGCATCAACTATGATGGGACGATCATCACAGATGAGACGGAAGCGCCAGGCATGGAGCAGCCAAACGTGAAGTGGGTTCCCTCCATCGCTCCTTCCGGCATGGCGATTGTTGAAACCAGCGGTTTCGAAGATTGGGCTGGCGATCTCTTGATCGGCGCTATGGACGGCCCAGCCGGTCAGAAAATCGTCCGCGTGGATATCGCTGAAGACGGCACCATCGGCGACACCGAAGATCTCTTGAGCGATCTTCAAACCGGTTTCAGAGATGTGATCTCAACACCGGACGCGATCTATGTCGCAACCAACATGTTGGATGGTGTGATCTACCGCATCGAAAAGGCGAGCTAAACGCCGCGCCGGGACCGAAGGGCGGTGGCCAAGGTGCCATCGTCCAGATGATCAAGCTCTCCGCCCACCGGCACACCGTGCGCAAGCCGCGTAACTTCAACGCCTAGGCCTTCAAGGCGCTCTGCCACATAGTGCGCGGTCGTCTGTCCATCGACGGTTGCGTTCAGCGCGAGAATAACCTCGCGAACACCGCCTTGTTTGACGCGATCGATCAGCATGCCAATCGTCAGATCTTCAGGGCCGACGCCATCAAGCGCGCTCATGACACCGCCGAGGACGTGGTAGCGCCCGCGAAACGCCGCGGCCCGTTCTAACGCCCATAGGTCCGGCACATCTTCAACCACACAGATGAGCCCGTCATCGCGGCCAGGCGCCTGACAAACCGCGCAAGGCTGCAGCGTGTCATAGTTGCCGCAAACCTGACACTGTTCGATTTTAGCTGCCGCATCCGCCAGAGCCTCAGCCATAGGCCGCAACAGCGTGTCTTGTCGTTTCAACAGGAACAACGCCGCACGCCGAGCCGAACGAGGCCCAAGCCCCGGTAAACGCGCGATCAGGTCGATCATGCGCTGTATCTCTGGTCCTGCGGAAGATTTGCTCATGCGCGCTAATGTGTCGGACTCGGCGCCGGAGGCAAGAGCTCGCCGTCATCTTGGCAGATCCTATTTTTAGGGCTATTACCCTAATTATATAAAAACCGGAGGAAACATTGGCCGATACAGCACACACTTGGGACGATTCAGGGATCCCAGATCCCTATAGCTTGGACTTAAAAACCCTAGACGTTTCGAAAGCCGAGATTTTCGAGGCGAACAAGCAAGGTGCATATTTCAAGCGACTGCGCGATGAGGATCCGATCCATTATTGTCCTGAAAGCCCGTTTGGCCCGTATTGGTCCGTGACCCGGTATCAAGACATCGTTGCGGTCGACTCCAATCACAAAGTGTTTTCATCGCAAGACAATATTGTCATCGGGGATGCGCCCGAAGGCATGGAAACGCCAATGTTCATTGCGATGGATGGTCCAAACCACGTCGTACAGCGCAAAACCGTTAGCCCGGCCGTTGCGCCCTCTCAGCTCTCAGAGATCGAAGCGCTTATCCGCCAGCGGGTATGCAACATTCTCGATAGCCTTCCCGTCGGCGAAGAGTTCAATTGGGTTGAGCTGGTGTCGAAGGAACTGACGACGCAAATGCTGGCCACCCTCTTCGACTTCCCGTTCGAAGATCGACACCTCCTACCCTATTGGTCTGATGTCGCGACAACGTCCGAAACCGTGGGTATCGAAGTCGATATGGATGCGCGCATGCGCACCCTGGAAGAATGCTATGCTTACTTTGCGCGGCTCTGGCAGGAACGCGCCGCACAGCCGAAAAAGTTCGATTTCATTTCACTGCTGGCGCACAATCCTGAAACCGCGGACATGGTCAATGATCCGCAGGAGTTTTTGGGCAATCTGATCCTCCTGATCGTTGGCGGAAATGACACGACGCGAAATTCGATCAGCGCCGGCGTGGTTGAGCTCAACCGCAATCCGGATGAGTTCACCAAGCTCAAGTCTGATCCCGCACTGATCCCAAACATGGTGTCAGAGATCATTCGCTTCCAAACCCCGCTCGGTCATATGCGGCGCACAGCGCTGGAAGACATTGAGCTCGGAGGCAAGCAGATCAGAAAGGGCGACAAGGTCGTCATGTGGTACGTCTCGGGCAACCGTGATGAGACGGTGATCGAAGATCCAGACCGATTCTGGATCGATCGTCCCAATGCGCGCCGCCATCTCTCTTTCGGCTTCGGCGTCCATCGCTGCATGGGCAATCGCGTCGGCGAGATGCAGCTGCGCATTCTTTGGGAAGAGATCCTCAACCGGTTCGACCGCGTTGAATTGGTCGGCGAACCAGAGCGCGTCCTATCGAACTTTGTTATGGGCTACACAAACGTGCCCGTGGTTTTGCACGCGAAGGCCTGATGAAGACAAAAGATCGAATTCTAGAAACGGCGCGCGAGCTCTTCAACGCGCGTCGCTTTGGCAATGTCACGACGGCAGAGCTCGCCTCTGAATGCGGCATTGCTGAAGGTAATCTTTGGTACCACTTCAAAAACAAGCGCGCGCTTCTTGAAGCCATTGCCGAACAGTTTTTGGTGGACGTTGAAGACCGCCTGGCGCTGCTTCCGAGCGATCCTGAGATCATCTTGCAGGAATATGCCGACATGCTGTTCGCATTGATTTCAGAGATCCGCCAATATCGCTTTCTCTATCGTGACCAAGCCGATTATGGCGAGCATACAGATAACTTGCTCGAGCGGTTGCCGGGGATCTACCGGGACACACAGGCACAGTTTCAGACTTTTTTCCATGGTATGATCAAGGGCGAGCATATGAATCTGGACCCGCAGCGCATTCCCGCGCTCGCAACCAATAGCGTCCTTATCCTGCGCTACCATTTGGAGTTCTTGCGTGAGAGCGGCCAGGACAGCGATATCGGCTCAGGTGCTGTCCGCGCATCTGTGGAACAGCATCTAACCCTATTCGAGCAAGCCTTGACCCAGTCGGCACGCAATACCCTTCAGAGTGCTTTAGAGACGGCGTTGGAAACGGCATAGACGGGCTTTTTGTCCTGTTCCGACCGAAACCTCTTCCTCTATGGGACGAACGGTCTAACATCGATCTGAGGGACACAAACCGGAGGAGCCCACGATGGTGCATGGAGGCCAAGAAGCGCTGATTAAAGACGCGCTGGTCTTCTTCGTCGCGGCGGGCCTTGTCGTCCCTGTTTTAAGAGCAGCCAAACTGCCGGCCGTGGTCGGATTCATTCTTGCGGGTGTCGCATTGGGACCGAGCGGGTTCAGCGCGTTCAGCGACCAGGTTCCTATTCTAGAGTATGTCACCATTTCAGACCCCGCCGCCGCCGCACCGCTCGCAGAGCTTGGCGTGCTGTTCCTACTGTTTCTCTTAGGGTTAGAACTCTCATTTCAAAAACTCTGGGCATTGAAACGAACGGTGTTTGGTGCCGGCACGGTGCAGGCTATTTTGAGCGCCGTGGTGATTGGCTATGGGCTGTACTTATTTGGCCTGCCCGCCACCGAAGCTGCAATCATAGGCCTGGCGCTGGCACTTTCGTCCACAGCTATCGTCATGCAATTGATGGTCGAGAATAAGAAAGCGGCGACCCCGGTCGGGCGCAGTTCGCTCGGCGTGTTGCTGTTTCAAGACATTTTGGTTGCGCCGATTCTGATTTTTGTAGGCTTCACGGCGAGCCGGGGCGAGGCCGACCTCTCCACGGTTCTCATCCAAGCGTTGTTCAATGGCTTGCTTGCGCTGATCGTGATTATCGCGATTGGGCGATACTTGCTGCGCCATCTGTTCAGACTCGCCGTCAATGCAGGGGGCCGCGACTTCCTGATGGCCATCACTTTGCTGACCGTAGTTGGGGCCTCAGTGATCACCTATAATGCCGGCCTGTCGCTCGCATTGGGAGCATTTCTTGCGGGCCTCTTGCTGGGCGAGACAGAGTTTAAGCACCAAACAGAGATCGATTTGGAACCCTTTAAAGGCCTCCTCCTGGGGTTGTTTTTCATGACGGTCGGCCTCGCGATCGACCTGTCTGTCGTCCTCGACAATTGGCAAATCGTCTTAGGTGGGCTGATCGCCATGTTGATCATCAAAGCGATCCTGGCTTTTATCGCCGTTCGCATATTCGCAGGCGATACAGCAACATCTCTGGAGACCTCCTTCCTGCTCGCGCCAGCAGGAGAATTTGCATTCGTCATTGCCGGCGCTGGATTGGCCGCGGGGTCGATTGCTGTCAGAACCTCAGCCATTGTCACCGCGATCGTCGCGCTCTCTATGCTGGTAATTCCTGCCAGTTGGCGCTTGGGTATCTGGCTCGCGAAAGTGTCTTCATCCGCGCCGCCCTCTCATCAAATCCCAAGCGATTTCAGCGCCAATGAGGGCCATATCATTGTCGCAGGACTAGGACGCGTCGGCCGCGCTGTGACGCATATCTTGGAACGGGAACAAGCCGAAATCGTTGGCCTCGACACCAATCCAAAAACCGTTTCACACCAGCGTGCGCTTGGGCGCCAGATCTATTTCGGAGATGGTGGGCGCAAAGAGGTCCTTCAAAAGGCTGGGCTCGCGCATGCCGGACTGGTCGTGGTAACCTTGGACAATCAGCTCAGCGCTGAGAGCATGGTCAAATCAGCGCGGCACTCCCGGCCGGATGTTCCAATTCTCGCCCGTGCCCGCGACGCCGATCACGCTCAGCTCTTATACCAAGCAGGCGCAACCTTCGTCATTCCCGACGCGATTGAAGCGGGATTGCAAATGTCCGCGCGTGCCCTTGAGCAAATGGGCTATGAGAGCGAAGCCGTGCAAACGCTCATCACATCAGAGCGCGAAACGGAGTATCGTATGGCGACTGAGAAGCCGGACGATCCGAAAGACTAGAACGGCATTTTGAAGCCAGGCATCATACCGCCAAAGCCTGCCGTGGCCTCTTTCATGGCGTTTTCCATCGCTTGATCTAGGTTCTTACGCGCCTCGCGATGAGCCGCTTTCACCAAGTCTTCAACGATTTCAGCTTCATCGCTCATCAGCGAGGGATCAATCGTGATCGAGACGAGTTCGCCTTTGCCCTTGAGGGTCACAGAAACCAGGCCAGCGCCTGCAATGCCTTCGGCCTCAGTCTCTTCGATCTTGGCTTGCGCCTCCTGCATCTTGGCCTGCATTTCCTGCGCCTGCTGCATGATCTTTGTGAGGTCGGTCATTGTCTCGTCTTTCTAAGCCTTAAGAGGTTCGCTTCAGGGGCACGACATTGTCTGTGAGGGTCGCTGGATCAAGAGGGGCGCTGTTCTGTACGTCCACGACTTCGGCGCCCGGAATGGCTGCGAGAGCGGCTGCGACGTCAGGATGCTGAGCGGCATCCTCCAGTACTTCCTTGCGCTCTCGTGTCTCTTTTTCTTTTTGCGTTTCCACCCCGGACTCAGACAGGAGCACGTCCCAGTCCATGTCCGTTTCATATTCGAGGAAATCGGTCAGCCGTCGCAAAAGATCGCGCGGCGCGCCAGGATCCACCGCACAGACCAATCGGCCTGGCTTGAAATTCTCAGCCCGGATGTACTTTCGCGCCTCGCCCCATAACCGAGCCTCTTTCCGTGAATCCAGGTGATCAAGAACATCCCGGAAGCTTGCCATCTTGGCCTCAGATGGCTGGACCAATTGAACAACGGATTGGGATCCGCCCGAAGGCGAGTCTGGTGCGGCGCTAGGCTTTCCCGGCGCGCCCGAGGCCCCTCCCCCGCTCAGCATCCGCGCCGCCTCTTCTGGGCTCGGCAAGCGAGCCGCGGTCACCAAACGCAGCACAACCATACGCAGGGCGGTATCAGCCTCAGGCGCGGTTTGAGTGTCGCGATAACCGGACAGAAGAATTTGCCAATTGCGCTGCGCCTGCGCCGGTGTCAGCGCCGCCGCAAGTTCATGCGTGCGCTTCGTCCAATCGGCAGGGCCTGGCAACTGGTAATTGTTCCCCGCTGCCTGCACCGTGGCGATATCCGCGGCGATCTCGAGCATGTCTTTGAGGATGACCAAAGGATCCGCGCCGGCCCGAACTTGATCTGCAACCTCTTCAACGGCCTTTTGAGCTTCGCCTTGAATGGCAAATTCAAATGCGTCGAGCAGCCGCAATCGATCTCCCAGTCCGAGCATATCGCGAACACGCTCTCCGGTGACTTGATCACCGTCAAGTGCCTGAACGATGGCCTGGTCCAGAATTGAAAGGCCGTCGCGAACGGCCCCTTCCGCCGCACGGGCAATCAAAGCGAGCCCTTCTTCAGAGACATTCGCGCTTTCGCGTTCGGCAATTTTCGCGAGATGTTTCGATAGCTCGCCGCTCTCCAGTCGCTTTAGATCGAAGCGCTGACAGCGCGACAGGACCGTGATTGGAACTTTACGGATTTCAGTGGTCGCGAAAATGAATTTCACATGTGGCGGTGGTTCTTCCAGCGTCTTCAACAAAGCATTGAACGACGCGGTAGAGAGCATGTGAACTTCGTCAATGATGTAGACTTTATGGCGTGAGGCAACGGGCGCGTATCGCACGCCGTCCAGTAGCTCGCGCATATCAGCGACCCCGGTCCGAGACGCCGCATCAAGCTCCAAGACATCGGGATGGTTGCCCGCCATAATCGCCGAACAGAAATCGCCCGGCGGATCGAGGCTCATGCTCGGCTTATCACTGCCGTCACGCGTGTAGTTCAACGCCCGCGCCAATAGCCGTGCCGTGGTCGTCTTCCCGACGCCGCGAACGCCCGTCAGCATGAAAGCATGTGCCACGCGACCAGTTTCAAACGCATTGGTCAGCGTCCGAACCATCGCTTCCTGACCAATCAGGTCCGAGAACAATCGTGGGCGGTATTTCCGAGCAAGAACCTGGTAGCCTTCATCCTGCGGCGCGCCCATCTCTGCCTCTCCAAACATGGAGAACGTCGCGTCGTCGCGTTCGTCGTCTTCAGGGGTTTCGGGCGTGTCGCTCATGATAAGAGCTTATGGCAGGGACTCGGGGGAAGCGGCAACCAAATATCCGCATTTCGTATTCAATCAGGAGCGCATGAGAGTGGAGACTGGACAGTGACCCGAACGGAAAACTCGTTAGGGCTGCTTCGTTCCCGACCTGACCCGGTTGGCGAGGAGTTCGTCCACCGCCAGCCTCCGAAGGCTATATCGCCCTTAGGTCATCCCGTGACAAGGGGGGTGAAGCTGCTAAAGCCAGTCTTATGACCACTTCAAACGATATCCCTCTCGCCAGCCACCCAAACAATCGGGCCGCACACCACCGAACAGATGAAGCATGGCTCCAAAATGCCATCGGCGCTGACAATGTTCTGGTCTTCCTGATGCAAAAGGGCCAACCGCTTGTGGCCGCGAATGGTCAGAACCTCGTTTGGCTGGGGCCAGAGGTGGCTAAAATTACGCCGCAAGGAGAACAAATCTTCCTTGGCGAAGACAAAGCGGGCGCGCCAATTTTTGCGGTCGATATGGATCCTACCTTCAAGCTTGAAGGATCTCTGCTGCAAGGGTCTGGGGATTTTACGGATATGCGCGCAGCCGCCAGCGGTCTCAGCCCTATGGAAGCGAACCTTGCCTCCACGGCCCGAAGCCTTTTGGAATGGCACCGCAACCACCCTTTCTGCGCGAAATGCGGCGCTAAAAGCGAGGTGACGGAAGCGGGCTGGAAACGAGTGTGCCCTTCGTGCGGCGCAGAACATTTTCCGCGCACAGATCCGGTGGCGATTATGCTCGCGGTTAAAGATGATAAATGCCTACTTGGTCGCCAAGCGGGATGGCCTGCAGGGTTTTGGTCTGCGCTGGCCGGATTCGTTGAGCCGGGTGAAACCTTGGAGCAAGCTGCCGCGCGTGAGCTTGAAGAGGAGGCCGGCATCAAGGCCGATCCGGCGTCCGCGGAGTATCTGTTCTGCCAACCTTGGCCGTTCCCATCCTCATTGATGGTCGGCATCATACTCGAAGCGCAAACCACCGAGGTCTCGGTCGAACAAGACGAACTCGAAGCAGCGCGTTGGATTACGCGCGACGAAGCCCGCCAGGTGCTCGCTGGCACCCATCCGGACATCTATGCACCGCCGCCAATGGCCGTGGCGCATCACATCCTAAAAGCTTGGGCTGAGCGGGATTCTTAGCGAACTGACCCGAATTTATAGACACCGGCGATCGAAAACATATTCACGCCTCCGTCAATCGTATCGTCATCAACCTCGACGCGGGTATAGTCGCCGCGAACACCGAGCTGCTCGGTAAACATATACTCGCCGCCGATACCAAAAGCGAAGCCATCCAGATCGGCGTCTGAAGACACACCATTATTAGACGTCTGCAGCTCGCCCGAGGTGTAGCCAATACGTCCCAAAACATCGAGATTTGGAATGACTGGATAGCGGGCTACGATGAAACCGCCAAACTGGTTTTCAAGCTCGGCCTCGGCGCCGCTGCCGCCATCGATTTCCTCTGCACCAAGTCCAAAGGCTGCCTCAAACTCTGCGCCGAGCAGCTCATGGAACTCGATCCCGCCTCGCAAGTTGAACGCCTGCAGGTCCACGCTCTCTGCATCGAAAGATGTCAGACCGCCGGTGACGTACAATTCGGACTCTGCAATCGCGTTTGGAGCCGTCGCCGCACCGACAACGATTGCTGCTGCTGCCAATTTTCTCATTTCGTCCTCCTAGGCTCACGGGAAGATCCCGCCTTGAGGCGCCTTGAAGCAGAATTCGAGTTTCAATGGGGTGAAGTCTTCGTCATGAATTCCGGTTTAACATTAACTCTAATGAGGCCGGGGCTCGTTCACCGCGAGCAGAAAAAAGCCCCCGCATGGGAGGGGTCCATGCGGGGGGTATTGGCGACGCGCTGCTAACCGGCGGTCTTAAGAGGGGGAGAAAACCCTAGTCTTGCAGCACAGTCGGCCAGTTCTGATCCGCGCTTGTAATGAAGCCAGCACGGTTTTTGTCCCACTTTTTCTGGATGCCCTTATTGTAGTTCAGGTAGAGCTTTCCATCGACGACTGCCCAGCGGCGGGCATCGCCTTTCGCAGTCTTGCCTTGAGCCACAGCCCAGGCGCAATACCCGCCATACTGAGGCGCGTATTTAGCAGGTTCAGCGAGGAAGAGATTGAGGTTTTCTTCGCTCGAGAAACGGAACTCAGCGCCTTCATACGTGGTCGTATAGTCTGCAGATCCTTTGGTCGGTTCGCCAACCGTGAAATAAGCAACTGTGTCATAGCCCTGTAGCGCCAGGTTTGAACGCTTAGCCGTATAGATCGGATCTTTGTCGGCAAAGGCTGCAGGAGCGGAGATAGCAACAGGTACTGCTGCAATCATGGCGGCGGCGAGAAGTGTGCGAAGTTTCATAGGTCTGTCTTTCAGAAATAGTGTTGGGAGCTTTAGCGGCGCGTTATAAACGCGCCGGGAACAATGTGTTTTTCAGTCCGGAGAAAATAGCTGCGAGCTCTTTTCGGCGAATGAAGGCGAGGCCAGCTGACGTGAACCAAACGACGACAGCCATGAAGAACAGGCCACCACCATCATTGTTCGGATCAATGCCGAGCGGGGTCCACAAGTGGAAATTCACAGCGCCGCTCATCACGGCGAACGCGATCAGTGCACCAACCGCTTGCAGGCGGCGAAACGCTGGATGAATTCCAACCAGCAAGAGCGTGGCCGCAACCAATTCCGCGGTGCCGATAACGTATTGGCTGAACAAGCCTGTTTGCGCGAAGAGGCCGTCAGCACCGAAGCTCGCTGCCCATTCGTTTAGCTTGCCAAAGATCGTCTGCGTCTCCGGCGCGTTGGTAAATTTGAAGCGTAGGCTATCCAGAAAAACCAAAGATGCGATGCCTGCGATCGCGTGTGGAGCATAAGTTTTCAGTTTAGAAACGAGGCCTGTGCTCTGGGCCTGCGGTGTGAGTGTATCAGTCATGGTCGTCATTGCGTCCTCCTTGCTATGCCCTCCATTTACGACGTCTATTCTTCACTTACGAACCACGTGTGTGTGAGCCTTAGTCACGTCGGTGTGAGCGAATTGTGACCCCATCGAGAGGAGATAAAAAAGGGCTGCGGATTCACCCGCAGCCCTAATATTTGAGGGGTTATCGAAGGTTAAGCGGCGACGGTTTCGCGCTTTGATTTCGGGGTCCAAGCATGCTTTTGGAACGCTTCGTTTACCGGCGTCTCAGCAACGTGGTTTGTATAGTTCGTAATCACTTTCATCGCTACACCAAGGATCACCGCCAAGACGGCTGCGCGATCATATCCAGACGCCAAAAATGCATCGACGTCAGTGTCGGAAACGAAGCCGCGATCGATGACGACTTTCTTTGTGAAGACGCGCAGAGCTTCGAGTTTTGGGTCGGCAATCGGACGATCTTCGCGGACGGCATCAATCACCGTGAGGTCTAGGCCTTGAGCTTCTGAAATCGTCGTGTGTGCCGCAACACAGAAGTGACATTCGTTTTCAACACTCGCGGTGATCGTAACGACTTGCTGCTCAAGCGGGGTGAGACCTGATTTCGCCAACTGATCAGACAATTGTGTGTAGGCGTCCAAAACTGCCGGGTTTTCTGCGAAGACGGCATAAAGAGATGGAACAAAGCCCATTTTCTTTTCGACGCCTGCAATGAAATCGCGTGCCCCTTCAGGGGCGGTCTCTGGGGTATGGAGAGTGAAGTTTGCCATTTTTGGCTCCTGTTGGATTCGTGTTTCGGCGCGTCTTTGTGACCGTCGATGAAGCGTAAATGGTACATGCCCCTCTTTCGAAGAACCGGGAGACGTTCCATATACCCCATGCAATTTCTGCATAGGAGCTGGTGGACATGGATCGAATAGACGCAATGAGGCTGTTTCTGCGGGTGGCAGATGCAGGCAGCTTTTCCCGCGCTGCAGCAGACCTTTCCATCGGACAGCCGACCGTTTCGCGCCGCATTCAGGATCTAGAGCATCAAATTGGCGCGGAGCTTTTCCATCGCACGACGCGCGCTCTATCGCTCACCGAGGCCGGCCAGAAATTCTATGGGCGGGCCCAAGACATTCTCTCTGAATTCGACGAGGCTGAGGCTGAAGCCCGCGGTTTGGATCAGGAACCCGTCGGTATGCTGCGTGTCAGCGCACCTCACTCGCTCTCGCAAATCGTGATCACACCGACCATTGCGCCGTTCTTGGATAAGTACCCGCATATCCGAATGGATCTGATGACGGACGACACCTACACAGACCTCGTGACTGAAGGCGTCGATGTCGCGTTCCGTTTGGGCGAGCTGAGCGACAGCGCCCTCATGGCGAAGCGCCTGCTCGTCGCCTATCGCGGTATCTGGGCGTCGCCGAAATATATTGAGCAATTCGGGGCGCCAACCGATCCCGACAACCTGAAGGACCATAATGGCTTAGTGTTTCGCCAATCGCTGCAGGGGCAGCAATGGACGCTGAAACACATCGAAACTGGCGAAGAGCACCGCATCATGATGGATGGCCGCTTCCGCGGTTCGTCTGGCGACACGCTTTTACAAGGTGCCGTCGACGGTCTCGGCGTCTTTATCGGACCCGATTGGCTCGTTTGTCCACATGTAAAATCAGGCGCTCTGGTCCGGATTATGCCGGAATGGCGCGGCGCCGACCTCCCACTTTCCGTGGTTTGGACCGGCGGCAAACTCCGCGGCAAAGCCCGCCTCTTCGTTGAACATGTCCAAAACGCCTTAGGTAGTTTGGAGAATGTGGGGAGCTAGATTTCTAATTAGCTTGCTTTCCGGGTTTATTTTCTTAAAAATACTTGCAGGCAACGATAAGCTCCAAAATAGTGCTTCGGTTTCCAGTAGTTTTACTTATTGTCGCGTGCTGCTTTTGTATGAGCGCACTGGCACAGTCTAAACAACGGCCTCCGCCGCGAGAGTTCAGCGCGATGGACCTGAGAGTGAGCCCGCGTTTCAGTGCCGGTGCCGTTCCAATTAATGAACGTTTGGCGGAGTCTGAATTATTATCATTCGCATCGGAAACGGGGCCACTCTCCTACCGCGCGTTTGTGAATCGCACGCCTGTATCTGACCCGCAAAGCGTCTTTCCACCGATCGAAATCGTGTCGTTCAGCTATGAACAAACAACCGCCTTACCAGACGAGGGTCGCCCGGTTATTTTCTTCTTTAATGGTGGCCCGGGCAGCTCGACAATTTGGCTTCATCAAACGGGATTCGGGCCCAACAAGATGAGCCTGGATTATGCAAACGCTCCCGAGACCGCGCCTAAAACGTCGTTTGCAGAGAATGCAGGCTTTCTGATCGATGTCGGGGATCTTGTATTTGTTGACCCGGTTGGCACGGGGCTGTCACGCCCACTAGATCCCGCTGAGCTTGAGACCTTCACCGATCTGCGTTTGGACGCACGATCAATGTGCCGGTTCGCCAAAACCTGGTTAGACGCCAACGATCGCGCAAACGCGCCTGTATACCTGGTTGGCGCGAGTTATGGCGCACTTCGCATCGCGGGCATGGCGTCTCATCCGTCCTGCCGCAAGTTTCGCAAGCAAATCCACGGCCTCGTATTCGTTTCTGGCGTCTTAGACCTAAGAGGAAGAGCCGCCGGCACAGCAACCCACGCGGTGGGATTCTTTCCAACACTCGCGGCACTTGCTTGGCACGATGGCGATGTCCCAAAAGCGATGTGGGCTGGAAACCTCCAATTGTACTTAATGGCCGCAAAGACCGTCGCCTTGCGCGATGTTGGCTCCGCCTGGTTCGAAGATGATTTGCAATCTGGTGATGAAGCGATCCTTAAAAGACAGCGCGTTTCCGCGTTTCTCGGCTTAATGCATGAACACCCGAGCGAAGCCAGCGTTCGCGCAACTATTTTTCAAGCGATCGCCTCCCTGCAACGTCCGCAGAAACGATGCGCGTACGATGCGAGGTTTCAATGTGCGCTAGGCGAGTATCTGCCAGGCATCAAACTCAGCGAACTCGCAAACGAGCTCGAAGCGCGCTTGGCATCGTATCTCAAGTCAAACCTAAATTATGTTTTGGACACGGAAAGCTACCACAGCCTTCGCCACAATGGATTCGGTACAATTTGGGACTATAATTTCCTCAAAAGCCTAGAGCTTGGACAAGGCACAAACATGGCGGAGATTTTGGCAACTGCGTTCCAGATTACAAACGCCAATTCCACCTTGGCCAGCCTAGACCTACGACCGCTAAAAATTCTGGTGGCGTCCAGTCCATATGACATTGTTACCCCATTCTATGCGATGGAGCTCGCCCTACGAGACGCTGGTCATTCGCAGGACGCAGTCACAATTAGAACGTATAGGGGAGGACATCTGATGTATCTAAACGAAGAAACCGGATATCGACTGGCTGCCGATATCCGGTCCTTTATCAGAAAGTCTAGCGAATGACCTTAACCCGCTTTCACGCTAGCGACCCATTCGTCGACACGGCGCTCGAGGATAGCGAGTGGCATCGCGCCGCCGCCTAGGATTGTGTCGTGGAATGCACGGATGTCGAACGCATCGCCGAGCTCTGCTTCCGCATCACGGCGCAGTTCTTGGATTTTCAGCATACCGACTTTGTAGCTGGTCGCTTGACCAGGAAGCACCATATAGCGGCGCACTTCTGAGCGAGCCTGCGCTTCTGTGATCGCTGAGTTTTCCATGAAGTAAGCGACGGCTTCTTCCTCGCTCCAGCCTTTGGCGTGAAGACCGGTGTCGAGCACCAATCGAATGGCACGCCAAATCTCAGATCCAGCCCGGCCAAATCGCGAAAGGGGATCGAGGTACGTACCTGGCATCTCGATCGCCAGCCATTCGGAATAGAGACCCCAGCCTTCGCTATAGGCGGTAAAACCCGCTTGCGTCCGGAAGGTCGGAACAGCGTCGAGTTCTTGCTGAATGGCAATCTGCATATGGTGACCTGGCAGGCCCTCATGATAGGCGATGACCTCTAGCTCACGCTTTGGCATCGCGGTCATGTCAGACAGGTGAGCATAGTAGACACCTGGACGCGATCCATCTGGTGTGGATGGGAAATAGTGTTGCGCCGCGCCGTCCTGTTCGCGGAACGGCTCAACCCGTTTCACTACCATGTCCGCTTTTGGCAGGATCCCGAAATAGTCCGGAAGAACAGCTTTGATGCCGTCAATCGCCGCCGTCGCATCGTCAATATAGCCTTGGCGACCTTCATCGGTATTTGGGTAATAAAGACGCTCATCGTCTTTCGTGTCGCGCAGGAAGGCGAAGAAGTCTTGCAGGCTGCCTTCAAACCCGAAATCGGCCTGGATCTCTTCCATTTCGGCACGTAGACGAGCAACCTCGGCGAGGCCAATCTCATGAATTTCGTCAGACGTCAGAGATGTTGTCGTTTGATTGGCGAGGCGCTCATTATAGTAGTCCACGCCGTTTGGAAGCATTGTCACGCCTTGTGCCTCGGGCGTTGCGTTCACAATGTCTTCTTCCTGCCAGGCAATCAGGCGCTCATAAGCGGGCTTCCATTCTTCGACCAAGGCCATGCGAATGTCCGCTGTGAGTTGATCGGCTTTGGCCTGGTCAATTTGCTCCTGCTCAAGAAGGTTTGCGATCTTGGCTTTGGCATCGGCCCAGATATCGCTGTCTTCGCCGCTCTCATCAAACGGGGCGCCGGTGATGATTTTGCCCGCTTCTTCGATAACGGACTCAAACGCAAAGTATGGCGGGCGAACCCCTGCCTCGGCATTGGTTTTGGAAAGCGCTATGAGCTGATCAATTGCAACCGCACTGCCGGACACGCGTAGCAGATAATTGTCCATATCTTCGCCATCAATCACTTTGTGGAAAGCGATCAAAAGCTGCGGGAAGAACGTATGGATGGCCTGCATCTGATCGAAGATGTAGCCATTATAGCGGAACGCATCAGCGGCCTTCGCAGTCTCCGCCTGGTACATCCAAATATCGTAAGAAATCTTAGCGTCTGGCGTCAGCTTGTTGTAATCGAAGCTGGCTTCGAGTTCAGCCGCATTGTCGAGCATGCGCTGCAACTGCGCATCTTGAGCAGCCTCTGAAAAATCATCAATCTCGCCTTGGCGTTCATCGCGGCCGAGGAAGGTCAATTGAATCGGGCTTTCAAGCGTTTCAGCTTCATACTTTTCCTCAAACCAGGCGTTGAGGCGTTCTGTTTCAGCTGCGATCTCTTCCGCTGTTGGCGCGGCCGGCGCCTCTGTTGGTGCTGGATCAGTCGTAGAGGCGCTTGGAACCCGTACCGGGTCACAAGCGGCAAGGGCGAAAATGGTCGCAAGCGCAGTTAGCGTAGTACGCATTTTGATGGTCTCCCAATCATCAGAATTATCGATAAACGGCAAAGAGCAGGTTTTGAGCCGAGGAACAAGTCTCTTAAGGCAGGGCGCAAAGCTCGCCTCATCTTCTGTTAAGGCGCCGCACATTAGCAAAATAGACTACAAAACATGTCGGCGGAGATCAAACTGATGCTTAAACCTCTCATCGCGGCTTTGAGCGCCATGTCCCTATCGGCCTGTATCGTCACCTCGACCGCTGGATTGCTGTTTGGCGGCGCAAAGCTTGCGGGAAAGACCGTCTATTTAACCGGAAAAGGCGTCTACCAAGTCGGCAAACTGACGGTCCGAGCCGCCGATGGCGTGCTAGATGGTACCGAGCGAATGCTTCGCCTGACAATCCTCACGGCAGATGCAACGGGCGCAGTGTTCCGGACAACGCGCGAGATTCATTCGAGCACACTTGAGGCAGAATTGTCCGCGCTTGAACGAACGGAAGGCGTGATCGAAGTTATTGTCGAACAGCTGGACTAGTCCCTTTTATCTTCTTCAAACCCGGCCTATATTGACCTCGTTCTTTTGGACTATGGTGATAAACGCGCGTGTAATAAGCGGTTCGGACCCGGGGGCGGTACCCGGCGCCTCCACCAAAGACCCTCCCTTCAGCGGGTCATTTGGGGGCGAAATAGGATCGACGGACGTGTAAAGACGAAGCTTTCACCCGCATGAGCTGCGTTAGAAGCTCACTCAACAATAGTTGCTAATGACAACTTTGCTGAAGGTGAACTGCTCGCTGCGTAACGCAGTGCGTGGAAAACCGCTTTAACTCCTAGGGCATCAGCGCCTTAGGCGGGGCCCGGAGGCGCCTGGCAACAGAAGCCTCCACTTTTACGTCGTAGAGTAACGCCTTGTGCAGTCGACATTGCAGAAAGCGCTTAACCAAAATAAGAAACTTCCCATCTGGGGAAGATGCAGAAATAGGCTCGCCTAACGCATGAACAGCGTTGCGAGAGACGTTTAGAGGAGATAGTCGTCTCCTCTCAACTGGGAGCGGGAAATGACCGACTATATCGGCTATGAGGCACTGACACAGGCGGCTATGCGCGGCGTCGTTCGCGAAGCGATGCGCCAAGCGGCCAAAGGGTCAGCCCCTCCAGGTGATCACCATTTCTACGTGACGTTCCGGACAAAAGCGCCTGGCGTAAAGATCCCGGACCACTTGATCGAACAGTTCCCGGACGAGATGACGATCGTCATTCAGCATCAATACTGGGACTTGGAAGTGCATGATGGGCACTTCGAAATCGTTCTGAAATTCAATCGGGTGCCGCAGCATCTCTCAATCCCATACGTTGCGATGACCCGTTTCGTAGATCCTGCTGTGAATTTCGGTGTCAGCTTCGAAAAAGCGCCGACCGGAGAAGACGCGAAAGTCGTCGATCCAGCGCTTGAACAGGCTGAGACAGAGGTCGATTCCAGTGATGCGCCAGAAGCAGAATCTGGCGACACGGTGGTTAGTCTCGACGCCTTCCGCCGCAAATAAGCATGGCGGGTTCAGAACAAGACGAAAAACCGCGCGTCTCGGACGCCGAAATGCTCGCGCGGTTTCAGAACAGCAAAAAACGTCCGCCCTGCTCTGAAACGCTTGGCATGCGCCTCACTGAGGTCGAACAAGACGCCCAGCGCGTGCGAATGGACTTTGACGTTCCAACCATGTTTGCGAACCCAACCGGCGCGGTCCAAGGCGGATTTATCGCGGCCATGATGGATGAAGCAATGAGCACATGTTGCATAATTGCCTCAAATGTAACCATGACGGCCCCCACCCTCGAGATGAAAACCTCTTATCTTCGGCGCCTGATGCCAGGAGATGCCCATGTTGAAGCCCGGATTCTAAAGTGGGGTCGCTCCGCTGCCTTCATGGAGGCTGAATGCTTTGATAATAAAGGGATATTGGTCGCAAAAGCCACCGCAACAGCGATCCCAATGCCCTTTAAACGGCTCAGCTAATCTCGCCTTAGACACGAAACTTGCATGATGAGCTCCCGTCTCGACTGTTCCTCGTAGCGGAGAGCGCATTTTCTTGTTGAACGATTACCCGCATGATATGTTGCGCATGCGTAATGTTTAGGGACGTTAGATGTTACACGCACTGCGATCAGCAGCGATCTGGGGACTAGCCGGTATTGCCTCGGCGGCGGCAAATGCTGATTGCCCAACTGAATCATCGGTTGAGCGATACGTAGAGAGCTCACACGACGCTCTGGTTGCTTTACAAGGAAGTCTGCCCGCGGAGCAGTATGTAGACCTCGAGAACCGCTATGCAGCCTTGGTGGTGCTAGAATGGCACCTAATTGGGCTGGATGCGCTGGAAAGCGATGACGACGCCCTTCTCAGATTATCGATCTGCTTTCGAGATCAGTCTTGCGGTGCCGATGGAAACGATCCGATGGACGCCCAAATATCAGACCTGGTCGACGCGGGGAGTCTGGAGCTCTGGGCGTTTCACAAAACACTTACGACATCCCCCAGCCGCTCCATGCTTGAATGGGCCGAGATTGAGCTCGGATGCCGCCCCATAGAACAGAACGAACCAGAAGAAGAGCTCGTTGCTTCAACTGAACCTGAACCTCAAACGGAACTCGAAACCGAACCAACTGAGGTGGCTGAAACCATAGCGCCACCGCCGCCGCAATATGATCCTCAGGACCTCATTCAAACAGCGACGAACATGCTTGAGGATGGGGAACTCGAACAAGCCATTTCTCCTTTGCGAGACACCTGTTTGTCCGAGATTGGCCAAATGCAATCTTCCGTCGTCTGCGATACGCTCTTGGAGATGTACGACCCGCGAAACGCTCGAGGCACCACACAAATCATTGACGCAACTTTCCTGTCATTTTCCGAAGAGGTTTGTGACGGCGGGTATATTAAGGGCTGCCAAAACATGGCGGACCACTTAAGGGTGTCGGGACTTGAAAACAGCCATGATCTCGTGCTCGAGTTCACCTCGAAATCCTGTGAGCTTGGCGATGCGAGTGCCTGTGCAACTTTTGCTCACGACCATATCGAAGGCAGAGCCACAAGCCCCGATCTCCCACTCGCACGAGAGACGTTGAAGCGATCCTGCGATCTCGGCCGGTTGGAATCCTGCCGCGAAGTTGCAGATCTCTACATGCTCGGAATCGGCGGCGATGTTGAGATCGACCTGGCGCTCAGCGCGAACGCGTCAGCCTGTCCAGAAAACGACGCCCGCAGCGCGGAGCTTTGCGTGTCTGCAGCCGATTTCATTCTCATCAACATGCGCTCGGGCGAAGAGAGAGCGACAAGCGTTCGCGACTTTTTCATGCGCGCCTGCGATTTGGGGCATGATGTTGGCTGCGCCTCTTATGCAGAGAACCTCGAGCTTGGAATCGGTGGCCAAGCCGACCCCGAGGGCGCACGTCAAGCACGGCTCGTCGCGTGCGTGTTCGGTGACACAGATAGCTGTCGCCCGCGCTCTTAATCCAGCGGCACTACCCGATCGCTGCGCGCACGACTTCAAAGCCGAGCATTATAATACCGACTAAACTGACGCCCCAAACGAGGGACCGCAGATAAGGTACGCCAATGAGGTAGAGCGGCGCAAAAAGAACGCGTCCGAGGAGATATAGGCCCGCTCCCCAAGTCGTCAGGGTGGAAGAGAGATCTGACATAGCGACAATCAGCGCCAATGGGATGAAGACCATCATGCCTTCAATATGGTTGGCGACGGTCCGCGCCGTGCGCAATTGAAGTTCGGTTTTCTCACGTGCTTCATCTCGGTTGCCGAGGCCCCATGCGAATCCTTGATAGATAGGAACGAGTCCGCCTTGAAAACCAATAAGGGCGGCTAAAATCACGGTTGTCCAAACCACAGCTTGCAACTCAAAACCCATAATGGTGTCCTCCTTGATATAGTTACTATCATATTTGTAGTTACTAGATCTCATAAAGCAAATTCGCTAATGGAGCGCAATGGCGAAAAAGAATCTCCCTCTCTGCCCGGTTTCGCGGACGGCGTTCATCATCGGGTCGAGATGGACCAGTGAAATCATTCGCGAATTAGTGGATAATGGGGCGCGGCGCTTTTCAGACTTTGAAATCGCGCTGAAGGGTATTGCGCCGAACACGCTCTCAAATCGGCTAAAAATGTTGGAAGATCATGGTGTGGTAGAGCGCAAGATCTATGATACCCATCCACCACGGTCGGAATATCTGCTGACCGAGAAAGGCCGCAATATGCGTCCAATTATTGATGCCATGCGCGCTTGGGGGCGCGAGAGCTCTTAGTCCATCTCTCGCACGCGCATATAGATCCCTTCTCGATCGCCCACGCGTCGTTCAACCAGCAGACGCGCCACTTGATGGTCATCTTCAAACGCATTTCCAGTGAGGCTATCGAGCAGCGCTTTTGCGAGGTTATCGAGGTCCATCCAAGGCGCATCGCCCGTATATTCCATCACGATATAGACGTCGAAATCGCCATAGCCCGGTCTTAGGCGTTGGAAGTCTTTTCGGAAGAACTCCCGAAACAGCTGTTTATAATATTTGGTCTGTGTGGTGAGCCCAAAACAGCGCACTTCCAAGGCGCCATCTTCGGTAATCCGGCCACGGACTTTTCCGTTTTTGATCCAGCCATCCACGCTTACGCGATCCAGCCAGCCGTATCACGCCGAACCACATCTTCAATGACATCGATCGCGCTGTTGCTATCATTCAAACACGGCACAACAGAGTAGGCCTCGCCACCCGCTTCCATGAATTCATCGCGGCCTTCCATGGCAAGCTCTTCTAACGTTTCAAGGCAATCAGAGATGAAGGCAGGTGAAACCACAACAACTTTCTTCGCGCCCATTTCGGGTAAAGCCTCAAGCGTTTTGTCCGTATAGGGCTCTAGCCATTTCGTCGGTCCAAACCGGCTCTGGAATGTCGTCATCGCAAAGCCGTCAGCCCAACCAAGACGCTCCGCCACAAGGCGCGTCGTTTTATGGCAATGGCAATGATAGGGATCGCCCTTGTCAAAATAGGCTTTCGGGATGCCGTGATAGGACATGAGCACTTTGTCGGGCGTGAAATCGAGGGTCGCAAGATGCTCAGAGATCGATTTTGCGAGCGCATCGATATAGACGGGCTGGTCGTGGAAACTCGCCGCCGTTCGCAGCGCCGGTTGCCAGCGCATACCCTTCAGGACTTTGAACGTGCGGTCGCAAACACTCGCCGTCGTTGCGGCCGAATATTGTGGGTAGAGCGGGACGACGCAGATGCGATCGCATCCTTGTTGTTTTAACGCTGCGACCTTCGAGGCGATGCTTGGATTGCCATAATTCATTGCAAAATCCACGATCAGATTATCGCTACCGATCCGCTCATTCAGCTTCTCCGCCTGACGCTTGGTGTAGAACAAGAGCGGTGAGCCATCCTCAGTCCATATTTTCTTATACGCGCGGCCAGATTTGCTCGGTCGAAAGGTGAGGATCGGCCC
The DNA here is from genome assembly GCA_013213785.1 of Henriciella sp. Lineage (GTDB taxonomy): Bacteria > Pseudomonadota > Alphaproteobacteria > Caulobacterales > Hyphomonadaceae > Henriciella. The sequence continues at coordinate 145,131 of JABSPZ010000009.1, read as the reverse complement.
TTGTAGAATGAGTTGCCAAATCGGCTGCGGTACTTCGATCACGCGCGGGTCCGACAAAAACTCGGACAAATATCGACGCATAGACCAATAGTCAGTGCCATCTGGCGTCCCGAGATTGACCAGAAGAACGCCAATCTTGCCCTGCACAACTTCGGGGTGATCTGTCGGCAGCGGGCCCACGGCTCCGGGAACTGATTGGTGTGTCGTCATAGTGTCGAGCATTAGAACATCCTTTGCCCGCTTATTTAAGCCGGACGAAAGATTAGCAAGAGCGACACATGCGCTGTGTTGAGATTTCCAGGCAGATCTTTTCGAGGCTCAAGCTTACTTCACGCTCTCAAACACCGAGATTGATGTTCCAAACGGCACAGCCCGCTGGGTATCGTAGCCACTGTTTATGGCGTTCAGCCGGATCAGAGGCTCCAGAGCACCGTTCTCTTCGAGAAAGGTATCGAGGGTGTCGCGCGCATTCTGTGAGACTGCGGCGCGTTGCTCTTGCAAGCGTTCAAGACACCAAACGCGATACTGAAAAACCGGCACATCCTTATATTGGACGCCCTGGATCAATGGGTCGTGTAGCTTTTTCCCTTCGGTTCGCGCATCGGCGTTAGCGCAAAGAGCCTCTAAGTGAGTCTCAGCAATCGCTTCATCTTTAAGATCATTATCAAAGCCAATATGAATCTCTTCGCTTTCAGTTTGCAACAAACGCGAAGCGGTCTCGCGATCATCTTCGATCCAAGCCCAACGTCTTCCCAACGAAAGCACGATGAGCATTCCCAAAAACACCGGCATGAGCCCAAAGGGCGCTGGCAGGAAAAAACCAATCGCGATGAGCGGTCCCAAAACGAGTAGTACTAGGACGTGAGGGACCATAGGGCCTTTTTGCGTAGCACCGGACAGGGGAGCAATCAGTCGAACCAGAAATGAATCCACATAACTCAGAGCGGTAGCAGGAAGCGACTGAGGAACCCCAGCTGACGCCGGTTGATTATCGGAAGCATCCAATCGCTCGGAGTGGATGTTTAAGAGGCGTGCAATATGAGGCCACAAGATAAATGTGACGAACATCAGCATTACGCCAAACGTGACATAAAATGCTAATGTGCTCGAAATTTCACTATCTTGATTGCCAGCCCAAACCGCCAGCATCCCCATGGATGAGACCAAAACAATGCCGACGTACGCTGTTGTAGATGAGACGGCATCGTCTCTAAAGAGGTTTCCTTTGGCTTCGTGGCGGGCCTTGAGCGTGCTTCCAACCAAGATTGGTAAAAACGCCAGAGATAGCATGGAAAGCACGATTGCGGATTGTCGAGAATGATCTGAACCCGTTGCGTCGCTCACAATCTCAATAAGACTCCAATCGACATAAGAGTTCGTTCTGACGCTCCAAATCAAGAGTGACAAGCCTACCAAGCTAATCGATAGATAAAGGAAAATCTCTCTGAAACCCTGCGTGATCGAGCGCCATTGAGCTGGGGTCCGATCGCTGCGCGCAGCCGATAGACTTATTTTTATGGACTTCCAGCGAGACAGAGTACGAGCCAGTTGGAAAATAATCCACCCGCCAAAGGCCAATGAAATTGAGATCAACCAGTCTAACGATGAGTCAAGAAAAGCGGGTTGATAGAAGTCACGGCCAATAAAGAACACTCCTACAGCAGACAAAGTAAGCCCTGTTCGAGCGCCATCAGTCCAATCCAAATTGTGGAAACCCGTACTGGGCTTTTGCCCTTTTAGTCCTACCGAACTCATCTTTTAACCCACCCCTTTGCCTTTGGGTTAGAAAAACTTTGTTTCGATGTCGATACTTTTTAACTATATTCGAGCCTGACTAATGGGTATTTTTCAAACTTTCTAATTGAGACGCGTCAAGTCTCGGACTCGAGGCAATCCATCGCTTAGCAAGTTCTAATAGTGACGGATTCAGTAACACGATCTCATGTTCCTAGCCTCATAGGTCAATACATATGGGCACAGTAAGAGAATGTTGGTACCTCCCGCCGGACTCGAACCGGCACTCTGTTGCCAGAAACGGATTTTGAATCCGTCGCGTCTACCAATTCCGCCAGGGAGGCTCCTTAAAATGGCAGGTCGCCTAACTGCCGCAGGCGAACCCGCTCGTCAATCACCACTTTGCGGTTGGCACGAAGCTCGCTAGGGAAGCGGCGATGACCGAGTTGAAACACCCCCAACGCACCTTCTTGCAATCGCTCGAGGCCATGGCCGCTGAAGCGCCGGAAGAAGGCTTTAGCCTGCACCAAATTCTCGACCGCCTTGAGGAACGGGCTTTTGGGGCGATGCTGTTTATTTTGGCCCTACCCTGCGCGATCCCGTTTTTGTACGGCGTGCCGCAGGTTGTGTCCTTACCGATGATGGCGCTGACCCTGCAAATGCTGGCCGGGCGCGAAGAACCGTGGCTCCCTGAAAAGTTTGGCCAGCGCATGATCAACAACGCCGGTCTCACGCGGACATCCTCCTTTGGACGCAAATGGTTCGGCTGGTTGGAAGTGATTTCTCATCCACGACTATCGTTTTTGACCAGTAAATCGATGGAACGCTTGGTGGCGCTCTTCCTGACGGCCTTCTGTGCCTCAATCTTGGTACCTTTGCCGCTGACCAATTCGACCCCTGCAATTGCCGTCGCGATTGTCGCGTTCGGCTTTATGGCGCGGGATGGGCTATTGGTGATTCTCGGCGCAATCTTAGGGTCTGTTTGGATCGGCATATTGGTCACTGGATCGACTTGGATCATTAGCAGCTTGAAAGATATGATCCTCGGTTAGACGCCGCCTAACAAAACTGTAAGCCCCCGTGCTCGGTTGCCGCATGGACTCTTAGCGTCCGGCACCCGATTTTAGGGGTAATGTTTGAACGTATAGACCCTTTTCTGAACACATGGCGCTGGCCGGCGATTGCCCTCGCTGCGGCGCTTGGCATGCTGGGTGCGGCTCATGCGTTCGAAAGTTTTGCGCTACTACTGCCCTGCCCGCTCTGTTTGAGACAGCGTGAAGTCTATTGGGCCGTGGTCGCGATGACCGTGACAGCGCTCGCCCTATGGCAGGTTCGACAGAACCCGCGCTTCATATTGGCGTTCAACATTATGCTCGGCTTGGTATTCCTCACCGGGGCCGTCGTCGCAGCCTATCATGCGGGTGTCGAATACAAGTTCTGGCCTGCCCCAAGCGGCTGCACAGCCAATCTGGTCGATATGGACGCGATCGATCTTTCGAACTTAAACGCGCGACAGGGCGCGCCATCTTGCATGGATGATCCCTGGAAAGGCCAGTACGGCCTCTCTATGGCGGGGTGGAATGCGGTCCTATCGCTCGTGCTCGCTACGATTAGTTTCCGAGCCGCGGGCATAAGCCTGCCTCGCTCTCGGATGCCTATGCCTGCTGAGTAAGTACGAAATACGCCACAGCGAGAGACAGAACCGCGCCAAGCGTCGGCCAGACACGCATGCGGCGATACCAAAGCGGTAACTCAGGCGAAATCACATCATAAAAATAGTGAAGCGTCAGCGCCGCGCCCATGGCTGCGAAAAGCCAGGTCTGCATGCCATGCTGGAAGCCAGCCATGACCAGCCCCCATCCGGCAAGCGCGCCTAAGACAGATGGGCCAAGCTCAGCAAATCGCGGTCGTTCCCGCTTCGCAATTTCAGCGCCCCAGCGGACCCCGCCGAGGAAACTCAGAATAATTGCGGAGTAAACCAGCAGCCATAGCGCCGCGAGATTCAAGAGTGCGAGGTTTTCTCGCAAAACAATCATCGCGCCGGCAGAGGACGCAAACGGTATTACACCGCCAAACATAAGCGCCATTGGCACTTGTGGTGGACTTTGTCGGAACATAGCTCAAATCCCTTCGACTATATTCATGGCATATCAATTTTACCGGCCTATTAAGAAAATATGCCACGACGACTGATTGCGCTTCTGATCGCGTTATACGCAATCGCCTTTGCTTTTGGAGCAATGGCCGCAATCCGCTGGCCGAGCCTCATGATGCTTGCGGGCTTTGTGCTCGAAGATGACGCCTTGGGCGGTCTTAGCGGTATTGATTGGCGAGAGCTTGGGATCGTTTATGGCGCTCCGTATTTCTTGGCAGCCTTATGCTTTTACGCATCCGCTTTGAGCCTGGGGAATAAGCAAAGAGCTGCGCGCCTTTGGTATTTTATGGGCGCGATTGCAGGCTTCCCTTGCGTCTTCCTGGTCGATTTTGAACCCGGTTGGTGGCAAGATCCGAGCGCCGGAGAAGGCGCTGTGGCGGGCGCCGCAGCAGGAGCAGTGCTGCTCGGGATCGCTGTCTGGGAACTGTGCCGCAAGCGTGTGCCGACTCCTGAACGTCCGGATGAAACGACTGATGGGCAGCAAGTCATCTATGTGCAAGCTCCAGTCGAGCAGCCCCAAAAGCCAGAGCGAGAAATCCGCTACCGCAGACCCATCCCCGCGGCGATTGCACGTCAGCGTGCCCACTTTGCAGCCGAGGGACGCAAAATGCGAGCCCGGCAGCGTCGCCAATAATCTGCCACAAAGCTGCCCCTAAAACGTCTTTCCCGGTTGTGCCTTTGTTTGCAATTGCATGACAAATCCGTCACAATTAAAGTCTCGGGGAGAAACCAACATGCTGAGAAGACTTGCAGGAATTGTGATGCTTGGCCTCGGCCTGTGGCTCGGCTGGGGTGCGCTTGAAGCAATTCTGGCTTTCACGTCGCGCGGCGGCGATTTAGCGAGCGCTTTATTTGAACCTCCGACCGGGATCATTCGGGTGGTCAGCACCACGCTTATGGCGCTTGGCGGCTTGCTCGTTGTGGTGCAACTGAAGTCGGGCGGAACGCTCGCAGCGATCGGATCCGTGCTGTTTGGAATTCTGGGCGGACTAATGGCCGTCTCAGGCGCTGATTCCGGGCTTTGGATGGACGAGGTCATTTTCGGGCTCGCCGCAATCACCTTATCTGTTCTTATTCTGACATTGCGCCGCGCTTAAGTCGTTTCTTAGATTGCATTTGCCGACGACGACACTAGGTTGCCGCCAGATTCTAATGGCGAGCTGGAACAGGCAAAATATCCCATGGCAGACACCTATGACGTCGTAATCATCGGCGGTGGCCCAGGCGGCTACAATTGTGCAATTCGCGCAGGACAATTGGGGCTTAAAACAGCCTGTATCGAAATGAATGATACACTTGGCGGGACCTGCCTCAACGTTGGCTGTATCCCGTCTAAGGCGCTTTTGCACGCGTCTGAGTATTACGCAGCGGCGAAGAATGACTTCGCCTCTATGGGAATCAAAACCGGCAAACTGGAAATCGATTTGCCGCAAATGATGGCCCAAAAAGCAGATGCCGTTGATGGCCTGACAAAAGGCGTTGCGTTTCTGCTGAAGAAGAACAAAGTCGACCATGTCCAAGGCAAAGGTCGGATCACAGGCCCCGGACAAGTCGAAGTGACGGCGAAAGACGGATCCAAGCAGACACTCTCTGCGAAGAACATCGTCATCGCGACGGGATCGGAGCCCTCTACACTGCCAGGCATTGAAATCGACGAAGAGCGGATTGTTTCGAACGTTGGCGCGCTCAGCCTTAAAGCGATCCCAAAGAAGCTGGTCCTGATTGGCGCCGGCGTCATCGGTTTGGAAATGGGCTGCGTTTGGTCTCGTCTCGGGTCTGAAGTCACGGTCATTGAATACCTCGATCGCATTCTGCCCGGCACGGACAATGAGATCGCAAAAGAAGCCCAGCGGACTTTCAAAAAGCAAAGCCTAAACTTCAAGCTCGGCACCAAAGTGACCAGCGTTGAGAAGCTCAAAACCAAGCTCAAGCTCACGATGGAGCCAGCGGCTGGAGGGGACGCAGAAACTGTCGACGCGGATATCGTGATCGTCGCGGTCGGACGACGCCCCTACACTGAAGGCCTCGGTCTTGAAAATATTGGCGGCAAGACAGACCGCCGCGGGGTGATCGAAACCACTGACCACTTCAAAGTGGCGTCAGGCGTTTGGGCGATTGGCGATTGTATCGCTGGCCCAATGCTCGCGCACAAAGCTGAGGATGATGGCGCAGCCGTCGCTGAGCTGATCGCAGGCAAAGCCGGACACGTTGATTACGATCTCGTCCCAGGCGTGGTCTACACCAACCCGGAAATCGCAACGATCGGTAAAACCGAAGAGCAGCTCAAAGAGGCTGGCATCAAATATAAGAGGGGTAAATTCCCCTTCATGGCCAACTCCCGCGCGCGCACCAACCACGAGACCGCTGGGTTTGTGAAAATCCTCGCTGAAGAAGGCACAGACCGCATCTTGGGCGCCCACATGATTGGCGTCGGCGTCGGCGAGATGATCCACGAGATCGCGATTGCGATGGAGTTTGGCGCGTCTTCTGAAGACGTCGCCCGCACCTGTCACGCTCACCCAACCCTGTCAGAAGCCGTCCGTCAGGCGGCTATGGGCGTTGAAGGCTGGACGATGCAAATGTAATTCGAGGGGGCCTCTCCCTCGAACTTTTTCAATCTAGTGCGATGCGCTGTTTATTCGTCGATCGGTGGGAACCAGGTCAGCGAAGAGTGATGCAGTGAAATCAACACTTGGCCGCTGAGCTTGTGGTACGCGAATGTGTAGTCCGCGCGTGTGGCGTTACCGTCGCCGTCGGTGAATGTGTAGTGGCCCATGTCTTTGTAGCCGAGTCCGCCCGCTTTTAGGATCGGTCCAGCGGCGCTTTGAAACTCAACCGTTTTCCAACCGCGCTTCAAGAAGCCATGATCGTGCGGAAAGTCTGGATTGCCCCCAATGAAGTAGGACTTTGCGCCCTCGCGATCCAATCGAATCACATCCGCCAAGGTTGGCTTAAACAAAAGTGGCTCATCGGCGCTGCCAAAGTCATAAAGGCCGAGGAGGTTCTCGACGTCTTGTTCCGTCACATATTTGGCCCATGCGCGCTGCGCGGCGACAACTTCTGCCTTTGTCATTGGCTCAAAAGTACGATCGGTCATTCGTAAGACTCCTGCTTGGTCAACGTTTTATGCGGTCCCAATACGCGACCCACGGGTCTCAAGACAAGATCCGACCACAGATTGCTTGTGGGAAAGGCCAAGCCAGGGCGTGACCGCGTTAGCTGAGCCCTTCCTTGAAGTTCGCGATTGGTTGACTGCGCACGCGCACGCCGGTGGCTGCAAACACCGCATTGGCGAGCGCCGGTGCAATCGGAGGAGTGCCCGGCTCACCGCCGCCACCGACCTTTGCTCCGCTATTGATGATCTCAACGGAAATCTGCGGAGATTCGTCTATGCGAAGCATCGGGTAATCGTGGAAATTCGACTGAACCACAGCGCCGCCTTCGATGGTGATATCACCATAGAGCGCGGCGGTGAGCCCGTAGATAATCCCACTCTCGATTTGCGCGATGAAGCCGTCAGGGTTCATGGCATAGCCTGGATCAGCCGCGCACCAGACATGAACGACCCGCGGTTCGGGTCCGGCCACATCGACCTCGACCACCTGCGCGACCGCGGTGCCAAAAGAGTCGACAAGCGCAATCCCGAGACCGTGACCTTCAGGGACCTCTCGTCCCCAATCAGCCGCTTTCGCCGCCGCGTCGAGGACCGCAATGTATCGCGGCGAGTGCTCAAGAAGCTTTCGCCGATAAGCATAGCCATCCATTCCGGCTTGGTCGGCGAGTTCGTCGATAAAGCTCTCAATAAAGAAACCATGCTGTGTGTGATCGACTGATCGCCAAGGCCCGAAACGGATGTGATGCTCCGCATTCGTGTACTGGATCAGCTGATTGTCGATTTTGTACGGAATGTGTGAGGCCTCGGGCGGATCGTGTTTCTCGGTAAACATATTGTCCCAAGACACCGGCATTCCGTTTGCATCTAGGCCCGCCTTGAACCGGCTCACAGATGCTGGGCGATACCAGTCCTGTTGCGTGTCTTGCTCACGTGACCAAATCATCTTGACCGGGTGATCGAACTCTTTGGCGATTTCGACCGCCATTAAGGGGTAATCCGGATTAGACCGGCGCCCAAATCCGCCGCCAAGCAAGACATTATGCACGGTAACGTCGTGCTTTTTCACGTCATAAGCGCCCGCAATCTCGTCGCGAACCGCAAGCGGATTCTGCAAGCCTGACCACAAGTCGATTTTGCCGTCGCGAAGCCAAGCCGTGGCGTTGAGCGGCTCCATGGCGGCATGCGCCAGGAACGGGACAGAATACTCTACTTCATAGACACGAGCGGCAGACTCTGACGCACGGCGGACATTGCCGATCGCGACATCTTCTTCGCCTTTGCCATCCGCATCATCGATCGCAGATCGCATCCGCGCGAAGATCTCAGCCTGATCGAGGTTTTCCGCGCCTGTTTCGCTCCATGTGACATCGAGCTGGCGGATTGCGTTTTCGGCTTGCCAATAGCCGTCAGCCACAACCGCTAAAAACGCGCCCTTATCCAAGATCTTGATCACGCCGGGCATGTCGCGCGCATACGTGTCGTCTACGCTAATAGTTTCCGCGCCGAGCACGGGCGCGCCCATGACGGCAGCATACTTCATACCCGGTAGATCCACATCAATGCCGAACTCTGCGGTGCCATCGGTCTTCGACGGGATGTCGAACCGCGGTAGAGACTTGCCCATGAGCGTGAACTCTTCGGGGGTTTTCAGCTTTGGCTGCGTGGGAGGCGACATTTTCCCAGCGCGTTCCGCAAACTCTGCGTAAGGGGCCTCGCGACCACTCGCTTCATGCAGGACCATGCTCTTGCGCGTGCTGAGTTCACTCGCTTTGACATCCCATTCTTTGGCCGCAGCCTTGACGATCATCTCGCGCGCCGCAGCGCCCGCGATCCGCATGCCGCCCATACCTGTGAAGCGGACAGCTGTGCTGCCGCCGGTAATTTGCAGCCCCATGGATTGCGCGATCCGCAAGAATCCACCGTTCAACGAATCCTGCACGAAGCCTGGGACCTTTGTGTCTCCCAAAATAAATTCACGGCCTAGCGGATAGTTGGCATAGCCTTCATGAGCGGGCGCTTGCTCAAATGTGACTTTCTCCCAGTCAGCATCCATTTCGTCCGCCAGCATTTGCGCCATGGAGGTAAACACCCCCTGCCCCATTTCACTGTGTGGGACGATCGCTGTGATCGTATTGTCGGGTGAAAGCTTCACCCAAACATTGACGAGCGTTTCGTCCTCATCTGCGACCAGGTGAGCCAGTTTTGGCGCGCGATGACCTTCGCGAATACCAACGCCAACCGCCAGAACACCGCCGCCTACCAGGCCAGCTGCGATAAATCCTCTACGGGTCCATTTTCCCATGATCGATCTCCCTACGCGCTCGCCGCTGATTTGATGGCCGCACGGATCCGCCCATAGGCGCCGCAGCGGCAAATGTTTCCGCGCATCGCAGTATCAATGTCTTCATCCGTTGGATTCGGATTGTCGCGAAGCAAGGCGACCGCAGACATGATTTGCCCAGATTGGCAGTATCCACATTGCGGGACCTGATGTTCAATCCAAGCGGCTTGGACCTTGTGGCGGGTGCCATCCTCCGACGCGACGCCTTCAATCGTTGTGACCTCAGCGCCTTCCGCGGCCGCTAGAGGCGTCGAGCATGACCGCACAGGTGTCCCATCCAAGTGGACCGTGCAGGCCCCACACTGAGCGATCCCGCATCCGAACTTTGTTCCGGTGAGCTTAAGCTCTTCGCGAATAACCCAAAGCAGCGGCGTGCTCGGATCCGTCTCCACGGCGCGATCTTCGCCATTCACTGTAAACCTGGTCTGCGCCACGGTCGCCTCCTTACCGCTGAATGATTTGTATACTGTTCAGAACAGACTATTCGTCGGAGCGCAAGCTGAAAAACAGAAACGTGATGATAGACGTTCAAATTCCTCAGAGCCGCCGCAGCCCAGCAATATTGTCACCGCGCATTTCCTGCTTAAGAGAACGGCATGACCCAAATCGCACTCTTCGCCAGCCATATCCAACACACACGCCTATCTCAGAGCGAGCTGGTCGAAGATCTGCACGACGCCTGCTGGATGATCGAAGACGGCGACCAAGCGGGGCATGATTGGTGCGAGCAAGAAGGCTATCCAGGATATACATCCTACGCCTCCTTGGATGATCTTCCACAACGGGCGCCTGCTTTCGCAGAACTGGTCACGCAACTCGATGCGTTTGCGCACCAATTTGCTGAAGCGAGATACTGGGATCTGGGGTCCGCGCGGCTGAGCTGTGACAGTCTATGGATCAATATCCTTGGTGAAGGCGGGCATCATTCCGGTCACATCCATCCAAACAGCGTCATTTCAGGCACCTGCTATATCGCCGTGCCCTCAGGCTCGGGGCGAATCAAGTTCGAGGACCCTCGCATCGCGATGATGATGGCAGCTCCGCCCCTCAAGCGCGATGCGCCTGAAGAGGCGGCCCGATTCGCCTATCGCACACCAACGCCTGGTGATGTCCTGATGTGGGAGAGTTGGCTGCGGCACGAAGTCCTGGCGAGCCAAACAGAGGAGCCGAGACTCTCGATCAGTTTCAATTACTCTGTGGTAGAATAGGCCCCTAGGTCGCTCGCTTAATAAGCAGCACTGCATGCAATTGAACTGAAGACCTTATGACCGGTTGACGTCTTGGCCGCGATCCTGCACGGGCAGCGCAAATTAGTGCATTGGAAAAGGCATCCTCCCATGGACATCACCAAAATCACCGCAGGCCAAAATCCACCCGATGATCTCAATGTCATTGTGGAAGTTCCATTGGGCGGCGACCCAATCAAATACGAAATCGACAAAGCTTCCGGCGCGATGTTCGTTGACCGCTATCTCTACACCGAAATGCGCTACCCTTGTAATTACGGGTTTGTCCCGCACACACTCAGCCTAGATGGCGACCCAATCGATGTCATGGTTGTCGGCAACCGCCCATTGGTCCCGGGCAGTGTTGTTCGTGCCCGCCCGGTTGGCGTTTTGATGATGACGGATGATAAAGGGCCGGATGAAAAGATCCTCGCGGTTCCGCATCCAAAGCTCACTGCCTATTACGATAAAATCGCGACTTATCACGACCTTCCAGACATTTTGGTCCAGAAGATCACGCACTTCTTCACCCACTATAAGGACCTTGAGACGGGCAAGTGGAGCCAAGTTGAAGGCTGGTCAGGCGTTGAGAAAGCCCGCGAACTGATCGCGCAAGCCGTCGCGCGCGGCTCTGAAGGCTAGACCGATCTTAGAAACGACCGGGGCGGAGGACTTCCACTTCCGTCACGGTCACCACGCCAATGTGTGCGCCCAGTAAGTCGCCGATCTGATCGAGGACGGGGCGCACTTTCGCTTCATCGCCAATTGATATGATGACAACCATGTCGCCACTCGCTGACAGGTCCGTGTCTCGGCTCCAGCGTTTCGAGTTTCCATAACCCGCCATAGCTGGGACGACTGTGTAACCGGTCATCCCACCTGCCTCGAGCACGCGGCAGGCACGTTTATGGGCCATTCGCTCAATGATCAGCTCGATGCGTAAATGCTTCTCCATAGATCACCCCTGTCCGTTTATTAGCAGTGCGAGATAAATATAGATCGGTATGCCTATCGTGACATTAAACGGGAAGGTTACCCCAAGCGACAGCGTTAAGTAGATGGAGGGTTTCGCTTCTGGCAGCGCCAGTCGCATCGCGGCTGGAACAGCAATGTAAGACGCGGATGCCGTCAACGTGATCAATAGAGCTGCATCGCCGACAGGCATACCTAAAGCGTAAGCGAAGGCAGCTGCGATACAGGCCGAAACGAGCGGCATATAAAGCCCAAATCCGACAGTCATCACGCTGAGCTGCCGCCACCCTTGGCGAAGCCCGCGCCCCGCAGACAGCCCCATATCGAGTAGGAACAAGCACAACACGCCTTGGAACAGGTCGACAAAGAATGGCCGGACCGTTTCAGTGCCCTCTTCTCCAGCAATCCAGCCAATCACGAGCGCGCCAACGAGTACGACGATCGAGGCATTGAGAAACACTTCTCGAACAAGCTCACCTTGCTCAGACCCGGCAACTGGCTTCTCTCTTCCGCCACCGCCGCGCGAGGCCAGAAAGAGCGCCGTTATGATCGCGGGCGTTTCCATAAGGGCTGCCACGGCAACCAAATGCCCCCCGCTATCAAATCCAGAGAGACGCACCGCTTCTGTCGCGGCCACGAAGGTGACAATCGAGATAGACCCGTAATGCGCAGCCGTCGCCGCGGCATTGACTTGATCGAGCTTGGTGGTGAGCCTCAAAAAGATGAAAGCAATCAGCGGAATGAGGAAGGAAAGGACGATACCCGCCAACAGGACCAGTAAGACCTCTGTGGTCAGCGGGTTCTTCGACATTTCGACCCCGCCTTTGAGGCCAATGGCCATCATCAGATAGATGGCCATGCCTTTAGCGATGGCTTCGGGGACGCTCATCTGCGAACGCAGCAAAGCGGCAGCCATTCCAAGCGCAAAAAACAGAATTATCGGCGAAAGAAGGGTCGAGAGCGCAACGTCCACGGTAGTTCCTTGTCGAATCAACTATTGAGATAGTCGCCATATAAGCCGCACACGCGCTGCGCCTATTCATTTCGAATTGTCCGGTCTTTTTGTCACGCTTTGCAAACCCAGTCTCAATTTTACGGGCACTCGCACCGCGTAAGTTTGTGATTATCAGGTCATGAAACGTTCGTAATTTTAATGCACGATACGAAAGACAAACGGTTCGTTCCGTGTTAGCCAAAATATGTACACTATTCAAAGATGCGGACGTTATGACAGATACGATGGCCAAACCTAAAAAGGGACAACGCAGCAGCGAGGAATCGCGTGCCGCAATCTTGAAGGCCACACGAGAAGAGATGGCGGAAAACGGTTGGCGCAAGTTCAGCGTCGACAAAGTCTCTCGCAAAGCAAAAGCGTCCAAACAAACCATCTATCGTTGGTGGCCCGCGATCGGAAATATGTGCATCGAAGCAGCTGTGGAACTTGTTCCAGCAGCCTCTAAGCTGGGCCGCGACCCAGTCGAACGCATTGCGGCGCTTGTGTACCCGTTAGAAGAAACCACACGCCAAGGCTCAGGCCACGCCGTCCTGCGCACGGCAATGATCGCCGCGAGTGATGACAAGGATGCTGGGGAAACTTGGCGCAATTGGATGAAAGAACACATCCGCGCGCCGCTTCGGATAATCCTCGCAGAAATCGCGGCAAAGAATGTCGTTCGCCGCGACTATGACCTGGATCAAGCGGTCGACATTCTGACCGGCCAAATTTGGTCTCGGATCATGATTATGCGGGCGCCTTTGCCGGAAGCGTTTTCTAAGACGCAAGCCGAAGCACTTTTGAAAGCGCTTGCCGCTTAAACGAGCGCCCTAACAATCTTGTGCAAGGTCTGAGCATCACGCTTGTGGTGCCCCTCTCAACCCGCTATCGCTGTCCAGCGCTTAAGGAGCCCGGTTGAGTATGTCCCAGATCCGCATCGCCGTGATTGGTGCCGACCAACTGGATTCAGACCACCATCTTGTCCTGAACACTCTGGCTGAAGCGGGCCAAATCGCTGCATTCGCGCTCGATGTCGCTTGCGACGAGGCTGGTATTCAGAGCCTGCGCAGCGCGATGCAAACAGAGTCCTTAGATGGAATCATCCTCGCCGGTCCTCAAAAAGACCTGCGCCCCTGGATTGAAGCCGCGCTTTCTGGTCCATGGCCGGTCTACAGCACGCATCCCGTTCCTCTCACCGTCGAAGACATGATCGAAATCCGGCGGTGTGAACAAACTGCCTCTGGGACCCAGCTTCAATTCGGCTTTACAGCGCGTCATCACGACTCTGTTGCAACAGCGCTCGCTAAAGTCGGCACTGGGGAGTTTGGCAATCTGCTGACAATGCGGGGCGTTTGCGGCGTTGCTGGCCGTGAAGCTGAGCATCATCCGGTATTCGGCCTCGGCGCCGAGATGATTGATATCATGCAAGCCTTCGCAGGTCCGTTTCAGGATATTGGCGGCTTCTCCGATCTCGATCGAACTGAGCAAATCGGCTCAGAGAGCAATATCATCGCGACGCTTCGCACACACGGCGGAACACTCGCGAGCCTGCATATCTCGACGACACAGTGGCGACCGACTTTCCGGATAGAGCTTGGATATGAGCGGGGTTATTTATGGCTCGAAGGTCTGAACACCGAAGACCAAAGGTTCGGCCAGGAAGCCTTGATTTCCGCACGCACAGATGGATCTGCGCCCCGGCATGAAACCGTTGACCGGTTCGAGTCTTCAAATGGAGCTCTCGTCGCCCTTTCCGCCTTCTTGGCTAGGATATCCGACCCGAACGCACCCCGTCTCGGCGATAGCCAACAAGCCTTTGATACAATCAGCACGGCGCACCGCATTTTGGCGGCGGACCCGCTGCTCATTCCTCTGCAAGAAAGACACGTTTCATGAGCTTAACCGGAGACCTCCTCGCGCGCATCGCTTTGGACGCGGGACACCTCATCATGCAGGTCTACGCGACTGATTTTAATGTGGATCGCAAAGATGACAGCTCACCCGTCACCGAAGCGGACGAGAAAGCCGAAGCTTTGATCCTTGCGGCTTTAGCGGATGCCGATCCGGAGCTTCCTGTCATCGCAGAGGAGTCGGTTGCGGCGGGAAACATTCCCGAGCACGGAAGTCGTTTCGCCTTGGTCGATCCGCTGGACGGCACGAAAGAGTTCATCAACAAACGCGGCGAGTTCACCGTCAATATCGGCATTATTGAGAACGGCGTCCCCGTAATGGGCGTGGTCTACGCGCCCGCTCTAAACCGCCTCTTCGTTGCCGCTAGCCGTTTCTCCGCCTGGCAAGCAAGTGCTGAACCGGGCGCGTACGTTCCTCAAGAGAGCGAACGGTCCCCGCTTCAAATTCGCCGAGTGCCAGATGCCGGGCTGACGGCGATCGCTTCGAAATCTCATCGCAGCGATGAGACGAATGCCTTTTTAGAGACCCAGAATATCGGCGAAATCATCTCGGCAGGCTCATCTCTCAAATTCTGCCTCATCGCGGCTGGCGAGGCCGATCTGTATCCGCGCCTCGGTCGAACCATGGAGTGGGACACTGCTGCAGGGCAAGCTATTGCTGAGGCGGCTGGCGCAAAAGTCACCGAAACAGACGGGACGCCTTTGCTGTATGGCAAAAAGGCTCGCGGCTATGACAATCCGCATTTCATCGTCTGGGGCGACGTAACAGTTCCGTCTGCATAGCCACCAAACCTGACAGAGAGTTCACGTCTCCGCGTCTCGACAAAGCAGTCTGTTTCCAGTGAATTAGAGACGATATGCTGCGGGGGCGGCCAATCGAGACCGTCTCATAATGACTCCTGTGAAATCTATTTCTCTGTTTGCGAGCCTTGGCTTGCTGTGTGGCTGCGCGAGCTCCCCGCTTACGCTGAATGACAATCAAATCGTCCCCGGCGAACGGGTCGGCGACGTCGAAATTGGAATGCCGCTCGATCAGCTCTTGGCGCTGAAAGGCGTGCCCCGGCAAACGATCCCCATGCGGGGCACCGCTGCAACCACCTATGTCTTCGATGGTTTCACCGTTGGCGCGCATGACGAAGTATATTGGATCATTGTCCAAGATGGACGCTTTAGGACAGCGGACGGCATTTCGACCGGCGCAGAACAAATCACCACACGCGCAGCCTTCGGCGTACCTGATTGCGTCGTGTCGAAAGCTGACAGCACCGTGTATGATTATGGCAATATCTACTTCAATGTCGCCAATAATACGGGCCGTGTCGAACAACTGGGCGTGATGGAGAAAACCCAGAACTGCAAAGGATGAGCAGGTCAGATCGACGGAGATACGATCGCAGCGCGTTCCACCTCATATAAGAAAATGAGGTATTCAAATGAAACACTGCATCGCCTCCGCTTTGATCTTTGTGATCGCCGGCCTCCCAACCGCTTGCGCGCATGATCGTGATGACAACCCGCCCGGCCCCGCTGGCGGACCTGGCACAAATTGGGAAAATCCCCCCGGTCCGGTAGGTGGACCAGGTGCAAGCCCGGATCGCCGAATGGTTGTTGTCCGCGGCAAACAAGTCCGCTTCACCTCGCTATCAGCGGGATACTATTACAATCCGAGATTCGGCTACTGGCACGCCAATTATGGCTGGTGGAACCAAAGCGCGAAGTGCTGGTATGACCGCGATGACAATCCGCCAGGACGCGCCGGCGGACGCGGAACGAACTGGGAGAACCCTCCAGGTCTTAGAGGTGGCCTAGGGGCCTCGCCCGATCGCTACGGGCGGTGCCGGTAGAAAAATCCAGACGGCCTATAAGCCGGGTTCTGTTCCCCCTTACGGGTTCAGCAGTCATTCCTCTGCGACGCGCATTGCTGCACGCCTGGTGCGACACACCCAGGGCGTAGGCTGAAGACGGCCCATATACGCCCCCTATTCGGTCTTGCTCCTGGCGGGGTTTACCATGCGGGCCGCGTCACCGAAGCCCCGGTGGGCTCTTACCCCACCCTTTCACCCTTACCCCGAAGCAAGTTCAGGGCGGTTTGCTTTCTGTGGCACTTTCCCTCGGCTCGCGCCGGGTGGACGTTATCCACCGCCATGTCTCCGTGGAGCCCGGACTTTCCTCCACCCCTGATCAAGTCAGGGGCAGCAACTGCCCAGCCGTCTGGAGCGGGCGATATAGTTCAAACGCGAGAAAACCGCCAGCCCCCTCTCGCGACGACCCGCATTGGCGCAAAGCCGCGAGTATGCTCCGATACGAGCTGAAGAAAGACATCGGAGCGCAGCATGGACTTAAAACTCAAAGGCAAGAACGCCGTCATCCTCGGTGGGACACGGGGCATTGGCCGCGCCATCGCAGACACGCTGGCAGATGAAGGCGCAAACGTTGCGATCTGCGCGCGCAATGCGGATCAGATCTCGGCAGCTGTGTCAGCACTCCAAGAGAAAGGCGTCAAAGCCACAGGCGGTTCGGTCGATGTCACTGACGGCGCGGCGCTCAAAAGCTGGATCACATCTGCTGGCGAAGAACTGGGCGGTATCGACATCCTGGTTTCGAACGCTGGCGCGATGGCTCAGGGCAATGATGAGAGCTCATGGAAGCAAAACTTCAACCTCGATGTTTTGGGCGCCGTCAATGCGTTCGAAGCGGCAGAGCCATTTCTGGGCAAAGCCGCCGATGAGAACGGCGATGCAGCCTTCGTCATCATCGCGTCTATTTCAGCCGCCGTTGCCGACAATGCCGGATCATATGGTCCCATAAAAGCAGCCTTGATTCATATGGCGAAGGGCCTCGCGCGTCAGCACGCCAAGCGCGGGATCCGCACCAATGTCGTGTCGCCTGGCATGGTCTATTTCGAAGGGGGCGTTTGGCACATGGTCGAGCAAAACATGCCGGAATTCTTCGAACAGGCGGTTTCTAGAAACCCGACCGGACGCTGTGCAACCCCGCAAGAAATCGCAGACGCAGCCGTCTTCCTAGCGAGCCCAAGATCATCTTACACGACAGGCTCAAACCTCATCGTCGATGGAACCGTCTCAAACCGCGTAAACTTCTAACCAAGCCAGGAGAGCCTTATGAAACTCTATAATTCGATGGGACCAAATCCGCAGGTGGTGCGAACCTTCATGGCCGAGCGTGGCATCGAGCTGCTTCTGGAAGAGGTGGACATCATGGCAGGCGTAAATCGCCAGTCGGAATATCTCGAGATAAACCCAGCAGGACAGCTACCCGCCCTTCAGCTCGATGATGGGACCATGCTGACTGAGATCACCGTCATTTGCGAATATCTCGACGAAAGCCAGCCCGGCGAACCTTTAATGGGCGCAACACCAGAGGAACGAGCACAAGTTCGCCGCTGGACACGCTGGGCTGACCTGAATGTCTGTGAACCGCTGGCCAATGGGTTTCGGTTTGCTGAGGGCCTGCCAATCTTTCAGGATCGCATGCGCTGCCTACCAGAAGCAGCAGACGGCTTGAAAGCCTGTGTCCAGGACAAGCTGGCCTGGCTCGATCAAGAAATGGATGGTCGCGACTATCTCGCGGGCGATCGCTTTACGCTGGCCGATATTCTGCTCTCAGCCTTCCTGGCCTTTGGCGAACAGGTTGGTCAGCCACTCAACCGGGATCTGGGCAATATCAGCGCTTGGTATGATCGCTGCCACGCCCGACCGAGTGCGAAAGCATAAGCAGCGAGAGGGTTGAATGCACCGCTTTGGTTTTCTGAGCTGTCTTATCGCATCCGCAATTGCCACGGGCAGCTGCACTGTGGAGTCTATCTGGGCAGCGCCGAGTGCCCCCCAAACCGCCAGGTGCAGCGTTGAGCTTATCGTACTCGGCGCGGGGCAAGACGCCGGTGCACCTCAGTTTGGAAATCCGGACGACCCGGCCTGGAAAGATCCTAGTCTTCGCCTGACCGCGACATCGATCGCTGTCGTCAACCTAGAGACATCCGAGCGATACTTGTTCGATGCGACGCCCAACATCACCGAACAACTTCAGCGCCTTGATACTTTGTCTCCATCGGAGGCGAAAAATGAGGGCGTCGCAGGCGTGTTTCTAACTCATGCGCATATCGGCCATTATGCAGGATTGATGTTTCTCGGACGGGAAGTCGCTGGGACGTCGGGCGTTCCCGTGTATGCAATGCCTCGCATGCGAGAATTTCTCGCTCAGAATGGTCCTTGGGGACAGTTGGTGGAGCTCGGCAATATCGTCCTGAAGTCCCTCGAGGATCGCACGCCCATCACGATTTCCAACACGATTCAGGTAACCCCTTATCGGGTTCCCCACCGAGATGAGTATTCGGAAACCGTCGGTTACATCATCCAAAGCTCACAAAAGAGCGCTTTGTATTTGCCAGACATCGATAGCTGGGAGGAATGGGACACTGATTTCGATCTCCGCATCGAAGACATTGTCAAACAAGTTGATCTCGCCTTCATCGACGCAACTTTCTACGATGACTTCGAATTACCTGGCAGAGACATGTCACTCATCCCACACCCGCGCGTAACTCAAAGCATGGAGTTGCTCGAGCATTTGCCCCCTGAGACAAAGACGGGCGTGAATTTCATCCACTACAACCATACGAACGCGATACGCTTTCATGACTCAAACGCAGCCAAAACGGTGACACAACGTGGTTTTAGCATTGCTCGTGAGGGCGATCGCCACTGTCTCGAATTGAGTTAGCGCAGATATTGCGGATGCATCAGACCGATCATGCGGAGCGTGCGCAGGTCGGCGAGACCGGTCACTTGGTCTTGAAGCCAACGCCTTTGGAAGGCGCACACAACTGTTTCCGTCGCCTTATCATAGGTGCCGGTAGCCTCGATCTCGTAACCAATGCCAGCAAGCATTGTCTGCATGCGGCTCACCGCTTTTTTATCATCGCCAGGCCCAAGGCCGCGCCCGATAAGCTGCGGGCCTTTGGCCGACGCTTTTGAGCCGGACGCGCCATCCAGCAAAGAAGATGGCCATAGGCCGATCCCAAATCGGGAGAGCTTTGCCCAAGGAAAATGCTCTCCCGGATCCTGCTTCCGCGCCGGCGCGATGTCAGAATGCCCAACAATCCGCTGTTGCGGGATATCCCATCGGTCCATGATGCCATGCGTGAGTTTAATGAGCGCGTCGATCTGGACCTCTGGAAAGGGCGGAAGTCGATCACCAGGCAACGGCCAATCATGACCACCATTGACGATCTCGATGCCGATTGACCTGGAGTTTAGATCAGTCTCGCCCTTCCAGCTCGACACACCAGCATGCCAGGCGCGTTTGTCTTCGCCAACAAGCTGCACAATGCGGCCATCTTCCCAGATCATATAGTGAGCGGAAACCTCAGCTTCTGGATCACACATGCGGTCCAGCGCCGCTTGGCCTGTCTCCATCCCGGTATAGTGAAACACAAGCATATCGACCGGCGCTTTGCGGTCATTGAAATTCGGGCTGGGATGCGCCTCGATCTTCATTCTTTCTTGCCTCTCACCTTATCGCCAAGCGCCGCCTCAGGCATGGCGCTGTTGGGACGGATGAGAATAACAAACACGCCGCCTAATGAAATGGCCGCCCCGACAACTAACTGCAATGTCAGGACCTCTCCCAGCATCACGATACTGAGCACAACGCCCCATACCGGCGTCATCAGCGTCAACGGCGAGAGCAGAGAGATATCGTACTTCTTGATCAGATTGTAGAAACAACCGTGACCAAAAACGCTGACGCCGAGCACGGCAAAGGCAGTTGCGAGCCAAACTAGCCAACCGCCCTCGATAAAGGCGCCCCAGCCATTTTGATCACTCTCCAGGAGCCCGGAAACTGCGAACAACGGCGCGAAACTAAACAGACCGATCCAGGCCTGCATTTGTAACGCGCTAATCGACGGCATGCGCTTCATCAGGATGCCTGCTCCAGATGCGATCAGCGCCGCAAAGACGACGTATAGGAGGCCAAAGCTAAGCTGGAACGTGTTCGGATCAACGGCGATCAAAATCGCGCCCGCGAAGGCGAGCATGATCCCCAAGCCTCGGCGCCAACCCACCACTTCGCCCAGGAAAGCCATGCTCATCAAAGTTGAGAACGGCACTCCGAGTTGACCTACAACGGAGACCGAACTCGCTTCGGCATTTGCTAGCCCCATAAAGAGAAATGCAAAGTGGACCGCGCCCATACCCATGGCAATTAAGAACAGCGTCCCGAGGTTTTTTGGGATCGGTCTTAAAAACCAAAACAAAACGAGCGCGATCCCCGCAAACCGCATCGCGGCGAAAAAGAGCGGTGGAACACCTGCATCCGCAACAACCCAACGCGTTACAACCAGGTTCAAGCCCCAAACGAAGCACACCGCTGAAAGTAACAAGAAATCGCGAAAATTCATCGACCCGCCCTATCAGGCTTCGACAACTTGTCCATCACGCATTCTCGGGCAGCAAGGCCTCTAAGTTCTCCAACCGGTCCGCCTCCGCGCTCGGTTTGTCCCAGCGAATTCTGTTGATCCGCGGGAACCGCATAGCGATTCCCGACTTGTGCCTTGGGCTACGCTGTAGGCCCTCAAACGCAACTTCAAAGACGAGGCCCTTTTCTTTCGTTGCGGTGACAGATCGCACCGGCCCGAACCGTTCTATCGTGTTGTCGCGAACGAATTTATCAAGCTGTTTGAGCTCGTCATCAGTAAACCCAAAATAGGCTTTCCCCACCGGCGTGAGCCGATCTTCCCCGTCAATTTCGCGCCAAACGCCAAACGTGAAATCCGAGTAGAAACTGGATCGCCGGCCATGCCCGCGTTGGGCATAGAGCATCACCGCATCGATCAAGAACGGATCGCGTTTCCATTTAAACCAAGGGCCTTTAGGGCGCCCTGCTTCGTAGACGCTGTCCCATCTTTTGAGCATAAGGCCTTCGATTTCCGGCGCTGGCGGATTGTTGCGCGCATGCTCGAGCACTTCGATGCTTTCGATTGCGACGATCGGAGAGAGGTCAATCCGGTCCGTCTCGAGATTGCCGACAAAAGTCTCAAGCCGAGCGCGGCGGTCTTCGAACCTCATCGCGCGCAGGTCTTCTTTGCCTTCGACCAGTAAGTCATAGGCGCGAATAAAAGCCGGCCGGGCGTCCATTTGTTTCTTGGAGACGGTTTTTCGGTTTAGCCGCTGCTGCAACTCGTTAAACGGCGCAACGCCACCATCTTGCGCGCGCACCAGAAGCTCACCATCAATCGCCGCCTCGAAATCCATGGCGGCGAGGACGTCCGGGAACGTATGGCTGATATCGTCGCCCGTCCGCGTATAGATCCGGCGAACGCCCGCTTCGGACACGGCTTGCACGCGGATGCCGTCATATTTCCATTCCGCAGCAAAGGTCGCCGCCGTGATCAAATCTGGATCGACCGCACCCGGATTGTCTCGGTCTTTCTTAGCAACCAGCGGATGTGCCAGCATGACCGGCCGGAACGGCGCGGCGACATCTGGTTTGGGTTTTTCGGCGTTGCCTTCCAGCCAGGCAAAGAGCGAGAGATAAGGCGGCTCAAGGCCGTGCCAGATCTCTTCTACTTCGCTCGGTTCTACGCCTCCAAACTGAGCCGCAGCAACTTTCGCAAGCCGCGCCGAAACACCGATGCGCAGCCCGCCCGTTACCAGCTTCAGAAGGGCCCAACGCCCGCGCGCATCCAGCGCATTCAGCCAGCCCTCTATCAGTCTCTCACCTTGGGCTTTGGTGGCTTCTGAGAGTTCGGTCACGACTTCGCTCAGGGTCGGGACATAGTTTGCGCCATGCTCGCTTGGCCAGATCAGGCTCACCGTATCCGCCAAGTCGCCGACAAAGTCATAGGACAGCCGAAACAGCTCGTGATCGACTTTGCTCTCAACCAAGCGCCGCACCAGGCCCGCTTTAACGCCTGGCAGGTCAATCTCATTCGTCAAAGCAGCAAGCGCCCAACCGCGCTCAGGATCAGGTACGGTGGCGAAATAGTTCGCCATCAAGGCCAGTTTCCCGTTTCGCGCCGGGGTCAGCAATAGGCGCTCAAGGAGATTCGCGAAGGCTTCCATGGAAGGTCATATGGCGCGCGAGACCGCCTGGGTCCAGCGCGCCAAATTGTCGTTACGTCAACTTTGTGCTATGGTCGTCACCGTTGGAAGCGGCTTTGCCAGTCCGCGCAGGCTTTCAAAGCCACATATAGTAACTTAGACGAGACCAAAGACTGTACGCGGACTGGCCGCTTTCATCTCCCTAGTACCCGTCAGCGTTACCGTCTTTGCGCATCTCGGTCGCTGCAATCCAGGCGCCGCTTTCAAAGTGGCGCATGATCGCTTGGTAGCCGCCGCCATTTGCCCGGCAGCATTCCACTTCATGCCCGCGCCGTTCAAGCTCCGCGCGTGTCTCGACAGGAATTCCGCTTTCGAGATGGACCTTGCCCATATCGGTTTCGCACGCGTCGCCATTGAGGCCATCCGTTGGCTCACAGCCACCGCGATGTTCCCAGCGCGCCGCGTCGCCAGCTTCCTGCAGACCCATGTCATAGTCGATGAGGTTGAGGATAACCTGGACATGGCCTTGCGGCTGCATTCCGCCGCCCATAAGGCCAAAGCTCAGCCAAGGCTCATATGGACAGGCTTCTTCGGCGGCGACAGAGCGGACCTGACAGCCTGGCATATCCTTTTTGAAGGCGAAGGCTGGAATGATGGTGTGGAACGGTCGTTTGCCTGGCTCAAACACATTGGGATGCTCAGGATCGAGGCTAAACAATTGGCCGCGATCCTGGAACATGAAGCCAAGACCGTCTGCCACGAGGCCAGATCCCATGCCGCGATAGTTTGACTGAATCAAAGACACCATCATGCCGTCTTTGTCTGTGACGGTGAGATAAGTCGTATCGCCATCTTCAAGCTTGGCATCAGCGTCCGCAAAGCCCGGCGCAGGCGGCACCATGGCCTGGGTGATATCGATCGCTTCACCACGCTCTGCATTATAGCCCGGGCGAATGAAGACTTTAGGATCGATGCCGCTAAAGGCCGGATCAGCATAGCCTGCCGCACGGTCCGCAAAAGCGAGGCGCTTGGCCTCGATCTGCGCCATCAAGCTGTCCGGCGACCCGAAGCCCATGGAGCGCAGGTCAAAGCGCTCTAGCATCTCCAGCATCTGCAAGGCCGCGACGCCTTGCGTGTTTGGCCCCAGTTCGCAGAGTTTCACGAGGTCACGGTATTCAACGCAAAGCGGCTCGGCCCATTCGCCTTGGTGGGCGGCAAAGTCTTCATAGCGAAGGTAACCGCCAATCCGCTCGAAATAGCTGTCCATAGTCCGCGCGATAGAGCCTTTGTAGAAAGCATCTCGGCCATTCAGGGCGACCTTGGTCAGCGTGTCAGCCAAGTCCGGGTTGCGGAACAGCGAGCCCTCCACTGGTGTCGGCGAAAAGAACGTGTCTTTTGCATTTTCATACTCTTCCAGCATGCCGCTTTCGGCAGCTGGCCCAAAACGCTGAGGCCCAAACTGCCAATAGAAGGCGATGACTTCCGGGATGGGGGCGCCGTTGCGGGCATACTCGATCGCAGGCTTCAGGTTATCAGCCATATCGCGCTTGCCGAACCGTTCGTGCAGCGCATACCAGCCATCGATTGTGCCAGGAACTGTGACGGGCGCAGCACCAAAAGGCGGGATTTCTTCGCCGTCCATGAAGGCGTCGGCCTTGGCTTGCATGTCTTCCAAGGTCGCGCCCATCGGCGACTTACCAGAGCCATTATAGCCATAGAGCTGTTTGGTCTTCGGGTCCCAGACAATCGCGTAAAGATCCCCGCCAATGCCATTCCCGGTCGGCTCTACCAGACCTAGCATAGCATTCGCAGCAATCGCGGCGTCCATCGCTGTGCCGCCATCTTTCATGACGTCCAGAGCCGTCTGGGTCGCCAACGGGTGCGCGGTCGCCGCCGCTGCGTTTGGCGCGACGACGGCGGACCGGGTTCCGATGTCTCGGCCGGACGGCATCCGGTCACCTGGGCCAATAATCGGCTCGCTTGCCGCTTCTACCAGATCAGGCTTTACCGACGGCGCCTCGGCCGATTGAAGATCAACATTAACGCAGGCCGAAAGCCCAACCGCTAGCGCGCTTACCAAGATGGATCTCTGAAGCATGTTTCGTCTTACCCTCTTTACTTGGGCAAGAGCTTAGCGCGGTTCGGCCTGTTGGCGAGTCACGAAAATGTTGATGCGGTTCACACCGCGGCGCCCATCCACGCCGATAGGTTTCCAAGTAAGATTGGAGCAAGCCCTCAAGCATAAGACAGGACCTCATATTCAATACCGTCATGGTCATGGAAATAGAACCGACTGCCAGGGTCATAAGTCTGATGGCTGTGCGTTTTGATCCCGTATTCCAGAATACGTTTCTCCGCCGCCGCCAAATCATCCACAAGAACGCCGAGATGATTGACCGCGCCCGCAAGTCGGTAGTTTTCATTCTCATCTAACGCACGCGGCGCCCCAACACTGTACAAGGCCACATAGTCGTTCTCATTCCCGACATGGACAGATCGGCCATTGTGAATGGAATCGCCGCTCCACCGAACTTTCCAGCCGAATAAGTCAGCCAGCATCTCCGCTGTTTTGTCGGGATCGGACACCGTCATATTGATGTGCTCTAGGATCGCTTTTTGCATGTCTATCTCCTTCATTTGATTGATCAGTGGAGATGGTGTAATTACTCAACCTAAGTTGATGTCAAGGTATTTTTTGAGGTTATTTTTATGGTCATGAAACGAGGCCTTTCGATCGGTGATTTAGCAGCGCGGACAGGGCTATCGGTCTCCGCGATCCGGTTCTACGAAGGCAAAGGTCTGATCACGCCAGATCGAAATGAAGGCAATCAAAGACGCTTTGAAGGGTCGGATATACGTCGTTTGTCCTTCATCCTGATCGCGCAGCAAATGGGTCTGACCATCGAACAGATTAAGACCGTTATGACGAGCCTACCCGAGGGGCGCACACCGACCAAAGCGGACTGGAGCAAAATCAGTCGCACGTTTCGAAAAACACTCGATGAGCGCATCGCCATGATGGAGCGAATGCGCGACCGACTTGATGGCTGCATTGGCTGCGGCTGCTTATCGCTGAAAGCCTGCAGCCTCTACAATCCGGACGACAAAGCCTACCGCCTCGGCGTCGGTCCACGATATGTGGTTAGCGACGAACGCTAGCTGTATCGCGTTTTCACGGTTGCCCACATGGCGCGCAGGCCACACGCTGCGCCGCCCGCGGGCCGGCCATATTTGCCCTCACGCCACGCCCATACATCCAAGTGAACCCAAGACTTCGCTTCGACAAACTGTTTCAGGAAAATAGCTGCCGTGATGGACCCAGCCATGCCGCCTGCAGCGCTATTTACGAGATCGGCAATCGGACTTTTCAGCATCGACTTGTAAGGGGCCCAAAGCGGCATGCGCCACGCCGGGTCACCAGATGCATCCGAACCGCCTGCGATCTCACCCGCGAGTGCTTCATCATCGGTATAGTAAGGCGCGAGGTCAGGTCCGAGCGCCACACGAGCCGCGCCGGTCAAAGTCGCAAAGTCGATGAGCAGATCAGGGTCTTCTTCGCAGGCCCGCGTCAGGGCGTCACCAAGAATGAGCCGTCCTTCTGCGTCTGTATTATCAATCTCAACGCTGAGGCCTTTCCGGCTCGACAGGACATCGCCCGGACGGAACGCATCACCAGCAATCGCATTCTCAACCGCTGGTACGTAGAGTTTTAGGTGAACCGGTAGGTTTGCGCCCATGACCAGTTCCGCGAGCGCAATCGCATGCGCCGCGCCGCCCATATCCTTCTTCATGAGCCGCATATAATTGCCGGTCTTCAGGTTCAGGCCGCCCGTATCGAAGGCGACACCTTTGCCAACAATCGCCAATTGCGGACGCGATGGGTCACCCCAAGTCAGTTCCATGATCCGCGGCGCTTCCGGTCCTGCACGCCCAACAGCGTGCACCATCGGATAGTTTTGATCCAAAAGAGCGTCACCGATCACTGTCTCAAGCGTCGCGCCATAGCGCTCGGCGAGATCGCTAATGACGCTCTGTATGTCTGGCGGGCCCATATCCTCTGCTGGTGTGTTGACCATATCGCGCAGACGGTCGATCGCGACGGCTTCTCGAATGATCGCTTCGCCGCGTTCATCAGCACCGACCACCAAACGCGGCGGCTCAGCCGGTTTTTGAAGATAGCGGTCGAACCGATAGGCGCCGTCGGCCCATGCGATCGCATGAACGGCGAGATTATCGTCATCCGCGTTCGCAAACTGATAGTCGCCTGCTTTTAGCTTCGCCGACAAGGCCGCAACGCCAAGTGCGTCGGTCCCCGCGCCAAGGCCGAATAGGACGCCAGACATCGTGCCGGCGTCTGTCGCGCCGATGACCAACTGCCCCGCGGCACCGGTAAAGGCATGTGCTTTCGCCAGGGCCGCTAATCCGTCCGGTAAGTCCGTTTCGTCACTCCAGCTATCTGCGGTGAAGAGAAAGACCGGCACGGCCGCGTCAGCGTTGGAGATCAGGGCAGAATGTTCAGGCATCGCAGTCTTAGTCCGTTAATGAGAAAGCCAGTTTTGTTAACCTTGTCTTGACCAGGTCAATGGCATGGTTCGCGCTCTAACAGCCTCGGAGCTTGCCAAATGTCCAGAGCCAGATCTGTCAAATATGCGCTTCCCGTCTTTGCCCTGCTAACCAGTGCAGCTTGTGCGACGACTGAAGCGGAGCCACAGGTGAGCGCGGAAGAACAAGCCTACAAGGATGCGATCGAGATGGCGCTGAAGCCAGCGACACCGGAAGAAATCGCACAAGCCGAGCGCTCGGATCCGATTACACGCGCTAATTTTTGGGCCGCGGAGTATCAAAAAGACCCCGCCAATGCTGCGGTAACAGTTCGCTTCATGAGGTCTTTACGGCTGATTGGCAGCCATGAGCGCGTCGCAGAAATCGCGTCGGCGGCAATCCCGGTCCATCCTACTGAACACGAATTGCTGCTGGAGCTTGGTCGTTCCTTCATGGCGCAAGAACGGTTTGCAGATGCGGCTCAAGCCTTTGCCCGCAGTGCCGATCTTTCACCGCCAACAGATGCGGCGCCACTTGCCGCGCTTGGTCTTGCGTTCGATCGGCTCGAAGATCACGCGCAAGCGCAAGAGGCCTATGAACTGGCGCTCGAACGAGAACCAAACCGCGTATCGACGCTCTCCAATTACGGGCTATCACTCGCCCTCACCGGTCAAATCGGTGCCGCAGAGACGGCTCTGAGACGCGCTGTTGCAGCCCCAGGCGCAGATGGCAGGGTTCGCCAGAACCTTGCTTTGATCCTTGGTCTGCAGGGACGTTTTGATGAAATGGTCAGCGTCGATCCAAATGCGCCAATCAGAACGGTCGAAGCCAATCAAACAGCCTTGCGCGAGATGATGGTCCCCGTCACCCGAAGCTATGATGGCCTCCAACAATTGGACGACGTTATACAAGACGTCGAGCGCACGCCTGCAGCGCCTCAATCCATGCCGGACTTGCAAGAGGCTGACGTCGAAGATGAAGGCATGGCTGACCTCGAAGGTGCGGCAGCAAACGGACAAACTGAGCTCGCCGGAGAAAGCACAACGCCGCCCACCAATGGGCTCCGGCCAAAGCTGCGCGGATCGCAAAATCGCTAGCGAATATTCCTCTTCAAGAGAAGCAATCTAAATTATTTGAATGAGGCGGCGTTTTCGGACGCCGCCCTTTTTGTGGGCGTTAGTTGTCGCCCTGCATCCGCATGACCTTAATCACGGCTGGTCCAAGCACCACGAGGAAGAGGACAGGTAGGAAGAACAGAATCATCGGCACAGTTAGCTGAGCCGGCAGAGCCGCCGCTTTCTTCTCAGCTGCTGACATCCGCATCTCGCGGTTCTCTTTGGACATCACGCGCAAAGCATCGCCCAATGGCGTCCCGTAGCGTTCCGCCTGGGTCAGCGCCATGGTAACCGCTTTAACGCCCTCATGACCGGTTCTGCGTGCAAGGTTTTCATACGCCATGCGGCGCTCTTGCAAGTAGGAGAGCTCAGCCGTGGTAAGCTGCAATTCTTCGGCGAGTTCGGGAGATGCTGTCCCGATCTCGGCGCCAACCTTACCAAAGGCCATTTCGATCGACATGCCCGATTCAACGCAGATCAACATCATGTCGAGGGCGTCTGGGAAGGCCCGCATCAAGGATTGCTGACGCTTTTGAGCAATGTTGCCGACATACAGGTTTGGCGCATAAAAACCGAGCGCCAGACCGAAGACGATCGATCCGTACTTCATCGTCACCGACAGGCCATGATCATTCACGAAGAAGATATAGATGAAGGCTGAAAGACCGCCGAGAATTGGCAGAACAAAGCGGCAGAAATAGAAGATCACCAAAGGACGCGGACCCCGCATCCCGGCTTGCTCTAGCTTTTCAGCGATGTTCGGATCTTCGAGCATCTTCTGCAGATCGAGCTTGTTGGTAATGTCGCTGATCGTGCCTTTCGCTTCGCGCTTAATGCCGGTTTGCTCAAGCTGAGAGCGGCTGGCGCGGCGGAGTTTTTCACGCTGCGATGAAACTTGTTTGAGACGCGTTTCGAGCTTGTCGCCTTTAAGCGCAGGCAGCATTACCCCGATCACGGTCATAAACATGGCCACGGCGACTGCCATCGAGAGCAGTGAAGCTGGGTCGCTTAATGATGATGCAAAATCGCCCACGTGCTGCTCCTAGAAATCGAAATTGATCATTTTACGCATCACCGTGATGCCGATCGCATAGAGACAGAATCCAACGAACAGAACGGTGTGGCCGCCTGAGCTGGTGAACAGCTCCATGATGTAAGAAGGCGTTGTCAGGTAGACCATAAAGCCCACCGCAAATGGCAGAACACCAATAATACCCGCCGATGCTTTGGCTTCCGCGGAGAGCGCTTTAATCTTCTCACGCATCATTTTCCGCGAGCGAATGACGTTGGACAAGTTGCCCAAGGCTTCTGACAGGTTACCACCGGCTTTCGCTTGGATCGAAAGCACGATGACGAAGAAGTTCACTTCCGGTAGCGGGACGCGCTTATAAAATTGCTGCAAAGCACGCTCAGTCGTCATGCCCATAGAAAGATTGTCTGTCAGCAGTTTAAACTCTGGGCCAAGCGGCGCCGGGCTTTCTTTCGCAATGATCCGCAAACACTCTGTCAGTGGCAGACCAGATTTCACACCGCGCACGATGATATCGATGCCATCTGCAAACTGGTTCATCAGCTTTTTGTTGCGTGCATTTGTCATGAAGCCGAGCACCCAGCGCGGTAGACCAACGCCTGTGGCAAGAACGGCTGCGCCGATTGTGGCAGGCCGAGAATTAAACTCAAACCCCAAGATCATAGGCGGGCCATCTGCACCAGAATACCAGGTCATGATACCGGCCATACCGCCCAAAATGATCGAAATGATCCAGAACACTTGCGCGTTCATCTCGAGACCAGCTTGGTTGATCTTGGATTGAATATCATTGGCGACGAGCGACTTACGACGGGTCTCGTCTTGCTCGCGCAGCTTTTTCAGCATTTGCGCAGTTTGCTTTTTGCGTGCTGCTGTTGGGTCATTACGAGACCCACGGCGTCCTGCAGCGTCTTCCGATGTGATCTGACGGGCGCGCTTAGACGCCTTTTCCGTGTTCGCATCGCCAGTGAACGCCAAGCCAATGCCTGCGATACACAAGAATGCCAACCCGCCAATCGCGTAGAAGATGATGTCGCCGCTTAGATCCATGACTTAGTCCAAATCATCCAGAGCGGTCGCGAGATCGCGTTCGAGGTTGTAATACTGAGCACGTTCCCAAAATTTCGGGCGACCAATACCGGTGCCGCGGTGGCGTCCAACGATTTTTCCGTCGTCGCTTTCACCTTCGATTTCGTATTTCAGGATGTCTTGGAGAACGATGGTATCGCCCTCGAGCCCCATAACTTCGGTGACACACATAATACGGCGAGAACCGTCGCGAAGACGCGACGCCTGAACCACAACATCAACAGAGCCAACAATCATCTCACGGATGGTCTTTGCTGGAAGGCTGAAACCGCCCATCGTGATCATGGATTCGACACGCGACAAAGCCTCACGCGGGCTGTTGGCGTGCAGCGTACCCATTGAGCCATCGTGGCCTGTGTTCATGGCCTGCAGCAAGTCAAACGCTTCTGGCCCACGAACCTCACCCACGATGATCCGTTCCGGACGCATACGCAGACAGTTTTTGAC
This sequence comes from Henriciella sp., assembly GCA_013213785.1. Taxonomy (GTDB): domain Bacteria; phylum Pseudomonadota; class Alphaproteobacteria; order Caulobacterales; family Hyphomonadaceae; genus Henriciella. Next base: position 114,398 of record JABSPZ010000009.1, on the reverse strand, counting down.
CAAATCACGCATCGTAATCTCGCCTGAACCCTCAATGTTTGGAGGACGCGTTTCGAGACGTACAACGTGCGGCTGTTGCAATTGAAGTTCGGCTGAGTCTTCGCAGGTAATGACGCGCTCTGCTGGCTCAATAAAGCCGGTCAAACAGTTGAGCAAAGTCGTCTTACCCGAACCCGTACCGCCAGAGATCAGGACGTTACAGCGGGAGTGGCCCACGATGCGAAGGATTTCAGCGCCCGCTTCAGAAATCGACTTGAAGTTCACCAAGTCCTGAAGCTTCAGCTTATCCTTTTTAAACTTACGAATTGTCAGGGCCGGCCCATCAATCGATAGCGGCGGCGCAATTACGTTTACACGAGATCCATCAAGCAAGCGCGCGTCACAAATCGGGCTCGCATCATCAACACGGCGACCAACTTGGCTCACGATACGCTGACAGATGTTCATCAGCTGCGCATTATCCCGGAATCGGATATTTGTGCGCTCAATCTTACCATCGACTTCGATGTAACAAGTATCGGCGCCGTTCACCATGATATCGGCGATATCATCGCGTGCGAGCAGCGGCTCAAGCGGTCCATAACCTAGAACGTCGTTACAAATATCGTCGAGCAGGTGTTCCTGCTCAGAGATCGACATCACAACGTTTTTGATGGCGATAATTTCGACAACAATGTCACGAATTTCTTCCCGCGCGCTCTCTTGATCGAGCTGGGCGAGCTGACCCAAATCGATCGTGTCGATCAGGGCGTTGAAGATCGTTGTTTTGGTTGCGTAATACTCTTCAGAACGATCTGTAACTTTCGTGATCTGCTCTTTGTGCTCTGCTGCCGGCGGAGGCTTCAGCGCTGCTGGTTTAGGCTGATCTTTCGGCGCTGGCGGTGGATTTTTTGCGACCGGCTGAGGTGCTGCCGCTTTAGGCGCAGCAGGTGCAGGCGCTGCCGGGACGGGCTTCGCCGCTGCGGGTCCTGCTGTACGTTTGCCAAATGCCATAGATTAGCCCTCTAAGTCTGCTTACTTCCCAAGCAGTTTGCTAAGCAGTGATTTCGTTTGCGGCACGATCTCACGACCTGTGAGGGCGCCTGCCAATTGATCAATCGAAACGGACGCGTCTGCTGTCGCATCTGTCTCAGAAATCATCTGGCCATTGTTTGAAGCGGTTCCGAACAATTGCGGATCGAATGGTAGAATAGTGCTTGGCTCTACTTCGATCGCAGCCGCGAAATCCTTGGTTGGGATCTCTGGGCGTTTCGGGACGCCCGTCATGTTCACAACCAATTTCGGCGGTACATCATTCGGCCGCTGAGCCTTTAGTTCATCGATAATGTTCTTACCGTTGCGCAGCGATGCAAGATCAGGCTGACACACCAGGATGACTTCATCTGAAGAGAGAAGCGTCTGATAGGTCCACTCATTCCATGCGTGCGGCATGTCGAGGACAACATAAGGCATGACACGGCGTACAGTATCGATGATCGACGTGTAGGACTCCGCCGGAATGTCCATAATCTGAGACACCGTCGCTGGTGCCGTGAACAGCGACAGCCGGTCCGTGACCTTCGCGAGGAGTTTCGACACCACGGCGTCATCAACCCGCTCGGGTGCGAGAAGCGCATCCGCTACGGTTTGCTGGTTCTCATGGTTGAAATCCAGGGCGGTCGTTCCGAACGACAAGTCCAAATCGATCAAAGCTGTGCTGACATGCGCACTTTCTGAAAGAGACCAAGCTAGGTTGTGCGCGATCGTTGACGCGCCAACACCGCCTTTTGCGCCGATGACGGAGATCGACTTCCCGACGAATGGAGCATCTGGGTCAGCAAAAAGCTGGCTGATCGAGCGCACAATTTGTACTGGCGGCACTGGCGGCACGAGATATTCGCTGACGCCGCGCGCCATTAATTGGCGATAGAGGCCGATATCATTGGTGTTGCCAATGACCATGACCTGCACGCCCTCGTCACAATGCGAGGCGAGCTCATCAATTTGGGCAACCATCGTCGCATTCGCGGCAGATGATTCTAGGATCAGAAGGTTTGGCGTCTGGTTTTCTTGGAGATAAGCGATCGCTGCTTCGAGCCCGCCTTCCTGCGTCTGCAAGGTTGCCTGCGCCATGCGACGATCGCTCGCAACAGCCTCCATAAGCGAGACGGTACGGCTCGACTCACAAAACGCCATAGCTGAAATAGCTGGGATCGCGCGGTGCCCGCCATCTTCGAATTCGCTGATTGTGATTGGAGCATCATCAGCGCCGATATCGTCCGGATCGAAGTCCGATAGATCTTTTTGAGGCGCGTCGAGATCGACGCTCTCTAATCCCGAATTATCTTCGATCACGCTGGATAAAGCGGAATCAAAATCATCTTCGAAATCCATATCGAAATCGTCTTCGAAAAGGGCGTTATCGTTCGACATTCTACGTCTCTCCCGATGCGTTTCGGCGGCCTAGTTCACGACCGTCGAAACAGCTCCTGAATCATTATCTGTACGTGCGGCGGCCGTAGACTCGCCCGCCTGCCACAGTCGCAATTGCGTTCCGCGGCGAATTTTATCGCCTTCGCTCAACTCACGACCGCCAAGCAAGTCGGCTGGCTCTGCAATCATCGCGGCCATATTGGTGCGAATTGCGCAGCCGAGCGTCGGCAGATCATTGTTCGAGTTGATGTTCGAAATATCGATCTCGGCCAATGACTGACACTTTGGCGCGACCGCTTTGTAGGTCTTAAAAGCCATCACGATCGGACTGCTATCACGGCGAGAGGCATCATAAGCAGCGCCGAGCATCTGGTCATAACTGACGCCAGCTTCCCATGCGAACTCGCGGATTTCAGAAACAGCGCCCACGGCAAGCTGTGGGTTTTCCGCATGTTTCGGCATTGAGATCACGATCGGCCCGTGGCCAACGTCTGTGTACTGATCAAGAAAGCTGCGGACCTTCATAACTTCGCTGACGCGGAGCTGTGTGTCGCGCGCATCAAGCTGCACCTCAAGATATTCCGTATGCTGTCGAACGCCAATTTCATGGCGATCTAATGCAGTTCCAGTAAAGTAATCTGCTGAAATGTTATTTGGTGGGCCGCTTGATTGGCAGGCGGCAACAAAGGCAACGCTGCTCAGAAGAGCTCCAAAAGAGAGAAGTGTTTTCTTTGACATTCTTACACCTATTCCTCAATGAACCCGACCGGGGCCGAGTAGTTCTCTTTCGACAAGCCTTTGCCAGGCTCCGCATACTGAGCATTCAGTTTTCCGAAGAATACCGTCTTGGCATCAGATGCATTTACAAATCCGTCAGCAGGCGTCTTCAGATCATCCTTCTTCGCTGGATCGACCAGGTAAGGCGTGATGATGACAACCATTTCTGTTTCTTGGTTTTCAAAGTCGCGCGATTGGAAGAGCGCTCCAATAATCGGCAGCTTCTTCACGCCTGGCAGCTGATCAATCGTCTGCCGGGCTCGAGATTGGATCAAGCCAGCGAGCATGGTTGATCCGCCAGATGGCAGCTCAACAACGCTTTCCGCGCGGCGCACGACCAAGGATGGGATGGTTAGACCCTGAACGGACACGAGCTGTCCTTCATTGGTCACATCGCCCGCAGTATTGCCTTGCAAGGCCCCTTGCGTCGAAAGCTCTGAAATCTCAGTCGAGATTTTAAGCGAAATGCGACCCTCTGAGAGGACGACGGGCGTAAACGCGAGGCCGACACCAAAGGGCTTAAACTCGATCGTGATCTGATTGTCTTCCTGACCGACTGGAACTGGGAATTCGCCGCCCGCCAAGAACCTGGCGCTCTCGCCAGAAACCGCCATGATGTTTGGCTCAGCGAGTGTGCGCACAATGCCGATCCGCTCCAGCGCATCGATTTGTGCCCCAAGAGCAGACTGCTCTGCATCGCCCACAAAGTTTGTGTACCCGGCCGATGTATTCAAGCCACCGAGGGCGCCGCCCTGTAGAGCGAAGCCGTTCGCGCTATTGATCCGGAATCGATTAGAGAATGGTGTGGCAGGTGCCAGAACTTGCACGGGAACACCTTCGCCTGCCGTATTGTCACCGAGAATTGGATCCGTGAAGAGCGGGCGCCCAGTCGCAGCATCGAACACTTGCTGAAGCGTCTGGCTCGCAGCGTCACCAAAATTGGTTGCGCCGCTCAAATTGATCCCAAGCTGTTTGACGACAGTCCGCTGCATCTCAACGATGCGGACTTCCAGCATGACTTGGTCTTTCGCGCGAATGTTCATCATATTGATGACAGTGCCGGTACCATCCGGCGGCAAATAGGCTTCAACCAGACGCGTGATCTGGTCAGACTGAACCAAGTTATCAACAACACCTGAAATGACGAGATTGCTGTTCGCACTCGCGACTTCCACGCGTGCGTCAGGAACATAACGTTCAATCATGTTCGTGATGACTTTCGTGTCGACGTCGACAGAAATTTCCAGATTGATCAGCGGACGACCGTGCAGGTCAAAGACAAACGCATTGGTTTGACCGACGGTGACACCGCGAAAGATAATCCGCTTTGCGGTTTGAACCGTCGCATCAGCAATCAGCGGGTTTGTAATGATGACATCGGATGCAGGGCGGTCCAGATCGATGATGATCGACTTGTTCAGCCCCAAATCAATCGTCCGGGTCACAGCTGTCTCGCCGGGATCCAATGAGCTGACGCCCAATGGATTGACGGGGTCCTGAGCCTGTGCGGCTCCAAGATTCGCCAAACCGACGGCCAAGGCCATCGCTGAAGCTTTGAAGATGCGCTTAAAGAGCGTCATTTACGTCCCTCCCGCCTCAACTTTGTTGCTGCGATAAATCATGACTTTGCGGCCGCCCGAGTCGACTTCATCGAGGGCAACGACATTGGCCAAGGCTTCACCTTCATTGAAGCCAGCATCTGCCGCGCTTCTAAGAGTGAGCGATAGGGTCCCTACTCGCGCGGATCGCGCCAGGAGTTCAGCCTGTGTCTGATCGAGTTCCATCGTCGCGGTAGAGCCGGTCAGTGTTGGGATACCGTCGACATCACCAAAGGTCTGGTCGATGGCGAGAACGCGAGCGTTCTCGAGAATTGTTTTTGTCACCATGACCGGCGGCAGGTCTTCATTGCCGGAAAACTCGATCATCTGTGTGAGGATGATGTCGACACGGTCGTCAGGAAGAATAAAGCCAGCTGAGGCGGACTCAGGCGAAATCTCAACAGTCATCGCGCGCTTGCCTGGAGCCAGAAGCGCGGCCATGAAGCCTGTCTCACCCTTTTGAACGATCTTCTGCGGCATCACCGGCTCATCAGCATACATGGCTGACCGGACAACGCTTCCGGTTAGTATTTCCATCGCGTCTGGAGCAATCTCTTGCGTGTAGTAAGCAGGGTTCAGCGTACTGTCCGGCCAATTCGCCCATTTAAACTCGTCAGGGGTCAACAGAGTGCCGACACGCAAGTCCGTTTTCGCGACCAGAACTTTTTGCTGAGCAACTTCAACCTCAACGACACGCTCGACCGTTTGCGTGGGACCGCTAACAACCGTAGGCTGTGCGAGATTGCGAACTAGGAAAGCTGCGACGACCGCTGCAACGAGCGCGACGGCCAACACTATAAGGCGCATGGGTGACATGAGGACGCTTTCTTCTCTTAACAAGGCCCCAGAAAATACGAGGCGTCAACGCTCAATATTTCACGCTGATGCTAAAGCATGGTTAACTCAGAAGTTGGATTTGCTTTAATAAACCGGTAAGTAGTGGAGACGCTGGAGCGGCCATAAAAGCCCCTGCCGCAATGGCCACACCATACGGTACACCCTTACGATCCTCGAACGTGGCGACACCGAACCCAGGGCTCACACCCGCCGGCATCAGTGTTCTCAGAGCGACGATTACGATCGTCAGAATTCCACCTGCGATTGCAGTGGCAACAAGGAATGGCATCGCGCCAGCTGGTCCAAGCCAGAGCATGACAGCCGGGATGAACTTCGCATCGCCGCCGCCATAAACGCCTAAAAAAAAGAGTGCGACCGATCCAGTGAATGCGATCGCGCCGATAAGCAAGTGCGCTCCGGTGACATCCCATCCAGGAGCCGCGACGATCGCTGCGGGAATAAATAAAAATGCTAGCCACCCATTCAACCAGTTCGGAATGGTGAGGGTTTCGATGTCAATCAGCGCTGCATAAATACAAAGCGCAAAAAACGCTGACGCAAACAAAGCCAAAATCATCTAAATCGCCTCCACAGAATAGCTCTACTGCGAGGCATAAGACAAAGGCTTTAAAGATAACTTGACGTGATTTGTTCAGCCAAAATAAAGAAGCCGCCAGGCGAACCTGACGGCTTCGATACAATCAGTGTACCTTACGGTACCGCTGCTTACATGGCGCCAGAAACAGACGCGAATGTAGAAGCAGTTGTCTGACCAAGAGTAGAAACAGCACCGATGATCGCAACAGCGATCAGAGCAGCGATGAGACCATATTCAATGGCGGTTGCACCAGATTCATTCTTAAAAAACTTACGCATTGGAAACTCCCACTATGCAGGTTATAAACGTCCCGGAAGTTTCGGGTGTCCCCGGAACGAGATTGGTTCTACCCCATCGCACTGAAAATCCAGTAAACTGATGCAAGTAATTCCTGAACATATTGGAAGGATCTGTTAACCCACCAGGGAAAACAGAGCCTATATCCATATTGCACTGATAATATGAGTGATTTTAGTAGACCACACCGTCGAAATCTGCGGCGGGTATGACGCCCCTATATATAGAGCAATGCGCTATCGAGCTCTGTTCAAACGAAATCGCTCGGTTTGAGAAACCCTAGTGAATGGCCGCCAGAACCGGATTTAGTTCGTTTCTGGCGACCTGTCAGATCATACCACGTGCGCTTTGCAAGCGATGTTCGAGAAGCGCGTCGATTACTCAGTGGCAGGCGGCGCTGTGCCAGCACTGTCGATCTCATCCGAGATTTCATCGAAAGTTGTCGAGACTGAACCGCCAACAGCGCTGACAGCGCCGATAATGGCCACAGCAATCAAAGCTGCAATCAAACCATACTCAAGTGCGGTTGCGCCGGATTCATTTTGGAAAAATTTGGGCAAGGGGAGACTCCACTCGTTACAAGTTTAGTCCCCTAGACGCTCGGGTTTCCCCGAATAACGACCCTCTTAGGTGGCGGCTCTCAAGATAGAGTAAATCGAAAGATCAAATCTGCGATTAAATCTTCATCCTTCGTTAACCCCAAAAATCAGTTCAAATTCGACTGCAACAGGTTCGGGTTACGCTCTTTAGGATTCAGATAACCTCTTTCAGGCATTTATAGAGCAACAGTTTGGAGTGCTCGAAAGATGTCCTTGTCTAAAACCGTAATTTCAGTAGGCCTTGCCGCTGCGTTTAGCCTCGCTGCGCATGCCGGGCACGTCACAGTTGAAGCCGGTAAGGCGAAAGCGATTAAGCTCTCTGAGACCGCCGAAAGCGTCATCATCGGTAATCCTAACATTGCTGATGTTGCGGTTCACAATGACAAGCTCCTCTTCGTCACTGGCAAATCGTTCGGCACGACGAACTTGATGATCTTTGATGCCGAGGGAAATACGATCCACTCTTCAGATGTTGTCGTCACCGCGAACGCCACCACGTGGGTGTCTGTCAAACGCGCAGGCGAGAATTACACTTATGATTGCTCACCATCCTGCCGCCCAACACTGTCCGCAGGTGATAATGGCCAGCACTATGAAAACGTTGGCGAGCAACTGCTCATGCAAAAAGAACTCAACAGCGACGACTAATCGTTTCGCTGCAACCAAATAAAAAACCGGCTCTGGATCAGAGCCGGTTTTTTTATGCGATAAAAGACTAGGTGATTAGCGGCGATCGTTCGCAGCAGCTTCAGCCTCTGCCAAAGCTGTGTTCTGAGCATCAATTGCTGCATCATGCGCTGCATCTACGCTGACAGAGAACAGAGCCTGCTCTGGCTCACCAACCGGTCCAGCAGACCGATCACCCAGCCGCCACTGAAAAGCGCCTGCGTCTCGCACGGTAATGGTCCAGCCAGCACCCGCTCTCGGAAAGTATGTTTCCCCGGCGCGCATATCACGGCTTCGGAAAACGGTACCGTCAGACCCCCGCACTTCAATCCAGGCAGCGTCTATCGCTCGGATCGCAAATTCTTCGCGCACATCAGAGGACAAAATAGTCCCTCCGGCATCGCGATCAAAAGCCGGTGCCAATCGTGCAGAAATCGCAAGTGGATCCTCTGCCGGATTGTCTGCAGGAGACGTCAGCAAAGAAACCGCTCCGACGAATACAGCCAGCGCAGCAAACGCTCCGCCGCCAATCAATGCGGATCGTACGGGGAATTTGAAGCCGTCACGATGAGTGCGCATGCCCGCAACATTGGTCACGCCGCGGTCTTCAGCGAATGCGGCGACGATATCATCCTCAGGTAGGCCTAAGAAGCGTGCATAATTGCGCGCCTGAAGCCGCAAAATGCTAGCAGGAATATGATCAGTTTCTTCTGCTTCTAAGGATGCGAGCGTTTCTTGAGACTGGCGCGTTGTCCGCGCAACATCTCGTAACTCGAGTTGCTTCTCCTCACGCGCCTGACGCAGAATAATACCAACACTTGGCGTTTCTTTTTCGTCGGTAGAATCGGAGATAACAGGCTCGGTCACGGGCTCAATTTCATCGTTTGGCAGTTTAGACATCGTTCAGAACTATACCTTGTACACGCGCAAGATCTAACACTCCGTTACGCAATGCAGGATCTCGCTTATGCAAGAGGTCTGCAAAAGCCGGGCCGAAACTGGCGATGTCCAATGATCGCAGCATTCGCTTCACAGGTCCAATGCCGCCGCCAGGCATCGAAAGACTTCGATAGCCAAGCCCAATCAAGCATAAAGCTTCCAGCGGGCGCCCTGCCCCCTCGCCGCAGATCGATACAGGTACTCCGACCCTCTCGCAGGTCTCAAAGACTTGCGCCAGGAAGCGCATAACGGGCCGGCTCACGAATGGATATCGATCTGACACAAGCGGCGTCATGCGGTCTGCAGCATGGAAGAATTGCAACATGTCATTCGTCCCGATCGACACGAAATCCACTTCTCCGGCAATATCTTCAAGCGCAAAGGCAAAGGCAGGCGTTTCCAGCATCGCGCCGACTTTTAGGTCACTCGGGCCTTGATAACCGCGAGACTTGCCCCATTCCACCTCTTCCAAAAGCATTTGCTTGGCTTGGCGGAACTCGTGCGCACTCGTGACCATTGGGAACATTGCGGACAGGGGTTTTCCCTCACCTGCCCTGAGCAATGCCCGTAATTGACGCCGGAAAAGACCAGGTCGGTCGAGCGCAAATCGAATAGACCGCCAGCCAAGGGCCGGGTTTTCTTCGCGCGCATCGTTCAAGTTTGGCAGCAGCTTGTCACCGCCAAGGTCCAATGTCCGGAAATAAACAGGCCGTCCATCCGCAGCGCTAAGGACGTGTTTGTAGAGTTCGATTTGATCCGTAACGCTCGGCAAGCGTTCCGACATCAGGAACTGGAACTCTGTCCGGAACAGCCCAATCCCCTGTGCGCCTGTGCTATCGAGATGCTCAGTGTCGAGTCCAAGCCCCGCATTCAGCATCAAGCGCACTGGAACGCCATCTTTCGACTCGGTCGGTTCATCGCGGAGCGCTGCATACAAAGCCTGGCGTTCGCTGAGCACAGCCTGGCGGTTATTATAGGCGTTCAGCAAATCTTCGTCCGGGCGCAAGTGAACACGGCCATCTTCGCCATCGACGATCACCCGGTCACCGCGTGAGACATGTGTCAGCAACCCATCGATACCGCCGACAGTTGGAATGCCGAGGCCGCGCGCCACAATCGCAGCATGACTCGAGGTCGCTACCTCTTCCAAAATAATCGCGGCAAAACCTGCTTTGCCGTAATCAAGCAATTCAGCCGGCCCAAGCCGCCGCGCGATCAGAATTTCGGGATCATCCGCGCTCGGTTTGTCATTCGCATGCGGGTTTTCGGTCCCCGCCAGCATGCGTAGCAGGCGGTTGTCCAAATCTTCCAGGTCATGCAAGCGCTCGCGCAGATAAGGATCCTTCACCTTTTCAAAGCGCGCGCGGTGTTCACGGCGCAGACGATCGATAGAGGCCTCAGCAGAGAGCCCGCCCCTCACCCCTTCACGGAGCTTTTCGGCCCACGTTGGATCCGAGGCTAGCAATTTGTAAGCTTCAATGACCTCGCGCGGTTCACCCCACAGTCCACCAATCTCAGCCGCCAAGAGGCGATCGATGGAGAGATGCAACTCTTCTAAAGCGTTTTCGAGCCGGTGTTCTTCGATCTCAGGGTCTTCGGCGAAGAACCGGGCTGCTGGAATAACCGGGTCATGCAACCGCACGCGGCCCATTCCGAGACCGCCGCACAGACTGCGCCCTTGCAGATTGACCGAGCGCCCTTCTCGCGCCGCTTCGGTCTGTTCCGCACCCGAGCCGGATGCTGGAACGATTTCAGCGAGGACCATGGCAATGGTCTGGAGGCTGTCGATCTCATCATCTTGATAGGTTCGTTCGGTTCGGTTCTGAACCGTCAGGACGCCGATCACCAAACCGCCCTTAAGGATCGGCACGCCAAGGAACGCATGGTATGGGTCTTCGCCGGTTTCAGGCCGATATGAAAATTTCGGATGGCGCGGTGCGTCTTGAATGGACACGGGCTGCGCGGTTTGCGCAATCTGACCCACCAGACCCTCATCAATTGCCAAAAAAGTGCGATTGATCGCGTCTTCGCGTAGGCCCTCTGTGGCGATCAGCTCCATCCGATCATCATCTGTTCGCCGATAGATCGAGCAAACATCTGCGACCATCGTACCCGCAATCAGACGCACGACCTTTAACAGCCGCGCTTCAGTGTCTGCTTCGGCCGCCATGACCGACCGAAGTCGGTTCATAAGAAGCCGGGGGATGGAAAAGCTATCAGGCATGCCTGGGCTCAGATGGGGGGTTCACCTAGCTCGCGTCAAGGTCAAACGCGGTGTGAAGCGCGCGGACAGCGAGTTCGGTATAATCTGTATCGATCAAGACGGAAATCTTGATCTCAGAGGTTGAGATAACGTCGATGTTGATATTCTTCGCGGCGAGCGCGTCAAACATCGTTTCAGCGACACCTGTATGCGATTTCATCCCCACGCCAACAACCGAGACTTTCGCAACATCCCGGGCCACTTCCATATTGTCGAACGTTACCATTTCGCGATTAGCTTCGAGGACCCGCTGGGCCTTCTCGCTGTCCCCACTGGTACACGTGAAAACCATGTTCGCACGGCCTTCCCCGCGCGCATTCGCCTGAACAATCATGTCGACATTCACGCCCTCACGCGCCAACAGCGCAAACAGTTGTGACGATGTCCCTGGCTTATCCGCCATGCCGTACAGCGTGATCTTGGCTTCGTCCCGTGAATAAGTAACGCCGTTTACAACTTGTTTTTCCACGATCTCATCCTCATTGCAGATCCAAGTCCCGGGATTGTTGTCCTCAGGCTCGGCAAAACTTGAAAGCACCCGAAGCGGCACTTGATGGTTCATTGCGAGCTCGACCGAGCGCGTTTGCAGCACTTTCGCGCCGAGAGACGCCATTTCGAGCATTTCTTCATAGGACACACGCGGCAGACGGCGCGCTTGCGGCACGATGCGGGGATCGGTCGTGTAAACGCCGTCGACGTCGGTATAGATGTCGCATGGCACCGATCCGAGCGCAGCTGCAACCGCCACGGCCGTTGTATCAGATCCGCCGCGTCCAAGGGTCGAAACGCGCCCCTCGTCCGTAACGCCTTGGAACCCAGCAATCACGGCGATCTCGCCGGAATCAATCGCCGCGCCGAGGCCGCTATCTTCGTCAAAACCATCAATTCGGGCTGCGCCGTGGCCTTCGCGCGTTTTCATTCGCATCTGCCAGCCAAGCCAGCTGCGCGCTTTGAGCCCGCGTTTACGAAGCGATAGCGCCAGCAGACCGCTGGTGACTTGCTCACCAGAGGCAACGACGACATCGTACTCGTCGTCAAACGCGTCGCCGACGACGTCGGTTCCTGCGGCGCCTTTTGCCAGGGAGACAAGCTTATTCGTCTCGCCAGACATCGCCGAAACGATAACCGCGATTTTTTCGCCATTTGCAGCGCGATGCGCCACGATATCAGCCACATGAGAGATGCGGTTGAGATCTGCGACGGAGGTTCCGCCAAATTTCAGTACAGTGCGCGCCATTGCCGCCTCGTCAAAACATACCATCTGCGATGAAGTAAGCAGGCGCTTCCTTAAAGGGCTCGGCGCGAAATCGCAATTAGGATAGCTAAACTCATGACAGCTGCCACGAAGACCGCTCAAAATTCGCCCACACGGCCAAGTATCGACCCTAGCGAGGTCGCCAAATTTACGGCCATGGCCGCGGAATGGTGGGACCCGAAGGGCAAGTTCCGCCCGCTACACAAATTCAATCCCGTGCGTCTAGGTTTTATCCGAGACACGGTTGAGTTCCATTTTGGCTTAGACCCGAGCGCAAAACGTCCGTTTGAAGGATTGCGGTTCTTAGATATTGGCTGCGGCGGCGGTCTGGTCAGTGAACCGATGACCCGTCTGGGTGCCAGCGTCACCGCGGTGGACGCAAGTGAAGCAAATATCAAAACCGCCATGACGCACGCCGAGCAGGGTGGTCTGAATATCGATTTCCGTGCCGGGACCGTCGAAGAACTCATTGAACGGGGCGAGGCGCCGTTCGATGTGGTGCTGAACTTGGAAGTCGTCGAGCATGTGGCGGATCCCGCACAATTCCTCAAAGATTGCGCTGGTCTCGTAAAACCTGGCGGCTTGATGATCGTTGCGACGCTCAATCGCACAGCAAAAGCTTTTGCACTGGCCATTGTCGGGGCGGAATATGTGCTCGGCTGGTTGCCGCGCGGAACGCATGAGTTTGAGAAGTTCCTACGACCCGACGAAATCGATGCCCCACTCCGCGAAGCCGGCCTAAATGTCGAGGCCGCGCAAGGCGTGAGCTTCAATCCGCTCAGCGATCAGTGGCGGCTGTCCGGGGATACCAAGGTCAATTACATGATGGTGTCGCATCGACCAAAGACATGACGCCATGAACAGTCTCCCAACCCCCGGTGCAGTGCTCGACTATTGGATTGGCCCTGCCACTCATGACCATTTGGCAGCAAACCAGTTACATAAGCGCTGGTTCACGAAGTCCGCAGACACAGATGCGTTTATTGAAATCCATTTTGGCGATCTGTTGGATGCAATGGGGGACGGCCTAGCGGATATCTGGTACCAAGCAGGTCCCCGGCAAACGCTCGCAGCCGTGATCGTATTGGATCAGTTTAGCCGCAACATTCATCGCGGCACGCCCAAGGCATTTGCCTTCGATGATTTGGCCCTGAAACTTTGCAAAGCTGCTCTGGCACGCGGGGACACTTCGCAACTAACCGAAGTCGAGCGCTCATTTCTGCTGATGCCGCTGGAACACTCTGAAGTGCTCAGCGATCAGGATGCCTGCGTGACGGCATTTGAAGCGTTGGCATCGGACAGCCGTCCGGCATTTCAGCCGCTCATTTACAGCTCAATCGATTATGCGCACCAACACCGCAAAGTGATTGAGCAGTTTGGACGCTTCCCGCACCGCAACGCGATCTTAGGCCGAGAGAATTCGGCCGCCGAAGCCGATTATCTCAGTCGCCCTGGATCTGGGTTTTAACACGATTACTCTGTCGGAAGTACGTCCAGCAGCTCGATCTGGAACATGAGATCGGCATTGGGTGGAATGACCCCATCAATTCCAGCCTCGCCATAAGCCAGCTCAGCCGGGATATGGACAAGATAGCGATCGCCCGCGCGCATCATCATCAATGCCTCAGAAAAGCCTGCGACAAAGCCACCAGCTGTATGTTCAACAGGACCACCCGCTGACCAAGAACTATCAAAGAACTCGCTCGTATCGGCGAAACGCCCTTCATAATGGATGCGAACACCGTCGGTTTCGGACGGGCTTAAGCCTCCTGAATCACCGGATTCCAAAACAACAATCGACAGACCGCTGGGAAGCGTCTGAACGCCGTCGCGATCGGCGTCCCACGGGAAATTGGCTTGCCAGGCCGCCATATCGGGGCCTGTACTTCCTACGGGCACCTCTGGGCGTGACGCTGCGACTTGCTCAACCTCGGATGAGGAAAGGAAGCCATCAAGCTTCACACGGTAAATCAAGTCAGATCCAGCCGGGATCAAATCGCCCAAGGGCTCATCGCCAAAAGCTTGCGCAGAGGGCACATAGACCAACCATTCGTCGCCCGGATTCATAAGGCTTACAGCCTCGGCCCAACCATCGATCAGCTCCGACATATCATAAACGCTTGGCTCGCCGCGCGCATAGGAACTATCGATCAATGTGCCATCAGTGGCTAGGAAAGCTTCATAGCTGACCACGATCGTTGCATCAGCAGACGGCGACCCTTCGGCCATATCCCCGTTCGAAATGGGGATATAGCGAACGCCCGTCGCTGTTTTATTCATACTCGCGCATTCCGCTGGGAATGGTGGCGTGAACGGGCTGGGTCCGCTCCGAAGGTCTGGGCAGTCAGGCACCCCGCCACCAAAGATCCCACCCGCATTTGTCGGAAGCGAAACCTCTGGAAGTGACGCACACCCGACCAGCCCCATGGCCGAGACGGTTGCGATTGTGATTTGTAAGTTGCGGATCATTTTAAAGCCCCTCTCAGTAAAACGCTCCGTTCGCGCTTATCTACTCGACTGGCACGACATCCATTAATTCTACCTCAAAATTCAAGGCAGCATTCGGTGGAATTGGGCCGTTGCCAGATGGTCCATAGGCCAGATTGCCTGGAACGTGGACAAGCCAACGGTCGCCAGGCTTCATCAATTGTAGCGCCTCAACCCAGCCTGGAATGACGCGATTGGCCGGAAACAATGCCGCCTCGCCGCGTTTGAACGCGCTATCGAAGACCTCTCCGCCATCGTCAAACCGGCCTTCATAATAGACCACAACCCGGTCGGCGCCTTTTGGACTCGTTCCGGCTTCGTCCCCGCTCGCGAGGACAACGTATTCCAGACCGGTTCCTGTTTTCTGGATTTCCGGCAGATCTGAGTTCCAAGGCGTGAAATTGTCCCAAGCGGCATCATCTGTGGCACGTGGTTCTGGTGCTTTCACGACCTGCTGAAGCTCGACACGGAAAATCAGATCATCACCTGGTTTGATTTTGCCGCCTGGACGCGGGCGGTCACCGTAGCCAAGCTCAGTCGGGATGTAGAAAATGAACTCGTCGCCGACTGACATGAGCTGCAGACCTTCAGTCCAGCCCGAGATGACTTGATTGACGCCAAATGTTGCGGACGACCCGCGCTCATAAGAGCTATCGAACACAGTGCCATCCACAAGACGGCCATCATACATAACGCTGACGCGGTCGCGTGGCCCCGGCGTATCACCGCCCTCTTCGCCTTCGCGGACAATCACATATTGCAGACCGCTTTCGGTCGTCTGTACGCCATCGCGCTCAGCATCCCACGGGATGTAACTGGCGAGCGGGTCGTTCGGGTCGATAGGATCCATGGTTTCTCCACCACATGCTGCGAGAAAGAGGCCGCCAAGGGCCACGAGAAGAGTGCGCAAGACGATTTCTCCTGAAATGATTGGCGTTGTCTAGGACGCTTTCAGATCGCTGTCATCTAACGAATGCGGTAGGATTTGGGGCGCGATGCCCCGCGAAACACGAGCGTTCGCGTTTCGCCATCTCGGCGAATATTCACGCGATTGGTCTGATTAGGGATCGCGTCCATCATAACTGTGTTTGAAACATCCAGTTCAGCCGTCTCAGCGGGGATCTCACCTTCGAGGTAAACCCAGTAAAATCCACGTTCAACTTCACCACCGAGAAGCGTTAGGTCCACCGGCTTGCTCGTCGCTGGATCTGTAAGAGAGAAACGGCCAGCCACATAGGCCTCAAGCTTCGTTTGAGCCGCACGATCCCCATACAGATCAGCGCGAGCGCCGAGCACATTCATCAAGGTGCTTTCCGCATCATGGATGGCCAAGCGGTGCGCTACTTCAATTCGGCACCCTTCGACGGAACAATCGGTCTCGGCGCCACTGGCTTTGATGACGAGTTCCGTAAACGCGACGGCCTGCTCGTGCGCGCTCGCGCCGCAGAAAGGAGCGGCCGCAAACGCGGCCGCAACGATTAGAGATTGAAGAACAGACTTCACGTCCTACTCCTCCGCACCGTCATCGGTATCTTCTGCAGCATTCTCATCATCGCCCTCTTCGTCATCACCGTCTTCGTCGGTTTCCAACTCGGTTTTGATGTCCTGCATGATATCGCGGCGGTCATAACTAAATGGCGCACGGAATTTGAACGATTCTACCCGAGACGGCGTAATACGGCGCGGATAGTAATTGTTTTCAATGTCCGCGTCGGCAGTTTCCCAATCCGGGTCCACAACGATTTGAGCCAACTCTTTGCCTTTTTCAAAGACGAGAAGTTTGCTCACGCGGTGTGGGTTACGGCGCCAAACCTCGGCCGGAATGTACATGCGCTCAGTCGTGCCATCGGTGAATTCTAGTCCGAGAATGATTGGCATCACGAGACCACCAATGTTGGAAAACTCGAGCGCATAGTACTCAGCATCTTCTGCAACGGCGCGATCAAAAACCGCTCGGTCAAGATCATCCAAGCCTTCGAGGAAGTTCTTGTAATCGTTACGATCTTTATTCGTTACGGTGTAGATATCGTTCTCGTCATAGAAATCACGAATATCCGGGAAGCGCTCGACCCAAGTCTCCAGGCCTTCTTCTTCGTTGAGTTCGACGCCAACTTTTTTCGGCTGGCTCGCAACATCGGCGCGTAGACGATCAAGATCGATATCTGGGTCTTCTGTGTTCATTTCCATGTGGAACACACGGTCAAGCGAGATATCGACATGGTCGGTGGTGTAGAACCATCCACGCCAGAACCAATCCAAGTCGACGCCCGAGGCCTCTTCCATAGTGCGGAAGAAGTCGCTCGGTGTAGGACGTTTGAACTTCCAACGGCGCGAATACTCACGGAACGCGAAGTCGAACTTCTCGCGGCCGAGGATCGTATCGCGGAGAATATGCAGAGCCGCAGACGGCTTACCATAAGCGTTCGGGCCAAGCTGCAGAACGCTGTCTGACTGAGTCATGATCGGGACCTGATTGTCCGAAACCATGTAATAGATCAGATCGCGCGGAAGGGACCGGGTCCATGGAATATTCGGATCCCACTCATAGCCCGCAACGCTATCGAGGAAGCTGTTATGCCCCTCATCCATCCAGGTCCATTGGCGCTCGTCAGAGTTCACGACCATTGGGAAGTAGATGTGGCCGATCTCGTGGATGACCACGCCGATCAGGAAGCGTTTCTCGGCCATTGTGTAGGTTCGAGAACCATCGTCCTGAAGCGTTGTCCGCGGGCCGTTAAAGGTGATCATCGGGTATTCCATACCACCGACAGGCCCATTGACGGACTGCGAGGTTGGATACGGATAATCAAACGCGAACCGGTTATAGACATCCATCGTGTGGATGACCGCAGTGGTCGAGTATTTCTGCCAGAGCTCTCCGCCCTCTTTCGGGTAGAAAGACATTGCCATGACGTTCTCAAACTCAGCGCCAGGCTGTTTGAACCCTTGCGCGTCCCAGGCGAACTTACGAGAACTCGCCCAAGCGAAGTCACGAACATTATCCGCCTCAAACTTCCAGGTCTTTGACCCGGTCGGGTTCGAGCTTTCATTCGCCTCGGCTTCTTCCGGTGTCACGACAAAAACAGGACGATCGGCATCTTCAGCTTCGGTTAGGCGCGCGCGCTGCGTTGATGTCAGAACCTCGCGGTCATTCTGCAGAACACCTGAGGCAGAAACGACGTGATCGTTCGGCACGGTGATTTCGACATCATAGTCCCCAAACTCGAGTGTGAACTCGCCGCTGCCGAGGAACTCTTTGTTGTGCCAGCCTTCATAGTCTGAATAGGCAATCATGCGCGGGAACCATTGAGCGACGAGGAAAATATCGTTGCCGCCTTCGCGCTCATCATCCGGGAAATGCTCGTATCCAGCACGGCCGCCCATGGCTTTCTGTTCGATCAGATTATACGCCCAATCGATTTCGAAGCTGGTGCTTCTGCCCGGCGCCAAAGGACGTGGCAGGTCGATCCGCATCAGCGTTCCGACGATTGTGTTTGGCAGGGCGTTTCCGCGTGTATCAGTAACGCGGGTGATGTCATAACCATACTCATTGTCGGCTTGCGATTGCATCCGGCGCAGAGAGCGTAGCGTGATTTGAGGCGTAGGTGCTTGGCGCGCATTCACAGAGCCAGGCGCTTTCGCGGAGAACGTACGGGTCATTTCCGCAATAGAATCCTCGCGGAACCGGTTCTGATCGAGCTGCAGCCACAGATAGCGAAGCGTATCCGGCGAATTGTTCTTATAAGTGATCGTCGACGACGCCGTCAGCCGCCGCGCGGGCTCATCCAAGCTGACCTTGATGGAATAGTCTGCTTCCTGTTGCCAATACTCATGGCCGGGTTCACCAGCAGCGTTTCGATAGACGTTCGGGCTCGGTAGAACCTCGTCCAGCTGTCGAAACTTATCTTCAAAATCGCCTTTGGTTTGTTGAATTCCTTGAGCTTCTGCTCCGGAAATCGTCAGCGCGGTTACGAGCCCTGCCAACAAAAATCGCATGTGTTATGCCTCTGATCTAAAATCCACTTAATGGTTAACAAAGACAGCAGATTCTCTAACTAATCTTTAAAATCACCGACTTGATCGGAGAAAAATTAACGTGTTCGCGGTGGGTACCCGGCACGGCTCAGTGCATCGATCACATCTTGCGTGTGTTGAGCGTCGCGCGTTTCCATCATGATATCGAACTCCGCTCCCTTCGCAGGCACGTCAAGCGCGATGCGATTGTGGGTCACTTCTACAATGTTTGCGCCCGCATCCCCAATCACTTGCGAGACAAGCGCAAGCAATCCAGGTCGGTCGTCACCGATGATCCGAATATTGACCAACCGATTGTCGCGGACCAGCGCGCGAGTCAAAACCGACGCCAAGAGACGCGAGTCGATGTTTCCGCCGCATAGAACCAAGCCGACGCGCCGTCCCGTAAACTTGGCAGGGTGCGCCAGCATTGCCGCGAGCCCAGCGGCACCTGCGCCCTCTGCGACTGTTTTCTCAATATCAGCGAACAGCGTGATCGCGCGTTCGATATGTTCTTCTTCGACCAGGACTACATCATCGACGAGTTCGCGCACCACTTTCTCGGTCAGCGCGCCAACATCTTTCACCGCGATCCCTTCAGCGATGGACGCGCCGCCCGTCTTTGGCTCACGCCCTTCGAGACGGGCCCGCATACCCGCATACATGGAGGCTTCGACACCAATCACACGAAGGAAACGGTTGTGATCTTTCGCCGCCGTCGCGATGCCAGAGATCAGACCACCACCGCCAATTGGAACGATAAGGGTATCAAGCTCGGGATTGTCTTCGAGCATCTCCAAAGCGATCGTGCCCTGCCCCGACATGATCTCAGGATCATCAAATGGATGGATCCATGTCAGTCCCTCTTTCTGGCGTAGGTTTTGGGCATGCGCATTCGCTTCGTCGAACGTATTTCCTTCCAGAACGACACGCGCCCCAAAGGCTCGCGTGTGCTCAACCTTATTAAACGGCGTCGTCACCGGCATAACGATGGTTACTGGAATGCCCAATCGTCGTCCGTGATAGGCCACGCCCTGCGCATGGTTGCCCGCTGACGCTGCTACAACGCCGGCTTCTTTCTGGGCGTCCGTGAGGCGCGCGAGCTTGTTCAGGGCGCCGCGTTCCTTGAATGCAGCGGTAAACTGAAGGTTCTCAAACTTCACCCAAACCTCAGCGCCCGTAATCTCAGACAGCGTCTTAGAATGGCGCATAGGGGTGCGCTCAATCTGGCCGCTGAGGATTTCAGCGGCTGAACGAACATCATCGATTGAGATTGGCAAAGATTTGGTCATGGTCTTCGTCTTCAATTGGTCAGCGCGCACTCCTAGTGCGCCGCTCATGAAAATGGAAGCTTTCAATCTGTAAAGCTTGAGTTTACGAGAGCGGCGATGAGCAAACGAAACTCTGATTTAGTCACGATTGGCGTGATTTTGGGCGCCCATGGCGTGCGCGGCGATGTCCGCGTGAAGAGCTTTACCGCTGAGCCGGAAGCCGTTTTTGAATATGCACCATTTCTATCGGAACAAGGCGAGGTTTTGATCGACCCCGAGGCTGTCCGGACCGGTAAAGATCATTTCATCGTGTCGCCTAAGAAGAAGCGACAGAAAGAAGATTGGGATGGGATGAAAGGCGACAAGCTTTATGTCCCGCGCGATGTTTTGCCAGAGGTCGATGAAGACGAATTCTATATCGAAGATCTCGTCGGATTGGACGTATATGCAGGTGGTGAAACGCCGCTCGGGCGTGTCAAAGCCGTGCTTAATCATGGCGCCAGTGACTTGATCGAGATCCAAGTCTCAGGTCGCCCAAAACCTGTCCTCATCCCCTTCACGTTTGAGGATGTTCCAACAGTCGACCTCGCCTTAGGGCGTATCGTGGTCGCTAATTTTGACCTTTGGGCAGACGAGTCTCGCCCGGAAGAAGACTAAGCGAACACGTCGCTCGCGCCGGCTTTCTCCAAGAACTCAGCAAACCCAGCAGCAGATTTCGCTGAGTCCATTGCTTTCGTTACGGATTTGAACGCGCGCGCCGCATAATGTTGCGTGACTTGCTCATACGCTTTGCCGTCAAGCTTGAGCGAAACACGCTCGGCTTTTGCTTCAGCAGCGTCCATGTTGGCTTTTGCCCATGGGAGATAGGTCGCAGCCACCTCGTCTTTGAAGAGCGGCAGCAGAGTTTCCTCAAGCTCAGCCAGCGGCACGAATGGCCCCCCAGCTTTCGGCTCTTCCATAAATTCGCTCCACGCGGTCACGAAAGGCGCGCGCGCGCGCAGCCATTCGCCGGGTGTTGGATCCATCAAGAGCTGTGCAACCTGGCCAGCAATCGCAAAGTCAGCGGAAGATGGGCGGCCGCCGAAGAGGAAGAGGCTTTTCTCCAAGTGTGCGTTTAACAGCGTGAAGAAGCGCTCAAAGCTCGGCTTTAGAGTTTTCTCATTCTTCTTTTCGATCCCAACCAGCGGTAGGCGATCGCGCATCCGCTTGACGATTTGATCACGTGTTTTCTTTTTCGCGCGCGGCAGCTCTCCATCAAGGAGCTGTTCCATCGTGCGCTCACCCGCAAGCTCGCGATCGGGCTTCTGCCCCCAGCGATTGAAAAACATCAGCTTATTGAGCCACTCATCTGCATAGTCTTCGAGAATCAGTGCGAGCGCCGCGCAGGCCGGATCGTCTGGCACAGCAGATGGCTCAGCGTGATCGGCCTCGACTGTGGCGAGGATGCTGGTCGAATCTTGGTTGGCTGGACGATTTGGCGACAGAAGCAGTGGGACTGTCGGGACACGCGCGAGCGCGGCAAATTCTTCGTCAGTCGCTTTGCTGCGAACGATCCAATCGAACTCCACGCCTTTATATCGCAGGAATGACCGCACTTTCAGCGAGTAAGGTGAAGTTTCGGCCCCGAATAGGCGGTAATTGGTCATATCGATCTCTTTGCGACTAAGCCGCGTGATTTAGGACAAGCATGACCGACTGCCAAGTCGAATAAAGCGGTGGCGCGGCGAGGGGTCCCGCGCCACCCATTTCACAAGCCTGATTAGGCCGGCTTGCGGAATTTCAGCGTCATGCGATTTGATTCGCCGATCGCGTCATAAGCAGCGCGCTCTGGCGTGCCCTCTTCTGTGCCTGAGCGAGAGGGTGGCAGACGCCAAACAAATTCTTCCTCAGATGGAACGTCAGCGGCATTAGAATTGACGTCTGAAGATCCGACATATTCAAAGCCAGCGGCTTCGAAAGCAGCGACAACCGCAGACTTTTTCAGATAGCCATTGCTTCCGTTTGCCCACTCATCGCTATTGGTCTCAGGACCACTATGCTGAACAACACCAGCAATCCCGCCTGGTTTGAGCACGCGGAACGTTTCAGACAGCGTGTCGCCCATATAGTTGGTTTCTTCATCCGTGAACCGGTTGAGATTGTGGAGCGCGCGAATGAAGAGGACGGCGTCCACCTGGCCGCTCGCATCCTCTGGCATTGCTGTGAGATATGTTGAAGCGATCCCGGCGCCTTCGACACCCCATTCAGCGGCTTGAGTTGGCCAGTTTGCGGTGCGCTCAACTCGAGTTGCCGCCCACTCTTCACCG
Organism: Henriciella sp.; assembly: GCA_013213785.1. Taxonomy (GTDB): domain Bacteria; phylum Pseudomonadota; class Alphaproteobacteria; order Caulobacterales; family Hyphomonadaceae; genus Henriciella. Next base: position 92,079 of record JABSPZ010000009.1, on the reverse strand, counting down.
AAGCCAAACTTGCCCCAAAGGTCGTCTGGGTAATGCGCACCGATCAGTTTGCCTTCATCACCGAGATAAGAGATCAAGATTTTGGAATACCAACCGCCGCCCGGCAGAGCTTCTGCGACGGTCATGCCTGGCTCTACACCAAAGAATGCCAGGGTCTCAGCTGGGTTCCGCGCGCCGAAACGCGCCTGAACCTCTTCTGGTTGGGCTGCAAGCACAGCCGCCAGTTTGGCTTCCGCCGTCATTTCTTCGACTTCAGCAACCGCTTCTTCGACAGTCTCTTGAACGACCGCCACTTCCTCTTCTACCGCTTCAGTGACCACTGCGGCCTCTTCAGTTGCGGTTTCAGCTTCAGCTGTCTCTGTGGTTCCTACGGCGACACAGCCGCCAAGAATAACCGCCAGCGCCATGCTTGCTCCGGCCAAAGAATATTTCGAATTCAGGACTGGTTTCATCACCCACGTCTCCCTTCTCGCGTTAGGTTGACGTGTCTTAACGCAGAAAAATTCCCCTGTCGCGCGTTATCGACAAACAATACGACCATTCTGATCACAGACGCGTGAACTCATTATCGTGCTGTCCTTACGTTCAGGGTTTTCAGGTCTTCCTTGGGTGGATAGCGTTCTGAAACAGGAGGCAAACATGGACCCACTCGTACAAATCGCGGAAGCGCAGCCCTATTCGAAACTTCTGGGGATCAAGATCCTCGAAGCCAGCAAAGAACGCGTGGTCGGAGAACTTCTTATTCGCGACGAGTTATGCACGTCTGGCGGAACCATGCATGGCGGCTGCATGATGAGCTTTTGTGATGTCCTCGGCGCGACCGGGGCGTGGCTCGCAATCCCCGAGGGCGCAAACGGGACAACGACGATCGATAGCAATACATCCTTCTTGAGCGGACCGCCCGCAGGTACTTTGGTAACCGGTGTCTCCACTCCAGTGCGCATCGGTCGCCGCCTATCGGTTTGGCAAACCGAAGTGACAGACCCGAATGGCAAAAAGGTCTGCCTGGTCACGCAAACGCAATTGGTCCTATAGAATCAGCAGATCCACGTTTGACGCCTCTCAGGGGGCATCGTACCCAGCGAATGATCTGAAATTAGGCCCCCAACATGTCTAAAACTATCTTTGTCACCGGCGGCGCAGGGTATGTCGGAAGCCACTGCGCGAAAGCTTTTTCCCGCGCGGGGTGGACGGTGGTCACTTTTGATAATCTGTCCCGCGGACATCGAGATTTGGTCAAATGGGGCGACTTGATCAAAGGCGATATTCTCGACCAAGCGGCGCTATCCTCAGCCATGAAATCCGTCCAGCCAGATGCCGTCGCTCACTTTGCAGCTTTCGCATATGTGGCCGAGTCGATGACAGAACCGGAGCTCTATTTCCGAAACAATGTCGTCGGAACGATGAATGTGCTGGATGCGATGCTGGAAAACCAGGTTTCGCATCTCGTCTTCTCATCTTCCTGTGCGACCTACGGGATCAGCAATGACCTGATCACGGAAACCACACCGCAAAACCCGATCAATCCTTATGGTCGGAGCAAGCTGATGTGCGAGCAAGTGATTCAAGATTATAGCGCGGCGCATGGAATGACGTCGGCGCTTCTGCGGTATTTCAATGCCGCTGGATGCGATGCAGACGGCGAGACTGGCGAACGTCACGATCCTGAGCCGCATGTGATTCCACTCGCCATTCGCGGCGCCATGGATGGGAGTTTCACCTTCAACATCATGGGCAGCGATTATGACACCCCGGACGGCACCTGCGTGCGCGACTATATCCATGTAACCGATTTGGCGGACGCGCACCGACGCGCGCTTGAATACTTGTTTGCAGGCGGAGAGAGCGACGTTTTCAATCTCGGCACAGGGCAAGGCTGCAGCGTGCTTGAACTGGCCAACGCGGTCTCGAAAGTGGCGGGTAAAGACGTTCCAAGAGTGATGGCCGACCGCCGACCAGGCGATCCCCCTATCCTTGTTGCGAGCGCCGAGAAAGCGAAAGACAAACTCGGCTGGGTGCCGCAGCACTCTGACATGGAAACCATCCTAAAGACGGCTTGGGCTTGGTTTGAGCAGGAGCAGACGCGTGACTAAACCCCAAACGATCCTCGCCTATTGCGATAAGATGTTCACGCCATCGGAGAGCTTTATTCCGCGCGGCTATAGCGCCTTTGAGCGCTTAAAACCCATCTATATCGGGCACACGATCAACGGACCGGTGCCAGAGGGCGCAGAGGCGATCGATTTGACGCCATTGCATGGCACATTGGGCACGTCTGGTTTTAAGCAGTTTGGCATAATCTCCAAGCAGCTCGAAGCCGAACTCAAAGCTCTCAACCCCATCGCGATCCATGCGAGCTTCGGGAAATCAGGCGCTTATGCTTTGCCGCTCGCCAAACGGCTCGGACTGCCGCTGGCGGTGACCTATTATGGCGGCGACGCGACCAAGACCTCGAACACAAAAAACTCAGCGTTCCGCGTTTACAATCGTCGCCGGCAAGATCTTTGGAACGAAGCGGACTTGATCTTACCATGCTCGGATTTCATTCAGCGCGAGCTGCTGGCGAAAGGCGCTCCGGATGACAAAATGGTTGTCCATCATAACACCGCTGATCCCGCGAAGTTCCAGCCGGGAGAAAAAGAAAATCTGCTCGTCTTTGCTGGTCGATGGTCCCCCAAAAAAGGGATCGATACTCTGATCCAGGCTCTAACGAAACTTGGCCCAGAGCTCGAAGGCTGGACCGTTCGCCTATGCGGCAACAAACCAGCAGGAGAACGTGACGCGTTCGAGCAAGGCTTGCACGATCAGCTTGCTGCTTCGGGTGTGAACGTCGATCTAGCTGGCTGGGTTCCTGCCGATGAAATGCCCAAACACTGGGCGGCGGCGAAAATTGCCTGTGTCCCATCGAAACGTGCGCCATCCGGCGATGCAGAAGGACTGCCCCTGGTCTGTATCGAAGCCATGCTATCGGGCTGCGCCCTTGCGGCAACACGCCATTCTGGAATTGTGGAATGCGTCGAGCATGGCGAAACCGGCTATCTCTGTGATGAAGGCGACGCGGATACGCTCGCCGACAATCTGCGAAAAATGCTACGTGATCCGGACGGCACCGCGCGTATGGGACAAGCCGGACTCGCGCGTGCAAGGGAACACTTCAACCTCCAAAAGCAAAGCCGAAAGCTCGAAGACCATTTGCTTCGAATCGCTGGCGTGTGAGCTTACGCCTCGACAATGACCTATAAAAAAACCCGCTGATCACATGGGATCAGCGGGGAAAATTTAATTCAGGCTGCGCTGGTTTGGGGGACGCTCGTCATACCTGAATGTAAAAAAGTTTACATAATTTCCTCGATCAAACAAGCCCAGATTTCAGGAGGCGCATGTTCGCCCGCCCGCACCAGAAATCGAGACAGTAAAAAACCCCGGACCGTTTCGGCCCGGGGCTTACGTTTAAGAAGTTCACTCAACCTAGGCTGCGTCGGCTTTGCCTTCTATGAGTTTAGGCTTGGTGCCTTTCGTGGGCGCGCCGATTTCAATCTTTCTTGGCTTCTTTGCCTCAGGAAGCTCACGAACAAGCTCGACGCGGAGCAGGCCATTTCGAAGCTCAGCTCCGGTCACAATTACGTGATCGGCCAGTTGGAAGCGGCGCAAGAAACCGCGCTCTGCGATGCCGCGATGCAGGAACTCACGTTCCGGCGCGTCTTCAGCAGGTGTTTTGCGCCCAGCGACGGTCAAGAGGCCGTCTTTGGTCTCAATATCGAGGTCTTCTTCACCGAAGCCGGCGACGGCGATTTCGATTGCGAACTCATCATCCGCGACACGCTCAATATTGTAAGGAGGATAGCCCTGCGCGCCATCGAGACGAGCCGCGCTGTCAATCATATTGGCCATACGGTCAAAGCCGACCATGGTGCGATAAAGGGGGGTGAGATCAATCGTGCTCATAATACAGTCCTTTCATTAGCAACTGTGACCTCCGGCGATCTTCAAAGCCGAGAGGTTTGATGTTCGGAAGTGTCTGTTGACCCAGCCCGACCATCGGCACTGGCAGAATTTCCGGTCACAACCTGCTTGGCAGCGCTGCGACACAAGTTATGTGGAAACGCGAACCGTTCGATTCAACCCTTTTTCGGAGCAAAATCATGAAGTCAATTTGGATGGCCAGCGCGAGCGCGTTGCTTTTGGCAGCCTGTTCAGGCGGTACAGAGGCCCCAACGGAGCCAGTGGAAGCGGATACACCGCCAGCTGCAGAAGCCGTTGAAACGGGCCCGCTTAGCCTGGCAGACTCTGTCGCAGGTGATTGGCGCTCGGACGACGAGAAAGCCAGAGACACATGGCGCAACCCAGCCGAAACTCTGGCTTTCTTCGAAATTGAACCAAGCGACACTGTCGTCGAAATCTGGCCCGGCGGCGGCTGGTATACGAACGTCCTCGCACCCTACCTCGCCTCGGGGGATGGCCAGCTGATTGCTGCCGTTTGGGACGTAAACGTGTTCGAAGGCGATCGCCTCGCCCGTATTGAACAGCGTATTGCGGATTTCAAAGCCGTTTATGAAGCCGATGCCGACCTGTTCGGAACGATCGAATATAGTGCGTTCTCTGCAGAATCTGGTGCGCTGGCTGAAGCAGGCAGCGCGGATGCCGTCCTAACTTTCCGGAATGTCCACAACTGGATGGGCAATGACTATACTGCAAAATTCTTCACCGATGCCTATGCCGCGCTGAAGCCAGGCGGCATTGTGGGCGTTGTTGAACACCGTCTTCCGTCCAGCGCAGAGCAAGATCCGCGTGCAGCGTCCGGCTATGTCCATGAGGACTTCGTCAAAGCCATGGCGGCAGCAGCTGGTTTTGAGCTTGTTGAAGGCAGCGAAGTCAATGCAAACCCAGCTGACACGGCAGACCACCCATTCGGGGTTTGGACGCTGCCACCGGTCAGTGCAACGACGGACCGCGAGGGCAATTCGCCAGAAGGGTTTGACGCAGAGGCCTATGCGGCCATCGGTGAGTCAGATCGCATGACCCTGAAATTCGTGAAACCGCTAGAAACGGTCGAGTAACCGTTCGAGGTATTCACGCTCGTCTTCATCGACGGCCTCATCATAACGGCGGCGTAGTTCATCGAGAATATCTTTGGCGCGCTGCCGTTCAGCCTCGTCGGGGACGTTGACGCTATTGCTATCGTCGACGCCGCCCATGGGAGACCGACCAAACGGGTCCGCGGTTTGACCTGCCTGCTGCGGATCACCGTTCCGATCCGCTTGAGCTTGATCGAGCGCTTCCGCGAGCCCTTCGGCAAGTTCTCTCAATTGCCGTGTCGCTTGATCTTGATTGCGAATGGCCCGGCCCGGATTTCCGTTCTCAAGCGCATTTCCGGCACGCCTTTGAGACCGCTCAATCGCATTCGCGATGTCTTCATCAACAAGACCACCGCCTCCTTCACCTTCGCCCTCTTCCCCAGAGCCTATGCCATTTTCCGCTAGATCTTCGAGGCGGTCGGCGAGTTCGCGCTGACGCTCAGCGAGGGATCCGCCTTCGCCATCGCCCTGCATCCAATCCGGCACGTCACCTTCGCCCGGCTCAGCGCCCTGTTGGCCTTGACCAGATTGTGGTCCCCCCGATTGACCGCGTTCACCGCGCTCCTCGGCGAGCGTTTCATCATTTAGCTCCCGCTGCTCCCGCAAGAGATCAGAGAGTTCTTGCAACGTCTCGCTTATCTCGCGTTCTTCTTCCGGAAGGTCTTGATTGTCGCCTTCGCCGCCTTCTCCCGGCAGTCCCGGGAATCCTTCGCCGGAACCGGACCCTTGCTGGAACTCCAAATTCTCAAGCATGTTGGTAATATCGGCCAGTAATTGCCGTGCTTGATCGGTCGCTCCTGTCTCCGCCAGGTCTTCCAGTGCATCCAGCATATCTGAAAAGCCCTGACCGCCGAGCCCAGATCCGCCTGGTCCTTCGGCGCTGTCTTCATTGTTGGGGGCTGGTTCCAAACCATTCGCCAAGGCTTCGGCCATTTTGGCCGCGATATAACGCTGCGCAGCCTGTTTGAACGCGTCCATCAAGCGCCTGATTTCTTCTTCGCTCGCACCATCTCTCAGGGCGTCTTCAAGCGCTTTCTTCGCGGCCATAAGGGCTGCGTAAGCATCCGATGCCGATCCATACTCCGCGCGCAGAGCGAGCGACCATAGAAGCGGCTCGGTTGATTTCGCTTCATCGGTCGAAACAGCCGCTTCGAGAGCATATTTTGCGGTTTCAAGACCTGAATAAACAAGGACATCTTTGAAATAGCGCGGCGCTTCATAGGTGACTGCTTCAAGCATAATAGCGCCGCGCTGGACGCCCGCTGGCGCTGTATCAAGGCGTTGCGTGGCGGACACGTAATACGCGCCAGCCTGTGTTGAATCGACGGCCGGTGCGCGCTCTGCATAAGCGTCGTCTTCCCTCAACACCGTCACCCGCACGTCCTGAATGGCTTTGGCGATAGGTTGGAGGAGCAGCTTTTCAGGGAGTTTAAAGGTGTAGGGATCACTGAGACCCACCTGCCCTGCCCCATCTGTTGCGATCAGCCAGACGTCTACCTGCGCGCCCGCCCATCGATTGCGCGTCAGGTCAAGTTTGGACTCGTCCTCCACTTCTTTCGGGCCGATTCCACCAAGTTCGACTGCGACCAGGTCTGGCTCGCGGTCCTCTCCTGCAGGTTTGATCGCGAGCTCAAGGCGCGAGACGCCGTAATCGTCGCTGACGGTCCAACTAAACTCAGTTCGGTCACCCTCTCCCAAAACGGGTAGATCGACAAATTGCACTTCCGGAGCCGCATCTGGAGAGGCGAAGACCGTCCACGATTTGCGTTCTCCCCACCAATGCACGGACACAGAGCTATCCGCCGCAATCGTCGCCGTCGCCTCATAGGCCCCGTCTGGCGTGGCTTCGAACCGATAGCTATCCCGCCCTTCTGGCGAAGTGATACGCAGCTTAGGTGCTGATGGGGCTTGAACCCGAAGCGTCATCATAGATCCAGTCGGAACTCGCGCTTCGGTTTGGTCCGTTTTCAGGAAAATAGGCGCCCGCCCGGTATGCTCTGGCGGGGCAATCCACGCTTCGATGCGCACATTGTCGGCGCCAAACAGGCTGCCATAATCAGGATCAAGCGCTTGGCTCAGCCGCGTACTCGCCTGGTCAAAATTCAACGCTAAAACAGCTGCAAACGCGAGCGGCAGAATGATCCGTAAGCGGAGCGGATCGAGTTTTGGCCATACGGCGTTAAAATCCGGAACTTTAAGGCGCCGCACGGCATCAGTCAGGCGTTCTTCATGCGCACGCCAAAGCCGGACACCTTGGACCTCCGGCCGGGCGGGCCGGTCCGCGAGCGAGGTCAGTGGCCGCAGGTCCGATTGCTGATCAAGCGCAGTGATCGCTTCTTTGCGGCTTGGGCTTCGGTAGCGAGAGAAACCCCGCCATCCAGTAATGGCCGCGCCAACAAAGAAGACGAGCGTCGCGATCGCCGCCAGACCGGCAGGCGCGCGCTCAAAAGCGCCGGCGATGGCAGCGATGAGAAAGAGCGTGACGAATGCGAGGAATGGCCGCCATGCCCGCCAAACCTCAAGCCGCCTTAACCGTCCATAGGTCAGGTCGATCAGGCGTTTGGTGCCGGGAATGCGGTTTAGGTCAGCCAATCTGGCATCTGCTCCAGTTCAATCATTTGCTCGAAGCTCGGACGGCGTCGGACCACGGCGAACTGGTCACCATCGACGAGCACTTCGGCCACGAGCGGTCTTGCATTGTACTGACTTGAGAGCACGGCGCCATAGGCTCCAGATGACATAAAAGCAATGCGCTCGCCCGGCTCTACGGCGGGCATTTCACGTTTTGCCGCGAACTTGTCGGTGGACTCACAAATCGGCCCGACAATATCGTACTCGACGTGATTGCCATCACCTGCGGGCTCTATGACGGGCACGATGTCATGGTGAGCCTGATAAAGCGCGGGGCGCATCAAGTCATTCATACCCGCATCGACAATCATAAAGGTCCGGTCTGGTGCAGGCTTATGATAGAGAACTTCAGTCACCATAACGCCTGCATTGCCAGCGATCACGCGGCCGGGTTCCAACACAACTTGGAGGCCAAGATCTTTCGTCACGTCATGGATCATTGCGGCATAATCAGATGGCGGCGCCGGATTGTCAGAGGCTTGATACGGAATCCCTAGCCCGCCCCCAAGATCGATCCGGGTGAGATCATGCCCGCTTTCGCGGAGCGTTTTGACGAGGCCAATAGTTTTTTCGAAGGCCGCGCGCATCGGTTCAAGCTCGCCAATCTGTGAGCCGATATGAACGTCTACACCGACAGCTTTGACCCCCGGCAGAGACTTCATCTGTTCATATAGTCCGGGCGCATCTGTCCATGGCACACCGAATTTATCGCCTGCTTTACCGGTCGAGATATTTGGATGGCCGCCCGCTGCAACATCAGGATTTACGCGCAGCGCCACCGGCGCAGTCTTGCCGAGACCCGCCGCGACTTCCGACAGAGCCAATAGCTCGGCACCGCTTTCAACATTGAATTGGTGGATACCATGCTCCAGCCCCAGCGCCATCTCTTCCCGGGTTTTACCCACGCCAGAAAAAACGATGCGTTCCGCTGGAATACCAGCAGCAAGCGCGCGCTTAAGTTCACCGCCGCTCACCACATCAGCGCCGCACCCCTCGCTGGCGAGCGTCTTCAAGACGGCCAGATTGCCATTCGCTTTGACGGAATAGGCAATCAAGCAATCCATGCCGTCAAATGCGGCTGCGATCACGCGAGCATGTCGGCGCAAAGTGGCGGTGGAATAGACATAGACCGGCGTGCCGACCTGATCGGCAACCTCATTCAAATCGACGCCTTCGCAATGAAGGCGGCCTTGGTCATAGTTAAAGTGATGCAAAGGCGACTATCAGCCGGGGCTGACCTCCCCCATGCTTTCCTCTTCCACATCTGTATCCGGTGCAGGCTTTGGAATCTCACCGCCTAGGGAATTGTAATAGACTTTGTTCTCATCAATCTCTGCAGCTGCAAACAAAGCTGCAGAGTCGACCGGTTGCTGCGCCTCCTCGGTCGGAGGTTCAGAGAAGATTGGCGGTGGGCGCTCGAGGTCACCACGCAGACCGCATCCAGCAAGCCCTGCAAGAACTGACATCGCCAAAGCGGTTTTGATCACTTGTTTCATGCGGATCGCTCCTTATTGGCGCCTAACCGAGGCGCTGCGTCCATTGTTCAACCTGTTCGGCCACACGGACCGGAGATGTTCCGCCATAGCTTTGCCTGCTCATTGCGGATGCTTCAACAGTCAGCACCGAAAATACGTCATTTGTTAGCCGTGGCTCGACCTCTTGCATCTCTTCCAGGCTAAGCTCGGGCAAGTCGCACCCTTTTGCCTCAGCTTTCGCCACAAGAGAGCCGGTGACATGGTGTGCATCACGGAATGGCATTTTAAGTTCGCGAACCAACCAATCCGCGAGATCGGTGGCCGTGGAGAACCCTTTGGCGGCCGCGGCGCGCATATTCTCGCGGTTGAAGGTGATGGTTTCCATCATTCCCGCCATAGATGCGGCACACAGGCTGAACGTATCGAACGCTGCGAAGGTTAGCTGCTTGTCGTCCTGCAGGTCTTTGGCATAGGCCAACGGCAGCGCTTTGACCGCCCCTTGCAGGGCTGCGAACTGGCCCGTGATCAGGCTTGCTTTGGCGCGGATCAGCTCGGCAGCGTCAGGGTTGCGCTTTTGCGGCATGATCGAAGAGCCTGTGGACCAGGCATCAGAGAGTTTTGCGAACGCAAACTGAGCACTTGTCCAAAGCACGATTTCCTCCGCCAATCGGGAGAGGTGCGTGGCAGCGATTGAAAGCGCCGAGAGCGCTTCAAGCGCAAAGTCGCGGGCCGAAACGGCGTCCAGTGAATTTGCCATCGGACGATAAAACCCAAGTGCTTCGGCGGTAGCGTCACGATCAATCGTAAACCCGGTGCCCGCGAGCGCCGCGGATCCGAGCGGGCTTTCATTGAGGCGCCGCGCACAATCATCCATCCGTGTGCGGTCCCGCTCCATCATCTCAACATAAGCCAGCAAGTGATGGCCGAGCGTGACCGGTTGCGCCGTTTGCAAATGGGTGAAGCCAGGCATCACTGTCTCGGTGTGCTCGCCAGCCCGTTTGACCATCTCGCGCTGTAAAGCTTTCAAGCTACGACGAGCTTCTGTCAGCGCGCCGCGTGTCCATAGGCGAAAATCTGTCACAACCTGATCATTGCGGGAGCGAGCGGTGTGAAGTCGCCCAGCGGGCTCACCAATAATCTCTTTCAGGCGCGCTTCGACATTCATGTGAATATCTTCGAGCTCAACACGGTATGGAAACGTGCCCGCCTCAACCTCATCCACAATCTGGTCGAGGCCGCCTTGGATCGCTTCATTGTCAGCCTCGGATATAATGTCCTGTTCTGCCAACATGTCGGCGTGGGCCCGCGATCCAGCGATGTCCTCACGCACCATGCGCTTGTCGACATCGATTGAGGCATTGATGGATTGCATGATATCGCTGGGCTGTGCGGCGAAGCGTCCCCCCCACATCTTCTGGCCTTTTGAACTGTCACTCGCCATATCGCTGTCTCATTTCATCTAGTTCAGAGGCCGAACGCCCCATGGATCGTTTCTTGCGCTTTGCTATCCCAACCATGTTTGCCGGAATCGCGTTGGCGCTGCTTTACGCCGTCTTTAGCGCTAGTTCAAAGGGAAGTAACCGCGACCCTGTGGCAAAACTTGCGATCGGACAGATGGCAAAACTCGATCTCAGTGATCGCGGCGCCGCTGGCGCGACGGCGCCTTTCGTCGACCTCGAGGGTAATAGCCTGACTCTTCAGGATTTTCAGGGCCAAGCGGTGTTGATCAATTTCTGGGCGACATGGTGCGGCCCGTGCGAACGCGAAATGCCCTCACTCGCTGCTTTGGAAACCTCTCGGGGCGACGAGGCTTTCAAAGTCATCGCCATTAGCGTGGATTCTCCAGAAGACACTGACTATGCGAAACAGCGCCTGCGCCAACTCTCGGGCGGTGTGCTTGAGTTTTACACGCTCGCAGACGGTCCAGATGGTTGGAACGTCGTTTATGATATGGGCGCTGGCGGCGGATTTCCGACCACCATCCTGTACGACAATGCCGGGCTAAAGATCGGAAAGATTGAGGGCGAGGCAGATTGGGCGAGCTATGAAGCTGTTGCGCTCGTGGATGTCATCAAGGGCGATTAAGTCAGCCCATCCCATAAAAGCTTGAGCCCCACGGTGAAGATCAAACCATAGAGGATGCGGTAGAACAGCACCTGATCGATATGTTTGACGAGCCAAGCTCCGAATAAGACCCCGAACGGCGCAATCGGGATGAGGATTAGAGACGTGGTCAGATTGGTTTGATCGAATTGTCCCAACATGGCGTACGGGACCACTTTCACAAAGTTGACGACGAAGAAAAACATCACGGCCGTGCCCGCATAGATGCGTTTGTCGAGGCCCTGCGGGATCGCGTAAGCCTGATAAGGCGGCCCGCCTGCGTGGGCGACAAAACTGGTAAAGCCCGCCACCGTGCCCGAGATCACGCCCAGAGGTCGATTGTTTTTGATGAATGCGTCGCCGCCAGTCGGCTTGAAGACCCCGTAGATTGCGAACAAAACGGCGATCACGCCGACCACGATACGCACAACTTGATCATCGACATATCCAGCAAGCAGTCCGCCTGCGACGATGCCCAGGATCGCTCCGGGCAGAGTGAGCAGCAAAAGCGTTCGGTCCCAATGTTTGCGATAGGTCAAGACCCCAACCCAATCCATGATGATCAAAATGGGCAACATGATCCCGGCGGCTTGGACCGGTGAAATCACAAGTGCCATCAATGGCACAGCCAAAAGAGCGAGGCCGCCAAATCCGCCTTTGGAAATGCCAGTGATCAGGACGGAAAACACCGCCACCGCCCAGAAGATTGGATCGTGCCCCATAGGCCCCTATTCTCAGGAAGCGGGGTCCAAGTCCAATGCAAGCAACAGGGTGCGTTGGCTATTGCTGAAATTATCGTCAGAGATCAGCCAAATACGCGTTTGTCCTGAAGGGGCTCTGCCGATCGCGATACCTTCATAATTATCAACCGGAAGCGGCTTTTTCAGCTTCGCCTCAGCGATTAAACCCTCAGCGGTTTCAACCCGCACGAGGCCGCGCGGCCCCTGAACCGGATCGTAGGCGCGGAAGATTTTCGCGATCAAACCATCTGCGGCATCCATCCCGGTGAGCAAGTATAATGCGGGCTGCTCGGTACGGCGCAGATTGTTGAGCGTGCCATCGACGCTGAGCTCGCCAACTGGGGAGCCGCCGGATGCGTGGGTCTCAAAACCGAGTGAAAGCTGATCCCCGACCAAAGCCAGCGCCTCAGGCCCTCGATTGCCGCCAAGCCGATTGCCATCCACGACAGGATCAAGCCGTTCAGCCAGCGCTGCACGCGCCGCCGCCCCGCATCCTTCCAAATCATAGGCTTCGATCCGGTAGTCTTGTTCAAAACTGACGAGCGCTAAACCGTCTCGGAAAGATAGGCCTTCCGCATCTGCCGCCCGCTTGTTGGACCAAACATTTCCTTCGCCATCGTGCATGTAAGCCATAGAACCGATGCCATCGGGTGCACCGGTATCTGGATCAATGCTGATCCAGACAAACTTGCCATTATCAGCAATCGCGAGGAGCGATCCGGACCGCATCACATCAAGCCCAGATAGGCCGCCAAAACCGCTTTCACTCTCCAAGTGCCAAGCGCCAGCGAGAGACATGCCCGAAAAGTGTAAGTCACGCGCGTTGGCCGTTCCGCGCTCAGCTTCAATCACACGAATGGAAATCGAGTCCGCTCGGCGAAAAGAAACACCCTCCGGACAGGACTGCGCGCGTAAGGCTGGCGCTTGCTCCGCGAAACCCCAAGCGGGTGCGGCAACGATCTCTTCACGTGGCTCGGTAGGCTGCACGTCGGCCGCTGTACAAGCGCCCAAAGCGGCTAGGACAATTATAGACAAGAAACGCATGTGAACCTCACTCGAGCCGGTCTAAGCGCACGAATAGGGCAGGAAGATGAAAGAATTACATCCGAGTGCGGCGAACATCGCGGCCTGAGCCGACTTTCGCGCCGCCATACCGAGGCGCGCCGGCCCCTGCTCCGCTCGTCGCGCCGCCAGGGCGCACCGTTTCGCGCGTGAGTGGCGGAACAACCATCGCCTCTGGCTTTGGCGCGTCTCCGTTCTCATCAAACAGACTTGCAAGTTGTTCGGTCATTGCGCCGCCAAGCTGCTCTGCGTCGACAATGGTCACCGCACGTTTGTAATAGCGGGTGACATCATGGCCGATACCGATCGCAATGAGCTCAATTGGACTGCGCGTTTCCAGCTCTTCAATCACCTGCCGCAGATGGCGCTCAAGATAATTGCCGACATTGACGGACAAGGTCGAGTCGTCCACCGGCGCACCATCTGAAATCACCATCATGATTTTGCGCTGTTCAGGGCGACCCATAAGCCTGTCATGCGCCCAAAGCAGCGCTTCGCCGTCAATATTCTCTTTCAACAGCCCTTCGCGCATCATCAGCCCGAGATTTTTGCGGGCCCGGCGCCAAGGGGCGTCGGCTGATTTATAGACAATATGGCGAAGATCATTCAGGCGACCTGGTCCTGCAGGCTTGCCCGCTTTGACCCAATCCTCGCGGCTTAATCCACCTTTCCAGGCTTTCGTCGTGAAGCCGAGAATTTCAACTTTAACCCCGCACCGCTCCAAAGTCCGCGCAAGAATGTCTGCACAGAGAGCCGCAACCATGATTGGGCGACCGCGCATGGACCCTGAATTATCGAGCAGCAGCGTTACGACCGTGTCGCGGAAATTGCTGTCATCTTCCTGTTTGAAGCTGAGCGGCGCCGTTGGATCGGTGATGACGCGTGTGAGACGCGCTGTATCCAGCACGCCTTCTTCCAGATCGAAAGACCAGGACCGGTTCTGCTGCGCCATCAGGCGGCGTTGCAGCTTGTTGGCGAGTTTAGAGACCGCGCCCTGCAAGCTATCGAGCTGGTGATCCAAATAGGCTCTCAGGCGTGTGAGTTCTTCTGGGTCACAGAGATCAGCAGCCTGGGCGACTTCATCATTCGCGGTCGTAAAGGCTTTGTATTGGAAGCGCTGAGCATCATCGCCTTCCCGGAAATTCGGGCGCAGCGGTTTTGTGCCATCATCGGTGTCTTCAGGATTGTCGTCGGCGTCCATATCGACATCAGCATCTACAGAAACATTCGTTTCCTCGCCTTCCATGTCCTCGGCTTCACCGGCCTCAACCTCTTCCATTGTGGCGCCTTCGGTTTCTTCACCCGACTCGCCATCTTCCGAAGAGTTCTCCTGATTGCTTTGCTCTGTCTCTTCTTGAGATTCTTCGTCCTGCTCGCCCTGATCATCGCTGACCTCGTCGCCTTTAGTAAGGTCACGGATCAGTTCTTGGACGGTTTTCGCGAACGCTTCTTGATCGTGCAGCTGATCGACCAGCTTTTCGAGCGTATTGGTTCCGCGCGAGTTGACTTCATCGCGCCACAGCGACGCAATACCTTCCGCTTCAGCGGGCAATGCACGCCCGGTCAGGCGCTCACGCAGCAGTAATTCGACGGCTGGTGCGAGTGGTGCTTCTTGGCGGTCCTCCATACGGGAGTAGCCAGCTTTCTCGCATCGCGCTGACAAAGCCGCATCGAGATTGTTCGCCGTGCCATCCATAGCTCGCGCGCCGATGCTTTCAATTCGCGCCCGTTCAGCCGCTTCATAGACTTGGCGCCCAACCTCACTGCTTGGTCGAAGCCGGGCGTGCGAGACTGCGTCATGGTGGGCCATACGCAGCGCCGTGGCATCGGCCTCGCCGCGCGCTTGAGCTGCTAACTCGGGAGCCAGATCTTTCGGTGGTGGCGGCAGGACGATCCGTTCAGCTTCGGCCCGTGGACCATCGCCGGCAAAGGAAACTTCGACATCCCGCGTTTGGCTCATCGCTTTGGCCGTTGTTGCCAAGGCTTGTTTAAACAGCTCGTACGGGGCTTCGTCAGTTTTACTCATTCGCGTCACTTAGCGCGCGCGATGCGATTTGCGAAGACGAATTCAGATCTGAGTGCTGTTTGTCACAGGTATTGTGAGACTACGCTTCTTGCAGAGCCTGAGCACCGAGATCGGAATTGGAGGATGACCGTGCCGAATTTCCAGTCAGCTCGAACGCCACACGGCGACCAACAATCACACTCACTGCGATCATAACCAAGAATGGAACCGAGACCCCAGCCGAGAGTTCGGGCCCTGGGAGTGATACGGCAAGGACAAAGAGGATGGCCGCAGATTCACGCTCATATTCCAACCAGCCTTTGCGATACCCCTGCTCGATAGCAAACCAAACAGCTGGCAGCGCCAGGGCCAGTTCGTAATACCAAGAATAAGGCGTCACTAGCAGTGTCGCTGTCGCCAATACCGCATAGCGCCATCTCGGATCTTCTGTTTTGCGGCTGGTCCAAAATACTGCCACCGCGGCGACAATTGCCCCGATCGCGGTAATCCCATACGCCACGCTTTGCGGCAGGCCTGCAAAATTGCTCGCGGCATAGATGTTCAGCATTCTGTTATACGGCATGACGCCTTCGCTGACCAAATCCGAGACCAAGCCAAGACGCTCGAAGAACGCCATCCAAGTGTCCACACCTAGCAGCGCAACCGAGCCGATCCAAAGCGTCAGGCTAAACACCGCAGCAGATGCGAAGGCCCGCCAATGTCCGCCTGCGATGAAAACCAGTGGCAAAAAGATGCCGAGCTGCGGCTTGATGGTCAGTAATCCGGCGGCGAGGCCTGCGAGGATTGGACGCGACTTTGCCCAGAACACGGCCAAGACCATGAGGCTGGTCATATACAGAGCTATTTGCCCGGTGATCAGAGCGAGGAATATCGGGCATGTCAGGAGCAAGGCGATAATCGCGCGTCGGTTGACGCCCGCAACGACCAGTGAGCCCGCCAGCGCCGCAACACCAAGCGCAAACCAAGTCATGTATGCGACCGGGAATGGAAGCAGACCGATCGGGCTGAAAACCAAGCCCGCATGCGGTGGATATTGCCAGGTTAGCCGCTCCAGTGCCCCTTCAGGTCGGTAGTGGAGCATCGCGTCATGCATACCGTCACCGATATAGAGAGAGGTCATATTACCATCGAGGATGGCGTTTGCGGCCGGCCAGAAAACCACGAAATCGCCGGCATAGGTAAACGACTCAGACGGCCAGAATAGCAGCTTACAATAGAGTAAATACTGGATGCTCGCCATCAACAGGACGAACAGCAAAGCAGGTTTTGGTTGCAGATACTTATCCAGCATGATCGTCCCATGGTCTAACCGAAGAACGGGTGACCATAGGCCTGAGTGGATAAATATTCGTGAAAAGCGCTGTTACTGGCGTGCGCGGGTCTTAGGCGACCCGCACCATGAGGGCACTTTCCGGCAGCTCCTCGGCAAAGCAACGCTGGTACATTTCAGCGACCAATGGGCGCTCCAGCTCGTCGCATTTGTTCAAGAAGGTCATCCGGAACGCATGCCCGAGATCTTTGAAGATCGCATAGTTTTCGGCCCATGTGATCACGGTCCGCGGGCTCATAACAGTCGACAGATCGCCGTTCATAAAGGCGTTCCGCGTCAGATCCGCGAGCGTCACCATTTTGCCGAGCGTCTCTTTATCGACGTCGCCTGCCTTCGTTGCGACGATCTCAACTTCAGCATCATGCTCAAGATAGTTCAGCGTCGTAACGATGCTCCAACGGTCCATCTGACCTTGGTTCAGCTGCTGCGTCCCGTGATAGAGACCGGTCGTATCGCCGAGGCCAACCGTATTGGTGGTCGCGAAGAGACGGAAGTGCGGGTTTGGCTCGATCACGCGGTTTTGGTCGAGCAGGGTCAGTTTCCCGCTTGCCTCAAGTACACGCTGGATCACAAACATCACGTCTGGGCGACCAGCATCATATTCGTCAAAAGTGATCGCGACAGGGCGCTGAAGGGCCCATGGCAGGATCCCTTCACGGAATTCGGTGACCTGCGCGCCTTCTTTCAGAACAATAGCGTCCTTACCGACCATATCGATCCGTGAGACGTGGCTGTCCAAGTTCACGCGGATCATAGGCCAATTCAGGCGTGCCGCGATTTGTTCGATATGGGTCGACTTACCGGTGCCGTGATAGCCCTGAACCATAACGCGGCGATTGTGCTCGAAGCCCGCCAAAAGCGCCATCGTGGTCTGTGGGTCGAAGCGATACGACTCATCAATCGCAGGGACATATTCTGTGCGATCTTTAAAGCCGTGCACGACCATCTCTGTCTCGAGGCCAAACACCTCGCGAACATCGATTTTTTCCGTTGGTTCCATACCCTGCAGGGCGTCGCTATCGCTCATCACGGTCATTGCGGTCGTCTTTCATCAACTCATTCAGAAGGGTCACCTAACACAACCGCGCGCCGCGCCAAGTGTGACATTGGGGGAAGCTCGGAATCGAGCTGTAATTCCGGGGGCTAAAAATTGCCGTCACACGGCGGTGCGCTCGCCTCTGGATCCGCAAATGTCGCCATTCCAATGGCAAATCCTGGATCAGACCGCACGGACATTGAGGCATAGGTTTCAGACCGCATGTTTTCAACAACTTGGCTCAAAATCGGCCACTGAAAGCTCGCATGCGGCTCAAAAAACCGCTTCGACGTCGCCTCATCGCAGAGTTTTGCCTCGACGCAGGCATGCACCAGATCAAAAAATTCCAAGACACGCACATAGTCAGCGTCGTTCAGATCGCGATTAATATAGCGCGCATCACATTCGCGTTTGGCGTAAACATAAGACATCACCCGCGCCCGAGGCTCGGTCATATCCTCGCTATTATAGGCCTGGATCATATCGAACGATTTCTCGACGCTTTGATCAATTTGCTTGGAGACATCGAGCTGATAAGTCGACAATCCGACATAGCCTCCGGTAATTGCACTGATCATCGCGACCCACGTCGCCGCCCCGCTGAACCCGCTTCCGCCGCTATAGCGATTGATCATCAAAATAGACGCCAGTCTTTGGAAGATATTGCCGTTTCCACCGGTTTCATCTTCGCTCATGGTCTTCCCCTTTAACCGCTCTGAAAACTGCCTAGGCCGATGCGCCAAACCTGTCAGCCCTTGTTCGGAAGGCCGTGAAAGATTGATTGTTGTCTGCGTCCGAACACCCTACATCTCCCGCCAGAGCAAATAGGATTGAAGGTCATGGCCAAGGTCACAGCGAACGGGATTGATATAGAATACGAAGCGTTTGGCGCTGAGGACACCCCCGTCGCCTTATTGATTATGGGCCTCGGCGGGCAATTGACTATGTGGCCGGACAAGCTGGTCGAAGACTTGGTCAGCGGCGGCTACCGGGTCATCCTGTTCGACAATCGAGACATCGGCCTCTCCCACCATCATACGGGCGAAAAATCACCGAGCATCCTGCGCCAGATCATTCTTCGCCGGATCGGCATTAAGCTGAAAACACCTTACGAACTGGCGGATATGGCGCGCGATACGCTGGGCCTGATGGATGCGCTAAAGCTGGATGAAGTGCATCTCGTTGGTATTTCCATGGGCGGTATGATCGGTCAGCACGTGGCCTCAATGGCACCGGACCGGGTTAAGAGCCTAACGGCTATTATGACCACAACCGGAAACCCAAAACTCCCGCGTCCATCTGGCAATGTTATGAAAGCGATGATCCGCCGCGGTCCGCAGCCAAACAGCCGAGACGAGATTATCGATCAATCCGTCGCGACGTTCGGCGTGATCGGTACGCCTGGCGAAGACCAGAATACAAACGGGATGAGAGATCGGATTACCCGGTCATATGACCGGGCCTTTAACCCTGCCGGCGTTCTGCGGCAAATGTCAGCCATCGTCGCCTCAGGTGACTTCCGCAAACACACGCGTAGCATCAAATCCCCAACCTTGGTCGTCCACGGCAACAAAGATCCGCTTGTCCCAATCGAAGGTGGGTATGACATCGCGAAACTGGTTCGCGGCGCGCGCATGGAAGTCATGGACGGCATGGGCCATGACGTTCCACCGCGCTTTTTACCGCAAATCACCAAGCTGATGCTTGATCACTTTGATGCGACGAAAGTCTATTCGGCTGCAGAATAAACGATCTCGCCGTGAACCACGGTCATAACCGTTTGAGCTTGCAGAATTTCGGCTTCCGGGATCGTCATCAGGTCGCGGTCAAACACCGTAAAATCTGCGAGTTTGCCAACTTCAATCGTGCCGAGCTCATCCTCCATGAAGGCGCCAAAGGCTGGAGCTGTGGTGAAGAGGGAGAGCGCCTGCTCTCGGCTGAGCGCCTCTTCCGCGTACCAGTCTTCATTGCTGAAACCTTGTAAGTCCTTGCGCGCCACAGCGGCATAAAACTCGATCTGCGGCGTTCCGATCTCAACCGGAGCGTCTGATCCGCCGAGCACAACTGCGCCGGTGTCCAGCAAAGTTTGCCACGCATAAGCGCCATAGAGGCGATTTGGACCCAGGCGATCTGGCGCGAATTTCAAATCTCCGATCGCGTGACTTGGTTGCATGGACGCGATCAGCCCAAGTTCAGCGACGCGCGTAATGTCATCAGGGTGAAGGATCTGAGTGTGCTCGATCCGCCACCGCAGATCTGCAGGAAAGCCACCCGTATTGTATTCATCCAGAATTCGGCGGTTCGCGAGGTCTCCAATCGCATGGATCGCCAGCTGGACGTCTTCGTTTGCGGCACGATCCATGAGCTCTGCAAGAAGGTCCGGCTCCATCAGAGACAAGCCACTTGTGTTCGGACGATCGGAATAAGGCTCAATCAGCAAGGCGCCGCGCGAGCCCAATGCGCCGTCCATGTAAAGTTTGACCGAGCGATTGGTGATCGTGTCTGTCTCATGCGCGCGGTTTGCAGCGATTTCGAACCCTTCGCGGTCATAAGCGTTGTGCAAGCGAAGCGGCATGCGCCCTTCTAAGTCCAATCGCTCCATGGTTGCGGCATCGCGAGGATTCACGCTCATATTATGGACGCCGGTCCACCCCCTCGCCGCATAAGCGCTTGAGCCTACGACAAAGGCGCGCGTGATATCCTCTGGGGTCGGCTCTGAGACCAGTGCATAAGCTTGCCCCATCGCATTATCGATCAGCATGCCCGTCGCTTTGCCGTCAGCATCACGTTCAATCTTCCCGCCAGGCACGTCAGGCGTTTCATCGGTAATTCCTGCTGCAACGAGGGCGGCAGTATTCGCGACCAGAGCATGTCCATCGGCGCGGGTGAGAATGACGGGATTGTCTGGGCTCACCGCATCGAGATCGCTGGCCGATGGCATCCGTGCTTCTGGCCAGCCGGTTTCGATCCATCCTCGGCCGAACACAACCTGACCCGCAGGTCGGCCTTGCACTTCAGACTCGATACGCGTGACGAGCTCGCCGATTGAAGCGGTCCCTTCCAGGTTCAAGGTTAGCTCTCGCTCGCCAATACCAAGCAAATGCGCGTGACCATCAACAAATCCAGGGAACATGACGGCGCCGCCAAGGTCGATCAGCGTGACCTCGTCTTCGCTCCAATCCATTGAACCGGGCGGGCTCACCGCAACAATCCGGCCGGTATCATCGATTGTGACGGCGTCAGCGGTTTGATCGCCAAGGCCCGTATAAATCGTACCGCCCGTAAAGACGGTGAGTTCAGGCGCAGGCGCGCTGGCTTGCGACTCAGAATTTGATTGATCGGCAGGCTGACACGCGGTCAGGCCGATTCCCGCCAAGGCGGCGATCAAGTAACGCATTTGCTGTCTCCCAATAGCAGTCGCTAAACCTAGTCGGCTTTGCTCGAATGGCAATTGGGCAACAAAAAACGCGCCCTGGTCACCAGAGCGCGTTCGAAAAAAGAGCTGAGATCGCTTAAGCGGCCTCTTCAGCTTTCTTCGCAATGTTCTTTTTGATCTTCAGCGCTTTCGCAGACAGGACATCGTCCTTTGCTTTCGCGAGATAGGCATCCAGACCACCCAGTTTATCAACTGTGCGGAGCGCCTTGGCAGCGACGCGCATAGAGAATCTCTGATCCAGAGCTTCTGAGTGCAGGGTCACGTTCACCAGGTTTGGCATAAACCGGCGCTTGGTCTTGATGTTTGAGTGGCTGACATTGTGTCCGACCATTGGGCCGGTGCCAGTAAGTTCACATACGCGGGACATGGGTCGCTCGCTTATTGTCTAGATTAAAACCGAAGCGGGGCTATTACGCGCCGATCTTAGGCACGTCAAGCATTCAGATGCGCCCAAATTGCTGTTATCTGAGCGAGCTCGCAAAAAGCATGAAAATAAGGGCGAAACAGTGGCAAGCCTGTTCAGCCTAGCTTTCGCCATACACATATATATCAAGTGCAAATGAATTTCAGACGAGGCCCCCTGCCATGATGAAAAAACTCCTTGCTTCTGCCGCGCTTGCATCGCTGACGGTCTCAAGCATATCTGGCGCTGATACCGCCCTTATCGAGCCGCACATTCTTGCTCAGATCGAGGCCGGACAGCCCATGGAGATGGAGTATAATATTAAGGCCAGTGCTTGGGTCTTAATTCTCCCCATCACGGGGAAAGCGAATTTCCGCGTGACCATGAACAAAGACACTTACGCGATTAAGAGCAAAGTGAAGACGACGGGCTTAGCGGACATTCTCGTCAATTACGATCTTGAGATTGCGGCTTCGGGCTACACGACGACCGAAGGCTTAGATACTTATGCGTTCGTCTCACAGAACAAAGACGGTAAGAAAAATCGACGCGTTAAGATGAAATATCTCAAAGACGATTTCGAAATGACGGCGAATCCTAAGTTTGGGAATCTCGGCGATCCAGCCGCAACCGTTGAACAAGCTTTGGACGCCAAAGACCCGGTGACCGCGCTCATATCTTTTGCATTGGAGCCGCGCGCTGAGGGTGAAGACCCGTGCGGCGGTCCCCTCAAAATCTTTGATGGGCGTCAGCTCACTCATCTCCATCTTACCAATCACGGGATGAAGCAGGTGAAATCTGAGGCTTGGTCAGGCCGTGCATTCGAGTGCCATATCCGCATGGATAAAGTGGCCGGCTATAAAGCCGGCGAGTCCGACAAAGACAATTTGTCTGGCATTGATGGTCCGTTGCGCATGTGGCTCGCGCCCCTTCCAAACGGCGCCCACGTCCCTGTACGGATCGAAGCCGAGACCGAAGATATTGGCACTGTGACTCTGCAAGCGGCGAAATTGAAATTCACACCGCTTGAAAACTAAAGAAAAAACTTGCCGGGTTGTGTTCACGGCATACAATACCACTCGGACGAGCACTCCTCCCCTTGAGTTACTCGTCCCGCTCTCCACTCACTTACTGAGTGTGTGCCCGGATGTCCCCAAACATCCGGGTGCGTTGACGCCGGAGGCAGGTCTGCCTAATCGAGCACTATGTCGAAATCGCCCCTTAAAATTGTGAGCTGGAACATCAACTCGGTTCGTTTGCGTCTGCCGAATGTCGAAACCTTCGTGGCGGCTGAACAGCCGGATGTCCTCTGTTTCCAGGAAATTAAATGCCAGAACGCGGAGTTCCCGGAAAAGGCGTTCAAACAAATGGGGCTCCCGCATCTCGCAATTAATGGCCAACGCGGCGGGCATCATGGGGTCGCGATCGCGAGCCGTGAACCGATCGAAATTTTAGAAACTCCGGCGCTCTGTCGAGAGGGTCATGCGCGCGTGAACGCCATCAAAGTCGCTGGAGTAGAGGTCCACAATATCTACCTCCCCGCGGGCGGTGACGTGCCGAACCCTGATGAAAATCCAAAATTTGCGCACAAACTAGATTTCGTGAAACGTCTTGGCCGCCACTATGGGAAGTCCGCGAAAGATAGCGCGCCCCGCGTTTTGGTTGGCGATCTAAACATTGCGCCTCATCCGAATGATGTTTGGTCTCATAAACAGCTTCTCAAAATTGTCTCGCACACGCCGGTTGAAACTGAGAGCTTGGAGAAAGCCCGCAAAAAAGGCGGGTTTACCGATATTGCCCGCCATATCCACGACGATGATCAGCGTCTTTATTCCTGGTGGAGCTATCGCGCCCGCGATTGGGCAGCCTCCAATAAAGGTCGCCGTCTTGACCATATTTGGACCAGCCAAGCGGCGACAGAACTCGCAGATCTGGACAGCTACAAAATTCACTTGGGATGGCGCGGCGGATGGAAGCCATCCGATCATGCGCCAATCAGCCTAAACCTCGCGCGCCCGTAAGCTAGGCTGCCTCAGCTTGAGATGGCATCGCTGCAGACTGCTTTAAGCGCTGAACCATCTCACCGACGGTGACCACTTCAATATCGCTGGCTTCAACCGCTTGGAGAAGCTGACTATAGTCGCTCTGTGTGGTGCCCCAAGGCGATGGTGATGGGCCGATATCGTGGGTGAAGATGATTTGCCATCCGCTATTGCGCTTCAGCGCTTCGAGATCGTCCATAGCCCGGCGGACCCCACCATTATTCTCCTGCAGCCCACACGCTTTCAGCATGTTCAAGTCGATCGTGCCGCGATTTAGGCCGGGTTTCACGCCTCGCAAAGCCAGTTCGGCATGCGCCAACACCCGTTTTGCTGACAGATTCACAGCGCCAAATGGATAGGCAAATGACGAAACGTCGTTGATGCCCCGCGCCGCTAAGAACTCCGTATTCTTTATGCACTGCGCTTCAATCAGCTCGGGCGAAGAGTCACGGCAATCAACATGATCAAATGTATGACAGCCGAAATCGTGTCCAGCACGCCTCAATCGTTCGAGATCGCTATCTTCAAACATTTTCCCGTAGTTCGGATCTGTTTGGCCTAGAAGACCGCCTGCGACATACCAGGTTCCCCGCCAGCCGCGTGATTCCAGCATAGGTGCAGCGAGTTCGACAGCTGACTTTGGAAAATCGTCGAAACAGAAGCTCACATAACGCCCTTGCGGCATTTTGAACTCGCGCTTTTCAAAGGTTTCGCACAGAACCCGGTCGATTGTGTCGCCAATCTTCTGAGAAAAATAACCAAGATCTGCCATCATGCTTTCCTGAACGGTCTTTTGAGTCAGGGATTTTCTTGCAAGATGCATTCCAGCGTTGATTATTTGGACTTTTCGCAATTGTCCGACATCGATGTACAAATGTGGACCCGTTTTCAGAACGCGGACCCAGCATTGGCGAGCCCTTATTTCTCTCACGCCTACGCAAAAGCGGTCGATAGCGTTCGTCCGGGCGTAAAGGTCCTCCGATTTCACGAAAATGGCCGGATTGCCGCCTATTGGCCGATCCGCAAGGGCCCGCTTGGGACGGCCCGCCCGATCGCAGGCTCAATGGACGATCTGCATGGCATTATTGCTCACCCGAAAGCAGTGCTCGACCTCAAACACACCATTGTCAGGCGCCATCTAGGCGGATACGCCTTTTCCGCGCTCCCATATCAGCAGGCGCGACACGGGCTGCGAGGTCAGTACGGCGACGGTAACCAAGTGATGGATCTCAGCTCAGGCTTCACAGCCTGGCAAGAAGCGCGCAGCCAAGAGAGCTCTAATTTCCGGCGTGAATGGCGCAAAGCTCAGAAACTCCTCGAGCACGAGGCTGTGGATATCCGTTTCGACGTCGTAGATGCGAAAAGCTTTGATCGAATGATCGAGCTGAAACGCGAGGCCTATGCGAAGGCCGGTCACTTTGATTTGTTTCGGCTTGGCTGGCCTCGCGCGCTTCTTTTGGAACTCATGAAGTATGATGATGGAAATGCGCGGGGCGTCCTGTCGACGCTCAGCATTGCCGGCGAGATCTCAGCAATTGCGTATTGCATGAGATCGACGCGCGTTTTGCATTATTGGTTCCCGGCTTATGAAGCTAAGTTCGCGAAACAGAAGCCAGGGCTCGCTCTGCTGTTCGCCTTGGCAGAATGGGCCGACCGGGAAAACATCACCGAATTGCATCTTGGTTTGGGCGATACGCAGTATAAACGGCAATTGGCGAGCTGGATGATGCCAGTGCGTGGTGGGACCCTGGCTTTGGCACCCGGACAAAAGGTTGCCACGAAGTTTGCCCAATGGAGCGCTCGAATTGAGGGGCAAAACCGGATATTGGATTTGCCCGCAAAGTACACGCGCAAATATGAACGCATGGCGCTATCCGGGAGTTTGCGCGCTTAAATCTTGTGCACCGCAGTACAAACCCCGGTCTTAACCTTTCACGATCGCGCTGCAGCCCCGATAGACGCTGAGGCAAGGCATTTTCGCATACCAGCCAGACACAAAATAAGTTGATTAGTCAGCGCTTTGAGCAAAGTGTTGCACTGCAGCACAACGCAAAATAGCCAAATCCAGACGCTGTTTGGATCCGTACAGAGGCTAAAAATAATTATGTGTTGCGGGAGGAGTTTCATGTCGACCTTCGGGTCGTCGCTAACTCTGTAAGGAAATAGAAATGCGAAAAATCCTAGCCACCCTCTTCGCCGCTGCGGCTTTCGCGGCTCCTTTGGCCTATTCTGAAGGCACTCCAATTTCAGTTGAGCTGAGCTATGATAGCGGGCTCTTGAGCACCGAAGCCGGTGCGAAAACTGTTCTCAAGTCAATCAAAGAGCAAGCAAAGGACGCTTGCACCTATGTTCGCCCAGTGACGGGCACAATCACATATGACCGTGAGTGCAGTACCGATCTCGTTGAGAAAGCGATCGGCGAAATTCGCCTCGCCGCTGTCGAGGATGGCCGCACAGTGACTTATGTATTCGCCGCTCTCGAAACCGAGACTGAGACGAGCGCTCAATAAGATATCCTGATCCAAACTGACTGTGGGCGGAGGCAAATCTCTCCGCCCTCTTCAATCCTCAAACCAAAACAATCGCCAAAACTGTCGACCCGACATGCGACAGAGGGTGCGACAAAAAATATATACTAAATGATTTGCATATCGTTCAGTATTTTGCTACATACGAGTCGTGACGCAGACAAATGTCGTTTCGCTCAAGCCCTGAATGCGCTAGAGCAAAATGTAGAAAAAGACTGACGCGTTACGCAGAAACCTCCCAGTCGGCCTCACGGTCGTCGCACTCTTTTTGGAAGACCAAAAATGCGCAGAACACTTGCTATTATCGCCGCTGCAGCCGCCTTCACAGCTCCTTTCGCTCAGGCAGACACAAACTCGATCACCGTCGGTATGACCTATGACGCCGCCCTTCTCCAGTCTGAAGATGGCGCGAAAAAGGTGCTTGCCTCCCTAGAAGCTCAAGCAACTGAAGCTTGTTCATATGGCTCACCACTTTTGGGCACACCGAAGGTAGACGCGGAATGCCGCGACGAGCTGGTGAAGAAGTCTATCGATGCCATTCGCCTCGCTTCATTGGAAGAAGGCACACAGGCAACCTACGTTTTCGCCAGCCGCGACTAACGTAGACACCTAGTCAATACGATTACTCTCCCCCATGACAAAAGCGGGCGGCGCATAATGCACCGCCCGCTTTTTCGTTGGGTTAATTGTCTTTGCCGTCTAAGCGACGCGCTCAACCATCATATGTTTGATCTTCGCGATCGCTTTCGCTGGGTTCAGCCCTTTCGGACAAACCTGCGCACAGTTCATGATCGTGTGGCAGCGATAGAGCTTGAATGGATCCTCGAGATCGTCAAGGCGCTCTCCGGTCGCTTCATCACGGCTATCGATTAACCACCGATAAGCTTGCAACAACGCCGCTGGGCCGAGATACTTGTCGCCATTCCACCAATAGGATGGGCAAGAGGTCGAGCAAGATGCGCAAAGGATGCACTCATAGAGGCCATCCAAATGCTCGCGATCTTCCTCAGATTGCGTCCACTCTTTTTCAGGCTCTGGCGTATCGGTCTTCAGGAAGGGCTGCACATACGCGTGCTGCGCGTAAAAGTTTGTCAGGTCTGGGATCAGATCCTTCACGACCGGTTGGTGCGGCAGAGGCGCGATCGTAATGTGTGGCCCGGCAATTTCGTCCCAGCCGCGTGTACACGCTATCGTATTGTGCCCACCGATATTCATCGCACAGGATCCGCAAACACCTTCTCGGCATGACCGGCGGAATGCCAGTGTCGAGTCGATGTGGTTCTTGATGTAGATCAGCACATCCAAGATCATCGGGCCGCACTGGTCAGTATCGACGAAATATGTGTCCCATCGCGGATTGCCGCCCTCTTCCGGGCTATAGCGATAGACCTTGAACTTCTTGACGTTCTTGCCTTCCGGCTTTGGCCAAGTTTTGCCTTTCTTCGGCGCGGAGCCTTTTGGAAGTGTAAGCTGTACCATGCTTGCTCCTAGTAAACCCGCTCTTTGGGTTTGATATATTCGATCTCATTCGACATCGTGTAATTGTGCACCGGACGATAATCGATGTTCACTTCGCCAGCGTCATTCGACCAGGCGAGTGTGTGCATCATCCAGTTTTCATCATCACGCTTATCAAAGTCTTCACGGGCGTGCGCGCCGCGGCTTTCTTTGCGGTTTGCCGCAGAGTTCACCGTGACGGTTGCTTGGCCGATCAGGTTGTCGAACTCGAGCGCTTCCAGCAGATCTGTGTTCCAGATCATACCGCGATCATCGACGCGCATATCTGGTGCTTTCTTGTTGATGGCTTCGATTTTCTCGACGCCTTCATCCAAGACCTCACCCGTCCGGAAGACCGCGCAATTGTCTTGCATCGCTTTCTGCATCTCAAGACGCAGATCAGCGACAGAGTGTGCGCCGTCTGCGTTACGGATACGGTCAAAGCGCGCCAGGTGGCCATCCGTGAGCTTATCATCCATGGTCGGCTGGCTTGCACCTGCCTCAAGCGTTGCACCGCAACGCAGGCCTGCTGCGCGGCCAAATACAACCAAGTCGATCAAGGAGTTTGATCCAAGACGGTTGGCCCCGTGTACGGACACACAAGCCGCTTCACCCACAGCCATCAGGCCTTGGACTACCGCGTCTGGGTTACCGTCTTTCTTGGTCAGAACCTCGCCGTGAAAGTTGGTTGGAATGCCGCCCATATTGTAGTGGACCGTCGGCAGAACCGGGATCGGCTCACGGGTCACGTCGACCCCTGCAAAGACTTTCGCCGTCTCCGAAATGCCTGGTAGACGCGCCGCCAGTGTTTCAGCTGGCAAGTGCTCCAGATGCAGGAAGATGTGGTCTTTGTTCGGACCAACGCCGCGGCCTTCACGGATCTCGATGGTCATAGACCGTGAGACCATGTCGCGCGGCGCGAGGTCTTTTACGCTCGGCGCATAGCGCTCCATAAAGCGTTCGCCTTCAGAGTTGGTGAGATAACCACCCTCCCCGCGCGCGCCTTCCGTGATCAAACAGCCTGCGCCGTAAATCCCGGTTGGGTGGAACTGAATGAATTCCATGTCCTGAAGCGGCAGGCCGGCGCGAAGCACCATCGCGTTACCGTCGCCAGTACAGGTGTGCGCTGATGTACAGCTGAAGAAGGCTCGGCCATAGCCGCCCGTCGCCAGAATGACTTTCTGCGCACGGAAGCGGTGGAGCGTTCCGTCGTCGAGTTTCCATGCGGTCACACCGCGGCAAACATCGTCTTCGTCCATGATCAGATCGAGGGCGAAATACTCGATGAAGAACTCAGTGTCCTCTTTCACGCACTGACCATAGAGCGTGTGCAGCATCGCGTGACCGGTCCGGTCAGCCGCCGCACAAGTGCGCTGCACTGGAGGGCCTTCGCCCATTTCAGTGGTGTGCCCGCCAAATGGACGCTGGTAGATCTTACCGTTTTCGTTTCGGCTGAAGGGCATGCCCCAGTGCTCAAGCTCGTAGACCGCAGCAGGCGCTTCACGGGCCAGATACTCAATCGCATCTTGGTCGCCGAGCCAGTCAGAGCCTTTGACGGTGTCATACATGTGCCAGCGCCAGTCATCTGGGCCCATATTGCCCAATGAAGCTGCAATCCCGCCTTGCGCCGCAACTGTGTGCGAGCGGGTTGGGAAGACTTTTGTGATACAGGCCGTTTTCAAGCCAGCTTGGGCGGCACCTAGCGCGGCCCGAAGACCCGAACCGCCTGCGCCAACAACGACAACGTCATATGTGTGATCGATGAATTTATAATCGCTCATCTCTTACCTCTCCCGAGCCAGCGCTTACGCGCCCGCCGTGAACCAGATTTTTAGCACCGACAGAATAGTCGCTGCCCCTAAGGCGATCACCGCAAACGTATTCAATATTAGAAGCGCTTGGCGGGTGCCGCTCTTAGCGATGTAGTCTTCGATTACCACCTGCATGCCCAAGCGCATGTGATAAAGCGCCGCACTTAGTGTCAAAATCAGCAAAATTGCATTTAGGGGTTGCGCCACCCAAGTCAGGGCACCCTCATAACCTGCTTTGCAGGCGTGGACGATTGAGTAAACGAACCACGGAACCAAGAAAAGAAGCGCCACGGCGGTGACACGTTGGCGGATATGATGCTGGGTTCCTGCGCCGGCAGCTCCCAGACCTCGAACGGATTTTGCACTCGTCGTCATATTCCGCCCTCCTAGTAGAATGACGCGAGCGACCAGATGACCGCAGCGCCGATAATCGCAAAGGCGAAGTTGAACATAGACCAGAGGCTCGCGAGCCCTGGATTAAACCCGATCATTGGGCCATCCCAGATCAAGTGCCGCAGGCCGTTGGCAAGGTGATAGAGCACCGCCATCGACCACAAGAAGAGTAAGATTTGGCCAGGCAGGCTGAACGCGATCATTTCAACAAACGCGTAGGCTTCTGGGCTCGTTGCGAGGGCGATCAACCAAGCGCCAATCAAAAAGGCGCCGCCATAAAGACCGACGCCTGAAACGCGGTGAAAAATTGATCCGGCCATGGTCCAATGCCATTTCCAAATCTGCAGGTGCGGCGATAGCGGGCGTGGGTCAGCCCGTCCCTGTCCAGCCATATTGAGTCTCCGATGCAAATATTTTTGCTTGGGCGCCGTTCTTAAGCGCGTCGAGAGGTGTGTCAACGCGACCAGAGGTCAGACAAAGGTCACAAAATGTCATACCGTGGCGTGAAGCCTTCGCGAACAGTGACACGCCTTTTCAGATCGCTTTCCGGAAACTAGCTTGCGCTCATCACTTCTAGGGACTCAAAGATCTATGCACGCAACGATCCGCTCGCTCTTCGTCGCTCTCTGCTGCGCTATGGCAACTCCCATCGCCGCCACCGAAACCTTGGCGGACCTGATCGCGGAATATGAAGCGTTTGATCAGGCTGGAAGCCCTGAAGAATCCGCGAAAGCCGCTGGCGAAGAGCCCACGAAATGGTCTGACGTGTCGCCCCAATTCGTGGCCGAGAGAGCTGAACAGGCGGCGGAGATGCTGAGATCCTTGGAAGCGCTGGAAGACACCTATTCCGGACCCGAGATCGCGATCTTGCGCCACTTATTGACCGCTCAGGTCAACGCCCACGCCTATGACACCGCGCGGATTCCATTCGTTGGAGACTGGGGGTTCTTTGCGCAGCCGCCTTTTACCGCCATGCGCACACGCGCCAACACGCGTGAAAAAGCGGAGGCTTGGATCGCACGATTGAAGGATCTGCCGCGTTACTTTGATGATCAAATTACCAACATGACCCGAGGCATCGATACGGGATGGACGCAAAATGCCGATCCACTCTCAACATCGGTCGCACAGATCAAAGCGCAAATTGTCGAGAACCCAACCGACAGTACGCTCTTTACGCCTTTCTTATCGCTGGACAACTCCAGCCTCTCTAAAGATGAAGTTGCGACGCTGAAAGCCGAAGGAGAAGCGGCGGTAGAAACCGCAATCTCTGCCTATGAGGCTCTGCTGACCTTTATGGAGGCGGAGTATGCCCCCGCCACACGCGCGGGCGCCGGCATTGCCAAACTAGAGGGCGGGCAGGAAGCCTACGCCGTTCATGTTGCCTTCCACACGGCAGGTGCCGGTTATAGCCCTGAAGAAATTCACCAATTGGGTCAGTCGGAAGTCGCCCGCATTCGTGCCGATATGGAGAGCATTATCGCGGAAGTTGGCTTTGAAGGCACATTTGAAGACTTCGTCGATTTTCTGAGAACCGATCCTCAATTCTACGCCAACTCCGCTGAAGAACTGCTCGAAAAAGCATCCGAGATGAGCAAGCGCCTGGATGCGATACTGCCGCGCTATTTCAAAACGCTACCGCGTCTTCCTTACGGGGTAGAAGCTGTGCCGGCATCGATTGCCCCCGGATACACCACGGGTCGCTATTCAGGCGGGGATGCAGAGAAAGGTATTGCAGGGACATACCTGGTGAACACCTACGCGCTTGATCAAAGACCGCTCTACGAGCTCCCTGCTCTTTCCGCACATGAGGCCGTACCAGGACACCATTTGCAGATCGCACTGGCGCAAGAGCTTGTCGACGTTCCGGACTTTAGAAGATCTTATTATGCGACCGCGTTCGGCGAAGGATGGGGGCTCTATTCAGAGAAACTCGCTGGCGAGGCCGGCTTTTATCGCACGCCGTATGAGCGTTTTGGTCAATTATCCTACGAGATGTGGCGCGCGTGTCGGCTCGTCGCGGATACCGGTCTTCATCACTATGGGTGGACGCGCGCACAGGCTGAAGCCTGCTTTGTAGAAAACACCGCGCTTGCCCCGCTCAACATCCAAACCGAGGTCACGCGTTATATCGGCTGGCCAGGCCAGGCGACCGCTTACAAAGTCGGGGAGCTTAAAATCCTAGAGTTACGGGCAACGGCGAAAGAGGCACTTGGAGAGGCCTTTGATATTCGCGAGTTTCATGATGTTCTGCTCGGCGCAGGCGCCATGCCCTTGGATGCGTTAGAAGAGCGCATAAACGAGTGGATCGCAGCCGAGACAACCGAGTAGATCTACATGCCCACGCTTACCATTATCGAAACCGGCCTCCCGCCTGAAAAGATCAGAGGCGACTGGCCGGCGTATCCTGAGATGTTCCGGGATTTGCTGGAGCCGTATCTCAACGGTTGGGCGTTCGAGAGCGTCGCGCTTTCCTCCGGCGAAGCGCTTCCAGACCCGAAAGACTTAGACGCGATCCTGATCACTGGATCAGCCGCGGGCGTATATGATGACTTTTCTTGGATGGCGCCCCTGATGGCCTTCATCCGCGATGCCGCAACCGCCCAAACACCCCAGATTGGTATCTGTTTTGGGCACCAAGCGATTGCGAATGCACTCGGCGCAGACGTTGCGAAGTCTGATAAAGGCTGGGGCATTGGGCGCCATGTTTATGATATTGAAGCGCCGCAGGCCTGGATGGGGACTGAGCCTCCAACGCAGTTCAGCCTGGGCGTCAGCCATCAAGATCAAGTTCTAAGCCTTCCGCCGGACGCCATCCGCGTCGCCACGAATGATTTTTGTGAGTTTGCGGCCCTCGCCTACCCGGACGCGAAAGCCATCAGCTTTCAAGGGCATCCTGAATTTAGCTCTGGCTTTTCATGCGCTTTGTATGGGGTGCGCAAAGGAACGAGACTGCCCGTTCCCATGGTTGAAGCTGCGGAAGCGAGTTTTTCAGAACCAATCGACAATGATCAGACCGGGCAGTGGATGGCGCGGTTGCTGTTAAGCGAAGTCGATTAGCGTCGCGGCAGCCTTTTCAGGCGCGGGGCGCGCGCTCTACACTCGCTCTCGTGTCATCTGCGCCCACATCCGAACCGCAACGTTTAAGCCCTCGCCAAGTCTGGATCTTGACGCTTGCCTCTGCTGTGGTCACCGCCAACGCCTATTACATCCACCCGATCATTGCGCGGGTGGCTGAGGACTTCCAAGTTAGTTCATCGACCATCGGCCTCGTCCCGGCGCTGAACCAATTAGCTCTGGCGCTTGGGATCTTCCTGCTGCTGCCGCTCGGCGATCGTTATAGCAATCGAACGCTGACGGCGATCTTCGTCGCGGGTCAGTTCGTCTCGATCGCGATCATGACGTTCGCCTCCGATTTCCGGTTATTCTTGATTGGCTCGACGGCGTTAGGGTTCATGACCATCGCGCCCTACCTGCTCCCAACATACGCGTCGAAGCGCGTCGATCCGAGTGAGCTTGGGAAAGTCACCGCAATTCTGACCACAGGCATTATCGCAGGCATCCTATCCGCGCGGGCTGGCGCTGGTGTCATCGCGGAATATTTCGGTTGGCGCACCGTCTACTATATCGCGACGGGGTTGATGTTCTTGGTGGCGATCATCCTCCCGTTCAGCATGGATAAGCGCGAGCAGGCGACGGCCACGGAAGATGGCGCGTCTTATGTGAAACTGATTTTTTCGATGATCCCAATGTTCGGGCGCTTCCCCGAAATGGTCCTGTCGGGCCTCATCCAAGGTCTGAATTTTGGCATCTTTATTTCGATCTGGCTTGGGTTGGGCCTGCATCTGACCAGCCCGGAAATGGGCTATGGCGTCGATACGGTTGGCTATCTCGCACTCTTTGCGATTGTGAATTTGGTGACCACGCCGCGTTTTGGTGCCTGGGCTGACAAAATCGGCGCGCGCAAAGCCAGGCTATATGTGGCTGTCTTCCAGCTGATGGGCGTCAGCCTGTTCTTTTTCTTCGGGCACAATTTGTGGCTGCTGATCATTCCGATCCTGATCACAAACATCTTTGGGCCAGTGATTGATGTAACTGGGCGGATGACGTTCCTAAACGAACCACCCGTGGTCCGTACGCGCCTGATGACAATCTATATCGTCTTCATGTTTGTCGGCGGCGGTCTTGCCAGTTGGGCGGGCACCAGCGCTTATGATCGGTTTGGTTGGACAGGCAACGCGACCCTCGCCCTTTTGATGTCGATCACGGTCTTTTCGCTTTGTGTCTTGGCGCAGAAAAAGTTTGGTGGCACGCCAAATAAATAAAAAGCCCGCCAGAAAAACCAGCG
This sequence comes from Henriciella sp., assembly GCA_013213785.1. Taxonomy (GTDB): domain Bacteria; phylum Pseudomonadota; class Alphaproteobacteria; order Caulobacterales; family Hyphomonadaceae; genus Henriciella. The sequence goes on along the minus strand of JABSPZ010000009.1, from coordinate 58,143 downwards.
GGCTCCCTCCTCCTCAAGATCGAAGGCGTTTATCCGCCGAAGCGGTAACGGGCTCCGATTGAGAAGACATTCTGTGTGTTTTCGATGTCCAGCGTGCCTGGGAACAGCTGGTTGTCGAGCTCAATATCTTCGGTCGCGCGATAGGCATACTCGCCGAACACCTCCCACTGGTTTTGTAGCTTCCAAGTGGCGCCAGCTTTGATCTGATAGCCAAATTTGCCTTCGCTATCGTCGATCACGGTGATGCCAGATGGCTGGTAGGTGACGTCCACATCAACATAACCAATACCCGCGCCAACATATGGCTGAAGTGCGCCCTGCTGATTGAAATCGTAATAGCCGTTGAAGAACACACCCGTGTTTGTGATGTCACCGCGGCCGTCCGCAACAACTTGTGCCACGGTCACGCCGAGCGGGTCCGGTGAACTAGCAATCGAAGCGGCATCAAGTCCGTCAATGCTCCCACCGCCTAAGGTAACGCCCGTATGTGTATCAACATCAGATTGGCTGTAGACAATCTCGACGCCAGCCCGCAGACCGCTGCCATAGCGCGCGCCGAACTCACCCGAGACTGCTGTGCCGCTATCAAACTCAGTCGACCAGCCATAAGGCGTGCCTGCTGCGACATCCAAAGTGCTTCCGTCGCCGAGGTTTCCGGTCGTGAAGGCCCCAGTCGATCCAGAATTGTCACTGTCATTTTGCTGGGTGATACCGATAGATCCGCCAACATAATATTCCTGCGCGGACGCTGCGCCCACGATCAACAAACCTGCTGCAATGGCAGCACCTGATTTTATGAGTGTCATACTCAACTCCTTGCATAACACGGAGGGCTTCTCCCCCGTCCGGAAGTCAAATAGTATTCTATATACGATAGGCAATATTAAATTTTCTTTGGCTTGCATATTGCTAAACAGTCTGCTCAACGCCCTTTGGGGAAATTAATTATCAGGACGTACCAAATGCTGCCCAAACCGCGCGCGGACATCGCACCGAACACGCTCGACTTTGAAATTCTACCACTTGTGAAGCCGACAGGCTTTCGCGAGTACGATGCTCGCTGGTGGTTTAACGGCATTGGTCACGAAAAAGCGCCTGAGCTGAACCTGACGGGTGTGCAAGCGCTCGGCCTCGGAATGGCGACCCTCTTCCACGAGCTCGGTGTCGAGCCAAAAGTCGTGACCGGACACGATTTCCGTTCGATCAGCCAGCCGATCAAGAACGCCCTGATCCTAGGCATGGTCCAGGGTGGCTGTGAAGTTCTGGATGTGGGTCTCGCCTTGTCTCCGATGGTGTATTGGAGCCAGTTTGAACTTGATTGCGCCTGCTGCGCGATGGTCACCGCGAGCCACAATGAGAATGGCTGGACCGGTGTCAAAATGGGCGCGAACCGTCCGCTGACTTTCGGTCCAGATGAAATGGGTCGCTTGAAAGAGATCGTTCTGAACGGCGACTTCCAACCGCGTGCCGGCGGTGGCCACTTCCGTGTCGACGATATCCGCGAGAATTACATTAATTCTGTCGCCGAGGGCGTCTCGATCAAACGCCCGCTGAAAGTGATTGCCGCTTGCGGAAACGGGACAGCTGGTGCGTTCGCGCCAGACGCCCTTCGCAAAATGGGCGTCGAGGTCATCGAGATGGATTGTAAACTCGACAACACCTTCCCGAAATACAATCCAAACCCAGAAGACGCCGCGATGCTGCACGCCATGTCTGCGGCAGTTAAAGAGCACGGCGCCGATATCGCACTCGGATTTGACGGTGACGGCGATCGCTGCGGCGTGATCGACAATACCGGCGATGAGATCTTCGCAGATAAGATTGGCTTGATGCTCGCCCGGGATCTTTCGAAAGAATATCCAGGCGCGAAATTCGTCGTCGATGTGAAATCGACCGGTCTCTATAAGACAGATCCTGTCCTGGAAGCGAATGGCTCGACCGTCGACTATTACAAAACCGGCCACTCTTACATTAAGCGCCGGACGACGGACCTTGATGCCTTGGCTGGGTTCGAGAAGTCTGGACACTTCTTCTTCCGCCCGCCAATTGGCCTTGGCTATGATGACGGCCTGATCGCCGCGAAAGCCATCCTGGAAATGCTCGATCGCAATCCAGGCAAGACCATGGCGGACCTGAAAGGCGAGCTTGGAACCGCGTTCACATCACTCACTATGTCTCCGCATTGCGCCGATGAGGTGAAGTACGAAGTCATCGAGCGCATTGTCGAAGAGTATAAAGGCCTGCTCGGTACAGAAATCCTCGGCCGCAAAGTTGTCGACGTAAACACTGTGAACGGTGCACGTGTGACGCTCGAAGATGGCTCCTGGGTTTTGGCGCGCGCAAGCTCGAACAAGCCAGAATTCGCTGTCGTGGTGGAAAGCATGCGATCTCAGAAAGATATGTTCGCCCTATTCCGCGAAGAGGTAAAACCCCGTCTCGCAAAATATCCTGAAATCGGCGCTTACAATCAGGAAATCTGATTAGAGATTGGGGTTGGCGACCAGCCAATCGTAAGCTTCGTTGATCGCTAACATCTTTTCGGCCGCTTTCTCGCGGTCAACGGACGAATGGTGCGCGGCCGCAAACTGATCTGGATGATAGGTTTTCGCGAGCTTGCGATAGGTCTTGCTCAGTTGGATCTTTGAAACAGGCCCTGACAGGCCAAGTGCGCGCAAATAGAGGTCGCGCTGACTAGGGGGCGGCGCAGGCGGTTCTGGTCGCTCTTGTCGCCCCGGACCTGTCTGTTCCCGAGAATAGGCAGCTTCGCGCCACTTACCACGAAATGGCTGATTGGGTTGCTCTGGGCGAACATCATTTTCTTCGGGCACCGGCACATAGCGCCCCAACATGCGCCCGATGGCACCGATGACCCGTGTAATCAGTGGCCACGCCAAGTATAGGAACGCCACGACCATCTGCAAAAGCAAAATTGGTCCGACTGATTTCCAAACTGGACCCATGCTTCACGAATTCCGTCTCAACGCCATTGAAGGCTTCGATACCGCAAACAGGGTTGCGCTCGAGACAATATGATCGATCAAATTACTGCATTACCTGCACGCTATGACAAAAAAGTCATATAATTCAGCGACGGATATACCGAATCTGTGCGTTTAATCCCTCAAGGGTCACTGTTTCGGCGCTTGAGGGAGACAAATTATGCGGAATTGAATCAGCGCGATCGGCGCTGTAATCCTTGTGGCAGCCTGCGGCGGCGGCGGAGATTCGTCGACTCCGGCGACGACGACAACACCCCCCACCGCCACAACAACCAATAGCGCGCCGACTGTGTCCACGGCAGTCGGCAACCAAGCTGCGAGCGTTGGATTTGACTTTAGCTTGGATCTGTCGGGCACCTTTTCAGACGCCGACAATGACACGCTCACAATTACCGCCGACTTTGGCGCAGACGCGAAAGGTCTTTCGCTGAACGGGACCGAGATTTCAGGTCGCCCGAACTCGACTGGAACCATAACCGTCACGTGCACCGCGACAGACCCAGATAATGCGAGCGTCAGCGACACGTTCGCGATCGACGTGACGGTCGACCAAAGTGCGATCGCTGCGACGTTTAACGGCGCAATCGATCTGGAAAACCTCGAAGACTATGCGAACCAAACCGTCCCAAATTACATCACCAAAATCAACGATGGTGGTAATCCGATTACCAATGCAGGGGCGACGCTGGGCCGGGTTCTTTTCTACGACACCTCTCTCTCAACAGACGGAACCATTTCCTGTGCGACATGCCACGTGCAGTCCCTTGGCTTCAGCGATCCGGGCATTGTGAGTACGGGCGTCGAGGGCGGACAAACGGGTCGCCATTCCATGCGCCTGATCAATACGATGTTTGCCGAGGAGGAGAATTTCTTCTGGGATGAACGTGCGCCCAGCCATGAAGCGCAAGAATCGCAACCGATCCAAGACCATAATGAAATGGGCTTTAGCGGTGAAAATGGCCGCCCGGACCTCGATACTCTGATCGCTCAAATGGAAGCGACTGAGTATTATGAAGAGCTGTTCCGCTTCATCTATCTCGATCCGGAGATCACTGAAGAGCGGATCCAGGAAGCCCTCGCGCAATTCACGAAGTCCATCCAATCCTTAGACTCCCGCTATGATGAAGGGCGGGCACAAGTGAATAACAATAACACGCCATTCCCAAACTTCACCGCCAATGAAAATGCAGGGAAAGCCCTGTTCATGCAGGGGCCGAACAATGGTGGTGCAGGGTGCAATGGCTGCCACCGCGCACCAGAATTCGATATTCGACCTGGCTCGGATCACAATGGCGTCTTCGCCGTTGCAGGATCGACAACGGAGTTCGATCTTACCAATACGCGCTCTCCGACCCTGCGAGACATGGTGGGTCCTGGTGGCAGCTCGAACGGCCCGTTCATGCATGATGGATCATTGGCAACCATTCGCGCCGTGATCGACCATTATGATGCGATCCAAGAACCAACCAGCGAACCCCCGTTGTCGGAGTGGCGCGCAACCATCGATAACCGGCTTTTCCCAGGCGGCAATCCGCAGCGCCTGAACCTCACTGAAGCCGAAAAAGATCAGCTTGAAGCCTTCCTGCTGACCCTTACCGGATCCAGCATCTACACAGACTCAAAACTGTCTGATCCGTTCTAGGACGTCCACTCATGATCGTCTTTTGCAGCCGCCGTCCGATTTAACGGACATCTTCATAGTGCTGCGAAAGACGGTCAGACTTCGCTCCAAACCCCCACATCAACCCAACATAGAGATAGGTGAGATTGGCGCGCCAAAAGCCCCATTCGGCGACGCGCCGGTCAGACGACCACACTTTTCTTGGGACCTGGCGGACGCGTTCATGTCCGCCTCGTACCATGCGCAAACACATATCCGCCTCTTCCATAATTTTCTGGTCCGGGTCCCAGCCCCCGACCGCCTCAAAATCAGCTCGACGGCAGACCATAACCTGATCACCGAACAAGAGCCTTGTTCCCCGAAAAAAGAGAGCGGTCGAAACAGCAATGGGGCGTACCAGGTCTTGATAAAATTATGCGCCGTCGTCATTCGGCGAACGCCAGTTTCGCCGCGCATGACTGAGATGAATCCAGCGAGCGCCGTGTTTGGATCGCTCAAGACCTGGTCGACGAGGTCAACAAAGTCTGCGGGGATTTCTGAATCTGCGTGCAGGAAGCAAAGCTGATCGCCAATCGCTTGCTGCGCTCCGGCATTCATTTGCCCCGCCCGTCCGCGCGACAGGTCGGCCAGCACACGCACGCCATGAGCCCGCGCCACGTCGACCGTTCGATCTTCACTGCCAGAATCCGCGACGATGATTTCAATCGGCGCTGGCTTCAGCGCTGCGATACTCTCCAAGGTCGCGGGTAGAGCGGCCTCTTCATTCAGGGTTGGAATGATGATGGAGAGTGACATTCTGCGAAACTAGGGGTTTTGCGAGACGGGGGGAACACAAGAAGACTTGATCGACCATATTCAACAGCAGGTTACGCAGAATTAAGAGCGTCAGTTTGGGTTTTAGGGCTAAGCAAACCGCATGGCTTGGTGGCGCCCTTCTGCTGATATTCGCAGCATCTCAATCGCAATGGCTGTTACAGCAGTACACGCCGTGCTTGCGGCGATCTTGCTCAGCCAAAAACTTGAGCCAATGGAATCACCGACCCCAGAAATCTTGGACATCGAGTTGGCGGAGTTGGCGGAGTTGGCGCCTGACATTGAGCCACGCCCCGAACCGGTTACGCCCGAGCCAGACCCAGAACCCGTCACATCTGATGAAACATCTCTTGCGGTTCGATCGCCACCTGAGCCTTCCGCGACGGCACCACGAACTTCATCATGGGTCTGCCAATATGGGGCATATCGATCGGCTATATAGAGAATGGTCGCTCTGTCGCTGGAGCAATTGCGCTTCCCGAACTCGGAATTGAGCTCTCTGCGGCCGTGGGCACAGGGCTGCGGGTCTTGAAGTCATCCTCGACTAAGCCGTCTAGCGCCCCGCCCGTGAAAACCATGTCGATTGGTGAGAACGATTATGAACCAGGTCCGGCCACAGATAAACGGGCGCAACGCTACCGAGAAAAAGACTATTCGGTGGTTCGTTATCGCTGCGCCGTGTTTTCACTCACCATGGCAGCGCTTGGTCGGCTCAGTGGCTATATCGAACATGGCTGTGGGTTTTGGGATATCGCGGCAGCGGAGATCATTTGTCGCGAAGCCGGTCTAAAGGTCCAATCCTCGGAGATCGCGCCAGGGCGCTATTCAATCGACGCGCAGTGGTCGTGAGCAATCCCACGCAACACTTCCGCACTTGCTCAGCCCTGCAAACACAGTAATTTGCCGCCGGTACAAAGGGAGCTCAGCATGGGTGACAGGATCTTTATTGGCGGCGCGGATATGGATGGCGAAGGCACGCCGAATGATGCGCAAACGCTGCTCCTCAATCGCGCGAACCGACACGGCATTGTGGCTGGCGCGACCGGGACCGGGAAGACCGTCACCTTGCAAATCCTGGCAGAAGGCTTCGCGAATGAAGGCGTGCCGGTGTTTTGCGCCGACGTGAAAGGCGACTTATCCGGGATCTGTGTCTCGGGATCGCCAGAGCATAAACTGCACCCGAAACTCATCTCACGCGCCGAGAAAATCGGCTTCGAAGACTATGGGTATGGCGCGACGCCGACTGTGTTTTGGGATGTCTTTGGCGAGAAGGGGCACCCTGTTCGCACAACAATCTCTGATATGGGGCCGCTTCTGCTCTCACGCCTGATGGACCTGTCTGAAACCCAGGAGGGCGTTCTCACCGTCGCCTTTGAATATGCCGATGATGAGGGCATGTTGCTGCTCGACCTGAAGGATCTCCGGAAGCTGCTCAATCATATGAGCGACAAGGAAGTCCGCAACGCGATCAGCCGTGAGTATGGCAATGTCGCGACCGCCAGCCTTGGCGCAATCCAGCGCCGTTTGCTCGTTCTAGAGCGCGAGGGCGCAGAGCAATTCTTCGGTGAGCCTGCGCTCAACCTGAAAGACTTTATGCGCACCACGCGCGACGGACGCGGTGTTGTAAACGTTCTGGACTCAACGACGCTGATCAACAGCCCGCGCCTCTATTCCACCTTCTTGCTTTGGCTTCTCTCGCAGTTGTTTGAAGAGCTGCCAGAGATCGGTGATCCAGATAAGCCAAAAATGGTTTTCTTCTTTGATGAAGCGCATTTGCTGTTTAATGAAGCGCCGCGCGCGCTGCTCGAAAAGATCGAGCAGGTGGTTCGCCTGATCCGCTCTAAAGGGATTGGCGTTTTCTTCGTGACTCAAAATCCGCGCGACTTGCCGGATAGCGTGTTGGCGCAGCTCGGCAATCGTATCCAACACGCTCTGCGCGCCTACACACCCGCAGAGCGCAAAGGCGTGAAAGCCGCAGCGCAGTCCTTCCGCGAGAACCCATCCTTTGATGCAGAAGAGGTGATCACAGACCTCGGGGTTGGTGAGGCCTTGGTATCGACCTTGGACGAAAAAGGTGCCCCGGGAGTCGTGCAACGCACGCTGATCCGTCCACCAAGCTCACGCCTCGGCCCGGCGACCGACGAAGAGCGCAAAGCAGAAATGCAAAACAGCCCCGTGCTCGGTCTTTACGACGAAGCGATTGATCGCGAGTCGGCCCATGAAATCCTGCTAAAACGCGAGGAAGAAGCGGCCGAAGCGGCTGAGAAGCTCGCGCGCGAAGAGGAAAAAGCGGCTGCTGAGCTGGAAAAGAAAAAGGCGCGCGAAAAGAAGAAAAAGAAAACCACGACGCGCCGCCGCAGCACACGCATGACAACGACCGAGCGCGCCGTGAACACCGCGACCCGCACGATTGCTCGCGACATCACCAAATATGTCCTTCGCGGCATTTTTGGCGGACGGGTTCGCTAGGGGTCTGTATTGGCATCAGCGCGAGATAAACGTTCCGACCTGATCGAGAAGCTCGCCGATCACATTCTGGCTGAAGGCCTGCTCCATGCGAGCCTGCGCCCACTTGCGAAAGCGGTCGGGACAAGCGACCGAATGTTGCTCTATTATTTTAAGGATAAAGACGAGCTTATCGAAGCGGTCCTAGATCGGATCACGGCTCGAATAACGGTCATCCTTGAGCAGTCACGCGCACCAGAGCCTCTGCCGCTCGAAGTCTTAGCCCCCATGTTGCTTGAGAATATGAAGTCGGATCTCTTCTGGCCATATCTCCGGCTATGGCTCGAAGTGGCTGCGTTGTCTGCTGGCGGAGACCCTCTGTATCGCACGTGCGGTGAAAAGATTGGTCGCGGTTTTGTGGACTGGGGCGCCTCACAGCTCGCCGTCGCAGACGAAGCCGAGCGAGAAAAGGCGGCCGCTCAGCTTCTTATCCAGGTCGAGGGCAGCGTTTTGCTCCGCAGCCTCGGCTTAGACGATGTCGTCGAGAACGCCTTTGATCGTTAGAGCGCTTTCTAAGCTGGTGGTTCACTGACTTTCAGAACAAGCTTGCCGAGGTTTGCGCCTTCAAACAGACGGCCCAAAGCGGTCGGTGCGTTCTCGAGGCCGTCCACCATATCGGTTTCGAACTTCAGTTTGCCTTCCATCAGCCACTGCCCCATCGCAGCAGCCCCCTCAGCGAAACGATCCAGATAGTCGATGATGATGAAGCCCTGAAGCTTTGTCCGACGCATCAACAAAGTGTCGAAATTCTTCGGCCCAGTTGTTGTGCTTGGATCAGCGTTGTAGGTCGAAATCAATCCGCAGAGCGGCATGCGAGAGAAATCGTTGAGCCGCGCGATCACGGTCTCCATGATCTCACCACCGACATTTTCAAAGTTGATATCAATGCCATCTGGGCAGTGATTATCGAGTGCGGCCCCAACGTGTTCGGTCTTGTAATTGATCGCAGCATCAAACCCGGCTTCGTCCGTGAGCCAGCGACACTTTTCGTCTGAGCCAGCAATCCCAATGACCCGGCAGCCTTGGATTTTACCGATCTGCCCCACCATAGATCCCACAGCACCAGCCGCGGCAGAAACAACGATTGTCTCGCCGGGTTTTGGCTTCGCGATATCCATCAATCCGAAATAGGCCGTCATGCCGGTGGCGCCTAACGGCCCCATAAACGCAGTCAGAGGCAGACCTGGGATGACGGGCAGCACCGTCACTCCATCGCCTGGAAGATCATTGTACAGCGCCCAAGTCGCGAGGCCTGTATTGACCAGACTTCCAACCGGGACAGCGGCGGAATTGCTGTCTTCAACGACCCCAATCGATCCACCACGCATCGGTGTATTGAGCTCCACCGGCGGCAAATAGGCATCCATGTCACTCATCCAAATTCGATGCGTGGGATCAAGCGAGAGATAGATCGTGCGAACCCGGACCATGCCGTCGGCCAATGCGGGCATGTCCTCCGTGACCAGTTCCAAATCCCCTTGTGAAACCTCCCCAACGGGCCGTTTGCGTAGGTACCATGATTGATTGGTTGGCATGTTCATTTCCTCCTGCTTCCAATTCAAATGGCGCTGGAGAGCATTTCTGCAAGCAATTCCGCTTGAGCCTGGCACCGTTTCCGCTGCGTGTGGGCTTCCCTAAGGGCCTCGCTATGCTTAGATGAATGGTGACGCCAGTGTCAGCCTTGGACACAGGTCAAAATTTAGACAGGTAACGGGAGGCGCAAGCCATGAAAGAGTATCTTCAGTTCTACATTAATGGTGAATGGGTCGACCCGGTCGAGCCGCGCACAATCGACGTCGAAAATCCTGCGACGGAAGAGCCGTTTGCGAAAATCTCTCTCGGGTCAGCTGCTGATGTCGACAAAGCTGTCGCCGCCGCGAAAGCCGCTTTCGAAACTTTCTCACAGACCAGCGTTGAGTATCGCGCGGACCTGCTCGACAAGATTACAGCGGGCATTCAGGCGCGTATGGGCGATATGGCGCAAGCAATCTCAGACGAGATGGGCGCGCCAATGTGGCTCGCCAATGCAGCGCAAGTCCCTGCTGGCATGGGTCACGTGGCGACCATGAGCCAAATCCTTCGGAACTATGAGTTTGAAGAGCAGCGCGGCACCACCCTGCTCCGCAAAGAGCCAATCGGCGTCTGCGGCTTCATCACCCCATGGAATTGGCCGCTAAATCAGATCACCTGTAAAGTTGCACCAGCCATCGCGGCGGGTTGCACAATGATCCTCAAGCCGTCTGAAATCTCGCCGTTGAATGCGATGATCTTTACCGAGATTATGCATGAAGCCGGTGTCCCACCAGGCGTCTTCAACTTGGTCAATGGCGACGGCCCAAGCGTCGGCGCGCATCTGTCCGGTCACCCAGACGTCGACATGATGAGCTTCACAGGCTCAACACGCGCCGGGATCTTGGTAGCACAGGCTGCTGCCCCAACCGTGAAACGCGTCGCCCAAGAGCTTGGCGGCAAATCGCCAAACATCGTCCTACCAAGTGCTGATCTTCAGAAAGCTGTCGGTGGCGGCGTCATGCAAATGATGACCAACTCTGGCCAGTCTTGTAACGCGCCGAGCCGTATGTTCGTCCCACGTGAGAGCAATGAAGAAGCCAAAGCAATCGCTAAAGCAGCTGCGGAGGCCGTAAAGGTTCAGATGCCGCGTGAAGCTGACAAGGGCGCGATTGGTCCAATCTCAAACGGCAATCAATATGCGAAGGTCCAAGACCTCATCCAAAAAGGTATTGATGAGGGCGCAACCCTCGTCGCCGGTGGTACGGGTCGTCCAGAAGGCCTCAACCGAGGCTACTTCGCGCGCCCAACCGTCTTCGCAGATGTCACCAATGAGATGACCATCGCCCGCGAAGAAATCTTCGGCCCAGTCCTCGTCATGATCCCTTATGACAGCGTCGATGAAGCCGTCGAAATGGCGAATGACACGGAATATGGCCTCGCCGGATACGTCCAAGGCGAGCCAGCTGAAGCGGCTAAAATCGCCAACCGCATCCGCGCAGGACAGATCCAAGTCAACGGCCAAGGCCCTGATTTCTCTGCTCCGTTCGGTGGCTATAAGCAGTCAGGCAATGGCCGCGAGTGGGGCGAGCATGGGTTCGAGGAATTCCTCGAAGTCAAAGCCGTCATGGGCGCTGCTGCCGCCTAGCCATCAGGCATATCCAATCAAGAGGGCGGGCCTTAGGCTCGCCCTTTTTCTTTACAGTTAGCTCTGTGGCTCGACCCTTGCGCCGCGATCTGTTCTCCCCCTAACCTCGTCCTTGGGGATGGCGCGCTGACGCGAAATCCCCAGATTTGAACAAACAAAGGGGGTTTCGTTCACATGGAATTTTTAGAAAACATCCTGGCGCCAATCGGCATGGAAGCTCAGGCTGGACCAATCTTGTCCGGCGCAACGAATGTGGTGCTTGCGCTTGTCATCCTGATTGTAGGCTTCTGGATTGCGGGCCGTGTTGGCGCTTTCGTACGCGGCATCGGCAAACAGCATGAAAAGCTCGACGATACGCTGTTCAATTTCCTCGGAAGCTTAGCGCGTTACATCGTTCTCGCCTTCGTTATCATTGCCGTCCTGAACCGGTTTGGCGTAGAAACGACCTCAATCGTCGCGCTGCTCGGTGCTGCCGGTCTTGCGGTCGGTCTCGCGCTTCAAGGCGCCATGTCCAACCTCGCGGCGGGTGTGATGCTGATGATCTTCCGCCCTTACAAGGTTGGCGATTTCATCGATGCAGCCGGTAACTTCGGCAATGTCGAGGATATCACCCTTTTCACCACAGTGCTGCGGACTTTCGATCACCAACAGATCATCATTCCAAACGGAAAGATCTGGGGCGAGCAGATCGTCAATCACAGCCATCACGAAATTCGCGGCGTTGAGCTGACCTTCGGTGTCTCGTACGATTCCGATATCGATAAGACCCGCGACGTCATCAAAAAGGTGTTTGCAGATCACCCTCTGATTTTGAACGATCCAGAGCCGGTAATCGTCGTGTCGACCTTGAACGACAGCTCCGTCGATTTCGCGACCCGTCCTTTTGTGAAGGGCGAGCATTGGTTCGATGTCCGCTTCACCGTGCCAGAATTGGTCAAAAAGGCGCTGGATGAGGCCGAGATCGAGATCCCATTCCCGCACCAAAAAGTCATCTTGTTTAAAGGCGACGAATAGTCATTTGGACAAAAAAAGGGGGGGCTAGCCTGCTGCCCCCCAAGATGACGCCACGAAAGTAAGGAGAAGAGAGGTCACCTCCGCTTGCGTCCCCCGAACTTTTTCGTAACAGAGAGATGCGGGCAAAGACCGTGACGCAGATCACACTTTCGCGATTTATCTGGCGTTCAGCTTGCATATGTTAATAGACTATGAATGCTTAGCTGAGGAGGTCGACGGATATGAAAACGCTTCGTCTTACATCTGCGCTAGCTGCCCTTGCGGTGCTAGGCGCGTGCGCAACGGCAACGCCGTATCAAGTCGCGACTGACAGTCAGCGCGGATATGCGGACCAACAAATAGAGAGTAATCGCTGGCAGATCAGTTTTGCCGGCAACAGCCTGACCGATCGAGAAACCGTCGAAACCTATCTTTTATACCGCGCTGCGGAACTAACGGACATGGAGGGATATGATTATTTCTCTGTCGTCCAACGCGCGACAGATGAGAACCGACGGGTCGTCTCTACCGGATTCCATGACCCCTTCTATTCTGGGTTCTTTTGCAATTACAGTTTCTATGGACGCGCAGGACGCCTGAGCGGGTATCCGCGCAGCTGGTATGGGCGACGTGCCGCCTATCGCGGTTTCCATGGTCCGTTCGCGTATCGCGATCCGTTCTGGGACAGTGGTTGGGACTATCGGGAAATCGTCCGATACGAGGCAACGTCGGAAATCATCATGGGCAGAGGCGAAAAGCCAGATGATCCATCCTTTTTTAACGCCGATGAGGTTTTAATGAACCTAGCCGGGCGCATTGTACGTCCAGACGTATAATCCTGGCTGCGTAGAGTTAGTAGAGTATTTGTAGAGTGGAAAAAGCCCGCCAATCTGGCGGGCTTTGGCCTTTTTAGCTGTCTATTTCGGTTAGCGAGGCGCCATCCGGATCGCGCCGTCGAGACGCACGTCTTCGCCGTTGAAGTAGCCATTCTTACACATCTCAACCGCGAGCGAGGCATACTCGTTCGGATTGCCGAGACGGGCTGGGTTTGGAACCTGAGCGCCGAGGGCCTGGCGAACTTTCTCTGGCGCACCGGCAAGGAGCGGCGTGTCGAAAATACCTGGCAAAATGGTGTTTACGCGGATCAGCTCACGAGAGAGGTCACGCGCGATTGGTAGAGTCATGCCTACAACACCGCCTTTAGAAGCAGAGTAAGATGCTTGGCCAATCTGACCATCTTCTGCAGCCACGGATGCCGTGTTGACCATTGCGCCGCGCTCACCGTCGATTGGGTCGAGGGTCATCATGCCAGCAGCAGACTTCGCGATGCAGCGGAATGTCCCGACCAGGTTAATCTGAATGATCAGGTCAAACTTATCGAGCGGGAAGTGAGAGATCTCGCCAGTTTCTTTGTTACGGCTGGCGGTTTTGATCGCGTTGCCAGTTCCGGCACAGTTGATCAGAATACGTTCTTGGCCAATCGCCGCGCGCGCTTTTGCGAATCCGGCATCAACGCTTTCTTCTGAGGTGACATTGACGTTGCAGAACACGCCGCCAATTTCGCTCGCCACAGCCTCGCCTTTTTCCTCGTTTAGATCGAAAAGTGCGCATTTTACACCGTGGCTTGCCAAGAGCCGCGCTGTAGCGGCGCCAAGGCCTGAGGCACCCCCGGTGATGACGGCAGAAATGTTTGAGTTGAGTTCCATCAGATATCCTCCAATATGTGTCTTGGAGGCGATGTAGAAGGAAGTATGCTAGCGGCCAATGTCTGACCCCACGGAAATCATCATAGAAAACGGTGAAACCGTCCCCACACAGCTGCCTATCCCAACGGAACGGCAGCAAAAGCGGACGAAGCGCAAGCTTATTCCGAAGCTTTTGCGCGTGGCTGGGCGCATTCCGTTCGCGGACGATTTGGCCTCATCCTATTACTGCGCCATCGATCCTGAGACGCCCATGAAGGTCAAAATGGTTCTGTTTGCAGCGCTCGGCTATTTCGTGCTGCCCGTCGATGCGATCCCTGATGTGGTGACCGGCTTAGGCTTCACTGATGATGCGACTGTTTTGGCGACAGCGCTCGGTATTGTTGGTGCTCATATCAATGAGTCGCACCGGATTGCCGCCCGCCGCCTTTTAGGCCTGCCGGCGACGAAAACACCGCAAACAGCTGACGCTTAACCGATCGTTTGATCGAAGCTCGGCGAGACCGGCAGGATCTCTTTCACGCCATTGCCATCTTCAACCGTGGGATCGATTTCCATGATGGCGAGGGAGCGTTCTGCGGTACCATCATCGCGGAACCGAAACAGGCCGTTCACGCCGAGAAAGCCATCTTTGTTGATCAATTCGCCAGGGGTTAGCTCACCATCTTCGGAGAGCGCCACGACAAGCGCTGCGGCGTCGTAAGAAACGGCAGCGAGTGAGGATGGTTGCGCCCCATACATGCGTGCGAAGCGTTGCTCAAAGTCGGCGATATCCTCAGACGGTGCGGTTGGGAACCACGCGCCGCGGAGGCTTGGCTCACGCCAAATCTCTGGGTCGTCCCAGGAGCTTGTACCAAGCATTTTGACCTGTCTTGTGTCGACGCCGTGATAGGCCAGCAGCGGTGCGATCCGGCGCAAGCGGTTCCCGCGCTCTGGAACAAGAACCGCGACTCGCGCGCCGCGCTCAACTGCAGCAGCAACCGTCGTGGCAAAGTATTCCGCCTCAACGTTTGGATTGGTCGACGATGCGGGATAGAAGCCAGAGGTCAGCATAAAGCCGCCATTCTCGATCACAGCGCTTTGCATTGCGGCCTCAATCCGTGTGCCAAGACTGCTTTGTGGGCCGAAGAAAGCGAACTGATTATACCCGCGAAGCGCGGCATATTCGATGATCGCTGCGACTTCTTCTTCAGGTGCGATGGATGCGAGCCACGCGCCGAAGCTTGCGACAGAGCGATCATTGGAAAACGCAATGACGGGCTTAGCCTCTTGCTCAGGCTCTGCTCCAATTCCGAAAAAGCCGGTATCAACCTCTGGAGTCAGCGCAGCCTTCACGGGCTGCACATTTGCTCCAAAAAGCGGGCCGAGCACAACATCCACGCCTTTATCACGCAGGTCCTCTGCCGCAGTTGTCGCTTGGCTCAGGGAACCGCCTGTATCGGTTGGTAGCAGGACGATGTTTGAGTTGTCGAAATCAAACAAAGCCAGCTCTATCCCTGCAAGCATGCCTTCGGCCTGCTGACGTACGCGTGCATTCGGATGCGAGAATGGCAAGAGGACACCCGCGCGAATAATCTCCCGCCCTTCCATATGCGGCGGCGTGTAAGGTCCGGTTGGCCCGTCTTCGATGAGGTCATTCATGTCCTCTTCTTCAACGCCAGCGGTATCGGTGCCTTCACCCTCGCCGCCAGGAATAGGATCAACACGCGGATTGCCCGTCGAAATTGGCCCTACAGGACCCGGCGATTGGGTCGCACACCCCGCCAGCGCCAAGAACCCCGCAAAAAAGAGGATTGGCAGGGGCGAACGGACGCGCGATGTTGTCGGCAATGTCATCTAGAATCCCTTTTTCCAAACGCAGGAGGACCGCGAAGTGAGTCGCGTTTCCGGCGAGCCTAATTCTCGGACCGAAGCGACGCAAGCGCTCGATCCCGGTCTTTACATCGTCGCCACACCAATCGGAAATCTGCGTGACATTACTTTGCGCGCGATCGACACATTGCGGGCTGCAGATGAAATTCTCGCAGAAGATACCCGTGTCGCCCGGCGGCTCATGGATGCCCATGATATACGGTCGAAAGTTACGCCCTATCATGACCATAATGGGGCGAAGCGGCGCCCGGAAATCTTACAAAAGCTGTCCGAAGGCGCTGTGATTGCGCAAATCAGCGATGCTGGAACCCCGATGGTGTCTGATCCGGGCTGGAAACTTGCCCGGGATGCCATGGATGCTGGTCACCGTGTCATTCCTTTGCCCGGGGCCTCTGCCCTGCTCGCAGGTTTGGTGGCAAGCGGCCTCGCCAGTGATCGCTTCATGTTTTGCGGGTTCTTGCCGCCAAAGTCTGGCGCTCGCCAAAAAGCGCTGAAAGATTTGGCGACTGTCCCAGGGACTCTGGTCTTTTACGAATCTGGTCCGCGCCTCACAGATTGTCTTCGCGATGCGGCAACGGTTTTGGGTGAGCAACGCGAAGCCGCCGTCTGCCGCGAGCTCACCAAACTGTTTGAGGAAACCCGGCGCGGCTCGCTTCAATCGCTTGCGGATCATTATTCAGAAGCTGGTTATCCAAAAGGCGAGATTGTTGTCCTGGTCGGACCGCCGATAAAAGCGCAAGCCGATGAAGAAACGGTCGACACCGCTTTAAGGCACGCCCTGGAAACTCAATCCGTCAAACAGGCCGCTGCTGAGATCGCAGATCTCTTCGATTTGCCGAAACGGCAGGTCTATCAAAGGGCGCTCGCCCTCAAGGATGGTTAGCCGGGATCGCCGGGGAGCAGAACGGAGAGGCCGCCGCGCAGAGCGCTACGCAGCACTCTGGTTGCAGCTCAGGGGCTACAAGCTTCTGGAGAGCAGATTCAAATGCCGCGTAGGTGAAGTAGATTTAATCATGCGGCGCGGACAAACGCTGGTCTTCGTGGAAGTAAAACAACGCCCGGTTTTATCTCAAGCGCTTATAGCGGTCACAGCCAAGAATTGGGCCAGAATCTCAATGGCGGCAGAGGTTTGGGCGGCTCAGCATCCCAAAGCTGCGAACATGGATTGGCGCTATGACCTCGTTGCAATCACGCCACGTTCATTTCCGAAACACTATCGTGACTTCTGGCGCCCTTGATCGGTGCCGCATTATCGCCCAATCCCTCCCCTAAGCCACCGCAATGATTCGAACGCGGCGCTGTTGAAGGAGTTCTGAACATGTCCCGTATGCTTGCCAGCCTCGGCCTTCTCGCTCTGCTTCCTGGCCTTAGCGGTTGCGCGACCGCGATCATTGGCGCCGCTGGCGCAACAGCAGTGACTGCGACCCAAGAGCGGTCCTTCGGAGAAGCGCTTGATGACGCTGCGATCTCCAACGAAATCAAATCACGCCTGATTGCACATGGCGGTATGGGCGAAGTTGATGTTGAGGTTGCGGCAGGCCTGGTCCTGCTATCTGGGCGCGTTCAAACGCCAGAACTTCGTTTAAAAGCCGAAAGCATCGCTTGGTCGGTCAAACGCGCTGATGATGTCGCGAATGAAGTCAAAATTGAATCGCCAGGCGGGTTCTTTGCGAACGCCTCGGATGAGCTGATTTCGACGCGCGTTCGTGCCCGTTTGCTCGGCTCATCAACCGTGCAAGCGAGCAACTTCAATGTCGAAACCTATGGCGGAACGGTCTATTTGCTTGGCATCGCTCGATCCGCGAAAGAGCTTGAAAAAGCTGCCGAAGAAGCAAGTGTCGTAGGCGGGGTTAATCAGGTCGTTTCCTATGTCCGACTGCGCAATGAGCGCGGTGAAATCGTGCCCTATACACCGGGCGCACCGGCGGACTTCGACAATGGCGAACTCCTCGGCGGTCCGGGAAGCTAAACCGAAGCTTTCACATTCTATTTCTTTGCAATCGCAGACTTTATCCTCATATAGGCCACGCCGAGATTGAGGAGCCATCATGAGCCTGCGCGTTGCGATCCAGACTGACCCGCTCGAAACTGCTGCGGTTGAATCAAACACCACGTTCGCGCTCGCCGAAGCGGCGCAAAAGATCGGCGCTGAGCTGTTTGAGTATCAACCTGAGAATCTGTCCTATCGCGAAGGGCGCGTGACCGCCTATGCGCGGCCGATGACGGTTCAGCGTGTGCCAGGTAAGCCAGCTCTGTTTAAAGATCGCATCACGCTCGATCTTCGAGAGGATGTGGATGTCGTATTGATGCGGCAAGATCCGCCATTCGACATGGCCTACATTACCGCGTGCCATATTCTAGAGCTGCTCGCCCCAGACACGCTGGTCATGAATGATCCTGCGCACGTTCGGTCTGGACCTGAGAAACTCTATCCATTGTTGGTCCCCGAATTCATGCCGCCGACATTGATCACGCGGGACAAAGCAGAAATCGCTGCGTTCCGGGATGACCACAAAGATGTGATCGTGAAACCTCTATATGGGTTTGGCGGCGGAGATGTGTTTCGGGTAAAACCTGACGACAGCAACTTTGGCGCTTTGATCGAACTCTTCCTCGGGCGCACGCGCGAGCCTCTGATCGTTCAAGCCTTCCTTCCAGCGGTCGCTGATGGAGACAAACGAATCATTCTCATTGATGGCGAGGCCGTTGGGGGCTTCAACCGGGTGCCTCTGAAAGGGCATGCGCGCTCAAATCTGGCTGTCGGTGGAACTGCAGAGCCGAGCGAATTGAGCGAAGCAGACCTCGCTATTTGCGCCGCAATTGGCCCGGACCTAAAGGCCCGTGGGCAAGTTTTGGTGGGTATTGATGTGATTGGCGGCCGCCTCACAGAAGTCAACAATACCTCCCCGACTGGCGTTCAACAGGTTCGTGACTTTACAGGGCGCGATCCAGCGGCGATGTTCTGGCAAGTTGTGCAGGATAAGCTTGCCAACAAATAGCCTCCCGGCCACTATAGGAGCCATGAACATGAAAGCTCTTTCCATTGCCTCTTTGATCGCGCTTGGTGTTGCAGGCACAGCCTGTTCTCAAGACGCAGACACAACAACCGAAGACACTCAAACTGCTGAAGTTACGACAGAAGCAGCAGATGTTGGTGGCAGTTTTAACCTCGGTTTACCGACGGACACTGACACAACCGCGAGCACGAGCGGATTTAACCTGGCCCTGCCCGGTGATGCTCCAGCGAGCACAGATGGCTTTAATCTCGCAGCCGATGTTTCGGCATCGAACGGCCTCTCAGAACTCCCTGAAATCCAAGCCGATATTGTTCAGGCAGACGAGAGCACACTGTCCGACGTGCTGGAGACTGAACAGACCGATGACGAGCCCGTTATTCGCCTAGATTAGGGCCAGTAAGAATCGTTCTTTATTTGTTCTAGACTTTCTGATACGCAGTATTCAGAAAGTCTAGAGCGAATGATTGCTCGTATAACGACTTTTTCTTTTGATGGCATCGACGCGAAGCCTGTCGATGTTCAAGTTCATATGGCAGGCGGCAATCAACCTGCCTTCACGATTGTCGGATTACCGGACAAAGCGGTGGCGGAAAGCCGTGAACGGGTGCGCGCAGCCTTCAGTGCCATAGGTCTCGCGCTTCCCCCGAAAAGACTGACGGTGAATCTCGCGCCGGCAGACCTCCCCAAGGAGGGAAGCCATTATGATCTCGCTATTTCGCTTGGTGTGATGGCGGTGATGGGTTTGTTCCCAGCGGATATGTTAGACGGACACGCGGCGCTGGGAGAACTGTCTCTCGATGGGCAACTCGGTCCAACCTTGGGGACCCTGCCCGCAGCGATCAAAGCACTGGATCTCGGCCTACGTCTCATCTGCCCTGAAGTCTGCGGGTCAGAGGCCGCGTGGGCCGGAGAAGGCAATCTCGCCGCGCCCAACTTGATTAGCCTGATCAACCATTTCACAGGGCGTACTCCGCTCAGCTGCCCGCCACCAGGTGAGATCCCGGCCTCTGCAGCAGGTCCAGATTTAAAAGATGTTCGCGGTCAAGACGGGGCGAAGCGGGTGCTGGAAATCGCCGCAGCCGGCGGGCACAATCTGCTTTTTTGCGGACCGCCAGGTTCGGGAAAGTCTATGCTGGCGAAGCGCTTGCCGGGACTATTACCACCCTTATCGGCCCGCGAACTTTTAGATGTCTCTCAGATACAATCTGTCTGGGGCCTTCTGGAGCGCGGGCAATTGTCTCGCCAGCGTCCGTTCCCGGCGCCGCATCACTCCGCGTCCATGGCAGCTTTAATTGGTGGCGGCGTCCGCGCCCGTCCAGGGGAAGTCTCACTGGCGCATCATGGTGTTCTGTTCCTAGACGAATTGCCGGAGTTTTCAGCGCAAGTTTTGGACAGTCTTCGTCAGCCCTTGGAGGATGGCACCGTTACGATTTCTCGCGCCAACCGGCATGTTCGATACCCGGCCAGATTTCAGTTGATTGCGGCCATGAATCCATGTCGGTGCGGCGGCGGTCAGGCTGAAGCAGCTTGCCGAAAAGCCCCGCGCTGCGCCGAGCAATATCAGGCCCGCCTTTCCGGTCCCTTCTTAGATCGCATCGACATCTTCTTTGATACGCCGCCGGTTACGGCAGTAGATTTAACCCTGCCTCCAAGCGCTGAGGGGAGCCTCGAGGTCGCGGCGCGAGTCGCAATGGCTCGAGACGCGCAAAACGATCGCTATCACACTGAAGAAATCCAGAGAGACAATCGCGCCCTGAATGTCGATGCGGACGGAGATATGCTGGAGAAATTTGCGACCCCGGACGCCGACGGCCAAGCCCTGCTCGCGGATGCGGCGGTCAAACTGTCATTGTCGGCAAGGGCCTATCACCGGGTCTTGAAAGTTGCCCGAACCATCGCGGATCTGGACGGCGCCACGGGCGTCAAACGCATCCATATCGCGGAAGCCCTCTCCTATCGGCGTCGCCCCGCTGTAGATACACGCACGTCCAACAGAAGCGCACTTGCATATTAACCCTCTACATTAAGCAAATCCTCAGCGGCTTGTGCCATAGAGGCGTGATGAGTGAAGATTCTGCCAAACTGAGCCCAGAACAGTCTTTCTTGGCGACTGCGAGCCATGAGATCCGAACGCCTTTGAACGGCATTCTCGGAACCGTCTCGTTATTGCTGGAAACCAACCTATCGCCGGCTCAGCGCGAATATGCAGACGCCATTCAGAACTCTGGAGAGCGGCTCTTAGATCTGCTCAACAATGTCCTTGATTTCGCCCGGCTCGATTCCGGGTCGATCGCGCTCTCGAATGAGACGTTTAGACCGAGTGCGCTCGCCCGCGAAGTGGTGGAACTGCTATCGCCCAAAGCGCACATGCGCGGTCTCGATATCGCTCTGCGATGCCGAATTGATCGAGCGCTAACGCTGCGCGGCGATGCGGGGAAAACACGTCAAATCCTGTTCAATCTGGTCGGCAACGCCATCAAGTTCACCGAAACAGGCGGCATTCTGATCGACCTTATCTATGAAGACGGGCAGCTCATTTTGGACATCTACGATACCGGTCCGGGTATCACCGAACGCGGTCAAGCGGACCTGTTCAAGGCGTTCCAACAAGTCAGCCATGAGGACGCGCAAAAAGACGGCGGCGTTGGGCTTGGCCTCGCTATTGTTAAACGTATCTGCGACGCGCTCGGCGGTGAAATATCCGTCACCAGCGCCCTCGGTGTCGGAACACGGTTCCGGGTGCAAGTGCCGTTCGCGCAGGAAGCAAACTGCCTGGACTATGCTGCCAATGACCCCATCGAAGGACGAATTGCGCTTGTTGGATTGCCAACCGCAAGCACGCTTTCAGTGGGAGAAGCCTTGGTGCGCGCTGGCGCAACCGTGATCAATGTGATGCCGCCCGAGGCAGCGCTCTCGGTGGATGCGCAATTGATTTTGGCGAGCGCAGACCTCCCCCGCGCCACGCTTCAGGTCTTGTGCAAGTCTGCGCCCATACTGATCGTTCTTCGCCAGGAAGATCGGTCGGAGATGCCGCGGTTCCGGCAAATGGGTGCTTCGGGCTGGTTGGTCCGCCCTCTACGCGCCGCCTCCGTGGTCAACCGCGCAGGGCTCGCGATTTCAGGCGAGACGGACCAGCCTGAAGAAACAACGCCAGAAGGCGAAGGCCGCATCCTAATCGCTGATGATAATCCAATTAATACGCTGATCGCCCAACGCGCCTTGGAATCGTCAGGATTCACCGTCACGGTGGCAACAACTGGACGCGAGGCCCTCGACGCGGTTGAGCAAATCAGTCCAGACTTGATTTTGATGGATTTGAGGATGCCCATCATGGATGGATTTGAAGCGACGCGCCGCCTGCGGACTGCCGGAGTAAAAACACCGGTAATTGCTGTATCGGCAGAAATTAATCCCGAGATAGAACGCCGCGCGCGTAGCGCAGGCGCTGATGGTGTCGCCTCGAAGCCTCTTGAAGCGGAAGCGCTTCGGCAACTCGCGTTCAAATGGGTTGGCCTCCAGTCTCAGGCGGGTGCCGCGTGAGCGAGGCAGGGACAGCAATAAAGCCGTCTGAATCTCGGCTCCTTCGTGCGTTCAAATCCCTAAATGATCGAAAAATGGCCGCCATGGTCATTCTATCCTTCGCAGCAAGCCTGCCTTATGGCGCGGTGCTCGGCGTCTTAACGGCGTGGCTGACGGAAGAAGGGATCGGCCCGGCTGTTATCGGTGCCATCGGCCTCGGCACCATGGGGTATGCGTTTAAATACCTCTGGGCGCCAGGCTTTCAGCGCGCGAAACAGCTTCCCTTCCTAAAAATCGGGGGTCGCCGGTCTTGGCTTTTATTCCTTCAGGCCGCGATATCGATCGCCTTGATGGTACTGGCCTTCTCCAATCCCGCTCAGAACATTGGGCTGGTGACCGTGATTGCCTTCGTGATC
Organism: Henriciella sp.; assembly: GCA_013213785.1. Lineage (GTDB taxonomy): Bacteria > Pseudomonadota > Alphaproteobacteria > Caulobacterales > Hyphomonadaceae > Henriciella. The sequence goes on along the minus strand of JABSPZ010000009.1, from coordinate 35,528 downwards.
ACCCTGCTTTCACCCACACATGATCTGATTTTGGACGCCTGGCGGATTGAGGTCGCAGAGTCCGAAGAAGACAAAGACTTGATGTCGGCGCTCTATCAGTTCGGATACAAGTCAGGCGGGTTCGTCAGCGGCTTCCTTGCGCTTATTCTCGCGGCCCGGATTGGTTGGGTAAATGTCTATCTAATCATCGCGGTTTTCATGGCGCTGTGCGTGATTGGCAGCCTGCTTGCCCCAGAACCGAAAGCCACCGAAACGGCAGAAGATGGCAGCTATGACCATATTAGTTTCCAGCCGAGCTTGCCGCAGAGCGCTGTAAACCTCGGGGTCACCATCGTTGCGATAAGTTGGCTACTGGCCTTTGGGCTGATTGGAAACTTCCTCATTTCCTTTGTTAGCGACCCAGAAGGCTCCAGCGCGCGCTTATTTGTCCGCAATCAAGGGTGGTTGATTGTTTCTCTGACCGTGCTTGTTCCCACGCTGACATCGGCTTGGCTTGTCTTCTTGAAGAAGGGCACACCATCTTCGGTCCGAATTGGCGCCGCTGAGCCGAACAAAACGACGGCCTTTAGGGGTGTCCTATTCCGGGCGATTTTCGACCCCTTGATGGACCTCCTCGTCCGTTTGCGATGGGGCATTATTCTCGTCCTCGGCTTAGCGCTCATGTATCGTTTCACCGATGCTGTTTGGGGCTCATTGGCCTATGCATTCTATCTCGGTGAAAACTATGGCGCTTTGGGGCACTCGTTAGACGATGTCGCGATCGCGTCGAAATTCTCCGGGGTTATCGCGACGATTTTTGGCGCCTTTTTAGGCGCGGCGCTGATCACGATTTTGGGCCGTATGCCCATCCTGTTCATCGGCGCTATCGTCGCTGCGGTGACGAATTTGCTGTATGCCGACCTGGCGGTTGGCGGCGCAAATGTGGATGCCTTCTTGGCGCTCACAAGGCTTGATATCCCGCTGATCGCCTTCGCAGAGTGGGCCGCTGCATTACAGCCAGAACAAGTCTCGATCCCTCCGGATCAGGGGCAGCGTATGGCGCGGCTGATGCTCACGATCTTTGCTGAGAACATTGCGGGCGGCTTAGCCCTCGTGGCGATGACAGCGTACCTAACCAGCGTCGTGAACCCACGCTTTGCGACCATGCAATACGCCCTGCTCGTTTCGCTGACCATGTTGCTGGGAACGCTCGGACGCGCCTGGCTCGGTGAGCTCATGGAGTCTGAAGGCTTCTATTACGTGTTCGTGCTCACCTTCTGGCTCGGCGGTGTCGCAGTTGTGTTGTGCATCCTGGAATGGATCAGGCAATCCCGCACCAAGACGGCTGGGGAAAGCCTCATCCTAAGTGAGCAAATCTCGTCGACCGCCGACTAAGATCCAACGCGGTCAATGTCGAAGGCAGCAACGGTCGCGAGGTTGACGATATCGTTGACCGTTGCGCCGAGTGATGCGATCTGAACTGACTTCGACATCCCCAGCAGCACCGGCCCAATCACGGTCGCGCGGGACATGCCTTCGAGCAGTTTCGTCGAGATCGAGGCCGAGTGAATAGCTGGCATTACCAGAACGTTGGCTTCACCAGACAAGCGCGAGAACGGATAGAGCACTTTGTGCATCGGGTTCAGCGCCACGTCGGCGGCAATGTCACCTTCATACTCAAAGTCACAGTCCGGACAGGCATCCATGATCGAGACCGCTTCGCGGACCTTCTCTGCGCGCTCGCCCATCGGGTTGCCGAAGGTCGAATAGGACAAGAAAGCGACGCGCGGTGTGAAGCCGAGGCGCTTAACCGCCATGGCTGCTTCTTTCGCAATTCCAGCGAGCTGCTCACCATCTGGCAATTCGTTGACGCTGGTATCGGCGATAAAGATCGTCTTGCCGCGATTGATAACCATCGACATGCCGATCACATCAGCGTCTGGTAGCGGATCCAGAGACAGGCGCACATCGGTGAGGCAAACATCGTAATTCCGCGTCACACCTGTGACCATGCCGTCGGCATCGCCGTGCGCAAGCATACAACAGCCAAAGACGTTGCGGTCCTGATTGACCAATCGCTGCGCGTCGCGCTTCAGATATCCGCGTCGCTGCAAACGCGCGTACAAATAGTCGGTATAGTCGGCATTCCGGTCAGACAGACGCGCATTGATGATTTCAAGGGCGCCTTCTGGAACGCCCATCTGTTTCATCGTGCGCTCGACTTGCGCCTCGCGGCCGATCAATACTGGGTGGCCGAGGCCTTGTTGTTTAAATGTCCAAGCCGCGCGAACCACTTGCGGCTCTTCGCCTTCCGCGAACACGATCCGCTTCTGGTCTCGGCGGACGGCGGATTGAACCCCCTGCAGGAAGGAGGCAGTTGGATCGAGGCGACGCGCCAATGACTGGCGATACTCTTCCATATCCTCAATCGGTTTCCGCGCGACGCCTGTATCCATCGCCGCTTGCGCGACGAATGGCGGAATAAAGCTGATCAGACGCGGATCGAATGGGGTTGGGATAATATAGTCGCGGCCAAATTGTGGGCGGGCGCCGTGATAAGCGGCAGCAACCTCGTCCGGCACATCTTCACGCGCCAGTTCCGCAAGTGCGCGGGCGGCGGCGACCTTCATCTCTTCGTTAATGCTGCGCGCACGAACATCCAGCGCGCCGCGGAAAATGTAAGGGAAGCCAAGGACATTATTGACTTGGTTTGGATAGTCAGAGCGCCCGGTGGCGATAATCGCATCACCGCGCACGGCTTTGATTTCTTCCGGACGGATCTCTGGATCCGGGTTCGCCATTGCGAAGATGATTGGATCCTTGGCCATGGATTTGACCATGTCCTGATTGACCGCGCCTTTGACCGAAAGGCCAAGGAAACAGTCTGCGCCTTCCATGGCTTCGGCCAAGGTTCGCTTCTCTGTCTTTACCGTGAAAGCGGACTTGAACTGGTCCATCTTCTCCGTCCGGCCCTCGAACAGAATGCCGGCGCTATCGGCCATCAGAATATTCTCAGCTTTAACACCGAGATGGCGAATGAGGCCCGCCACAGATAGGCCTGCCGCTCCTGCACCAGAAACGGCAACTTTCAAATCCTCAAGCTTGCGACCGGTGATCGCGCAGGCATTGATGATGCCCGCGGCGGCGATAATTGCCGTGCCGTGCTGATCATCGTGGAACACCGGAATATCGAGCTCATCGCGCAAACGCTGTTCGATGATAAACGCTTCCGGGGAGGCGATGTCTTCCAAGTTTATCCCGCCCCAAGTCGCGCCGATGTTGCGCACGACGGTACAGAACTCTTCGACATCCTTGGTCTGAACCTCGACATCAAAGCTGTCGATATCGGCAAAGCGTTTGAAGAGAACGGACTTGCCTTCCATCACCGGCTTGGACGCCATAGCACCGAGGTCACCGAGCCCAAGGATCGCTGTTCCGTTCGAAATCACAGCCACCGTGTTACCCTTGGCGGTGTAATCGTAGGCCAGGTCTTCGTCTTTACCGATCGCCTCGACAGGCACCGCAACACCTGGACTGTAAGCCAGAGAAAGGTCGCGCTGCGTCTGCATCGGCTTGGTTGGCATCATGGAAATTTTGCCAGGAACCGGGTGGGCGTGGAAGTCGAGCGCTTCTTGATCTGTGAAGCTTGGACGCTTGGTGGTCATGATCGAGTCGCCTTTCAAGGCTTTTCAAAATTTCTGCCGCCTCATAAGCGTGTCCGCAAGGGGGGACAAGCCGTTGTGATTGCTTTATTTGAATCGCCTTCTGAAGGATTCGCAAGACTGTGCCTGATACCGCCCAACCCGTGAAGAAGCCCAAGGCGCCAACGCCATTCATGGCGCAATATCTTGCTATCAAAGCGCAGCATGAAGATGCGCTTCTATTTTTTCGTATGGGTGACTTTTACGAGCTGTTCTTCGAAGACGCGGTGCGTGCGGCCGAGATTCTTGACATCACGCTGACCGCACGCGGCGAGCATAATGGCGAACCGATCCCAATGGCCGGGGTGCCCTATCACGCGGCTGAAGGCTATCTCGCCCGTTTGATAAAGTCCGGCGAACGGGTCGCCGTTTGCGAACAGACTGAAACGCCAGCCGAAGCGAAGAAGCGCGGATCCAAGTCGATTGTGAACCGCGAAATCGTTCGCATCGTGACACCGGGCACGATCACCGAGGAAAGCCTCCTGACGGCGCGCCAGGCGCAGGCCTTGGTCGCGGTCGTCTTTGGCGCGGGCGGTACAGATGCCGCTTTGGCTGCTTGCGATGTATCGACCGGTTATTTTGAAGTCTTTGCCTTCGCGCCGGAAGTGTTGTCCGAGACCCTGGGTGCACTTCCGATCCGGGAACTTCTGGTCACGGAGCGTGACGCCGAACGTCCGCTCGTCGGTATCGCGAATGAGGCGCTAAAACTCCCCCTGACCTATCGCCCGAACAGCGCCGCATCATCCAAGTCGGGTGAGCGGCTCTTAAAAGATGCCTTCAAGGTCGCGGCGCTGGATGCGTTTGGTGCCTTTTCCAAAAGCGAGCTTGGCGCATGCGGCCTCCTTCTAGACTATCTATCGCTCACGCAGGCAGGGGCCGACATCCGGCTTGATCCGCCGAAGCGAAGTGCAAAGACCAGTGCCCTGAGCATTGATCCCGCTACGCGCGCGAGCCTCGAAATCGATACGGCGCTCAACGGATCGCGGCAGGGAACCCTGCTCGACACGGTCGATCGAACCCTCACATCGCCCGGCGCTCGGCTACTGGCCTCTAGACTAGCGCGGCCCGAAACCGACCTAGGCGAGATCACCGCGCGGTACGACTCTGTTGAGTACTTTCTCGCCAATGAACATTTGCGCGACGCAATCCGCACGCGCCTCAAAAGTGCACCAGACCTCGAACGAGCCCGGTCTCGCATCCGGCTTGGCAGAGGAGGACCACGTGACTTGGCCGCGATTGGCGCGGCGCTGAAAGCGGGTGAAGCCGCGGTGGCTGAAACGTCGCGCGCACAGACCAACCCACCTGGTCTGATCGAAACGGCGCTCAACGCGCTGACGCTCTCCAATCAGCCTGATCTGGCAGCTCTAACATCTGATCTCGGACAAGCACTGAGCGATGATCTCCCCACCCTCGCCCGCGATGGCGGTTTCGTGGCGGCCGGTTGGGATGCCGCGCTGGATGAGGCGCGGTCTCTGAAGTCGGACAGCCGTCAGATCATTGCAGAGCTGCAAACGCGTTACGCAGACGAAACCGGGATCAGCACGCTTAAAATCAAGTTCAACAATGTGCTGGGTTACTTCATCGACGTGCCCGCACGCCATGCCGATCCAATGATGCAGGCGCCGCTGGCCGAGACCTTCATTCATCGCCAAACCCTGGCATCGAATGTCCGGTTCTCGACCGCTGAGCTCTCAGAGCTTGCCGGAAAGATCTCACGCGCGGACGATATTGCAAAAGGCCGCGAGCTGCAGGTCTTCGAACAGTTTTGCCAACGCATCGAAACGCTGTCCGACCCGCTAAACGCAGCCGCTTTGGCCCTCGCAGAACTCGACACGGCAAGCGCCAATGCAGAATGGGCGCATGAATGCCAAGCTGTCCGCCCGACCTTGAGCAGCGCCCCGGTCTTTCACGCAGAAGGATTGCGCCACCCTGTGGTCGAGGCGTCGCTCCGCAAGCAAGGGGATGGCTTTACCGCCAATGACACCTTGCTCGATGCGTCCAGCGCTCAAGGGCCGCGCCTAGCGCTCGTCACCGGGCCGAATATGGCTGGTAAGTCGACCTATTTGCGACAAGCGTGTCTGGCCGTCATTCTCGCACAAGCTGGCCTATATGTGCCTGCCCGCGCGCTCACGATGGGCCTGGCCGATCGGGTCTTCTCTCGGGTTGGCGCGAGCGACGATCTCTCTCGCGGACGTTCAACTTTTATGGTGGAGATGGTTGAGACGGCCGCCATTCTAACCCAAGCAACAGAACATTCCTTCGTGATCTTGGATGAGGTTGGACGCGGAACATCGACTTATGATGGCCTCGCCATCGCCTGGGCCGCGGTTGAGCACCTTCACAATACGAATAAATGCCGAGCCCTCTTTGCGACACACTATCACGAGCTGACCGGCCTCGCCGAAGATCTGGGCGCGGCGACCAATCTCTCTCTGCGCGCGAAGGAGTGGAAAGATGAACTGGTCTTCCTGCATGACGTTCAATCTGGCCCAGCAGACCGCTCTTATGGGGTCCAAGTCGCAAAGCTTGCTGGGCTGCCAGAAAAGGCCGTACGCCGTGCAGAGCAAGTTCTGAAGAAGCTTGAAGCCGCGCCAGATGCTGTGGAGACACTACCGCTCTTTGCCGCGGCAATCGAAGAGGCAGACGAAGTAACTGATGCCGAAGCGCACCCAGCGCTGGATTTGCTCGATACGATTGATCCTGACACGCTAACACCACGCGATGCGCTGGATTTAATCTACAAATTAAAGACCAATCTCTAAGCCGCCTGCTGGTTTCTCAGATCGAATTTGATCCCGCTCTTATCTGAGTGCTTTGCCTGCTGGGCTTGCTCTGTCGCGAGTTTGATTAGATCATCGGGCCCGATACCGGCGCGCAATGAAGATCCGCCAATCCCGCAAGTAATATAGCCTACGATGTCACCGCTGGGGCGTTTCATCAGCTTGAAGATGTCCAATTCATCTATGATGGCTCGAGCTACCTTGCTGGCATCTGCATAGGCCGAACGCGGAAGAACGATCCCAAACACGGTTCCTGAAAAACGGGCGCAAATCCCTTTCGATCCGACCGCTTTCGTAATGATCTCCGAAACCGACTTCACGATGAACTCTGAAATGTCCATGTCAGCACTTTCGTTCAGCGCTTGCACATTCTTCAGGCTCAGAATGAGGACCGTCAAAGAGTAACCATTGGTGAGCGCTTCTGCGGATTTCTCATCTAGAACGCTCACAAATTTTTGGCGGTTCATGAGTTCCGTTACAGAGTCTCGCATCAGTTTGTCACGAACCTTTCCGACCCGAGAGCTAAGCTGAGAGATTTCGCTATGCGTGCTTTGCAAAGCAGATTGCACACCCAGCGCAGATTTCTTCGACGCTTCGCCTTGCTCAATAATGCCTTCGATCGCGCCGACAATCTGCTCTCTTGTCGAGCCGAGCGGCAGCTGCTCCTTCGCACGGTCGAGCGATGAGACATATTCATCGGTGGTGGAAATGGCCTCAGTCATCAAAGTCTGCGCGCCAGCAACTTTGTCTTCGATGGCGCGACTGATCGTTTCGAGATTTTCTTCAGCGAGACCATCGATCCGCAGATGAGTATCATGCAGCTGTTGAACCTCGACCGCAGTAATTCCGCCATTCTCCGCTAGGATCTCATCCAGCTCCTTGTTCAGAGCCGGTTTGCTCTGGGCCGCATAGGCATACCAAACAGCATAAGACTTCGGATCTGCGGAACTCTTGTATTGCACGATCAGCTTGAAGGCAGCGCGCCCGAACTCCCACGAAAGAGAACGCGGCGTTTTTACTTTACCAGTCTGAACAGAATTAGATTTTGGATCGTTGATCATTCTGACGTCAGTCCTCTTTCTCATTGAATACTGGCAATAACAACCTTGTGTTGAGTGGCTTTTAAAGAGATCGCGCGAATCCAGAGGATCGCAATTAACCATACGCGCTTTCGTTGAGTTCAGAGCTCGGCAGAGCGCGGGTCTGACACCCGCTATCGACGCTTTGCGTATTATAATCTACACCTTGCGCAGAATGGGTTGCCGTCACGCACGGCAGACTTGGGCAAAATAAGGATAGCTGGGATTCCCATGGCCTACGAAACACTCTTAACCGAGGTCGATGGCGAAGTTGCCGTCATTACTCTGAACCGTCCGGATGCGCTGAACGCGTTTAATAACCAGCTCATGGATGAGCTGACGGCTGCGCTCGATCGCTTTGATTCAGACCCAGAAATCGGCTGCATCGTCATCACCGGATCTAAGAAGGCCTTTGCCGCGGGCGCCGATATCAAAGAAATGCGCGAGCTTTCTTATATGGAAGCCTATTATCAGGATTTCATCACGCGCAATTGGGAACGGGCCGCTCGGACCCGTAAGCCTCTCATCGCGGCAGTAAATGGCTACGCATTGGGCGGTGGCTGCGAGCTCGCGATGATGTGTGACTTCATCCTCGCTGGCGAGAAAGCCAAGTTTGGCCAACCCGAAATTACAATCGGTGTTTCCCCTGGTGCAGGCGGAACGCAGCGCCTGACGCGTTTCGCAGGAAAGTCGAAAGCGATGGAAATGTGCCTCACGGGCCGCATGATGGATGCTGAAGAAGCCGAGCGCTGCGGCCTTGTCTCTCGCATCGTGCCTGTGGATGATCTGGTCGAAGAAGCAAAAGCGGTCGCTAAGAAGATCGCTTCAATGCCGCGCGCCGCTGCTATGTTGACCAAAGAGATGGTGAATGCGGCCTATGAGACCCCACTGAGCCAGGGTGTAATGTTCGAGCGTCGCCTGTTCCATTCGCTGTTTGCGACGGAAGATCAGAAAGAAGGCATGGAGGCCTTTGTTGAGAAACGTCAGGCGCATTTCAAAAATCAATAGACGCGCCCAAACAAGGTCATAGAAAAAGAGTCAGCAGATTCTACACGAACAAACGCATGCAGCGGTTGACGCGGTGGGGTGCATTCTGTACTTAGCGCCTCTTCGCCAGATAGGGCGACCAAAGGAGTTTTAGATGGCGAACACGAAATCAGCCAAAAAGATGGTGCGCAAGATCGCAACGCGCACTGAAGTGAACAAGACGCGTCGCTCTCGTATGCGTACCTTTGTTCGTAAAGTTGAAGAAGCGATCGAAGCCGGCGACAAAGCCGTTGCAGCTGAAGCTTTGAAAGCTGCGCAACCTGAAATCATGCGCGCTGCAGGCAAAGGTGTGATCCACAAAAACACATCTTCTCGCAAAATTTCGCGTCTTTCAGCTCGTGTAAAGGCGATGGCGTAACGCCACCCAAACACTGTCCCTAGACAGATGAAATTGCATAGCCCGCTGGTTTCGCCATGCGGGCTTTTTCTATGGCATTTTCACTAGAATTATCCGGGTGTCTTTACCTGTCGAAATCCACAGGGAAAACCCCATTTTGGCGTTGACAGAACAAAGCTTGAATACCCAATCACTGCAACGGGTTGAAACCTGTCAAGCGCAACTTTTTTTCTTTTTTTTTAGCTGATTCTTCAAGGGGTTTGGACGAGTCAACCTGCGCTTTGACGGAGAATGTAAAGTTTCTTCAGTTGCAACCAAAATCTGGGTCTGGTTAACTCTCTCCATCGACGGAATGTCCTCTGTGTACAGCGTATTTTGGGGCAGGCTTGCAAGAGCCTGAACAGGGGATGTGTCTGTTCCGTTCGGTCGCCTAGATGAACATAAAAAAGTACTAAAAGAAAGGAACATCTGATGGGGCTGACGCATGGGGTTGATGGGCAGAAGGCTGCACCCGAGACGGTTCAAGCCGTTGCCCATCAAGGTGCAAAAGCAATCTGGTCGAAGTCGCTGGACGCTGTTGAAGCTGACATTAAACCAGGTAACGCGCAGCAATGGCTCACCGCCATTCGCTTTGTCGCGGAAGTTAATAATTCAATTGTTATCGCGGCGCCGGATCAGCTGACGCTGGATCGCGTGACCACGGATTTCGCGCGCCCGCTGCAAAAAGCGTGGCTGAAGCTGGATCCGAAGAACCGCCGTTTGAAGTTCGAACTTTGGGGCCGCGTCCCTGAAGACGTACGTGATGTTGTGGGCGATCCATGGCTCAGCGAAGACGAGCGCGAAAACGTCGAAGCCGATGAAGTTCAAGCCGAGTATGAGGCGCTGGACATCGATCACGCGATGACCTTTTCGACCTTAGTCTCTGGACCGTCGAATGCGCGTGCCGTCGGGCTCGGAAAACGCCTCGCCAAAGGAGCGCCTATTCCGGCCGGTGTGATCGTGATTTACGGTCAGCCAGGCACAGGTAAGACCCACATCCTCAAAGCGATTGAAGCGGACGCGCAGCTGCGCGGGGACAAACGCCGCTTGGCCTACATTTCGGCCGAAGAATTCATGACCCGGTTTGTGAATGACTCTCGATCCGGCGACACAAGTGCGCTGCAGGCCTACGTGAAGCAGAACGATCTCTTGATGATCGATGATCTTCACTGGATCGCGGGAAAAGCGAAGACGGACAAAGCTTTCTTTGGCGCCCTTCGGGCGGTCACCTCTATGGGCGGCCACGTGATCATCACGGCCGACGCCGCTCCAGGTGACATGATCGGCCTGTCGAAAGAACTCGCGGGCGAGATTAAAGGCGCCGCTTCTGTTGAAGTGGCAATGCCTGACAATGAAATGCGCAAGGCGATTGTCCGCCGCCATGTCGATCTGATCGCAAAGGATACTCCAAACTTTGCGCTCACTGACGCGATGGTTGAGCGCATTATTGCGACCGTCCGCGGCGCAGGCCGTGAGCTTTGCGGTGTGCTTTGGAGCCTTCAGCTTGAAACAGGCTACGGCGAACTCGCGCCGACGCCTGAAATGCTCGAAACCGTCATCCGCCGGATCGCGGGCGAACCGCGCACGCCGACGCTGGATGATATTAAGCGCACCTGCATGGATCTGTATCGGATCTCAAAAACCGATATTGAGAGCGCCAGCAAAGTCCGTACGCTTTGTCATCCTCGCCAGGTCGCGATGTACCTGTCGCGGGTCATGACGGACAAGTCATTCCCGCAAATCGCGACGGCTTACAAAAAGAAAGATCACACCACCGTTCTGCACGCCTATCGCAAAATCAAGAAAGCCTTGGATAAGGGCGATCGCGACATGAGTGAGGAAATTGAGCGCGTCAAAAATGCGGTCTTTGACCGTCTCGCGGGCCACGATCAGACCTGATCCACAGCCGGGCGCCGACTAGGACTTGCTTTTAGCTGGAAATTCGTGATTTTAGCGGCCCGCTCCCGAAAAGGAGCGGGCTGATTCGTTGATGCGGGACGAGAAAACACGCGGGCAAGACCGGATAACCGGCAAAGGGATGATGAGATGAAACTGACGATCGAACGCGGCGCGCTCTTGAATGCGCTTGGACATGTCCAAAACGTCGTGGAACGCCGGAACACCATCCCGATCCTGTCCAACATCCTGATCGATGCGACGGGCAGCGAAGTGAAGTTCACCGCAACCGATCTCGATATCGAAGCTGTCGATCATGCGGACGCCAAGATCGATGATGCGGGTGCTGTAACGGCGCCGGCAGGGACCCTGTTTGACGTGATCCGCAAACTGCCAACCGGTGCCGACGTTGAGCTGGAACTGAACCCAGAAAACCGCCAACTCGCCATCCGCTCTGGCCGCTCCAAATTCTCGCTGCCAACACTTCCCGCAGGCGACTTCCAGACCATGACCCCCGACGAGGATGCGACCGAGTTTGAGCTCGAAGCTGCTGATCTTCGCCGCCTCATCGATAAGACTCGTTTCGCGATCTCAACCGAAGAGACGCGCTACTATCTCAACGGTGTCTACCTTCACACCGCGGACACTGACGGCGGCAAAAAGCTGCGCACTGTCGCGACCGATGGCCACCGCCTCGCTTTGTCCGAGGTTGACGCGCCGAAAGGCGCCGAAGCGCTCGAAGGCGTTATCGTCCCGCGCAAAGCCGTTGGCGAGGTTCGCCGCCTCATCGATAGCGATGATGGCGACGTGTCTGTCTCAGTGTCTGACACAAAGATCGTTTTCAAATCGGGCCGCGCTCAGCTGACCTCAAAGCTGATCGATGGCTCATTCCCGGACTATGCGCGCGTAATCCCGAAAGGAAACGCCAAGGCGCTTGTCATCGATAACAAGCTCTTTGAAGCTGCCGTCGACCGCGTTGCCACCGTATCGGCAGAGCGCTCACGTTCGATCAAACTCTCTCTGGCTGAAGGCCGCGTGACACTCGCTGTGAACAGCGCGGAAACCGGCCAAGGGCATGAAGAAGTCGAATGTGACTATCAAGACGATGAAATGGATATTGGTTTTAACGCCAAATACCTGCTCGATGTCACCGCACAAATCGAAGCGGAAGACGCTCGGTTCTTGTTCAATGATCCGGCCTCGCCCGCCCTCGTGCTCGATCCGGGCGATGAGAGCGCGCAATACGTGTTGATGCCGCTAAGGGTCTAGTGACCGCTCTTACCCGCCTTCGTCTCACTGACTTTCGCAGCCATGCGAGCCTAGATCTCAAGCTCGATGCGCGGCCTGTTTGCCTGTGGGGCTCAAACGGCGCGGGCAAAACCAATGTACTGGAAGCCATTAGCCAGCTTGGTCCCGGCCGCGGACTAAGAGCAGCTGCACTCCCCGATATGACTCGGCGCGGCGGCGAGACAGGATGGACCATCTCGGCAACGCTCGATGATGAGCGGAAAATTGGCGTTGGGCTTGACCGCGGGACGACCGGAAACAAACGCACTATTCGGCTCGACGGCGCCCCCGCGACGGCGTCAGATCTTGCAGATTTGATCCGCATCGTCTGGCTGACCCCGGCCATGGATAGCGTCTTTCGCGGCGGTGCGAGCGAGCGTCGGCGGTTCTTCGATCGCCAGGTTATGGCGCACATTCCAGGTCATGGCAGCGTTTCGAGCCGCTATGAAAAGGCCATGCGAGAACGTAATGCCCTGCTTGAACGGGGCCGCGTCGACCCAGCCTGGGCTGACGCAATTGAAGGCCGGATGGCGGAAGCTGGCGCCCTCATCGCCAGTCACCGCGCGCGCGTCCTGACCGCATTGCAAGACGGGATCAATGCGCGGCCCGAGGGCTATTTCCCAAAAGGGGATTTGGCGCTTGAAGGCGAAGCCGAGCGCCTCGCTGGTGAAGGCGCGAGCCTGTTTGATATTCAAGATCAGATCGCGGAAGTCCTCGCTAAAGGACGCTATCGCGATCAGGCCGCAGGACGGACCCTGTCTGGCCCGCACCGCACCGACCTAACCGTGATCCATCGACCAACCGGCGCCCCGGCCGGGGAAGCCTCTACAGGGCAACAAAAAGCGCTCCTCATCGGCCTGATCCTGGCGAGCGCGCGTGCTTTGTCAGAAGATGGCGCCGGGCCAAGTCCGCTTATCCTGCTCGATGAGGCTGCTGCACATCTGGACCGTGATCGCCGCGCCGCTCTGTTCGACGAACTGATCGAGCTCGGCGGACAAGCTTGGCTAACCGGGACAGAAGAATTCCTGTTTGAAGCGTTTGAAGATCGCGCACAACGGGTTGAGGTTGAGGCAGATGGCGACCCGGTCTGACCCGCGCGCTTATCCGAGATGACAGAACCGCCGGCGCCTCATAAGTTGAGGACAAGACTCACGATGAGGCGGGATATGAAGAGACAGTGTTTCAGCTTAATCGGACTCGCTGTTCTGTTGATCACAGGATGCGCAAACACGAATCAACGCGACGTCGAAGCCACTCTGTTTAACCCTGATCATACCGGTATTCGCTGGGGCCTCGTCGTTGCTGACATGAATGGAGAAGAGCTGATCGCGGTCAAAGCAGCGGATCGCTTCACGCCTGCGTCGAACACAAAAGTCTTCACGACCATGGCGGCTTATCACCACCTCGAAGCGCTTAAAGCGTCGGCCAAAAATCCAGGAACGCAAGTCTTTGTCGAGCACCTCCCGGATGAAGCGCCGCCTCGGCTCGTCCTGAAAGGCGGCGGCGACGCAACGCTGCAGGACGCACCGGATTGCGAAACGACCTGCCTGGCCACACTGGCTGATCAGGTCGCATCTTGGGGGCTAAATGAGGTCAGCAGTGTCGTTGGAGACGATACGCTGTTTCCATTTGAGCGCTGGGGTCCAGGCTGGAGCCAAGAGGATCTTACATTCTACTACGGCACGGCGATTTCAGCACTCAGCGTCAATGACAATTTGGTTTGGATTGACGTCTCCCCAGGTGACGCAGCAGGCGATCTGGCAATGGTCTCATGGCAAGCGGGCGATGACTATTATGAGCTCGATAATCAGCTGCGCACGGCGCCCGAAGAAGGTGATTGGGCAATGCGGATTGAGCGCCTACCCGGTGAGCAAACCGTTCGTTTCTATGGCGAGATCCCAGTTGGCTCGGCGCAACGCTCGTATCGGTTGGCGATCGACAATCCTGCTGACTATACCGCGTGGCGGTTCAAAAACCTGCTCGAAGCGCGCGGTATTTCGGTTGGAACCGTTGAGACACGGCATCGACCATTATCGCTCGCAGATGAGGCGCCGGATCCGGACGAGACGGACGGGGTGGCCGCGCTTGCATCGCATTCTGAAACATCCAGTGCAGCGGCGAGCCTGCCCGCCGGACCACTCCGAGACAGCCTTAAACGGATTTCGAAGGATAGTGAGAACCTTCACGCCGATATCGCACTGCGCCGTCTTGGCCTTCTGAACGGGACTGGATCGCGAGATTATGGCGTCGCCGAACTGAAGGCGTTTCTCACCGAAGCCGGTCTTTCTGAGCAGGGTTACGCGGTCCATGGCGGGTCTGGCATGTCGATCTATAACCGGATCAGTCCGCGCAGCATGGTGCAGCTGATCGCCTTTGCCGCAGAGCAGCCTTGGTTTGACGCCTGGCTTGCGGATCAACCAATTGGCGGCGTGGATGGGTCGCTTAAGCGCCGCTTCACGGGCACCGCGCTCGAAGGGAAGATCTTTGCGAAGACGGGAACCCTGAATGGCGCCAACGCATTATCGGGCGTGATGATCGCAGAGAGTGGGCGCAAACTGATCTTCTCCATCATCGCCAATGATCGACCGACCGGCACCCGGTCCGCAATCGCAGAAATGGATGCTGCTTTGGTCGAAATCGCTGCGCGTTATTGAGCGTCGCCTGAAAACCAATCGACCAGCCACGGATTGACCAGCTCGTGCATCTGGTAATTCAGGCCATGCTCGCCGCCGTCGACAATCCGCACGTCCGCATCCGGCATCAGCGCCTCGAGTTTCGCAGCACTGGAAACCAGGACCGTCTCATCCGCATCACCATAGATCGCAAGGGTCGGAACGCCCGTTGCTGCGAGCCGCTTAAACGTATCCTCCCGTCCCGCCATGGGCATATGACGAAACGTCGAGAGCAGCGCTTGTAGATAGCCTCGATATTCAAATTGTTCGGTCACGTCACCGCGCAGCCGGTTCGCTGGGGCGCGCTGGCTTTCATCATACTGCCGGTCGCCGAGAAGGACGCTCTTACCGATCATGCGCCAAATCCAATCACCGATCAAAGGCGTTTGTAGCAGCGCCCCGGTTACGCCGCCAGCGCCGGGAGTGTCCAACCCCGCAGGAACGAGCAGGACGAGACGATTAACCCGCTCAGGATAGCGCGCTGCAAACTCAGAGACGATCGGGCCGCCCATAGATAGGCCGGCCAGCCCAAATGGCTCATCGACGTCCAGGCCTGCCAGTAGTTCGCGTAGAGCGCGGTCGTATAACTCGACATCGTACCGCGTCGATGGGCGATCAGACCAACCCCGGCCGAAATGATCAAAGCGAAGGGTACGAAAGCCCGCAGCTTTCAAGGCTTCGACGTTTTGTTCATAGATAAAATTTGGTGTGGAGAAGCCATGGACGAGGACAATGAGTGGGCCGTCTTCTGGACCTTCAAGGCGGTAATGGATTTGTCCATCGGACAGTTCAATAAAGTTCCCTGGTGCTTTGGCACGCGCATCATCATTGAGCGATTTGAGCTGTAAATCAGCGAACAAATAGACCGAAATCAGCGCAAAAAAGACAAGCCCGACGCCCCGAATAATCCATTTCATTTTGACCTCCTACACCCCTCAATATCAGCCTTTTTTAGAGGTATTTCGTAGGGGCAAGACTAGGGTCATTCACAGAGACCAGCAAAAAGCCCGTAGCGCACTGATTTAAATGGAATTTTATCTTATAAAAATACCAGTTTCAGATTTCCCTTTTGGGTCAAAATCCCTTATATTTTCAGGGAATTCGACGAATCACTTGCGAGGGTTACCCCGATGTCAGAAGCGGCCGATAATAATCCAGAATATGGCGCCGACTCGATCAAGGTCTTGAAGGGCCTCGAAGCAGTCCGGAAACGCCCAGGCATGTATATTGGTGACACCGATGACGGATCGGGTCTCCATCACATGATTTACGAGGTCGTCGATAACGCGATCGACGAAGCTTTGGCCGGTCATGCCGACGAGGTCACAGTGACGTTGCATCCTGATGGCTCGGCTGAAATCACAGATAATGGTCGCGGTATTCCGGTTGGCCAGCATGCCACGGAAGGCCGCTCAGCCGCCGAGGTCATCATGACCGAGCTGCACGCGGGCGGGAAGTTCGACAGCAACTCATACAAGGTCTCTGGCGGTCTGCACGGTGTGGGTGTTTCCGTTGTGAACGCGCTCTCTGTCTGGCTCGATCTGACCATTCACCGCGACGGCTCTGAGCACAAAGTTCGCTTTGTGGATGGCGGACGCACAGAAGCGCCGCTCAAGGTCGTAGGGAGCAGCCCAACCACCGCAGACGGGTCGCCCTATACCGGAACAGCCGTGCGCTTCCTGGCGAGCCCTGAGACGTTCACGATGACCGTTTATAATCGTAAGACGCTGGAGCATCGCCTTCGCGAACTCGCTTTCTTGAATTCAGGCGTCCGGATTGTCTTTAAGGATCTACGCGAAGCGGACCCGTACGAAACGGTTCTCGAATATGCGGGCGGAGTCTCAGCTTTTGTTCAGCACCTGAACGAGACCAAGAACGCTCTGATCCCCGAGACGATTTTCGTGATCGGCGAGAAAGATGGCATCACGGTTGAGGCCGCTTTGGAGTGGACAGACGCTTACCATGAGAACGTGCTTTGCTTCACCAACAACATCCCGCAACGCGACGGCGGAACCCACTTGGCGGGCTTCCGCGGTGCACTGACACGGATCATCAACAAATACGCGACCGAAACTGGCGCGGCGAAGAAAGAGAAAGTCGACATTACCGGCGACGATGCACGCGAAGGCCTGACCTGCGTCCTTTCTGTGAAAGTTCCAGATCCGAAATTTAGCTCTCAGACCAAAGACAAATTGGTGTCTTCCGAAGTTCGGCCGGTGGTTGAGAGCTTGATGAACGAAAAGCTTGCGGAATGGTTCGAAGAGCATCCGAAAGAAGCGCAGCAGGTGATGTCCAAGATCGTCGAGGCGGCAGCGGCACGCGAAGCAGCTCGTAAGGCGCGGGAGCTCACCCGTCGCAAGACAGCGCTCGATATCACGTCCCTGCCCGGCAAGCTCGCCGATTGTCAGGAAAAGGATCCGTCCAAGTCTGAAATCTTCATTGTGGAGGGTGATTCAGCGGGTGGCTCGGCCAAACAGGGCCGCGATCGGTCGAACCAAGCGATCCTTCCGCTGCGCGGTAAAATCCTGAACGTTGAACGCGCACGCTTTGATAAGATGCTGTCCTCTGATCAAGTGGGAACGCTGATCATGGCGCTCGGCGCTGGGATCGGTCGGGAAGAATTCGACATCAACAAGCTGCGCTACCATAAGATCGTGATCATGACTGACGCGGACGTCGATGGTGCCCACATTCGGACGCTGTTGCTTACCTTCTTCTATCGCCAGATGCCGGAAGTGATTGAGAACGGCTATCTCTATATCGCGCAGCCTCCGCTGTATAAGGTCTCGCGCGGCAAGTCAGAGCGCTACCTCAAAGACGATGACGAGCTGAACTCTTATCTGATCGAAGCCGGTACAGACGGCGAAGTACTCATCTTGGCGGATAGCACTCAGATCGCCTCAGAAGATCTGCGGGAGCGGGTCCGCGCAGCTTCTCAATTCAAACAAGCTCTATGGCGCCTCTCTCTGCGGGCTCCTGGCGATATTGTTGAGCAAGCCGCGATGGCCGGTGCGCTTGCGCCTGGGGCCTCTGACGAAGAAGCCAAAGCGGCTGCTGCACGCCTCAATATCATCGCCGAAGAAGGCGAAGACACGTGGGAAGGCCGTTTCGAGAATGGCGACCTCGTCCTATCGCGCGAGGTTCGCAGTGTTGAAGAGAAAGCCGTCCTGGACGCGCAGCTGCTGAGCAGCGCGGATGCGACCCGCCTTAATGGCATCGCGCAGAATATCCGCCCGATCTATGTGGAGCCCTCAATCCTCCGCAATGAGAAAGCCGGAGAGATCGCCGTCACAGGACCTGTCAGCTTGCTGGAAGCCGTTTTGGCGTCGGGCCGCAAGGGATTGAAGATCCAGCGCTATAAGGGTCTTGGTGAAATGAATGCCGACCAGCTTTGGGAAACGACACTGGATGCGAATGCGCGAACGCTCCTGCAAGTGGAGGTCGATGACGCCCTGGAAGCTGGCGACATGTTCTCAAGGCTGATGGGCGACGTGGTTGAACCACGCCGCCAGTTTATTCAAGACAATGCGCTGGAAGCTGAAGTCGACGTCTAAGTCGTCTCTAGCGTTTTAACCTGAGATACGGTGGGGCGACTATTGCCTTTGCCATAGAGGGCGACTTTCAGTTTCGAAATCGCGTGTACCAAGGCGTTCGGACCGTACTTGATCTCGCCGGTGAACTCGATGTTGGGGAAGCGCGTGAAAATCTGCTCATAGGCAACGCGCAGCTGCATCTGCGCGACACGTGAGCCGAGGCATTTATGGACGCCGTGCCCAAACGCAATGTGCTTGTCGACATTGTCCCGTGTCAGATCGAAGACGTCTGGGTTTTCGAAGACGTTTGGATCGCGATTGCCAGCGCCGTACCACATGACAACCTTCTCATCCTTAGCGATCTTTTGGCCGTTCAGCTCAAAATCATCGAGGGCCGTTCGGCGCATGTGCTTTACAGGCGAGACCATGCGCAATGCCTCTTCAGACATGCGCGGGATGAGGGACATATCGTTGAGCACCATCGCGCGTTGATCCGGCCATTCGGTCATGAGTTTGATCGTGCCAGAAAGCGAGTTCCGCGTCGTGTCATTGCCCGCAAAGATGATCAGCAACCATGAGCCATCGAGATACTCTTGCGGCAACAGTTCATCATTCAGCTTCGAGTGCGCGATGACCGTGAGAAGATCTTCGCGCGGGTTCTTCCGGCGGTCCGCCATGACGCTCGCGCCATAGGCAAACATCTCCTCGACCACCTTTTTGAAGCGGAACGGGAAGAGCGGCTCGCCCAGGAAAGTCCGGAACGGGTTCGCCATGAACTGCGACGCCATTTCCAAATAGTGCATCCAGTGAACGATTTTCTGGCGGTCTTCTTCGTCGACGCCAAGCATTTCGCAGAGCGTGTAAAGCGGCAGCTGATTAGAGAAGAGTTTGACGAACTCAACCTCCGGGCCATTCGCCTCGAGATCATCCAAAAGCTCTTCAACCTTTTGACTGACCTTCTCGCGCAGGACTTTGACATAGGCCGGAATAAAGAAGTCTTTTTGCTGGATACGCATCTGCATATGCTGCGGCTCATCCATGCTGATAAGGTTGTCCATTGCCGCACGGACCAGAATTTCTGGCTTCCAATGATCGCGGGGCGGCACAGCCAAATTAATCCCGCCGCGCTGCGACGAGAACACATCAGGGTTTAGCTCGACCGTCTTGATGTCATCGTAGCGAGAGACAGACCAGAACTTGGTTCCGCCACGGCCCATTTTCGACCACATGACAGGAGCTTCATCGCGCATACGCTTGTATAGCTCGTGAGGATGTCCACGCGTCCAAGAGTTCGGATTCCAAAGCTCGAAGTCCGTCTCCAAAGACGGATAAACCGCCCCATATTTCGGATCGACTTGGCCGTTATCTTCTAAAATGTCGTCGCTGACCAATTGCATTTCTAGCTCCTCAACCACGCTGGCGGCATTCATTGTTTCAACCAGAATAGGAATCAAAATCGGTTTGTCGATCCATTCCCTTAGGACCCCCACCGCCATTTTTGAGTGATCGACGTCACGCTAGAGATATTAAATCGCGGAAATATAAAAATCCGCCATACCTTTGGAGCTGCAACAAGTACGCCTCTAATTCTGAGAAGCGCGAGAGTTTTGGCAGCTAGTTTGCAAGAAACCAAGTCATTTAGACTTGTCCAAAGCTTCAACATTCTGGCATATGGGGACATGGGGGTAGAGATCGATCATTTGAACAACGATTCTGTATGGACGGGACGTTACTGGCTCAAAGATGAGGACAGGGAGGGTGTGCCCTTTTCGGTTTGGATGACCGTTAAGAATGGTAAGCTCACCGGCTCAACCTTAGAACCGAATGCATTTGCACTGATCGAACAAGAAGAACTCGACGCCAGCATTCGCGGTCACGTCGCCGATGATGAAGTGGTCTTCTTGAAGACGTATAAGGCGTTCGAGCACGAACCCGTCTACTTCGAGTGCGAACTGTCTGAAGATGGTCGCAGAGTCGTTGGAAAATGGTATTTCGGCTGGCCCAATGAATGGAGCGGCCCGTTCGAAATGAAGCGCGGTGCCGCCGACGCGCCGAAGCCCGCTGTCAACACGACGCGAAGCGACATCGCCGACTAAACTTTAAATCGCAAATCACACTGGCCATTCTCGCCGAGACGCTCTACAGCGCCGCGATGTCTTCTAAGTCATCAACCGCTCCAATCTTGATCGCCGTCTTCGCGATTGCGATGGGGTCCGGCATTGATGCTTTGGTCAAAGCGATTGCTCCGAACGCAGGACTGCACCACCTTCTCGCTTGGCGTTTCTTATTTGGCGGACTGATCGCTTTGGCGGTATTCAGGGCTCAGAAACGCTCGGTTCCGAGCTGGTCGTCAATCCGCTTCCACACGATGCGCGGCCTCATTCAATTGGCCTGTGCCTTCACATTCTTCTTTGCCTTGATCCATCTCCCCTTGGCCGTCGCTACAATTATCGGGTTCACAGCAGCGCTGATGGTGCCTTTTGTTGCGCGGGTCTTGCTGGGAGAGCGCGTGACACGCTTGGCCTTGATCGCAACGCTGATTGGATTTGTGGGCGCCGTCCTTGCTGTTATGGGACGTCCGCAAGGCGGCGAGGCGAGTGAGCTTTGGGTGCTTGGGACGGTCAGCTGTTTCCTCGCGGCTTTTCTCTACGCCTTTGGCCTCGTTCTGCTGCGCATACGGGCCACACATGAAGACGCAACCACGATTGCAATGTTTACCAATGTCGTGCCTGCCATCGCGCTGTTGCCGATCACATTTGGCCTCTTCGGATCACCCGATTGGAATGATATTCCGCTCTTCTTGATGTTCGGCGTTCTCGGCTTTGTGACCTGGTATCTGATGACGCTGGCTTATGCCCGCGCGCCGGCGCAGCGGCTTGCCCCTTTAGAGTATTCTGCCCTCATCTGGAGCGGCTTGTTTGGATCCGTGTTCTTTCAGGAATACCCCGGATGGCAAACCTGGGTCGGCGCGCTGGTCATTATCGCTGCTTGTTTAATCGTAGCTTTTGAGGATCGGTTCGCGACGCGCGAGGAAACCGGACAACCGGTCAGCGACCTTCCAGAATAGGACCGCCGATACGGGATCGGTCTTAGGCGTCGCTCAGCGCTCGATGGCGTTCAAGCATACCGCCTAAAGCTTCATCCCCCGCATCTCCCATATACGGGACCGCTAAGAGCATGAATTGCAGAACGGTATCATGGATCAGCGTGGGTCCATCGCGGTCGCTGCCTTCAATCAGGTCATGGCTGAGCCAGAAGGTGAGCGTGGACAGCATTTGCTGAACAAGCGGCGCCCGCAAACGACGATCCAATTCGATCAGATCGCGTTTTTCGAGCTGGCTGATGACATTCTCAATCGCTTGGCGCTTCATGGCCAAGACTTTTCGGAACCGGCTCGCAAGGGCCGGATAGCGTTCCATCATGTCGCCGACATTGCGGTAGAAGAAACGGAAGTCGTAAATCTCTTCCAAGACGATGTAGACGAAGACCCAATTGTCTTCGATCGACGTCACTGCGCCGTGCGACCCGCCAAGGATGATTTGCATCTCTTCCTCGAAGCGATCGAATAGGGCTTCAATGATCGGTTCTTTGCCTTTGAAGTGATAGTAAAGATTGCCCGGCGACATATCCAGCGCATTGGCGATATCGACAGCCGTCTGCTTGGCTTCCCCTTCTGAATTGAAGAGGTCCAAGCTCACATCAAGAATACGATCGCGTGTCTTCATCTTTTCCAGTTCGCGTCTGGGCTGAATTGGCTGTTTCCGCAGTACATTTGACAGTAAAAGGTCAATATGAAACGAATTTGATCGGCCAAGGTTATTCTAATTTAGACTCTTAACCATAAGAGCAAGCCTTGTGCCGAGCGAGGGGGTCCCTCGTTCTGGGAGGAAATCGGAGGCATTTATGAGCAAGACCGCAGACTATATTGGTGCAGCAGCAGCAGACTCCACCAATGCGCTCAATCCACTGCTGGGGGGCTTAAACCGACAAGAGCTATTGGGCTCCGTCGCAATGATGCTGCGTCGAACAAGCATCTCTCCAGTGGCGAATGCGAAGTTTGCCGGCAAAATGGCGAAGGAAGGCTATGACATTGCAATGGGCAAGTCAGAGCGCGCGCCAGACCGCAAGGATAAGCGTTTCAAAGATCCAGCCTGGGCAAACAATCCCTTCTATAAGCGCGGCATGCAGACCTATCTTGCTATGCAAGAACACCTCGAAGACTGGGTCGGCGATCTGAAGCTCGGTGAAATGGAGCATGCGCGCGCAGAGTTTGTGATGAACATGATCACAGATGCGATCGCGCCAACCAACTCATTCGTCACCAATCCTGCTGCGAAAAAACGAGCAATCGATAGCGGCGGCCTCTCGCTCATCAAAGGCCTTCAGAACGCCTACGAAGACCTTACCCAAAATGGCGGCATGCCGAGCCGCGTCGACAAGTCTCCATTCGTTGTCGGTGAGAATGTCGCGATCACACCCGGTAACGTGGTTTGGAAGAATGAGATGATGGAACTCATTCAATATACGCCTACTACTGAGGAAGTCCGGGAAATTCCGTTCCTGAACATTCCGCCGCAAATCAACAAATTCTACGCCAGCGACCTGGATCCGATCACCAGCATCGTCCAATTCTTGCTGAAAGAAGGCTTCCAAACCTTCATCATTTCATGGCGCAACCCAACCAAAGAGCACAGTGAATGGGGCTTGTCTGACTATGTCGACTGCCTGATCCAGTGCACCGAAGTGATTAAGCAGATTACGGGCTCCGAGAAGATCAACATTTCTGGCGCCTGCTCTGGTGGGATCACGACCGCGACATTTGCGAGCTTGCTTGCTGCCGCGGGAGATGACCGTATCAACTCGCTGACTCTCCAGGTCTGTGTGCTTGATCCCGATCAAAACGATAGTGAACTCGGCCAAATGGTCTCTGAGCGCAGCTTGGAAATCGCACGCCGCTATTCGCGCCGCAAAGGTGTTCTGAAAGGTGATGACCTGGCCCGTATGTTTGCCTGGATGCGTCCGAACGATCTGGTTTGGAACTATGTCGTGAACAATTACCTGATGGGCGAAGACCCGCCGCCATACAATGTGCTGTTCTGGAACGATGACACGACCAACCTGCCAGCACAGCTGCACTCAGACTATCTGGATTTCGGGCTCAACAAGCCATTCTCATATCCTGGTACTGTCGAAGTGGCCGGCCATATGGCGGATCTCACAAAAGTCGATGTGGACTCGTTCATTGTCGCAGGTGTGACGGATCACATCACGCCATGGAAAGCGGCCTACCGGACGACCAAGCTTTTGGGGTCCAAAAATATGGAATTCATCCTTTCTAACTCCGGACATATCCAATCCCTACTCAACCCACCCGTTAATCCAAAAGCAAAATACTTTCGTAATACGAGTATTGAGGCTACAGCTGATGAATGGGCTGCGGGAGCTGAGGAAGTTGCTGGCTCTTGGTGGACTCGTTGGGCAGAATGGCTGCATGAGCGCGGTGGCGACATGAAGCCAGCGCCAAAAGAAGGCGGATCAGAGCAGTTCCCACCGCTCTATGACTCGCCGGGGAAATATGTGTTCGACTAAAGGCGATAAGATCTTGGCGCGGCACTGACAGGAAAAGGAGGCCCGAATGGCCACCAGAAAGACTGCCGGCAAAGCGTCACCACGCCTGCCAGAAATTTCGATGGAAACCATTGGCGCCCATACGGTGCGCGTCGGTTATTGGCCCGCGGAAATCCCGTCAGGCAAGCGCCCGCTGCTTTTCTTCAATGGCATCGGCGCGAATATGGAACTTGCCTTTGGTCTCGGAGAATGGATCCGAGATCGCGAGATCATTACCTTTGACATGCCGGGCGTTGGCGAAAGTCCGCCCGCGAAATTCCCTTATCGCCCATGGATGATGGCGCGTGTCGCGCGAAAGCTTTGCGATCAGTTTGGTATGGGCAACGTAGATGTGATGGGCGTGTCTTGGGGCGGCGCCATGGCGCAGCAATATGCCTTCCAGTATCGCCATTCTGTCGGCAAGCTCATCCTGTGTGCGACGACCGCTGGCATGACAATGGTTCCCGGCAAAATCAGCGCGATCTCAAAAATGGCAGATGCGCGCCGATATACTGATCCCGATTACATGCGCGAGAATTTCCAAAAGCTATATGGCGAAGCGGCCGAAGAGGGCGCCGGAGAGCATATCGAAAATCTGCGTCCGCCTGCTCCAATGGGATATGTGTATCAGCTGACCGCCTTCCTCGGCTGGTCTTCGCTGCCGTTCATTCGCTTCCTCCGGATGCCGACCTTGATTATGGCCGGTGATCGCGATGCGATCGTCCCGATGGCAAATGCGCATATTCTGAATTTCGCTCTACCGAACTCTAGGCTTCACGTCGTCGAAGACGGTGGCCACTTATTCTTGGTAACCCAAGCAGAAGAGACTGTAGGTGAGATCACCGAGTTCCTAGACGAACCGATGGAGGCCATGCAGCCGAAATCTGTCTGGCAGCAAGGCTACTCTGCCGCCTGAAAGCGTTACATCGCTTACGAGCGCACCCCAGCAGGATAACTCAACGATCGCACCTACGATCGGCGTCTTCCTAGCGTTTCATTTTGACGACGTTGCCCATCGTCCCCGTCTTAGAGGTTTGGACGAGCTCCATGCTCCGAAGATATGGGATCAAGGCAGCTCGATCCTGCGGGCGACTGAAATGGTAGCCTTGCAACTCATCGCAGCCTTGTTCGCGTAGGAAACGGGCCTGAGCTTCGCTTTCAACGCCTTCTGCGGTCACAGTCAGATTGAGCGCATGCGCCATGGAAATCGTCGCCCGGGCAATCGCGCGGCTTTGCTCACTGGTTTCGAGACCGCGCACAAAGGCTTGGTCCAGCTTCAGCTTGTCGAACGGGAATCGCTGCAAATAGGCCAGCGACGAGAAGCCGGTACCAAAATCATCCATCGCGATGCGAAGGCCCAGCTCTTTCAGTTTGCGCAAACGATCCAAGATGAAGGCATTGTCCGACAAGAAAACGCTTTCTGTGATCTCAAGTTCAATCCGGCCTGGATCGATCCACGTCTCATCAAGTTTCCGCGTGATCAAAGAGAGCAAACGAGAGCTGTGGAGCTGAAGCGGAGAGACATTGATCCCAACCTTCGTATCCCCTGGCATTTCCAGCGCGGCATCAATCGCATTCTCAACGACACGATCGCCAAGCGCGATAATAATGCCATTGTTCTCAGCGATCGGAATAAACTCAGACGGAGAGACCGTACCTCGGACCGGATGATACCAGCGAGATAGCGATTCAACACCTACAATCGCTCCCGTCTGAGCGTCGACAATTGGCTGGAATTGCATATCGAGATTATCGGCATCAATCGCGTTGACCAGGTCTTGAGCAAGCTCTCGCTGACCGCGCACGTGCGCTTTGAACGATTCCGAATACTCTTTCCAACAGCCGCCGCCGCTCGACTTCGCCGCCAAGAGTGCAAGGTCGGCTTCATTCATCATGGCGTCGACATCGCTGGCTTCAAACTCGATTGGGCGCATCCCAACACTGGCGCCACATTGCACATCCGTGTTGGCATAATGGAAGGGCTGTTGAAGCGCGTCGGATAGCTCTTCAACGAATTTCATGATGCGACCGCTATTCTTTGAGCGCGAGATGAGGAGCGCAAACTCATCTCCACCAAAACGACACAGCAGATCCATTGGTTCGCACAACATTTCGAGGCGTTTAGCGACGAGTTTCAGAATTTCATCGCCACCCGTCTGTCCGAATGTGTCATTCGTCCATTTGAAATTATCGAGATCGATCCAGATCAACGCGCTTTCCGCAGCATTCCGGATCGAGCTTGAGAGGTGTACTCTCAAAGCCTCTTTAAACGATGCGCGATTGAGTAAGCCGGTCAGGGGATCATATTCTGTTAAGAAGGCGGCGCGGTTTTCGCTGATACGAAGTTGAGAAATATCCGTCGCCGATCCGCGATAGCCTGCATACTTGCCGTCTTCAAACACAGGGCGGGCAGACACTTTCCAGAACCGAGATTCAGATTCGACCCAGTCGTCGAGTTCAAGCTCAAGAGCCACGATCTCGGACCCGCGCGCGACACGCGCTCTCAAAAGCTCGCGCTCTGGCGAAGGCGCGAACAGAGACAGCCAGTCTTTCCCTTGCAAGAGACCCCGCAATTGCTCGCCCAGGAGCTCATCATTGCTGATCTCGCTGAGCTGACCATCGACGCTGGTTGACCAGAAGAATGTGTCCGTTGCGAAGCCAACGTCCCGCAGGACACTGTTGATCTCACGCGTGCGTTCCGCGGCAGTTTCGATCTCGGTGAGCTGCTTATTGTAGCGAGAAAAGTACCAGCGCGTACAAATCGCCAGGCCGCTAAAATAGGCGAGGATGACCATTGAGACGAGCGACGCGCCTAGCTCCGGTTGCATTAAAGTATTGGCGAGAAAACCGCCCACGGTCGCGGCCAGAATAATGCGCCCGAGCTGCGGCATGTATTGCAATAGGACCGCGGCAGCGAGCGTCGATCCAGACAGAATAGCGCCGAAAACAAGATGTCCTTCAGAAGGCGAAATGATTGCCAGGAACCCTGGCACAACACTCCACGCAACGCAGAGCATGACGAAAGAGAAACTCTTGGTCAGCGTCTTGAGCTTTCCTGCGCCCTCAAATACTTCGGCGCGCTCTCGCGAGCTCAGCAGGAACAGTGCGCCGCACAGTAAAATATGCGCTGTCAGCCAAAAGTCGAAGAGACCGCTCTCGGTGATGTCGCTCATAAAGAGGACAGCGGCGGTAACCAGGCTCGCCATAAACAGAACCGGTGCAACCAAGGAAACCAGCGCGAGTTCTCGCGCTTCCTGAATATCTTTCTTACCGGACGAGAGGTTTAGATAGCCCAGTGAAGGTGTGTTAGCCGCTTGCATGTCCCTGGTACCCACTCTGACGCATAGGGGTCAGAATAGCTGAAATTTGGAACGGAACTGTTGAAACAGATCTCAGGATTTGAGGCGTTCTGTTTACGGGTCAGAAACGAAAAACGCCCCGCTGCTTGAGCGAGGCGCCATTCATTGGAGTTTTCAAACCCTAGATGTCGAGCAAAAGGCGCTCTGGATCTTCCAAGGCTTCTTTAACGCGGACCAGGAAGGTCACGGCCTCTTTGCCGTCTACGATGCGGTGATCATAAGACAGCGCCAGATACATCATTGGGCGGATCACAACTTGGCCATCAACAGCAACAGGGCGTTGCTCGATCCGGTGCATACCAAGCACGCCAGATTGCGGCGGGTTCAAAATCGGGGTCGACATCAATGAACCGTACACACCGCCATTGGTGATCGTGAACGTTCCGCCCTGCATATCAGCGATAGAGAGTGTTCCATCGCGGGCTTTCTTCGCGACATTGCCCAGCTCGGCCTCAATGCCCGCCAGCGAAAGTTCGTCACAATCACGCAGCACTGGCACAACCAAGCCGCGCTCCGTTCCAACCGCCATGCCGATATCATAGTGATTTTTGTAAATGATATCCGTGCCGTCGATCTCAGCATTCACAGCTGGAATTTCTTTCAAAGCAGACACAACCGCCTTGGTGAAGAAGCCCATAAAGCCGAGCTTCACGCCATGCTTTTCAAAGAACGCATCTTTGTAGGCTTTGCGCAGACCCATGACCGCGCTCATGTCCACATCATTAAATGTGGTGAGCATGGCAGCTGTATCTTGCGCTTCTTTCAGGCGGCGCGCGATGGTTTGGCGCAAGCGGGTCATCCGTACGCGCTCTTCACGCGGGCCAATATCTCGCGGAGGTTTTGCTTCCGCAGGGGCGCTGGCAGCTTTCGGCGTGTTCACATAAGCAAGTGCATCCGCTTTCGTTGCACGGCCTTCCCGGCCAGTGCCAGGAATGCTCGCTGGGTTCACACCAGCTTCAGCAGAGATCCGGCGAACAGATGGAGCGACAGGGCGCTCACCCGTTGCAGCAGGAGCCGCGGCGGCAGGCGCTGGCGCTGGGGCCGCAGCTGCAGGCGCAGCACTCGCACCCGCTCCAGCGGAAATCCGCGCGATCACGGCGCCTGGCGTGACGCCATCTCCTTCAGAAACCAGCCATTCGGAAATGACACCATCAGCAGTCGCAGGAACTTCCAGAGCGACCTTGTCAGTTTCGATTTCCGCGATCGTCTCGTCTTTTGAAACGCTCTCACCAACCTGTTTGAGGAAGGTCGCAATCGTGCCTTCAGCAACGCTTTCGCCCATGCTTGGGACAGTCACATCGACGCTTGCGCCGCCAGAGCTCGCGGCCGGGGCCACTGCAGGCGCGGCAGCAGGAGCTGCGGCCGGGGCTGAGGCAGCTGCGCCATTGGCTCCGCCGAGGCGACCAAGGAGTGCGCCAATCTCTACCGTATCACCCTCAGCGGCAACGATCTCGCTCAAGGTTCCCGCTGCTTCAGCGGACACTTCTACGGCAACCTTGTCGGTTTCCAGCTCGACAAGGACATCATCCTTCGCGACCGCTTCACCGGCAGATTTCAGCCATTTTCCAACCGTCGCTTCGGTAACGCTTTCGCCCAATGTAGGGACTACGATATCGGTCATATTAGGTCTCTGTCTTCGTCTTGTTCTTGTTTGATTAGGTGACCAGGCTGTCTTCTACAGGCTTGTCGCCGAGTGCGGCTGAGATGAAAGCATCTTTCTCTCGATTGTGCGTTGAGAGCAAGCCCGTCGCCGTTGCAGCAGCGGGTGGGCGCCCTGTATATTTAGGACGAGAATTCTCAAGCCCAACCCGGTTTGCAGCCCATTCCAGCTCATCTCGAATAAATGTCCAGCCCCCCATGTTCCGCGGCTCTTCCTGGCACCAAACCAGCTCGGCCTGCGGGAAACGTTTCAACTCGTCTATAAGGGCTTTACGCGGAACCGGGTAGAATTGTTCCACGCGGAGCAAATAAATATCGTCCGCGCCACTTTCTTCGCGCGCTTCGAACAAGTCGTAATAGACTTTTCCTGAGCACGCGACGACACGCCGGATCTTTTCATCGTCAACCAGTTTCACCTTGCCCTGACGGCCTGGTGTCTCCGCATCGTCCCAAAGAACCCGGTGGAATGAGGACTTCGTGTTCATGTCGTCGAAGTTGCTAGTCGCCAATTTGTGACGCAGCAGGGATTTCGGTGTCATGATCACCAAAGGCTTCCGGAAGTCGCGGTGGATCTGACGGCGCAGCGCATGGAAATAGTTCGCCGGCGTCGTCAAATTACAGACTTGCCAATTGTCTTCCGCGCACATCTGCAAGAAACGCTCGAGCCGAGCCGATGAGTGCTCAGGCCCCTGCCCTTCATAACCGTGTGGCAAGAGCATTGTCAGGCCTGACATACGCAGCCATTTGCGCTCCGCCGAGGAGATGAACTGATCAAAGAACACTTGCGCGCCGTTCGAAAAGTCCCCGAACTGAGCTTCCCACATGACCAGCGCATTCGGGTTGGCCAACGAGTAGCCATATTCATAACCGAGCACCGCTTCTTCTGAGAGCAGAGAGTCGATGACTTCATACTCCGCCTGGTCTTCACGAAGATGGTTCAGCGCGGTGTAGCGCTCACCTGTATTTTGATCGACCATATGGCTGTGGCGCTGGGAGAACGTACCGCGTCCACAATCCTGTCCAGACAAGCGCACGTGGAAGCCTTCATCCAGGAGCGTGGCAAACGCCAAATGCTCAGCCGTCGCCCAGTCCAGGCCTTTACCGGTCGAAATCGCATCGGCGCGGCCTTTGACAACCCGGCCAAGTGTCCGGTGAATGTTTACGCCATCCGGAACCGTGGTGATTTTCTCGCCGAGTTCTTTCAGTTTGGCTTTTGAAACACCGGTCTTGCCGCGGCGATCATCATCTTCCGGCAGGCCAAGGCCTTCCCACTCGCCTTCGAGCCAATCGGCTTTGCTTGTTTTGACGGTTTTGCCGTCCTCAAAAGCTTTGTCCAAGAAGGCTTCGAACGCTTTAACTTCTGCCTCAACCGCCTCAGCCGTCAGCAAACCCTCGGAAACGAGGCGTTCACCGTAGAGCTCGCGCGTTGATTTGTGCGATTTGATCGTCGTGTACATAACCGGCTGGGTAAACATGGGCTCGTCGCCCTCGTTGTGCCCAAACCGGCGATAGCAGAACATGTCGATGACAACGTCTTTGCCGAATTTTTGACGATACTCTGTGGCAACTTTGGCCGCATAAACAACCGCTTCTGGGTCGTCGCCATTCACGTGGAAAATTGGTGCTTGAACCATCAAGGCAACATCAGATGGATATGGCGACGAGCGCGAATACATCGGGCTGGTCGTGAAGCCGATCTGATTGTTGATGATGAAATGGATTGTGCCGCCGGTCCGGTAACCTTGCAGGCCAGACAGCGCGAAACACTCAGCCACAACACCCTGACCAGCAAACGCCGCATCGCCGTGCAATAGAAGCGGGAGCTTCTTTGTCCGGTCCAGGTTGCCAACTTCTTCATACTGCATGAATTGTTTGGCACGGACCCGGCCGAGAACCACAGGATCCACCGCCTCCAAGTGCGATGGGTTTGCGTTCATGGTGAGGTGAACTTGGTTGCCGTCAAAGACACGATCTGAAGACGCGCCGAGATGGTATTTCACGTCACCTGAGCCAAACTCACCGGCGCCTTGAGTCGAACCACCCATGAATTCATGGAAGATCTTCTCATAGTCTTTGCCCATAACGGCTGCGAGCATATTGAGGCGTCCGCGGTGGGGCATACCGACAACGATTTCGTCCACGCCAAGAGCGCCGCCGCGTTTGATGATTTGCTCAAGCGCAGGCACCGCAGCCTCGCCGCCATCCAAACCAAAGCGCTTGGTGCCGGGATAGCGTTTATGGAGGAACCGCTCGAATGTTTCTGCTTCAATCAGCTTAGACAGGATCGCTTTTTTGCCCTCAGGGGTAAACGCGACGCCCTTGTCTGGGCCTTCAATTCGCTCTTGCAGCCAGCTCTTCTCTTCTGGGTCGGAGATGTGCTGGAACTCGATGCCAAGCGTCGAACAATAGGTCCGGCGCACGATTTCCAAGATTTGACGAACACTCGCATGCTCTAATCCGAGGACGCCATCAATGAAGATGTCGCGATCGAGGTCGGCTTCTTCAAAACCGTAGCTCTTTGGATCGAGCTCAGGCTGATAATCAGGCTTTTCGAGACCAAGGGGATCAAGCACGGCTTGCAAGTGGCCCCGCATCCGATAGGCGCGGATCATCATCAGCGCTTTCACAGAGTCTTTCACCGCCTGCGAGATATCAGCCTCAGACGCGGCCGGCGCAGAAGATTTGATCTTCTTCTCTAGCTTTGGCTCCAACAGGGTCCAATTGCCGTCAAATGCAGCGGTCTCTTCTGGAGACGCAGGCTTTGGCCAAGCCTTACGTTTCCAACTTGCGCCGTCTGCGTTGCGGGTCGCATCCGCGCTGCCATCGCCAACTTCCTCGAAGAAGGCGCGCCAGCTTTCAGGAACCGAATTTGGGTTCTCAGCATACTGGGCCTGCATCTGTTCGATCCAGACCGCGCTTCCCCCATACAAAAACAAAGTGTCCAGCATCGCAGCGTTCTGTGCGCTGCGACCACCGTCGACCGGGGATCCATCGTCTGCCATGTCTTACCGTCCTTTATGGAGACGGCCCGGCGGGGTCAAAAATGGCCTCGTCTGGCCGCCCTTTGCCTTTGTATATAGTGCGGCGTGTTAACCTTTTAATACCTCGACCATCGTCGTGCCCAAACGGGCAGGACTTGGAGATACTTTGATTCCAGCCGCTTCCATAGCTGCGATTTTGGACTCAGCGTCGCCTTTTCCGCCCGAAACAATGGCACCAGCGTGTCCCATCGTTCGACCTTTCGGCGCTGTCCGGCCCGCGATAAAGCCCACCATTGGCTTCTTGCGGCCTTTCTTGGCCTCATCGATCAGGAATTGAGCGGCTTCTTCTTCAGCAGAGCCACCAATCTCACCAATCATGACGATGCTTTCTGTCTCGTCATCTGCAAGGAACATTTCCAACACGTCGATAAACTCGGTGCCTTTGACCGGGTCGCCGCCAATGCCGACCGCGGAGGTCTGGCCGAGGCCTTCGACAGAGGTTTGGTAAACCGCTTCATAGGTCAGTGTACCTGAGCGAGAGACCACACCGACAGAGCCCTTCTTGAAGATCTTGCCTGGCATGATGCCGATCTTACAAGCTTCTGGGGTCAGAAGACCTGGGCAGTTCGGTCCGATCAGACGCGAGCTGGATTTGTCGAGTTTCGCTTTTACGCGCACCATGTCGAGGACAGGAACCCCTTCCGTGATACAAACGATCAGAGGGATCTCAGCATCGATCGCTTCTTCGATCGCTGCGGCTGCACCGGCTGGCGGCACGTAGATGACGGTCGCGTCGGCGCCAGTTGCGTCTTTCGCGTCTGCAGCGTTCGCATAAATCGGAAGAGACGCGCCATTATCGGCAGTCCAGCTTTCGCCAGCTTTGCGTGGGTGCGTGCCCGCCACCATTTGCGTTCCATAATATTCGAGCGCTTGGTTGGTGTGGAAAGAGCCGGTTTTACCTGTAAGGCCCTGCACAATAACTTTTGTGTTTGAATCGATAAGAATAGACATGGGTCTTACGCGCCTTTCACGGCTGCAACAATTTTCTGGGCGGCATCATCAAGGTCATCAGCAGGAATGATGTTCATCCCGCTATCAGCCAGAATGGCCTTACCTTGGTCGACATTTGTGCCTTCCAAACGAACCACAAGCGGAACCGCAAGTGAGGTTTCTTTCACCGCCTGAATGACACCTTCAGCAATCACGTCGCACTTCATGATGCCGCCAAAAATGTTGACCAGGATGCCTTTAACAGCAGGGTCTTTCATGATGATTTTGAACGCGGCTGCCACTTTCTCCGCATTGGCGCCGCCGCCAACATCACAGAAGTTGGCTGGCTCTTCGCCGTACAGCTTGATGATATCCATCGTCGCCATTGCGAGGCCCGCGCCGTTGACCATACAGCCAATCGTGCCGTCGAGTGCGATGTAAGCGAGGTCCCACTCAGACGCTTCGATTTCTTTTTCGTCTTCTTCCGTGGTGTCGCGCAGTTCCATAATGTCTGGGTGACGGAACAGCGCGTTGCCATCAAAACTGACCTTGGCGTCGAGGACACGAAGATTGCCGTTCTCCATGACGATCAGTGGATTGATTTCCAGCATCGACATGTCTTTTTCGGTGAATGCTTTGTAGAGGATCGGGAAGAGGTTCATGCCGTCTTCGCGCGCCGCGCCATCGAGCGCGAGGGCGTCACAAAGTTGAGCCGCTGCGGCGGCGGTCACGCCTTCCGTCGGATCGATTGGCAAAGTCAGAATTTTTTCCGGCGTGTCATGAGCGACCGCTTCAATGTCCATGCCGCCTTCGGTTGAAGCGACAAAAGCTGGGCGACCAGTTTCGCGGTCAACGAGCAGAGAGAGGTAAAGCTCAGATGCGATGTCCGCGCCATCTTCGACGTAAAGGCGATTGACCTGCTTGCCCTCGGCGCTGGTTTGCGCGGTCACAAGATGGTTACCGAGCATCGCTTTGGCGTGGTCCATGACTTCTTCTTTCGAGAAAGCCAGGCGAACACCGCCCTTTTCACCAGCGGCAGCCTCGATGAACTTACCCTTGCCTCGACCACCTGCGTGGATTTGGCTTTTCACGACCCAGAGCGGCCCCGGTAAAGTGTCGACGGCCGTTTGCACATCGTCGAGGGTGAGAATCGGGACGCCATCTGCCACAGGCGCACCGAATTCTTTCAGGACAGCCTTGGCTTGGTATTCGTGAATATTCATGAGGGTTTCAGCCTTTTGCAACGGACAGGGATACCCAAGTGCATCCCCAAAAGTCGCGCGCCTTATAGCATTGACACCCGCCGTGACAACCGCCTGCAGTTGGAAATCGTTAGCCTGGGTTCGCTCATGAAACCCAGGCCACCCTGTATACTCGCATAATGAGTGTTGGTGATTTATTTTACACCAATATCTGCGAAGCTGATCGCGTTCTCCCGAACGGTTGCCCCGGCATTGTCCTTGATCTTGAGCGAGATGGCTTTTGCCGCCCAATCAATCTCAACAGACCCATAGTTTTCTGGCGCATATCCCGCCCCAACCTGACGGGCATCCATCTCTTCTGATTCCCGTGCAAACGCCACGTTCAGTGACGACGAGGTCAGCTCATGCGCTTGGTATGGCAGGACACCATCTTCCTCATAAATGAAGGCCGTGTGGCGATCGCCAGACAAGAAAACGACGCCGGTCGCCTCTGTCTTTTTAATCAGGTCAAACAAACGCTGACGCTCATCCGGCATGGTCGACCAAGCTTCCCATCCATGCACGGTGGGCATTACCTGTATTGACGAAGCGATCAGGCGAATGTCGGCGGGTTGCTGCAATTGGTTTTCGAGCCATGTCCACTGCGCAGCGCCCAGCATGTCCTGCATACTGCCAGCCGCGGCGGGGAGGTACCGCTCTTTGCCTTTCGCGCCCCAATCATCTGTTGGGGTCAAGCCGGTACGGAAGAAACGCGTGTCCAGCATGATCACTTGCGTGCGTTGACCTTCAGGGCCGAAGCTGCGCGCATAATAGGTTCCAGGCCACTGACCGACGTCTTCATCCTCAAGCCCCCAAAAGACTTCATGGACCCGCTCAGCCATTCGGCGGAATGGGAACTCGCTGCCCGCATCATTGGCGCCGTAATCATGGTCATCCCAAGACACCATCATCGGCACGCTTTCACGGACCTTCTGAAAGTCTTCGCGCGCGCCGAGATCCGCAAAGGATTCTTGGACCTCATCCAAAAGCGGCTGATTGTTGACATAGCCGCGGCCATCGCGGTCGCCATAGACATTATCGCCAACCATCAAAAACAGATCAGCCCCCTCTGCTGGCATACTCATTAAGGCAGCCGAAGGGCCTTTTTCTTCATCGAGGCAAGAGCCGAGCAGAATCTTTGTTAAAACGGCATCCGAGGCAGGAAGAGACATGCCAGCAGGTGCTTTCGGTAGCGCGCTATCTGGGATCGTGTCATAGTAGGAATCCAAGGCATCTTCGACGGTTTCAGGCGCTGGCGCGAATAAACTGATGCCCCCGCCTTGTGTCGTACATCCTGTTAAAGCCAGAAAAGCAGCGCCCGCCAAAAATACCTGCTTCATA